>NZ_JBQFIV010000002.1:0-417224 GCF_056535705.1 Ruegeria sp. BC8 | reverse complement strand
GCACGTTCTTCCGCGGCCTTGACCAGTTCGGCTGCCATCTCGGCGGCCATGCGCTCGGCCTCGGTTTCCGGTTCAGGCGCGGCGCGGCCGACATCCTCGAGGCAAGGGAAGGTCAGAACGTCGCCGACGCGGATGATGTTGGGGTTGGACCCGATCGTGTCGCGGTTGGCGTCGTAGATGATGCGATAGTCTTCGGTCGCATAGACCTTTATGGCCAGTTCACGCAGGCTGTCGCCGCGCTGGATCTCGTAGGTCGAGCATGCCTCTTGCGCCGAGGCTGCCCCCGTTGCTGCCGCCAGGGCAATGCTGGATATGATCAGGTGTGTTCTCATGGGTCCTGTTGCTTTGCTTTGTTATTGTCGGGCCGTTTTGATGACGGCGATTGAAATGTTGTCCTGATCCGGATCACCCTTGGCGATCAGCGCCTTGAGGAGGCTGTCGGCGATGTCCTGGGAGAGGGCCGAAGCGTTGTCCTGAAGGATGGACTGGATGTCGTGGTTGACCAGATACTGCAGCCCGTCACTGCCGAGGATGAGGATGTCATCGGTCGTCAGTTCCAGCGCGTCTTCGGGGCAGTCTACCTTGGGGATCGCCGCGCCCATGATGACCGAGGTCAGCTGGTTGCGGTCGGGATGGGACTGCGCTTCGGCTTCGGACAGCTCCCCTGGTCACCTGTGCGTCGATGACCGGGGCCATCGAATGATCTTCGTTAATCTGAGACAGAACGCCGTTGCGGAACAGGTACAATGGGCTGTCGCCGATCGAGATCCAGAACACTTTGTTGCCCAGCAGCAGAACACCCAGCAGGGTCGAGCCCATGTTGAAGCCTTGTTGCTGGTCGTCGCCGTACCCCGCCACGGCCGCGTTGGCCTGCATTGCGGCCATGGGCAGCGCATCCAGCAGCGTATTCTCGGTCAATTCCGGAGTCTCCAGAACTGCGTCGAGCACTTCGCACCAGGACTTGACCACCAGATCCGAGGCCACTTCGCCCGCGGCGTGACCGCCCATCCCGTCTGCCACCACGACATAACCGGCGTTAGCGGCGTCAAAGACCCGCGAGGCAACCGCGTCTTCCTGCGTGTCGCGCTGACCCTGATCAAGGATCAGTGCAATGTCATATGCCGGAGTAGCCAGCATCCGTTACGCGTCCCGCCAGTCGAAGTTTTCGTCACAGAAGGCCACGAACCGCAGCGACGTTTCGCTGATGCGGATCAGGTCGCCGCTGGACAGCGGCACGGTGCTGAGAACGGGTTTGCCGTTCAGGCGCACAAGGTTTGCCTTGCCGCCATGGCCCAGATAGCATTTGCGGTCTTCGGGGTCATAAGCAATGACGGCGTGGTTCGACCGTGAAATCCCGGTGTCGCCAAAATCCAATTGGATCGCCTGGTCATCGTTGCGGCCAATCTGCATAAGCCCTTCGGTCAGCGTGATGCTGGACCCCCGCCCGGGGCCACTGGTTACTGCCAGCCAACCGACCGGGAATGTCGCGCCTGCGGTTTCGGTCTTGGCCACCGGCTCGGCTGTTTCGATCAGTTCCTGCACATGTGTGTCAGGGCGCTCGAACCCGAGGAAGGTGGTCTTGACGCGCGACCGACGATCCGAGGCCGGCGCTTCGGTTGCTTCCGGAGCGGCTTCGGCTTCTTCGGGCTCGCTGGCCACAGGTTCGGCATCTGCCGCTGCTTCGTCCGGGGCGGTTTCGATTGCAATGGGTTCCGGCAACTCGAACGGGGTCGGCGCCGAGGCCTCTTCCTCTTGGACTTCCTCCAGATCGGGTTCGGCAGTTTCGGCCATGACCGACTGGATGGTCTCTTCTTCTTCGGTTGCCGCAACGTGCAGCGTCACGACCTGTTCGGCTTCTTCCGGCGCTTCAGGCGCGGCTTCGGCTGTTTCTTCGCTCTCTGTTGCCTCTTCCACCGTCTGTTCGGTCTCGGCGAAATCGGGCATCTTCTCTTCAGGGATCAGTTCGTCGGTTTCCTCGTAGCTGTCCGTGCTCAGGTTTCCACCAGCCAGAGCCTGGCGCAGTGCATTGAAGTCCGCAATCGGCTCGGCCTTGTCTGTCGTTTCGACTTCGGGTTCCGACCCTTCGGCTTCTTTGGTTTTGCCGGCACCCTCGAGAAGCCGGCTGAGTGGGCTTTTGTATTTGAACATGGTGTCGACACCTTTGACTACTTGCACGGGCTTAGGTGACCCGTGGGGTTACGAACCGCTGCGCATGGCGCAGCGGCACTTATGAAGTTGGAAACCTGAAACACTCTTACCTTCCGCGGTGGGCCGGTCCCCACCAGGAGGGCCAAAACGCGGCATCCTCCTCAGCAAACACAAACTAGCGGATCAAATACGTACCGGTCTGATCACTCCTGCGCCAAAGGCATCACGGCGGTTGTTTCCGCCCCGTTTCTAAGCACAACCAACCGTGCTTCGGGCTTGTTTTCGGAAACCAACGCGTTCAGCGCAGTATCCAGACTGTCGGCAGCAATTATCTCAGTTCCCGAGACAGTCTCGCGGACAAGAATGTCGCCGGTCTGCAGGCCACCTGCCGTTGCGGCCGGTGCTCCGGCAACAACTGTCTGCCATTCGGGCAAATCAGCGCCGCGGGCTTCGAACGAGTAACCGTTGGCCAGCCCGAACTCGCGGATTGCGGGCAGGGCCAGCAGACCGTTCTGCGCGCGGGTCTGTCCGATGGGGCGATACCGCGCCGCGACACGGATATAGCCGTCCGGGTCAACCTGAAGGTTGTCCAGAACCTGTGCGGCAAGCGTCGTTCCGGCGCGCACAGGGTTGCCGTTCAGGGTATAGATCGCCGCGCCTCGCTGAACCCATTCACCGATCGTGGACATGTCCTGGTCGGCATCCACACCGGTGATGGCGATGATGTTTCCGGTCGAGGCGCGCCGCTGCGAAGTCGAGAACGGGATTTTGACATCCCAATGGGCATAGCTGACTTGGGTCTCGGCCAGATTGACCGGAGCGCTCGGTGCAACCGCCGCCACTTCGATAGGTTCTTTGGGCTGAGCCGCTTCTTCCTGTGTATCCACCGCCGGCGGTGTGACAGCCGCTGCGGCCTGCTCGACAGGCTGGTCTTCTGCCACCTGCTGTTCTGTTTCTGTTGCTGCTGCGGTTTCTTCTGCCTTGGTTGCTTCTGGTGCGATCACTGGTTCAGCCGTCTGCGTTTCGGCAGGTTCGGCCGTTTCGGTGGGCGTCGCGGTCTGGATCGGTTCCGGGTCCGTCTCGGTCGAGCCGCCGGACATCAGGAAGAAGCCACCAGCGGCCAGAATCGCGATTGCGGCGACACCCGCGATCAACTTGCCGTTGCCGCCCGATCCTTTTTGGACGACCGTATCCACCGCCGCTGCGGGCTCGTCCTTCTGGGCAAAACTTGCCGGACCGTCGTCGTTCTTTTCGCCATGCCCAAGAGCCAGATCGGAATTGCCGGCCAGCAGGGCTGTTACCACCGCTTCGGCATTTTCGCTTTCGGCCTTGATGCGGGCCTTTTCGGCCTCTTCGTCCTTGCCGTCCAAGGCGACAATTACCGAAACGGGGCGATAGGCAAAGCTGTCGAATTCGACACCGGGGCCGCGGAACATCCGCAACCAGTCCAGTGCGGATTGAAGGCGGTCGGTCGCGTGGACCTCCATGGCCTTGTCGATCGCCTCAAGGAAGCCATCCGGGTAACCCTGGAAGCGACCGGTCAGCGGCTGATAGGGATCTTTCTGTCCGTTGTTGAAGGCATTCAGGCGCGATTGGCCGTCGATCGGGCGCTCGCCGCTGATCGCGTGGTAGAGCGTTGCCGCCAACACATACAAGTCGCTGCTGGGACCCTGCTCCGAGCCGCGCACGTAGAACTCGTGCGGCGAGTACCCATCCTTGATCACCCGAAGCGTCAACAGCGCCGCCGATTGGTTGGCAGCCTGTTCGCGCGCGGCGCCGAAATCGATCAGGATCGGTTCGCCGTTTTCGTCGATCAGGATGTTGTCTGGCGAAATGTCCCGGTGCAGCATCCCGCTTTGGTGGATGAATGAAACCGCGGACAGCATCTTTCGGTGACCTGGACGATAAAGTCCGGGCCGGTTTCGGTCTTGGGGTCCTCGATGTAATCCAGCAGATCGCATCCACGGATCAGGTCCATCGCGATATATGCAGTATCGTTGTCTTCGAAGACCTGGTGCACGTCGACGATATTGGGGTGGACCAGGCGAGCGTGGTTGCGGGCTTCCTGAATGAACAGGTCGATGATCGCGCGTAGGTCGTCCTTGAAGGCCGGATCATTGGGTTCGACCAGGTCACCGTTGCGGCGGCACAAGGCACCCGGATAGCATTCCTTGATGACCACATCGCGTTCCAGGCTGTCACGCGCCAAATACGTGATGCCGAACCCGCCATTGCTGAGGAAGCGAAGAATTTCGTACTGGCCGCGCAGCAGTTTCGCGCCCGGTTGCAGACCTTGAATTTGAGGTTCGTCGTGCGATGCACCGACAGCCTGGTTGTGGTTCATTTCTTCCCGCCCATCATTCCAAAAACTTGCGGCCAAAATAACCGGGCAATCAGCCCACGAACACACAACCAACACAACCGCAGGACACTTGAGAACGGTTAGACGTTTCAAATTTGACTTTAATGGGGCCGCCTCATGGCTTCACTGAGAACGGTTTCGGGCGCAGATCAATATATTGATTAAAAATCTGATAGAATACATATATGTAGTGTCTCCCGGCGAACAAAAAGGATTCAGTCCGGGCGCCAGACGACCCATGGTCCACGGATCTGAAACAATGGAATCATGATTCCAGTGTTAACGATTCGCGCCGCGGCTCAATCAATCTTGCGGGAATGACTCAGGTTCCGGTCTTCGGAGGGGCCGAAGCGACCGTGCTGCCGGCCCACGCCAGGTTGTCGCTGAGCTGCGCCAGTATGCTGATCGCATCCTTGAGTGGCCCTTCGCCGCTCTCGAATTGAAGCAGCAGAAGCAGGTCGGTGGCCTTTTCGAACTCGCCCGGAATCCAGTCGGCTTCGGGATCGATCTCGGACCCGTTTTCCAGCCGTTCAGCAAAATCCTCGACAATTTCCTGACAGCTTTGCAGGAAGGCGGCCGGTTCGATGTCCGAACTGTCGCGCAGGTCTTCGTAAATGCTGGCGATCGCCGCCAGCCAGTCTTCGAGGATCGGGTTGTCCAGCGGCGGCAGCGCAGATTCCAGACTGGGCTGTACCGTTCTGGTGTCCGAGGCTGCGGCTTCGCCCGCGCCGGTCAATGTCTCCAAGAACGGCAGGAAGTCAGCGGCAAGGTCCTGCCGCGCGGCCTCCAGATCCGTTCGGCGGCGATGCGATGCAATTTCAAGCACCTTCTCCGCAAGGTTCTGGCCGCCGCAGGTTTCCCACAAGGCGAAGTCCGGTTCCGGCTCTTGCGCCATGGCGCGAACGGCAACTGGTGTCCCGATCGGTACGATCGCGCGGAACATGCCCGACTTCTCCTTCTCCAACCGCGACAGAACGCGATCGAGGGCGTCGCGGACAGGGGGCAGGTCCGTGTGAGTGACGGCTAGCAAGCTGTTGTCGCGCAGGTTTTGCGGGACTTGTGCCCACAAATGGCGCTCGGTCTCGCGCCAAGCGTTGGTTCCGTTCGTGCACCAGATGGCGCAATCGACGAATTTCAACAAATCAAGCGTTTGTTTGTAAGTGTCGTCCAGCGCACCGGAGCCGGGCAGGTCGAACAACGAGATTTCGCGCAGGGCAGGGGTGTTCAGCCCCACCGAGATAAAATCAGGATTGTCGGCCGCGGCCTTTTCCAGGGCGATGCCGGAATAAACCTTTGGCTCGCGGTCCCACCACCCAACGGTCGTTTCAGGTGTGTCCGCATAGGTGACAATCACCAGAGGCAATTTCAGATGTTGCGGACCCGTGGGCAGGATGTCAGCTCCGGCGAGCATGTTGGCAAGACTGGACTTCCCGGCGCCGAATTCCCCTGCAAAACCGATTGAGACCGCGTTTGACAACCGCTCGGCGTGGGATTGTGCCCGCGCGCGCATGTCGTCCAACTCGGGCGTGGACGGAAGGCGTTCGGTTGCGGTCAGAAAACGGTCAAGCTGACGCACTTCCGTCTCGGTTCCGGGAAATTCAATCACTCGGCGGCCTCCGCTTGTCGTTCGTCGCTGTGTTCAGCGCCAAAGGTCGATTGCAATTCGTCCGCGATCCGGCGTGCGCGGTCGAAATCGACCTGCGCCTGGGTGCGCTCACATGTCTCGCCCGTCGCGGTGCGGTTTTCAAGATGCCCGGCGAGCAGGGCCAGGAAATGGTCCAGAGCGGTATTCAGGCGCTCCAGCAGGTTCTCACGCGCGGTATCGATCAGATCGTCTCCGATCATCTCGAATTCCTGCACGATCATGCGCTCGGCGCGAGAGACGACGGATTTCCGCGAAATCAGACGCGACAACCAGTTCACCCGCAACTCGACCGTAATCCCTCGGGTCAATGCGGTGGTATCCGGACGGAACCAGCGCACGGCACTGGTGTTCATACGGCTGTCGGTCGGCTCCTGCCAGCCCGGCAGGGACCGCAGAGACGCGTTGGCCTGCATGTCGATGGCATAGAGTTCGCTGAGCATCCGCTGGCGAATGACCTGAGTCGCACCCTGCACCAGTTCGCGCATGCGTTCGCGCAACGGTGTAAAGTTCAGTTCGGTTGCGCCACCTTTGGCAAGCAACGGGGATTGCCCGTCGGGTCCGCGCACAACCGATACGACGGCTTCGGCCACGGTGTCATCCATCACACCACGCAAGTTTGCCAGAACATCATCCATGTCGCGGGTGATTTCTGCGGTTTTGTCCGATACAAGCTTGCGCAACTCGGCGAGGGTCTTGTCATTCTCGTCAGCCGCATCGTCCGAAGGTTGGCCATCTTCTTCCAGCGCGCGGAGGCGGGCCTTGCTGCGTTCCAGCTCGCCCTGGGCAAAGCCGTTCAGATGTTGCCACGCCATACGCAGTTGTTCGTTGCGCGGGCCGTCAGTCAGCGCGGTGGTGACATGCCGGCGCAGATCGGGCAAGCCCGAGGCGATCATCGCGGCATACCGCAGAACCGCCTCGCGGCTGATGGGGCCGGGGCCGCGTTTGATCTCTTCGACGCCGGCAAGGTACTGCTTCATCTGTTCGGGATGCGCCCGCAGCCAGGCGAGGATGTGATCGTGGTTGACGCCGGTTTCGTCCCCGGTCAGTGCGTAATGCGCCCACTGAGCGCTGCCCATCAGAACGTCGATGCTGGACTTCCCCAGCGCCTTTTCCAACCCGTCCAAAACGTCGGCGCGTACTTTCGCCGCGTCTTCCGCACCGCCGCCCAATTCGTCGACCCGGTTGATGAAAACCACGATCTGACCCAGCTCAAGCGCCTGCATCAGCCGGAACAGTTTCAAATCGGCGCGCGACAGGGCCTGGTGCGCGGACAGAACCACGACGAAAAAGTCGGATTCCTTGAGGTACTGGCGCGAGATCTCTTCGCGGATCAACAGCGGATCATTGACGCCGGGCGTGTCGGTCACGGTCAGCGGGAACGGGAAGTGTCCAAGATCAAAATACACCTCGGCCTTGCGGGTGATGTCGCTGTACAAACCCCGGTCCGATCCCGGATCATGTTCGGCTTCGTCGGTCGGATCATCCCCGGCACAGACATAGCGGGCAAGGTCATCAGACGTCAGTTCTTCGAGGTCGTGATGCTGGCCCATCAGCTGTTCGAAACTGTCACCCAGGCGCAGACGAGCGCGGTTTTTCATCGCCTCGACCTGCTCCTCGATCATCTCGCGCTTATAGCTGTCCTCATCGTCGGGGAACATGTTGCGCAGTTCTTCGCCTTCGGCGATCAGCGCCTGCCATTGGCGGTTGTCGAAGAAATGGAATTCGGCCCCCGATGTGCGCCCGGAGGGATGTCCGAAATGCATGTCGGTGATCACGGTCGTCCACGGGTTCACGTCCGACGGCAGAAATTCTGCCTGTCCCGTAAAGCCGTTGATCAGGCGGGACTTTCCGGCCTTGATCTGCCCGACGAATGCAATCGACGGTTTCAGGCCGCTGAGATCGTCAACGATGCGAGAGATGAACTGACAGGTCTCGTCATTGCTCACCTCTTTCATTTCGCTGGCGATCCGGATCAATTCCCGGCGGTTGGTTTCACTCATAACACTACCCTAAAAACTGGTACCCAAGGTTTGCTTCAAACTTAACTTCAACTGTCGCGAAAGCGGTGCCATCAGACCGACTCCCGCAGAGATTTCCACAGGTTGACGACGGCACCCAGCTTGCGCGCGTCATGTACGGCGGCGGCTGTATTGCGACCATCCCGAACCAGAGCGACACCCGCGCCCTTGCCGCCTGACGGCCGCATGACGATCAGTTGCGGCTGCTCGAGCAGCCCGGCATTGTCGGCATCCCATCCCGCCAGATCCTGTGCGAACCGGGTCAACAGATCATCCGAAGGATGAAGAGGCTGTCCATCGGCGCACACGCCATCGAACTGGTGGGTCGCCCCCTCCGCACTTGTCAGCAGGCGTCCCATGGCGAACCGCTCGGCGCCGTCGAAGAAAGCCGCGGCTACGCTGGGTTCTTGCCCTTCAGCGCTGTCCTGCTCTTTCGTGTCCTCGACGGGATCCGGGACAACCGAAACCCGCGGCTCTGACGGTAGAACGATCTCGGCACAGGCTTTCTGCATTTCGCTGAACGTGATGCCGACGTCATCCGCCTCCAGCGGACCGTCCGGTTTCAAAGACACAACTTCGATCGGTGGGGCAGTCGCGGCTAGGTCGGACACGAGCCGCGCCAGCTTTTTGATCAGCGCTTCGCGCGGTTCGGTTTCGAAATCCGGAAGGGCGCCGGTGCTTGCCGAATAAACATCCGTGATCCGTGAGCTGTTCACCTCGATCGCCAGGATCGTTCCGTTCTGGGCGTTGAACTCCAGGCGTCTTGGAAGAACCGTTCCCCGGATCAGGTTCAGTATGCTGGCCCGCCGGGCCTCGGCCGTGTCCCCGGTCAACCGAACGGCCGGCGACAAACGGGGCGTCGCAGACCGCCCGATGTTTTCGAGCATGTCGATTATGTCTGTCGCCATCATGCCGTGACCCCCTCTGGTCCCGTCTAAACTGCGGCCGCTACCGGCCCCAGGCTGAGATGTGATTTTGTAAGCGTCAGCCCGATATTCGCGCTGTCGCGGCAGATGTAGCAGACCACGTGTTCCGGATAGGCCCGGGTCCGCATGAAGATGTGCAGCCGGTCGTTCGAAAACACCGAGATTTCCCCAAATCCCGGGTTCTCCGGATCCTGTAGTCCGGCCGAGGCCAACAGCGCTTCGAATGCTTGAACGCCCCGACCCTGAAACAGATTTGCCACCGCAACGGCGAGGGTTTCCAAGGCTGCGCCATCCTCGGTGCCGGTTGCCGACATGCCCAGAAGCATGCCCGTTTCCATGTCGACATATCCCGCTGCGATGCAGTCGGGAATGGTCTCCATGGCGGTGGTCAATGCGGCGTCAATCGTCATCTAAAGCTCTGTTATCCCTTATTAAGCCCAAAGGCGGAGCGGTTCGAAACCGTCGCGCCGCTGAGTAGCATTGCCGTTCGGGACGGGAAACGGTTTATCGTTTCCCGCGTGTCCCTTGAGGCCCGGTTACAACACATGCCACTCCGCCCTGTCTTTCGGATTTGGCACCGGTTGAATCCTGTCCTGTTCGTCGCGCCCGGTGTGCTCGTGAGCGATCTTGTCGAACTCCTCAAGAAAGGCTTGGAACACGGCGTGCAGCCCGTCCACGTCTTGGGGAATATCTTCGCTGGCCGCGATTTCCCGCCACATCGCCGCCGCGCTAAGCGGAGCTCCTGCCGGCACGCTCAAAAGGTGTTCCAGCGAGGTTTCGCCTTCGCCGACCTGCTCACAAGGCACTTCGGGTTCCTGGTCTTCAGGGGTCTGGGCCGAAATCAAGCCGTTCGATTCCGGCTCAGGTTCATAGGTCGTGGCATCGTCACCCTGTTGCTGGGACAACAGCGAAGCAATGGACGAGACCGAGTCTTCGACACTGGGTGCCGGGGTCTCGTCCTGTTCGTCTGCTGCCGGCGCGGGGGACTCGCCAACCAAACGTTCTGACAGCGTGGCCAGCAGGTCTTCGTCCTGGGCACCCTGATCGTTGGTCTGGTCATCGGCGTCTGCGACCAGCATTTCGTCGTCCTCGAAATCGAGCGTATCGTCATCGACCTCGTCAAAGTCTTCGTCGTCCAGCTGAGTCACCGCAGTCGAAGTTGCGGCGACGCTGAGCCGATCCTCATCCTCGTCCCGGAACAGCGCTCGCAAATCGTCATCGGGCACTGGCGTCATTTCGGCGCGCAAGCGGTCGGCGTCATCGGGGTTGATCCGCTCGCGTTCGGTCGACTCGCCGCGGCGCTCCACCCGGGCCGGTCGAACCGGGAAGGTTGCGATCACATCGTCCGAGTTCCGGACCGCTTCGAATCCATCATCCTGATCCAACGGGTTGGTCAACTTGAAAGGCGCGGGCTCTTCGGCTGCGGTCTGGCGATCGGATCGT
Organism: Ruegeria sp. BC8; assembly: GCF_056535705.1. Classification (NCBI taxonomy): domain Bacteria; kingdom Pseudomonadati; phylum Pseudomonadota; class Alphaproteobacteria; order Rhodobacterales; family Roseobacteraceae; genus Ruegeria; species Ruegeria sp. BC8. The sequence goes on along the minus strand of NZ_JBQFIV010000002.1, from coordinate 406,682 downwards.
TCGGGACGCACCGGTTGAACCGGGGGCGTGCCGGCGAGGCTCTTGTCGATCTGGTAGCGGGCAAGTTTTTCCGCACGGCTGTCCATGATCTGCTCGGTGATCTCAAGAAAGCTGTCGATCATCTTGCCGCCGCCGCTGCGCGACCACAGCTCGGCGTCGCCCGTTTTGTCACGCGCGATGATCGCGTCACGGGCGGAAAACAGGATTGTCCGATTGAACAGGTGCCCCGCTTCGCGGTTGATGCGGCGGAGCACTTTCTGGCGGTCTTTCAGATCCAGTGCGTCCGCGCGCGTGACCAACAGAAGCGAGTTGTGCTGAAGCCGTTCCGGCAACGAAACCCACGTGGCGCGTTCGGTCTCGCGCCAGGCCTGCGTCGAGTGCGTACACCATAGCACCCCGTTGGCTTGACCTACCGCACGGCGCCAGACATCGGCCTGAATTTTGGGGTCCGAAATGCCGGGCGTGTCGATCAGGTCGACGGCCTCGAGAATGTCCGCTTCAAGATAGATGCGGATGAACTGCGCGTCGTTGACGCCCACCTTGTCCAATTCGTCCAAACCAATCGGAGAAGTGGTCCCGTCATGGCGCTGGACGTAAGCCGGTTTGTTGCCCCAACTGAACCAGACCGGCGGCAGCTGGGTGGCCGTAACCTGCGTCGGTAGGGCCTGCTTGCGCAGAAGAAAGTTCATGAGCGTGGACTTTCCGGCGCTGAACTCTCCCATCAGCGCAAAAACCGGTTTGCGGCGGGACCACTGCTCGATGCGTTCCCATGCCCGAGGAGAGACGAAGCGGATTTGTGAATCTTTTGCCATGGCTTTCTTACGCTGCTTCGTTGCTGAGGTCTTTGAGGATGTCGCCGAGGATTTCGTCACGTGACTTCTTCGGCTCGAGCCCGGCCATCAGGTCCGGGGCGGTCCCCGGTGCCTTTTCGGCGGATTGCGAGATGCTCAGAAGGGTTTCCTGCTGCTCGCGCATGAAATCCGACAGGACGGCCCGAACATTTTCCAGAACGGCTGCGATCTGGGTTTCTTCGAGATCCTTGGTGATCGAATTGGCTTCTGATGCGATCAGGCGGGTGTAGTCCGCCGCATAGGCTTCAAACCCTTTCCGGCGTTGCCACCAGCGACGCCACCATGTGCTTTGAAGGTCCAGCGCGATCGTTCTGCCAATGCCCAATGGCGGCGGTACGCGCGGCACAATGGGCGCCTCGATGCTGAATTCGCCCAAGTGGTTACCCAGAAGCTTCTGATACAGGGCCTCGACATCCGCTGCGGCTGCGGAATACAGCGCGCTGGCGTCCTTGCGCATTGCGCGGGCAAAGCTGAAATAGGCGGCCTTCTGAAGGGTACGAAGCCCGGCCGGGTCGTATTGCCAGGTGCCCTGTTCGCCGTTCTGCTCGAGATGCGCTATCAACGAGTCCGTTGCACGTTTGACGAAGTTTGCCTCGGCCGAAGCCAGACGTTCCAACACCTTGTCGCGCAGGGACGTCGTCAGTACAGCAGCTTTCTTGTCATATTCGGCCGCGACGGTGGCGATCGCATCTTCGGGTGACACGCCGTCAAGATCGCGAACAACGCCGTCTCCGCCCGACAGGCTCTTTGCGACCGAGGTGGCGCGAATCTGACTTGCGATGTTGCGGGCGCGGTGACGGACACGGTCCAAAAGACGCGTTCCTGCGCCTTGGGCGATACGTTCGTTCATGGCCAACAGCAGGTCAGGCAGACCAGAAAGGGCCCAGATCTTGTCCAGCGATGCGGCCTGATCTCCAAAGCCGGCGGCCAGATAGAACGTGTTGAGGGCCTGGCGGGAATCGTCGGTGAGAATGTCCGGGTTGCCGGTCAGCGCGGCCTCGGCCCACAACGCACTGCCGAAAACAACGCTGGTGCTTGTGTCGATTCCGTTTTGCTTGAGTGTATCCTGAATTCGGTCGCGAATTTCGGGGACTTGCTTGACCGGGTCGGTCAGCTCGTCGATCCGGTTGACGAACAGGACGATCTGCCGGTTCTCGAACTGCGCGATGATCCGCATCAGCGCCATGTCCATAGTGGTCAGCGCCTGGCTTGCCGCCAGAACCACGACGCAGACCTCCGATCCGCGCAGGCTGCGCAGAGTGATCTGTTCGCGCACCATGAACGTGTCGTTGACGCCCGGCGTGTCGCACAATTTCAGCGCGATCGGGTACTGCGGAATGTCCATGTACAATTCCGCGGCTTTGGTCACGTCGGCGAACCGGCCCGTTTTCGGGTTGATGTCCGGATCGTCTTCGTCACCCAGGCAGACATAGCGCTGGATCAGCTCTTCGTCGAAGTAATCGTATTGGTGGCTTTGGCCTAGGATCAGGTCAAAATGCTTGCCAAGGCGTTCCTCGGACTTGGCCTTCATCTGCGCGATCTGACGGCGGATGTCCTCTATCTCGTCGTCGGCGCCTGCGCGATTGGCCAGTTCGCCCAAACGGCCACCGCCGACCATAAGATTGTCCCATTCTTCCTGCTCGAAGAAGGTGAACTTGGATCTGTATTCACCGGGCATGCGGGTGTTGATGTTCAGCGTGGTCACGACCGAGGTCCACGGGTTCACATCCGACGGCAGCAGACCGGGCCGACCGGCCAGAATGTTGACGATCGAAGATTTGCCCGCCTTCACCTGGCCGACGAAAGTGACGCTGGCGGTGAAGTTTTCCATACGGGTCTTGAGCGTGGCCAGCCGCGCAGTCGAGCGCGCATCCGCCACCTCTGTCAGTTGGTCGATCTGTGTCGTCAGTGCGGACATGGCTTCCGACATCGGCGCCAATGCCTCGTTTCCTACAGACAAAAGGTGGTCGTTGCGGGCCATGTTCAGCCTCCGGTTCCGGTTGCAGCGATTTGGGTATGCCCGGATTCCGTCAAACTGGCAGGCGCCATGCCTGAAAAGCTGTCGATCCGGGCGATCAGTTCGAGAGCGTTGCCCAGCATCTCGGCCTCGGTTCCGGGCGAGATGGTATCGAAGGCGCGCGAATCGGCCAGCACTTCGATCGAGCTGAACCGGGTTCCATTGTCCAGGCGCGCGACCCGACGTCCGGTCGGAAACCCATTTGATTTGGCCGATGGAAGGGGCATTCGCGCATTTGCCAACAGGTATTCGTTGCCCTCATGCGTCTTCAGGGCAATGCCGAAACCTGTGTTCGGGAATTGCTGGTTGAGGTTTTTGAGCTCGCCGACAAAGCTTTCTCTTGCAAGAAAGACGACGTCTTGCTCGGTGGCAGCGGAGTTGATCTGTTCGGTCACGACTGAGACCCTTGTACTGGAGTTGAGCAAAAAACTCGTACGGTGCCGTAAAGGCGAAAAAGACTCATTAACTCCTTGGTAGACAGAATTACCTTCATCACGGTGTTATTTTGACGTGATTGAGATATTTTGGCGTTTGAAATGTGGCGCAATTATGGTGGCCGTTGCATGACAATGCCGCAACTTCAGGGTGTAATAATTAAAATAGACAGGACCGCCGGGTTTGAAACCGGGGTGTGTTTCGGCGTGCGATTTGGTTTGTCGTGATGAATTCGACTGATGGTTAGTGTTTTGTACAATATATGAAAAATGGAAAACCAGATCAGAGGATGAGTTCACGCCACGGCAGAAGGCGGAGGGACCGCATTGCTATTGGTTCAGTGCGGGGTTGATAAGGGTGGTAGAGACGTCCCAATGAGATCCACAACGTCAGCGAGAATTTAGCAATTTTTGAAAATTTGGGAATGTGTCCAAAAACAGAACAATTATGGCGCTTTGTTTCGCTCCGAAAACGACGGGTTTCCGCGTCAAGAAATCCATTTGGCGATAAAAATAAACCGGGAAGCCGGATGCCAAACATTCTGGCGCCGTTGCGCGGGTCGATCTTCCCCTCGCCTAGGTCATTTCCATTGTTTCCGAACGGGGGTCAATATTCCGCCGCAGACGGCAAGATTTCCTCTCGCGCTTGTCCAAAAGGTTTGTTATCAGCCCTTCCATTCGGCGCGTCGGCGCCGTGTTGCGGGTGTGGCGAAATTGGTAGACGCACCAGATTTAGGTTCTGGCGCCGCAAGGCGTGGGGGTTCAAGTCCCTCCACCCGCACCATTTTATTTCTTACCGATCATGCTGCGTGGGCGGATGCTAAGGCGCTACAAAGACGCCGCCGCGGCTGGCCTGGTCATAGTGGCCGGACAGGGCCCGCAGATCGCGGGCCAGGTCCCTCAGATCCGGGCCCGACAGGTCGGTGGCTGACAGCCCTTCCAGCAGGCATTGCTGGCGAACTTTCCGGTAGGCGTCGCATAGCTCCACTCCCTCGGGCGAGGTGCGGTAGAACACCTCTTCCCACGCTTTTCCGACGTCAGAAGCCCAGCCTTCAGCAGTTTCCGCAGGGCGTAGTTCACGGTGTGGCTGTCCTCGATGTTCAGAAGAAAGCAGATGTCGGTCAGGCGCTTGTCGCGTCCGCGGTGGTTGACGTTGTGCAGGATCAGGATGTCGAGCGGTCCCAGATCGGCCTGCCCGGCTGCGGCCATGCAACGGGTCATCCAGCGTGAGAACGCATTATAGACAATGATCAGGCCGAATTCGAGTTCGGAAAGTTCCCAGCCTTCGCCCTCGGCCAAGTGGCGAGAGGAAACGATGCGGCGTGTGTCGGGGGAAGAATCGGTCATATTGCGGCCTTTTGATCTGCAAAACGCTGAGAAATTATCAGTGTTTTGGCATGAAGGGCGTGTGTTTTCAACGTGCTGACCTTTGGACTCTGCAGTGTTTTGGTCAAAACGATAACAAAACGTTGACAAATCGCAAACGTTGAGTCAGCTTCTGCGCCAGTACTCAAGCAGGGAGAGCCAAAATGAAACTGATGAAGATTGCCGGTGGCGCGGTTGCCGCGCTGGCCGGGTTGGCCATGCAAGTGCAGGCCGAGACCTGGGACATGCCGACGCCCTATCCGGACGCCACCTTCCATACCGTGAACATCCACGACTTCGCCAAGGACGTGACCGCGGCCACAGACGGCGCCCTTGAAATCAAGGTCCATTCCGCAGGTTCGCTGTTCAAGCACCCCGAGATCAGCAAGGCAGTCCGCAGCGGCCAGGTGCCCGTCGGAGAGTTTTTTCTGTCGTTGCTGGCCAATGACAACCCGGCCTTCGGCGCAGACTCGCTGCCGTTCCTGGCCACCAACTATGACGACGCCCAAAAGCTGTGGGCGGCACAGAAAGACGTGATCAACGGTCTGCTGGACGAGCAAGGCATGATGGTGCTGTACGCGGTGCCGTGGCCGCCGCAGGGCCTGTACACCACCAAGGAAATCAACAGCGTGGATGACCTGGCGGGCCTGAAGTTCCGCACCTACAACGCCACGCTGGAAGAATTCGCCAACCTGGCGGGCGCCGCGCCCACGCAGGTCGAGGTTCCGGATATTCCGCAGGCCTTCAGCACCGGCCGGGTCGAGGCGATGATCACCTCGCCCTCGACCGGGGTGAACTCCAAGGCGTGGGACTTTCTGACCCACTACACCGACATCCAGGCCTGGATTCCCAAGAACGTGGTCGTGGTGAACAAGCGCGCCTTCCGCCGTCTGGATGACGCGACCCAGGCCGCCGTTCTCGAGGCTGCCGCCGCCGCCGAAGCCCGCGGCTGGGAAATGAGCCAGGCCGAGACCGCCAAGCAGACCGCAGTTCTGCAGGAAAACGGCATCACCGTGGTGCAGCCATCCGAAGAGTTGATGGCTGGCCTGCGTGAAATCGGCGCGCAGATGCTCGAAAACTGGAAGGCCAACGCCGGCGAGGACGGTGCCGCGTTGCTGCAGGCCTATCAGCAGTAAACGACCCGAACCGGCCGGGCGCCAAACGCCCGGCCGGGTTCGACAACAAGGGGGGATGGCGATGCTGCGGCGCAGTCTTGATTTCATCTATCGTGCGGCCGGCGGATTGGCGGCGCTGTTCATTCTGGCCATCGTCGTGCTGGTCTTTGCGCAGGTCGGGCTGAACCTGGCCGACAAGATCTGGGCCGCGCTGACCGGGCGGGGCGTGGGTCTGACCATCCCGTCCTATGCCGATTTCACCGGATTCTTTCTGGCCGCATCCAGCTTTCTGGCGCTGGCCTATACGCTGCGCGCCGGCGGGCATATCCGGGTGACGCTGCTGATCGGGCGAATGCCCAAGGGACCGCGCCGCCTGACCGAGATCTGCGTGGTGACGGTTGCCCTTGCCATGAGCGCCTATGCCACTTGGTATCTGGGCCTGCTAGTTCTGGAGTCGCTGGAATATGGCGACCGCAGCCCGGGCATGGTCTCGGTGCCGTTGTGGATCGTGCAGATGCCGGTCCTGCTGGGACTGGCCATCCTGACTCTTGCCCTTGTCGACGAACTTGTCGGTCTGCTGGCGGGCCACGCGCCCAGCTGGGACGGCAAGGGCGAAAACCTTCTGAGCGAATAGGGCCAGCAGATGTCGATTGCCACGCTTTCCATCATTCTTCTTGTTCTGTTGTTCGCCTTTCTGGGGTCGGGCCTGTGGGTGGCGTTTTCGCTGCTGGGGGTCGGGATCGCGGCGATGGCGCTGTTCTCCGATGCGCCGCTGGGGCTGGTCATGGCGACCACCTTGTGGGGGCACAGCAATTCTTGGGCGCTGGCAGCGCTTCCGCTGTTCATCTGGATGGGCGAGATTCTGTTCCGCTCGCGCCTGTCCGAGGACATGTTCACCGGCTTGTCGCCTTGGATGAACCGGCTGCCGGGGCAGTTGCTGCATGTGAACGTCTTTGCCTGCGGGATCTTTGCGGCTGTGTCCGGGTCGTCGGCGGCCACCGCGGCCACGATCGGCAAGCTGTCGATCCCGGAACTCTCGCGCCGCGGCTATCCCGAGAAGATGATCATCGGCACGCTGGCCGGCTCGGCCACGCTGGGCCTGCTGATCCCGCCGTCGATCATCCTGATCGTCTATGGCGTGGCGACCGAGCAATCCATCGCCCGTCTGTTCGTGGCCGGAGTTCTGCCGGGCCTGCTGTTGGTGGGGCTGTTCGTGGGCTATGTCGCAATCTGGGCGCTGATCAACCGCGCGATCCTGCCCACCGAGGACATCCGCGCGAGTTTCGCGGAAAAACTGCGTCGCTCGCGCCGACTGGTGCCGGTGATCCTGCTGATCGTCGGTGTGATCGGCTCGATCTATGCCGGGATCGCCTCGCCCACCGATGCGGCCGCCGTGGGCGTGGTGCTGGCGCTGCTGCTGTCCTGGCGCGAGGGCACGTTGACCCGGGCCAGTTTCGTCGACGGGCTGATGGGGGCCACGGTGACCTCTTGCATGATCGCCTTCATTTTGGCGGGGGCCTCGTTCCTGACCGTGGCGATGGGCTTCACCGGCATTCCTCGCGTGCTGGCGGAATGGATCGGGTCGCTGGGCCTGTCCACTTTCACTCTGCTGGCGGCGCTGACGGTGTTCTTCGTGATCATGGGGTGTTTTCTGGACGGGATCTCGGTTGTGGTGCTGACGGCTTCGGTCATCATGCCGATGGTGATGCAGGCGGGTATCGACCCGCTGTGGTTCGGCATCTTCCTGGTGATCGTGGTCGAGATGTCGCAGATCACCCCGCCCGTTGGCTTCAACCTGTTCGTGCTGCAATCGCTGACCGGGCGCGACATCCTGCGGGTGGCCCATGCGGCGCTTCCGTTCTTCTTCCTGATGATCGTGGCGCTGGTGATCATCGTGGTTTTCCCTGGCATCGTGACCTATCTGCCGAACCAGATGTGACGGGAGCGATGCAGGATTTTCCGATCATACGAACCGCCGGGGTGGACGGGCTGTTGATCAGCTTTGCCGCCGCACTCAGCGAACCGGCCAACCGGGCTGCGCTCGCCTTTCGCGCCGCGCTCGAGGCGGAGGGCTGGGCAGGGGTTGAGGAAACCTCGTCCTCGCTGGTCTCGGCCTTCGCCCGGTTCGATCCGCTGCATCTGACGCATGCCGCGTTGCACCATCAGGTGCAGGCGCTGCTGGACCAGCGCGACTGGTACGCGGCCGACCTGCCCGGCGGGCGCAGGTTCTGGCGGGTGCCCACCGTCTTTGGCACGGATCTGGCGCCGCAGCTGGCGCAGGCGGCGCAGGCGGCGGGCCTGTCCGAGGCCGAGGCGATCCGGTCGCTGTCCCAAGCGCGGGTGCGTGTGCAGACCATCGGCTTTGCCCCGGTCAGCCTTATCTGGGTGAATTGCCGCCCGCCTGGGACATCCCCCGGCAAAAGGAGTTGACCCCGCGCGTACCCGAAGGCGCGCTGGTGGTGGCGCTGCGGCAGCTTGTGCTGTTCTCGGTCACCACGCCGACCGGATGGCAGCATGTGGGCCAGACCGCCATCCGTCTGTTCCAGCCCGATATGCAAGAACCTTTCCTGCTGCGCCCCGGGGACGAGGTGCAGTTCAGCCCCACCGACCCGGAATCGCTGGCGCGGATGCGCAGCGATCCGCGCGGCGGCGCCAGTTGCGAGGCGCTGGCATGAGCGCGCATCTGACCATATTGCGCGCCGGGCCCGGCCTGACGTTGCAGGACATGGGGCGGCCCGGATATCTGGACATGGGCCTGTCGCGCGGTGGTGCGGTGGACCGGCTTGCATTGGCCGAAGGCGCGGCGTTGCTGGGACAGCCGGACGACCTAGCCGCCGTGGAAATGGCTGGCATGGGCGGCGAATTCCAGGCCGATCAGGATCTGCGCATTGCCCTGACGGGCGCGCGGATGCGGGCGCAGATCGACGGCGCGACGGCGGTCTGGAATGCCTCGCACCTGCTGCCTGCGGGCGCCCGGCTCAGCATCGGTCCGGCCGTGGCCGGCAGCTATGGGTATCTCAGCATCGGCGGCGGGGTGCAGGGCGATCCGGTTCTTGGCGCCTGTTCGGCGCATCTGACGGCGGGGATCGGAGCCGTGCTGAAGGCGGGCGACCGCCTGGCGATCGGCCAGGACGCGGGCGGTGCAACCGGCATGACCTTTGACCCCGAGGACCGGTTCTTGGGCGGGGAGATCCGAATCGTGGCCAGTTTCCAGACCGACCTGTTCGCCGCCGACGTTCTGGAGCGGCTGCAAACCACCGCCTTTCGCCGGGACGCGCGCGCCAACCGCATGGGCGTGCGGCTGGAAAGCGACGGACCAGGCTTTCATGTCTCGGGCGGGCGCAGCGTGCTGTCGGAAACCATCGTGCCGGGTGACATCCAGGTCACCGGCGACGGCACGCCCTTCGTGCTGTTGGCCGAGTGCCAGACCACCGGCGGTTATCCCCGCATCGGCACCGTTCTGCCCTGCGACCTGCCCAAGGTGGCGCAGGCCCCGGCCGGGGCCGACCTGCGGTTCCGCTTCGTGCCGCTGGACGAGGCGGTGGCCGCCAAGCGCGCCGCCGCCCAGGCTCGCGCCGCGCTGCCCCGGGCGCTGCGCCCGCTGATCCGCGATCCGCGCAGCATGTTCGACCTGCTATCCTATCAACTGATCAGCGGCGCCATCGCCCGCGAAGAGGACGTTTTGTAGAAAAGGAGCCTGTGCCATGGCACATCAAGTCGATCTGAACGCCGATATGGGCGAAAGCTTTGGTCCCTGGAAAATGGGCGATGACGCGGCGCTGCTGAAGATCGTGACGTCGGCCAACGTGGCCTGCGGGTTTCATGCGGGCGACTGGGATGTGATGGCCACGACGATGGCGCAGGCGGTCGAAAACGGCGTGGGCATCGGCGCGCATCCCGGCTTTGCCGATCTGCACGGCTTTGGGCGTCAGCGGATGCACTATCCCCTGCCGTCGCTGCAGAACCTGATCCGCTATCAGGTCGGCGCGGCGCAGGCGATGGCACGGGCAACCGGCGGGCAGGTGCGTCATCTGAAACTGCACGGTGCGCTGGCTAACATGGCGTCCGAGGATCAGGCGATGGCACGTGCCTGCTACGAGGCGGCGCTGTCGGTGGCTCCGGATCTGATCATCATGGTTCTGGCCGGAACCGCCCAGCAGCGCGCCGCGCGAGACCTGGGCTGTCCGGTGGCCTGCGAGATCTTTGCCGATCGCGCCTACAACGATGACGCCACTCTGGTCGACCGCAGCCTGCCCGGCGCGGTGATCCACGACCCCGACCGTGCCGCCGCGCGCATGGTCGAGATGGTCAAGGCCGGGGCGATCATCACCGAAAGCGGCAAGCATATCCCGACCCGCATCGACACGATCTGCCTGCATGGAGACACGCCCACGGCGGTGTCGATTGCGGCCGGTGTCCGCCATGCCCTGCAGAAGAGCGGGGTTGAGCTCAAGCAGTTCGCCGGTGGCCCTGCCTAGGCTTCTCGATCGACGCGGCTGTTCAATGCGTCTCGCGTTCGATGACGCTGGGGTCCAAAAAGATACTCTCTTCGGGACGTCCGGGATCGACGAGCCTACGCTCCAGCAACGCGATGATCGCGTCAACGGCGGCGTCGATGGGGTTCCGGACTGTCGTCAGGCGGAATGTCGGCCATTTCGCCATGGCGATGTCGTCGAAACCAACAATCGCCAAATCGCCGGGTACGTTCAGAGACAGATCGCGCGCAGCCGATAGCGCCCCAATCGCCGTGGCGTCATTGGCGCAGACAAGCGCATCCAGAGAGGCGCGGGACAACAGACTGCGCGCGGCGCCGTATCCGCTGTCGACCGAGTAATCAGTCGGGTGTTCGGCCACGAGGTCAAGCCCCGCCCGATCCAGCGCCTGGAGGACCCCGGCGCGTCGCCGTGAAGACGAATAGAACTCCTCGGGTCCGCTGAGAAACCCGAACCGGCGCCGCCCCCGGCTGATCAGCAAGTCGGTGATCATGGTCATACCATCGGTATTGCGGCAGCAGACATTGTCGACACGGGGCCCTTGAACGGGACGGCCTGACGAGATCATCGGGATGCCGAACCGCGCACATCTGTCCACGATCTCTTCGGACATGCTGCCGCCGCGCAGAATCAATGCGTCCAACGGATAGCGCAGCAGCTCTCGCAGCGCCTGATCCGTGTTGGCGCCGGTTCGATCGATCAGAATGGGCCATTTCTTCAACCCGCTCAGGGCCTGGGCCAGTTCACCTACAAAGGCCGAGTCGTAGGGGCTGCGCATGTTGCCGACGAAGACGGCGACCAAATTTGATTGCCCGGCCTTGAGGCCAGCGGCCAGGGCATTCGGCTGATACCCGGTATCGGCTGCGATCTTGAGGATCCGTCTACGTTTCTCGGAATCGACATAGGCACCGGGCGTGAAAGCGCGCGAAACAGCTGAACGCGAGACGCCCGCAAGGTCCGCAACGGTCTGGGCCGTTGCGCGCCGGGGGCGTTTTGCGTCCTTGTTTCTCTCGCTACACATGCGGTTTGCGTTTCGCCTGTTCAGAGGGTTTCAACATTCTTGCAATGAATCGAATCTTTCATCAAACTGTCACGGTTGGAAGCTAGTGAACACGTGTGCACATTTTGCGAAAGGTGTCAGCCTTTTTCTGGATGTGAAATATGTCATCGGGGAAAATACCCCATAGTTTCCAGGGCTTTGGCCCGCCCGTAGGGGCGCAACATGAATCGGAGGAACTACATGATAAACGTCAAAACAGGTGCTGCTGCTGCCGCGTTCGCGATGATGGCGAATACGGTCTCGGCCGAAGTCGAGATTACGTGGTGGCACGCCATGGGAGGAGCCCTGGGTGACACCGTCAACCAGATTGCCGAGGATTTCAACGCGTCCCAGGACGACTACAAGATCACGCCGGTTTTCAAGGGCACATATGAAGAGACCCTGACCGCCGGCATCGCCGCATTCCGTGCGGGTGAACAGCCCAACGTCCTGCAGGTATTCGACGCCGGCGCCGCGACTGTGATTGGCGCCAAGGGCGCGACCGTTCCGGTTCAGGACCTGCTGGAACAGAACGGCGTTGCGTTCGACATCGAGGATTATATCTCGGGCGTTCGCTACTTCTATGCCGACAGCGACGGCAAGATGATCGGTATGCCGTTCAACTCGTCCTCGCCCATCATGTATTACAACGTTGATGCGCTGGAAAAAGCGGGTGTGACGCCGCCGAAAACCTGGGAAGAGTTCCAGACCGTGACGGCGCCGGCGCTGAAAGAGGCCGGTTATATCGGCCTGTCGCAGTCGCATCTGCCCTGGATCTTCACCGAGAACTTCCATTCGCGCCACGACCTGCCGTTTGCCACCAACGACAACGGCTATGAAGGCGCTGACGGCACCAAGATTCTTGTCAACAACGACGCGATCAAGGCACACTTCAGCGCCGTCAAAGACTGGAAGGACAACGGGTTCTTCGAATGGTATGGCACCGGCTGGAGCGACAACCAGACCCCGTTCGAAGAAGGCAAGGTTGCCATCTGGCTGGGCTCGTCCGGTTCGTTCGGCGGCCTGTCCAAGAAGGACCTGCCGTTCGAGTTTTCGGCCACCTTCCTGCCCTATTGGGAAGCTGTGACCAAAGAACCCAAGCAGACCTTCATCGGTGGCGCGGCCCTGTTCGCGATGGCCGGCAAGAGCGACGAGGAAAACAAGGCCACCGCGGCATTCTTCGAGTTCCTGACCAAGCCCGAAACCCAGTACATGTGGCACCGCGAGACCGGCTATGTTCCTATCACCACCGCCGCCTATGAAATGGCGAAGGGCGATGGTCACTATGACCGTGCTCCGGCCGCCGAAGTCGGCATCAAGCAGCTGTCGCTGCCTGCTGGTGAAAACACCAAGGGCTATCGCATGGGCTTCTACGTCCAGATCCGCGACGTGATGAACCGCGAATATGGCCGGATCCTGACGGGTGAAACCTCGGTCGAGGACGCCTTCAAGGCAATCGAGGACGAAGCCAACGGTCTGCTCGAGCGTTTCGCAAAAACCCAGAGCTGATCCCACTCGCCAAGAAACGGGCGGTCGCAGAAGTGCGACCGTCCTCCCTTTTTCGGAGTTTTCATGAAACGCGCTGGTTTTTCCACTCGCTGGCTGCCGGTTCTTCTGCTGTTGCCGCAGCTGTTGATCATCGCGGTCTTTTTCTACTGGCCTGCCGCTCACGCGGTGCAGTCTTCTTTCTTCCTTCAGGATCCGTTCGGGTTTGGGTCGACCTTCGTCGGGCTGGACAACTACAGCGACCTTGCCGGGAATTCCGAGTATCTCAGCATTGCCTGGTTCACGGTGATCTTCACCGTTTTGGTCACGTTCTTTTCGCTGTCGATCGCGTTGTTGCTGGCCGTGAAGGCCGACAATGTGCTGCGCGGCGCCAAGACCTATCGCACGCTGCTGATGTGGGTTTACGCCGTGGCGCCGCCGGTGGCGGGTTTCATCGGCCTGATCCTGTTCAACCAGAGCTGGGGGCCATTGACCGAACTGGCGCGCTCGATCGGGTGGGATTTCAAACTGGGCGTGAATTTCAATGACACCGCCACGGCGATGGTTATCGTTTCGGTCTGGAAACAGGTTCCGGTGAATTTCATCTTCTTTCTGTCTGGCCTGCAATCGATCCCGCGATCGGTGCGCGAGGCGGCTTTGATCGACAACCGCTCGTCTACGGGCCGGTTCTGGGACGTGACTTTCCCCCTGCTGGCGCCGACCGGGTTTTTCCTGCTGATCATCAATATCACCTACGCACTGTTTGATACTTTCGGTGTGATCGACACGATGGTGAAGGGTGAGCCGGGCAACAACCCGATGACGTTGGTCTACAAGGTCTATGTGGACGGCTTCCGCGGCAACGACCTGGGTGGCAGCTCGGCGCAGTCGGTTGTTCTGATGGTGCTGGTTCTGGCCCTGACGGTGTTCCAGTTCCGGCTGGTCGAGCGCCGCATCCACTACACCTAAGGAGGGCAGACAATGACCGAAGCACATACCCCTGCGATGGCGTCCGCCACTTCATCCACCCAAACGCGAAAGCGCGGCATCCGACTGTCCACGATCCTGGATCACACGATTCTGATCGTCGGATCGTTGTTCATGATGCTGCCGCTGCTGATGATCTTCCAGATGACGACCGTTCCGGATGTCGAGGTGATCAAGACCGGACCCAGCCTGACGATCGGGGACGAACTTGGCCCCAACTTCCAGAAAGCAATGTTCGAGGCCTCGGGCTTTTCCGGCCAGAACACGGGCATGAACATGCTCAAAAACTCGTTCATCCTGGGCATCGGTTTTGCCCTCGGCAAGATCATCATCGGCATGATGGCGGCCTATGCGATCGTCTATTTCCGGCTGCGCTTCGCCACGCTGGCTTTCTGGGTGATCTTCACCACGTTGTTGCTGCCGCTCGAGGTGCGCATTCTGCCCTCGTACGAAGTGGTGCAGAAACTGGGGATGCTGAACACCTATCAGGGCCTCATCATCCCGCTGATCGCCTCGGCCACCGCCACGTTCTTCTTCAGGCAGTTCTTCCGCTCGGTTCCAGAAGAGTTGGTCGAGGCCGCGCGGATCGACGGCGCCGGCCCGGTGAAATTCTTCATCGACATCCTGGTGCCGCTGTCGCGTACGATGATTGCGGCGATGTTCATCATCATGTTCGTGTTCGGGTGGAACCAGTATTTGTGGCCCACGATGATCACCACCGAAGAGGACATGTTCACCCTGGTGCGCGGGATCAAGCAGATCACGCAGGTGCTGGAGGGCAACCGCATTCCCGAATACGGCCGGGCCAACCTGCTGGCGATAATCGCCATCATCCCCCCGGTCATGGTCGTCATCTTTTTCCAAAGCTGGTTCGTCAAGGGCCTGACGGAATCCGACAAGTAAGGCAGAATCAATGGCTCAGGTATCCCTGAAGAACATCCGAAAAATCTATCCCAACGGCGCCGAGGCGCTGACCCCGTCCAGTTTCGACATCGGTGATGGCGAATTCGTGGTTCTTGTCGGCCCGTCGGGCTGCGGCAAGTCCACTCTGCTGCGCATGGTGGCCGGCCTGGAAGAAATCACCGAAGGCGAACTGACGATCAATGGCCGCGTCATGAATGACGTTGACCCGGCCGATCGCGACATCGCCATGGTGTTCCAGAACTATGCGCTGTACCCGCACATGACCGTGCGCAAGAACATCGCCTATGGTCTGAAAAATCGAAAGACGCCCAAGGACGAAATCGACCGCAAGGTGGCCGAAGCCGCTTCGATGCTGAACCTGAACGAGTTTCTGGATCGCAAGCCCTCGCAACTGTCGGGCGGTCAACGCCAGCGGGTTGCCATGGGACGGGCCATCGTGCGTGATCCGGCGCTCTTCCTGTTCGACGAACCGCTGTCGAACCTCGATGCCAAGCTGCGCAACCAGATGCGGATCGAGATCAAGGCGCTGCAGCGGCGTCTGGGGGTGACCTCGATCTACGTCACCCATGACCAGGTCGAGGCGATGACCATGGCCGACCGCATCATCGTGATGAACGCGGGCCGGATCGAACAGATCGGCACCCCGGCCGAGATCTATCACCGTCCAGCCTCGACCTTCGTGGCCAGCTTCATGGGCGCTCCGCCGATGAACCTGATCGGCGCACGTCTGGAGGGCGGCCGCGTGATGATCAACGGCGACACGGTGCTTGCCACGGCCGAAGGGTCTGGCGCGGTGACTGTAGGTGTGCGACCCGAAGATGTACTGATCGGGGCGGAGGGCTCGATCGCCTTTCACGTCGACATCATCGAAGAGCTTGGCGCGCACCGCCTGTTGCACGGGCGTCTGGCAGATCAGGAGTTCACGATCCACGTGGGCAAGGATGTCGAAGCCGCGCCCGGAGAAACGCGGATCTCACTCAAGCCCGACGCGATCAGCCTGTTCCACCCGGAAACCGGAAAAGCCCTGTGATCACGAACATCGTGTCGTCTTTGCCGCCGGTCTCGGATGATGTCCGAGACCGCATATTGGCAGCGCCGCGAACGGCCGAGGCGCACCGCGCCCTGATGGCGCAGACACCGGCGATGAACGTGGTGCAACTGGGCGGAAACGCAACCCGGGACGTTCTGGGTGCACGTTTCTCGGCTGCGGCTTGGAATGTGGAACGTTGCCTGTTCCCCGAAGAAAGCGCAGCCCACCTGGCGGCTGTGACCCCGGACATCGTTCTGCTGTCCGAGGTGGACCACGGTATGTCCCGTACCGGTCAACGTCACACGTCGGCAGAAATGGCCGACAAGCTGGGTATGGCCTACGCCTTTGGGGTCGAGTTCCACGAACTGGATCTGGGCGGCCCGACCGAGCGCGCTTTTTGCAAGGATGATTTCAACACCCTCGGGTGGCATGGGAACGCGATTCTGTCCTCGGTTCCGTTCAAACGCGTGGCCATGATCCGTCTTGACGACCATGGCCACTGGTTTGCGGCCGAGTCCGGGGCGTCGGATCCGCAACAACCGCGGCTGGGTGGCCGAATGGCGATTGCAGCAGAAGTCGCGACCGAGAACGGGCCTGTATGCGTGGTTTCCACCCATCTGGAAAGCAATGCTGCGGCGGCGCATCGCCATACGCAGTTTCAGCTTCTGCTGGATGCGCTCGATGAGTTTGCGCCCGGGATGCCGGTGCTGATCGGTGGCGATCTGAATACCGGCAACCACCTGCCACCGGATTTCGACTGGCGCCGGGAAACCCTGTTTGCTCTGGCCGAGCAGCGCGGATTTTCCTGGGAGTTCACGACCGAAGGCCACACTACCCGGCCCAGCCTGATCACGCCGCACCCGGACCGGGTGATGAAGCTGGACTGGTTCGCCGGCAAGGTGCTGATCTGCCGCGACCGGGGTCTGCTGTCGTCGCTGACCGCCGACGCCAAGCCGCTCTCGGATCATGACTGCGTCTGGTGCGCGGTTGAGGTGCCTGACGCCGGGTGACTCCGGCCTGTCCGCGATATTTGGTCACGTGGCCCAACGTCCCGTTGAATTTCGGGGCGTTTTTTCGCGGTTCGACTGTGGAAAACGGTTTGGAAACCCCATAAGAACGAGGCCACCTATTCAACAGGCGGAAAACCAGTCCAGTGTTTGACCTCCCCGCGCAGCGCGCGCATCTTGCCGAGAAATTCGATCTGACCCCGTCGCCCGAGCTGGCCGTCAGCATGAGCGACATCTACGCCCGCATGTCGCGAGTCGTCACGCCAGCGGATTGGGCGATCTACGCGCCCTATGTCAAGGCGATCAACGATCTGAAAGCCGAACGCAACGCGGTGATCCTGGGCCACAACTACATGACGCCCGAGATCTATCACGGCATTTCGGACTTCGTCGGCGACAGCCTGCAGCTGGCCATCAAGGCGACCGAGGTCGAGGCCGACGTGATCGTGCAATGCGGTGTGCATTTCATGGCCGAGACCTCGAAGATCCTCAGCCCCGAAAAACGGTTCTGATGCCCGACATGGAGGCCGGCTGTTCGCTGGCCGAGTCGATCACCGCCGAAGGCATCACCGAGATGCGCCGCCGCTATCCCGGCGCGCCGGTCGTGTCCTATGTGAACACCACGGCCGAGGTGAAGGCGGCATCCGACATCTGCTGCACCTCGTCCAACGCGGCGCAGATTGTCGCGGCGATGGACAGCGACACGGTCATCATGACCCCGACCAGTACCTGGCGCAGAATGTGGCCCGCGACGTGCCTCAGAAGAACGTGGTCTGGTGGGAAGGCTCGTGCATCGTGCACGAACAATACACGGCGCAGGACCTGCGTGAGTTCCGCGAATGGAACCCGGGCACCCGCCTGATCGCGCATCCTGAATGCCCGCCCGACGTGGTGGCCGAGGCCGACTTCTCGGGGTCTACCAGCGGCATCATCAAATATGTCACCGACGAACAGCCCGAAAAGGCGATGCTGATCACCGAGTGTTCGATGGCGTCGAACATCGCCGACGCGCTGCCGCAGGTCGATTTCGTCGGGCCCTGCAACATGTGCCCCTACATGAAGAAGATCACGCTGGAAAAGGTTCTGTATGCGCTGGACACCATGACCGGCCAGGTCGAGGTTGACCCCGACGTGGCGGAAAAAGCGCGCCTTTCGGTTCAGCGGATGATCGACCTGTCGCGCAAACTGGGAATTTGATCGGGGCGATGCAGACGGTCTCGACCCCTCGGGTGGTCATCATCGGCGGCGGGCTGGCCGCGGTCTATACAGCGCTCAAGCTTGCTCCGCACCCGGTGGTGATGATCTCGCCCGAGCCGCTGGGCTCGGGTGCCAGTTCGGCCTGGGCGCAGGGCGGGGTGGCGGCGGCGATGGACCCGTCCGACAGCCCCGAAGCCCATGCCCGCGACACGATGCGCGCCGGCGCAGGATCGGTCCTGCAGGAGGTGGCCGAGTTCGTCACCCGCGCGGCGCGGGATCACATTCTGGACCTTTCCGATCTGGGCACCGGGTTCGACCGGGACGCCGATGGCGGGTTCATCCAATCGCAGGAGGCTGCGCATTCGGTGGCCCGCGTGGTGCGTGTCAAAGGCGACCAGGCCGGTGCCGAGATCATGCGCGCCCTGATTGCCGAGCTGCGGCGTCGCTCTTCGGTCCAGGTGATCGAAGGGGCGCTGGCCGTGGGGCTGGAAAGCGACGGGGCCAAGGTCTCGGGCGTATATCTGGCGCCGACCGATACGCCGGGGGCCGAACCGGTGCTGCTGCGCGGAGCGGCACATGTACTGGCCACGGGCGGGTCGGCGGGGCTCTATGCTCGCACCACAAACCCGGCGCGCATCCGCGGGCAGGGGATCGGCATGGCCGCACGGGCCGGGGCCCGGATCGCCGATGCCGAGTTCATTCAGTTTCACCCCACCGCGATTGACGTGGGCGAAGACCCGATGCCTCTGGCCACCGAGGCTTTGCGTGGCGAGGGCGCCGTGCTGATCAACCGTCACGGCGAACGGTTCATGCAAGGCGTCCACCCCGATGCCGAGCTGGCCCCACGTGATGTCGTGGCGCGCGCCGTCTATCTGGAAACCAAGGCCGGCAACCGGCCCGCGCTGGATACGCGCGCGGCGATTGGCGCGGCGATCCGCAGTCAGTTTCCGGCGGTGACCGAGGCCTGCCTGCGCAACGGTGTCGACCCCGTAACCCAACCGATTCCGGTGGCGGCGGCGGCGCATTACCACATGGGCGGTGTGGCCACCGACCTGAACGGCCGCAGTTCTCTGACCGGGCTCTGGGCCTGTGGCGAGGCGGCCTCGACCGGGTTGCACGGGGCGAACCGGCTGGCCTCGAACGGTCTGCTCGAGGCGCTGGTCTTTGCCCGCGCCTGCGCCCGTGACATTGCGGGCACCCTGACGGTGGCCGACGCGCCCGAGGTGCGGCTGGGCCTGCCGTCCGGCGGCACCGAACCCGACCCCCAAGCCGTAGCCGAACTGCGCCAGGTCATGACTGATGGCGTGGGGGTGGTGCGCGACGCGGACGGGCTGCGCCGCGCCTTGGGCCGGATCGCCGTGTTGGAGTCGCTGCACGGCCAGTCGCACCTGTTCCGAAACATGACAGCAACCGCCACGCTGATCGCGGCAGCAGCGCTGATGCGCACCGAAAGCCGCGGCGCGCACTATCGGTCGGATTGTCCGGTTACGGCCGAAGGGCCGGGGCGGCGGTCTGATCTGACATTGGACGAGGCCGTGGCGCTGCGGTCGAAAATCTTCAAGGAAACCGCAAAATGCATCATGCCACTGTCCCCGACCTGATCCTCGAACCGATGGTCCGCGCCGCCCTGACCGAGGATCTGGGCACCTGCGGCGACATCACTACCCGCACCGTGATCCCGGCGGACGTGACCTATGCCGCACGGCTGAACGCGCGCGAGGATGCGGTTGTGTCGGGCATGCAGGTTGCGGCCCTGGCGTTCCGGCTGGTGGACCCGACGTTGAAGATCACGCCGCTTGTGGCGGACGGGGACCGTTGCACCAAGGGCCAGACCCTCATGGAGATCGCCGGCAGCGCGGCCTCGATCCTGTCCGGCGAACGCGTGGCGCTGAACTTTGCCGGTCGTCTGACCGGGGTGGCGACCCTGACCGCCGGGCTGGTGGCGCAGACCGCCGGGACCAAGGGGCGCATTACCTGCACCCGCAAGACCACCCCGGGCCTGCGCATCGTCGAGAAACTGGCCGTGCTGCATGGCGGCGGGTTCAATCACCGCCATTCGCTGTCGGATGCGATTCTGATCAAGGACAACCACATCGCCGCCGCCGGCGGGGTGCGCGCGGTGCTCGAGGCGGTCAAGGCGCGTGCGTCGCACATGATGAAGGTCGAGATCGAAGTGGACCGGCTGGACCAGTTGGCCGAGGTTCTGGAAATCGGCGGCGCCGATGTGGTGCTGCTGGACAACATGACGCCTGACATGCTGGCCGAGGCCGTGGCGATGGTGGATGGGCGTCTGGTGACCGAGGCGTCGGGCAATGTCACCGTGGACACGGTGGCCGAGATCGCGGCCACCGGGGTCGATTACATCTCGTCCGGGGCGCTGACCCATTCCTATCGGACAGCCGATCTGGGTCTGGATTTCTGATCACGGATCACGAAGGTTTCGGCCATTCGATTGGATCCAGCCGGAAGTATTTGGACAGCTGCCCATAGAATTCGGGCGCGGTTTCCCTGAGGGCCTCGGGGCGTTCGAAGAACAGCTCGACCGTGACGGCAAAGAACTCTTCGTGTCCCGTGGCGCCATAGGGGTCGATCACAGTGCGCCGGCCTGTCTCGACCGCGTGCAGATGCGCGTCATACGCGGCCAGAAAAACACGTTCCCACTCGGCATAGCTTTGACCCTTGGCCAGTACGGGCACGCCGTTGGTGCCGCCGGACAGATCATCCAACTGATGCGCGAATTCATGAAACACGACGTTGTGTCCGTCATGATCGTTTGCCGCGCCCTGCCGGCTGTGCGCCCAGGACAGGATCACCGGCCCCCGGTCCCAGCTTTCGCCGGTACGGATGATCTCCTGTTCGGTCACGACATAGCCGCTGTGCCGCTGTTGGCGGGACTTGAAGGCATTGGGATAGATCAGGACCGTCGTCAGATTGTCGTACCATTGGTCCGAGTTGACGACCAAAAGGCAAGCTTGTGCGGCGATCGACAGACGCATCTCGTCCGTGACCTCCAGCCCGTCGCAGCCGATGAAATCGACCTGATTCAGGAACAGGTTGATCTTGCCTTCCAAAGTGGCGCGCAACTTGGCAGGCAACCGCTCGAGGATCGGCACCATCGCATGGATGGTTCGCCGCTCCTCATCGCTCAGCGGTGTTAGCAGCAGCGCGGCCCTGGCCCTGGACTTCGACCAGAAATACCAGACCACCAGACCGGCGATTGCCGCAAAAAGGCTCAGAAACAGCACCATGTGGCGACGGTATCTCTATTGCCCCACCTCGGAAAGCCGATTCATTCGGTCGAGGGCTGCGTGAAGTTCGCCAGCCAAGGCCGTTCGACATCCATGCCCTGATACAGCGCATGCAGCAGCAGATGTGCCGTCACCGGGTCGGGGGCAAGGGGGCGTCGGTCCAGTCGTCCCTCCTTGACCGCCGTATCGGCGTCGAAGATCACCGCATCCTCTTTGATGGTGGTCAGCACCCGAAGCTGGGCCAGCGTTTCGGGGTCGACCGCGGTCGGGTCATCCGAAAGGATCACGAAATCGGCCAGCTTACCCACTTCGATCGAGCCCTTCTGGTCTTCCTCGAAATGCTGCCATGCCGGCCAGATCGTCATGGCCTTGAGCGCTGTCATCACATCGACCCGCTGGTGAGGGCCTAGGATGTCGCCCGACCTGGTGCGCCGGGTGACCGTTGCGGCCAGAACCCGCATGCTGTCGGGAAACGCTACAGGCGCGTCGTGATGCGTACCGAACATCATGCCGCGTTCGGTCACCCAGCCGGTCGGCGAGATGTTGTCGGCATTGACCGGCCCGACCGTGTGGTCGCGGTGCCAATCGCCCCAGTAGAAGGTGTGCATCGGAAACAGCGACGGGAACACGCCCAATCGTTTGAGGCTGGCCACCTGATCCTCGCGCAGGAACTGACCGTGCACCAGAACCGGCCGGTTGCCCGGATCGCCATAGGTCAGCCGCGCCTCGTCGATGGCGGCGACCAGCATATCCGTGGCGCCCTCGCCATTGGAATGGGTCAGGATCTGGTGACCGTTCTCGAAACACCAGTTCACCGCATCCTGCAACTGCTCGCGCGTGATGGCGGCGTATCCGGCATAGCCGGGCGGGTAATCCCCGACCGGATCGTAGTAGGGCCGATCCCGCAGCGCGGTAAATCCTTGCGGCGAGCCGTCGATTGTCAGCTTGCACCCGCCGACTCGCACCCGGTCGGCATAGGTGCGCGAGGCGTCCGACGCGATGAAATCGCGCGATTCCAGAATGTCGGGAAAGGCCACGACGTCGATCGGAAGGTCGCCGTCCGCGGCCACCCGGCGCAGGGCCCGAACCACCGCGCCCGAGGAGCGTCCCTCTTGCGCGGTGGTGTAGCCAAAGCGCGCCCACATCCGGCTGCCGGCGCGCGCGAAAGTCTGCAGCCCGTCTTCGCCGACAGCGCCAAGCAGGGGCACCAAGGCGCCGAAGAATGCGTATTCCTCCAGCACGCCGTTCGGCTCGCCGGCCTCGTCCTTTCGGATCACACCTCCGGGCGGGTTCTCGGTTTCTGCGGTGATCCCGGCCAGTTCAAGTGCCTTGGAATTGCCCACCCCCAGATGGCCCGATTGGTGGATGATCATGATCGGAACGTCGCGCGATACCGCGTCCAGTTCGGAACGGGTAGGGTGGCGCAGTTCGGCCAGTTGTGCGTTGTCATAGCCAAAGCCGATGATCATCCCCATCGCTTTGACCGTGTCACCATTGGCCTCGGCCCACGCGGACAACGCCGCCTGCAGGCTGGCAATGTCGGTGACCTTGCCATCCGGTGGGGCCAGCAGGTTCGCCGACAAGGCTTGCAAACCGCCCATGACCACGTGGCCGTGGCTGTCGACAAAACCGGGCAGCATTGCGCGCCCGTCCAGATCAAAGATCGTTGTGTCGTCGCCCTGGTGGCTGCGCATCTCGGCCAGTTCACCTACCGCGATGATCCGCCCATCCCTGACCGCGACCGCCTGTACCGTGGGCCTGGCGTCATCGATCGTCAGTATCGGACCACCGGTATAGATCGTGTCCGCGATCTGTTGGGCCAAAGCCATGTTGCCGAGGGTCAGACCGGCAGCAACGCTCACGGCAGACAGGGACAAAAGACGCATTCCGAACCTCCAGCAGCATATGGCAATGCGCTGGAGTCTAGCACGAAGTTGGCGTCCGGCCCGTGCAATGTTGAATTGCTGATCCGACGTCGGCGTTTACTTGAGCGCGCGCACCAGGAATTGCCGTGTGGCGTCCTGCTGCGGGTGGTCGAACAGCTGCTCGGGCGGGCCTTCCTCGACGATGCGGCCGTTCTGCAGGAAACACACCTTGTCTGCGGCCTGCCGGGCAAAGCCCATCTCGTGCGTGGCCATCACCATCGTCATGCCCTGCTGTTTGAGCATCAGCAGCACGTCCAGAACCTCGCCCACCAATTGCGGGTCCAGAGCCGAGGTAATCTCATCGAACAACATCACCTCGGGCTGCATGGCCAGGGCGCGCACGATGGCGACGCGCTGCTGCTGTCCACCAGATAGTTGGTCGGGATAGTTGTGCATCCGGTCGGCAAGCCCGAAGCGTTCGAACATCTCTTCGATCTGGGGCAGCAGCTCGGCGCGCGTGCGGCCGCGCACGCGGCGCGGCGCCAGCATCACGTTGTCCAGCGCCGTCATGTGCGGGAACAGGTTGAAGCTCTGGAACACGATGCCGATGCGCGCGCGCACCGATTGCGGATCCAGACCCGGCACCGAAATGTCGACCCCGTCCAGCAGGATCTCACCATCCTCGATCGGCTCGAGCAGGTTGATGCAGCGCAGAACGGTGGATTTGCCCGCCCCGGAGGCGCCGATCAGGCAGACCATCTGCCCCTGGTCCACGGTCAGGTCGATGCCGTCGCAGACGGTGCGGTCGCCAAAGCGTTTGACGACGTTGCGCAGGTTCAGTTTCGACATCAACGCCGCTCCCGCATCTGCTTGGCCATAAGGTGGTCGGCGTAGCGCGTCGCCGGGATTGTCACGATCAGGAAGATGATCGCCGCGCCCACGTAAGGCGTGAAATTCGCCAGCAGCGATTTGAACACGCCCGCCTGGCGGAAGATCTCGACCGGGCCGATGAAACTGAGCAGCGACACGTCCTTTTGCAGCGCGATCAGCATGTTCATCTGCGAGGGCACGACGTTGCGGACGGCCTGCGGCAGTACCACATCGCGCATAACCTGACCCTCGGTCAGGCCCAGCGACAGGGCGGCGGCGCGCTGGCTGTGATGCACGCTGTCGATGCCCGAGCGGAAAATCTCGGCCACATAGGCCGAATAGGTCAGGATCAGCGCCAGCGATCCCCAGATATAGGGCGAGTTCCATGGCCGGGTCAGGCCCAAGCCGGGAATGCCGAAGCCGATCAGATAGACGGTCAGGATCACCGGCACGCCACGGAAGATGTCGGTGAAAGCCGCGCCGAAGATGCGCAACGGGAACAGCGCGGGCGATTTGGTGTCGCGGGCCAGCGCGATCAGCAGCCCCAGCACCGCGATCGCGGGCGCCGACCAGGCAAAGATCATCACGTTGATCTTGAAGGCCTCGAGCAGTTTCGGGAAGGTCTTGACCAGGACTTCGCCGTTGAAAAAGCTCTGCTGGACCTTGGCCCAGCCCGGCGCCAGCGGTACCAGCACGATCAGCGCCACGACGACCAGAACGGTGCTGGTCGCGGCGATCCGGATCGACCGCCGCCGCTGCTGCGCCTCAAAAAGTTCGCGGCGGGTCGGGCCCGCCGTTCTGTTCTGTGTCATGTCACTTGATCAGCGGAACGCCCGTCGTGTCCTGCAGCCATTTGGCTTCGATCTCGGCCAGCTTGCCGCTTTCGTTCAGCGCGGCGATGGCCGCATCCACGCAGGATTTCAGCGGGTTGCCTTCCTCCATCAACATGCCGAACTGGTCGGGGTTGTCGCCTTGATCGGCAGGGAACTGGCCAATCACCTTGGACCCTTCGATCATCACCGCGCTCAGGAACAGGGCGGTAGGCAGGTCGAACAGCGCGGCGTCGATCTGGTTGGCGGTCATGGCCGCGTTCACATCGGCATTGTCGCCATAGAGCAGCGGGTCCGCATCCGGCTGGATCACGCTGGCCAGTTTCGGCACTGCGGTGGTCGACCCGACCGCGCCCCATTGCAGGCCCTTCAGCGCCTCGAGCGTGGGCGGGGTTTCAACGGCGTTTGCGCTGACCAGAACCGCCATCGGCGCGGTGTAATAGGGGGCCGAGAAATCAACGACCTGATCGCGCTCGGGCGTGATCGAGTATTGCTGGATGTTCACGTCGAAATTCTTTGCGCCGGGCTGGATCGCCTCGTCAAAGGATGACCGGACCCAGACCACGTCATCTGCGGCAAAGCCCATCTCCTCGGCCACGGCATAGGCGACGGCGGCTTCAAAGCCCTGGCCGGATTCGGGCGCGTCATCCATCACCCATGGGTAATAGGCCGGGTTTCCGGTGGCCACGGTGAACTTGCCCTCGGTCAGGGTCTTGCCCGCGGCGCACTGCCCGTCCGCAAGGGCCGAAGTTGCGGTGAACGCAAGGGTTGCGGCCGCGATCGAAAGCATCTTGGACATGAGTCTGGGTCTCCTGTTGGGAATGTCGGGCCCACGGTAGTGTTGCCCGCCGACCCTGTCCAGTTGGTCGCGGTCTATGCCAAACCCCGCAAGAAGTTCAAGCCGTCACGCGGGTGGAATGTTGTGGTTCACCCGGAACAGGTTGCCGGGATCGTACCGCCCTTTGATGCGCGACAGCTGCGTGGCATTGGCCCCGTAGGCGCCGGACAGATGATCGGCCTCGTCCGCTGGCATGAAATTGACATAGGCACTGCCGGTTGCATGCGGCGTCATGCGGTCATAGAGCGCGCGTGCCCAGGCGATGCAGGTGTCATCCTTGGCCGGATCTTCCCAACGGGTGTGCACGTTCATGATGAAATGGGCCGAGCGTTGCGGATAGGCTGTCGCCGCAGCCTCGACCCGGGCCATCGCACCGCCGACATGGGCAATGAATACCTCGCAGGACGGATCCGGAAGGGTCGAGATACTGTCCAGAAGCCCTGCGATTGCATCCGCGGGCAAGGCATCAAAATCGTGACTTTTCCAATAGTTTCGCGCGCCGGGGGTCAGCAGGGGGTCAAAAGCGGCCTGCCAGTCGACGAAGGCGTGCGGCGAGATTACGTCCACGATCGGGTCCCCGAGGGCGCGCAGCGGCTCCATCGCGGCTTCGCCGTTTTCGATGGGACCTGCATAGCAGGCGGCAAAGATCAGCACCTCGCGCCCGTGCCAGTCTTCGGGAAGGAAGGGCAGGGGAGGGGCCTTGCGCATCACCGTCCAGACCGTCAACTCGTCAGGCGCAGTGTCAGCGATCCGCGCGTATTCGGGCAGCAGAGCGGGGCCCTGCTCGATCGGATGCACCACAAGGCCGGACAACACCTGCGGCCCCAGCGGGTGCAGGCGGAAATCGAACGAGGAGACCACGCCGAAATTGCCGCCACCGCCGCGAATGGCCCAGAACAGGTCCGGGTGGCTGTTTTCCGATGCGGTCACGATCGAGCCATCGGCCAGCACCACCTCGGCCGAGATCAGGTTGTCGATGGTCATACCGAACTTGCGCGTGGTCCAGCCAAAGCCGCCGCCCAGTGTCAGCCCGGCGATCCCGGTGGTCGAGTTGATGCCCGTCGGAACCACCAACCCGTGCGCCTGCGTCTCTCGGTCCACGTCACCCAGAACCGCACCCGGCGCCACACGCGCGGTGCGCGCCTTCGGGTCGACATGCACCGATTTCATCTGCGACAGGTCCAGCATCACCGCATCATCGGCCACGGCATGTCCGGCGATTTGGTGCCCGCCCGAGCGGACGGACATGATCAGCCCCGCTTCGCGCACGAAATTCACGGCCTTTTGCACATCGCTGGCTCCGAGCGCCCGGATCACAAAGCCGGGTTTGCGGTCGACGATGCTGTTCCAGGTGGTGCGGGCACTATCGTATTCGGGGCTGCCGGGAAGAAAGACGGATCCACGCAGCGACGCGTCCAAAGCGTCCAGCGCGTCTTGGTCCACGGATTTGGTGCTGCCGTTCAGCGTTATCAGGTCAAACATGATCAGTCCTCCAGATCAGGTGGACAGGTTTCCTGCGGTGCTGCCTCGGGCAATGGGTTGTGCGGCCCATTCGAGCGAAGGGCGCGCAATGCAAATTTGGTCGTGTCAGGCGAAGATACCGGGATCGATCCGATCAACAGGCGTGATGACGTCAGCCGGAATGTTCAGACGCTTTGCCGCCTTGCGCAGGCTTTCCGCGTCCGGCGCCTCGTATAGACAATAGGTTTTTCGCTTGTCCGCGCTCAGGAACGAGAAAATCCACTCGATTCCTTCTTCGTCGTTGATTTCCTTGATCTTTACCTTGTCATCGTCGCCAAGCTCAAGCTGTTCGGCGAAGTTCCGTTCGATGATGTACCTTGGCATTATGCACCCCCCTGCGCATGTGCTCGGAGTCTAAGACGCGGATCCTTCAAGTTTTGACCTAAGGGAAACCATACCCAATTCCCGGGCAGTTGCCAACGCTTCGGCCTCAAGCGACAGGGCTGAGCGCAGATCCTGAGCGCGACCGCGACGGCGAAGAGCCCAGGCGCGCGCGGCTTGGCTGTGGGCGATCCACGGCGGCGCGGCCATCGCTGTGTCCACTTGGATCGCGGTTTCGAACAGCTCGTCGGCGGTGTCCCAATCACCCAACGCGGCGGCCAGCGCTCCCAGCCGCCGGGCCGCGGATCCGGTGCAGACGGTTGTCGCGCCGGCCGTGATCGTCAGGTCCCGGTAGGGCAGCAGCTTGTCGATCAGCGTTTGGGCATGGTGCGTGTTCTCGACCGCGACGCAGATATCCGCCAGATAGGACAGCGTGGTCGAGTACATCGCGTCCTGAGGCAGGTCAAAACCGGTGTCCGCGATCTCATTGAGAATACGCTCGGCGGGCTCGCGAAACCCCAGTTCGGCGGCTATCAGGCCGAATCCGGGTTTCCAGCTGGTTTCGCCGGGGCTGTCGGACATGAGCCGCTTGATCACAGGGGCCACTTCATGCAACCGGGCCTGCTCGCGCCGGATGGTGAACATCTGAACGCCGTAGACACCCTCGACATGGGCGCCGTGTGTCTGCCGCCCGATTTTGACGGCTTCGCTCGCATAGGTCTCGGCGCGTTCAAAATCGCCATCCAGGATGGCCACCATTGCACGGGCATGGATCTGGACCCAGTACAGCTGTCGGTGGTTGTCCTTGTCCGAGATCTCGGTCAGCAGTTTCAACGAGGTGTCGACCAACTGGCGGTCCGCCATTTCGGCACCGACAAACAGGCTCAGGGTACGGTCGCGACCCTGATCGATGTTTCCAAGCTTTTCCGCCACTTCGTGCATGGATTCGAGGTTCTTGCGCCAGTTCAGCCGATCTTCGCCCTGGCGCGCCACGAAGGGAGCGCCGAAGCGGGTCATCATGACGGCGAACCGGGATTTGTGATCGCCCAGCCGGGCGGCCAGTTCCATGCATTGCTGGCCATATTTAGTGCCCTCGGCAAAGTCGCCGATGAACATGTAGGCGCGGGCGATCTGGGCCATCAGACGACACCGCCGAACCTCATCTGTCGGCGGCAGGCTGTCCAATGCCTCGAAGCACAGGCTGATCGCCTGGCCGTGCCGTTGACCGGCCATCATGCATGAATCGGCGAAGTGATGCGCCGCGTCGGCAGCAAGGTCCGTCCGGCCGGAGTGCCGGGCGGCGTCCGAAGCTTCCTTCAGTTTGGCGATGCCTTCCGGCAACCTGCCTGCGCTGTCGTAGCTGCGCCCAAGCAGCAGGTTTCCAACGATCGTCTGAGGACTTTTTTCGTCGCCGAGTTTTTGCGCGGCCTTCAGGGTTTCCGTCGCATTGGCCAGGGCTTCCTGGCTGGCCGACCGTGACAGAGCCATTTCCGTCGCAGCGCGCCACCGGTCATAGGCGGCAGCCCAGTCTTCGGCCTCGGTCAGGTGCCGGGCGGCCAACTCGGGGCGTCGTTCAATCTCGGCCGACCGCAACTGCATCAGCGCGCGGGCGACATTGGCGTGTTGGGCCTTGCGCGTGCTGCTGAGCATGGACTGATAGGCGGTGTCCCTGATCAATGCATGGCGGAATACATAGTGCCCTTTGTGGTGCCCGCTTTCAAAGACCAGTCCAGCGCGACACAGCTCAGCCAGACAAGTGTCGAGCTCTGCCGGGGCTTCCGGCATCGACGCGGCAAGCAGAGCCGGTTCGAACTCGCGCCCGATAACCGACGCGGCAAGAGCCGTTTGTTTGGCGTCGGGCGATACGGCGTCCAACCGGGCCATCAACGCTCCGCTGAGGGACGCGGGCACGTTCACACCGACCCCGCCGGTTTCGTGTATGGCGCGGGTCAGTTCCTCGACAAAAAGCGGCACGCCGTCGGTTTTGTCGACAATCAGGTCGACCAATTCCGGATCCGGATCGCGTCCCGAGACACGTTGCACCAGATGGGCGACCTGCTCGGCATCAAGTCGCCCTAGGTGCAGGGTTTGCACATGGCTGTCCCCTTCGGTCTTCTGCATTTCCCAGCCGGGGCGATGCGTGATCACGATCAGAAGGGGAAGGTCGACGCACAACGCTTTGAAACGATCCAGCAACGCGTGGGTCGAGGCGTCGATCCAATGGGCATCCTCGACAAACAGGATGACCGGACGTTGGACGGCCCGGGCCTTTACCGTGGTGACCAGCGCTTGGATCGTCAGGTCTCGCTGTTCCTGGGGCGACAGTTGCAGGACCTGCTGGGCCAAGGTGCTGCGCGGGGCGACCAAAGCGGCGAAGGCAGGTAGAACAAGGTCCAGATCCAGTCCTTGCCGCTGGGCCAGCATGGCGTGAACACTCTCCTGCACCCTGTCGTCGTCAAAATCCGGGTCGACGCCCGCATCCTGTGAAATCCGTTCGGCAACCGGGTGAAACGGGCTGCTGGTCAGATAGGGTGAGCAGTTCAGTCTGATGATGTCGGCCTTTTGGACCACACTTTCGTCCTGCAGAAACTCCTCGATCAGGCGCGACTTGCCGATTCCCGCTTCGCCTGACAGCAGGACCACTTCGCCTTTGCCGTCCTGCGCGTGTTTCCAGGATTGCAGAAGGATGCCCTTTTCAAAACTGCGGCCGATCAGGAACCCGTGGGCTCCATCCCCGCGAACCGCATGGAACCGGCTTTCGGCGCTGCGCTCACCCATGACCTGAACCAGGTCGTGGGCGACATCGAAGCCTTTCAGGGGCACGCTGCCCAAGGATGAAACCTCGAACACGCCATCCAACGACCCTGTCAGGTCTGCACGGGGCATGACGACGGCGTTTGCCGGGGCTTTTTCCTGCAACCTGGCGGCCAAGTTCAACACCGGTCCGGTCATGGCACCTTCTTCGAACGAGTTTTCACCGATCGCGTCACCGACAACCACGTCGCCGCTGGCGATGCCGATGCGCACGGCGAGTGGAGTTCCGTCGGGCGTCGTCATCTGCCGGACCCTTCGCACGGCTTCGAGACCGGCTTTGACGGCCCGAATGGCGTGATCCTCATAGGCGCGGGGCCACCCGAAAAAGACCAGCAGCCCGTCGCCAAGGTATTTTGCGACATATCCTCCATACCGGCTGACAGCACCTGCGACGGAATCCTGGTATCTCTGCAACAGGATCCGCATGTCTTCGGGGTCGATCCGGTTGGTCAATTCGGTCGAGCCGACGAGATCGGCAAAAAAGACCGTCAGATGGCGCCGCTCGGCCGGAGCGCGCGACGGTTGCCCATCCGAGTCGAGCAGCGCTTTGGCTGCGGCTGCTGCGATGTCAGATGTGGGTTGCTCGGGCGCGTGTTCATCAGACAGGACGCGGGCGGCAGCCAGAATGACCTTGCGATGCCCGAGGCTGACTCCAATCTCTCGGAGATCGTCATTGGTCAGCAGAGGCAATACGCGTGCATCAACGTCATTCTCCGCAAATGTCTCTGCGTATTGGCCCAGACCAAGATCGTTCAGCCATGTTTTGACCGTGAACCCCATTGACGGATCATGCGTGGTTGCAATTCGTCAATCAAGCGTGAGGAGTAAACTTTACATAATCATGATTACGCGGCTCAGGGATCAGAACTCATTCCGCGGCCCACGTGATCCGGTCAGGCGCGGTCAGTCTTTGCCAGGCGTCATATTGCGACAGGAACACCTGCCCGTTCAGTTCGTCGAGGAAATGCGACTGCTTCAGTCGGTCCATGACCGGGCCTTTGACCTCGCTCAGGTGCAGCCCGACACCCATGTCGCGCAGGCGGTGGTTGATCGCTTCGAGGCTTTCGAGCGCCGAGAAGTCGACCTCATTCACCGCCGAGAACATCAGTACCACGTTGCGGATCTCGCAGCCCTCGGTCACGCGCGACTGGATCAGGTCCTCGAGGAAGCGGGCATTCACGAAGTACAGGCTTTCATCCACCCGCAGCGTGACCAGCGTGGGGTCGGTCTGGACCTTGTGGCGCAGGATGTTGCGGAAGTGCTGAGTGCCCGGCACCAGCCCCAGTTCGGCCACATGCGGGCGCGAGGTCTTGTACAGATGCAGCAGGATCGAGATCGCCACGCCGCTGGCAACACCCGCTTCGACACCGGCCATCAGGGTCAGGACGATTGTGGCGGCTACGGCGGTGAAATCGGCCCGTGAATAGCCCCAGGTCTTTTTGAGGATTGAAAAATCCACCAGGCTGAGCACCGCCACGATGATCGTCGCGGCCAGCGTCGCCTTGGGCAAGAAATAGACCAGCGGGGTCAGGAAAAGCGCGGCGATCGCCAGCCCAATGGCGGTGAAGGCACCAGCCGCCGGGGTCTCGGCGCCCGCGTCGAAGTTCACCACCGAGCGCGAGAACCCGCCGGTGACCGGAAAGCCTCCGGTGAACGCAGCGCCCAGATTGGCCGCGCCCAGGCCGATCAGTTCCTGATCGGGGTCCACGCGCTGGCGTTTCTTGGCCGCCAGCGTCTGCGCGACCGAGATGCTTTCGACAAAGCCGATGATCGAGATCAGGATGGCGGGCACCAGCAGCGCGCCGATCAGGTCCGAGGACAGCCCCGGCAGGGTCAGCGGAGGCAGGCTTTGGGGCACCTCGCCCACGATCTTGACGCCGCGCGCGTCCAGCCCGAAGGCCCAGACCGCCATCGTGGTTGCCACTACCGCCACCACAGGCCCGGCCTTGGTCAGCACATCGGCCAAAAGCGGCGGTACGCCCATGCGCCGCAGCGCGGGTTTGAGGTTCTTGCGCACCCAGAACAGGAAGGCCGTGGCCAGTGCGCCGATCACCACCGTAATCCCGCTGGTCTGGTCCAGATGCGCCAAGATAGAGCCCAGCATCTCGGGCAGGGTATGGCCATGCGCGCTGACCCCCAGGATGTGTTTCAACTGGCTGGTGGCGATCAGAATGCCCGAGGCGGTGATGAAACCCGCGATCACCGGATGAGACAGGAAGTTGGCCAGAAAGCCCAGCCGGAACACACCCAGCAACACCAGGAACCCGCCCGACAGAAAGGCCAGTGTCAGCGCCGCCACCGCATAGCCGGCGGTGCCCTGTTCAGCCACCTGCCCCACGGCGGATGCGGTCAGCAGCGACACCACCGCCACCGGACCCACCGCCAGCGCCCGGCTGGTGCCGAAGATCGCATAGAGGATGATCGGCACGATCGAGGCATAGATACCCGCCTCGGGCGGCAGCCCCGCCAGCAGCGCATAGGCCAGCGATTGTGGGATCAGCATGATCGTCACGATCACCGCGGCGATCAGGTCATTGGACAGCGCCGCCCGGTCATACCGGCGGCCCCAATCCAGAATTGGCAAGTATCGCAACAGGTTGTGCATCGGTTCCACGTTCAAGAGGGCACAGGGCGGGTGTTGGATGGCGCAGGGCAAGAAGCCCTAGCGACCTATTCGGCCGCCACGTTCAGCGGCTCGGGCTTGGCCATCCATTCCTTGCCCTTCAGCATCGCCGACCAATAGACCGGCGGCAGCAGCTTTTCCTTGAGGACCCAGGCCGCGCGGCTGGGTTTGGTGCCGTCGATCAGGAACTTAGGGAAGCTGGGCTTCAGGACACCGCCATAGCCGAACTCGGCCAGCACGATCTTGCCGCGTTCCACCGTCAGCGGGCACGAGCCGTAACCGTCATAGGCCGCCACCGGGCCGCGGCCCTCGATATCGGCCACGATGTTGTCGGCCACCACCGGCGCCTGCTTGCGGGCAGCGGCCGCGGTTTTCGCGTTCGGCGCGTTCATCACGTCGCCCAGCGACCAGATGTTGTCAAAGCTCTTGTGGCGCAGCGTGGACTGATCCACATCGACCCAACCCGCCGCATCTGCCAGCGGCGATACCCGGATGAAGTCCGGCGCCACCTGCGGCGGGCAGACATGCATTATGTCGAACTCGACCGTCACCTGCTCGGGCTGCTCGTCGTGCTTGGCGACCTTGAACGTGGCGGTTTTCGCCGCCCCGTCCACCGCCACCAGATTGTGGAAGAAGTTCAGCGTGGCGTCGTATTTCCTGACATACTCCATCAGCGCCGGGACATAGTCCTTGACCCCGAACAGCACCCCGCCCGCATTCATGAACTGGATGTCGATATCCTTCAGAACCCCGCGTCGGACCCACGCATCGCCCGACAGATACATCGCCTTTTGCGGCGCGCCCGCACATTTGATCGGCATCGGCGGCTGGGTGAACAGCGCCCGTCCCACCTTCAGCCCTTCGACCAACTGCCAGGTATAGGGCGCCAGGTCATAGCGATAGTTCGAGGTCACGCTGTTGCGGCCCAGCGTTTCCTCCAGCCCTTCGACCGCACCCCAGTCCAGCTTGAGCCCCGGAGTCACCACCAGACGGTCGTATTTGACCACTCGGCAACCATCCAGAATGACGGCGTTGTTCTGTGGCTCGAACGCGGCCACGGCGGCCTTGATCCATTTGACCCCGCGCGGGATCAGCGCGCCCATGGTCTTGGCCGTCTGTTCCGGCGTGAACACGCCGCCGCCCACCAGGGTCCAGCCGGGTTGATAATAGTGCACGTCGGACGGGTCGATGATGGCAATCGACAGGTCGGATTTACGCGCATGCAGGCTGGCGGCGGTGGCGATGCCCCCTGCCCCGCCGCCCACGATCACCACGTCAAAGGACGCGTCGCCGGTGTCGGTGGGCGTCTTGCCGCCATTGGCGATGCGGCGGGCCACGCCGCTCATGTCATATCCGGCAGCCTTGGTTGAGGTCAGTATGTCAGGCAAGGCTCGGCCCTGCGCGGCCTCGTGCAGCGACCAAAGCGTGGCCGAGCGCGTGCCCGTCCGGCAATAGGCCAGGATCGGACCTGGCAGTTCGGTCAGGGCTTGACCGAAGGCCTGCGCGTCCTCATCCCGAACCAGGCCAGTCTGGACGGGAACGTACCGGGCTTCGATGCCAAGCTTTTCTGCAGCGGCCTCGATTTCCTCGAATGTCGGTTGGTCGGACCCTTCACCGTCGGGGCGATTGCAGATGATGGCGCGGAAGCCCGCGGCCTTGATCGCCGGGATATCGGCAAGCGTTACCTGTGGCGACACCGAGAGTGCGCCCGAAATCTTCCGGATTTCCATTGTTGTCTCCTGCGGTCAGATCTTGTTGACCGGAACCTTGAGCATCTGGTTGCCGTCCTTGTCGGTCGGGATGTCACCCGCCCGGATATTGACCTGGATCGACGGGATGATCAGGGTCGGCATCGCCAGCGTCGCGTCACGCTCGGTGCGCATCTTGATGAACTCGTCCCGCGACTTGCCGCCGCCCACATGAATGTTGTGCGCCTTTTCCTCGGCCACCGTGGTTTCCCAGCGAATGTCGCGGCCGTTGGGGCCGTAATCGTGGCACATGAACAGGCGGGTTTCGTCCGGCAGGCTCAGCACCTTCTGGATCGAGTCATAAAGCGTTCCCGCATCTCCGCCCGGAAAGTCGGCTCGGGCCGAACCACCATCGGGCATAAACAGCGTGTCACCCACAAAGGCCGCATCGCCCATCACATGCACCATGCAGGCCGGTGTATGGCCCGGTGTGTGCATGGTGAAGGCGGTCATGTTGCCGATCTTGTAGGTCATGCCATCGGTGAACAGCGCATCGAACTGGCTGCCGTCGCGCTGGAACTCGGTGCCTTCGTTGAAGATCTTGCCGAAGACCTCCTGCACGATCTTGATGTTCTCGCCGATGCCGATCTTGCCGCCCAGTTTCTGCTGGATGTAGGGCGCCGCCGACAGGTGGTCGGCATGGGCGTGGGTCTCGATGATCCACTCCAATTTCAGGCCCTGTTTTTCGATCTCGGCGATCAGCAGGTCGGCATGTTCGAAGGTGATCCGGCCAGCGGCATAGTCGATGTCCATCACGCTGTCGATGATCGCGCAGGCGTTGGATGTCGGGTCCGAAACGATGTAGCTGATCGTAGCCGTGGCCTCGTCGTAGAAGCCCTGAACCTTGGGTTTGACGCTCAGATCCACCGGATATGCGGAAATTGGTGTCGCGATTGCGTCAGCCATTTTCTGGTTGTGGGTGTCGATTGCCTTTTGGTCGGTCATGATCGTGCCTCCTCTCTGACGCTCAGGCCTTGGCCGAACGTGTAATCAATGGTTGCCCTTGCAGAATGCGCGCCAAGGCCAGCCCGGCGGTGACCGCGCCCAGAAACAGCAGAACCTCCCACCGTCCGGTGCCCAGGGCCGGAATTGCCGCGCCCGGGCAGAATCCTGCGATGCCCCAGCCCACGCCAAACAAGGCTGAGCCGCCGACAAGCTTCATGTCGATGTGCTTTGCGCCCGGAATCTGGAACCGGTCCGCATAAAGCGGCGCGGCGCGTCGCCATACCAGGCGATAGCCGATGAAGGTCACCACCAGCGCACCGCCCATTACGAAGGCGAGGCTGGGGTCCCAGGTTCCGGCCAGATCGAAGAAGTTCAACACCTTGGCCGGGTTCATCATGTCCGAGATCGCGATGCCTGTGCCGAAGACAAGGCCGGTCAGGAACGTATGGAACAGTTTCATTGCCTCACCCTCCGAATACGTGGCGGATCACGAAAACCGTGATGGCGGCAGTTGCCATGAAGGTCGGAACGGCGACCAGGGACCGGGTCGACAACCGCGACAGGCCGCATACTCCGTGACCCGAGGTGCACCCCGAGCCGAGGCTGGCGCCCAGACCGACGATGACGCCGCCGACCACGATCATCAGCGGGCTGATCGGCACCTCGATGGCCGGCATGGTGCCGGTCAGCACGTAGATCAGACCCGGTGCAACGATCATTCCGGCAACAAGCGCCAGACGCCAGGAAAACTCGGACCCGCTGTCAGGAAAGACCAGACCGGACATGATCCCGGTGGCACCCATGATGCGGCCGAGGCCCAACATCAACAACACGGCGCCCAAGCCTATCAGCAGGCCGCCGCCAAAGGATGCAAAAGGCGTGAATACGGTTTCCATATTATCTGGTCCTGCAGGTTTTGATGCCCAAAAGCGTGTACACTGGGCAGAATTTCATGGTCGCGGTCAACAGCATGATGATGCCGACGATCACAGCGCCATATTTGAAAAGGGGTGCGGCGAACAGGGCCAGCCCGCTGAAGAGTGCCAGGTACAGCAGGACCAACCCAAGAGCTGCGCGCAGCGTGCGGTCGATCGTTCCGACGTTGTTGGTCATATCGCCCTCCATATTCAGGTTTCTGAATGGCATATATGACGCCAGGAGCGTCTCTTCAGTGACAATGTCACGAAAGCCGAGAAGATTCCCGAAAAATCAGGTGCTGTGGGCCAAAGCCTGCAAAGCCGTTGTGTCGGTGAGCGTTATCTTGCCCCGGGATTGCGAAACCAACTCGCGTTTCTGGAAGTCGTGCAGCACCCGCGAGACAACTTCACGCGCGGTTCCCAGTTCGCTGGCCAGTTGTTGATGTGTGGCCTGCACCTCGTTCGCGGCATCGGCCAATGCAAGCAGACGTTCCGCCAGCCGGACATCGATCCGGCCGAAGGCGACGTCATCGACCACACGCAGAAGGTCGATCAATCGGCGGGAATAGGCTTGGAACACGAAATCGCGGAACGCGTCCTCTTCCGCAGCTAGGCGGTCGAAGGCAAGCTTGGGCAGGACGATCGCGGTGACATCTGTTTCAGCAATGCCTTCGGCGTTATAGGCCTCTTCGGCCAGCATACATGCCGTGGTCAGCACGCAGCTTTCGCCGGCTTCGACCCGATACAAGACGATTTCGCGCCCCGTATCCGAGCTTTGTGAAACGCGGATCCGGCCTTCGTACAGAAACATGAGGCTGTCCGGCACATTGTCGGGCCCGAACACCTGGGCCCCGTTCGGGAACTTCACGATCCGCGCGGCCGCGCGCAACCGGGCGCGGACCGCATCGGGCAGGTGGCTGGTTCCGTGGAACCGCTGGGTCCAGTCAGTGATTGTCATGTGGCTGCTTGCATGGGTGGCCCAAAGCCCTCGTAGATCATTACGGTTCTGCCGTCTTTCGCCCGGCCTAGACGATACGTTCGTAACAACGCGTCCTGTGCACCTGCCGCATGGCCTAGGACAGAACCGTGGTCGCGATCAAGGGAAAGCGCCCGAAGGTGCCTCGGGTCTATCCTGTCAGTCGCGACCCAGATCCTTGAGGATCGGACAATCCGGGCGGTCATCTCCGGCGCATTCTTGGATCAGGTGCGACAGTGTTTCGCGCATGGCTTTCAAACCTTCGATCTTGGCATCGATCTCTTCGAGGTTCTGTTTGGCGATCCGCTTGACGTCCGCGCTGGCGCGGTGCTTGTCCTCGTACAGCGCCAGAAGCGAGCGGCAGTCTTCGATGGTGAACCCCAGCGACCGCGCGCGCCCGATGAACGCCAGCTTGTGCAGTTCTTTCTCGTCGAAATGGCGGTATCCATTGGTCGAGCGTCTGGGTTTGATGAAACCGATATCCTCATAATACCGGATGGTCTTGGCCGGCAAACCCGAGCGTTCGGCGACGTCCCCGATGTTCATGGCGGCTCCTTTCCTATTCGGCGGGTGTGGGTGCGTGTGCAATGGTCTGCGGTTTGCGGTCGGATCCGCTCGGCGGCCGGGCCGCCTTGACCCAACGCAGCCGCAATGCGTTTGACAAGACGAACACGCTGGACAGCGCCATGGCGCCAGCCGCCAAAACCGGGGACAGCAAGGGTCCGCCAAAGGGATAGAGAACTCCCGCGGCCACCGGGATCAGCAGCGTGTTGTAGCCAAAGGCCCAGAACAGGTTCTGCCGGATATTGCGCATGGTGCGCTGGCTGATATCGAAGGCGTTGACCACGCCGATCAGATCGCCCGACATCAGCACCACGTCTGCGGCCTCGATCGCAACGTCGGTCCCGGTGCCTATGGCAATTCCGACATCCGCGGCCGCCAGCGCCGGAGCATCGTTGATCCCATCGCCGACAAAGGCCAACTTGCCGCCGTTCACCCGCAGGTTATCCAGTGCAGCCACTTTGCCTTCGGGCAGGACTTCGGCGACCACGGTGTCGATCCCAAGCTGTGCCGCGATGGCATCGGCCGTCGCCCTGTTGTCGCCCGTGATCATCGCCACTTTGAGCCCCAGCGCGTGCAAGGCTTCGATGGCCTCCGGTGTGCTGGGCTTGATCGGGTCGGCCACCGCGATTGCGACGGCTGCGGTTCCGTCGATTGCGGCGTAGAGCGGTGTTCTGCCTTTGGCGGCCAGCGACGCGCCGTGATCTGACAGCGCGCTGATGTCGATGCCTTCGCGCTCCATCAGACGATCGGCACCGATGAGGATGCTCTGCCCTTCGACGGCCGCTTGAACCCCATAGCCGGTGATCGACTTGAAATCCTCGGGTTTAGGCAGATTCAGGCCGCGTGTCTCGGCCGCGAGCACTATGGCGGTGGCGATCGGATGTTCCGAAGTGGCCTCGACGGCTGCGACCAGGCGCAGGACGGTGTCCTCATCCAGCCCTTGGGGGACCACAAGATCAGTCAGTTCCGGGCGGCCTTCGGTCAGGGTGCCGGTCTTGTCCACCGCTACAACAGTGGTTTCCTGCAACATCTGCAGCGCGTCGCCCTTGCGGAACAGAACGCCCATTTCCGCAGCGCGCCCCGTGCCCACCATGATCGATGTCGGCGTAGCCAGACCCATTGCGCAGGGGCAGGCAATGATCAGCACCGCGACCCCGGCAACCAGAGCCATGCTGAGCGCCGGGTCCGGTCCGAACAGCAACCAAACAAGGACTGTCACGACCGCCACTGCGATTACCGCGGGAACAAACCAAAGGGTGATGCGGTCAACCAAGCCCTGAATGGGCAGTTTCGCGCCCTGAGCCTGTTCGACCATCTGAATGATCTGCGCCAGCATTGTATCCGCTCCGATCTTTTCGGCGCGGACGGTCAACGCTCCGGTACCGTTCACGGTGCCACCTACGACGGTTGCGTCAGAGGATTTCTCGACTGGAACCGGCTCACCCGTGATCATGCTTTCGTCGACATACGAAGTGCCGCTCAGCACTGAGCCATCAACCGGGATCTTTTCGCCGGGCCGCACGTGAACCAGATCGCCCACTGCGATCTGATCAATGGGCAGTTCGACGATGCGGTTCTCCCGTTCGACCCGCGCGGTTTTGGCCTGCAGGCCGACCAGCTTGCGGATCGCCTCGCCGGTGCGGCCTTTGGCGCGTGCCTCAAGGAAGCGGCCCAGCAAGATCAGAACCACGATGACCGCGGCCGCCTCGTAATAGACATTGGCGGTGCCGGCCGGAAGGATTTCGGGCGCAAAGGTCGAGATCAGCGAGAACCCATAAGCCGCCGACGTGCCCAAAGCGACCAGCGAATTCATGTCTGGCGCGCCTTTGGCAAGTGCTGGAAAGCCCTTGGTGTAGAATTGAAGACCGGGCCCGAACAGGACCAGTGTCGTCAAGACGAACTGAATGTAATGGCTGGCTTGCAGGCCGATGGTGCTTGCAATCAGATGATGCATGCCGGGAATGACATGCGCGCCCATTTCAAGGATGAAAACCGGCAAGGCCAGGATTGCCGCAAACCCCGTTCGCAGTGCCAGTTTACGGATTTCGCCAGCTTTGCGATCCTGCGCCGCTGCCTGAGCCGAGTTGCGCGGCGTCGCCGGGTACCCGGCCGCGTTGGCCAGTGCAGCAATGGCTTCAGGTGTCGTGGCGCCCGTTGCAAAATGTACGGTCGCGCTTTCCGAGGCGAGGTTGACCGACGCCGCCAGCACCCCCTGCCCGGCAAGCAAAGCCTTCTCGACCCGTCCGACACATGAAGCACAGCTCATGCCCTGGATGTTGAGCGTGACGGTCTCGGTCACGGCTGGATAGCCCGCCGCCTCCATCGCCTGTGCGATGGATTTGACATCAGCCGGAGCATGGAAATCCACCTGGACGCTCTCATTCGCCAGGTTTACTGCAGCCAAGTCGACGCCCGGAACCGCGCTGAGCGCACGCTCAACCCGGGCCACGCAAGACGCGCAACTCATCCCCTGAACCTGAAATTTGGCATGTGAAATATTGGCCATGTCGTCACCACGATTATTCGGTCGACCCTGTACATAAGGGTTCCAGCAAGTGGAAGGTCAAGGCCCTCTGCGGGATATCTCTGCACACCAAGCAAACCATCGCGTCCGGGCAAGAGCAGTTTGCGGCTGTGCTCCGGCGGCAACAGGGCAACGATGGATGGCGACGGATTCTTGGTCAATTGAAGCAGGATCGCTTGGATGCGAGGGTATCACGCAAATAGAATCACTTGTGAATCGGAAAGGTGCGGCATGACAACGAGGAAAGCATTGATTGGGCTATGCGCGCTGTCCCTGATTGCCGCCTGTACCGAGACCACGTCGATATCCGGCGACAAAGCCCCCGGTGATCTTGCCAAAGTGCCCGAGGGCGTGGTCGAAATCGCCGCGCCGGGGCAGGACCTGACCGCCGTTCGGATCATGCCCGAAGACGGTTGTTACTGGTACCGGTACGTGGGTCCGGTCGAAACGACATACCTACCGCTGAGAACCGCCGATGGCCGCCCGATCTGCGCCCGGGCGTGACGGATCAGCTGCTGGCAGTCGCAAATCTTT
The DNA here is from genome assembly GCF_056535705.1 of Ruegeria sp. BC8. Lineage (NCBI taxonomy): Bacteria > Pseudomonadati > Pseudomonadota > Alphaproteobacteria > Rhodobacterales > Roseobacteraceae > Ruegeria > Ruegeria sp. BC8. Next base: position 365,600 of record NZ_JBQFIV010000002.1, on the reverse strand, counting down.
CGGGTGGGTATAGATGTGCCGTCGCACCCGGCTGCACCCGGTCATACAGGCCTATGATATGGGCCATGACCATGCGCACACAGCCTGAGCTTGCCCGCCCGCCGATAGACCGGGAATAGGGTGTTCCGTGGATGCGCAGATATGTGTCGCGATTGCCCTGAAACAGGTAGAAAGCGCGTGCGCCCAAGGGGTTGTTGGGTCCGCCGGGCATTCCGTCGGCAAACTGCGCATAGTCCTGCGGATCACGTTTGATCATGTCCGCGGTTGGGGTCCAACGCGGCCATTTGGCCTTGCGCCGGATCGTGTAGGTCCCGGGTTCGTAGAGATTGCCACGGGCGATCGCCACGCCGTATCGCATCGCGGTTCCGCCCTCTTCGATGAAATACAGGTAGCGCGCGACCGCATCCACGTGAATGTCACCGGGCACCAGCGACCGGTTGGTCTCGACCCGTTGCGGCAGAAACCGGGGATTCAGCCCCCAAGGGTTCGAGGTGGCCGGGTCATAGTTGGCCGGCGTCACCTGCCTGTCCCAAGCCGCCCATTGAGATGCGGTCGACGCTTCGGCCGATGTCGCGCCAAGAATCGGTTGCGAGAAAACAGCAAGCGAAGTCGCAACAAAATGTCTTCTGGTCAGCATGTCTGCACCTCCAGTCGCCTTGCCGTGGCAGCAAGAAAAAAGATCGGACTAAACGATTCCCTGAAACAGACCCCGAGTCCATTCACTTGTTCGTTTGACGCAAAACCTTGTCGCAACTGGTGTTTTGAGGTCGTGCACAAACGGCTGCCGAAAGCCGCGCATCTGGATCAGACGAGTTTTTGAACCGCCCCGGGTGGGTTGTCATAAAACTGTTACGAAAGCGTTACATAAGCTTCGCACGCCCGGACTACTGCACTCAACAAGGCCGCAGGGGGCGGCCAAAGCTGATTCTCAGGAGTGACCATGACCACCATCAAACTGACCGCTTCGGTTCTGGCAATCACCGCGATCGCCGCGTCCGCTGCCTCGGCGCGCGACGCCATCCGTATCGTCGGATCGTCGACCGTATTCCCGTACACCCAAGCCGTGGCCGAGCAGTTCGCCAACAACACGGGCGCTACTTCGCCCATCGTCGAATCGACCGGTACCGGCGGCGGCATGAAAATCTTCTGCGAAGGCATCGGCGAAAACACTGCCGACATCACCGGCGCATCGCGTGCTATGAAGGCCTCGGAATACGAGCTGTGCCAAAAGAACGGCGTGACCGACATCTCTGAAGCTCTGATCGGTTTCGACGGCCTGTCGATCGCCATCTCGCGCAGCAATGAACAGGATTGGGACCTGTCGCTGGCCGACATCTACATGGCTCTCGGCGCCCAGGTGCCGGTTGATGGCGAGTGGAAGGACAACCCGTACAAGACCTGGAACGAAATCAACCCCGACCTGCCGGCCGTGGAAATCCTGGCTTATGGACCGCCGCCGACCTCGGGCACCCGCGACGCGTTCGTCGAGCTGGCCATGCATGAAGGCTGCAAAGAGCTGGACTTCGTCAAGAGCGGTGACTTCGACAAGAAATGGGTCAAGGAAAACTGCTCGCGCATGCGTACCGACGGACCCTTCGTCGAAGCGGGCGAGAATGACAACCTGATCGTTCAGCGCCTTGAGGCGGACCCGAACGCCGTGGGCATCTTCGGCTACTCGTTCCTGTACGAGAACCTGGACAAGCTGAAGCCGGTCACGATCGAAGGCGTCGAGCCGAATGCCGACACCATCGCCGACAAATCCTATCCGGTGTCCCGCCCGCTGTACTTCTATGTAAAGAATGCGCATCGCGGCGTGATCCCGAACCTGGACGAGTTCCTGGAAGAATACATGTCGGATGATGCTTTGGCATCCGACGGCTACCTGGCCGAACGTGGTCTGGTTGGCCTGTCCGACGAGCGCCGTGAAGAGCTGCAGGACGCAATTCTGGACGGCCAGAACATGGAACCCAAGTCGTAAGATTTGCAATTCACAGGGCTGTCCGGCCGCGAAACCGGGCAGCCCATTTTTGTGCCTGGGGGGCAGATGACTACTTTCGTGTTTGCGGCGCTGTTGGGCGTCAGTATCCTTGGATATTTGCTGAACAGACGGGCTGCGGCCGGTCTGCGCGCAGATGGGACGTCCCTGCACTCCCTGCCCGGCTATCACGGGCTGTTTTCTTTTCTGTCCACGCTGGTTCCAGTCTTTGTGCTGATCGTACTTTGGCTGATCTTGCAGGGGCCGGTGATCGACCATGTGGTCATGTCGGGCCTGCCTGCCGGCAGCCTTGACGGATTGGACACTGGCGGGCGCCAGCTGGTGCTGGCCGAGATCAAGTCGATCTCGCGCGGGCAGATCTTCGGCGAGCCGGAACAGTGGAAGATGGACGCGGCCCAGCGGTATCTTGAACTGCATCAGATGTCGGGATGGGTTCTGCTGTCGATCGTTGTCATTCTGTCACTGGCCATCGTGGCATTTGCCCGGTCGCGTGTCGGCGTCGAATTCCGCGCCCGCCACAGTGTGGAACGCATCGTTTCCGGCCTGATGATCTTCTGTTCGACCGTCGCCATCTTTACGACCGTCGGCATCATTGCCGCGCTGCTGTTCGAATCCATCCGATTTTTCGAGATGGTGCCGATCACCGAGTTCTTCTTCGGGCTGAACTGGGAACCGCAGATTCCTCTGCGCGAGGACCAGATTGCGGCCGAAGGTGCCTTCGGTTGGCTTCCGGTCATCCTCGGCACCATCGTCATCACCGTTGTCGCGCTGTTCCTGGCGGTTCCGGTGGGCCTGTTGTCGGCCATCTACCTGAACGAATTCGCACCCGACCGCCTGCGGGCGGTGGCCAAGCCGGTGCTGGAGATCCTGGCCGGCGTGCCAACCGTGGTCTATGGCTTTTTCGCGATCCTGGTCGTGGCCCCGGCCATGCGCAGTTTCGGAGCCTCGCTGGGCATTCCCGTGTCACCCAACACGGCGCTGGCCGCAGGCAGCGTGATGGGCATCATGCTGATCCCGTTTATCTCGTCCTTTACCGACGACGCCCTGTCAGCCGTGCCGAAATCTCTGCGTGACGGAGCACTGGCGCTGGGTGCGACACGGGCCGAGACGGTTCTGAACGTGCTGTTCCCCGCCGCCATTCCCGGCATCGTCGGTGGCATCCTGTTGGCCGTCAGCCGCGCGATCGGGGAAACCATGATCGTTGTGATGGCGGCGGGCCTGATCGCCTCGCTGACCATCAACCCGCTGGACAGCGTGACCACGGTGACCGTGCAGATCGTCACGCTTCTGATCGGCGACACCTCGTTCGACAACCCCAAGACGCTGGCAGCCTTTGCCTTGGGCATGATGCTGTTCGTCGTCACCCTGATCATCAACGTCTTCGCGCTGCGCATCGTGCGCAAGTACCGCGAAGCCTATGACTGAGGCCAAGAATCATGGCTGACCTGACTGCAGGACAAAACAACTCGCCCAAAGGCGGAGACACCGCCGACGCCGTGCGCGCCGGCCTAGCCCGCCGCAACCGCAAGCAGAAGATACTGCAGGGCCTTGGCCTGGGCGCGATTGGGTTTGCATTTCTGATGCTGTTCATCCTGGTGGCCTCGCTGGTGTCATCCGGATACCAGGCGTTCACCCAGACCAAGATCACGCTCGAGGTCTATGTCGACCCCGAGGAGATCGAGCCCGAAAAGCTGCCGAGGGGCGGTTTCAAGGACGTGTTGCAAGCCTCGCTGTCCGAGTTGCTGCCCGACGTGGACACTAGCGATCGGGCTACCCGCAAGGCCCTGTCGGGCATTCTGTCCAACGGAGCGCAGTTTGATCTACGCGACCGGGTGGTGGCCGACCCTGCGCTGATTGGTCAGACTATCACGATGACCGTGCCGGTATCTGACCCGTATGACCAGCTGAACAAGGGCACCATCGACCGCGACACGCCCGAGCAGAACCGCCGCTTGAACGATGCCGAGATCGCGTGGTTCGATCAGCTCAAGGCCGAAGGCGTGATCAGCAAGCCGCTGAACACTGGCCTTGTCACCAATGCCGACAGCCGATTTCCGGAACTGGCGGGCCTGAAGGGCGCGCTGATCGGGTCGTTCTGGGCGCTGTTCGTGTGTTTCGTGATTTCCTTCCCGCTGGGCATCGGCGCAGCGATCTACCTTGAAGAATTCGCGCCCAAGAACAAGGTCAGTGACTTTATCGAGGTCAACATCAACAACCTCGCTGCGGTGCCGTCGGTCGTTTTCGGCCTGTTGGCGTTGGCGGTGTTCATCGGCTGGTTCGGCCTGCCGCGCTCGGCCCCCTTTGTGGGTGGCATGACGCTGGCGTTGATGACCATGCCGACGATCATCATCGCCACCCGCGCGGCGCTCAAGGCCGTGCCGCCGTCGATCCGCGAGGCGGCCCTGGGCATCGGTGCGTCCAAGCACCAGGTGGTGTTCGGTCATGTGCTGCCGCTGGCGATGCCCGGCATCCTGACCGGTACGATCATCGGGCTGGCGCAGGCCTTGGGGGAAACTGCTCCGTTGCTGCTGATCGGGATGAACGCGTTCATCACCTCGGCCCCGGCTGGCCCGTTCGACAGTGCCACCGCCCTACCCACGCAGATCTTCATCTGGGCTGACAGCCCCGAGCGCGGCTTCGTCAGCCGGACCTCGGCCGCGATCCTGGTGCTGCTGGGGTTCCTGGTCACGATGAATGCAATCGCGATCTATCTTCGCAACAAATTCGAGCGCAGCTGGTAAGCGCAAAGGGGTCATCATGATGAACGACATGAGCAAGATCGAGCCGAGTACCGCCGTCGACGCCATCAAGATTCAGGCGAAGGGCGTCCAGGTCTTTTACGGCGACAACCAGGCAATCAAGGACGTATCAGTCGACATTCTCGACAAGACGGTAACCGCTTTCATCGGCCCGTCCGGATGCGGCAAGTCCACGTTTCTGCGCTGCCTGAACCGGATGAACGACACGATTGACGTCTGCCGGGTCGAAGGTGACATCCGGATCGACAACGAAGACATCTACGACAAACGGATCGACCCGGTGCAGCTGCGTGCCAAGGTGGGTATGGTGTTCCAGAAGCCGAACCCGTTCCCCAAGTCGATCTACGACAACGTAGCCTATGGTCCCCGGATCCACGGGCTGGCCAGAACCAAGGCTGATCTGGATGAGATCGTTGAGAAATCCCTGCGCCGTGGGGCCATCTGGGATGAGGTGAAGGATCGCTTGCACGAGCCCGGCACCGGCCTGTCCGGTGGCCAGCAGCAGCGCCTTTGCATCGCGCGCGCGGTTGCCACTGAACCCGAGGTCCTGTTGATGGACGAGCCGTGCTCGGCTTTGGATCCGATCGCGACCGCCCAGGTCGAGGAACTGATTGACGAGTTGAAGCTGAACTTCTCGGTGGTGATCGTCACGCACTCGATGCAGCAGGCGGCTCGGGTCAGCCAGAAAACGGCGTTCTTCCACCTCGGCAGCTTGGTGGAATACGGGGACACGGGGCACATCTTCACCAATCCCGAAGACCCGCGCACGGAATCCTACATCACCGGGAGAATCGGATGACCCAGGACGCCATGAAGGACAAGCACATCGTCCGATCTTTTGATCAGGAACTCGAGTCTGTTCAGGCGCATCTGATGCGCATGGGTGGGTTGGTCGAGAGCTGCCTGTCGGACGCGATTCAGGCGCTGTGCAACAAGGATGTCGAACTCGCCGCGCGCACCGTCAAGGCCGACCGCGCCATCGACGAGTTGGAAGAGATGGTCAAGAACGACAGCGCTAACATCATCGCGCGGCGCGCGCCTACGGCCATCGACCTGCGCGTGGTCCTGGCGACCTTCACCATCGCCAACCAGCTCGAGCGCAGTGGGGACCATGCAAAAAACATCGCCAAGCGGGCCGTGACCCTGGCGGACTCGGCGAGTTTGGACGAAGTCAAATCGGCCATAGCGCGTCAGGCCCAGCTGGTGCAGAGCATGATTGCGGATGCCTTGGATTGCTTCATCCAGCGGGACGCGGACAAGGCCCAGGCCATCCGTGAACGTGACGCTGATGTGGATGCGATGTACAATAACGTGTTTCGCGCTCTGCTGACCCATATGATGGAGAACCCGGGCAATATCACCCCGGGCATGCATCTGCATTTCGTGGCCAAAAACCTCGAGCGGATCGGTGATCATGCTACCGGGATCGCGGAGCAGACCATCTACCTTGTCAGTGGGCAGTTGCCTGATGATGACCGCCCGCGCCTCGACAAGACACCAACGGAAACCACCGAGGTCCTGTGATGCCAACGCCATCGATCCTTGTCGTCGAAGACGAGCCCGCGCAGCGCGAGATCATCTGCTACAACCTCGAGGCCGAAGGCTTTGACGTGCGCCAGGCTGAAACCGGTGACGAGGCGTTGTTGCAGATCAAGGAAGTGCCGCCCGATCTGATCCTGCTGGACTGGATGCTGCCCGGCGTTTCCGGGATCGAAATTTGCCGCCAACTCAAGATGACGGCCGCGACCCGTGCCATTCCGGTGATCATGCTCTCGGCAAAATCCGAAGAGGTCGACAAGGTGCGCGGGCTGGAGACAGGTGCCGACGACTATGTCACCAAGCCCTATTCGGTGATCGAGCTGATGGCCCGAGTCAAATCCCAGTTCCGCCGGACCCGCCCCGCAGCCGTGGGCGAGCGGTTGGAATACGATGACATCGTCCTGGATGCCGAAACGCACCGCGTGTCCCGCGCGGACGAGGACATCAAGCTGGGCCCGACAGAGTTCCGGCTGCTGTCGACCTTCATGGAAAAGCCAGGCCGGGTCTGGAGTCGCGAACAATTGCTCGACCGGGTCTGGGGGCGCGACATCTACGTGGATACCCGGACCGTCGACGTGCATATCGGGCGTTTACGCAAAGCTTTGACGGTGCGTGGGGGGGATGACCCGATCCGCACCGTACGCGGGGCCGGTTACGCGCTCGGCTGAGCACCGGTCCCTGCTATTTCGCGCAGGTGGCACCCCAGCATCAGCAGCGCCGGCCAAAGCAGATAGGCCTCGATCTCGATGTTTTCGCCGAAGGTCAGCAGCAGCAGGGTCATCAGTAGGCCCAGCGGCAGGCGCCCGCGCGCCGACCGGACGGCGTCGGTGATCACCACGCCGAAATGCACGGCGAAGGGGACAAGAAACGCCACGAAGCCGGTGATGCCCTTGACGAACAGAAGGCCGTACCAGGTGTGGTGGCTTCCGATGGGCATGTACTCGACCAAATGCGCACCGGGCTGAACGGTTCCGTGACCAACGAGCAGCGCGTCGGACTGCCAGCGCTCATAGGCGATGCGTTGCAGGGTTTCGCGCACGCGGGTGCTGTTGGCGCGCGCCGATTTAAAATTCTGCAGCGCCTGGTTGCCCAGGTCGATCGCGGCGGCTCCCCACGCCGCGGACGCCGTCGCCACGGCCGACACCAGAAACCATCCGATGCTGCGCGCCACCAGCGGCAAAAGGCGCGGCCCCAGCGTGCAGGCCACCAGCCCGACCAGCCCCATGCGGGATTTCGACGCCAGGATCATGAGAATACCCGCGCTTAGCCCGACGGCCATCCATCCCCGGTGCCGTTCTTCGAGCGCGAACAGGACCATGCATACCCCCAGCAGGGCGGCAAATGGCGACCATGGCGCGAAGAACTGCCACCGGGGCGTCCAACTGGCTGGGTCGATCGTGTAGAGATAGACCGAGAAATACTCGGGCCCCGGCCCACCGACCGCCTTGAGCGGTGAGGTGAAGATCTGGCTGGGCAGGCCCAGATAAGGTGCAGCCAACAGCGGGGGCGCAAGGCACAGGGTCCACAGCCCCAGCTTGCACTGGCCCCGCACCAGAACCTCGCGCCGGATCGGCAGCACGGCCCCAGCCAGGATGAACAATGGAATAAGCGCCCAGCCCTTGGCCCAGCCGATCGAGGACTTGATGGTCTTGCCCAGCCCCAGCCCCCAATCCAGATGGCCGGCCCACAATGCAAACAGCATCAACAACATGCCGGCCATCCACAGCCAAGCCAGCGCCGGAATCGGCCCCGTGGCCCGCAGATCCGGACGGATCGCCGGCCCCAGATACAAGGCCAGCGCCGCCAACCCCGCCAAGGACCATCCTAGCACCGGCCCGACGACATAGAGGGCGCCGATGGCATAGAACGGCCATGTCCAGACCAGCGCGCGCCAGACAAGCCGCTCAGCCGGGTTCTGCGGCGCGGCCTGGCTCATGCCTTGTTCTCGCCTGTGTCTTTCAACAGCCGCGAGATCAGCGGGTTGCGGACCCATGCCAGCGTCAGCCCGATCAGAAGCATCAACGTGGCGGCAATCCCGGCCGCGATCGACAACTTCTTGTTGGGTGAAGATGGCCGCTCCGGCAGCGACGGATTTTCCAGCACCTGGATCAGCGGGTACGAGGCATAAACATCGGTCTTTTTCGATTCCGACCGGGCGATGGCCGAGGCAAAGACGGCTTCGGCCACGGCAAAATCCCTTTGACGGTCTTCAAGTTCGGCCGCCACCGGCGCCAGCGCGGACAGGCGCGCAGTTTCGGCCGTGACCTGTGCAGCGAGGGTTTTTACGTGCTTTTCCTGCCCCGCGCGCAGGGCGTTTTCGCGGACAAGCTCGCTGAGTAACTGCGCACGCTCTCCCTCGGGCGCGCGGTCCAGACCAGAGAGCTGATCGACCGATAGCCCGGTCACCTCGGCCGCACGTAGGACGGCAACCTTCCGTGCGCCGTCATATTCGTCCCGCGCTGCGCGATAGACCGGATGGCGCGGCCCATAATTGGCATCGGCCTGCGCTAGCTTGGCCGCGCCGGCCGAGACATCCTTGAGCAGCGACATGTATTGCGCGTCGGCGTACAGCTTCAGCGTCACTGCGGCGGCATCCGGCGGCAGATCCAGCGCGACCTCAAGCGCCGCGACCCGCTCGGCCTGCCGGGCCAGCGTGCTTTCCTCGGCCCGCAGCGTTTGGCGCGCGCGGTCATTCGCGGCCACCTGCTCACGGTATTGGGCGGCCGAGAGCAGCCCACTCTGCCGCTGCAACTGCTCGATCGCAGCGCGGGTTTCACGAACCGAGCGCTGATAGGCGTCGATTGCGCCGCTGTTGCTGGCCTCGCGCGTGGCGATCTCGTCCGCGCGCAAGGCGTCAATCTCGGCAAAGAACGCAGCGACAAGGGCATCGCCGTGGCGTTGCGCGTCCCCCGGGCTGGCGGCCTCCATTTCGATATGGATCAAGCTGGTCTGGTCCACCAGGCGGATGCGCGGCTTGCCGAACGCATCGCGCTCAGCCCCGACGGCGCGTGCGGCCGCATCCAGAATGCGATCGGCCGATAACAGCCGCTTGTAGGTTTCGGTGGGGCTGATCGACCCGTTGGCAAAGGCCGAATTGGCGTAGGACGAGGCCTGCCCGATATTGGCCAGATTGACCGAGGCCGACGCGCCCGACCCCGGCAGGATCAACGAGGCGTGGGATGCGTATTTGACCGGCGCGGTTGCCAGATACCCGCTGATCGGGGCCCAGATGCAGCTGGATCCCAGAAGAAACAACGCAACGTATCGCGGCAGCCGTCCCGCATCGGTCAGCCGCCCGCCCTTGAGAACGCGGCGCCATCCCAGCGACCGGATGTCCGTGCGGCTGATGCGCGCCCAGTCCCAAGGGCGGTTTGGCGCAAGCGTTTGTTGGTTGTCGGAATTCTGGTTCGGCATATCAAATCCTCTCTTACAGGATTGATATACGGATGCGGCTTGGGCTGTCCGCTGCGCAAGGGGTTAGGCCGGGGCGGGTTGGGACAGGCCCCCTATCCGAAAGGATGGGCGCGGGTCAGAACAGGCCCGCCTCGCGCGCGGCCATCGCGGCCTGAGTACGGTTGCTGACACCCACTTTGCGGTACAGCGTTTTCACATGCAGCTTGATCGTGGGCTCGGACAGGTCCAGATCGCGGGCGATCTCCTTGTTCGACTTGCCCTCGGTCAGACCTTTGAGGACCTGGCGCTCGCGCTCGGTCAGTTTCTTGGCCATCGGGTGGGTGTCGTTCGGTTGCTCGGCGCTCATGAAACCGACGGGCAGATATTGCTCACCCATGGCCATGAAACGGATGGCGTTTACCAGAGACTTGGCCGGCAGGGTCTTGGGCACGAACCCGGCTGCCCCCAGCTCGAGCGCACGTTCAGCCAGATCGCGCGAGGCATCGCCGGTGAACAGCGCCACATGCCGCGCGCGATCCATGCCAATGCAGGTTTCCAACCCGCTCAGCCCGTTCATGCCCGGCATGTTCAGATCCAGCAGAACCAGATCAAACGGACCTTCGGATTCGATCTTGGCCTTTGCGGTCGTAAAATCCGGCGCGGTGGTGGGTTCGATCCCACCCGCGGCCTCGATGAAGGCGACGAGCGTGTCCAGGACCAGTTCGTGATCGTCGGCGATAAGAACTTTCATCAATGAACTCCATGTGCCTCCACCCAGACCTGAAAAGGTTAATAAACCATTGATGATTGGCGGTGAAGCCTACCGAACGGACAGGCCGATACCCGATCGGATAGGAGCAACTGGCCCAATTTCCACGCGGTGCCGCATCCGGGCCGTGTCAGTCAGCCGATTTCTCCGCGTGCTCTCCCGATGCTCGTCTGTTGCGGTCCCGGCACAGCGGGCAGGTTCAGGGCAACAGTTCAGTTCATGTTCGGAGAGTTCCATGCACTTTCAAGCCGCTCACGCCCTTTTCGACGGCGCACACACCACGCCCGGCACCGCGCTGCCGATCACCGAAATCCTCGGGCAACCGGTGGTGAATGCAGAGTCCGGGCCGGTCATCACCACGCTTTTGGATGGTCACCGCCGGACCGTCTTTTTCCTGAACGCCCATTGCGCAAATGTCCGGGCAAAGAATGACCAATATCGAGCAGCCCTGACGCAAGCCGACCTCGTCCTGCCCGACGGGATCGGGGTCGAGCTTGCCGCCGCGATGCAGGGCGAACGCCTGGCCGAGAACCTGAACGGAACCGACATTGTCCCGCGCCTGGTCCGGCGCGCGGCCAAGCTGGGGCAGCCGGTCTATCTGCTGGGCGGAACGCCCGGCACCGCACAGGCCGCGGCAGCGCGCCTGCAAGACATGGCGCCCGGCCTGAGGATTGCCGGTTGCCGCGACGGGTTTGGGGGCATCGAACGGACGGACGAAGCCTTGGACGAGATCAACCAGTCCGGCGCAGACATCCTGCTGGTGGCCATGGGCGTTCCGTTGCAAGAACTGTGGATTGCGCGGCACCGCGCACGGCTGAACCCGAACCTGGTGCTGGGTGTCGGCGCGTTGTTCGACTTTCTGGCGGGCAACGTCCGGCGGGCGCCCGGGATCGTACGGCGGGTTCGGATGGAATGGGCGTGGCGGTTGGCGATGGAGCCACGCCGCATGGCCCGCCGCTATCTGATCGGAAATTTCGAATTTCTGGGACGGTGCGTCGCCCAGGCTCTTGGCGGGCTGACGCCCAGCCGTATTCTTGACCTGACCGTCGCGCTGGCGGCCATGACGGTTCTGGCCCTGCCGATGCTGGCCATTGCCGCCCTTGTCCGGCTGGACAGCCGCGGCCCGGCCCTGTTCCGGCAGACACGGGTGGGAAGGAACGGGGTGCCTTTCACCGTCTACAAGTTCCGCTCGATGACCACAGACGCCGAAGCGCAAAGGGCAAGCCTCCTGGCGCAGTCCGACCGCGCAGGCGTGTGCTTCAAGGCCCGTCACGATCCGCGTGTCACACGGGTGGGCAAGGTTCTGCGCCGCTTTTCGCTGGATGAGCTGCCGCAGATCCTCAACGTGTTGAAGGGCGACATGTCGATCGTCGGACCGCGGCCTGCCCTGCCCGAGGAGGTCGCCAAATACCCGCCCCGCGCGCTTGAACGCCTGGCCGTCCGCCCCGGGATCACCGGCCTCTGGCAGGTGTCGGGCCGGGCTGCCATCGACTTTGACCGGATGATCGACCTGGACACGGCCTATGTGCGGTCCCGCTCGGCCCTTCTGGATCTGATGCTGATTGCCATGACCGTGCGGGCCGTCGTGTCCGGCCGCGGCGCCTACTGAGAAAACCCAAGGAGAATTGATATGACCAAGATTCGCAAAGCCGTCTTTCCTGTCGCCGGACTGGGCACAAGGTTTCTACCCGCGACCAAGACCGTGGCCAAGGAAATGCTGCCCCTGATCGACCGCCCGCTGATCCAATATGCCGTCGACGAGGCGCGCGCGGCCGGGATTGAAGAATTCATCTTCATCACGTCACCCGAGAAAACCGCGCTCGAGGCCTATTTCGGGCGGAATACGGCGCTTGAACGCAAGTTGAAGGATGGTGGCAAGACCGAGCTGTTGAACAACCTGCGCTGCGCCGATCTGGAGGATGGCAAATACTGCTTTGTCCGGCAGGACGCGCCCCGTGGTTTGGGCCATGCGGTGTCGCTGGCGCGCGAGTGTGTGGGCAATGAGCCGTTTGCGGTGATCCTGCCCGATGACGTCATCGGCGCCCGACGCCCGGCCCTGTCACAGATGGTCCAAAGCTATTGTGACCAGAGCGGCCACATGGTTGCGACCCAATCCGTGCCGTCCGACAGGATCGGGTCCTACGGCGTCGTCGATATCGCTCTGCAGGCCGGGCGTGTGCAAAAGCTGCGCGGCCTGGTCGAAAAGCCCAGCCCCGAGCAGGCGCCGTCGAACTACGGCATCGTCGGGCGGTATATCCTGCAGCCGTCGATCTTTGATCGACTGGCCGGCCAGGCACCGGGTGCGGGAAATGAAATCCAGCTGACCGACGCCATCGCTGCGGATATCCAAACCGCTGGCTGCTCGGGCTACGCCTTTGCGGGTGAACGCTTCGACTGCGGGTCGGTCGCCGGATATCTTGAGGCCACCGCGGTCTTTGCCCTGCAGCGGTCAGAGCTGCGCGAAGGGTTTGAGCGGATCATGGCACAGCGCATGGGCCACCTGCGCCCGGCTGCGTAACGGCGGGCACCTATCCGTTTGGATAGGTGCTTATCCCGATGCCCGACTGTTGCCCGGTCACGCTTTCTGATCTTGTGCAGTTGGACACTAGGAGAATGAAATGCGGATTTTACTTGCAGCCCTGGCAATGATTCTGACCTTGGGCCAGGCACAGGCCCAGGATCTGGCCGAACCCACCGGAGACGTGGTTCTGACGATCACCGGCAACCTGACCCAGTCCGGAGCTGAGGATGGTGCGCGGTTCGACATGGACATGTTGAAATCCTTGCCCGCGCGGACTTTTGCGACCTCGACGATCTGGACTGAAGGTGAGAACACCTTTGTCGGCGTACCGTTGTCGGTGGTGTTACAAGCAGTCGGTGCCGATGGAAGCATGATCCGCGCCACGGCGATCAACGACTATGCGGTCGAAATCCCCATGGACTCGGTCACCGAAAGCGACCCGATTGTGGCCTATGAGATGGACGGCGCCGAGATGTCGCGCCGGCAGAAGGGCCCGCTGTGGATCGTCTACCCCTATGACAGCGACCCGAAATACCAGACCGAGGTGACCTATTCGCGCAGCATCTGGCAACTCGATCGTCTTGAGGTCGTTAAATAGCTTGCAACCGGAATGAGTGCAGTAATGAGTAAAGCGCAGTGAACAATCGATGAGGCTCGGATTGAGCGATACCGATACGCAGGTTTTGCGCCGCCGATGGGTCTTCGGGCTCATCGGCTTCGGCGTTTTGTTGGGTCTGGTCGCGGTGGCGTGGTTGTCGGCGCAGGTGTTTACCGATTTCAACGACCGGCGAGCGGCGCCTTCGGACAATGTCCAATGGACGCTGTCGCAGGTCGAGGTCGACTATCTGTCGTACCTGAACGCTCTGGAAACCGCGTCGGCGGCGCAGGACGCGCAAAATGGCACGTTGGATCTGGTGCGCCGGCGGTTCGATCTGTTTTACAGCCGTGTCGATACACTGGCCCAATCACGCGTATTCCAGCCGTTGCGTCAGGATGACCGGTTCCGCCTGCCGTTGGAGCGGGTGACCCGGCACCTGAACGCCGCGATCCCCTTGATCGACGCGCCGGATGCGGAGCTGTCCGAAAAACTGGACGATCTGAAACGCGCCGCCCTTGAGATCGGTCCGCATGTCCGCACGTTGGCCGTTTCGGGCATCTCGTATTTTGCCACCGAGTCGGACCAGCAGCGCATCCAGACGGCGGCAAACCTGCTGCGGTTGGCGATTCTGTCGGGGGCCTTGCTTCTGACCCTGGGCGCCGTCAGCGCCTATCTTCTGGTAGTCAACCGACGCGCCACGCGGCGTGGCCGGGCCCTGCGGCAGGCGAATGAACGGATGAACACGATACTCTCCACCTCGTTGGACGGGGTGATCGTGGTCGATGCCAAGGGCGACGTGATCGAGTTCAACCCAGCCGCCGAGGCAATATTCGGCTATGCGGCGGATCAGGCTCGGGGGCGCTCGATCGGTGGCCTGATCGTGCCGCCGCATCTGCGTGAGGCACATCGCGCCGGCATGGTGCGCATGCAGTCTGGCGGGGAACGTCATGTCGTCGGCAAAGGCCGTGTCCAGTTGGAGGCGATGCGCGCGAATGGCGAGCAGTTCCCGGTCGAACTGGCGCTGCAGTCGGCCCGGGCGGGCGATCAGGAAATCGTCATCGGCTTTGTCCGCGACATCTCGCAGCAGGTGGCGGCGCAGCAGGAACTGATCCATGCCCGCGACCAGGCCCTTGCCGGCGAAAAGGCCAAGGCCGATTTCCTGACCGTGATGAGCCACGAGATCCGCACGCCGCTGAACGGGCTGCTGGGCAACCTCACGCTGCTAAAAAACACCCGCACAACCCGGGAACAGGCGCGGTTTGTCGAGAATATGGAAATCTCGGGTCAGATCCTCCTTAACCACGTCGACACCGTTCTGGACATCGCCCGGTTCGAGGCCGGGAAACTGTCGGTGGCGTTGCAGCCCTCGAACCTGAACGACATCCTGCAAGAGATTGTGGACGGTCAAAGCGGCAACGCTGCCTCGCGTGGGAACTCCATCTCGTGGCAATGGGTGGGCGAGACGCGTCCCTGCGTTGCCGCCGATGCCCAAAGGTTGCGGCAGATTCTTCTGAATCTTGTGGGCAATGCCATCAAGTTCACCGAAAACGGCCGGATCTCGATCGAGGTCGAAGTAACCGAGCCTGGCGCCTCTGCCGGTGCCAACATCTTTGAATTCCGCATCATCGACACGGGTATCGGTATCGGCCCGGATGAGGTCGACGTCATCTTTGATGATTTTCACACCAGCGATCCAAGCATCGGTCGGGCCACCGGGGGCACCGGTCTGGGCCTGGGCATCGCACGTCGGTTTGCTGAGGCCATGGGCGGAGAGATCGGCGTTGAAAGCACGCCCGGCGAGGGCAGCGTGTTCTGGGTTCGTCTGCCGCTGCAGGACGCGGAATTGGACGCCAACGTAGACAGAGACCAGCCAAAGGTTCAGCACGCCCAGCCGTTGGACGTGCTGGTGGTTGAAGACAACGAGATCAACCGCGAAGTGATCTGTAACATGCTGAAACTGGACGGTCACCGGGTGACGGTTGCCGAGAACGGCCAACTGGGCGTGGACGCGGCGGCTGCGCATCGGTTCGACGTGATCCTGATGGATATCAGCATGCCGGTCATGGACGGCCCGACGGCCACGCGCCACATCCGCAGCGGGGGCGGGCCTTCGGCGGAGATACCGATCATTGCCGTTTCGGCCAACGTGCTGCCTGATGCGGTCGACGCGTTCCGCGCCGCCGGTATGACAGCCTTTGTCGGCAAGCCGATTGCCCTGGATGCCTTGCGCAAGGTCTTGTCGGTGGCCACCGGCCCCGGAGCTTCGACCCGGTCCGAGGACGAAACGGATCATATCGGAGATCTGCGCGCCAACCTCGGCGCCGACGTCTTTGACCGGTTGCTTGGTAAGTACCTGTCCGAAGGGGATGCCGTAGTCGCGCAGCTTGCCGGGCTGGACGGGGGTGAAGCCGATCTGGACCAGATCGCGCAGCAGTGTCACAGGCTGGCGGGAAGCGCGGCGACCTTTGGTGCGATGGGGTTCCGTGATGCGCTGATCGCGCTCGAGATGGCCGCAAAATCCGCAGACCGTCGGCAGGTCGCCCATCTGTTGAACGGTCTGCCCGTGATTTGGGAGCGGGCAAAGGCTGCCCTGCCCGCCCCCGGTGCGATCAAGGGATAAGCAGTGCAGCGGCCCCGACGATGCCCAGCGACCGGGCGATTTCAGTCACTCCGGTGACCTTGCTGTCATAGCAGGCCACGGCATCACCCGGCAGAACATAGGGATCGAAGTCGTCGCGGTCTCCGCGCCGCAGCAGCTTTTCGATATTGCGCTCGATGACGACCGAGGACCCGGTCACGGGGTTGCGCGTGAACAGCACTGCACTGCGGTTGGCGTTTGTCGTCTTCGACCCGCCGACGCAGTTGCTGTCGACCACGGCCTGCAGGAAACGGGTGCCATAAGGCACTTCACGCACGTCGCGCCCGATGGCGGATTCGGCATTGCCCGCAGCGGGTTGGGTCAGGTTCGACATATACAGTGTCACGCCGGGCGGGCTGATCGGGCTGGGGCGCATCAGCGCGTCCTGGAAACACCCACGGCTGTTGACTACGATCTGGTCGCCGGTCAGCAGCATGATGTCGGTCGGGTCCGATCCTTCGAACACACCGCGCAGATCCATGCGATAGATGCGCCCCTGGCGGTGCAGCACGACCGCTGACAGGTCGGCATCCGGCCGCACCCCGCCCGCGGCCCGCAGCGCCACCGACAGGTTGCGCCCCTCGGTCGAGGCCCCCAGCGCGCCCTGGCGCCGACGGTCGAGGGAATCGCCCGGAACGCCACCGATCTCGACCGAGTGCGGCTCGAACACCGCGCCACGCACACCCACGGTCACCGAGGCGAAATCGCTGACCCGCACGGTTACGCGGGGTTCGGTGTCATAGAACTGGGCCGCAACCAGAACGCGGGCCACCTCTTGTTCGACCTGCTCGGTGGTGCGGCCCTGGGCGCGCACGGGCGGCAGGTAGGGCAGCTTGAGGTCTCCGTCACGCGAAACGACATAAGCGTCGCTCAGCAGGTCGTCCCCCTCGATGGTGATCTGGACCATGTCGTTTCGCGACAGTTTCTCGCCCAGCAAGGGGCTGAGCGCCGGTTGCGCCCATTTCGCATAGGCATTTGCGCCCTGTTCGCCGGCCTGCGGCATGCAGGTCTGGACGTTCATCGCGGCAGCCTGCAGCAATGGCGTATCGCCCCGCCGACGTCCGGGTTCGCGGTATTGCGCCTGATAGCTTTCGCCGCGTGATACGGCTTCGATGTTGCGCGGGGTCTGCATGCTGCTGCACCCCAGCAGGGTCGAGGCGCTGACGGCCGTAATAAGGAAGGTCTTGAAATTCATGGTCATTTTCATCTCCTGATCTTTCACAGAAGATAAACCGCGCCGCGCGCCCTGCGTCAGCCCGGCATCGGGATGGCGGTTTGTCTCATTCGGATAGGTCCCTCTCCGAACGGTCCCCTGCCCCGTCCGACCGCGTCCGGGACACAGGCCTATGCCACCCGTAAAACGTAACCAACAACTGTTTTTCGGGGTTACGGCGTCATGACGCACAGCTTTGCACAATCCGGTTTTCTGCGGCACCTGTTGGCCTACACCGCCTCTGAAGTGGTGGCGAAGGCGTCGCGCCTGGTCGTCGTGGTGGCCGTTGCCCGTACCCTCAGCCCCGAAGCGATCGGTCTGGCCGCAGCGGCTCTGGCGGCGGGCGACATCCTCAAGGCGCTGACCGAGAATGGGGTGAACCAGCGTATCATTCAGGCCCCGTCCGACGAGCTGGCACAGCGGTGCAACACGGCGCACCGCATCTTCTGGGTCTGGTGCGCGGGGCTGTGCCTGCTGCAACTGGCGGTCGCGGCGGTGCTATTCGTCATTGGCCATACGATGCTGGCGATGCTGATGGTGGTGCTGGCCGGCGAATACCTGTTCATGCCGGCGGGCCTGGTTCAGGCCGCACTGGCAATGCGCGAGGGCAAGCTGCAGCAGACCGCCGCGATCGCCGGCGGGCAAGTCGTGGGGGCCAATGCTCTGACGGCGCTGCTGGCGGTGGTCTGGGCCTCGCCTCTGGCGCTGGTCCTTCCGCGTCTTCTGACTGCACCTGTCTGGCTGGTGCTGATGCGCCGCCTGCGTCGGTGGTCGCCTGATCGCCGGGCCGGGTTCGCAGCCTTGAAACCTTTCGTGGTCTACGGCTGGGCTGTTCTGGGCGTCGAACTGGTCAAGGTTCTGCGCCTGCAGGCAGACAAGCTGGTGGTGGGGGCCATGATGGGCGCCGAGGCGCTTGGCATCTATTTCATGGCCTTCAATGCGGGGCTCGGGCTGGCCACTTCTTTCACGCAAGCCTTCTCGGTTGTTCTGTTCCCGCATCTGTGCGCGGCCGAAGACAAGCATGGAGCGCTGCGCCACGGGCTGGGCCTGTCGCTGCTGATCCTGACGCCGCTGGTTCTGCTGCAGGCGGCGCTGGCCCCGGTCTATGTGCCGCTGCTGCTAGGACAGGGCTGGGCCGAGATCGCCTCAGTGGTGTCGGTTCTTTGCCTTGCGGCCCTGCCGACGGTGATCTGGTCGGCGGTCGCCGGTTGGCTGCGGTCGGAAAACCGCCCCGTCACCGAATTGCGGGTCAGCACGGTGCTGGCCGTGGGCCTGATCGCAAATACCGCCCTGATGGCGCCGCTCGGCCTGATGCCCGTCGCCGTCGGGTATGTCTGCACCTGCAGCGCCATCATGCTGGCCGCATCCTGGACGCTGCTGCCGCGGGGTTCTGCAATTACTCAGGAGGCACGCGCCCAATGACCCGGTTTTCCATCATCGTGCCCTTCCACAATGACGCGGCAACCATTGCCGCCACCCTGAACAGCCTGCTGGGGCAGAGCTTTTCGGATTTCGAACTCATCTGCGTGGGCGACAAGCCCTCGCGCCAGACGACCGAAGTTGTCCGGCAATTTTGCGCGCGGGACGCCCGGGTGCGGGTTGAGACCAACCCCAATCGCGGCCCCAGCTCTGCACGCAACCATGGTGCGGCAGTGGCCACCGGCGACATCCTGGCGTTCTGCGATGCGGATGACCTGTGGGTCACGGACAAGCTGGCCCACCTGGACCGGGTGTTTGCAGATACCGGCATTGATGCGGCCTTTGGCCAGATCGGGTTCTTTTCCGAAACCCCCGGCGATTGTCCGACGCGCTCGACGGTTCCCACCGATCCCCTGACCATTCTGGACCTGCTGGCGGAAAATGCGGTGTGCACGATGTCGAACCTTGCAGTGCGCCGCCAGGTGTTCGCTGCCGTCGGCGGGTTGAGCCCGGCAGCGGTCCACAACGAAGATCTCGAGCTGCTGATCCGCTTGGCGGGCGAAGGCCACGTGATCACCGGGGTTGATCGCCTGCAGGTCTGGTACCGGACCAGCGGCAGCGGTCTGTCTTCGGACCTCGAGGCGATGCGGGCCGGGCGCGCACGGGCGGTTGCAACGGCGGCCCGCTACGGCGTTGCGCCGTCGCCCGCGTCCGAGGCGATCTATTTGCGGTATCTGGCCCGGCGCGCGCTGCGTCTGGGCGCGGAACCGTCGATGGCCCGCGCCTATGCCCGCGCCGGACTGGCGCTGAGCGCGCGCAGCTTTCTCAACCCAATCCGCCGCGGTGTACCCACTGCACTTGGCGCGGCACTGGCCCCCGCCCTGCCCCGCCCGATCCGTCAAGCGCTGTTTGCCCGCTGATCCCAACCAGGAGACCCAAAATGCCCCAGGCATCCATCATCGTTCCCGCCTACAACACCGCCGCGACCCTGGCCGAGACTCTGGCCTCGCTTCTGTCGCAGACCCATGATGATTTCGAAATCATCATCGTGGATGACGGCTCGCAGGACGAAACACCCGCCATTGCCCGCGCCCATGCGACCGACCCAAAAGTGCGGGTGATCCGGCAGGAAAACCGCGGCCTCGCCGGGGCGCGCAATACCGGCATCGCGGCCGCGCGGGGAGAGTTCGTTGGCTTTTGCGACGCCGACGATCTGTGGCTGCCCGAAAAGCTGGCCACCCATGTGCGCCACCTGCAGGCCGAACCCGACGTTGCGATCAGCTATTCCGGCAGTGCCATGGTCGACGAGGGTGGTCGGTTGATGCGCGTCCGCCAGTCGCCGCGCCTGCGGGACGTGACGGCGGCACATGTCCTGAAACGCAACCCGATCGGCAATGGATCAGCAGCGGTGATGCGCAAATCCGCCTTGCTCGATCTGGCCTACCGACCGGCGTTCGAAACCAAGCGCGACTGGGTCTTTGACGAAACCTTTCGTCAGTCCGAGGACATCGAATGCTGGCTGCGGCTGATGCTGACGACGGATTGGCAAATCGGAGGCGTACCGGGGTTGCTGACCCGCTACCGGATCCATGCGACCGGCCTGTCGGCGGCCTTGGACCGGCAGTTGCAGGCGTGGGAGCGGATGGTTGACAAGCTGCGTCCGCTGAACCCCGAATTCTTTGCCCGGCACGAGGCGGCGGCGCGCGCCTATCAGCTGCGCTATCTTGCCCGCCGCGCGGTCAGCAATCTGGATGCGCACAAGGCCTGGGAGCTTGCGCAGCGGTCGGTTTCAACCAGCGCCCTGCCCGTGATCGAACAACCCGCCAAAACGTTGACCACCATCATCGCGGCCGCAGCCCTGCGCGCGGTCGGGCCAGCGCCTGTTGTTCAAGCCGGTCGCCTCATGCGCCGCCAGACTTCCATCTGAACCGAGGTTTCCAAATGTCCAAGATCACCGTTCTTCACCTTGTTGATGACACCACGGCCGGTGGGGTCATGCGTATGCTCGACCATCTTGCGCAGCTGCCCGAACTGGCCGACGAAGTCCACCAAGAGGTTCGCCCGGTCAAGCGGACCGCCTTCAGCTGGGGCAGTTTCGACGCCGATGTCATCGTGTGCCACATCGCCCCCGGCTGGCGTTGCCTGCCGGCGTTCTCGGCCCTGCGGGCGATGCATCCCACCACGCGGCTGGTGCATGTCGAACACAGCTATACCCGGTCTTTCACCGCCTTGAATGTGCCGCACAAGCGGCGGTTCTTTGCGATGCTGCGCGTGACCTATTCGTTGTTCGATCAGGTCATCGCCGTCAGCAAGGCGCAGGCCGGCTGGATGGCCGAACGTCGGTTGGCCCCGGCATCCAAACTGAGCGTGATCTCGCCGCAGGTTGACCTGAGCGCAGTTGCGCGCGCAGCCGGGCCGGTCGAGGCGGCCCGGGTCATCGGTGCGATCGGACGGCTCGAGCCGCAGAAAGGCTTCGATCTGCTGATCGAAGGATTTCGCATGTGCCCCAACCCCGATGCACGGCTTGTGATCTTCGGCGAAGGCAGCCAGCGCGACCGCCTTGCAGCCTTGGCCGCAGGTGACCGGCGGATCGAGTTTCGGGGCCACGCCGACGACCCGGCCGAAGCCTATGGGGCCGTTGATGTGGTGGCGATGCCCTCGCGGTGGGAGGCCTACGGGTTGGTGGCGGATGAGGCGCGCGCGGCGCGGCGTCCGGTCATCGTCAGCATGGTCGACGGTCTGCGTGACCGGATCGGGGCAAGCGGCGTGATCCCGTGCGGGTCCGATCCCAAGGCGTGGCGCAAGTCGATCGAGGCGGTTCTGGCGGGTACGCCTCCGGTGGTTCCCTCCCTTGTGCCCAAGGCTGACAGATCCCGCTATGCACAGCGGTGGCAGCAGGTGTTCGACCCGGCCAAACGGTTGTGAGGGCGGCGTGCCCAAGGCTACGGCAAGGGGCGCCACAAGAACCAGCGGCAATGTCCGGGCGGGCTTTGCGTGGGCGTGTTGGCCAGGCGACCAAAGGGCTCGAAGCCCAAAGCCTGATAGAACCGCGCGGCGGCCGGGTTGGATGTGTCCAGCCACGCAGAGTGACACCCGCGCCGGCGCGCCTCGGCAAAGGCGTGGTCCAGCAACTGCCGGCCCAAACCGCGGCGTCGATGGGCCGGGTCGATCCATAAGGTCTTGATCAGCAGCCACCCATAGGAGGTGGCGCCATGCAGACCGCCCACCCGGCCCCCGCCGTCCTGCGCAATCAGCGTGACGCTGTCATTGACTCCTTGGGGCGCAGTGGCCCGCAATTCCGCAAGAAGGGCTTGCTCGACCCAGTCCGCTTGCCCGGGGGCGGAAACAATGGACGGTCCCGCCATCGGTCAGTCCGGTATCCATTGGGCGGGGACCGGTGCAGCGCCGTTCATGCCGGGGTGGTTTCCGCGTTCAGGATCTCGATCACCATCGCGGCCGTCCAGGTAAAGCTGCTGCCGCCGCAGGGTTCGGCAGTGACTGGGTCGTAATACTCGGCAAAGCCGCTTTGCTCGATCAGGCGCAGGCTGTCGTCGACGATCCGCTGCACGATCCGGGTCTGGCCCGCGCGTTTCAGACCATCGGCGATCATGTAGTTCACGATCAGCCAGACCGGCCCGCGCCAGTACCTTAGTCCGTCGAATTCAGGGGCCGCCGGGTCGTGGCTGGGCACCAGATACGGGACTGCGGCTCCGATGGCGTCCAACCGCTGGGCGATGGCCTGCGCGCGGTGCTCGGGGATGGGACAGAACGCCGCCAACAAGCCGCCGATCGAGGGGCTGTCGATCAGCGCCCCGGTGGCCCGATCAAAGCACAGATATTGCCCGCGGGTCTCGCTCCACAGGGCGTCCATCGCCGCGATGCCCGCCTGGGCAAAGGCGCGCGAAGCGCTGGCGATCTCGGCCTCGCCCAAGTCGTCGGCCAGCGCAGCAAGGTCAAGGCACGAGCGGATCAGGATCGCGTTGAATCCCGGGTCCACGACCCGGAACGGCGAGGCATCATGCAGCTTGGAATTGTCCCAACCAAGGTCGCGGAAATGTTGCACCAGCCAGATATAGCGGCGGTATTCTTCGTCGGTCGGCCTGTGCGCCGGGTTGGCATGGGTTACGTCGCGACGCTGGAACGGGGCCACGCCCTCGGTCGGGACCCGGGCCAGCGCTGCGTCCCAATCGACCGAGTTGTCGCGCCCCGATTCCCACGGGTGGATGATGGCGACCAGACCGGTGCCCTGCGGGTCGCGGTTGGTATAGAACCATTGGTGCCAGGCGTGGATCTTGGGCAGCAGGGCGCGGGCCTGCGCATCGGCCAGCGCCCGGTTTTTGGCCCGCGCATGGATCCGCCGCACGGCGAACCCGGCCACCGCCGGCTGCGTGATGCCCGAGGTGGGAACCGCGCGGCCCGTGGCCCAGACATCCGGCCCTGGGAAATAGCCGTCATTCATCTCGTGGAAGATGATATGCGGCACCATGCCATCATCCCACTGATGCCGGAACAAGGTCTCGATCTCGCGCCAGGCGCGGGCCTCGTCGAAATGCGAGAACCCAAGGGCGCTGAGCGCGCTGTCCCAGTTCCACTGGAACGGGTAGAGGCCGTGGGTGGGCACCGTGTAGTCGCCCCGGTCGTTTCGGGCCAGAACGGCGCGGGCCTGTTCGATCAGATCCTGTTTCATTGCGCGCTCCTCAGGCCACGGCCAGGGTTGTTTCGGGGTCGAACCAGCGCACCCGGTCGGGCTGCGGGGCCAGGGTCAGGGTGTCGCCGCGGCGGACGGTCAGATCGCTGTCCAGAACCGCGCGGAACAAGGCGCCATCCACGCTGCAGGTGACCAGAAGGTGCGCGCCCAACGGTTCGACCACCTTGACCGTGGCGGCCAGGCCCGTGTCGGCTGGGCGCAGATCCTCGGGGCGGATGGCGAAATATAGCGGCGTGGTCCGGGACGGCCCGTCGAGGATCTGGCCCGCGACTGTCCATTTGCCGTCTCTGGTCGGAGTGGCGGGCAGGAAGTTCATCGGCGGATTGCCGATGAATCCGGCCACGAACTCGGCCGCCGGGTTGCGGTAGACCTCGATCGGCGAGGCCGCCTGAACGATCTTGCCCTGATGCATCACGCTGATCCGGTCGGCCATGCTCATGGCTTCGACCTGGTCGTGGGTGACATAGATGGCGGTGGTGTTGCTTTCGGCCAGAACGCCTTTGAGCTCGGCCCGCATCTCCATCCGCAGCAGCGCGTCCAGGTTCGACAGGGGCTCGTCCATCAGGATCACGTCGGGCTCCATCGCCAGGGCGCGGGCCACGGCGACGCGCTGGCGCTGACCGCCGGACAGCTCGCCCGAATAGCGGCCCAGCAGCTGGTCGATATGCATCAGACCCGCCGTGCGCTCGACCCGGCGCTTGACCTCGTCATTGGGCAGTTTCTGCATCCGCAGGCCGAACCCGATGTTTTCGAACACGGTCAGATGCGGGAATACCGCGTAGTTCTGGAACACCATGGCGATGCCCCGATCCTTGGGCGGCAGGTGATCCACCCGGCGCCCGCCGATCCAGACCTCGCCCTCGGTCGCGGTCTCCAGCCCGGCGATGATCCGCAGCAGCGTGGTCTTGCCGCAGCCCGAGGCCCCCAGCAGAACCATGAATTCCTGGTCCTGGATGGTCAGGTTGATGTCGTGCAGCGCCTGGTAGCTGCCAAAGCGTTTCGCGACATTCTTGATTTGAATTTCTGCCATTATTCCAACTCCTTGGGGCTGTCAGCGGTTAGCGATGCCCCACATGGCGAACAGGTATTTGCGCACGGCGAAGATGAAGATCAGTGCCGGAACGACAAGGATGAAACCGCCCGCGAATTTCAGATGCAGCGGCGAGGTGTCGAGGTTCTGCAGCAAAAAGGCCGTCAGGGTCCGGTTCTCGATCGTCAGGACGGCGGCGGCGAACACCTCGTTCCACGAGATCACGAAGGCGAAGATGGCCGAGGCCGTGATCCCCGGCAGGATCAACGGCAGCACCACCTTGGTGAAGGCGGTCAGCCGGGTGCAGCCCAGCGTCCAGGCGGCCTCTTCCAGTTCCAGCGGGATGCCGGAAAACAGCGAGAACGTGATCAGCACCGCAAACGGGATGGCCAACGTGGTGTGCACCAGCGACAGGCCGAATACCGTGTCATCCAGCCCGGTCTGGATGAACATCACCGCCAAGGGCAGTGCCAGCAGCGGCAGCGGAAAGGCGCGGGTCAGCAGGATCAGCAGGCGGAACACCTCTTTCCCGCGAAAGTCGAACCGCGACAGGGCATAGCCTGCCGGCGCGCCGATCAGGATCGACATGATCATCGTCAGCCCGGCCACCAGGATCGAGTTTTTGAGCGCGGTCAGGATGCCCGCGAAGCCTGCAAAGAACCCCAGGCTCCCCAGGTCGAATTCGGGGATGAAGGGCTTGGGAAAGCTGTTCACCGTTTCCGGCGAAGACAGCGTGTTGATCAGCAGGAAATACAGCGGCACCAGCACCCAGGCGCACAGTAGCACCACCGCGGCGATGTAGACATAGCGTCCGGCCCGGCGCGTATCGGGCGCGGCGACATCGGTCGTGACGGTCGTCATATCGTGGCTCCTTTCGGGACACGCAGGGCGCGCAGGATGATCAGGGTGAACCCGATCGAGATGGCGAGGATGATCAGGGCCATCGCCGCCGCTGCGCCGCTGTCAAGCAGGTCGAATTGATAGGCGTAGGTTTCGCTCATGAGGACGGGGAAAAGGGTGCCGCCCAGGGCCAGCACCACGGCGAAGACCTCGAAGGCCAGGATCACGCGCAGCACCAGTGCCGTCTGCAGCGACGGGCGCAGCAGCGGCAGCGTGATGCGGGTGAAGCGTTTCCAGGGCGAGGCGCCAAAGACCTCGGCCGCCTCGTAGTATTCCTTGGGGATCAGACCGATCCCCGCCACCAGGATTACCAGCATGATCGCCGTGGCGCGCCAGATCTCGGCCAGGGCGATGGCCAGGAACACCACGCCGGGGTGCTGATAGCTGAGGAAATTCACCGGCCGGTCCACTACGCCCAGCCCAGAAAGCATGGAGTTCAGGAAGCCCGACTGTTCGAAGATCGCCAGCCAGATGATGCCCGCGGCCAGATCCGAGATACCCAGTGGGATGGTCCAGACATACAGCACCAGGTCGCGCCCTCGCTGCATCTTGTTGACCATCGTGGCCATCAGCAGCGCCAGCGCCAGTTGCACCGGAACCACCGCCGCCGCCAGCAGCAGCGTATTCTGCAGCGAGATCGGGAATTTCCAGTACCCGACCACCTGCCGGAAATTGTCCAGCGTGAATCCGTCGCCGGTGTTGAAAGCCTGTTTGGCGACCAGGACGAAAGGATACAGAAAGAACAGGCACAGAAACGCCGTCACGGGCAGGATCAGCACATAGGGCAACACTCGAGCGTTCATCAGATCGCTCCTTTCCTTGCGGAAGTTCCGGTGGTTTCGGGCAAAGAGTTCGGGGGGGGACACCGGGCCTGCATCAAGCCCGGTGTCGGGATCAGGTCAGACCCTTATTCGACGGGGCACGGACCGTCCGAGGGTGCATCCGGAGCCCAGCAGGGCGCGCCGGTCTCTTGCATGATCGCCTCCAATGCGCCTTTCTGATCGTCCAGCACGGTGCGGATGTCCTGACCACCCAGTACGATCCGCTCGAACGCATCGGTATAAACACGATTGAAGTCACCGCCCTTGTCGCCCAGTCCCGCGGGCAGCAGCCCGGGGTTGGCATCAGCCGAGCCACTCATCTTGGCGACCGCGTCGCCTGCGGCCTTGACAGCCGGCGGCAGGTCGTCGGGCAGATCAACCGCGACGACCGGGAAGAAGTTCGTCGCGCGCAGCGTGGCGATCTGGGTTTCCGGCTTCATCATGTAGGCGACCAGAGCTTTGGACGCTTCCATGTCCGGTGCGGTTTTGGGGATCGCAACACCAGCCAGAACCGGCATGAAGCCGCGCCCGGTCGGGCCCGCCGGGGCCGGGAAGGCCACGAAGTCATCAGGCCGCTCGTTGAAGGCCTGCGCCAGACGCGAGGTGTGGTCGAACACGATCCAAGTATCGCCCGACAACAGCTGTTCCTGCATAAACGAGAAGTTGGTCGAGGCCGGGTTGGTATGCGTCCACAGCTCGCGGAATTTTTCCCACGCGGTCACGGCATCGTCGCTGGCAAAGGTCCGCACCACGCCGTTCGTGTAGGACGGGTACAGATAGCCTTGGAAGAAGCGGTGCTTCAGGCCCTTGGGCCCGGCCGGAAAGCCGAATTTCGGCTCGCCCGCTGCCTCATGGGCGTTGGCGGCCCATTCGATCAGCTGGTCATAGGTCAGCGCATTGATGTCGGCACCTTCGGGCAAGTACTGCAGCGCCTCTTTGTTGGCCGCCATGATATAGCTGGCCTGCATCCAGGGAATGTATTGCAAGCTGCCTGCTCCCAGCGTCGCCAGTTCGTTGAACGTGTCCGAGGCCGAGGCGATGCCCAGATCATCCAGGTCGACCAGGTCATCGGGGTTCATGGCCGAGAAATCACCATGCAGCGCGCCCAGAACGCCGATCGTGCCCGAGCCGGCCTGCAATTCGGCTTGCAGACGCGTCAGCCAGGGGCCGCCGTCATTGGGCTGGTAATCCACGCCACCCTCGAAGCCTGAAAGAACCTGTTCGCGCATGGCCTGCGCCTCTTCGACCGGCTTGGCCTGTGTCGACCAGAACAGAACCTCGGCCTGCGCCACGTTTGTGACCAGGGCCAGAACAAGGCCGGATGCGGCACCGACCAGCTTGGATTGAATTGACATGGACTCCTCCCAGAGTTTCGATTGGGCTTTTTGCCCGTTCTGCCCGGTGGGGTCGGTTTGCTGTGCTTGTCGTGCGACGACTCACCCCAGGCGATGCCATTAGCATGGTATAACGATATATCTTACGTCAACGAATATTTTCCAATCGGTTGGCCCGAACTTTAATAAACTGTGGGAATTGCTCGTTGCAATGCTCTAGTGAGTTGGGCATTTTGATGATGCAACGATATATCAGAAGTTCGAGAAATGGCTGCCAAACCCACCCTCGCCAGTGTCGCCAAAGCCGCCGGAGTCTCGATTCCGACGGTCAGTCAGGTGATGCGCGGCACTGGCCGGATTTCCGAGCAGACCCGCAAGAAAGTGCTGCAGGCGGCCGAGGACCTGCACTATGTCACGGACTCGCGCGCGGCGTCTATGCGGTCGGGCGAGAACCGGGAAATCGGGTTCGTTCTGAACCAGTTTGCAAACCCGTTCAACGCCGAAGTGGTCAGCGGCGCGGTCGAGTTGCTGGAGGCCGAGGGGTATTTGGTTTCGATCCTGGACACGCGCGACGACGCGGACCGTCAGGGCAGGCAACTGCGGGATTTCATCCGTAACGGGCGCGGCGGCCTGCTGTGGGTTCCCGCACTGGAGACCACGGCGGAAACCCTTCAACTCTTGCGCACGCATGGTTTGCCCACGGTGACATTTCTACGCCATGTCAGCCCTGATTTTGATCATGTGGGCATCAGAAATGCCGAAGCGACCGCGACCGCGACCAATCATCTGGCGGAACTGGGGCACAAGCACATCGCATTCTTCGGCGGCATCGGCATGAACCCCGTTCGAAAGCAGCGCATAGCCGGGTATGAGCGTACGCTGCAGGACTTGTCTTTGGCGCCGCCGATCATCTGGCCCTCACCTGACACCAAACGTGCGGGTATGCAGGAGATGCTGAAATTGCATGACGCCCATCCAGAGGTCACGGCGGTGGTCTGCAATGGCGACATGGTCGCTTTGGGGGCGTGTTTCGGCCTGATGCGGGCTGGGTTGCAGCCGGGGCGGGATGTTTCGATTGTTGGATTTGACGATACCGAGGATGCCTCGGTCGCAATTCCCGCGCTCAGTACCATGGCGGTTTCGCCAAAGCGGTTGGGCCGCAAGCTCGCACGTACTCTGCTGGACAGGATAAAAGACCCTGACATGCCGGTAATCGTGTCCGAAGTTTCAGCCCGGTTCATCGCACGGGAAACCACGGGGCCGCTGCAGAAGGACCGCTGACGAGTCAGGCGCGCGTATCCGGCAAGGTCTCGCTCCACTTCCGCAGCTCGTCCAGAAAACCCAGCGCGGTGCGTCCACGGTCGGTCACGGAGTACTGCACTGAAACCGGTGAGGTTTCGAGCACTTGGCGGAGTACCAGGCCCTGTTGCTCCAATTGGCGCAGGCGTTCGGCGATCATCTTTTTGCTGGCGCCGCCGATCATCCGCGCCAAGTCATTGAATCGCACTGGCTCGTCTTTGAGGTGCCATAGGATCGACCCGGTCCACTTGCCGCCAATGATCCGCATGCCGCGTTCGATGGGGCATGGTTCGCTGCACGCATCCACTGCTTGCCGCTTGCCTTGGTCGTCCTGTTCGATACGGGCACGCATCACCTTCTCCAGTCCAGTCGCAGGTTACAAAAAGTAAACTGGTTGCAATTCATCACTACTGTTCTCAAGTTCGGTTTCACCCCGACCGAAGTCAAGGGGCAAGCAGTTTCAAAACCAAGGATATGGACATGAGCAAGATCCTGATCGTGAACGGTACGCAGCCTTATGAATTCGCACCTGGCCGCCTGAACGCGTCGCTGGTGCAACGGGCGCAGGACGCGCTGACCGGCATGGGCCACGAGGTGCGCGTGACCACGGTTGCCGAAGGATACGACATCAATGCTGAGATCGACGCCCATGTCTGGGCGGATGTGGTCATCATGCAGTTTCCGGTGAATTGGATGGGTGTACCGTGGGTGTTCAAAAAGTACCTCGACGAGGTCTATACCGCGGGGATGGACGGCCGGTTGCTGGCCGGCGACGGCCGGACCGCCGAGGCGCCCAAGGCCAATTACGGCACCGGTGGCCTGCTGCACGGAACGAAATACATGCTGTCGGTCACCTTCAACGCCCCGCGCGAGGCGTTCGACAACCCGGCCGAGCCGTTCTTTGCCGGGGCCAGCGTCGATGACCTGCTGTGGCCCATGCACCTGAACGCCAAGTTTCTGGCGATGCAGCCCCTGCCCACCTTCGCGGCTTTCGACGTGATGAAGAACCCCCGGATCGAACAGGATTTCCAGCGGTTCGACGCGCATCTGAAAGAGCATTTCGAGGAGATTGCGCATGTCGCGGCCTGACATTCACCTCTACACCGCGGCCACGATGAATGGCTACAAACCGGTGATCTTCCTGGAAGAGGCAGGCGTGCCCTACGACCTGACCCCCATCGACTTTTCCAAACAGGAACAAAAGACGCCGGATTTCTTGTCGCTGAACCCCAACGGCAAGATCCCGGTGATCGAAGACCGGGCCGAAGGTCGCGCGATTTTCGAAAGCGGCGCAATCCTGTGGCACCTCGCGCAGAAATTCGGTCAGTTCCTGCCCTCAGACCCTGTGCAGCAGTCCGAGGTGATGCAGTGGATGCTGTTCCAGGTCGGGCATGTGGGTCCGATGATGGGCCAGGCCATGTATTTCCAGCACATTGCCGCCCCCAATGGCCATACCGAACCCTTCTCGATCCGCCGCTACGTGGACGAAAGCCGCCGCCTGATGGAGGTGATGAATGATCGCCTGAATGGGCGCGACTGGATTGCTGCGGATGAATACACGATCGCGGACATGATGCTGTACCCTTGGGCGCGGGCCTATGTCTGGGCGCGGGTTCAGGTCGATGACCTTCCGCATCTGAAAGCATGGTTCGACCGCATCGATGCCCGCCCCGCAGTACAGAAGGCGCTGACCATTCCCAAGGCCAATCCGCAGTTCTGGGATGCCTCGGCTGATGCCGGCGCCTTTGCGCGGGAGAACGCCGCGCGGTTTGCCGGTGACGTGAAAAAGGACTAAGGCCGCGGCCCGGGCTCCCTAGCCCGGGCCCGCACAACAGTACCTTGGGCGCCGCACGGCCCAAGCGCGGGTCAATGGCCGGGAGGACGCTTTACTCGGGTGTCAAAAGCGGTCAGTCTGAACCATCGGCGCGCCGGGTGATCCCCTCGTGCCGCGCTGTCACATCATTGTCGTCATAAACGTTCAGATGATGCGTCGACCAATTTATTTCGAGAGGTGCCTCATGACCCTATCCAGCAAATTCGCGATGTCGCGGCGTCAATTCCTGGCCACCACCACGGCCGGCGTCGCCATGGTTTCCCTGCACCCGTTTTCTGCCGCCGCCGCAAGCAACCAGGCGCATCTGCGGATCATGGAAACGACCGACATTCACGTTCACGTCTTTCCCTATGACTACTACGCCGACAAGCCGCGCGATACGGTGGGCCTGTCACGCGCGGCCTCGATCATCAACGAGATCCGGGCCGAGGCCACAAACTCGATGCTGGTCGACAATGGCGACTTTCTTCAGGGCAACCCGATGGGCGACTACATCGCCTACGAGCGTGGCATAAACGACGGCGACACCCACCCGATCATCAATGCGTTCAACACGTTGGGCTATGATGCCGCGACGCTGGGCAACCACGAGTTCAACTATGGCCTGAGCTTTCTGGAAAAATCGCTGGCCGGGGCGCAATTCCCGATCGTGCTGGCCAATATCGCCAAGGAACAGGGCGCCAATCCGCGCGCGGACAAGACGCTGGTGCAGCCCTATGTCATCCTCGATCGCGAGATCGAGCTGGGCGATGGCAGCAAGCAGCCGATCCGCATCGGCGTCATCGGCTTCACCCCGCCGCAGATCATGAACTGGGACCGCCGCCACCTGGAAGGCAACGTGCAGGCCCGCGACATCGTCGAGACCGCCAAAGCCTATGTGCCCGAGATGAAAGAGCAAGGCTGCGATCTGATCCTGGCCCTGTCGCATTCGGGCATCGGCGCGGCCGATCACGCGGACGGGATGGAGAACGCCTCGGTCCCGCTGGCCGGGGTCGATGGCATCGACGCGCTTGTGACCGGGCACAACCACCTGGTCTTCCCCTCGCCCACCTTCGCCGACCGTGCCGGAGTTGACGTGGACAAGGGCACGCTGATGGGCAAGCCGGCCGTCATGGGCGGGTTCTGGGGGTCGCATCTGGGCGTGCTCGACCTGCTGCTGGAACGCGACGGCAACGAATGGCGCGTGGTTACCACCACCTCCGAGGCGCGGCCGATCTCGAAGCGCAACGAAGACCGCTCGATCACCGCGCTGGTCGATGACGACCCAAAGGTGCTGGCCTCGGTCGCGCGGGACCACGAGGAAACGCTGGCCTATGTGCGCCGCGCGGTGGGCAAGACCTCGGCCCCGCTGCACAGCTATTTCGCGCTGGTGGCCGATGATCCCTCGGTCCAGATCGTGTCGATCGCGCAGAAATGGTATGTTGAGGAGATGCTGAAAGGCACCGAGCACGAGGGTTTGCCGATCCTGTCGGCCGCGGCGCCGTTCAAGGCCGGTGGCCGGGGTGGCCCGGAATACTATACCGACGTGCCGGTGGGCGATGTGGCGATCAAGAACGTGGCCGACCTGTATCTCTATCCCAACACCGTGCGCGCGGTGCGGGTGAACGGCGCGCAACTGCGCGGCTGGCTGGAGCGTTCGGCCGGGATGTTCAACCAGATCGAGCCGGGCGCCAAGGATGCGCTGCTGCTGAACCCCGAATTCCCGTCCTACAATTTCGACGTGATCGACGGTGTGACCTATCAGATCGACCTGTCTCAGCCCTCGCGCTTTGGCCCGAAGGGCGAAGAGGTCAACCCTGATGCGGCGCGCATCGTGAACCTGCAGTTCAACGGTGCCCCGGTGACCGACGACATGGAGTTCATCATCGCCACCAACAACTACCGCGCTTCGGGCGGCGGATCGTTCCCGGGCGCGATGGGCGACACCATCGTGTTCGAGGCCCCCGACACCAACCGCGACGTGATCGTGCGCTATATCGTCGAGCAAGGCACGATCGACCCCAAGGCCGACGGCAACTGGTCCTTCGCACCGCTGGGCGACACCACGGTTCTGTTCGAAACCGGTCCCAAGGCGCGCGATTACATCAGCGAGGTCAAAGGTTTGGCGCTGGAAGACGCAGGCGACGGGGCCGACGGTTTCGCGGCCTTCCGCATCACGCTCTGACCGGCGACAGACACCGGATCGGACGGCCAATCTGGCCGCCCTTTTCTCTTGGTTTGTGGCTGAAGGCCGGATTATCACACGCATTGGCGGGATGCTTATTTTTCAGGCGATAGGGGAAAAAATGCTCAGAAATAGGGCGAACGAGTTTTCTCAACCAACTGCCTCTGCCGTGCTGCACTGACACCAGGAAAAGGCTGTGGTGCTTTCGCATCCGACAGTCCTTTTGCCCGGAGCTTCCGATAACCTCTTTGTCCGCAATAACTCCCGCGCAAGCGATCGCCGCGCCTCCCCGTGCTGTTGGGCGGGGTGTTGTGTCCGTGGTTGGCCGCGCTGGCCGGACCGAGTTGCAGGACCTGCGCCAGCAAGGGTCGCTGAAGCTGCTGTTTCCTCGGCGTGATGGCTCGGACATGCAGGCCGTTCTGGTCAATACCGCCGGCGGCGTCACCGGCGGAGACAGTTTTGACCTTTCCGCCACCGCTCAGCCAGATGCACATCTGACCCTGACCACGCAGGCCGCCGAGCGCGCCTATCGCGCGTCCGGAGTAACCCCGGGCCGGATTCGGACGCATCTGACCGTGGCGGCAGGCGGACAGTTGAACTGGCTGCCGCAGGAGACGATCCTTTTCGATGGTTGCTCGATCGACCGCTGCCTGCGCGCCGATCTGGCCCCTGATGCCGGCCTGCTGCTGGTGGAGTCGCTGATCTTCGGACGCGCCGCAATGGGCGAGCGGATTACTGCGGCCCACTTCCAAGACCGCATCGAAATCTGGCGTGCAGGCCGGCTGGCGCATCTGGAAGCGCTGCGCCTGATCGGTGATCTGGCGGCGGAAATGGCCCGGCCGGGCGTTGGCGACGGCGCGGGCGCGCTCAGCAGCCTGATACTGATCCGCTCGGATGCCGCTGCGCATCTGGACCCGATCCGAGCAGTCTTGCCTGACACCGGCGGCGTCAGCCTTGTGGGTGACGACATGCTGTTGATGCGCCTGCTGGCGCCCGACGGTTTCGCGCTGCGCCAGACCCTTGTGCCGATCCTGAACCGGCTGACCCGCAATTCCCTGCCAAGACCCTGGATGATCTGACATGCAACTCTCGCCGCGCGAAAAAGACAAACTGCTGATCGCCATGGCCGCCGAGGTGGCGCGCAAGCGCCTGGCCCGGGGCGTGCGCCTGAACTACCCCGAGGCCATCGCGCTGATCACCGATGCCGTGGTCGAGGGCGCCCGCGACGGCCGCTCGGTCGCTGACATGATGGAGGCCGGCGCGCAGGTCATCACCCGCGACCAGTGCATGGACGGCATCCCCGAGATGATCCACGAGGTGCAGGTCGAGGCGACGTTCCCCGACGGCACCAAGCTGGTCACCGTCCACAACCCCATCCGCTGAAGGATATGACGATGAAACACCTGACTTCCCTGCCATTCGCCCTGATGGCCGCGCCCGCGATGGCGCATGAAGGGCCGCATTTACACCCGCATGACTCGGGCACCTGGCTGGTGCTGGTCCTGCTGCTGGCGATCGGCGGCGTCGCGATCTGGCTGAAGGCGCGCAAATGATCCCCGGAGAGGTCATCCCCGCCCCCGGCGAGATCGAGCTGAACGCGGGCGCGGCTGCAATCACCCTGATGGTGGCCAATACCGGTGACCGCCCCGTGCAGGTGGGCTCGCACTATCATTTTGCCGAAACCAATCCGGCGCTGGATTTCGACCGGGCCGCCGCCCACGGCATGCGGCTGGACATCGCTGCCGGAACCGCCGTGCGGTTCGAGCCCGGTCAGCGGCGCGAGGTGAAGCTGATCCCGATCGCCGGCGCGCGGCGCGTCTTCGGGTTCAACGGCGCAGTCATGGGAGACCTCTGATGCCAGCCCGGATCAAACGTTCCGACTATGCCGCCATGTACGGCCCCACCACGGGCGACAAGGTGCGGCTGGCCGATACTGACCTGATCATTGAGGTCGAGCGCGACCTGACCACCTATGGCGAAGAGGTCAAGTTCGGCGGCGGCAAAGTGATCCGCGATGGCATGGGCCAGTCTCAGGCCACCCGCGCCGAAGGGGCGGTGGACACCGTCATCACCAATGCGTTGATCGTCGACTGGACGGGCATCTACAAGGCGGATGTGGGCCTCAAGGATGGGCGCATCGCCAAGATCGGCAAGGCGGGCAACCCCGACACGCAGCCCGGCGTCGATATCATCGTCGGCCCCGGCACCGAAGCCATCGCCGGCGAGGGCCGCATCCTGACTGCCGGCGGGTTCGACAGCCACATCCATTTCATCTGCCCGCAACAGATCGAGGATGCGCTGCATTCCGGCCTGACCACCATGCTGGGCGGCGGCACCGGCCCGGCGCATGGCACGCTGGCCACCACCTGCACGCCCGGCCCCTGGCATATCGGACGCATGCTGCAGGCGGCCGATGCCTTTCCGATGAACCTGGCCTTTGCGGGCAAGGGCAACGCCTCGCAACCGGCGGCCCTGCGCGAACAGGTCCTGGCCGGGGCCTGCGCCCTGAAACTGCACGAGGACTGGGGCACCACCCCGGCAGCCATCGATTGCTGCCTGTCGGTGGCCGACGAGATGGACGTGCAGGTGATGATCCACACCGACACGCTGAACGAAAGCGGCTTTGTCGAAAACACCGTGGCCGCCATGAAAGGCCGCACGATCCACGCCTTCCATACCGAGGGCGCGGGCGGCGGCCACGCTCCCGATATCATCAAGATCTGCGGCGAGGCGCATGTGCTGCCATCGTCGACCAACCCGACCCGGCCTTTTACCGTGAACACGGTCGAAGAGCATCTGGACATGCTGATGGTCTGCCATCACCTCGACAAATCCATCCCCGAGGACGTGGCCTTTGCCGAAAGCCGCATCCGGCGCGAGACCATCGCGGCCGAGGACATTCTGCACGACATGGGCGCCTTCAGCATCATCGCCTCCGACAGCCAGGCGATGGGCCGCGTGGGAGAAGTGCTGATCCGCACCTGGCAGACCGCCGACAAGATGAAGAAACAACGCGGGCGCCTGCCGGAGGAAACAGGCGAAAACGACAATTTCCGCGTGCGCCGTTATATCGCGAAATACACGATCAACCCGGCCATTGCGCACGGGCTTGGCACCCATATCGGCAGCATCGAGGAGGGCAAACGCGCCGATCTGGTGCTGTGGAGCCCCGCTTTTTTCGGCGTGAAGCCCGAGATGGTGCTGTTGGGCGGCACCATCGCCTGTGCGCAGATGGGCGACCCGAACGCCTCGATCCCCACGCCGCAGCCGGTCTATTCGCGGCCGATGTGGGGG
Organism: Ruegeria sp. BC8; assembly: GCF_056535705.1. NCBI lineage: Bacteria > Pseudomonadati > Pseudomonadota > Alphaproteobacteria > Rhodobacterales > Roseobacteraceae > Ruegeria > Ruegeria sp. BC8. Next base: position 329,371 of record NZ_JBQFIV010000002.1, on the reverse strand, counting down.
GCCTATGGCCGCTCGGTCGAACAGGGCGCGGCGACCTTCGTATCGGAAGCCGCGCAGGAGGACGGCATCGCCGCGCGTCTTGGCCTGGCCAAGCAGACCGTAGCCGTGCGCAACACACGCGCGATCGGCAAGCGCGACCTGCGGCTGAACGATGCCCTGCCCGAGATCGAGGTGAACCCCGAAACCTACGAGGTGCGCGCCGACGGCGAATTGCTGACTTGCCAGCCCGCCGAAACCCTGCCCATGGCGCAACGCTATTTCCTGTTCTGAGAAGGGACGCCCTGATGCTTGCCACATCACAGAAAATCCGCCGCAACGGTCAGTGGGACGAAACCCATGGCACCGTGACGCTGAACTACGAAGACCGCTTTCTGCGCCGCCGGATGCTGCGCACCGCACAGAATGAAGAGTTCCTGGTGGATCTGTCGCAGACGACCTCGCTGGACGGGGGGGATGCGTTCGAACTGGCCGATGGCCGCCTGATCGAGGTGGTCGCCGCCGAAGAGGATCTGTTCGCCGTCACTGGCCCCGATCTGACCCGGCTGGCCTGGCATATCGGCAACCGTCACACTCCCTGCCAGATCGAGCCCGCCCGCCTGATGATCCGCCGCGACCATGTGATCCGCGACATGCTGCTGAAGCTTGGCGCGACGGTCCAGGACATCCGCGCACCCTTCAGCCCCGAAGGCGGCGCCTATGGGCACGGACGGACGCATGGCCACAGCCACTGACCTTGATCTGCTGACGCTGACGCAATGGCTGTCACCCGCCTACCCGGTGGGGGCTTTTGCCTATTCGCATGGGCTGGAACGACTGGTTCAAACGGGCGCGGTGCACGATGCGGCCAGCCTGCGGGACTGGCTGCAGGACGTGCTGGAACACGGTGCCGGATGGTCGGATGCCCTGTTTCTGACCGCCGCTTGGCGCGCCAAATCCGAGCTGGCCTTGATCGAACTTGACGATATGGCCCGCGCCTTCGCCGGCCCCTTCGAGCGCAGGTTCGAGACCGCGCAACAGGGCGCGGCCTTCTGCGGTGTGACGGCTGCAGTCTGGGGCATCGAACTGGCGGATCTGACCTACCCCGTTGCCGTCGGCTGCGCCGCGCGCCACGCCGATTTGCCGGTGGAGCCAACCGCGCGGCTGTATCTGCATGCGTTCATCAGCAATCTTGTTTCGGCCGCGCAGCGGCTGATGCCCCTGGGCCAGACCGCTGCGCAAGGGGTGGTCCGAGACATAGCGCCCTTGTGCGCAATTCAGGCGCACGCGGCAGTGGAGGCCGATCTGTCGGCCCTGTCCGGCACTGCCTTTCTGGCCGAGATCGCGGCCATGCAACATGAAACCCAACAACCAAGGATTTTCCGCACATGAGCAGCATGAACGGCCCTCTGCGGGTGGGAATCGGCGGCCCGGTCGGTGCGGGCAAGACCAGCCTGACCGCCGCCCTCGCCCGCGCGCTGCGCGATACTCACTCGATCGGGGTGATCACCAATGACATCTACACCCAGGAAGACGCCGAGGCGCTGATGCGCATGCAGATCCTGCCGCAGGACCGGGTGATCGGCGTGGAAACCGGAGGCTGCCCGCATACGGCGATCCGAGAGGATGCCTCGATCAATCTGGCCGCCGTGGCCGAGATGGTGCGCCGTCACCCCGAGGTCGAGATCGTTCTGATCGAATCCGGCGGTGACAACCTGTCGGCCACCTTCAGCCCGGAACTGGCGGATGTGACGATCTACGTGATCGACGTGGCCGCGGGCGAAGAGATCCCCCGCAAGGGCGGCCCCGCGATCACCCGGTCGGACATCCTGATCATCAACAAGATCGATCTTGCTCCGCATGTCGGAGCGGACCTGTCGGTGATGCAGCGCGATGCGGCCCGGATGCGCGGCGATCGTCCTTTCGTATTCACCAACCTGCGGAGCGGCAGCGGAACAAGTGAAATCATCGATCTGTTGGACAAGATTGCCGGCATCGACGCCGGAAGGCGTGCAACGGCGTAAGACCCACAACACGACTATGGGCGTTTCCGGTTCCAGACTTTGGAACCTTGCGCCTGCAAGGCAATCCGATGTAACCGGACTCGACCACCGACGCTGTCCTTGCGATAGCCCGGTGCGAGAAAGTTGCAGCCGGGCCGATCCTTCTTGGGGCCGCCCCATCACCTGAGGACCGCCGGTGAGCCCATTCGTCGTCGCGATCATTCTGTCGGCTGCCATCCTGCACGCCGTCTGGAACGCCATCGTCAAAACCGCGGGCGACCGGACGACCACGCTGGGGCTTGTGGCCTTCGGGCATGTGATCCCAGCCAGCGTGATGATCCTTGTCCTGCCCTTTCCGGGCGGCGACAGCTTTGTCTACATCCTTTTGTCCACCGTCGTGCATTTCGGTTATTACTTCATGCTGGGCAAAGCCTATCAGCATGGCGACCTCAGCGTCGTCTACCCGATCGCCCGGGGCATCGTTCCGGCGCTAGTGGCGCTTTGGGCCTATCTTTTGCTGGATGAGGTTCTGCCCCTGCAAGCCTGGATCGGCATCGGTCTGATTGCGGTCGGCATCCAGCTCAGCAGTTGGAGCTCGCTCCGGCAAGGCGTCGGCGGCGCAGCGCTGGGGTTTGCGGTGGGTACCGGACTTTGCATCTCGGTCTATTCGGTTGTGGACGGCATCGGAGTGCGACTGTCTGGAAACACGCTCAGCTACTGGGCTTGGGGGGCGTTTCTGCACCTGTTCATCGCCGGCTTTGTGGGTCTTCGACGGCGGCAGGTTCTGACACAACTCCCGGCCCGCACCTGGGCGATCGGCATCTTGGGCGGCTTCGTGTCGATGCTGGCTTATGGGCTGGTGCTGTATGCCAAGAATTTCGCGCCGCTGGGGGCGGTCTCGGCGTTGCGAGAAACCTCGGTGATTTTTGCGGCCCTGATCGGGTTCGTCTTCCTGCACGAAGGCTATTGGGTGCGCAGGCTGGGGGCCGCCATCCTGATGGCGGTGGGCGTGGCGCTGGTTGGACTGTCGGGTTGAGCCGATCCGTCAGGTGCCGTAACGCGCCATGAACATGTCAACGGCGTTGGTGGCCACTTCGTCGATTTCCTCGTCCGAGAACCGGGTTTGGATCCCCAAAGCCGCGAGGGTCCAAAGGCGCACCTTGCACAATTCCGAGAACTGTTCGGCGGCAAAATGCACATCGTCAATCGCCAGTTCACCTTTGGCCACGGCTTTTTCCAGATACTCGGCCATCTGGCGCTGACCGTTGGCGGGGCCGGCTTCGTAGAACGCCTTGCCCAGTTCCGGGAACCTGTCACGCTCGGCCACGCAGATGCGGAACACCTGTTGCGCAAAATCCGAAACCAGAAACCGGGTCAGATGCGTGGCGGTGATCATCAACGCCTCGCGCACCGGCTTGGTTTCGTCGATCATGGACAACACGTTTTCGGCCATGCGGCAGCACTCGGTCTGCGCCACTTCGGAGAACAGAAGTCGTTTGTCTGGGAAATAGCTGTAGAGAGTTGCCTTCGACACACCCGCCGCGCGCGCGATGTCATCGACGCTGGCGCCTTCGAACCCATCCGCCATGAAAACCTCTCGGGCGCCGTTCAGAACCTGGTCGAATTTCCGTCCGGTACGCACGATGGTTGCGGCTTGGGTCATGGTGTCTCCTTGGCTGAGTGCTGCGACAAATCTATAAACCAGTCAGTTCAGTTTCAACGGTTTTCAATTCGGCTTGAAAGTTCCGTTACGCAGCGTAGATTAGAATAATTCTAAAACGAGGGTGGCTATGCGGTTTTTCACTCAGCGCAAACACTTCAGGGATCTGACCGAGCAGGAAGTTATCGCGCTTGCGATTTCGTCCGAGGAAGATGACGCGCGGATCTATAGGTCATATGCCGAAATGCTACGCCCCGACTATCCGGCGACGGCCAAAATCTTCGATGGCATGGCTGCCGAGGAAGACGAGCACCGCCGTCGCCTGATCGCTCTGCACGAGGATCGGTTCGGCCCGGTGATCCCTCTGATTCGGCGCGAGCATGTCGCCGGTTACTACGCCCGCCGTCCGATCTGGCTGGTCGAGAATCTTGGAATCGAGCGAATCCGCGAAGAAGCCGAGATGATGGAGCGCGACGCGGAGCGCTTCTATCTGGCGGCTGCCGGTCGCACGACCGATGCAGCAACACGCAAACTTCTGGGCGACCTGGCTGCGGCCGAAGCAGGGCATCAAGCCGCGGCCGCCGAATTGGAAGAAGCTCACTTGGATCACGATGAAAAAGAAGCCGAAAAGGTGATTTCACACCGGCAATTCATCCTGACCTGGGTCCAGCCGGGATTGGCCGGGCTGATGGACGGGTCGGTGTCGACCTTGGCGCCGATCTTCGCGACGGCCTTTGCCACGCACGACCCTTGGACGACCTTTCTTGTGGGCCTTGCAGCGTCAGTGGGCGCAGGTATTTCCATGGGCTTCACCGAAGCGGCATCGGACGATGGCGAGTTGTCGGGCCGTGGATCACCGGTCAAGCGGGGTTTGGCGTCCGGCGTGATGACCACGGTCGGCGGATTGGGCCACGCCCTGCCCTATCTGATCCCGGAATTCTGGACGGCCACGATCATTGCCTTCATCGTGGTGTTTTTCGAATTGTGGGCGATCGCGTGGATTCAGAATCGTTATATGGAAACTCCGTTCTTCCGTGCCGCTTTTCAGGTCGTTTTGGGTGGAGCGCTGGTGCTGGCAGCCGGGATATTGATCGGCAGCGGGTGATGACCCTGCTTGCGATGTGGTAATTCTATGTTACCAATCTGCGCATGGTCGATATCTTTCTGCGCACCCTGCCCTTCTTTGCGATCATCGGCCTGGGATACTGGGCCGGGCGCAGCCGGTTCTTCACCGAAGACGCCACGGCCTATCTGACCAAGTTCGTGTTCTATTTCGCGTTGTCGGCGATGCTGTTCCGCTTTGCCGCCACGCTGCCCTTTGCCGAGATCTTCAACGCGCGGCTGATGCTGGGCTATCTGATCGGCACGGCGGGCGTATACGCGCTGGCCACGTTGGTCGCCTATCTGCGCGGGCTCGACATCCCCACCGCCGCGGTCGAGGCGCAATGCGCCGCCATCGGAAATGTGGGCTTTTTGGGTCTGCCAATGTTGGCCCTGCTGTTTTCCGAAGCCGCAATCGGGCCGGTCATGCTGGTTCTGACGGTCGATCTGGTGGTGTTTTCCTCTCTGATCGTGATCCTGATCAACGGCGGGCGGGATGGAAAGCTGACAGTTGGGACGCTGCGGCTCATCGGAGTCGGGCTGCTGAAAAACCCCATGATCGTCTCGATCTCGGCCGGGTTGATCTGGTCGGCCCTGCAGATGCCGGTGCCTGACCCGTTGAACGATTTTCTGACCATTCTGGGTGGCGCCGCCACGCCGGGCGCGCTGTTTGCCATTGGCGCTTCGCTGGCCAGCAAATCAGCCGAGCGGGTTCAGATCGCGCTGTGGCTCAGCTTTTGCAAACTGGCCGTGCACCCGGCCTGTGTGGCCGTGGTGCTGCTGTGGCTGCTGCCGACTGATCCTTTTGCCGCGGCGGTGGCGATCTCCGCCGCCGCCCTGCCAGTGGCCGGCAATGTCTATATGCTGGCGGCCCACTATGGGGTGGCGCCGCACCGGGCATCTGCCGCCATTCTGCTGTCGACCATTGTCAGCATTCTGACCGTGCCGGTGGTCATCGCGTGGGTTGCCGCATTCTGACACGGCGACTTCAAAATGCGTGCGAACATTGGTGCCCGGACTTTACGCCGGGGCCTTCGCCCGTTAGCCATGGCACGAACCCAACGTAAGGATGATGCCAGATGGAAACCCTTTCCGAAAACGCCTGTTTCGGTGGCGTGCAGGGCGTGTACCGCCACGCCTCGGCGGCGTGCCAGTGCGACATGACCTTTGGCCTGTTCCTGCCGGCCGAGGCCAAGGACGGTCCGGTTCCGGTCCTGTGGTATCTGTCGGGCCTGACCTGCACCCATGAAAACGCGATGGTCAAAGCGGGCGCGCAGGGCTGGGCCGCCGAACAAGGCATCGCACTGGTCTTTCCCGACACCTCGCCGCGCGGCGAAGGGGTCGCCGATCACGAGGATTACGACCTAGGCCAGGGTGCCGGGTTCTATGTGAACGCCACTCAGGCCCCCTGGGCGCCGCATTTCAACATGTGGGACTATGTGGCTGACGAGCTGCCCGCGCTGCTGGTCGAAAACTTCGCCATCGATGGCGACCGGCAGGCCATCACCGGCCATTCGATGGGCGGCCACGGGGCGCTGACGCTGGCGATGAACCTGCCGGGCCGGTTCCGCTCGGTCTCGGCCTTTGCGCCGATCTCGAACCCCACGGCGAGCGACTGGGGCCGCAAGCAGCTGAGTGCCTATCTGGGCGATGACCCGACCGCCTGGGCCAAACATGATGCGACGCTGATGATGAAGGAAAAGGGCTTTGACGGCCCAATCCTGATCGACACCGGCACCAACGACCAGTTCATCGACCTGCTGCGCCCCGAGGCCCTGGCCCAGGCCATCGCCGAACTCCGCCAACAGGCAACGGTCCGGCTGCAGCCCGGCTATGACCACTCTTATTTCTTTGTGTCCACCTTCATTGAGGACCACGTCACCTTTCACGCCGAAGCCCTGTACGGAGACTGAGGGATGAGCAAATACGACTATGACCTGATCATCATCGGCTCGGGCCCATCGGGCCGCGCGGCGGCGATTCAGGCGGGCAAGCTGAAACGCAAGGTTCTGGTAGTTGACCGCCGTGACCGGTTGGGCGGCGTGTCGGTGCACACGGGCACGATCCCGTCGAAGACCCTGCGCGAAACGGTGCTGAACCTGTCTGGCTGGCGCGAGCGCAGCTTTTACGGCCGTTCGTACCGGGTCAAGGACCAGATCCGCGCCGAGGACCTCAAGGCCCGGCTGCACATGACGCTGGACTATGAGGTTGACGTGCTGGAACACCAGTTCAACCGCAACCACGTTGAAACCATGGACGGCGTAGCCCGTTTCGTGGGCCCGCACGAGATCGAGGTCACTGCCGATGCGGGCGACACCACCCGCCTGACGGCCGCGAAATTCCTGATCTCGACCGGGACGAAAACCTATCGCCCCGATTACGTGCCCTTCAACGGCAAGACCATCGTCGATGGCGACGAGTTCCTGGAAATGGCCGAGATTCCGCGTTCGCTCTGCGTGATCGGCGCGGGCGTTATCGGGGTGGAATACGCCACGATGTTCTCGGCGCTGGATGTGCGGGTGACGCTGATCGAGCCGCGCGAGACCTTCCTGGATTTCATCGACAAGACCCTGATCCAGGAATTCACACACCAGATCCGGGAAAACGGGGTGGACCTGCGGCTGGGCTCGGCCGTGGAAAAGATCGAGGACGCCGGCAAGCATGTCGAAATCACCATGTCAAACGGCCGCCATGTCCGGGCCGAGATGCTGCTGTTCGCGGCGGGCCGCATGGGCAACACCTCGGCGCTGAATCTGGGTGCGGTTGGGATCGAAACCGACCACCGCAACCGCATTTCGGTGGACCGCAAGACCTATCAGACCTCGGTGCCGCATATCTATGCCACCGGCGACGTGATCGGGCATCCATCGCTGGCCTCGACCTCGATGCAGCAGGGCCGCGTGGCCGCCTGCCACGCGCTCGAGACCCCCACCCTGCCCGAAAGCCCTTGGTTCCCTTATGGCATCTACTCGGTGCCCGAAATCTCGACCTGCGGCATGTCCGAGGAAGAGCTGCAGGAACGTGGCATTCCCTACGAGGTGGGCGTGGCCCGGTTCCGCGAGACGTCGCGCGGGCATATCATGGGGCTCGAGCATGGGATGTTGAAGATGCTGTTCTCGCTGAAAACCCGCCGGGTTCTGGGCGTGCAGATCGTCGGCGAAGGCGCGACCGAGCTGATCCACATCGCCCAAGCGGTGCTGAACCTGAAGGGCACGGTGGACTATTTCGTGCAGAACACCTTCAACTATCCTACCCTGGCCGAGGCCTACAAGATCGCCGGGCTCGACGCCTTCAACCGGATGCCGATCCCGGACGAGTTCAAGGTGCGCAAATCCGATGCGCCCGAGCCAGCAAAGTTGGCGCCCAAGAAGGCCAAGCAGGCGTGACGATCCTGTATGTCGATGGCGACGCCTGCCCGGTGAAGGCCGAGGCCGAGCGCGTCGCCACGCGGCACAAGGTGCCGATGGTCGTGGTCGCAAATGGCGGGCTGCGCCCCTCGGCCAACCCGCTGGTTCAGATCGTGACCGTTGCGCAAGGCGCGGACGAGGCCGACAAGTGGATCGCCGAGCGGAGTGGCCCGGGCGACATTGTCATCACCTCGGACATCCCGTTGGCCGCCAAATGCGTCGAGACCGGCGCGCGCGTGCTGCGTCCCAACGGTGAAGCCTTCACCGCCGCAAATATCGGCCAGCAACTGGCGATGCGCGATCTGATGGCGGATCTGCGCGCCGCCAACCCGCTGGGTGCCGGGGGCGGTGGCAAACCGTTCTCAAAGGCCGACCGGTCGCGGTTTCTGGACGCGCTCGAGCGCGAGATGCGCGCCGCCCTGCGCGGCTGAGATTGGCCTTGCATCCCGCTCGGCGGGTTGGTTCAGTCAGCCCCAAACGCAACACAAGCGAACAGGAAATCCCATGCCCGTAGAAGCGGTCGTTTTTGACATCGGCAACGTTCTGATCGAATGGCAGCCGGAGCGGTATTATGACCGCGTGATCGGCGACGACCGGCGCCGCGCCATGTTCTCGGCCGTCGACCTGCACGGCATGAACGACTTGGTCGATCAGGGGCATCACTTCACCGAAACGATCTATGCCTGGGCCGAAAAATACCCCGAATGGCGCAATGAGATCCGCATGTGGCACGACAACTGGATCGAACTGGCCGCGCCCGAGATCCCGCATTCGGTCCGGCTGCAGCGCGCGCTGCGAGCCAAGGGCGTGCCGGTCTTTGCGCTGACCAATTTCGGGGTGCAGAATTTCGACTATGCGACCACCGTCTATCCGTTCCTGAACGAGTTCGACCGGCATTATGTCTCGGGGCGGATGAAGATGGTGAAACCGCATGCCCCGATCTACCAGATGGTCGAACAGGATTGCGGCCTGCCGCCCGAGACGCTGCTGTTCACAGACGACCGGATCGACAACATCGAAACCGCCCGTCGCCGTGGTTGGCAGACCCACCATTTCGACGGTCCGCAGGGCTGGGCCGAAAGGCTGGTGGCCGAAGGTCTGCTCTCCCCCGACGAGGCCGCCTGACCTTATGCGGCAGCGGGCTGCGTGGGGCGATTTTCGCGGATCGGCAGGTGTACGATCGCGCTGAAGGCGCCGATGGCCACGCCGATCCACCAGACAACGGTGTAATCGCCATAAAGGTCATACATGCGGCCGCCTAGCCAGATGCCCAGGAAACTGCCAACCTGATGGCTGAAGAATATGATGCCATACAGCGTGCCCATGTAGCGCAAGCCGTAAAGATGCGCGACGAGGCCCGAGGTCAACGGGATCGTCGCCAGCCACAGTGACCCCATGACCAGCGAGAACAGGATCACGGTCAGAGGCGTGATGGGAAACAGGATGAACGCCGCGGCCGCGATAGTGCGCCCGGTGTAGACCGCCGCCAGAAGGTATTTCTTGGGGAAGTGATTGCCCGCCCATCCGGCCAGAAGGGTGCCTCCGATATTGGCGAGCCCGATCAGCGAGATCGCCAGCGCACCCAAAGCAGACGTTGTGGTGATGCCCATCGCATGCAGGACACCGCCGGGTTGGATCGGACCGCACATCTCGGTCACGAAGGCCGGGAAATGCGCGGTGACGAAACCCAGTTGATAGCCGCAGCTGAAAAAACCCAAGAATATCAGCGCATAGGACGGATCGCGGAAGGCGCGGCCCAGGATCTGGCCCATGCTTTCTTCCAATTCGGCCTTGCTGACCTGCGCGGGTGCTCGCATGAATGGCAGTGTCAGCACAAGGGCCAGAATGGCAATGGCGAAGATGATGAACACCTGCTGCCACGGCAGGAAAGTCAGCATCCATTCTGCTGTGGGCGCGCCGATCACCTGCCCGAAGCTGCCCGCCGCCGTCACGATCGCCAGCGACATCGAGCGGTTCTGATCCGTCGAGGCCCGCCCGACCACCGCCAGCACGACGCCAAAGCCCGTGCCCGCTATACCGAAGCCCACCAGCCAGGCATAAAGCTGATGCCCGAAGGGCGTAACGGACCAAGCCGACAGTACCATCCCCGCCGCATAGGTCAGCGCACCAAGAATGATCGCCCGCCGGTCGCCCATCTTTTCGGCGATGGCGGCAAAGATCGGCTGGCCGATGCCCCAGGCCAGGTTCTGGATCGCGATGGCCAGCGAGAAATCGGTGCGCAGCCAGCCGAACTCCTCGGCGATCGGAATCTGGAACACGCCGAACGAGGCGCGCACGGCGAAGCTGACCGTGATGATCACGCATCCGACGATCAGCACCGGGTTGAGCAGACGGGCGGTTGGGGTCATTGGGCCTCCGGGTTCAGCCCGCCGACAGTATCCGCTTGGGCTCGCTCGTCAATTCAGGAGTTTTGCGGTCACGATTAACCAAAATTGATGCGTGCCGGAGGATGCCTTCTTTTCAATGGCGCGGGCGGGCGCTATGGCTCGGGCCATGACCGACATGATCTCGTTGTACGAGGCCCGCGTTGCCGATGGCACCCTGAACCGCGACGACGCGCAAGAGGCCGTTCTGCCCCAGTTCGAGCGCATCCGGGCGGCTCTGGCCGCGCCGGTGAAACGCGGGCTGTTCCGCAAGGCACCGCCGCCGCCCAAGGGTTTGTACCTGTGGGGCGGCGTGGGGCGCGGCAAGTCCATGTTGATGGACATGTTCGTCGAAACGCTGGGCGAAGTTCCGGCCCGGCGCGTCCATTTCCATGCCTTCATGCAGGAAATCCACGCTGGCATGCATGAGGCGCGCGAAACCGGCGTGCAGGATGCACTGGCGCCGGTGGCGGCCTCGGTCGTGAAATCCGTGCGCCTGCTGGCCTTTGACGAGATGCAGATCACCGACATCACCGACGCGATGATCGTCGGGCGGCTGTTCGACCTGTTGCATGCAGGGGGCGTCGTCGTTGTGACCACCTCCAACCGTCATCCCGACGATCTGTACAAGGATGGCCTGAACCGGCAGCTGTTTTTGCCCTTCATCCACCACATCAAACAGCAGCTCGAAGTATGGGAACTGACGTCGCCCACGGATTACCGGCAGAACCGGCTCGAGGGCTCGCCGGTCTATTTCACGCCCATCGGACCCGAGGCGCGGGAGAAGATCCGGGCCGTGTGGGCCGACCTGTCCGGTGGGCCGGCCGAACCCCTGACCCTGCATGTCAAGGGGCGCGAGGTGGTGTTGCCCGCGTTTCGCAATGGTGTGGCACGGGCCTCGTTCTACGATCTGTGCGGCCGGATGCTTGGCCCGGGGGATTACCTAGCCGTTGCTGATGCGGTAAAAGTGCTGGTGCTCGAGGACATACCGCGCCTGTCGCGCAACAATTTCAACGAGGCGAAGCGGTTCGTCACGTTGATCGATGCGCTGTACGAGGCGAAGGTGCGGTTGATCTGTTCAGCGGCCGCCGAGCCCGAGATGCTGTATGTCGAGGGTGAAGGTGTTTTCGAGTTCGAGCGCACAGCGTCGCGCCTGCGGGAGATGCAGGCGCAGGACTGGGGACAATAGCGAGCGTTGCCGCTGGCGTAGCTGTGACTCAATGAATGGTCAGCCGTTTTCGCGCAGGATGTTGCCCGCGAGGTAGAGCGAGCCGCAGATCAGCACGCGCGCCTGTGGGTTGGCTTTGATGATGGTGTCGAGGGCTTGGGACACACTGCTGGCGGTCGTCGCGGGCAGGTTCACCGATTTGGCGGCGGCGGCGGTTTCTTCGGCGCTCAGCGTGTTGGTCTCGCCCGGGATGGAAACGGCGGTCAGGCTGGCAGCTTCCTGTGCCAGTGGGGAGAGGTAGCCGGTTACATCCTTGGTATTGAGCATGCCGCAAATCAGGTGTGTGGGTCGCGGGGGCAGCTTGGCCAAGACGTCCGCCAGCGCGACACCGGCGGCGACGTTGTGGCCGCCGTCCAGCCAGAGTTCGGCCTGGGGCGCCTGTTCGACCAGCGGGCCGGTTTTCAGGCGCTGCATCCGGGCGGGCCATTCGGCGCGGGTGACAGCGGCCTCGTAGGCCTCGTCGCCGAGGTCGAGGTGGCGCAGGACCGCCAGTGCGGCGCCGGCGTTCTGGACTTGGTGCGCGCCCAGCAGGTTCGGCAGCGGCAGGTCGCGCAGGCCGTTTTCGTCCTGATAGATCAGGCTGCCATGTTCCTCGTGGACGTGCCAGTGCTGTCCGTGGGCCAGCAAGGGTGCGCCGAGGCGGGCGGCGGTGGCCTCGATGACCTCCATCGCCTCGTCCGGCTGCGGGCCGACGATGCAGGGCACGCCGCGCTTGATGATGCCGGCCTTTTCGGCGGCGATCTTGGCCAGCGTGTTGCCGAGGAACTGTTCGTGGTCGATCGAGATCGGGGTGATGACCGTGACCGCGGGCTTTGCGATTACGTTCGTGGCGTCGAGTCGTCCCCCAAGTCCGACTTCGAGCAATGTGTAGTCGGCAGGTACACGGGAGAAAGCCAGCAAGGCCGCGCAGGTGGTGATCTCGAAATAGGTGATGTTCTCGCCGCCATTGGCGGTGTAGCACTCATCCAGAACGGCGGTCAGGTCGGGTTCCGAGATCAGCTTGCCCGCCAGGCGGATGCGCTCGTGGAAGCGTGCCAGATGCGGCGAGGTGTAGGCATGGGCCGTCAGCCCGGCCCCTTCCAGCCCTGCACGGATCATCGCCTGGGTCGAGCCCTTGCCGTTGGTACCGGCGATGTGGATCACCGGCGGCAGCTTGTCCTGCGGATTACCCAAAGCTTCGAGCAGACGCCAGACACGGTCCAAGGTCAGGTCGATGATCTTGGGGTGCAGCGCCATCATCCGGTCGAGGATGACGTCGGATGTGGGCGCGGTCATTTCTTGGGCTGGTCTTCGGCAGGCTTGGCCTGCGCGTCAGGCTGTTCGGCCGCGTCCTCGTTCGGGGCGGGCAGATCGCCTTTGACCGCCGGGGGCAGACCCATCAGCATCCGGATGATCGTGATCAACTCGTCCCGCAACTCGGTCCGTTTGGTGACGCGGTCCAGCATGCCGTGATCCAGCAGGTATTCGGCGCGCTGGAAGCCGTCGGGCAGTTTTTCACGGATCGTCTGCTCGATCACGCGGGGGCCGGCGAAACAGATCAGCGCGTTCGGCTCGGCAATATGCACGTCGCCGAGCATCGCGTAGGAGGCGGTGACGCCGCCGGTGGTGGGATGGGTCAGAACGACGATGTAAGGCAGGCCGGCCTCTTTCAGCATCTCCACCGCGACCGTGGTGCGCGGCATCTGCATCAGGCTGAGGATGCCTTCCTGCATCCGGGCGCCGCCGGCGGCGGAAAACAGGATCAGCGGGCGCTTGAGTTTCACCGCCTCTTGCGCGGCGGCGATGATGGCGTTGCCGACATACATGCCCATCGAACCGCCCATGAACGAGAAGTCCTGCGCCGCGGCCACGATGGGGGTGCGGCCGATCTCGCCGGTGGCGACCAGCATCGCCTCTTTCTCGCCGGTCTTTTTCTGCGCCGCCTTCATCCGGTCGGGGTATTTCTTCTGATCGCGGAACTGCAGCGGATCTTCCTTGGGCGCGGGCACTGCGACCTCGGTGAAGATGCCGCCGTCGAACAGGTGCTTGAACCGCTCGCGCGGGGTGATCAGCATGTGGTGTCCGCACTGGGTACAAACGTTCTGGTTGTCCGCCAGTTCACGGTGGAACAGCATCGTTCCGCACTCGTCGCATTTGTGCCAGAGATTCTCGGGCACCTCACGGCGGGAGAAGATCGAGTTGATCCGGGGGCGGACGTAGTTTGTGATCCAGTTCATGTCGGAACCTTGCTGATGCGGGTTGCAGTCAAATAAGACGCTACGGAAGGAAATGCAATCAGCGCCTGAGCGCAAGTCGCGCAACCAGCCAGCTGACGATCATCACCGCGAAATCCACGACAAGCCACTGGCGCAGGATACCGGTGTCCGATGTTTCGAACGGAAGATGATAGAGGGCCAGCCCCCCCAGGCCGTCAGGCAACGATACGATCAGCAGAGCCGTTACATTGTTGGCAAAATGCATGGCGATTGCGGGTCCCAGCGTTCCTGCTCTGGCGGTGATGTCTGCACTAAGAAGGCCAAAGACAAAGGCCCAAACTGCGATCAGGATAGCATTGTCACCGGCGGCAAGAGGTGCGTAGTGCCCGGCAGCAAAAATCAGGGAGGGTACACCCATCCAAATCCACGGGGCCCTGAACCGCGCGGCCAGCGATTGTTGCAGGAACCCGCGGAATAGAATCTCTTCGGCGCTGACCTGAATAAGGACAGCCACCAGCGCCAGCGGCAACAGCAGCAGCCACCTGAAAACCGGCAGGTTTGGCTCCAAGGGCGGTCCCATATCGTATGGGGGCAGAACAAAAAGCAAGGCACCCAGCACGACCAGCGCCCGCAGAACCCGCCAGAATTGCCGTACAGTCAGAATCGGCGCCCCAACCACGGAGATCAGTTTCCGGTGCTGCACCTGTCGCACGGCCAATCCGACGCCCAATGTGGCAAAGGCAAAACTGGAAAGGATGACCAGCAGCGCCAGGGCCGAGGACCCGTCTTCGAAACCGGACACCAGTTCGGCCGAACCAAAGGCGGTTACAGCGGCCAGGAGAACCAGATTCAGTGCCAGCACGACGACCGTGATGATCGCGAACCCGAGCAGCAGCCGCCAGAGTTCGGGATAAGCCCTGGCTGGCGCCACCAGGATTTCGTGCGGGGCATAGGCCGGGTGTGGCTGCGGGTCGCGCATCCTAACCGCCCGCCCCGGTCTCGGCTTCGGGTGTCAACGGGGTATTAGACAGCAACAGTCGTTCCGAGACAGTTGTCAGATACCCGGCCACCGTTTCGAGAAGGCGCATCGAAACAGCCGCGTCACCCTCTACCACGGCGCGCAGCTCTTCCGCGCCGATCCGCAGGAACGAACAGTCGGTCATCGCAACGAGGTCAAGTTGCCGAGGCGCGCCGGTGATGATCGACAGGTCGCCGATCAGACGGCCTGGCTCGACGACGGAGATGTTGCGCTTTTCGCCGTCCGGCATCGTCCATTCCAGGCTCGCCTGCCCTGAGATGCACAGATAGGCAGCGTCGGGCGTTTGCCCGCGCGAGAATATGGTCTGCCCCGCCGCCGCGTCGTACCATTGCGCCGAAAAGGCCAGCAGACGCTGGTGTTTTCCGTCAAGCCTCGAAAACAGTTCGGTTGCCGAAATGATCTTGAGTTTTCGGCTGAAGTCTTCGGGTTGTTCGTCATCCGCCTCGACCTTGGAACGCGATACACCGTCGATTCGGCCGTCCTTGATTTCCACGTACATGTCATAGGCTTCGGGATGGCCAAAATGATCTTCCATGAAGATCATGACCGAGTCGGGAAGCAACTCACGCAGCTTGAGGCGCGTACGCAGACGGCTTTCCGAATCGTGGCTGGCAAGGACCTTGTCCAGGATCAGGATGTCGGGCCGCTTGATCGCTGCCCGTGAAAACGCGGCACGTTCCTGGAAAACCGTGGGCAGGTTGGCCCCGCCAAGACCGGTCGGCAGATCGTAGATGATAGCCGCCAGGCGACGGGTGAGACCGGCCTCGATCAGGACTTCGGCTACGGCATCCTCGATCTCTTCGGCATGTGCCCCGGCCATCAGCGACACGCGGCCATACAGGGCATTTTCCATGACGGTCAGGCGCGGAACATAGGTTTCGGGTGCCACGGGAATGAACAGCCCGTCGAAAGATGCGTGCAGGTTTTGGGCCTGCGTGCGCCGGATCGAAAGGATCTTTTCCTTGTACTCCTCGGGGAAACTGGGGCCGATCTGTTCGGCGGTCAGCATGAACGGCACCGTCAGCAACAGTGCCATTTCACGTTCGGACAGGGTTGCCTCACCTTTCGACATGCGGCGTTCGTCGATGTCGAGCAGTCGGTGGTACATGTCCTTGGACATGCCCAAACGCAGGAACAGCGGGTGATCCGTCCCTTCTCGGCCGAATGTTTTCCGCAGCGTGCTGAGGACCGCCGTCGCGATGCTTAGGGCGTCCTTGTCCAGATCATGGGCCCGCAGCATGGCAAGAAATCGAGCGTCCCCGGCCAGGATGTCCGGTGAGATGTTGCGCGACGGTGAGGCAAACAGAAGGTTGCCCCCCAAAGGTACGGCCGGGTTGAACCGGTCCGGATCGAACCGGTAAACGTATTTGTCCAAGCCCTTTTCCTTGAGACGCGCTGCAACCTTGTCGCGCGCATCCACGATCGCCTTGGCCAGATGGGGGTGCAGTTCGGGATCGAATTGCGACCGCAACGTCCGCCGGAACATGAACTCGTCGATGCCCATCGCCTCGACCAGTTCGAACCACCAATCCCGGATCTCGTCGATGCTCTGCAGCCCGGCAAGGCGTGGGTCGACCCATTCGTCCTCCAGCAGGTCCGGGGAGTTGCCGGCGCGCACGGCTTCGACCTGATAACGTGATGGGGCCTTCAGAGCTTCGGTCTCGTGCTGGGGATGGGGACGCAAAGGCATCAGCAGGTTGTCCCCAAGCGTGCCGTTGAACAAGTAGGGTCGCGAGTGGGCATAGCCGACACGGGCGGCGATCACCGCCTGATGGAGTTCGCGAAGGTTGTGCCCAGACAGAAGGACCTCGCCCTGAACCGGCAGAATCTCGCGGATCAGCAACTGGGCCAGCGCCTGTCTTTCCGAGTCGTGCGAGGCCTTGATGGCTACCCGAGCGCCCTTCGGGATCGTCAGGTCGATGTCTTCAAGGATCAGCTTGCCGTCCTCGTCGCGCACCGTGACATTGCGCAATTCGATGTCGCCCTGCAGGTGCGGGATGCTCTCCGGTTCGCCATAGAACAGTTCTTCGGGAATCATGTTCTCGGGTGCAAACCGTTCGGTGACGACCTGCCAGCGCAACGACATGTCCTGAACCTGATTGTAATAGGTCAGCAGATCGCGCCAAGGGCCGCTGAGGTCCTTGTACGCCCCCAGCGCCGCAACCAGCGCACCGACTGTCACTTCGCCCGTGATAGCGAGATAGCCACCGACCGAATAGAACAGGAACGGCGTCATCTGCGTGATCAGGTTGTTGAGGAACTTCATGAAGAATTTCTTGTTGTAGATCCGGACCCGGATATCGAACAAGGTTCCCAGACGATGACTGAACTGCGCCAGCCGATAGCGCCAACCACCGTTCGCGCGCAGGTCGCTGATACCGGCGGCGGTTTCGCCGATCTCGGTGCTCAGGTGACGGATCTCCTGAATACGGTCCTTGTTCAAAAGGTTGATCTGACGCTGCAGGCGCGGGATCAGCCAGGCTTGCAGCGGAATCAGCGCGATCGAGGCCAGCCCGAACCAGACGCTCTGCATGAACAAGAAAGTGACAATCGTCATCATCTGACCGAACTGAAAAACCGGCTGGGCGATCGCGTCGCCCATCAGTCCGCCCATCGGTTCCGCTTCGGACGATATCATCGACACAAGTTCGCCCTGGCTTGTGGTCGAGAAATACGGCTTGGGGAAGCGCAGCATCCGGCTAATCAGGGTGAATCTGAGCCGCCGCAACATGCGTTCGGCCAGGATCCCCTTCATGGTGTTGATGCGCATCTTCATGAGACCGCCAGCCAGCACGGTTCCCAAGAAGGCAAAACACAGGATCAGCAGGTATTGGACCTGGGTCACCTTCGTGCCGAACAGCGTTACCGTGTTTCCGGTCGCACCGATGGCGTCGTTGATGATCTGCTTGGGCAGTTCAAGCGAGGCATAGAGAAACGGAAACGAAAGTACGGTCAACAGCAGCAGAATGAACTGCTGTTTCTTGGAATGTTTCCAGATGAACGCGAATAGGGTGGGTTCCATGCCCCGGCCTCGTCTTGTTTTTTGGACTGCGGCCCGTTGCGGAGGATCCACGGCGACCGGGTGACTGACGGTAAGCTTTGCCCCGTGCTAATTCAAGAACGTGCCCCGGCGTGATCTTGCAAAAATCCGGCCGGCAGGATCGGCGTCGTTCACAATTCGGAAATTTTGCAGTGCTATCTGTCGAAGGCGGGTTTATTCCGCCCGCGGAATCCGACTAAAGAGGTGCAGTTTCAAGCACTGGGCACATGAGCAGACTTCTGGATCGGTATTTCAGCCGCAAGGCAGTTGGGCACTGGAAACGGACGGCGCAGAACGCGCCGCACGAAGACCTGCCCCTGCTTCGCCAGCAGCGTGATCAGGCGCGAGTGCTTCGCGCCCAACTTGATCGGCTGATTCAGATTGCGGACGGGCGCCTGACCCGCCCGCATATTGGCACCCAGAATTTCCCCAGACCGCTTGGCACGGATTGGGCCTGGCGCCCGGATTTGTGGGGCAGCCCCCTGCCGGTTACGGGCCTGGTATCACTGTCTCGCAAGGCGCAAATTGATGACAGTGTGGCGCTTTTCCATGACTGTCCGCTGGCCGAGATTGCAGTCCGGCAAATGCGCAACAGCGGGGAAAAGGACCTGGCGCCTTTCAGCCTGGCGATCGACGTATTCAGCTTTCAAGGCTCGTTCCTCTCCGTGTCTGTCGAACTTCCGGGCAGCGCCGCCGAGGGTCTGACGCGGCAACACCTGGTCCGGACCCATGTGACGGTCGACAGTGAACGCCCGGCCGAGGTCTTTGCCAGGCTGAATATCCAGAATGGACCGAATACCGAGCAGGTGCTGCGAAAGCTGGAACCGAAAGATGCGACATCCGACATCGATTTTGATCTTGCGCATCTGTCCTTGAACGAACGTCGCATCGAGAAGATGTGGCTGGACCTTATCATCCAGGATCCTGGTATGAACCGTGTGGTGCTGCGGGATTTGACCCTGTGCCGCCATCATCGCGCTGACTTGTGAAAGGAAAGGCCATGGTGGAAACAAAACTCGTCCCGATCCGGTTCGAAGACGGCGTATGGGAAGGCCACTTTTCAGGAAGTACCGCACCCCAACTTGAAGCCCGGTACCGGGATCAGGTCCTGCAAGGTATCGAGGTTTCCGAGGCCGAAGGTGGCTGGCATGTTCGGGTTCCCGTACCAACGGTCCTGTTGTCCGAAGGTGTCCACAGTGTGATTATCCTCGACAGCGCTTCACAGGAAAAAGTGGGCGACATCACCGTAATCGCGGGCGCGCCGGCCGTAGGCGATATCCGAGCCGAGATGGACCTGCTGCGCGCCGAACTTGATCTTCTGAAGCGCGTGGTGCGTCGGTTGAGCGCTGGTCAGGGTTGATCGGCCAAAAGCCTGCAGGATCTACGTAATCGAAACCTGCTTGGACGCATTCCTATCTTTTTTGCTGAATTCATGCATGATTGAGCCGCCAAGGAAACTCAGGGGGCCGAATGGAACGTGACAGCATTATCAAGGTCATAGCGCTGATGGTAACGGCGTTTGGCATCGGCATAGACTTTACCGGTGCGCTGATGCTGGTTCCGGCGATCGAAAACTCGTTTGATGCCGATATCACGAGTACTCAGTGGGTGTTGAACATCTACGCGCTGTTCTTCGCCATGACGATGGTCGCAGGCGGCCGGCTGGGCGATATGTACGGTCATCGCAAGATCATGATCATCGGATTGTCGCTGTTTCTTTTCGCCTCGGTCATGTGTTTCGTATCTCCCAGCCTTGATTTCCTGATCGGCGCACGCGCGCTTCAAGGTATCGGCGCGGGATGCGTGTGGCCGTGCACGCTGGCCTTCGGGGCAACGAGGGTATCCCGTGAGGAACACCGTGCGATGGTCATGGGGTTGATCCTTGCCGGTGTCACGACGGGCAACGTATTTGGTCCGATGATCAGCGGGTTTGTCGTCAATCTTGGGGATTGGCGCCTGTTCTTTCTGGCGAATGTCGTCTTCTCGTGCATCTCGATGGCCACGGCAGTCCTGCTGATGCAGCGTGACAAGACCCACAAGACGGGTGAGCACATCGACTTTGCCGGAATGGGTGTCCTTTCTTTTGCTGTCCTGCTGCTGCTGTACGCGCTTGATGTCGGGTCGGACTGGGGCTGGCTGTCGGTTCCGCTGATGTTTCTGTTTTTCCTCAGCGCGTCGCTGTTTCTGTTGTTCCCACGCGTGGAAAAACGGGTGAAAGAACCGCTATTGCTTCCGCAGATGATGCAAAATCCGCAATTTCGCATCACCTTGGGGCTGAACATGTTCAACGTCTCGGCGGCCTTTGTGGGATTGCTGTATTTTCCGCAATATATGCAAAAGGTTCTTGGTTGGTCAGTGTTTGAATCCGCTCTGGGCCTTGCGCCGCTGACCGTTCTTTTGGCGGTCGGGTCGATCGTCTCTGGCACCTTGTACAATGATTTCGGACCCAAGCGCCTGCTGTTCTGGGGGTATCTCTGCGCTACGATAGGCGCGGCCAGTGTCGTCGTGATGCCGGCCGGGCTGGGGTATTTCCATATTCTTCCGGGGATGGCTCTGATCGGGTTGGGAGCGACACTGACGGTTGGCCCGTCGGGCACCGCCGCCGTTTGCGCCGTCAAGCCCGAACGCGCCGGCCTGGTTGGCGGTCTGAGCTTCATGGTGCACTTGGTCTATGGCGCCATTTCGGTCGCCTGCGCGACGGCCATCATGTACATGGTCAGCCTGTCCAGCTTCCGCGAGCACCTTGCCAAAGCTGGCATCGACATGTCCCTAGCCGATCAAAAAGCCATCAATGGCGGTACTTTGACGACCAAGACCGCGCAGGCTGTCATGCAGAAATTCAGCGCGCCCGAGGCCGAAAAGATCAAATCCGCGTTGTCGATGGCCTTTGACAGCGGGATGGACATGGCTTTTGTCTTTTCAACGCTGTCGGTGTCCATAGGGCTGGTTCTGGCGCTGATGCTGGACGAAAAGAAACTGCACAAAATCGAGAGCTGAGCCAAAAGAAAAGGCCGCGGAAAACCGCGGCCCTTCGGTCATTGTTTGCGCAGCTTACTGCGATGCCCGCTCTGTCGGATTGAAGGCGGACAGGCCTTTGAGAATGTCGATCGCATAGGCCAACTGGTAGTCTTCGTTGCGCAGTTCGGCGGTTTCTTCCGCTTTGGTGCGGTCTTCCTCGATCTGGCGGATTTCATCCTCGGTCAAGCTGTCATTGTTCAGGCTGCCCCGCAGGTCGGCCTCGGACCGGGTGCGGGCGTTGCTTTCTTCCTCTTCCTCAGCCTCGGGACGGACGCGGGGCTGTTCCACGATGATGTCGGGGCTGACACCCAAAGCCTGGATCGACCGACCCGACGGGGTGTAGTAGCGCGAGGTGGTCAGACGCATCGCCCCGTCGCCACGCAGCGGCATCACGGTCTGAACCGATCCTTTGCCGAAGCTTTTGGTACCGACGACGATCGCGCGGTGGTGATCCTTCAATGCACCGGCAACAATTTCGGACGCCGACGCCGATCCGCCGTTGATCAGCACTACGATCGGCTTGCCCTGGGCAAGATCACCCGGGGTTGCGTTGAACCGTTCACCATCTTCGGGATTGCGTCCACGGGTCGAGACGATCTCGCCCTCGTTCAGGAATGCGTCCGATACCTTGATGGCTTGGGTCAACAGCCCGCCGGGGTTGTTGCGCAGGTCCAGAACAAAGCCGTTCACCTTGTCGATGCCGCCAGCTTCGGCGATCTGCTTTTCCAAGCCCTCTTTCAGGTTCGGGAAGGTCTGATCGTTGAAGGTGGTCACTCGCAACACCACGCTGGCGCCTTCGGTGCGGGCGCGAACGGCGGTCAGTTTGATCGTGTCGCGGATGATGGTCACATCGAATGGGTCGGGTTCGCCTTCCCGCACGACGGTGATCACGATTTCCGAACCGACCGGGCCACGCATCAGGTCGACTGCTTTGTCCAGCGTCAGGCCCAGGATGCTTTCGCCGTCCACATGGGTAATGAAATCGCCGGCCTCGATGCCCGCTTCGTCCGCAGGCGTTCCGTCAATTGGCGAGACGACTTTGACGAAGCCATCCTCTTGGGTGACCTCGATGCCCAGCCCACCGAATTCACCGCGCGTCTGCACGCGCATCTGCTCGGCGTCGTCCGGGGAAAGATAGCTTGAATGCGGATCCAGCGACGTCAACATGCCGTCGATCGCAGCCTCGATCAGTTCTTCGGGGGCGACTTCCTCAACATACTGGGCGCGGATCCGTTCGAAGATATCGCCGAACAGGTCAAGTTGTTCATACACTCCGGCCTTGTTTTCGGCCTCTTGCGCCAGCAGTGGCCCGGCGATCTGGGTAGTCGCAATAATCCCTGCCACGGTGCCGGCCAGACCGGCCATCACAAATCTCTTCATACTCGTCTATCCATCCTTGTCCGGCCGGAACCATGATTCCGGATCCACGGGGCTATTGTTCTCTCTTACCTCTATATAGAGCGTTTCTGGACGATCAGTTCCAGTGCCATCACCGCTTGTTGACAAAATCGCGCCGATTTCTGGTGTTTGACCGGGCATCAGGCCTACTGGTGTTCCTTCGGGGATCACCTGACCGGGGTCCCCATACACCTCCTGAAGGCCGGAGAAGACAAAAAGCAAACCCGGCTGCGGTTCCAGGATCACAAGGTTTCCGAGGTCCAGAAGCGGCCCTCTGTATCGGATCGTGGCCGCTGTCGGGGACAGCACCAATGCACGTGGTCTGGTTCCCAGTACAAGCCCCGGACGCGTGACCCCTGCGGCGTCCGTTTCTCCGGAACGATGGAGTATGACGCCTTGGGTCGGCAGCGGAATCTGTCCTTTCAGTTGGGACACATCCGCGTTCGAGGCTATGATTTCTCCATCCGAAATCTCAGATAGACCGCTGGCGAAGCCATCCAGAGTCTCCGTTGATGAGATCAGGATGGCTGTCCGTACCGGGTCTTCAATGAAGCGGCGCGGCAGGTCGGTACGATCCGCTATGGCCTCGCTCAGCTTCGTCCTGGCATTCTGCACGCCTTCCAACCCTTCGGTCAGCGTGTCCGCAGCGCTTTGTTGCAAGCGGCGCAGGGTCTGCACCTCGTCCAGATCGCGGGCCAGCGCCTGGGCCCTGGTGTTCAGGCCAGGTGTGACTTCGGACAGCATCATCCCGGTGCGCGCCGCCCCCAGTGGCCCGGCCGGGTGCAGCATCAGAACCGGTGGCGCCGTGGTTTCGATGGTTTGCAGCACGCCCAGCAACTGGCGGATTTCGCGTTCGCGCGTGTTCAACTCGGCGGTCAGCTGGCTTTCGCGCAAAGCCGCTCGGCGCAGCCCGTCGCGCATTGCGGCCAGCCCGGCCTCGTAGGCCTGGATCGTCTCGGTCAGGGCGCGCACGCGGTCACGGGCGGATTCGGCCTCGGTCAGCGCGATCGAGGCCTGTTCCAGCATCTGCGCTGCCTCCAGTGCCGCCTGCGCGGGGTCCGGCGCGGCCCGGACCGCCTGCCCCGCCATCAGGGCCGCCAGAAGAAGCGAGCGCAGCCTCATGACAGCAGGCTCTGACCCGTCATTTCCGGCGGCTTGGGCAGGCCCATCAGGTCCAGCACCGTAGGCGCCAGATCGGACAGGCGACCTTCGCGCAGGGTTGCGCCCTCGGGTCCGCCAACCAGCGCCACGGGTACCGGGTTCAGGGTGTGAGCGGTATGCGGCCCGCCTGTTTCGGGGTCGATCATGGTTTCGCAGTTGCCGTGATCGGCCGTCACGATCATGGCACCGCCTGCCTTTTCAAGCGCGGCGACCACGCGGGCCAGGCCTTGGTCAACGGCCTCGCAGGCCTTGATCGCGGCCTGCAGGTCACCGGAATGGCCCACCATGTCGGGGTTGGCATAGTTGGCGACGATCAGGTCATAGCCCGCCTCGATCGCCTCGACGAACTTGTCCGTGACCTCTCCGGCCGACATCTCGGGCTGCAGGTCATAGGTTGCAACCTTGGGCGACGGGGCCATGTAGCGGTCTTCGCCGGGCTCGGGGGTTTCCTTGCCGCCGTTCAGGAAGAACGTGACATGGGGGTATTTCTCGGTTTCGGCCAGGCGGAGCTGGCGCAGGCCCTGCTTGGCAACCCATTCGCCCAGCGTGTTCACGATCTCGCGCTTGGGGAAAACGGTCGTCATGTAGGCATTGTGGCCGTCGGAATATTCCACCATGCCCAGCAGCGCCGACAGGTGCGGGCGCGGGCCGGTGTCGAATTCGGCGAAATCAGGTTCGGCAATGGCGCGCAGGATCTCGCGGGCGCGGTCGGCGCGGAAGTTGAGGCAGAAGAACCCGTCACCGTCGCGGACGCCGTCGTAGCCGGGCAGAACCGTGGGCGCGATGAACTCGTCCGTTTCGCCCCGGTCGTAGGCGGCCTGAATCGCAGCGCTTGCGGTATCGGCCTGCCCACCCTGCCCTTTAATGATCGCTTCATAGGCGCGTCCGACCCGTTCCCACCGGTTGTCGCGGTCCATGGCATAATACCGCCCCGAGACGGTGACGACGCGCGCGTTCGCAGGCAGGCGGCGCTCCAGCTCGGCCAGGAAGTCCAGCGCCGATTTCGGGGCCACGTCGCGTCCGTCGGTGATGGCGTGCAGCGCCACCGGCACGCCCGCCTCGGTGATCGCTGTCGCGGCGGCGACGATATGGTTCAGGTGCCCATGCACCCCGCCATCCGAGACCAGCCCCATCAGATGCGCGATTCCGCCCGCCGCCTTCACCTTGGCGATGAAGTCCTGCAGTGCGGCATTTTCGAAGAACGAGCCGTCTTCGATCGCAAGATCGATCTGGCCCAGATCCATGGCCACGACCCGCCCGGCCCCGATATTGGTGTGCCCGACCTCGGAATTCCCCATCTGGCCGCTGGGTAGACCCACATCCGGGCCATGGGTGATCAGCCGCGCGTGCGGACCCTTGGACATGATCGCGTCGAAGGTGGGCGTGTGGGCCAGATAGGGCGCATTGGCCTGCGTGTCGTCGGACAGGCCCCAACCATCAAGGATACACAGGACGACGGGTTTGGGTGCGCTCATGTCGGGTCTCCGGTAACTGCTCTTGTCCGTTCTTCTATCCCCTGCCCGCCGCATCGTGAACCGCCTTTTGCGGCGATGCGCCCCTCTCCGGGTTATTTCCTGATCTGCTGCCAGGGCCGCGCCTTGCGGCCGCGATACTTGACCGTCAGCTCGGGCGGGGCGTCGCTTTCTTCATAGGCGCCCAGGATCACGCCCTTGCCGCGACTTTTGGTGCGCATCTCGACCAGCTCGGCCGTCGAGCGCGTGGTGCGCTGCGACGGACGCCGGGCCCAGGCGAACAGGTGGTCATACATCTGCGCGATCACATCCGCATGTGCCGCGCTGTCGCCCAGATCGGTCAGCTCGTCGGGGTCTTTTTCCAGATCGAACAGGATCGGGCGGAACCCGCCTTCGCAATGAATCAGCTTCCATTTTTTCGTGGCCACCATGAACATCGCCGCATCGCGCACCGACACGCCCAGCGTTTCCGCGATGGGCGAGGCCGAATAGTCGTATTCGCAGATCACGAATTTGCGCGGGGTCTCGGTCGCCTGCCCGTGCAGGATGGGCAGCAGCGAGTGGCCTTCCAGGATATGATCAGGCACCGCACCGCCCGCGACCTCGACGAAAGTGGGGGCCAGGTCGATCGACTCGACCAGCGCGTCGCAGGTGGTGCCGCGCGTGGCATCGGCCTGTTCGGACGGGTCATAGATGATCAGCGGCACCTTGGTCGAAGCGTCGTGGAAAAACGTCTTTTCGCCCATCCAGTGATCGCCCAGAAAATCGCCATGGTCCGAGGTCAGCACGATCATCGTATCGTCCATGCGGCCGGTCTGCTCCATCCAGTCCAGCAGCCGCCCGATCTGGTCGTCGGCCTGCTTGATCAGGCCCATATAGGCGGGGATCACCGCCTCGCGCACATCCTGCCGCCAGAAGGTCTGACCGATCTTGGTGTGCATGAAGGCGCTCAGCACGGGTTGTGCATCGGCCCGTTCGGCCTCGGACCGGTTGGGGGGCAGGACATGCTCGGGCCCGTACATCGAGGCATAGGGCTCGGGGACGATATAGGGCCAATGCGGTTTGATGTAGCTCAGGTGGCAGCACCACGGGCCGTCATGGGTTTCCATGAATTCGATGCCGCGCGTGGTCAGATAGGGGGTCTCGCTGTCCTCTTCGGCGATGTTCGCGGCCTGCGGCGCGTTTTTCAGGAACCAGCCGGACAGCACGTTGCCGTTCGCGTCCAGACCGGAATTGGCGAAATCGTGCCAGGGGTTGTCGCTGTCATACCCCTTATCAGCCAGCCAAGCGTTATAGGCGCGGGCCCCGTCGGGGTCATAGAACCCGTCGGGGCCTTCGGGGCGCATCCCGTCGTCGCGCTCGAACACGTCAAAACCGCATTCGGCCACGCGCGCGCCGATCAGGCTGTCGGGTTCAAGGCCCAGCCGCGCCATGCCCTCGGCGTCGGCGCGCATATGGGTCTTGCCGACCAGCCAGCAGTCCATCCCCGCCTTGCGCAGATGGTCGCCCATGGTCAGTTCACCCACCTTCAGCGGGATGCCGTTCCACGAGGCGCCATGCGACTGTACATAGCGCCCGGTATAGGTGGACATGCGCGAGCTGCCGCAGATCGGCGACTGGATATAGGCCCGCGTGAACCGCACGCCGCGCGTGGCCAGCCGGTCGATATTGGGCGTGTGCAGATGTGGATGGCCGTAACAGCTCAGGTAATCCCAGCGCAGCTGGTCGAACATGATGAACAGGATGTTGCGGGCCTTGGCCATTCAGTGCTGCGCGCCCTGGCTTTCCATCTGTTCCACCATCCGGCGGGCGCGCTTGCATTGCAGCTTGTCACGCAGGGGGCTGTTGGGGTCCACGTCCTTTTGGCACACCACGCATTTGTCGGCGCCCGAGATCGCGTTCAGCCCGCCGCAACTGCCCTTGATGGTCTTGCCCATCAGCATCACGCCCAGCGACATGCCGACCATGATGATCAGCAGCAGAACAAACGCGAGGATAAAGGTGCTCATCGGCCGGCCCGCCCTTCAGTTCGATCCCAGCGCATCCTTGAACGCGCTGCTTTGTACCGTGATATAGGCATCTTCGCCGCCTGTCACATCCCGCGAGATGAAAAACACCGCCAAACCCAGCTGATCGGCCAGTTTCAGCCCCCGCTCCTGCCCCAGTGCCAGCATCGCGGTGGCCCAGGCATCGGCCATCATCGCGTTTTCGGCCAGAACCGTGACCGAGGTCGTCCGATGCGTGATCGGGCGTCCGGTGATCGGGTCGATGATGTGCGAATACCGCACCCCGTCCTGTTCGAAGAAGTTCTTGTAGTCGCCCGAGGTCGCCATGCCGCGGTTGTCCAACGGCACGATGAACTGGATGGTCTGCGATCCGGTTTCGGGCTTTTCGATGCCGATGCGCCAGGCCTGGCCCTTGTCGTTCTGACCGCGGGCCACCAGATCGCCGCCGATCTCGACCATGTAGTTCTCGATGCCGGCGTCTCGCAACGTCTCGGCCACGGCGTCGATCCCGTATCCCTTGGCGATGGCCGACAGGTTGATCCCCACCCCCGGTTGCGTCTTGGCCAGCGTCCCGGCCTGTGCATCCAGCGTCAGCAGGCGCGCCTGCCCCACCTGTTCCAGCGCCGCTGCGATCTCGGCATCCGACGGCACCGGGTCTTCGGGCTTGCGCGGGCCGAAGCCCCACAGCTCGATCAACGGGCCGAGGGTCACGTCGAAAACGCCGCCGCTTTGCTCGTGCACCTGGTTGGCCGCCGCGATCACATAGGCGAATTCCTGTGACACCGGTATCGGGTCGGTGTTGGCCGAGGCGGAAAAGACCGAGACCTCGGAATTCGGGTCCCAGTTGGACATCTTGGCGTTCACCTGCGCCAGCGTTTCCTCGACGTCGGCGGACAGAGCAGCCTCGTCCAGATCCTCGTCGATTGCGGTGATGTGATAGGTCGTGCCCATGGTTTCGCCGGACAGACGGACAATCTCGGGCTCCTCGTCGAACAGACAGCCAGAAACAACAAGCGGCAGGGCCAGAGCAAGTAGTCGGCGCATGGGGCGATCTCCTGGAAAAGTGTTGCCCGGCATATGCCAGCGGCCCCACCCAGAGTCAAACCTGCGTCAGGACGCCAGCGGCAGGAAGCCCAGGATCAGCAGCCCGACCGCAGCGGGCACTCCAAACAGCCACGCACGTTTCTGCCAACCCGGGGGCTGTTCTTTCCACAGTTTGCGAAAATTATGCCCGCAGATCACGACCAGAAGGAAGATCACGGCGGCAACCGCAGGAGACAGATGGAGTTGGGTCACGGGGTCCGGTTTTTCCTTGCGACCCGGCGCGGTTGCACCGGTTTTTGAATTTGCACCCTATACAGGTTTCTCTGCTGCGATAAGGTGGTGAGGACAGCCTGTAGCGTTGAAGGAGGAGACCGCCCATGGCCCCAAGCTCTTACCAGCCCCCGACACGTGGCGACAAGGCCGGGTCAAGCACTTACAGCCAATCCGCCGAGTCGAATTTGTCACATACTCAGACCACTGTCGCCAAATTGCTGGAAGGAAAAGGTGATGCGGTGTTTTCGGTTCGGCCGAATGACACCATCCATTCGGTGGTCGAAATTCTAAAGGAGAAACGCATCGGGGCGGTTGTCGTCACCGATCAGAACGGCGCACTGCAGGGAATCCTGTCCGAGCGGGATATCGTTCGCCGCATGGCGGATACTCCGGGTCAGACGCTGCCACAGTCGGTCGAGGCGCTGATGACACGCGATGTGCGGACCTGCACGCCGGACGACCTGCTGATGGATGTGCTCAAGACGATGACCGAGGGGCGATTCCGCCACATGCCGGTTCTTCGCGACGGCAAGCTTTGCGGCATGATCACCATCGGCGATGTCGTGCATTTCCGCCTGAAAGAGCTGGAATACGAAGCCCTGCGCATGAAGCAGATGATCGTCGGCTAGATAGTCACACGTTGTAGTAACGGGCATAGGCCCCATAAGGCTGCCCACCTGTCTTGGTCTGCTTTCGGACAGACCCCAGGTCCGAGATGACCAGCACGGTGACCTGCAAGTTCACGCTGGAAAACTCGCGCAGCGCTTGTGCCAACTGGGCGCCGAACAGCGCGACTATGTCTATCTAGGGGGAGAGTTCCGCAAGGACGCTTGTGTTCCCCTGCCCTGCGGCCGGCACCTGAGCCTGGCCGGTGCTTTGTTCGGTGAAGGCGGTTACAGCACCAGAACGGCGGACGCATCGCAAATCTATGCACTTCGTGCCTCTCGCAAGCCTGAGGAATTCGGCGCCGTAACTGCCTGGCGCCTCGATGCGTGCAATCCCGCGGCACTGTCGATCGCGGCCCGTATGGAACTGCGCCCCAACGATATTGTCTTCATCCAAGAACAGCCGATCACGACCTGGGGTCGGGCGCTGGATCAATTCCTGCCCTCGCTGGTCAATGCGGGGCGGGGCGCGGCAAATGGTTGACGCGCCCCGCCCTGCATCGGATATGAGGCCCCACCGACCGATAATCCCCTTGACCTTGGCGGGTCGAAAGGGTCCCTGATGGTCGGGATTGTTGATTTGCGTTCGAGGGTTTCATGCAACGGGTATTGATTACGGGCACTGCGGGCTTCATCGGGTTCCACCTGGCCAAGCTGCTGTTGTCCGAAGGATTTCAGGTCCATGGCTATGACGGGATGACGGATTACTACGACGTCACTCTCAAACAGCGCCGCCATCAGATGCTGTTGCAGACGCCCGGCTTCTCGGCAACCGAGGATCTGTTGGAAAACCACGAACGCCTCATGCAGGTTGCAGACGAATTCCAGCCCGAGGTTATCGTTCATCTCGCCGCCCAGGCAGGTGTGCGTTACAGCCTTGAACACCCGCGCAGCTATATCGATTCAAACGTTGTGGGTACGTTCAATGTGATGGAGGTGGCCCGTCAGCATCAGGTCGGGCACCTGCTCATGGCATCTACCTCTTCGGTTTATGGGGCAAACGAAGACATGCCCTTCACCGAGGTTGAAAAGGCCGACACCCAATTGACGATCTATTCTGCCACCAAAAAGGCGAACGAAGCGATGGGCCATTCCTATGCCCATCTCTGGGATCTGCCCACGACCATGTTCCGGTTCTTCACCGTATACGGCACCTGGGGCCGTCCAGACCTGGCCCTGTACAAGTTTGTCGATGCAATTCTGGATGGGCGCCCGATCGACATCTACAATCACGGCGAAATGTATCGCGACTTTACCAATGTGAACGACCTGGTGCGCGGGATCCGGTTATTGATCGATGCGGTCCCCGTCCGTCCGGACAGCCCTGAGGATATCGAGGAGGGTGACAGCCTTTCGGCGGTCGCGCCCTATCGTGTGGTCAACATCGGAAATGGTGACAAGGTGCGTCTGATGGATTTCGTCGAAGCAATCGAGGAAGCCGTGGGCAAGAAGGCGATCCGGAATTACATGCCCATGCAGATGGGTGATGTTCCGGCGACATGGGCCAATACCGACCTGCTGCAACGCCTGACCGGGTATCGTCCGCAGACCGATTTCAAGGATGGAATCGCTCAGTTTGTCGAATGGTTCCGCGAATACCACGGCAAATGATCTAGTGACCCGGACCTGACGTATGCTTGAAACGAACCCCAATTCCCGTCGGATCGCCGTGATCGGTCTGGGCTATGTCGGCCTGCCGTTGGCCGCTGCCTTTGGCAAGATCGGACCGGTTCTGGGCTTTGACATCAATCCCACGCGCATCGACGCGCTGCGCCAGGGCAATGACGCCACGCATGAGGTCAGCGAAGACGAGCTGTCCGCCGCCGGGGGTCTTAGGTTTACCACTGACCCCGCTGATCTGGCGGACTGTGACACGTATATCGTGACGGTGCCCACACCGATCACAGCACAAAAACAGCCAGACCTTGCACCGTTGCTGCGCGCCTCAGAAACGGTTGGACGGGTGTTGAAGCCTGGTGATCTGGTCATCTATGAATCAACCGTCTACCCCGGCGCGACCGAGGAAGACTGCGTCCCGATCCTCGAGCGGGAGTCCGGCTTGCGTTTCAACGTGGATTTCTTTGCCGGGTACAGTCCTGAAAGGATCAATCCCGGCGACAAGGCGCATCGCATCGCCGATATCTGCAAGGTCACGTCGGGATCGACGCCTAAGGCCGCCGATCTGGTGGACGCGCTTTATGCGCGGATCATCACGGCGGGGACGCACAAGGCCGAAAGCATCCGCGTGGCCGAGGCTGCAAAGGTGATCGAGAACACACAGCGCGATCTGAATATCGCCCTGGTGAACGAACTTGCCATGATCTTCGGCCGCCTCGGCATCGACACTGATGCGGTGCTGCGGGCGGCGGGCACCAAATGGAATTTCCTGCCCTTCCGCCCTGGCCTTGTCGGTGGGCATTGCATCGGGGTCGACCCCTACTACCTGACCCACAAGGCCGAGGCCGTTGGCCATCATCCTCAGGTCATTCTGGCGGGGCGGCGCCTGAACGATGGAATGGGCGCATATGTCGTATCCCAGTTGGTCAAGCGGATGATCCGCGAGCGGATCGAGATGACGGACGCCCGGGTCCTTGTCATGGGGCTAACCTTCAAGGAAAACTGCCCTGATCTGCGAAATACCCGGGTCGTCGACATCGTTCACGAGTTGCAGAGCTACGGTGTGACCGTAGACGTTCACGATCCCCATGCCGATCCGCAAGCCGCACGTGACGAGTATGGGATCGACCTGCTGGAGCAGCCCAAACCCGGCACCTATGACGGTATCGTCCTTGCGGTTGCCCATGACGCATATCTTGCGATGGATCCGGCCGAAATCCGAGTGTTCGGAAAGGCCCGGAATGTCCTGTTCGACGTCAAATCCTGCCTGCCGCGCAGCGCCAGTGATCTGAGGCTCTGACCCGCGCCAGTACACTGAAATGAGAGACATTTTCTGACTGTGAGACCTCTGTCCGCAAGGTCCGAGGCCCTGTGGGTTGCCGCCGGCCTGTTCAGTCTTCTGACTGGCGTGCTGGTGCTTGGTCCGCTGTGCTCTGCGTCCTTGCTTTTGTGTCCACGCTGAATGGCGCAGCGACCACCGCGCTGATTGCGATGGGGAATGCAGCACGTTCTCGTCGGGTGGGCTCAGGGCCGGAGCCTATTTCCTGTTGCGATACGTGATCTGGCTGGGATTTTTGGATAGCCGCCAAGGGCGGCGTTTTCCCCGGCTGCGGGGTCTTGGGTATCGTCGTCGTGTCGAACGGACGTTGGCGTTGGTAGAACGCTGTATGCGGGACAACCGCGTTGACCCACTGACGGCAATACGCAGCGTTTTGGGTTTTGATGTTACAAAATGAAACCGGCGCAAGATTGCGCCGGTTTTGTCTTAGCCACCAAAGTCGTCCAGCATGATGTCTTCGCGATCAACACCCAGATCCAGCAGCATGTTGATGACCGACTGGTTCATGATTGGCGGACCGCACATGTAGAATTCGCAGTCTTCGGGCGCCGGGTGGTTCTTGAGGTATTCCTCGAACAGAACGTTGTGGATGAACCCTGTGTAGCCATCCCAATCGTCGCCCGGTTGCGGGTCGGACAAAGCAACGTGCCACTCGAAATTTTCGTTCTCGGCGGCCAGCTGGTCGAAATCTTCAACATAGAACATCTCGCGGCGCGACCGCGCGCCATACCAGAAGGTGATCTTGCGTTTGGTGTTCAGACGCTTGAGCTGGTCGAAGATGTGGCTGCGCATCGGGGCCATGCCTGCGCCACCACCGACGAACACCATCTCCTTGTCGGTGTCGCGCGCGAAGAACTCGCCGAACGGACCCGAGATCGTAACCTTGTCACCCGGCTTCAGGTTGAAGATGTAGGACGACATCTGCCCGGGCGGAATGCCTTCGGACCCCGGCGGGGGCGAGGCGATCCGCACGTTGAGCATGATGATGCCTTTTTCGTTGGGGTAGTTGGCCATCGAATAGGCGCGCTCGATCGGTTCGGTAACCGTGGATTTGTACTGCCACAGGTTGAACTTGTCCCAATCCTCACGGTATTCCTCGGCGACGTCGAAATCGCTGTAGTCGACCTTGTGAGCCGGGGCGGCGATCTGGATGTACCCGCCCGCGCGGAAATTCACATCCTCGCCTTCGGGAAGTTCCAGCACCAGTTCCTTGATGAAGGTCGCCACGTTGTCATTCGACCGGACGGTGCATTCCCATTTCTTGACGCCAAAGACCTCTTCGGGAACTTCGATCTTCATGTCCTGCTTGACGGCCACCTGGCACGACAGACGGTCACCGCAGGTGGCCTCGCGCTTGGTGATGTGGCTTTCTTCGGTTGGCAGGATCGACCCGCCGCCCTCCAGCACTCGCACCCGGCACTGCGCGCAGGTACCGCCGCCGCCGCAAGCCGACGGAACGAACAGCTTTTCGGCTGCCAGCGTCTGCAGCAGCTTGCCGCCGGCAGGAACCGAGATGGTTTTCTCACCGTTGATGGTGATGTTGACGTTGCCCGATGAAACCAGCCGAGACCGGGCCGCCATGATAAGCGCGACCAGGGCCAGAACGATCAGGGTGAAAAGGACAACGCCGAGCGAGAAAGTTTCCATGCCCCTGCCCCTTTACAGTTTGACGCCCGAGAAGGACATGAAGGCCATCGCCATCAGACCTGCGGTGATGAAGGTGATGCCGAGGCCCTGCAGTCCGTCCGGAATGTCGGAATATTTCAGTTTTTCGCGCACGCCCGCCATGGCGGTGATCGCCAGCGCCCAACCAAAGCCGGAGGACAGGCCATAGGTTGCGGCCTCGGCAAAGTTGTAGTCGCGCTCGACCATGAACAGCGAGCCGCCCAGGATGGCGCAGTTCACCGTGATCAGCGGCAGGAAGATACCCAGCGCGTTGTAAAGCGGCGGGAAATACTTGTCCAAAACCATCTCGAGGATCTGCACCATCGCCGCGATCACGCCGATATATGAAATCAGGCCGAGAAAGGTCAGGTCCACATCCGGGAACCCGGCCCACGCCAGCGCACCCGGCTTGAGCAGGTAGTTCAGCAACAGGTTGTTGGCCGGAACGGTGATGGCCTGCACGACCATGACCGAGATCCCGAGCCCCAGCGCCGTCGAGATTTTTTTCGACACGGCGATGAAGGTACACATGCCCAGGAAAAAGCTGAGCGCGAGGTTTTCGACGAAGATGGCCTTTACGGCCAGTGAGATGAGACCTTCCATCAGTGCGCCTCTACCTGCTGGATCTTGTATTCACGTTCCTCGACCTGGTTCGGCTTCCACGTGCGGAAGGCCCAGATGATCAGGCCGATGATGAAAAAGGCCGACGGCGGCAGCAGCAGCAAGCCGTTGGGCACGTACCAGCCGCCATTGTTCACGGTTTCCAGGATGGTCACCCCGAACAGAGAGCCCGAGCCGAACAGCTCGCGGACGACGCCGACCAGCATCAGGATCAGGCCATAACCCATGCCGTTGCCCAAGCCGTCGATGAAGGACGCCACGGGCGGGTTCTTCATGGCAAAGGCCTCGGCTCGACCCATCACGATGCAGTTGGTGATGATGAGGCCCACGAAGACCGACAGCGTCTTTGAGATCTCGAAGGCATAGGCCTTGAGGATCTGGTCGACCAGGATCACCAGCGAAGCGATGATGACCATCTGCACGATGATCCGGATCGAGCCGGGGATCTGGTTGCGCAGGCATGAGATGAAAAAGGACGAAAACGCCGTCACGAACATCACCGCCAGCGACATCACGAAGGCCACTTGCAGCGACGAAGTTACCGCCAGCGCCGAGCAGATGCCCAGCACCTGCAACGTGATCGGGTTGTTGTCGACAAGCGGGTCGACCAGCAGATCTTTCTTGGTCTGTGACATCAGATCTCTCCTGCTTGCAGCTTGGCCAGGAACGGAGCATAGCCCGCGTCCCCCATCCAGAATTTCACCAGGTTGTCGACGCCGACCGTCGTCAGGGTCGCGCCGGCCAGAGCATCGATATAGAAGTCAGGCCCTGCGGCGGGCATGGTTTTGGCGACGGTGATCTGCAGATTGCCGGACTCATCCCGCAGCTTCTTGCCGTTCCACAGGGCTTTCCAGCGCGGGTTGTCCACCTCGGCGCCCAGACCCGGCGTTTCACCATGCTGATAGAATTGCAGCCCGTAGATGTCGTTGCCGTTTTCTTCCAGTGCAATGAAGCCGTACAGAGTGGACCACAACCCATAGCCGTGGATCGGCAGGATCACCTTGTCCAGCGCGCCGTTTTCGTCGCGCAGCAGGTAAATCACGCGGTATTTCGCCTTGCGGCCGATGCCGGCAGGGTCGTCGGCAAGCGGCTCGCTCAACTCGGGGTCACTGGCGGCGGCAATGTCGTCGAACGTGGCCGGGTCGAACTGGTCGTCGACGAACTCACCCGTCGCCAGTTCCAGCACATGCGGTTCGAAAGCGGCAAAAGCCTCGGCCACGTCGATGCCCGGCTCATAAACGCCCGCGACCTGCAGAACGTTGATCTGCTTGTCCTTGAGCTTGTTGGCCTCTTGCACCGGGCGCAGGCTGACCGCCGCTGCCGACACGATCATCGACGCCACGAGGCACACGGCGACCGCGATGAAGATCGTCTTGCCAACCGAGTCCGGCGAGGCCGCCAGGAACCGGGCGATGGCGCCTTTGGGTTCAGGGGATTGCGTATCAGACATGGCGACGCGCCCTCCGTTTGATGTTTGCCTGAACGACGAAATGGTCGATCAGCGGCGCAAAGACGTTGCCGAACAGGATGGCCAGCATCATGCCTTCGGGGAAGGCCGGGTTCACCACCCGGATCATCACGACCATCACCCCGATCAGCGCGCCGTAGATATAGCGGCCCATATTGGTGTGGCTGGCCGAGACCGGCTCGGTCACCATGAAGGCCAGACCGAACGCATAACCGCCCAGCACGACGTGCCAGTACCATGGCATCGCGAACATCGGGTTCGTATCCGATCCGATCAGGTTCAGCAGCAGGGTAAAGCCGATGGTTCCCGCCAGACAGCCCACGATCAGGCGGTAGTTGGCAATCTTGGTCATCAGCAGGAAGGCGAGCCCGACCATGCATGCCAGGGTCGATGTCTCACCAAAGCTGCCTTGGATCGAGCCGAAGAAGGCGTTCCACCATGTGATGCCCTCGGCCGCCAGCGCCTGATAGCCGTCAGCGGCCGAAACGGCCAGCGCGGTCGCGCCGGAAAAGCCATCGACCGGGGTCCAGACCGCGTCACCCGACATGGATGCGGGATAGGCGAAATACAGAAAGGCCCGCCCCACCAGCGCGGGGTTGAGGAAGTTCTTGCCGGTGCCACCGAACACTTCTTTGCCGATGACCACACCAAAGATGATCCCCAGCGCCACCTGCCACAACGGCGCGGTGGCCGGCATGATCAACGTGTACAGCATCGAGGTGACAAGAAAGCCCTCGTTCACTTCATGCCCGCGCACGGTGGCGAAAATCACCTCGAAGGTGCCGCCCGCGACCAGCGTGACTATGTAGATCGGCAGGAAATACATCAGCCCGTGCATCACGTTGGCAAAGATGCTGGACGGGTCCAGAGAAATGCCCAAGGCCTGCAGGACTGCGATGCGCCAACCGGTTGCCGACTCCGGGCCCAGAGTCGCGATGGCCGAGTTGGCCTGGAACCCGGTATTGTACATGCCCCACAGGATGCAGGGGATGGTGGCGATCACGACATAGGTCATGATCCGCTTCATATCCACGTAGGATCGCGCGTGCGGCGCCACGGATGTTACGGTTTTCGGAGTGTAGATGAAACTTTCCACCATCTCGTAGATGGGGAAGAACTTCTCGTACTTGCCGCCCTTGGTGAAGTTCGGCTCGATCCGGTCAAAGAAGCTGCGCAAACCCATATGGATCAGCCCTCCTTTTCAATCTTGGTCAGGCAGTCGCGCAGCGCCAGCCCGTATTCATACTTGGCCGGACAGGCAAAGCCCACAAGGCCCAAATCTTCTTCGTCCAGCTCCAGCGCGCCCAGGGCCTGCGCCGTGTCGGTATCCATCACCAACAGCGCCCGCAGCAGTTGCGTCGGCAGGTAGTCCTGCGGCATGAGCTCTTCGAAGGTGCCGGTGGGCACCATGGCGCGGCGGCCACCGTTCAGGTTCGACGTGAAGGCGAACAGCTTTTTGGCAAAGGCCGAACCCAGAACCGGCTGCACCGCGTATTTCGACGGCATCGGACGGATCCAGCCCATCGGGATCTGGTCGTGATCCTCGCGGATGATGCAGATCTGGCGCGCGAAGCGTCCCAGATAAGCGAACGGCCCGGTGGCGTGACGCCCCGACAGGACCGAGCCGGAAATGACGCGGGCCTCGCCGTCGACATTTATCTCGTCGCGGGTCAGATCCTCGGTCGAGGCCCCCATGACGGTGCGGATCAGACGCGGCTGACGCGCGCCGGGGCCGGTCAGGGCCACCACCACGTTCGGGTCCAGATGGCCCGACTGCAGCAGCCGCCCGATGGCGATCACGTCCTGATAGCCGATGGTCCAGACGGTTTTCGCGGCGGTCACGGGTTCGAGGAAATGGATATGCGTCCCGGCCAGGCCCGCCGGATGGGGGCCGCTGAAGGCCGCAGCCTCGACGCCCGGCAGATCGGCGCCGGGGATCGTGTCGCCATCCTTCTGGCACAGATAGGTCTTGCCTTCGGTCAGCTTGGCCACGGCGGCCAGACCGGCGGCAAAGGCCTCGGCCGCGTCATTGATGATCAGCGCGGCATCGGCAGCCAGCGGCTCGCTGTCCATGGCGGTGACGAAAATCGCGGCGGGCGCGGTGCCCGGCTGCGGCATCTTGGAATAGGGCCGCGTGCGGAACGCGGTCCACAGGCCGGCGGCGCGCAGCTTGGCGGTGAGGCCCTGCGCGGTCTCGGCATCGCCCACGCCCGAGAAATCGACGCCGGGGTCGTTGGGGTCCGACACTTCGATGACGACGCTCTGCAACACGCGCCGCGCGCCGCGGTTGATGGCCACGACCTTGCCGGTCAGCGGAGCCACCATCATCGCCTCGGGCGCGTCCTTGTGGCAGAACAGCGGCGTGCCGCGCTGGACAGTGTCCCCTTCCTGCACCAGCATCCGTGGTTTGAGCCCGATATAGTCTCCACCCAGCACGCCAACCGAAGAATATGCTGGCCCTGGCTGAATGACCTGTTCAGGCGATCCCTCGATCGGAAGGTCCAGTCCCTTTTTCAGTTTGAAAGTTTGCATGTCGCTACGTTCTTCCAAGCCTTTTTCTTGCGCCCGTCATACAGGGCCCTTTGCTTTGGGCACTGAATAGCGCGGAGTTTCGTCAAGCCCGTCGTAAAAACGACGAGGACCGGCCGAAATCCGCGGGCGTCTCTCTGATTACGGCCCCTTTACGCGGCGAAGCGGCCAAACGCAAACCTGTTACCGCCCAAATCGCGCGTCGTGTAGCTATTTTTACCCGAAACCACGGGCGGAGTACCAAAAACTTGGTAGGAAATTTCGTGTCGCACGGATGGCCCTGCTGATATAAGCAGCCGGAATGGAGAATACCGATCTTGAGATTTTTCTGGTCGCGACACCCGGTCTGGAGGCTCCCCTCCTCGCCGAAGCGCAGGAGGCCGGATTCGCTGAGGCCCGACTTGCACCCGGAGGTGTCACGGTTCGTGGCAACCTGCGCGAGGTCTGGCGGGCCAATCTCCAGTTGCGCGGGGCCAACAAGGTGTTGGTTCGGGTGGGTTCGTTCCCGGCTGTGCACCTGGCTCAGTTGGACAAGCGGGCACGAAAGTTTCCGTGGGGAGATTTTCTGAAACCCGACGTCCCGGTTCGGGTTGAGGCCACCAGCCGAAAATCCCGCATCTATCACGCTGGCGCCGCACGGCAACGGATTGAAGGCGCAATCTCTGACATGTTGGGGTCTCCGATCTCGTCCGAGGCGACGGTCCGTGTTCTGCTGCGAATCGAGAAAGACATCTGCACATTTTCCCTCGACAGTTCCGGAGAAGCGCTGCACAAGCGCGGGCACAAGGTAGCGGTCGCCAAGGCTCCCATGCGCGAAACGATGGCGGCGATGTTTCTGCGCAACTGCGGCTTTGACGGATCTGAGCCGGTGCTGGACCCTATGTGTGGCTCGGGCACTTTCGTGATCGAAGCCGCCCAGATCGCTCTGGGCCTGCCGCCCGGCCGCGACAGAGCCTTTGCCTTTCAGGAATTTGCCGGATTCGACCCCAAGGCTTGGGCGGAACTCCGCGCCGACTGGGTCGCGACGCAGACAGATACCGCGTTCTATGGCTCGGACCGGAATGACGGGGCGATCGCGGCCGCGCAGGCAAATGCCAGCCGCGCCGGAGTGGACGGCGCGACGCAATTCCAAAAACGCGCAGTCGCTGACCTGAAACCGCCCATGGGCGGGCCGGGCCTGGTAATCGTCAACCCACCGTATGGGGCACGCATCGGCGATGAAAAACGCCTGCGGTCGCTGTATGGCAGCTTTGGCAGGGTGATGTTGTCCGGGTTTTCCGGCTGGCGTGTCGGCGTCGTCACCAGCAACCAGTCCCTGGCGCGCGCCACCCGCCTGCCGTTGCTGCCTCCGGGTCCGATCGTCGATCATGGCGGTACGAAGATCCGCCTCCATCAAACCGAAGCCCTGCCCTGACCGGCCAATTCCTGCGGGTCCAAGCGGCAGAGCGAGTTCGGACAAAAAGCACACAGAATCCCTCTTGCGCATCAAATCCACTGGGTATAGATCACGCGCCACGGTCGGAGTGTAGCTCAGCCTGGTAGAGCACTGTCTTCGGGAGGCAGGGGTCGGAGGTTCGAATCCTCTCACTCCGACCAATAAAACAAGGCGCCCTGTGGCGCCTTTTTTGGTTGGTCGTATCTCCAAACATGTCCGGGGCAGCAACGTGCTGAATTATTCGGCATCCGCGCACGATCTGCCATCTAGATAGGCGCTTTCCAGGGAATTGAACGCAGCGCTCCGAGGGTGGCATTGCCTCGCTCTGCCTGCTTGGTCAGTTCGATGTTATGAACCAAACGTTGACCGTTGTTGTAGTCGAACAGAACCCGGACCGCGCCGATGCGATCCTCGAGGCCCTGAAAGCGGCGGGGAGCGTCGAGGCGCACGTGATCGATGGCGTGTCTGAATTGCCGCGCAAGATTGCTGTCCACAATCCCGATGTCGTTCTGATCGACATCGACAATCCATCTCGGGACATGCTTGAAGAACTGACAACCGCCTCCGGCCCGATGGAGCGGCCGGTTGCCATGTTCGTATCCGGGGCTGCAGGCGGCCTGTCCAAAGCTGCGGTCGAAGCAGGTGTCTCGGCCTATGTCGTCGACGGTCTGCATCCCGAAAGGGTCAAGCCCATCATCGACACCGCCATCGCCCGTTTCCAAGTACTGCGCCAGATGCGGACCGAGTTGGCCGAAACCAGACGCGCATTGGAAGAGCGCAAGGTGATCGACCGCGCGAAAGGGCTGTTGATGAAAGCAAAGGGCATTCAGGAAGATGAAGCCTATGCCCTGCTGCGCAAGACCGCCATGAATCAGAATCGTCGGGTGGCCGATGTGGCCGAGGCTTTGGTGACCGCTTCGGGGCTGTTGTCATGAGGGCGGTCTCGCTCCGAGCGGCCTATATGCCGTTGGTCGATGCGGCCCCCCTGATCGTGGCGCACGAGATGGGATATGATCAGGCCGAGGGCATCTCTCTTGACCTGCGCCCTGCCCCGTCCTGGTCCTCGTTGCGGGACATGCTGGCCTTCGGGCATGTTGATGCGGCGCATCTGCTGTCTCCTGTCCCGGTGGCCATGGCGCTGGGGCTTGGGGGGATCGTCACGCCCCTTTCGGCCGTATCGGTCCTGTCGGTAAATGGAAACGTGATCGGCGTCGGCCGCCAACTGGAAGCGCGGCTGCGCGAAAATGGCTATGCCTTCGATTTCAGCGATGCTTTTGCGGCCGGAGCGGCCTTGGCAAAGGCGGCCGGTGGAACGCTGACCTTCGGGGTTCCGTTTCCGTTTTCCATGCATGTGGAACTGCTGCGATATTGGGTCAGCGGCACGGAACTCGCTTCGACCCAGGTTGAGATCCGCACCGTTCCCCCACCGTTGATGGCCCAGGCCCTGGCCGCCGGTGAGATCGATGCTTTCTGCGTAGGTGAGCCGTGGGGGTCATTTTCCGTCGACGACCGGGTGGGTGCGCTTCTGCTGCCGGGGAACGCGATCTGGTCCTGTGCCCCGGAAAAGGTACTGGCCGTGCGAACGGATTGGGCACAGACGGAACCACATCTGACGGGCGCGCTGCTGCGGGCGATCTGGCGGGCGGGCCGATGGCTTTCAAATTCCGAAAGCCTGACCACGGCGTCGGAGATGCTGGCGCAAAGGCTCTATCTTGATGTTCCCGCGGACCTGGTCGACCGGGCATTGACCGGCCAATTTGCGATTTCAGCGCGCGGCGACCAGCGTCAGGTCGACCGTTTTGTCACTTTTCATGAAGGCGCGACGGGTTTTCCGTGGCGCAGTCAGGCCAAATGGATCGCGCACCACATGGCGCGAAGATATGGACTGGATCCGTCAGATGCCGAGCGTACGGCAGCCGATGTGTTCCAAAGTGACCTGTATCGGCGCGAGCTGCAGGGAATCGGTGTTGTCATGCCCGCCGATTCTGAAAAGCCCGAGGGTGCCGGCAACGACCCGACGCTAGTGTCCGGCCCGGGTGGAAAGTTGATGTTGCCGCAAAACGTCTTTTTCGACAGTCGGATTTTTGAGCCTTCCCAGTAAGTGCGCCTAATTTTTTTGCACTGCAGCGTCAAATTATGCTGCGTTGCAGAATTTTCACCTGATGGCCGTCAATTTCGGATGACTCATCTGCTCACCGGTGCCTTTATCAGGACAACGGCAGGCAACGTCGCCCACCGTAGGAATTCGCCCGATGTCTTGGGCAAAACTTCTGAGCAAAGCCGCTCGACCAACCGCCTTCTCCTTCCGGCGGTGTGTGTCGGCGGCTTTTTTTTGGCCCGAACGTTGCTCGGGTCGCCACCCAGCCCGGTTTGGGCCGGACCGAAAGGAACAAAGATGAAAAAACTCATTCTGAGTCTTGTTGCGACGACAGCCCTTGTTGCGCCGGCCACCGCAGAAATGCTGGAGCTGGAAAAGGACGAACTGACCTTCGGCTTCATCAAGCTGACCGACATGGCGCCGCTGGCCGTTGCCTATGAGCAGGGGTATTTCCTGGACGAGGGCCTGTTCGTGACGCTCGAGGCGCAGGCCAACTGGAAGGTTCTGCTGGACGGCGTGATCGGCGGCCAGCTGGACGGTGCGCATATGCTGGCCGGTCAACCGCTGGCGGCGACCATTGGTTATGGAACCGAGGCGCATATCATCACGCCCTTCTCGATGGACCTGAACGGCAACGGCATCACGGTATCCAACGAGGTCTGGGCGGAGATGAAACCCAACATCCCGGTGATGGACGACGGCCGCCCGCAGCATCCGATCAGCGCCGAGGCACTGGCTCCGGTGGTCGAGAAGTACAAGGCCGAGGGCAAGCCTTTCAACATGGGCATGGTGTTCCCGGTTTCGACCCACAATTACGAACTGCGCTACTGGCTGGCCGCCGGGGGGCTGAACCCGGGCTATTACAGCCCTGAAAACGTGACCGGTCAGATCGGCGCGGACGTGTTCCTGTCGGTCACCCCGCCACCGCAGATGCCCGCGACGCTCGAGGCCGGCACGATCCATGGCTATTGCGTGGGCGAGCCTTGGAACCAGCAGGCGGTGTTCAAG
Source organism: Ruegeria sp. BC8 (assembly GCF_056535705.1). Lineage (NCBI taxonomy): Bacteria > Pseudomonadati > Pseudomonadota > Alphaproteobacteria > Rhodobacterales > Roseobacteraceae > Ruegeria > Ruegeria sp. BC8. The sequence continues at coordinate 286,521 of NZ_JBQFIV010000002.1, read as the reverse complement.
GGCATCGGCGTTCCGGTCATCACCGACTACGAGCTGTGGAAGAACAACCCTGAAAAGGTGTTCGGCATCACCGCCGAATTCGCCGAGGAATACCCGAACACCACCTTGGCCGTGACCAAGGCGCTGATCCGTGCGGCGATGTGGCTGGACGAGAACGACAATGCCAACCGTCCCGAGGCGGTCGAGATCCTCAGCCGCCCGGAATATGTAGGGGCCGATTACGAGGTGATCGCCAACTCGATGACCGGCACGTTCGAATACGAAAAGGGCGACAAGCGCGAGGTGCCCGATTTCAACGTGTTCTTCCGCTACAACGCGACCTATCCGTTCTATTCCGACGCGGTCTGGTACCTGACCCAGATGCGCCGCTGGGGGCAGATTCCCGAAGCCAAGGCAGACAGCTGGTATGACGAGGTCGCCAAGTCGGTCTACAAGCCCGAGATCTATCTGCAGGCCGCGCGCCTTCTGGTCGAAGAAGACCTGGCGGACGAGGCCGATTTCCCCTGGGACAGCGACGGCTACAAGGCGCCCACCCCAGCCGAGGACATCATCGACGGCATTCCCTTCGATGGCCGCGCGCCGAACGCCTATCTCGAAAGCCTGCCGATCGGCCTGAAGGGCGACCAGAAGGTCGTCGGGACCGAAATCCAAGGCTGACCCCGAACCGCCCTGCCCGGCTGCGGTCGGGCAGGACCCCTGAAACGCCCCGCCATCGCAAGGACGCATCAGATGACAACGGTCGATCCGGAATTCAACGCAGACGCCGCACGGGACGCGCGCCGCGCCCGTCTATTCACCCGCATCAACGCCGCCGACAAATGGTTCCAGGTGCTGGGCCTCAGCTGGGCCACCCCGGTTCTGAAGGCCGCCGCCGGCGACAATCCCCGCGCCCAGATGGCCGAGATCTGGCGGCTGCTGATCGTACCGATCCTGTCGATTTGCGCCTTCCTGCTGCTGTGGGCGACGCTGGCCCCCAAGGTACAGACCTCGCTTGGGGCGGTGCCCGGCCCGGCGCAGGTCTGGGAGGAAATGGTCAACCTGAATCAGGACGCTCAGGCCAAGGCCGCCAAACGCGCCAAGTTCGAGGCGATGGTCGAAAAGCGGAACCAGAAGCTAATCGAGGCCGGCCGCGCAGACGAGGTCAAGCAGGTCGCCTATACCGGCGCGCCGTCTTACTACCAGCAGATCTGGACCTCGATCAAAACCGTGTTCTTCGGGTTCCTGATCGCCACGGTCGTGGCGGTGCCGCTGGGCATCGCGGCGGGGCTGTCGCCCACCGCAAACGCGGCGCTGAACCCGCTGATCCAGGTGTTCAAACCGGTATCGCCGCTGGCCTGGCTGCCGATCGTGACGATGATCGTCTCGGCCGTCTATGTCACCAATGACGGCTGGTTCGCGAAATCCTTCCTGATCTCGGCCATCACGGTGACGCTGTGTTCGCTGTGGCCCACGCTGATCAACACCTCGTTGGGCGTGGCCTCGATCGACAAGGATCTGGTGAACGTGTCCAAGGTTCTGAAGATGAACACCTGGACCAAGATCACCAAGCTGGTGCTGCCCTCGGCGCTGCCGCTGATCTTCACCGGCCTGCGCCTGTCGCTGGGCGTGGGCTGGATGGTTCTGATCGCGGCCGAGATGTTGGCGCAGAACCCGGGCCTGGGCAAATTCGTCTGGGACGAGTTCCAGAACGGCTCGTCCAGCTCGCTGGCCCGGATCATGGTGGCAGTCTTCACCATCGGCATCATCGGCTTCCTGCTGGACCGGGTGATGTACGCGCTGCAGTCCCTGTTTACCTTTACCAACAACCGGTGAGCGTGATGAGCATCCTCAGCTTCGAAAACGTCTCGAAATCCTTCGGTGAAGGCACCGGGCGCACCGATGTTCTGAACGACATCGACCTGCAGGTGCAGGAGGGCGAGTTCCTGGTGATCCTGGGCTTTTCCGGCACCGGCAAGACCACGCTGATCAACCTGATGGCCGGACTGGACATGCCCAGCCGCGGGCAGGTCACCTTCAAGGGCGCGCCGATCAAGGGGCCGGGGCCGGAACGCGGCGTGATCTTTCAGAACTACTCGCTGATGCCGTGGCTGACGGTCAGCGGCAATGTCGGACTGGCGGTCGATACGGTCTTTCCGGGCCTGCCCAAGGCCGAGAAGGCCGCGAAGGTGGCCCATTACGTCAAGATGGTCGGCCTCAGCCACGCGGCGACGCGCCGTCCGGCCGAATTGTCGGGCGGAATGCGCCAGCGGGTCAACGTGGCCCGGGCGCTGGCCATGAACCCCGAGGTCTTGTTGCTGGACGAGCCGCTGTCGGCACTGGACGCTCTGACCCGCGCCAACCTGGCCGACGAGATCGAGCGCATCTGGGAAGCCGACCGCAAGACCTGCGTGCTGATCACCAATGACGTGGACGAGGCGATCATTCTGGCCGACCGGATCATCGCCCTGAACCCCGACGGCACGCTGGGGCACGAGTTCCGCGTCTCGATCCCGCGCCCGCGCGACCGGGCGGCGATGAACACTGACGAAACCTTCAAGCGCCTGCGCGCCGAGGTCACCAAATACCTGATGGATGTGGGGATCGAGGCCAAGGTCGAAGGCACCCGCATCCTGCCCGAGGTCACGCCGATCCACGGCGTGCCCGCCGCCGTGACCGAGGCGCAGAAGGGCATGATCGACAGCCGGTTCCTGGATTTCTCGCAACTGCACAAGGTCTATCCCACGCCCAAGGGGCCGCTGACCGTGGTCGAGGACTTCGATCTGAAGATCGACAAGGGCGAGTTCATCTCGCTGATCGGCCATTCGGGCTGCGGCAAATCCACGGTGCTGACCATGGCGGCGGGGCTGAACGAGATTTCCAAGGGCGCGATCAAGCTGGATGGCCGCCACGTCGAAGGCGCCGACCCTGAACGCGCGGTGGTGTTCCAGTCACCCAACCTGTTCCCGTGGCTGTCCGCGAAAGAGAACGTGGCGATCGGGGTCGACAAGGTCTATCCGAACGCCAGCCAGGCCGAACGGCAGGACGTGGTGGAATACTACCTGGAACGCGTCGGCCTGGCCGATGCGATGGACAAGCAGGCCAGCGACCTGTCGAACGGCATGAGACAGCGCGTCGGCATCGCCCGCGCCTTTGCCCTGTCGCCCAAGCTGCTGCTGCTGGATGAACCTTTCGGGATGCTCGACAGCCTGACCCGCTGGGAGCTGCAGGAGGTTCTGATGGAGGTCTGGTCGCGCACCAAGGTCACCGCGATCTGCGTCACCCATGACGTGGACGAGGCGATCCTGCTGGCCGACCGGGTGGTGATGATGACCAACGGCCCGCAGGCTACGATCGGCAAGATCACCCGCGTGGACCTGCCGCGCCCGCGCACCCGCAAGGCGCTGCTCGAACATCCCGACTACTACGCCTACCGGCAGGAAGTTCTGGATTTCCTCGAAGAATACGAACACGGCGCCAAGCCGAAATCGCCCGCCCCCAAGGCCATTGCAGCGGAGTGACCCCATGAAACAGAAACTTGTCGTGATCGGTGCCGGGATGGCGTCGGGCCGCGTGCTTGAACATCTGACCGAGACCGCGCCAGATGTGTTCGACATCACGCTTTTCAACGCCGAACCGCGCGGAAACTACAACCGCATCATGCTCAGCCCGGTTCTGTCGGGCGAGAAGACCTATGAGGACATCGTCACCCATGACGGCGACTGGTACGCGCAACGGGGCATCGCCTGCCGCTTTGGCGAGCATGTGGTGAAGATCGACCGCGAGATGAAGGTGGTCGAGGGCGAAAACGGTCATGTCCCTTATGACAAGCTGCTGATTGCCACCGGCTCTGCCCCGTTCATCATTCCGGTTCCGGGCAAGGACCTGCCCGGCGTCATCTCCTATCGCGATCTGGACGACACCAACGCGATGATCGACGCGGCCGCCAAGGGTGGCAACGCGGTGGTGATCGGCGGCGGGCTTCTGGGGCTCGAGGCCGCGGCGGGGCTGGCCGAGCGCGGCATGACCGTCACCGTGGTGCACCTGATGGGCCATCTGATGGAACGGCAGCTGGATGAGGCCGCCGGATACCTGCTGCGCAAGGATCTGGAAAGGCGGGGGATCACCGTGCGAACCCAGGCCTCGACCAAGGCCATTCTGGGCGAGGGTCGCGCCGAGGCGGTGCTGCTGGAAAGCGGCGAGACGCTGCCCGCCGACCTGGTGGTGATGGCCGTCGGCATCCGCCCCGAAACCCGGCTGGCCACCGATGCCGAGCTGGACGTTGCCCGCGGGATCGAGGTGAACGCGCAGATGCAGAGCTCGGACCCGGATGTGCTGGCCGTGGGCGAATGCGTCGAATTCGACGGCCACCTGTTCGGCCTGGTGGCGCCGCTTTTCGATCAGGCCAAGGTCGTGGCCAATACCCTGCTGGGCCAGCCCGATGCCTTCGTGGTCAAGGAACTGGCCACCAAGCTGAAGGTCACCGGCTGCGATCTGTTCAGCGCCGGAGACTTCGCCGAGGGCGAGGGACGCGAGGACATCGTGTTCCGCGATCCGGCGCGCGGGGTCTACAAGCGGCTGGTGATCGAAGACGACCGCCTGATCGGCGCGGTCATGTATGGCGACACCGCCGATGGCAGCTGGTTTTTCGGCCTGATCAAGGACGGCACCGACATCGACGAGATGCGTGACACGCTGATCTTTGGCCCGGCCTACCAGGGGGGCGACACCGCGGACCCTCTGTCAGCCGTTGCAGCATTGCCGCCTGAGGCGGAGATCTGCGGCTGCAACGGCGTATGCAAGGGCACCATCGTCGAGGCGATCGCCGCCGGGGCCACCGATCTGGCCGCCGTGCGCGCCAGCACCAAGGCCAGCGCATCCTGCGGAACGTGCACGGGTCTGGTCGAACAGGTCCTGCGGGTCACGCTTGGCGATGAGTTCCAGATGCCGGCGGCGCAACCGATCTGCGGGTGCACTGACCTGACCCACGAGGACGTGCGCCGCCTGATCAAGGCGCAAGAGCTGAAAAGCCAGGCCGCAGTCTGGCAGGAGCTGGGCTGGGAAACGCCCAATGGCTGCCATGTCTGCCGGCCGGCGATCAACTATTATCTGCTGGCCGACTGGCCGCTGGAATACCGTGATGACCCGCAAAGCCGGTTCGTCAACGAACGCAAACACGCCAACATCCAGAAGGACGGCACCTTCAGCGTCGTGCCCCGCATGTGGGGCGGCATCACCAACCCGGCCGAGCTGCGCGCCATCGCCGACGCGGCCGAGAAATATGACGTGCCCACCGTCAAGGTCACCGGCGGTCAGCGCATCGACCTGCTGGGCGTCAAGGGCGAGGACCTGCCCGCCATCTGGGCCGACCTGAACAAGGCCGGCCTGGTCTCGGGGCACGCTTATTCCAAGGGTTTGCGTACGGTCAAAACCTGTGTCGGCACCGATCACTGCCGCTTCGGAACCCAGGACAGCACCGGCCTTGGCATCAAGCTGGAACAGATCCTGTGGGGCTCGTGGACACCGCACAAGCTCAAGCTCGCGGTCTCGGGTTGCCCGCGCAACTGTGCCGAGGCGACCTGCAAGGATATCGGCGTAGTCTGCGTGGACTCGGGCTATCAGATCGGTATCGGCGGGGCGGCCGGAATGGACGTCAAGGAAACCGAGCTGCTCTGCCAGGTCCCGACCGAGGACGAGGCGATCGAGGTTGTGATGGCCGTCACCCAGGCCTATCGCGAGGGCGGCAAGTATCTGGACCGGCTGTACAAATGGCTGGCCAAGGTCGGCATGGACTGGGTCAGGGCCAATGTGGTCGACGACCTCGAAAACCGGCGGGCATTGGTCGAGCGGTTCGAACTGTCGCAGAGCATCTATCGCAAGGACCCCTGGGCCGAGCATGTGCGCGACAAGGCGCCGAGCTATGCCCCGATTGCAGATTTCACCCTGGAGGCCGCGGAATGAGCTGGATCGACATCGGACATATCGACGACGTGCCGCTGCGGGGCGCACGTCTGGTGAAAACCCGTCTTGGCTGCATCGCCATCTTCCGCACGGCCGAGGCGGAACTGTTCGCGGCCAGCAATGCCTGCCCACACAAGGGCGGCCCGCTGTCCGAAGGCATCGTGCATGGCCAGTCGGTGACCTGCCCGCTGCACAACTGGGTGTTCGACCTGAATACGGGCGAGGCTCAAGGCGCGGATGAAGGCCGGATCACCACCTATCCGGTTCGGCTGGAGGGCGGGCGCATCCTGCTGGACGCCCGCGCCGTCACCGAGCGGAGCGCCGCGTGATGGACGGCTCGAACCTGCCCGAGGTGCGATCCACCTGCGCCTATTGCGGCGTGGGCTGCGGCGTGCTGCTGCGCCCGGACGGGGCCGGCGGTCTGACCGTGCGGGGCGACCCGGACCACCCGGCGAATTTCGGACGGTTGTGTTCCAAGGGCACAGCTTTGGGTGAAACGGTCGGGCTGGGCCACCGCCTGCTGACACCGCGCGCCTTTGGCCGGGATGTGGGCTGGGACGACGCACTGCAACTGGTGGCCGACCGGTTCCGCGAAACGATCGCGGCGCATGGTCCCGACAGCGTGGCCTTCTATGTCTCGGGGCAGTTGCTGACCGAGGATTACTATGTGGCCAACAAGCTGATGAAGGGCTTCATCGGATCGGCCAATATCGACACCAATTCGCGGCTGTGCATGGCCTCGACCGTGGCCGGGCACAAGCGGGCCTTTGGCACCGACACCGTGCCCGGCACCTACGAGGATCTGGACCAGGCCGATCTGGTGGTACTGGTCGGGTCGAACCTGGCGTGGTGCCACCCGGTTCTGTACCAGCGCGTTCTGGCGGCACGGCAGGCGCGCGGCACCCGGATCGTGGTGATCGACCCGCGCCGCACCGCCAGCTGCGATCAGGCCGATCTGCATCTGGCGCTGAATCCGGGCAGCGACGTGGCGCTGTTCAACGGGCTGCTGACCGAGATTCATCGGCGCGGGGCCGTGGACCCGGACTTCGTGAGGCTAACCTCGGGTCTGGAAGCCGCACTGGAAACGGCCGGAAACGACCAGATCTCGGAAACCGGCCTGCCTGCCGAAAAACTCGCCGCATTTTTCGATCTATGGATCAATACCCCGCGCGTCGTGACGGTCTTCAGCCAGGGAGTGAACCAATCCTCCAGCGGGACTGACAAGGTAAACGCCATCCTGAACTGCCATCTGGCCACCGGTCGGATCGGGCGGCCGGGAATGGGCCCGTTCTCGGTCACCGGCCAACCCAACGCGATGGGTGGGCGCGAAGTGGGTGGTCTGGCCACCACGCTGGCTTGCCATCTGGACATCGAAAACGCCGATCATCGCGCCGCGGTTCAGGCGTATTGGCAGGCGCCTGCAATACCGCAGTCTCCGGGGCTGAAGGCCGTGGACATGTTCCGTGCGGTCGAAGATGGGCAGATCAAGGCCCTTTGGATCATCCACACCAACCCGGCGGCAACCATGCCCGAAGCTGACAGGGTCAGCCGCGCAATCGCCGCCTGCTCGTTCACGGTCGTCAGTGATCTGACGTTGAATACCGATACGGCGCGTCTGGCCGACGTTGTGTTGCCGGCCGCTGGGTGGGCCGAAAAGAACGGAACTGTCACGAATTCGGACCGAACCATCAGCCGGCAACGCGCCGTTTTGCAGTCACCGGGCCAAGCGCGCCCGGATTGGGACATCCTGGCCGAAGTTGGCCGCCGCATGGGATGGAAAACCGCGTTCGACTACGCTTCACCGGCCGAGATATTCCGGGAATACGCCGCAATGTCCCAAATCGCCGCGCAGTTCGGGAAAGACTTCGACATTTCGGGCTTCTCCGAAATTGACGAGACGGGCTATGCCGAATTGGAACCCACCCGCTGGCCATTGGGTCGCAAGGGTGCAGGTGGGAGATTTTTTGATGACGGACACTTCTTTCACTCCGACAGGAAGGCCCGGATCGTTCCCGTTGCTCATCGGCGTCCGGCAGCCCTGCCCGGACCGAAATATCCCTTTGTGATGAACACCGGACGCACACGGGATCAATGGCACACCATGACCCGGACCGGTCTTTCAGCCCGCCTGTCCGCCCATCTGGCCGAGCCGTTTGTGGACATTCATCCCCAGGACGCCGCCCGCGAGGGGATATCCAGCGCAGATCTTGTCGAGGTCACCAGCCGCATTGGGCGTGGTATTTTTCGCGCGCGCATCACCCAAGATGTTCGCATCGGTCACGTCTTTGCCCCCATCCATTGGACTGCGGAAACGGCCCCTTCGGGCCGGGTGGACATGCTGGTTCCCGGCACTACTGATCCGATTTCCGGACAACCCGAAAGCAAGGCAACACCCGTTTCGATCTCTGTCATGCAGGCGGCGTGGTACGCCTTTGCCGTCTCCAGGAGACCCCTGACCCCCTCGGTCTCTTACCGGGCGACGGTCCGAACGGACAACGGTTACAGGACAGAGCTGGCTGATCATGCCCGGATACTGAATTGGGAAAAAACCGCCCGCGAATGGTTTGCGCTGACCGATGCGGACGCGGTCACGGCAGGTGACCCCGCCCGCGGTTCATTTCGCATTGCGTTGTCGCAGAACGGATGCCTGCAAGCGGCACTGTTCGTGTCGCCGCGCCCGCTGCCCCTGATGCGGGACTATCTTGCGTCGATGCCGGACATACCACCCGCACAGTTTCTGACCGGCCGCGCACCCGCAGATGCCAAGGACACCGGACCGATCATCTGCGCCTGTTTTGGCGTCGGGTTGAAGACGATCGTTGACGCGATCTCGTGCGGGAAAGCGATCAGTGTCGACGCTATCGGCGCGGCGTTGAGCGCCGGAACAAATTGCGGGTCTTGCCGGCCTGAATTGGGTGCCCTGATCGACCGGTATTCCCCGGATGCCGCGGACAACCTAAGCCGTCAATTGCAGGGAGGCGTCGCCTAACCCTGTCGCATTTCTGTTGACAGGTGATCCCGCTATGGGCAGCATTTTTCCATCGTATCGACAACCAGAGTGATCAAGCCGTGATTGACTGCACCAAAGATACCCAAGGCCGCCGGGCAACCGGTTGCGACCTCGTCGTCTGACTAGAGGCGGATCTTTTTCGCAGTCTCTGGATGCTGAACCAACAGCCCGGAACGATCTGAAACTTCTGCCCATGGCTTCGTTTTATGCACAATCACGCTGGGCTTCGGCTGGCCGTCGATATTGGCGGCACATTTACCGATACCGTTCTGATGGACGGGCAATCCAATATCCTCGCAACGACAAAAACTCCGACGACACCGGACAACCCAACCGTCGGTGCCGTGACTGGTGCAAAGCGCGTTCTGGATGACGCCAACGCCAGTTTCTCGCAGGTTTCCGGGTTCATTCACGGCACCACGCTGGCCACCAATGCCCTGATCGAGCGGCGCGGTGCCCCGGTTGCGACAATAACCACCGACGGGTTTCGGGACATACTCGAGATTGGTTATGAACGTCGCTACAGCCAGTATGACATCAATCTGGTCAAGCCCAACCTGCTGGTCCCACGCGCTCGTGCCTTCACGATCGGCGGGCGAATGGATGCACGTGGTGACGAACTGACACCGCTGGATGTCGCCGGTATGAGCGATCTGGTGCGCCAGATTGCGGATAGCGACGCCCAGTCCGTGGCGGTATGCCTGATGCATTCCTATGCCAACCCAAAGCACGAGCTCGCCCTGCGGGACCAGTTGCTCAAGGCGCTCCCCGACCTGGCCATCTCGCTCTCGCACGAAGTCAGCCCCGAGGCGCGCGAATTTGACCGCCTGTGCACCACCATCGCCAACGCCTATATCCAGCCCCAGATGGCCGGGTATCTGGCCGAGTTCCAATCCCGCTTCGCCGCAGAGGGGCTGACCTGTCCCATTCTCATGATGACGGCCGGCGGTGGCATGACAACCCTGGAAACGGCCGCCCGCCTGCCAATCCGGTTGGTCGAATCCGGCCCGGCCGGCGGGGCCATCCTTGCCGCACGGATCGCGGCTGAAACCGGTGCGCGCGCCGTAACCAGCTTTGACATGGGGGGGACGACGGCCAAGCTGTGCCTGATTGATGCTTTCCGCCCGCAGACCGCGCGCAGGTTCGAAATCGCAAGGGCCGCGCGCTTCATCAAAGGCTCAGGCATGCCGGTGCGCATCCCCGTGATCGAGATGATCGAAATCGGCGCAGGCGGCGGCTCGATTGCCAGGGTCGATCGGCTGGGCCGCCTGCAGGTTGGCCCCGAAAGTGCCGGCGCACAGCCAGGCCCTGCCGCCTTCGGCAATGGCGGCAGGGCGGCGACCGTGACAGACGCCGATGTGGTGCAGGGCCTGATCGAACCCGGCCGGTTTGCCGAAGGCCGACTGACGATTGACACAGCTGCCGCCGAACAGGCCATCACCGTGGAAATCGGGAGCGCGCTGGACCTGCCACCGGACCTGGCCGCACGTGGTCTCAGCGAAATCGTCGACGAAAGCATGGCCGCCGCAGGTCGGATGCACGCGGTCGAGTCCGGAAAAGAGTTGGCAACCCGAGTGATGATCGCCTTTGGCGGCAATGGGCCATTGCACGCAACGCGAGTAGCCCGGCGGTGTCAGGTCGACCAAATCGTGATCCCGAAGAACCCGGGCGTAGGGTCAGCGGTCGGATTTCTGTATGCCCCGGTCGCCTTCGAAATCGTCCGGTCGCGCTATGCCACGCTGGACCAGCCGGATCTCGACGGCCTCAACGCCTTTTTTGACGAAATGACAGCCGAGGCGCTGGCCGTGGTCCGCGCCGGTGCACCTGAAGCCGAGTTGTCGATCCGAAAACAGGCCTTCATGCGGTACCACGGCCAGGGTCATGAGATCGAGATCGCGCTTCCGGATCGGGCACTTGGGCCTGCAGACATCGAAATCCTGCGCCGGGATTTCGAATCCGAGTACAGCCGGTTGTTCCGCCGCGCTGTACCGGGAATGGCGATCGAGATTCTCAACTGGTCCGTCGAGGTGTCGTCACCCGCCCCTGCCCTCAGCCGGGTTCCTGACGTAGCCCAACAGCGAACGGCGCGGCCGTGCGACCATCGACGCATTCTTTGTGATGTCAGCGGGCATTGGTGCGACGCCAGTATCTACGATCGATCCGGTCTTGAACCCGGCGATTGGCTGCGCGGACCGGCGCTGATTACCGAGCCTCAAACCACCACATTCGTCAGCGCGGATTTTCAGGCCAGCGTCGATGGCGGCGGCAATCTCTGGCTCAACCGGATACAGGAGGACGCCGAATGAACACGACGAATACCCGTCTGCAGGTCATGTGGAACCGGCTGCTAGCGGTGGTCGAAGAACAGGGCCAGGCGCTGATCCGCGCCGCCTTTTCTCCGATCGTTCGTGAATGCGGCGACATATCCGCCGGCATTTTTGATGTACGCGGCCGTATGCTGGCCCAGGCCGTTACCGGAACGCCGGGCCACATCAACACGATGGCCGAAGCGGTTAAGACCCTGTGCGGGCGATACTCCAGCTCCGAAATGAAGCCGGGCGATATTTTTCTGACCAATGATCCTTGGATCGCATCCGGCCATTTGAACGATTTCCTGCTGATGATGCCGGTTTTTCATCGTGGCAACGTGGTTGGGTTTACGGCCTGCACCTCGCATCTGGTCGACCTCGGCGGTTTGGGCATGGGTCCCGAAGGCTCGGATATCTTTGATGAGGGGCTTCGAATCCCACCGTGCAAACTGGTCGACCAAGGTCAGTTGAACGCGCTGCTGATGGATATCGTCAAAGCCAACTCGCGCGAGCCCATCGCCAATGAGGGCGACATCTACGCATTGATCGCATGTTGCGAAACGGGCGCAGCGCGTCTGGCCGACATGATGGTCGAGTTTGGCATCGACACTTTGGACAGTCTGGCCGATTACATCATCGAAACCTCGCGCCGCGGCACGATCGAGGCCATTTCGGCGCTTCCGAAGGGCACGTGGCACAATGTGCTGACCGTCGATGGGTACGAGTGCGAGATTGATTTGCACGCGGCCCTGACCATCACGGATGACCGGGTTCTGGTCGACTTTTCGGGCACGTCGGGCCTGTCGCGCAAAGGCATCAATGTCCCGCTCAACTATGCAACGGCTTACACGGTATTTGCCCTGCGCTGCATCATCGGCCCAGACATCCCCAACAACGCAGGCTCTTTGGCGCCATTCCACGTGACGGGACCGGCGGATTGCATTCTGAATGCGCAGCCACCCGCTCCGGTGGCCATGCGTCATACCTTGGGACAGATGACCCCGGATCTGGTCTATGGCTGCCTGTCGCAGGCTCTACCGGACGCCGTGCCGGCCGAAGGTGCATCGTGCATGTACGACCTGCCTCTGCGCCACGCACCCGAGGCGGTTTCCCGCGGTGGCACGCAGTTTGCTCTGGAATTGGTGTTCAGCGGCGGAACCGGCGCAAGGCCAAGCCTGGATGGCCTGTCGGCGACGGCCTTCCCCTCGGGTGTCTGGGGCAGCCAGGTCGAGACAACCGAGGCTGTCGCGCCTGTCCTGATCACGCGTCGCGAATTGCGCCAGGACAGCGGTGGCCCCGGTCGCCTCCGCGGCGGATTGGGGCAGGACATCGAAATACGCTCCTCCACCGGCGAGGATTTCATGCTGTTCCTTTCGGTCGAACGCATCGCAAACCCAGCCAAGGGACGGCACGGCGGACTGGCGGGCGCGCCCGGTCGCATCCGTCTCGGCCCCGACGGCCCGGACTTGCCGGGCAAGGGCGAGGTGCGAATTGGCGGCGGCGAAACGCTGATCTTCCAAACTCCGGGCGGCGGCGGATTTGGGCCACCCGATGAAAGGTCACCCGTGGCTGTTCGACAGGATGTGCGGGACGAGCTTGTGAGCGCCCGGGCCGCGCAGCATGTCTATGGGGTAAAGCCATGATCCGTCCCGTTTCCCATGTCGCTGCCATGTCACCTTATGCGTTGGCTCAGCTGGATCCGCCGGCAGGACAGCGCCTTGTTTCGCTGTCGCAGAACGAAAGCCTGCGCCCGCCAAGTCCCTTAGTCGGACAGGCCGTCGCAGAGGCGGCCGCGAACGGGCACCTCTACCCGGACCCGGACTGGACGGCATTGTGTGCGCGACTGGCCGAGCTTCATGATCTGCCCGAGCAAGGTCTGTTGTGCGGGAACGGGTCGATGGAGTTGATTGCGGGTCTGGCGCAGGCCTTTGCCGGGCCAGACGCCGCCGTTCTTGCTCCTGCGAACGCATACCCGTTTTTTCGTACCGTGGCGCAGTTGGCCCGCGCCCGTTTCGACACCGCCGCCGAGGTGGACGGATGCGTATCCTTCGACGCGCTGCTGGCAGCCGTGCAGCCGGATACTAGGTTGGTATTTGTGGCCAATCCCGGCAACCCGACAGGCACCCGTATCTCCCGCCGCGATCTGCTGCGGCTTCGTGAAGGGTTGCGTGAAAACACCCTGCTTGTGATCGACGAGGCCTATGGCGAGTTCGCCGATGATCTGAACGAGCCGATGTTCGACCTTGTCGCGCGGGGGGACACGGTCGTTCTTCGAACTCTGTCCAAGGCCTACGGGCTGGCCGGATTTCGCGTGGGCTGGGGCCTGTTCCCACCGCAGATCGCGGTCCAGATACGCAAGGTGATGAACCCAAACAATGTGTCGGTGTGCGGACAGGCGGCTGCCTTGGCCGCTCTGAACGATCAGAGCTACATGCGCGAGACATGTGCCCTCACTGCCGAGCTGCGCGACCGGTTCGCCAATCGCCTTCGGTCCGCCGGGTTCGACGTTCCCAAAAGTCATACCAACTTTCTTCTGATCCGCTTTGCGGACCAATCCACCGCGACCAGAGCCGACAAAGCCCTAAGGGAAAAAGGCATATTCCTGAGACCGCAATCCGGCGCGGGACTGGCCAATTGCCTACGTGCCACCATCGGTCAGACTGCAGACCTCGAACTCATGGCCGCGGTTCTGGAACGTTGGGCCGAGGAGTTTCAGCCATGACGCAGAGAAATTTCCACCCATCCAGAGGCCGGTCCCGTTTCGGTATTCTCGTGCCGTTCACGAACACCAATCTCGAACCCGACATGACGATGCTGCGGCCCGAGGGCGTTTCACTGCACTTTGCCCGAATGGGTGGCTATGATCAGGAAGAAATACCCGATGCTGCCCAAATGCACGGTCTTGGCGCCGCCGATCTGGATGAGCCGCTCAGGCTTTTGCATGGTGTCCGGCCGGATGTCATTCTTTATGGGTGTACCTCGGCAACGCTGACCCATGGCCCGGCCTTCGATCGCGAACTTGCCGACCGTATCAGGACCAGCAGCGGGGCGCAGACCGTTACGGCCGCGGGCGCCTTGGTGCATGCACTGCATACGCTGGAGGCGACACGCATCGGCTTTGCCTCTCCCTATGTCGCGGACATCAATGACTTGGCAATCCGGTTCCTAGCCGAGACTGGCATTTCAACCGTGTCGCGGTCCGAAGTGACAGGCCAGCTGGACAATTACGGCCAAGGCGCCCTGACCCCGCAGGCGGTGTTTGACCTGGGGTTGGCTGCAGACTGCCCCGAGGCCGAGGTGTTGGTTTTGTCCTGTACGGACATGCGCAGCGTGGAAATCATCGACCGGCTTGAAAAAACTGTTGGCAAACCCGTCGTCACTTCAAATCAGGCGATGGCATTTCAGGCAATGCAAATGGCCGGGATCACCACGCCGCCGGCCGGACTTGGCCGGCTGATGCTGAACCTGCAAGACTGAGGTCGAGCGCCAGAATGCGCAGTATTTTCAGCCGAGGCTTTTTGGGGTGTTCAAATCTTAAACGCCCTCAATGCCTTGGATTGCTCGTGCTGGAAATACCCGTTGCGGTCACACAGGTCGTTCAAATCGGATTGCAGTTCCTTGGCCTCTTTCGTTCTGCCTTCCTGCGCCAGAACCTGCACTTCGGCCGACAGCAGCCAGGCGACGAAGGCTTCCATTTCCATGTCCCGCGCCAGTTCGAGACCTCGGTTCAGGACCAGCCGGGCGTCCGGAAGTTCACCCAACACCGACTGCACCCGAGCCAGGGGAGCCGCTGCGAAACAGCACAGAACATCGATTCCAGCATCGTCAGACACGCGCAAGGCGCGGCGCAACGCAATGGCGGCGTCAGCCGGTTCATTTCGCTGCCAGCACCAGATCCCCCGCGCGATCAGCGCAAAACTCAGGTCATAGGCCTTGCCGGTTTCTTCGGCGATCGACAGCACCTCGCGGATACCTGCATCCGCTTCGTCAAACCGATGCATCATGCTGTTGGCGTTGGCACGGGTCGCAAGCCCAAGCACCGAAATCGACCCGGTGGTGCCCGCTTCGGCCACACGGAACACCGTCTGGAACAGATCCGCATGTTGATCGATCGCCGACCGTGCGGCCGCGAAGTTGCCGTGAAACCACGCAGCCTGGGCCAGCGCAAAGGCCGCGTTTGCCTGCAGGCGCGGATCTTCGGCGTCGGTTGCGGTTCGCAGCGCGCGCTCAGACACCTCCATTGCTTGCCGCACATCCGCCAAGATCGTCAGCATGATCGCCTGGTCGACCTGAAACGCAACGCGCGCGGATGTGTCCCCCAACGCGTCGGACAAGGCTTCCGCCTCGCGTGAGATGGTCAGGATGCGGTTGAAGTTGCCGCTGGCGACCAGCGAAACGCGCAGACCGCGTCGGGCGCGTAGCCCGAGGTCAACAGCCACCTGGGTACCGGTCCGCTTTTGAACTTGGTCGATGCACCGCAGGGCGTTTTCGAAATATGAGACGGCGGCCTCAAACGAAAACAGCTTGATCGACATCTCGCCGCACCGCGTATAAGCCTCGGCGGCCTCCAGCCATAACTCGCCCTTGTCCGCGTGACGGGCGATGGACTGTGCCACGTCCAGATCGTCGGATGTGCCGCGGCTCAGCAGAGTTTCATAGATCGCACGGTGCAGCCTTGCGCGGCGCTGGCGTGGAATACTGCGATACCCGACCTTCTGCACCAACGCATGGCTGAACCGCAGCTGCTGGCCGTCCTGAGATTCCGGCAGCTCAAGAAAACCGCGCTCAACCAAGGTCGAAATCCGGGTTTTGGCGTCGAAGCCCAGCCGTTGAAGCGTGTCGGCCAGAACGCTCCACGTCCACTGCAACCCGCCGACGGCAACCAGCTGCAGAGCTTTGCGGTCCTCGCTTTGCAGGGCATCAATCCGGGATGCGATCAACGGTTGAACCCTGGCGGGGATCTCGATGTCGCCCAGGCTGTCCATCGCTCCGTCCTTGAACCCGGCTTGCGACATGCGGTCCCGCATGTGGTGGGCAAATTCTTCAACGAAAAGCGGCGTGCGGCCGCTCATGGCTTCGATGTATGAGCCCAACTGACCATCGATGTCGCTCTGGCCCAGCAAGCGCGTGATCAGGTCCTTGCAAGCCGCCTCGCCCAGCGGGGCGACCGGAACGACCTTGAGCAAGCCCATCGGGTCGTTCGTGAACAGGTTCGCGTTGCGCGATGTCAGGAGGATCAGAACATTCGTTCCCCGCACCTGACCCAGCAGGTTGTCGATGACGTCCAGAGTTCCCTGGTCGGCCCAATGCAAATCCTCGAACAACAGAAGCAGGGGCTTGTCCTGTTTCATCGACAGAACCAGCCGCGACAGCATCTGGTTCAACTGCCTCCGTCGGCGAGACGGATCTACAGCCGAAAGCGCCGGTTCCGTTTGGAAACGGCTGAACAGCGAATACAAGGCCGATCGGGTATGCACATCGAGGAACTTGGTCCCGCCCAGACCCTCGGACAGCTTTTGGTCCAGTTCGGCATCGGATTTGGTGTCCGCCAGTCCCAACCGGGCATTGATCACGCGGGTGATCGGCAGATACGCAGCTTCCTGATCCAGCGAAAAGCAATTGAACTCCAGAACCTGGTGCGTGCCCAGGGGCCAGTTCTCGACCAGCTCATGCAGCAGCCGGGATTTGCCTACGCCGGCCGCCCCCAGCAACAGAACCGAGTTGCCTTTGCCGTCACGCGCCTGGTTCCACGCCGCAACAAGCTCGGCCAGTTCCCTTTCGCGTCCGACAAATGGCGAACGTTCGCGACGCGCCCGCGCCATCCAGCGCGACACCTGTTCTTTGCGGCCGGTGATTTCGAACAGCTGGATCGGCCCCGCACCCCCGTCCAGCTCGAGATCGCCCACATGTGTATGGTCGAACAGATCACCGGCATTCTCCAAAACCTGACCGGAAACCGTGACCACGTTCTTTCTGGCGGCGGCCTCGATCTTGCTGGCGATGTTCATGACTGGCCCTAGAAAGGCCTGCTCTTCCCCGAGGGTGTGTTGCAACTGGCCCACCAGTAGTTCGCCGGAATGAACGCCAACCCGCACATCCAACTGCCGATCGTCCAGCTTGCCGATGCGGTCGATGATCCGCTGGGCGCTTGCTATTGCCTTGACCGCGTGATCCTCGTCCGCGTTCGGTGATCCAAAAACCGCGAGCGCGCCATCGCCGGTGAACAACGTCGTTGCGCCAAACTTTTCGCAGATCGACATGATCAGTTCGATGGCAGGGCCCAGATGGCTGACGGCGTCTTCGGGATCCAAACTGCCGATCATCATGGTCGAACGAACAATGTCGGCGAACAGAACCGTGCACATTCTGCGCTCGGTCGGTTCGATCTGGACCTGTTTCCTCATGTTCAAGCGCCCCCCGACTGCCCGAGTTCAGTATGTCGCTGATCAAGGCCTTTTTCCAGACACCACGCAAGGGTGGCGCGGACCATCCACGGCATTGATATTGAGTAAAAAAACTATTAACAATTGGCCTTGTATTGCGAAAGGAACAATTATGAGTGACCACCATACTCGGGGTTTGACCCTGGAAGATGTTCAGCAGATCATTGGCCGCGGCATCCTTGACGAGGCCTTTCGAAAAGAATTCATCGACAACCCCGAAGGCGTAGTAAACCGCTTGGGAATCTCGCTCGATCAGGATGGCGAGGCGCGCAAGCTGTTGGCCGCGATTGGGAACGTCTTTTCCGGTGAATCCGACCTGAAGTCGGCGATGCAAGACATCAAGAATGCCTACGAAGATACGTCCGACGGTGTGATCCGGCCCCGCTGCGCGTAACTTCGCATGAGCGAAAGCGCGGTCGTCTCCAGTCAGGACCAAGGCGCAGCTCTGCATAAGCTGTGTCTGGTGTCCATGCCGTTTTCTTCGCTGCAACATCCCGGGCTTGGGATGTCTCTTCTTGCGCAGCTGGCGCGGGACAACGGCTTTGCGACGACCGAGAAGTACTTCAGCTTCGACTATGCCGAGGCGATCGGCCTCGATGAGTATTTCATGCTGTCTGATGGCCGCTGCTATCAGGCGCTGCTGGGTGAATGGATATTCAGCGATCTGATCTATCCGCGCAGCGATCTGGACGCGATGGACTACCTGACCACGGTGCTTGGTGACTATGTGTCGGGTGTCGAGTGGCTGACGTTCATGCAAAACGCCATTGCCGCCCGAAAGCAGGCCGGAGCATTCGTCGAACGTTGCGCCGATGCGGTGATGGAACAGAACCCGACCGTGATCGGGATTACGTCTTCGTTCCAACAGGTTATGGCCTCGATCGCACTGGCCCGGGCTGTGCGGAAACGGTCAGCCGACGTGATCATCGTCATGGGCGGCGCCAACTGCGAGGGGCCGCTCGGGCGCGCGCTTTTGCAGGCGCATCCTGAACTGGACGCGGTTTGCATTGGCGAGGGCGACCATGCCTTTCCCGAGTTTCTGAAAGCCCTGGGGCCCAGCAGACCCTTGCCCGTGGTCGAGGGGTTTTTGAACCGGAGCCAATTGGACTACCCGCTGGACGAGTCTCGACCGCGCCTGACCACGGATCTGGACATGCTGCCCATCCCGGATTTCAACGCCTTCTTTGAACAATTTCAAAACACTACGGGGCTATCAGCGCGCCTTGTGCCATCGGCGACGATCGAAACATCGCGTGGCTGCTGGTGGGGAGCGAAACACCATTGCACTTTCTGCGGATTGAACGGTCAATCGATGACCTACCGGAGCAAGTCAGCCGAGCGGGCTTATGCCGAATTCTGCACGCTTGCCGATCTCTATGGCCCGGATCTTGTCGTGGTCGACAACATTCTGGATCACCGCTACCTCAAGACCCTGATCCCGAAACTTGCGCAGGACACCAGACCATTCCTGATGCACTACGAGGTCAAATCAAACCTCTCGCCGACCGTGATCGCCCGTCTGGCCGACGCCGGCGTTCGAAAGATCCAGCCGGGGATCGAGACCTTCGATACTCCGACCCTTGTGCATATGAGGAAAGGGGTCAGCGGAATTCAGAACATCCAGACGCTGAAGCTGTGTGCCGAGGCCGGAGTTTTTGTCGAGTGGTGTTTCCTCTACGGGTTTCCCGGTGAAAGCCCCAAGGCCTTCGAACGGATGGCAAAGCTCATTCCGCTGCTGCATCACCTGCAACCACCCGGCTCGATTGGCCCGGTGCGAGCGGACCGGTTCAGCCCTTATTTTGAACACCCCGAGGCATTTGGGGTCGAGGTCGAACCAGCGAAGCCGTATTCATTCATATTCGACCTGCCGCCCGAAGAAGTCTGGAATTTCGCCTACCATTTCGACATCGTCGACAACGGTCCAAGCCCGCCAGCGCAGCGCGCGGCGTCGACGTTGGATGCTCTTTCTGCATGGCAGAACGAGGCCGGCACGTCAGCCCTCTACATCGAGGGCGACACGGTGATCGACCGGCGAGCGTCAGGCAAACGCGTTGTTCACCAATTGGACCAGGCGGCTCGGGCCATCCTTGACCTGAGCCCAGTGATCATCGGCAGGGCGCTTCTTGGTGATCAGGTATCCGACTTATGCGGGGTGGACGCTTTTGAAGCCGCGATGGACCGCCTTGAGAAGCTTGGGCTGATTTATGTCGAGGACAAATCCGTGCTGTCCCTGGCCCTCAGATCGCCAGGCTTCCAGCGGGCGCCGACCTGGTCCGAGATCCGCAATGAGCCAGAACATGCTTTCGCCGCTCAATTTCCAGCAACATTCACAAGTGCACAGGTAGCGGGACCACAACCCGCGGAATGAGATCGGACCCGGAGCCTATGAATTCCCCGGATCCTACCAATACTTAAAGAGCGACCCTGAACAATCCGGTCAGGTTTTCCTCGGTCAACTCGATTGGGTTGCCACCGCACGAGGGGTCGATGATCGCACCCTTGACCAGCTCCGGGATCGCATCCTCGGTCACGCCCAGATCGGACAGCTTGCGCGGGATACCCAGCGAGTCGTTGAATTCCTGCACGAAGGCCCTGAACCCGTCGAACCCGCCCGAAATGCCCAGATAGGCTGCGGCTGCTTCGAACCGGTCGGCGATTACAGGCGCATTGAACTCCAGAACCGCAGGCATGCAGACCGCGTTGGTGGTGCCGTGATGGGTGTTGAACACCGCGCCGATCGGGTGGCTCATGGCGTGGATCGCGCCCAGCCCCTTCTGGAAAGCCGTCGCACCCATGGCGGCCGCACTCATCATCTGGGCGCGGGCTTCGATGTCGGTGCCGTCCGCATAGGCGCGCGGCAGGTACTCCTTGACCAGCCGCATCCCTTCCAGCGCGATGCCTTGGCTCATCGGGTGGTAATGGGGGCTGGAATAGGCCTCAACGCAATGCGCAAAGGCATCCAGCCCGGTCCCGGCGGAGATGAATTTCGGCATGCCCACGGTCAGTTCAGGGTCGCAGATCACCACGGTCGGCAGCACCTTGGGGTGGAAGATGATCTTCTTGGCATGGGTTTCCGAGTTGGTGATGACGCTGGCGCGGCCGACTTCCGAGCCGGTGCCGGCCGTCGTCGGCACCGCGATGATCGGCGCGATCGCTTCGGCATCCGCACGGGTCCACCAATCGCCAATGTCCTCGAAATCCCAGACCGGGCGGGTCTGACCGGCCATAAAGGCGACCATCTTGCCCAGATCCAGGCCCGAGCCACCGCCGAACGCGATCACACCGTCATGTTTCCCCGCCTTGTAGGCGGCCACACCGGCCTCGAGGTTCTTTTCATTCGGGTTGGGATCGACCTCGCCGAACAGGCCCCGGCCCAGCCCTGCGGCCTCGAGAATATCCAGCGTCGCGGCGGTGATCGGCAGATCGGCCAGGCCGCGGTCGGTCACCAGCAGCGGGCGCTTGATCCCGGCCGCCCGGCAGGCCTCGGGCAGTTCCTTGATGCGGCCCGCGCCGAATTTGATCGTGGTCGGATAGGACCAGTTTCCAACAAGACTCATGTCAGCTTTCCTTGTGTCTAAGGCCTGCCCCGGCGAGGGGGTCGGTCCGGGGCAGGCAAATCGTCCTCAGCCCGTCACCTTCTTCAGGTGGTAGGATTTGGGACGTGTCAGGTTGTGATATCCGATGATCGAAAGGCCGCCGCCGCGTCCGGTATTCTTGCACCCGGTCCAGCACAGACCCGGGTCCAGATAGTCGGCCCGGTTCATGAATACGGTTCCGGTCTCGATCCGGTCGCCGATGCGTTCGGCCCGCGCCACATCGCGCGTCCACAGCGAGGCGGTCAGGCCAAATTCGCTGTCGTTCATCAAGGCAATGGCCTCGTCATCCGAAGACACCTTCATGATCCCCACGACCGGGCCGAAGCTTTCGTCGCGCATCACGCGCATGTCGTGCGTGACGTTGGTCAGGATCTGCGGCGTCAGATAGGCGCCGCCGTCATCTCCGGCAAAGGTCTCGATATGCGCCACTGCACCGGCGGCCACGGCCTCGGCGATCTGGGCGCGCACCTCGTCGGCAAAACGCACGTTGGCCATCGGCCCCAGCGTCGTCTCCGGATCCAGCGGGTTGCCCAGCTTGTAGCCCCTGACGATCTCGACCGCCTTGGCGACGAAATCGTCATACAGGCTTTCATGCACATAGATCCGCTCGATCCCGCAGCAGCACTGGCCCGAGTTGAACATGGCCCCGTCGATCAGCGTCTCGACCGCCGCATCCAGATCGGCGTCATCCATGACATAGCCCGGGTCCTTGCCCCCCAACTCGGTGCTGACGGGGGTAAAGGTACCGGCCGCCGCCCGCTCCATCGCCTGCCCTCCGGCGACCGAGCCGGTGAAATTCACGAAATCGAACGCCTTGCCGGCAATCAGATCGTTGGTCACGTCATGGCTCAGGAACAGGTTCTGGAACACGTCCTCGGGCACGCCAGCCGAGTGGAAGGCCCGCGCCATCCGCTCGCCCACCAACAAGGTCTGCGTGGCATGTTTCAGCACAACCGTATTGCCCGCGATCAAGGCCGGCGCCACAGTGTTGATCGCCGTCATGTACGGATAGTTCCAGGGCGCCACGACGAACACCACGCCATGCGGCACGCGCTTGATGTATCGCTTGAACGTCTCGTCCTCGCCCACGGCAATATCAGCCAGCGCATCGCGCGCGATGCCCGCCATATAGGTCGCGCGTTCGCTGAAACCGCCGAACTCGCCGCCATAACGCACCGGCCGCCCCATCATCCGGGCCAGTTCCGGCACGATCTCGTCATTCATCGCGCCCACGGCGGCAACGCCGGCCATCACCAGATCGATGCGCTCCTGCAAGGGCCGCGCTGCCCAATCCGCCTGCGCCGCCCGCGCCTGGCCCGCTGCGGCAAATGCCGCGTCACGATCCAGCGTGTTCCGCTCGGCAAACACCGATCCGTCGATCGGCGAGATACATTTCAACACCTGACCCATTGGTCACTCCATCCTCAAGCAAAGCAGACCCGCTGCTTCATCTGGCCAAAAATATTCCGGGGAGCGTGAGGGGCTGGCCCCTCACATCCGCCCTCTACGCCCGCTCGAACCCGCGGGCAATCTCCCAATCGGTCACCACGCGCTCGAATTCCTCGATCTCGACCTCGGCGGCGCGGACATAGTGATCCACCACGTCATCGCCCATGGCCGCCCTCAGCATGGACGACCCATGCAACGCATCCCGCGCCGCGCGCAGGTTGCCCGGAATCATGCCCGTATCCCCCTGATAGACATCGCCCTTGGTCGGCGGCTGCAGCTCGAGCCCCTCCTCGATGCCCGCGATCCCTGCGGCCAGCATGCCCGCGATGGCCAGATAGGGGTTCATGTCCGAACCCGGAATCCGGCACTCCACCCGCACCGCCTTGGTGCCATCCCCGCACAGCCGGAACCCCGCGGTGCGGTTGTCCACCGACCAGATGATCCGCGTCGGCGCAAAGGTGCCCTTCATGAACCGCTTGTAGCTGTTGATGTAGGGTGCCATGAAACAGGTATAGTCGGGCGCGTATTTCAACAGGCCCGCCATGTAGTTTTTCATCAGGTCCGACATGCCCAGCGGATCGGCCGGGTCATAGAAGGCCGGTTGCCCGTCCGTCCACAGCGACTGATGCACATGTGACGAACTCCCGACCCGGTCATGATGCCATTTCGGCAGGAAGGTCGCTGCATGGCCGTACTGCCACGCGATCTCCTTGACCGCGTTCTTGGCGATCGAGTGATACTCGGCCGTTTGCATGGCCGGGGCATATTTGATGTTCAGTTCTTCCTGCCCGGCCTCGGCCTCGCCCTTGGAATTTTCGACCGGAATGCCCGCATCCCACAGGTGATTGCGGATCGGCCGCATCACATGCTCTTCTTTGGTGGTCTGCAGGATGTGGTAATCCTCGTTATAGCCCGAGATCGGTTCCAGACCGCGGAAACCTTCCTTGCGTATCTGGTCAAAGCTCTTCTCAAAGAGGAAAAACTCCAGCTCGGTGGCGCACATCGCGTCATAGCCCATGGCCTTCAGCCGGTTGACCTGCTCCTTTAAAATTGACCGAGGCGCGTGCGGCACCTCCTCGTGCGTGTGGTGATCCAGCACGTCGCACATCACCATCACCGTGCCCTCCAGCCACGGCACCGGGCGCAGGGTGCTGAGGTCGGGCTTCATGACATAGTCGCCATAGCCGCGCTCCCAGCTGGTCGAGGCATAGCCGTCCGGCGTCGCCATCTCGAGATCGGTGGCCAGCAGGTAGTTGCAGCAATGGGTTTCTTCCCAGGCCCCGGCCACGAAATGACCCGCGTGGAATCGTTTGCCCATCAAGCGGCCCTGCATGTCCACCATGCAGACCAGAACCGTATCGACCGAGCCTTCGGCAACCTGGGTCTTGAGCGTGTCGAAGTTGAGCATGAGCCACCTATTTCTGCGCCGGCGCCACCTGCCGGACTGACGTTTTCAACGGCCTGCCCCCGGTATGAGGGCAGGCCGGTTTCACCTTAGCCGTACCGGTAGGGACGGCCAGCCTTTTGCATGTCGGCATTGTACTTCTTGATGATCTCGACAACCCTGGCCTTGGTCTCGGACTCGGCTGCAATCTCATCCCAGAAGGCCACTGCGGCGGCTTCGACCTGCGCCCATTCTTCATCGGGGATCGAAGTCAGCTTCATCTTGTCGCCATTCACGCGCAGCGATGCCTCGCCGCCCCAATACCACCACTGACGGTAGTAATGCGACTGGTCGGTGCAGACGCGGAACAGGGTCTGCAGATCTTCGGGCAGTTCGTTCCAACGGTCCATGTTGGCGAAGAACGACCCGGCCCAAGCGCCCGAGATGTTGTTGGTCAGGAAGTAGTTGGTCACATCCGCCCAGCCGACGGTGTAGTCCTCGGTGATGCCCGACCAGGCGATGCCGTCCAACTCGCCGGTCTGCACGGCGACCTCGATGTCTTCCCAAGGCAGGGTCACGGGGACCACACCAAACTGAGACAGGAACCGGCCCGCCGTCGGGAAGGTGAACACCCGCTTGCCCTGAAGGTCCGCCAGGCTGTTGATCGGGTCCTTGGTGGCGAAATGGCACGGGTCCCAGGCGCCGGCCGAGATGTGCTTGACGCCCACCTTGGAATATTCTTCGTCCCAGATCTCGTTCAGACCGTATTGGTTGAACAGGACCGGCACGTCCAGCGAATAGCGCGAGGCAAACGGGAAATAGCCGCCGAACACGGTCACCTCGGTGGGCGAGGCCATCGAGTCGTCATCCGACTGCACCGCGTCGATCGTGCCGCGCTGCATGGCGCGGAACAACTCGCCCGTGGGCACCAGCTGGTCGGCATAGAACAGCTCAATCTGCATCCGGTCGCCGGCGATCTGGTTGAACATCTTGATGGCCGGGTCGATCACATGCTCGGCCAGCGCGGGGCCGGCATAGGTCTGCATGCGCCAGCGGATCGTGGATTGCGCCAGCGCCGGGGTGGCCAGCGCGGCTGCCGGGGCCGCGGCGGCCCCTTTCAGGAATGTGCGTCTGTTCGTCATCTTCTCTCTCCGTTGTCGGTTTCGATGGGCGAGAGACCAACCTCTCGCATGTGCCCCGGTATGTCCGGGGTCATTTGTTGTAGATGTAGTCGGGCAGCCACAGCGCGATCTGCGGAAAGTTCATGATGATGGCCAGCGCCAGCGTCATCACCATCACGAAGGGCAGGATCGAGCCGTAGATGTCTCGCAGCGAAATCTCGGGCGGGGCCATGGCCCGCATCAGGAACAGGTTATAGCCGAAGGGCGGTGTCATGTACGCGATCTGCGTGGTGATCGTGTACAGTACCCCGTACCAGATCAGGTCAAAGCCCAGTTCCCCAACCAACGGCACGTATAGCGGCGCCACGATCACCAGCATCGCGGTGTCGTCCAGGAAGGTGCCCATCACGATGAAGCTCAGCTGCATCAGGATCAGGATCACCCAGGGGTTCAGGCCCAGCCGCTCGGTGAACAGCGTCTCGATCGCGCGCACGGCGCCCAGCCCATCGAACACCGCACCAAAGGCCAGCGCGGCCAGGATGATCCACATGAACATGCAGGTGATGCCCAGGGTCGAGCGGACCGAGACCTCGAACACCTGCCGCGTCATCCGCCCCTTCAGCACGGCGGCGGCAAAAGCCGTCAGCGCCCCGATGGCCGAGCTTTCGACCAGCGAGGTCCAGCCATTGACGAAGGGCACCATCATAGCCGCGAAAATCGCCAGCGGCAGCAGCCCCGCGCGCAGCAGCCGCAGCTTTTCCGCCATCGGCACGTCGCGCTCTTCCTTCGACAGGGCCGGGCCGAGTTCCGGGTTTATCCGGCAGCGGATCACGATGTACAGGATGAACATCCCCGCCATCATCAAACCCGGCAGGATGCCCGCCAGCCACAGCTGACCCACCGGCTGACGCGCGATCATCGCATAAAGAACCAGCACCACCGACGGCGGCACCAG
Organism: Ruegeria sp. BC8; assembly: GCF_056535705.1. Lineage (NCBI taxonomy): Bacteria > Pseudomonadati > Pseudomonadota > Alphaproteobacteria > Rhodobacterales > Roseobacteraceae > Ruegeria > Ruegeria sp. BC8. The sequence goes on along the minus strand of NZ_JBQFIV010000002.1, from coordinate 260,317 downwards.
GATGCCCAGCGATGACCCGGCCTGGATCACCCCGGTCACCATCTTCTTGTCATAGCCGCGCTTGAGCAGTTCGGGCAGCGCAATCGTGGCGCCGATCGCCATGCCTGCTACGCTGAGCCCGTTCATCGCCGAAATCAGCACCATCAAGCCGATCGTGCCAATGGCCAGCCCGCCATTCAGTCCACCCATCCAGACATGAAACATCTTGTACAGGTCGTCAGCGATTTTGGACTCGGCCAGAACATAGCCCATGAAGATGAACATCGGCAGCGTCAGCAGCGGGTACCATTTCATCAGCTTCATCGCGGCCGAAAATCCGATGTCATAGCCACCGCGGTCACCCCACAGCAGAAGCGCCGCCACCACGGCGACGAAACCGATGGCACCAAACACGCGCTGACCGGTCAGCAGCATCAGCATCATGGTCGAGAACATCAGAATGGCGATCAACTCATACGACATCAGATCACCTCGCGCGGGATGTCATCGCCCTTGAGGCGCAGAATATCTTTGAACAGTTCGGAAATAGCCTGCAGCAGCATCAGGATCAGCCCCACGACCATGATCACCTTGATCGGCCACAGATAGGGTCGCCAGGCGGTCGGGCTGCGCTCGCCATATTGCAGGGAATAACTGAGCGAATCGTACCCGCCATAGATCATCACGCCCAAGTAGAAGATCAGGAATAGAACGGTGATGGCGTCGGTCCAGGCGCGCCGCCGGTGCGACCATTCGCTGTACAGAAGGTCCATCCGCACGTTCGAGCCCATCTGGATCGAATACGGCCCGCCCAAGATGTAATAGGCGACCATCGCAAACTGCGCGACTTCGAGCGTCCAGAGCGACGGAAGGAAAAAGGTCTTTGAGATGGACGACCACAGCAGGATGCCCATCATCACGAAGATACCGTACATCACGACCCGCCCGATCCAGCGGTTCATGCGGTTGATGACCGCAATATATCCCCGCATGAAGCTCATACCTGCACCCCTGTCCTCATGTGTCCTGCCCTGCGTCGGAAAAGGTTTCGACCGTGGCGGCCAAAATTGGCGTCAACAGCCCCAAGATCCGATTGACCCCGGTCGGCGTGTCGATCAGATCATTGCGGATCTCGATCATCACGTTGGGCAAGCCCCGCGCGATACCGTGCTCGCGCAGGGTGTGCGTGACACCATCCTCTGGCGAATAGGGTTCGTTCAACGCCACTCTCAGCCTGCAATGCGCCGCATGATTCAGCATGGCCTGAGCCGCACGGTCATCAGAGTCATGCAAAATCCCCAGTTCGACCGCCCGGGTCTTGCCGTTGTAGATTGGTGTGAAACTGTGGATCGTAATCAGAACAGGCGGTTCTGGGCGGCGGTCCAGCGTTTGCGACAAGAGACCCCGGAACGGTTCATAAATGTCGCGAACTCGCTGGGCGCGCTGTTCCGCCGTCAGACCCTGATTGCCGGGCACCGCAAACACCTCGCTGCGCGGAGGCATCGAATCTTCCCGTTCAGGCGGACGATTGCAGTCATAGACCAGCCGACTGACCCGCGAGTGTACGAGAGGCGCATCCAGGGCGCCGGCCAGTTCAACCGCAACCTCCAGTGCCCCTATATCCCAGGCCGCGTGTGAACAGGCCGCCACGTCGTCCAGCCCCAGCCCATCCAAAGCCGCAGGAATGAACCGGCTTGCGTGTTCGCACACCAGAACCGCGCGTGCTTCGCCACGCGCGTTCAAAACGCGTGCGGCGGGCGCTTCCAGCAGGGATAACAGGGATGACTCGGTCTTGGACTGCATGCGTAACATTTGTTACAGCGGCCTTGGGCCTGTCAAGAAAATTTCTGTAGACAAAATTACAATCGCTAATATCCTGTAGCAAATTGAATAATATGAGGGCACCGATGGCCTCTGTCGCCAAAACGGTCAAACAACGCATTCAGGACGAACTTGAAGGCCTGACCCGCTCGGAACGGCAGCTGGGATCGGTCCTGTTGCAGGATTATCCGATGGGTGGGCTGCAATCGATCACCAAGCTGGCCGCGGCGGCCCAAGTGTCCACCCCGACGGTCATTCGCATGGCGCGGAAACTGGGTTTCGATGGGTTTCCGGCGCTGCAGGAGGCGTTGCGCGAAGAAGTTGCGGCACAGATCCAAAAGCCGATCTCGAAACGCGACGCCTGGATCGTGGATGATGAAACCGAGCATCCGATCACGCGTTTTGCCCAAGCCGTTTGGACCAACATGCGCCACACACTAGAGCGGCTGGACAAGTCGATGTTCGACGCGGTAGCCCAGTTGCTGGCCGATACCGAGCGCCATCTGTATGTCGTGGGCGGCCGCATCACCCGCTCGAACGCCGACTATCTGTTCAACCACATGCAGATCATCCGGCCCAACGTGACGATGCTGGGCAACTCGGCCAACGTATGGCCGCAATACCTGCTGGACATGGACGAAAGCTCGGTTCTGGTCATCTTCGACATCCGCCGCTACGAGGCGCATCTGGAAAAGCTGGCGCAAGTTGCGTCCGATCGCGGGGTGACCGTCGTGCTGTTCACCGACCAATGGGGGTCGCCCATCGGCAAATCGGCCAACTATACCTTTCACGCTCTGGTCGAAGCTCCATCAAGCTGGGATTCGACGATCGCCCTTCAACTCATTTCGGAAACCTTGATTGCGGAGGTTCAGGAGGCGCGCTGGGAAGAAAGCAAGGAGCGTATCGAGGAGTTGGAGCGCTATTTCTCGACCACACGGATCTTCCGCAGCCACGAGGCGTGACGAACGAACCATCGCCTGTGCGCCGGATTTTGGTTGGAAATGCCGCATCTGCTTGGTAGCCATTGGGCAATCTCTAAAAAACCGGGCTAGGCTGTTCTGCTAAGATTAGCCTACGTCTGCGCGGAAGCACGATATCTTTTGCGTTCCGCGAATAGCCAGCCTACACCGCTTCGAGATTCCCAAGCAGGATCGACGTCATGTCCACACTGAGCATCCCATCCAGGGCGGTAACCGCAGCGCCGGTTTGATAGTCGACATTCGTGGGCGTGATTGAGGAAAGATCGGCGTTCTGGTCCAGATAGACCCATTCCGGCTCGTGTGCGGTGGGCAACCCAACGGCAACCTGCAGGATCGCCAGGGCATCCAGTGCATTGACGGTGCCATCCCGGGTGATATCGGCCGCGATCAGGTTTTCGGGGGCTGCGGGTCCCCAGGTTGGTCCCAAACCGACCGCTATCCGCAGAACCTGCAGCGCATCCAGGGCCGTTATCTCTCCGCTGGCATGGGAATAGGATTTGATGATGTCCACATGACCCGGCAACGAACCTAATGGCAGGCCAAGATCGAATTGGCCCTGATCGTCGGCCTGTACCGATATCGGGCTGTTTCCAACTGGCGTGAACACGATCTCAGCAGCGCTCAGCGCGGGGTTTGAACCGGAAGAATCTACCGTGACTGGACCCGTCACACCGGCCGAGGCCCCGGGACCCGTGAGCACGCCAAAGTCAACAGGGATGTGATCCGGCCCCTCGAAACCGGACCCGAAGATTTCGGCGCTAGTGAGTGTGCCGCCGTCGGCCGAAAAAAGCTCAACAGTCTCATCCATGAACTCAATCCGAGCCCCTTGTGCCGTTGACGTCACGGTCAGCTGCCCGGGGTTGCGCAACATCGGGTAGTCGAACAGATCCAACTGATCGGTTCCGGCCTCGAAATCCGTGATCGTCGTCAATCCACTGCCGAACCGCATAACGAAGATGTCCGCGCCGGAACCACCCTGCATGGTGGTTTCACTGCGACCGGCAATCAGAATGTCGTCACCGGCACCGCCCTGCAGATTAGTGTCCAGAACGCCGGCGCTCAGCATGTCGTCCTGAGCGGTCCCGGTTACGATTCCATTCCCCTCGATGACATTGCCCAAGGAGTCCAAAGACACTGTCAGCTGGGTTAGCCCTGCATCCTGCTGCGATGCCACAAAGATCTGAAGGTCGTCCCCAACTTGGGCCACCTCGATGGTCTCAACATTCTGAAGACCGCTATCCAGCGTATCCGCAAAGCTGTCCAAGTAGATCAGCTTGCCATCAGGGGTCATTGTCAGCAGGGTCACTCCGTTATCTCCGCCGCCGGCGATGACAAAGACGCGTCCATCGACTTCGACGACCTTCATGTCCTGAACTGCGCCAAAACGGGTACCCAACGTGTCCAACGCATGATCCTTTGGAACCAGTGTTCCGTCTGCGCGCAGCTCTATCACACTGATGGAGTTGCTGCTGGACCCGGCCACTAGAACCCAGGTGTGTCCATACGCATCAACGGTTTCCAACGCTGTCGGAGAACTGATCCCAAGCGTTTGGGTTGTCGTGTTGTCAACTTCGATCAGCGTCCCGCTTCCCTGATCGGCGTTGAACACCCGGATCGTATTGTCAGTGGCATTGGCAGTGACGACATACTGGTTGCTGCCCACGGCCGCGGTCTGCATCGTCCCGGCATTGCCCGCGACCGAGCCGACATGACTGAGTGCACCATTCGAGTTCACCACGTAGGTGCCGATGAGCCCGCTGTCCTGATGGGCCACCGTCAGGTAGTCGACCGCACCCACCGAGTATTGGACCAATGCTGTGACATCACCGCCTCCGGGAATCGCCGCCGTTTCTTGCAGCGCCCCGATCGTGCCATCCGTATTCAACTCGTATCCGACAAGGCCTGTGGCGGTATCGACGTCCAGTGCCAACAGATCGCTTGCGCCCAATGCGACCAGAGCACCAAGGCTGCCGACCTGCAACGATATGGTGCCGCTGAAATACTGATCGTCGTGGAATTGCGGAGCCCCGCCGTCCACAAGCTGCCAGACAACGATGCCGCCGCCAGCCCGGGTCGTGCTGTACAGATACGTAACACCGTTAAACGTTTTTAAAGCCGTATCGCCGATACCTGAATCGAGCGCCGGACTCCCCGTTGCAACCACTCTTTCGAACTGAAGCATCAATTCAGATCACCCCCAATGCCATCGCTGGCAGTCCTTTCGAGGGTGACGCGGTGCCAAGGCAAAGACGAGAACGAAATTGTGGTGAAAACGAGGAATTCGGCTCCAGATTAACTCAATTTTTCAAGGTCCGACCGCATGAATAACTCGGCAGCAGGAAAGAAGAACAGAACTTGGCTTCTTCGTTCTTGTCGCGCGGGTATCCGCGGCCACCGATTGTGAGGACATGATGACGATGAAACCTGTTTCGCACGAAGTCTCCATCCAGAAGAACTCACCAGATGCAGGGCATGAGAAGCATGTCCGCAAATGGATCAAAGCGCGTCTGCGCCGATGGGCCGGATCGGGAGTCGGCGGTGGTTTGGCCTCTGCCCTTCTGGCCTTGCCCGCGCTGGCCCAAGCCACTGAGGAGGAGTTGAGCACATTTCAGTTTGCCGATGTCCTGCCCGGTGTCCAGTCGGTCAAACTGCTGCTCAACGGCGACGTTCAACTGAAGCTATTGGACGGTCGCACAGTCCTGGTTTCCGCGGAAAACGTGCACGTTCTGGAAAACGGTTCGATCATGATTGCCGAAGACGTGGCCGTTGAAGTCGCGCAGCTTGCAGTGGCCGCTGAAGCCGCCGGAGCAGCGGCAGCTGGTGGTGGCGGCATGGGAGCCGCAGGCGCGGTGCTGGGTGGTCTGGGTCTGGCCGGTGCGGCCGCCGCTGGCGGCGGTGGCGGCGAAGATGCCGCGACGCCCGAGGAATCTCCGCGCCCGCCCAGTCTGAACCTGTCACAGTTGCAGGGAAATTCGCTCAACAGCACCACCGCCAAGGCGTCAGCACCTGACGGCACCGTTTCGGTCGAAGTAACCATCGGGTCGGTCACCAAAACCGTTTCAGCGGGGCCGGACGGCAGTTGGAGCGTTTCGCTTAGCCAAGTCGAGGCGGCAGGGTTGCCTCAGGGGGTCACATCCGTGACGATCCGACACCTGGATGGAGCCGGAGGTGAGATCGGTGTCGAAACAGCCACGTACAACATCGACACCATCGCTCCGACCATCGCGGTAACAGGATTTTCCCACGGGGCGGTCATGAATGGGGCCGAGAGCGCGTCAGATCTGGAAATCAGTGGTACGACCGATGCGGAAAAAGGTCAGATGGTGACTGTGGGGTTGAACGGTCAGATCTATACCGCAACCGTGTCCGGCGGCACTTGGAGCGTCACGGTTCCGGCCGCCGATCTGGCGTCTCTGCCCGATGGCGCGACCGTCACTGTGACCGCTGATGTGGTGGATCGGGCAGGCAATCCGGCGGCTCAAGCCACCAACAGCTTTGATACTGACTTTTCCGCCCCAGCCATAACAATAGACGCTGTCGCAGGCGGCCAGATCGACCTTGTAGACGTCGGATCGGACCTGACGATTACCGGCACGACGACCGGCGAAGATGGCCAACCGGTTGTGCTGACCTTCAATGGCCAGACTTACAGCGGCATCGCCTCAGGCGGTGCTTGGAGTGTGACCGTTCCCGCAGCCGACCTCGGCGTTCTGGTCAGTGGCAGCCCCATCAGCATCAGTGCCGCGATCAGCGATGCCGCCGGAAACCCGGCCACGCCTGTTGCGGTTTCGGTACCCGTGGATCTGAGCGGACCGTCCATCTCGATTTCGCCTCTATCCGTCGGTGCGGTGTTGAACGCAGTCGAAGTCGGGGCGGATCTGACGATCAGCGGCACGACCGGAAATGTCACCGATGGCCAGACAGTCACCGTAACTTTGGACGGGCAGACCTACACGGGCCCTGTGTCCGGAGGGACGTGGAGCGTGACCGTGCCGAGCGCGGATTTGATTGCCTTGGCCGACGGCGCAACTTTCACCATCACCGCCGACGTGACGGATGCCGATGGCCTCGTGGCCCCGCAGGCGAGTGCAGGAGTTTCCAAAGACGCAACCGCCCCAACGATCAGCATCGACACGTTTTCGGACGGCGTGGTCATGAACGCGGTCGAACAGGGAACCAACCTCAGCATATCCGGAACGACGACCGCCGAAGACGGCCAGACCGTGACCATAGGAATGAACGGCCAAACCTACAGCGCCACCGTTTCAGGTGGAAACTGGAGTGTCAGCGTTCCCGCAACCGATCTAGCCGGCCTCTCCGACGGAGCCACCGTCACCGTGACCGCCGATGTTTCGGACCTTGCTGGGAACCCGGCCGCACAGGCCACTGGTAGCTTCGACACGGACTTTACGGCCCCCACTCTGTCAATCTCGACGGTATCGGCCGGGGGCACCATGAACCTGGCAGAGCAATCCGGCGGAATGACCGTCTCTGGCATTTCCGACGCGCCTGATGGCACGATCGTCTCGATCCAGGTTCAACGAGCGGACGGGACTGTGGATGTCTCAAGCACCGCTACAGTGACGAGTGGCGCGTGGACCTACACCGCTTCACCCCTCGACCTTAGCGGCCTGCAAGATGCCGAATCCTACACGATTTCCGCGTCAGTCAGCGACGCAGCCGGAAATACACAGACGACTTCGACTGGGTTCAACACCGATTTCAGCGCCCCGACTATCTCACTGAACCCTCTGGGAACTGGATCGGTTCTAGACGTCACCGAGAAGGACAGCGACCTGACAGTATCGGGGACAACAACTGCCGAAGACGGGCAAACCATTACTGTCGGGCTGAACGGGCAGACCTATACTGCCACCGCTTTGGGTGGGGTCTGGTCGACCACCATTCCTACGGCTGATCTGAACGCTCTTTCTGACGGAGCAACTTATTCTATCACCGCATCGGTTTCGGACTTGGCTGGCAACCCCGCTCCTCAGGCGGCAGACTCGGTGACCACTGACTACCGACCCATCCTGACCTTGAATGAGGTCGGTACCAACGACGCGGTTTTGCTGAGTGACGCGCAATCCAGCGGCCTGACGGTCAGCGGTTCATCCATAGGTCTCGGCGCAGGACAAACCGTTGAGGTGATGCTGAACTCGGTCTCTGTTGGAACAGCCACGGTCGCGGCCAACGGCACGTGGAGCCTGAACGTACCTGCCACGGCGTTTTCGGGTACAACGGCGGGTGACCTTTTGGATTTTTCGGTTTCAGCGACGGTTGCCGGAGGGCCGAACCCCCTACCCGCGACAGACCAGGCGACGGCTCACGTTCCAGCGGCCTATTTCATTTCCGAGGCAGGCCGGAGCGGGTCGACGATAACTTTCGAAATACATGCCGATGCCGACCGGGACACATCCAGCGGGATGGCTTTCACGGCCAACTTGGGTTTTGACCCCGCGGTCGTGACCTATGACACGGGATCCGAGGTCGAAAACTCCGATTTTGATCTGTTTCTGGCAAACCCGAACGGGGCGGCGGAAATCAGTTTTGGCGGGGCCGCGACAAGCTTTAGCGACCTGACCCAGCCTGTCGTCACGTTCACGATGACGGTGCTGGACCCCACGAAGCCGATCGAGTTGACGATCAACACGCCCGACGGTGGCCCGACCCATTGGGTATTGGGAACAGACGGCGCAGACACATTGGCGGCCACGGGTATCGACGATGTCATCCGCGGTGGCGACGGTGACGATGTGATCGATCTGTCCGGCGCTGGCCGGGATCTTATCGTTTTCGAAGCTGACCCGACGGCCAACGGCACCGACATCGTAACGGGTTTCACCCTGGGGCCTGCAGCCGACATGGCCGACGCCATTGTGTTCAGCGGGTTGGATGTTTCATCGCTTCGCGGTGATGGAACAGGTGTCGAAACACTGGCGCTTGGCGACATGATTGCGACCGACACAGGTTTTGTAGGGCTGACAACCACACTCACAGATCTGACAACTGATACTCTGGAAGCCGCCGCCGAAACGCTTAGCGGTGCTCAAGCCGGAGATGAGATCTATCTGCTGGCCAGCGATGGAACTGACAGTGTGCTGGTCAAGGTGGACTATTCCGCCCCAACCTCTGCCACGGTCAGCACGGTCGCGCAGTTTGACGGCCTGGGTGATCTGAGCGCTCTGAGCAGCGACAACATCCTGCATACCGATCCGACCGGCGCGTCAAGTTGATCCTGACAAGCATGAAAAGGTGGGGCCGCCCCGGCCCTTTCTTAACGGACCAGCGGAGACATCAATGGCACAGAACGGCCCAGTACCCGTCACTTTCGACAGACATTCCGATCGCTCGTGGCACAGATCTACATCCTACGATTTCGCGCGCTGCAGATTGGAGTGCGAGATCGTAAGTGCGGAAGTCTCAGAAGCAGCCGCCTCTTTTCCAATTGCTTTTCGATCCTCGGGGGGCGGGGTATCGCCGCATGCTATTCTGGCGACCGCAGCTTCTCCGGAAACACCATTTGTTTCGGACCAAGGACGCTGGCGGGCCACCTATGTTCCTTCCTTGCTGAGATGCCATCCGTTCTCAATCGAAATGGTCGGTGGCGAAGCAGGATCGCGCACCAACTCAGGCAAGCTTGTTGTAGATGAAACCACCGGACTCGTGTCCTGTGACCAATCCGGCAGCCCGTTCTTCGCAAAGGACGGCTCGATCTCCTCTGAACTGGAAACCCTGAAGGGCTTCTTGAAGAGCTTTCTGGCCGATCGCAACGCAACCCGACGTGCCTGCGCGCTGATAAAGGAATTGGGCCTATTCGTCGAATTGACCCGTTTTAAGGATGCGGAGTTGCCCGACGGTTGGATGAGCGTGGACTTTCGACGCTTCAACCAACTTGGGCCGGCGCAGACAGCGGTTCTGCAATCTAGCGGAGCGATGCAGTTGATTTACGCTCATCAAGTCTCGCTCAACCATCTTCTGTGGATGCACCACTGCCAGACGCATTCTCCCAAGGTGATCAGCACTCCCGCAAACGGCAGGGACTCCGACCTTGTGAGATTCTTGGATGCCATTGCCACGGAACGAGACTTGTCGGATGCGGAGGCCAAATATGCCTACATCTGATCGACTCATCTTGCCTCTGCTGATCGGTTTGGTGGCCGTGCTCACTGCGGCTTGTGAGCCGGTTCCGGATCTTGCCCCGGTTGAGATGGCTTTTTCAGAGGGATCAACGGGTGCTGGCGCGACTAAGCCGTCGGGCCATCTGACTCGCAGTTCATTTGGCCAGAGAATACGGCGCGCGGTAGAAACCAGCCCGAACCTGGCGCAGAGCGAGACCGGCGTTGACGCCGCCTTTGCCGATATGGACGCGGCAAAAGGAGCCTTTCTTCCGCAGGTGTCACTTGGCGTAAATGCCCGATCGGAACGGGTGGACTCGGATATTGCGGATGTATCGCCATATCTGCGGGTTTCACAGCTTGTATACGACGGGGGAGCTGCCGCCGGAGACTTGGCAGCGGCGCGGGCCCGTGTCCTCGAAAGCCGCGGCGATCAGCTTCAAACCGCAGCCGCGACGGCCCTTGCCGCAATTGAAACCTATGTGTTGGTCATCGACCGGCGGAAAATCGTTGAAATCGCTTGGGAAAACGTCCGCCGCCATGAGGAGATCGAGAAGCAGATCTCCGACCGCGCCGCGCAAGGGGCCGGTTCCGCTGCCGACGTTCTGACGGCGCGTTCTCGGGTCGCGGATGCCAGGACCAAGTTGGCGGATGCCCGGGCTCAGGCTGATCGTGCCAATGCGCGATTCCAAGAGGTGTTCGGTATCCCACCAGGCAAACTGGATCCCCCTGTCCCAGCGCCCAACCTGTCGAGAAGCGACGCCGTCATCGTGATGGACAGCCCGCAGGTTCGACGCGCAGACGCTGCGGTTCTGGCGGCACAGGCAGACCGCTCTGCCGCAACTGCGAGGCGTCAGCCGGACGTGCGGGTTTCGGCATTTGCCAACCAGGACGACAGCAGGGACGCTAATTTCGGCGTAGACCTCTCGGTCAACTACGAGCTGGACAGCACCGGTCAACGGCGGGCTGCAATTGCCGCCGCCGAAGCGCGGGTCAAACAAGCGGAATATGCCCGTGAGGTTCTTGTTCGGGAAATCCAGCGCGAGCTAGGTTTCATTCGATCCGACCAAAAGGCCGGCGCCCAGCGTCTGCGCGAGGCCCGCATCGCAGTTGCCGCAAATGCCGACAGCGTTGCCGCCACTCAAGAGCAATTCCAGATCGGGCGCAGCAGCCTAATCGAAATACTGGATGCGCAGCGCGATTTTGTGAACGCCCAAGAGCGACTGATCCTGGCGGAGCAGAATTTCTTCCTAACGAACTACGCCGCGCTCAGCCTTACGGGCGACATCATTGATCTGCTCGGCATCCAGCTCAGAACATGGGGCAACTGACCATGACCCAACGCAGCCAGCCTCCTACATCCCTGCCCCTCACCAACTTTGAGGAATGTCTGCTGCATGTGGCGGCAGAGCTTGGCCGGCCATTGACCAAAGCCAGCCTTTTGGCGGCCCAATCCTCGGTCTCTGGTGGGTTGAAGGTGCAGGACGCGATCGCACTGGCCCATGACCATGGATTGCAGGCGGGCTTCGGGCCGCGCCGGCTGTCGGAGTTTGATCCCAGCCTCGCACCGGCGATACTGTTGCTCGAGGACCAGCGGGCCGTGGTCTACCATGGCCGTTCGAAGTCTGGCCGTCTGTTGATCCACGACCCAGAGCTTGGAGACAGCATTGGTGAGATGGATGAATGCCAGCTCGACGCCGTCTATTCCGGCTATGCGATGTTGTTTCGTCGAGCATACTCCGAGGAAATCAAAAACAACCCAAGCCAACCAAGCCGTCACTGGTTCCGATCAGCGCTTGTGGCCAATCGGTGGTCGTACTTGCAGGTTGCTCTGGCCGCGGCTCTGACGAATATTCTGGGGCTTTCAACCTCGGTTTTCATCATGACCGTTTATGACCGGGTTCTGCCAAATGAAGCCGTGGAATCTCTGGTCGCATTGACCATCGGTGTCGGCATCGCGCTGTTTTTTGATTTTGTGCTGAAGATCCTGCGCGCCAGTTTCATCGACAGGGCAGGACAGAATGCGGACATGTTGATGGGTCGGCGTGTTTTCGATCAACTTTTGAATATCCAGATGAAGTCCCGAACCGGATCAACCGGCGCCATGGCGAACACGGTGCGTGAGTTCGAAACACTCCGCGAGTTCTTCACGTCGGCTACGCTGGTCATGGTGGTTGATTTGCCGTTCATCGGTCTGTTTTTGCTTACGATCTACATGGTCGGCGGACCGCTGGTTCTGATCCCAGCTCTCGCCGTACCAGTCGTGCTGATCGCCGGGCTCGCCATTCAGCCGCTTTTGTCCCGCTTGGCGGAACGCAGTTTTTTGGATGGCCAGTCAAAGCAATCCGTGCTGATCGAAACTCTGGCCGGTCTGGAAACGATCAAGACGACCACTGCGGCCGGCACGATGCGGCGACGCTGGGAAGAGGCGATCGAACGACAATCCGGCAACAGTGTTCGGTCGCGTGCCATCACTCAATTCGCATTGAACCTGACCGGTTTCACTCAGCAGGCGGCCCAGGTCCTGATCGTATTTTATGGTGTTTTTCTGATAGCGGACGGCCTGACCAGCATGGGCGCTTTGGTCGCCTCAGTGATGCTGACCGGACGGGCTTTGGCACCTCTTGGTCAGCTGTCTCAAACACTGACTCGGTTCAACCAGGCGCGCAGTGCATACCGGAACCTAGACGCGTTGATGCAAGCCGACAGTGAGCGGCCGTCGGGGCGCACCTGGATCAGCCGCTCCAACTTCAAAGGGCGTATCACGTTCAACAACGTGTATTTCGCCTACCCAGACCAGGATGAGGACACACTGAAAGGCGTGTCCTTCGACATCAAACCGGGGGAAAAAGTAGCGATTCTCGGGCGGATCGGATCAGGAAAAAGCACCATCGCAAGACTGCTTCTGGGATTGTACCAGCCCCGTATCGGTTCGGTTCTTTTGGATGGGATTGACATCCGCCAGATTGATCCGGGGGACCTTCGGCGCAACATTGGGTCGGTCCTGCAGGATATTTGGCTGTTTTCGGGCTCGGTCCGCGAAAACATTATGGCCGGTGCGGTCCGCCCGCGCGACGAAGATCTAATCCGGGCCGGGCGCATTTCGGGCGTCGAAGACTTTGTATCGCGGCATCCCAGCGGGTACGATCTGATGCTGGCCGAACGTGGCGAGGGGCTCTCGGGCGGGCAACGTCAGACCATCGCCCTAGCCCGGGCACTGATCGGGCAGCCGCCCGTCCTGTTGCTGGACGAACCCACCAGCGCGACGGATCTCAAGAACGAGGCAATCATCATTCAGCGGCTGAAGGCAGCGGCCGCGGATACGACTATGGTCATCGTTACCCATCGGGCCAGTCTGCTGGAACTGGTCGACCGGGTCATCGTGATCGAAAACGGCAAAGTGGGCGTTGACGCCGTCAAGTCAGTTCTCACCAAACGAGCCAAAGACGCGCGGAGGCACATGAATGTCGCAGCATCCTGACCTTGAAAAATTGGCCCGCGAGATTAACGGCGGCTCGGGGTTTCACGGTTCGGTATTGCTGCTGGCCGTGTTGGGCTGCATGCTGACCGCCGGCGTATGGGCTTACGTCACCGAACTGGACGATGTGGTTCGCGCGGACGGTCGTGTTGTGCCGTCTGGCGACGTTCAGGTGATCGAAGCAACCGAACCCGGGGTTCTTCAGGCTGTTCATGTTCAAGAGGGTCAGATCGTCGACAAAAACGCTTTGCTGATGGAATTGGACGCGACACAAGTCGGCAGCGAGTTGGACGCCGAGCGGCAAAGGGCATTGGGACTAAGGGCGCGTATTAAGCGATTGCAGGCCGAAATTGACGGATCCGATTTGCGGTTCGAGCCCGAGCTTGTGCAACAAGCACCGGACGTCGTTCGCTCGGAAACGGCTCTTTATCTCGGCCGAAGATCGGAGTTGGCCGACGAGATCGCCATTCTGGAACGCCAACGTGAGCAGAGGCAGCGCGAATTGGAAGAGGGGTTGGTGAACCGGGTCACTGCAGAAGAAACACTCAAGGTCCTGTCCGAAGAGCGCGCTTTGATAGAGCCTCTGGTCCGCCGCAAGATGGAACCTGCGACAACTCTGCTGGCCCTGCGACGCAGCGAGGCGGAATGGAAGGGGCGCAAGGTAAGAGCCGAGGCCGCTGCAAACCGTCTGGAAACCGGGCTGAGTGAAATCGATGACCGCATCACGGCTACCAAAAGCCGGTTTCGCAGCGCGGCACTGACCGATCTTGCCATTGCCACTGCGCAGCTTGCGGCGCTTGAGCCCGCCCTGCCCGCGTTGGAGAACCGCGCGGCGCGCGCGCAGGTTCGTGCGCCAGTCCGAGGCATCGTAAACCGAATCCACCGCACGACCTTGGGCGGTTTGGCCCGCAGCGGCGAGGATCTTGTCGAAATCGTTCCGCTGGACGACAACCTGCTGGTCGAAGCCTATGTCCGCCCTGACGACATCGCATTCCTGCGCGCGGGTCAGCAGGTCAAGGTCAAGATCACCGCCTATGATTTTGCCAGATACGGCGCGCTGGATGGCGAAATTGTTCGCATCGGTGCGGATACGATTACAAGGTCAGAGCGGCAGGACGAGGAAGTCTTCGTCGTCGAAATCCGAACCAGCGGAACCTTGTTGGACGCCGATGGCTTGGCGGTAGAGATCATTCCGGGGATGATCGCACAAGTTGACATTCTGGCCGGCAGGAAGACCATTCTCGACTATCTCATCCAGCCTGTTCTCAAGGTAAAGAACCAGGCTTTGCGGGATTGATTATGCAGCCGGTGTCTTGAATTGCTGATCGAACAGGCGGCGGAAGCTGCCATTCTGTTCCATCAACTCATCCAACTTGCCCTGTTCGATCACCTGACCATCCTGGACAACCATGATCTTGTCTGCCTCAAGCACGGTCGACAGCCGGTGAGCGATGACGATCGTGGTCACGTTCTCCGTCAGCTTATCCAACGCCTGCTTCACCAGAGCCTCGGACTCGGCATCCAGCGCGCTGGTCGCTTCGTCGAGCAGCAGAATTTCAGCCTTCCGAAGAATGGCGCGGGCAATGGCCAGACGCTGTTTCTGCCCTCCTGACAGAAACGCACCGTTCTCTCCGACTTCGGTGTCGTATCCCTTGGGCAGCGACATAATGAAGTCATGCGCGTGCGCGGCTTTGGCCGCATCGCGAATCTCGTCTTCGGTCGCATCGGGACGGGCATATCGCAGATTTTCCATGACCGTCGCGGAGAACAAAAACGTATCCTGGCCAACATAAGAAATCTTGCGCCGTAGGGAGGCAAAGCTGACATCCTGCAAATTCTGTCCGTCGATCTCGACATAGCCTTGGTCAGGATCGTAGAACCGCATGATGAGGCCAAAGATCGTGGACTTGCCGCCACCCGACTGCCCCACCAGAGCGGTTGTCTTTCCAGCCTCGAAGGTCAGGTTCATTCCATTGATCACCGGCATACCACCGCTGTAGCCAAAGGTGACGTTCCGAAGGCGTACCTCGCCCGGACCGGACCGCAGCTCTTGCGGTTGCGGGCTTTCGCGCATTGGGTCTTCCTGATCCAGCAGTTCGAACATCATCTCGATCGGAACCAACGTGGATTCGATGGTCACCCGCATCCGGGACAGCCGCTTGGCCGGTTCATAGGCCATCAGAAGCGCCGTGATGAAGGACATCAGCTGACCCGCGGTCGGCGGTTCAGTTCCGGCAATTCCCATTGTGCTGACGACCAACACGCCGGCAACTGCTACACCGGCCAGAAATTCCATCATTGGGCTGGCGATGGACTGCAGCTTGGCAATTTCGTTCGAGCGTTTTTCAACGCTTCTTATGGCAGAGTTCATCCGCTCGGTCATTCGATCTTCTAGTGCGAAGACCTTGATGATTTTAATCCCGGCCGATGTTTCCTGCAGAACCCGGATGATTTCGGCCAGTGATTTGAGCTCGGATTGCATGATCGAGCGGACGCTTTTCAAAAGATAGCGCACGCTCAGCAGCGCGACCGGCCCAACAATGAAAAACAGCCCCGAAAGCACAGGCTGCTGGTAGACCATCACAAAAATGAGACCCACGAGCGTCAGCGCATCCCGAACGAACGTGGTCACGATCACGTCGACCAGCGTCCGCGCTGCCCCCGCGCCCCGGGTCACACGCATCAGAAGGTCCGAAGACTCGCTTTTGGAAAAGAAATCCACCCCACGCCGAAGCAGTTTTTTGTACAGCTTCTCCTGCTGCTCGGCGATGATGCGGTTGCCAGCGCGAGCCAGAAACACGGACTGGACGTAAGATGCCAGCGCCTTGACCAGGAACAGCACGATTACTGCCGACGCGATGATATGAACCTGAGACCGCATGTCAGGCGACGTCATGGCATCGACGATGTTTTCCATCATCCAAGCCGTCCCTGCGGTGGTCGCGGCGACGATCATCATGGCAAACATGGCAACCGCATATTTCTTGCCTTGTGCCCGCAGGCTGTCGCCCACCAGCCGACCGATATGGCCGGATCGCCACTTGGCCCAGGTTTTCCTGATCATAAGGGTCTCCAAATCAAGCTGACGCTTTCTTGCGCGTCAGCGCAGAGTTTGCAAGCTGCCATAGTTACGCGCTTCAATACCGCACCGCAAAGTGTAGCCGGCAGAAATTAAGGTCACTTCAGCCGGATTTCCAGAGGCAGCCCAAGAAACCAGACCGCGTCACCAGTGGTCTGGTTCGGCGTCGTGCAAGTCGAATTCAACCGGCGGAATTGGTCAATCCCATGCGACATCCCCCAGAAAAATATACCCCGCGCCGTATATCGTCTTGATAAGGCGCGGGTTTTTCGGGTCTTCACCAAGCTTCGTGCGCAGGCGCGAAATACGCACGTCCATCGCCCTGTCAAAGCTTTCACCGGCTGCGCCACCCAGTGTTTCCTGCATCTGCGCGCGGCTGATCAGGCGTTTGGGGCTTTCCAGGAACAACCGCAACACTTCGCCTTCGGCATGGCTAAACGGTGTTTCAGCGCCGGTATCGGACAGCAACACATAGCGATCGAAATAGGCAGTCCAGCCGTTGAACCGAGCCACATCCGAATGGTGGTGCTGCGCCTTGGGCGCACGCAGACGGGCGCGGATGCGGGCCACCACCTCAGCCGGGTCAAAGGGTTTGGTGATGTAGTCATCGGCCCCCAACTCCAGCCCCGTCACCCGGTCCTGCACCTGCGCCCGACCCGAAATGATGATGACCGCCGCCCCTTGTTCCAGCGCCAGCCGATGCACCAGCGCCAGCCCGTCTGTATCGGGCAGTGACAGGTCCACCAGGCAGACATCGGGCGTGACCCGTTTCAGCGACGCCTCGAATTCGCGAGCGCGGGCAAAGCTCTGCGTTCTAAACCCGGCATCCTCCAAGGCCTCAGTCAGAATCCGGCGGATTTCGGGTTCGTCGTCCAGAATGGTCACCAGGGGTTGGGTCATCAGGCGGCCTCGGTTCGGATCAGCGCGGACAATTGCGCGCGGGTGAAGGGTTTGCGCAGGACCGGCGCCTTGGCAAGAGCCTGACGGTGCAGCGGATCATCATAGGGCAACGAGGTCATCAGAATCACCGGAATTGGTAGTGCAAGACGTTCGATCAGATCAATGCCGGTGGCAGCTCCCTCCAGCCGGATGTCCGACAGGATCAGCGAGATGCCGTCCAGGCTGGTGGCCAGGACCAGCGCCTCATCCGCCGAGGTCGCCTCGATCACCGACAGACCCAGATCAACCAGCATGTCGCGGAACTGGTGGCGCAGATCGTCGCTGTCTTCGACCAGCAGCGCCAGGCCCGACTGGACAGGCGGAGCGGGCCGGTAAGGCAGCCGCAGCATTACGGATGCGCCCGAGGGCGTGTTGCGCAGTTGCAGGTCTCCGCCAGCCAGCTTCACCGTGTCATAGACCATCGGCAGGCCCAGCCCCGACCCCTTGCTGCCCTTGGTGGTGAAGAACGGGTTCAACGCCTTGTCCAGCGCATCCGGCGAAAACCCCGGACCGGTATCGGATACGGTGATTTCCACCCAGATCCGGCCGATCGCATGAGCACTGATGGTGATCTGACCGCTGCTGCCGCAGGCGTCGCGGGCGTTCAGCACAAGGTTCAACAACGCGTCCTGAACCATGCCCGGGTCCAGCATCAGCGCCTCGTCCGGCAGGGTGTTGACCACCGACAGCCCCACCCCACGCGGCAAGGAAGGCGAGGCCAGCACCCGCAGATCCTCGAGCAGGCCGCGCATGTCGGTGGCCTGTGGTTGCGGGGTGCGGTTGCCAGTCATGTCCGCGATGCGGTTCAGAAGTTGCCCGCCGCGCCGCGCGGTCTGCTGGGTTGCTGCAACAAGCTCGGCGGCGTCTTCGGGTAGGTCCATCTTTTCCAGTTTGGCCTGCATGCCCAGGATGATGGTCAACAGGTTCGAGAAATCATGCGCCAGCCCGCTGGTCATCTGCGCGGCCATCGCCCGGCGTCGGGTCTGCTGCAGGGCCACGCGGGCCTGTGTTTCCTCGGTGATGTCCACCGACATGATATAGACGCCGCCCGTGCCATCGGGCGTGAACGAGACACGGATACGGCGCGAATCTTGATCCTCGGTGAATTCGAACACCGAGGCCTGACCGTCATAGGCCTGTTGCAGATGCGGCCGGACCCGCTCGTAGGCGTGCGCGCCGAGCGCCTGCGAGATGTGCAGACCCAGGATGTCCGACGGCCGCCCCGGCAGGACCGAACTGAGCCGCCGGTTGGAATAGTCGTACCGCCCTTCGGCATCCAGATGCGCGATATGGGCAGGCATCATCTCGGTTGTCATGCGGGTGCGCGCTTCGATCTCGGTCAGCTGGCGCTTGGCCTCTTCCAGCGCGCTGATCGTGGCGGCCAGTTGCCGGTTAGTGGCCGAAAGCTCTTCGGCATGGCTCAGCAACTGGTCCGACAGTTCTTCGGACCGGCTGCGCAGAAGCTCTTCGACCCGTTTGGTGCTGGTTATGTCGGTATAGACGGCAACCCAGCCACCGGTGGGCAGGGGTGCACCCTCGATCGCGATCACCTGCCCGTTGGGGCGCACGCGTTCCATGTAGTGCGGCTCGAACGCCAAGGCCTGTTCGACCCGGACACTGACCAGATCCTCGACCGATTGGTCGTGACCATATTCCCCGCGGCTGGCCAGAAAATGGATCGTGTCGCTGAACAGCGCGCCCGGCTGCACCAGGCGTTCGGGCAGGTCGAACATTTCCTGAAAACGCTTGTTGCTGACCACAAGGCGCAACTGGTCGTCATAGATCGACAGGGCCTGACCAATCAGGTTCAGCCCTGCGGTGGTCATCTCTTTGATGCGCTGTTCGGATATGTCCACGCCGATCCTCCCCTGGGCACAGGCCTATCACCAGTTTTCGGGCAGGTGTAGGGGGGCCGGATGCGACCGGTTGGCCCCTAGCCAGGTTTGCGGGCGATGATCCAGACGGGGTGATAGGTCAGGCGCACGCCTTCGGGGCCGGAAAACGCGGCGCGATAGCGCGTGCTGAAGTCGGTCAGATCGGCGCGGGTCCAGACCTGCGCCGCGCGGCCGTTCACCCCGGTCTGACGCAGGTGGCGCAGCACGTCCAAAGGCGTGTCGAACCACAGCGGTTGCCGGTCCTGCCACAGGTCAAGGATTTCAACATCGGGGCCGATGCCTGCGGCCAGATCATCGGGGGCGCGCAAGCCGGGCGCGCGGGCCGCCGACCCCAGCGCGGAAAGCTCGGCGTACTGGTCGGGGCCGAATCCCGAAATGGTCACCCAGCCACCGGGTGCGACCTGATGCATGGCGCGGCGGACCACGGCCGCCGGATCATCCAGCCATTGGACCGTCGAGGCCGAGGCGATCAGGTCGGGCCGCGCGGGCCATGTCACATTTCGGATATCGCCTTGCAGGAAATCCGCGCCCCATCGCCGCGCAGTTTCCTGGGCCTCGGCCATCAGGTCGTTGAGCGTGGACCGGGTGAACGAAAACTGCTGGTGCAGCGCCTCGGTCAGATGGCCGGTGCCGCAGCCGATTTCGAACAGGGTGCCAAAATGGCTGGGCGCCCCGAGATCGACCAGCCGCTGCGCCAATGCGCGGGCGATCCGGGCCTGCGGGCCAGCGGCGCAGTGATAGCTGCCGAAGCTGCGGCTGAAACTGCGCCGGATGCGGTCGGTGGGCATGGCGTTCATGCGAACCACTCCGCCCAGGTCTGCTCCGCCGCGAAAGGCTGGTGCGGGCCAGGGATGCGGCGCACGGTGTCCGATTGGCCCCAGGCCATTTCCTGCGCAGCCGTCGGCACCACGCGGTCCGAGGCGGAAATCCAGACACGGTCGAACCCGGGATCGGGCGCAGGCCCGCGCGCGGCGATGGCCCGCAGTTCCTCGGCCGCGGCGGCAAAATCGATCCCGGGCGCGGGGCCTTGCAACCCGGCCCGGCGGCAGAACCGGGCAAAGCTGGCCGCGCTCAGGCCATCTGCCGTGGCTGCCACCGTCTCGGGTGCGATGCCCCGGTCGGCATCCGCCGGAAACAGCGTGCCGTTGACCGCAACCTTGCGGACGCAGGTCAGCCCATGACCCGCCAGCCAATGCGCCGCCGACGCGACCCCGAAGGAATAGGCCAGCAATCGGACCGCATCATAGCCGCCGGTTTCGGGCAGCGCATCGTCAAGGCTGCGATAGTCGTCAACCACAAGAACATCCGCCGCCCCGATCAGGCGCGCAAACGGCGCAGGCCCCAGCGCCCACCCGCCGAAGACCAGCGTCAACTGCGCTCCACCGTCACGGGTTAACCAGTGCCGCCTCATGCGTCGCCCCGCGCCAGTTCGACCATGGCCGCCGTCACCCGGCTCAGCTCGTCGCCCGAGATCACATAGGGCGGCATACAGTAGATGTTGCGCGCGAAGGGACGCAGCCAGACACCGGTTTCCGGCGCCCGCCGATGCGCGATGCGCGGATCGACCGTGTGCTCCATCTCGATCACGCCTATGGCGCCCAGCACCCGCACATCGGCGACGCCGGGCAGGCCGCGCGCCGGTGCCAGCTCGGCCTTCATCTGCGCCTCGATGGCCCGCACTCGAGCCTGCCAGCCGCCGTCTTCCAGCAGCCCCAGGCTGGCGATGCCGGCAGCGCAGGCCAGCGGATTGGCCATGTAGGTGGGCCCATGCATGAACACGCCAGCCTCGCTGTTGCCGATGCCATGGGCGACCTGTTCGGTGGTTACCGTTGCGGCGAACGAGATGTGCCCCCCCGTCAACGCCTTGCCCAGGCAGATGATGTCCGGCGTCACGCCCGCATGGGTGGTGGCAAACAGCTCTCCGGTACGGCCGAATCCGGTGGCGATTTCATCGAAGATCACCAGAACGTCATGGGCCTGACACAGAGCTTTGGCCCGGCGCAGCCACTCGGGGTGATAGAAATACATGCCGCCCGCGCCCTGCACGACCGGTTCAAGCACCAGCGCAGCCAGCCGGTGCGCTTTGTCCCGCAGCAACTGTTCCAGAGCGTCGAGCCCGTTCTGCGCCGGGTTTTCGGACCAATCGCAGCTCAGGCGAACGGACGGGCGCGACAGAAAGTGCTGGATCGACAGCGCGCCGCGGAACAGCCCGTGCATGCCGTTGACGGGGTCGCAGACGCTCATCGCCTTCCAGGTGTCGCCGTGATAGCCACCGCGGATCGTGGCGAACTCGACCTTGTCGGTGCGGCCATGGGCCATCTGGAACTGCACCGCCATCTTCATCGCCACCTCGATCGAGACCGAGCCGCTGTCGCAATAGAAGATCCGGTCCAGCCCGTCGGGCAGCAGGGCCACCATCTTGCGGCCCAAATCAATGGCGGGCCGGTGGGTCAGACCGCCGAACATGACATGGGGCATCCGGTCCAGCTGTTGCTGCATGGCGGCGGTGATCGCCGGGTGACGGTGTCCATGGATGGCGCACCACCACGAGGACATGGCGTCGATCATCTCCACCCCGTCCTCGCGGTACAGATACACGCCCTCGGCCCGGTCGATCAGGTGCATCGGGCCCGGATCGGCCACGTTCGTGTAGGGGTGCCACAGGTGGCGGGCGTCAAATTCCAGCGGGGTCACAGGGCACCTCGGATCGTGTCCATGTCGATCTCTTTGAAGGCGTGGCGCAGGGTGTCGCGATTTAGGTCTTCTATCCGACCCAAACGACCCAGATGGGGAACGTCCGACATTTGGATGATGGTCTGTTCAACATCGGATTCCGCGTCTCCGATGAACGCCACGCCCACCACCGGGCAACCGGCGCCGCGCAGCGCCATCAGAGACAGGGTCGTGTGGTTGATCGTGCCCAGGGCCGTCCGGGCCACCAGGATCACCGGCGCCTGCCAGCGGGCAAACAGGTCAAGGTAATAGGCCTGCCGGGTCAAAGGCACCATGACGCCCCCTGCCCCTTCGACCACCAGCGGGCCATCGGTCTGCGGCAGGGTCAGCCGATCGAGGTCGATCTCGACCCCCTCGGCCTCGGCCGACAGGTGCGGCGAGGCGGGCAGATCCAGCAGATAGGCCTCGGGCAGGACCGGTTGGCCGGACAGGCGCGCCACGATCTGGCTGTCGGTCTCCTCCTCAAGCCCCGATTGCACGGGTTTCCAGTACTGCGCCCCAAGGGCCGCGGTCAGCCCGGCGGAAAACACGGTTTTGCCGACGCCGGTGTCGGTTCCGGTCACGATCACTGTGGTCATGCGGGTCCTGCCTGTTGTTCGGCGATGGCCTGAAACACCGCCGTGATGTCCTGTGCGTCCACGTTGCCGGTGATCGAGACCCGCAGCCGCGAGCTGCCGCGCGGCACGGTGGGCGGGCGGATGCCGCGCACGTCAAACCCCATCTGTTGGAGCTTCGCCGCGCGATCCATCGTGGCCGCGTCCTCGCCCACGATGACGGGCATGATCTGGCTGAGAAATCCGGTCAGACCGCACAGGCGCGCGGCCTCGGCGTGGGCATGAGCCATCCGGTCGCGCGCGGCCAAAGTCAGGCCTGGGTCCTGTCCGACGGCCCGCAGCGCGCCCCGCACGATTGCGGCGTCCAACGGCGACGGGGCCGTCGCAAAGATGAACGGCCGTGCCCGGTTGATCAGGGTGTCGATCATTTCACGCGGTCCGCAGATCAGCCCGCCGCTGGCGCCCAGCCCCTTGCCGCAGGTGTGCAGGGTCAACGTCTCGGCGTCCAACCCATGGGCCAGTCCCTGCCCGTTCGGGCCGAAGACGCCCGTGGCGTGGGCCTCGTCCACCACCAGTACTGCCTGCTCGGCTCGGGCCAGTTCGGCCAGGGCGGTCAACGGGGCCAGATCGCCCTCCATTGAATAGACGCTTTCGACCGCGATCCAGACCTGGCCCGTGCCGCCTTGCGCGCGCCAGTCGGCCAGCACCGCGCGCGCCGTCGAAATGTCGTTATGCGCAAAACCACGGGTCTCGGCCCGACCCAGGCGCATCCCTTCATGCGCGCTGGCGTGGACCAACTCGTCATGCAGGATCAGATCCCCGGCCGCGGGAAGAGCCGAGAAAATGGCTTGATTGGCCTGAAACCCGCCGCCCATGTACAGCGCCGCCTCGGCGCCGAAAAAGGCGGCGGCCTCGGCTTCCAGCGCCTCGTGCTCGGGGTGGTTGCCGCGCAGCAAGCGCGACCCGCCCGAGCCCAGCGGAACGCCCCGGTCCAGCGCGTCCTGCGCCGCACGTTTCAGAACGTCGGACCCGGCCAGACCCAGATAGTCGTTGGACGCGAAATCCAGCCCCGTGCGGGGCGCAAGCCTGCGCAGCCGATGGCGCGTTTCCAGCACCTTCAGCGCATTGCCCAGCCTTGCGGTCGCTGTCATTCGGCCGCGTCCACGCGGGCCTCGGACTCCGCCTCCATCGGCTGGATGCCCAGCTTGGCGAACAGGATCGCGTCCTTGCTTTCCTCGGGGTTCTCGGCGGTCAGCAGCGTGTCGCCAGCAAAGATCGAGTTGGCACCGGCAAAGAAGCACATGGCCTGCATCTCGTCGCTCATGTCGCTGCGGCCAGCGGACAGGCGGACATGGGATTTCGGCATCATGATCCGAGCCAGCGCGATGATGCGCACGAAATCGATCGGGTCGATCGGCTTGGCGTCAGCCAGCGGGGTGTCGGCCTGCGGCATCAGCATGTTGATCGGAACCGAGTCCGGCGCCTCGGGCAGGTTGGCCAGCGTCACCAGCATGTCGATCCGGTCCTCGCCGTTTTCGCCCATGCCCAGAATCCCGCCCGAGCAGACCTTCATCCCCGCCTCGCGCACGCGGTTCAGCGTGTCGATCCGGTCAGCGAAGGTACGTGTCGTGATGACCTCGGGGTAGTAACGCTCGGACGTGTCGATGTTGTGGTTGTAATAATCCAGCCCGGCATCACGCAGCTGCACCACCTGGGTGTCGTCCAGCATGCCCAGCGTCATGCAGGTTTCCATGCCCATCGCCTTGACGCCCTGAATCATCGCCACCAGCGCATCCATGTCGCGCGCCTTCGGCTCACGCCAGGCGGCGCCCATGCAGAACCGGGTCGAGCCGGACTCGCGCGCCTTGCGGGCCTCGGCCAGAACGCGCTCGACCTCAATCAGTTTCGAGGCGCTCAGCTTGGAGCCGTTGCGCGCGGATTGCGAGCAATAGGCGCAATCCTCGGCGCAGCCGCCGGTCTTGATCGACAGAAGCCGCGACATCTGCACCTTGTTGGGGTCAAAATTCTCGCGATGTACGGTCTGCGCCCGATACAGAAGATCCATCAGCGGCAGGTCATAGATGGCCTGAGCGGTTTCGCGGGTCCAGGTGTTCGATGTAGCCGACATTTTATAGATAATTTTTCCCGATGATTCAGATTTACCCGGGTTTATCAATAAAGCCGAAAAACGCAACATCCGCGATGTCACAGGCGCAGAAAATGACCGTGACCGCTAACGGTGATTCAACCGTGAAGTGGCTTGTTGTTCGCTGCCCGATAGGCCTGCACATAACCGCGCGCGACCGAACGGACAGCGCGGCCGATCTGGGTGTACGCCTCGTCCGGCAAATTGGCGAACGATACCCGCGCGGACCAGTTCGGCGCATCGAAACCGCTGCCGTTCAGCAGCACGATCCCGTAGTCCTCGGCCAGTTTGAACGCGATGTCCAACGGGTGGACGTTCTTCTTGATCCAGTCCACGACCTCTTCGCCGACGTATTTGCGCAGCCAGAATTCGAAGTCGATGATGCCGTAGTAGGCATCGTAGTGATCGCCCGGCTGGACCTCGATCCCCAATGCTTCGGTCAGCAGGTGGAACCGTCGATGCACCAGTTCGATACAGGCGGTCTGATAGGCTTTCTTTGTGTCGACCAGCTCGCAGAGCGAGAACAACGTCATCATGACCTGCTGCGGCAGGGACAATCCGGCAGTGTGGTTCAGAGCCACATCCCGGCTGTCGGCCACCAGCCTGTCGACGAATTTGATCTCGCTGGGGTGCAGGCTGAGCGTGCCGTAACGCTTCTCGAGCTTCTGCTTGATCTCGGCCGGGTGCGCGGCGAGCTTTTCGTCAAAGATATTATCCTGCGCGACGGCGATCACGCCGAGCCGCCAACCGGTGCAGCCGAAATATTTCGAATAGGAATAAACACCGATCGTGTTGCGGGGCATGTAGCCCATGACCGAGGTGAAATCATGTACGAAAGTGCCGTACACATCATCGGTCAGGATAATCAGGTCCGGCCTGTGGTTCTCGACCAAATCCGCGAGTTTGCGCAGACAAGCATCGTTAAGGGCCACCGACGACGGATTGCCCGGATTGACCAGAAAGAAGGCCTTGACCTTGGGGTCCTTCAGCTTTTCGACTGCAGCATCGGTCAGTTGGAACCCATCTTCCTCGTCTGTTTCCACGTGAACGGACTCGAGGCTGTAATCCTCAAGTTCGGGCATTTCGAGGTAGGGCGTGAAGATCGGCGTGCACAGGGCGATCGTGTCGCCCGGGTTCAACAGCCGGTTGGCCTTGAGCGATTTGAAGATATAGCACATGGCCGCCGTGCCGCCTTCCACCGCAAACAGGTCGAACTGCGCATCGGGACGGTGCCCGGCACACATGGCCCACATCAGGTATTCATGGGCGATGGCGGCGTTGTGCTTAAGAATACGGTCGGGAACAGGGTAGTTGTCGCCGATGATCGAGTCCGTCAGTTCGTGCACGAATTCGTCAGCGTCGAAACCAAAGGCCCGGATGGCGTGGTCGACCACATCCAAAAGCGTGTCGGCGCCCGGCATCTCGGAATTGGCCCGGCCCCACTCCAACAGACGGTCATGGCAACCTGCCATTGCCGGCATCCCCCCCAGACCCGCCGGATGATTCATGACGCGGCGCGACTCGGTCACCGCAAACTGGCCAAGCGCAAAGAACGCTTCACGCGGGCGGGTGGCGACCCAATTGGGATTGCCCCGGCCGGCATTCAAAAAGGCGCTGTTGGATTTGCGCGCCTCGACCGAGGCCAGCTTGATCAGCTCGTCCTTGATCTGAAAGGGGCTGAGGGCTTCGTAATCGTGCAGCTTCAATCTGTCCATGTCTCAAGACCTTTCCAAATCAACTCAGGATCAAAACGACGACCATCCCGAATATCGTCAGCAGGGTGTTTCCGATCGCGTAGGGCATGCCGTAGCCCAGGGCCGGAATCCGGCTTTGCGCGGCCTCCTGGATCATGCCGAGCGCAGCCGTCGTGGTGCGGGCGCCCGCGCAGGCGCCAAACAGGATGGCGGGGTGAAACTTGAATATGTAATGCCCGACATAAACCGAGAAAATCATCGGCAAAGACGTGGCCACGATACCCCATAACAACAGCGCGATGCCTGCCTGCTGCAAACCGGCCACGAAACCGGGCCCGGCCGATATCCCGATGACCGCGATGAAGACATTCAAGCCCAGCGTATTCATCAACCACAGCGACGGTGCGGGAATGCGACCGAAGGTCGGGTGAACGGTGCGCAACCACCCCAGCAGCAGCCCGGCCAGCAACGCGCCACCAGTGGTCGACAGGCTGATCGGAAAACCGCCCATTGTAATTGCAAGCGTGCCGATGACACCCCCGATGAAAATCCCCCATCCCACAAAGGCCAGATCGGTCGTGTCAACGGGCCGGTCGGCGTACCCGATTTCGGCGATGGCCGCCTCGACATGTCGCTTGCTGCCCAGAATGGTCAGAATGTCACCGCGATGCAGAACCGTGCCCGGCAGCAGCGGCAGATCAATCATGTTGCGCGTCAGCTTCGACACATACACGCCACGGGCCTGAGGCATCTTGCTGAGGTCATCCAATGTCTTGCCGTGCACGTCCTTGCTTGTGATCAAAACATCCAGTTTTTCCGATGGGATACTCAGCAGCTCGGGTGCATCCGCTTCTTTGAGGCTGGGTTCCAGTGCTCCGACAAGATCACCGCGCCGGCCTGAGAACATCACGACATCACCCGCTTGCAGCACCGTGTCCGCGTCAACCTCGACGATCTTGCCGCCGCGGCTGAGGCGTTCGGCATAGACGCGGACGCCGGGCAACAGGTCCTTGACCGGCTGGCCGAGCAATTCGCTGCCTTCGGGAATTTCAAAGGCGCGCGCCTCGATCGCGCGATAGGCCGAAACGATGCCGCCTCCGGTCTCGACATCCTCGCCGCCACTCAGCTTGGCCTCGTATTCCTTGCAAGCTGCCACCAGATCGACACCGATCAGGCGCGGGCCGATCTTGGCCAGAATGATCGCCGACCCGATCGTGCCGTAGATATAAGTCACCGCATAGGCGACTGGGATCTGGTTGGAATAGGTTTTGGCCTGCTCGGCCGACAAACCCAACTGGTTGATCTGGTCGGTCGCCACTCCGATCGCCGCCGAAATCGTTTGCGAGCCGGCATACAGGCCCGCGGCGTAGCCAAGCTCGAGCCCGGCGATCTTGGCCGACACGACCGGCACGATCAGACACAGGGCGAGGACGCTCAGCGCAAAAAGCACCTCGCGCGCGCCGTCGACCTGGAGACCGCGAATGAACTGCGGCCCAACGCCGTAACCAACTGCGAAGATGAACAGGATGAAGAAGGTGGACTTCACCGCTGAATCAATACTGATCTGTGCCTGCCCGATCACGACGGCCGCCAACAGGGTGCCCGTTACCGAACCCAGACTGAACCCCATGACCTTGATTGGTCCGACCAAAAACCCGATGCCGATGGCGAGGAAGACAGCCAGTTCCGGATAGGTTTGCAGGATATTCACCAGCCAATCGACCATACTGCGCCTTTCGGGTTTGTTGCGTCGCTCAGTCCACCCTGAACGTCAGTTGTCCGGAGGCCCGGACGAGTGCGATCAGCGCGGGAATTTCCAAGGTCACGATACCCCACGGAAACCGTTTGTCCATTGAATTATCTGAATTTGTTTGGCGTCCGAGCCGCGCGGAACTGTGTCCGCCAGCGGCGGCACAGGTTAGTAAAATCGTCGGCAACCGCCTGGATCAATCGAACCTCCGCACTGATTTCGGCCCCTGCGATGTCACGGAATGCAGGGACAGGGAATGATCCATGTTCCGCATCCGGTGGCGCAGCATTTCACGACCAAGCCGCGCCAAATCAGCTGCGTATTCAGGGTTTGCGGCGACATTCTCGGCCTCGCCCCGACCATGGTGGTCGAACAACAACGGCGGCAGGTCGGCTGCAAACTCGACCAGGGTAAAGCGTTCGTCACGCAGGATGCCCAGACACGAGTCGCTGTTACCCGTCCCTAGTTCCCTCTGAAACTGAGTGGGCGTCAGCGGATCGGCAAAGTCCAGCTCACTGAAGGAATACCGGCGCCAGTCCTGTGGCACGGCACCACGCAGCAGCGGCAACAAGGATCGACCATCCATCGAGTTCGGGATCTCTTTCCCAACCCAGTCCAGGATCGTGGGTGCGACATCAATTGACTCGGTCGGCACTTCGACACGCTGGCCGGCCATCTGAGCGTTGCCAGGCATGCGAATGATCAGCGGCGTGTGGTAAGCCGCGTCATATACCGACATTTTGCCCCAGGAAAAATGATCGCCCAGCATCTCGCCATGATCCGCGGTGATCACCAACAGTGTGTCATCGTACTGGCCACTGTCCTTGAGAAAGCGGATGACCCGGCCGATATGATGGTCAACCTCAGTTGCCAATCCAAGATAGACGGCCCGCAGGGTCTGCGTGTTCTCATCCCTCGGCTCCACCTCGGCAAAACCTTGCACGCAGTCGTTTGGAGTATTCGAGTCCAGAGCGGGTCCAAAGAACGGGTGTATGGCCTTTTCGTCCTCGGGGCCGGGCAGACGGGTTGGCAAAGGCAACGCGTTGGGATCGTACATCCGGTTGTAGGGCGCGGGGGCCACCAGTGGCGGATGCGGACGGATATACGTCAAATGCGCGAACCATCCCGAGTTCCGATAGGCGGCAATTCCGTCCAGAAAACCGTTGGTCAGAAATGCGGTGTCGCTGTCCTCGGCCTTGTAGAGGGCCGGGTCGTTCAATTTTGGGGCCGACCCATCCGGCGAAACCGGCTTGTAGAGATCCCAGTAGTCTTCAAACTCGTATCCCCGGCGCATCAAGTAGGACCGCCAAGGATAGGACTCCTCAAGGCGCATTTCGAGCACTTCGTGAAACCCGTGCATCGGGTTTTCGTAGGTCTTCACCGACGGATCATTCGGATGATGAACCCGTGGATCGGCCGAGGTGTCCGTATAGCCGAACAGCATCGGCAGATAGCCGGCTTTTCGCATCTCGGTCGCGATGTTTGGCGTGTCATGGCGCAGCGGCGTGCCATTGCGGACCGAACGATGGTTCATCGCATATTGCCCGGTCAGGATCGAGGCCCGGGACGGCCCGCAGGGATTGGTTACGGAAAAATGCCGGTCGAACGAAACGGCCTCGTCCATGAAGGCGCGCAGATTGGGCAGGTTGACATGATCAGCCAGAGCACCGCGCAGACAATCGGCCCGCAATTGGTCGATGATGATGAAAAGAACGTTTCCTGCTTGGCTCATGCCGTGATTCCCATTGAAAAACTGGTGTTCGACGGTGCGGACTGTGTCGGGGTTCCCTCGGGCAGGCAACCGGTTTTGCGCCAATTCTCGCCCCTTGGGCGACCCGGGCCGTGCAAACCGGTAACCCCCGCACCCAAATCGCCGCCCGGTTGAACAAAGCCATTGCGGCCCGGAACGGTTTCCCGTCTGATACCGGCATGACGAAACCCTCGATCGCAGTCGAACAGGAAGGCGGTACAGCGCGCGTGATTGTGTCTGGCGAAATGCTGACACAGTCGTTGAGCGCCGTCGAAGACGCCTTTCGCGCCACCCGCCCGGATGCGGCGCATGTGACGGTCGACATGTCCGAAATCGATGCGCTGGACACCGGCGGCGCGTGGCTGATCGCGGACCTGAAAAACCGCTGCGCAGCCATGGGGGCGACCGTGGCTTTCGACGGGTTGAAACCGGCACATTCCGCGCTGCTGGAAACCGTCTCGGACAACATTCCCAAGGACATTCCCGCCGAAGCCCCACCAAAAGGCTTCATGCCTTGGCTTGAGAGCCTGGGCCAATCAACGGTGGGCGCCGGGCGCGACACCATGTCGATCCTCGGCTTTCTGGGCCTGACCCTGCACCGGCTGGGCCGTACGATGATCAAGCCGTGGCGCCTGCGCCGCGCCGCGGTCGTGTCCCAGATGGAGGAAACCGGGTTCAAGGCCCTGCCCATCGTGGCGTTGATGGGATTTCTGATCGGCGTGGTTCTGGCTTTTCAGGGGGCCACCCAGTTAAAACAGTTCGGCGCGGAAATTTTCGTGGTCGAGCTGATCTCGATCTCGGTACTGCGCGAGCTGGGTATCCTGCTGACCGCCATCATCGTGGCTGGTCGATCCGGCTCGGCCTTCACGGCCTCGATCGGCTCGATGAAAGTGCAGGAAGAAATCGACGCCATGCGCACATTGGGTCTGGACCCGATCGAGGTGCTCGTCATTCCACGGGTTCTTGCACTGCTTATCATGCTGCCGATCCTGGGCTTCGTGGCCGACATCGCAGGCCTTTTTGGCGGCGCCCTGATGAGCTGGATCGATCTGGGCGTCAGCCCCGGAATGTTCATTACGCGCCTGAAGGAAAACACCAGCGTCTGGCATCTGGCGGTTGGGCTGATCAAGGCGCCTTTCTTTGCCATGGTCATCGGGGTGATCGCCTGTTGGCAGGCAATGCAGGTCAAGGGTTCCGCCCAAAGCGTCGGCCAACGCACCACCGCGTCGGTTGTTCAGTCGATTTTCATGGTAATTGCCATCGACGCGCTGTTTTCCATTTTCTTCTCCGAGATCGGTGTCTGACATGGATGGATCCGCTCAGACATCGACCGCCAAGCTGGACGCGCAACGCGAAGCGGTGATCCGTGTGCGCAATCTGCGCAACCAGTTCGGTCCGCAGGTGGTGCATGACGACCTGAACCTGGATGTCTGGCGCGGCGAAGTGCTGGGCATTGTCGGCGGGTCCGGGACCGGCAAGTCCGTCCTTCTGCGCACCATCGTCGGGCTGAACAAACCCGCGGCAGGCAGTATCGAAGTTTTGGGTGTCGACGTGCTGAACGGCCCCGAGGCCGACCGACGCCGCATCGAGAAACGCTGGGGCGTCGCCTTTCAGGACGGGGCACTGTTTTCCTCTCTGACCGTGCTTCAGAACGTCATGGCCCCGTTGCGCGAACACACCGGCCTGAGCGAGAGCTTGATGCGGGCGCTCGGCAGCCTCAAGATCAGCCTTGTGGGGCTGCCACAGTTGAGTTGCGGCAAGTTCCCGTCAGAGCTGTCAGGCGGGATGCGCAAGCGGGCCGCGCTGGCCCGAGCATTGGCATTGGATCCCGAGATCGTGTTTCTAGACGAGCCCACCGCCGGGCTGGATCCCATCGGCGCCGCGGCCTACGACGAATTGATCGGAGAATTGCAACAGGCCTTGGGATTGACCGTTTTCATGGTAACACATGACCTGGACAGCCTGTACGCGATCTGCGACCGCGTTGCGGTTCTTGCAGAAAAGCGCGTGCTGGTGGAAGGTCCGATTGAAGACATGACCAAGGTCGACCACCCTTGGGTGCAAGAGTACTTCACAGGCCCCCGGGCCCGCGCGGCGCAACAGAAGGGGCAGGACAGGTAGAGGCGATGGAAACCCGGGCGAACTATATCCTGATCGGCGCGTTTACACTTGCGGGCATCCTCAGCGCGTTCGGCTTCTTCCTGTGGCTGGCCAAGTTCGAAGTCACGCGCCAATACGCGTATTATGACGTGCTGTTCGACAACGTATCGGGCCTGTCAGCCGCCGGTGGCGTCAGCTATAACGGTCTGCCGGTGGGACAGGTGATTTCGCTGGACCTGGATGACGATGACCCGTCCAAAGTAAGGGTCCGGCTTGAGGTTGATGCAGGCATTCCGGTGACCACGGACACGATCGCACAGTTACAGTCGCTGGGGGTGACCGGCGTCAGCTATGTCGAGCTGTCGGGCGGGTCGCCCGATGCCGAGAGGTTGCCGCAGAACAGTGTCATCAAAAGCAAGCGCAGCGCCATCCAATCCCTGTTCGAAGGCGCACCCAAGGTCCTGGACGAGGCGGTGACCTTGCTGGAGAACCTGAACGCAGTGGTGGATGACAACAATCGCAAAGCCGTGTCGGATATCCTCGACAACCTGGCTTCGGCCTCGGGCCGGCTGGACAAGACCCTGAACGATTTTGAATCCCTGTCCAGCGATCTGGGCGGCGCGGCAAAGGACATCGGGGCCTTCACCAAACGCCTGGATCAGTTGGCCGATACCGCAGAAACCACGCTGACCACCGGAACTGATACGCTGAACAGCATCAAAACGGCCTCGGAATCGGCAAAAACCGCACTGGACAGCGCGAACCAGACGCTGGCCACGGCCAACAAGGTCATCGAAGACGACGTCCGCCCCTTCATCGAGCGCGGGTCGCAACTCGCGGACCGCCTGATCGGGCTGTCGGATGAAGCCGCGGTCACCATGGCAACAGTGAACAACACGTTTGCAAACGCCAACCAAACGCTCGACTCGGTGACCTCGGCCATGGATACGGCGAAAGGAACTCTGGCATCCGCAGAACGCGCGTTCGACTCGGCCAATCGCGTGATGGACGAAGATGTCGCACAGGTTGTTGACGACATCCGAAACGCCGCCACCAAAGTGGCCGAAACGGTAACGAACGTGACCGACAAGATCGACCAGATTTCAGCGGACGTTCTGAGCGCGTCGCAATCGGCATCGGACCTGTTGGGAACGATCGACGGCATCGTTCAACAAAACCGCCGGCAGGTTTCAGACTTCCTGCGGGTCGGACTGCCTCAATTCGTTCGTTTCGTGGAAGAATCCCAACGCCTTGTCATCAGCCTGGACCGTCTTGTCGACAAGGTCGAGCGCGACCCCGCGCGTTTCCTTCTGGGCACCCAAGCATCGGAGTTCCGTCAATGATCAGGCCCCTTCTTCTGACCCTTGCAATCACGACGCTGGGCGGATGTGCCGGTCTTGGCACGTTGAAACAGGCCTCGAAACCGAACGACCTGTATCTGCTGACCCCCAAGAGCACGTTCTCGCAGTCTTTGCCCCGGGTGCAGAAACAGATCGTCATCCAGGAACCCACTGCCACCGCTGCGGTGAACACCGACCAGATTGCCGTGCAGCCGACGCCCCTGCAGGTTCAGTATCTGCCGCGTGCCCGGTGGGTGGACCGAGCACCTTTGATCGTTCAGGCGTTGATGGTCGAAAGCTTTGAAAACAGCGGTCGCGTCGCCGCCGTGGGCCGTTCGACGGTCGGCCTGCGCGCCGACTATGTCATCGTTCCGGACCTGCGCGAGTTCCAGGGGATTGTCGTCGGAGAAACCGAAAACTCGAAAACCGTAAAGATCGAAGTGCGAATGAACATCAAGATCATCGACGAGTTCGAAGACAAGATCATCGCTTCAAGCTCGTTCCAGGAAGCCGTTGTCTCGACCAGCGACGAGACGCCGGATCTTGTTACGGCTTTTGACACCGCCTTGGGCAAAACCATGCGCGACGCAGTTGAGTGGAGCGTGCGGAAGATTCATTCGCACGCTGCCAACAATCCGCGCCCGTCGTTGAACTGACACGGATTGCCCACCCTTTATTTTGACAGGGATTGCGCCAGACGCATCAGGGTCACGGCTTCGGTCCGGTACCCGAAAGGATCGGCCCCACGGGCCGTGTTGCCCATCGCGATTGCATCATCATAGCTCCAGTCGGACAGGTAAGTGCCGCCGCGCAACAACTGGCCGAAACCTGCAATCGCGACGGAAAACCTCACGTCGTCCGTCTGGCGGCCCTGCCCGTCCAAGATCGGTTGCTCGATCAACTGGCTGCGCGTGTCGCCGGGTGTTTTGTACCGCAGCTTGAAATAGCCGATTTCATCACTGCCCGAAGCGGGGGCGGTGTTTCCATACCGTAGCGGTGCATTGCGAATTGCGTTGGAGCCGACCGGCGTGACTTCGTAAATCGCGGTCACGCTGTGGCCAGCACCTATGTCGCCCGCATCAACAGTGTCATTCAAAAAGTCCTCGCGGCGCAAAGCGCGGGTTTCGTATCCGATCAGGCGGTATTCGGCGATTTGGGCAGGGTTGAATTCGACCTGAATCTTGACGTCGTTGGCAATCGGAAACAGCGCACCGGTCAGTTGGTCAACCAGCACTTTGCGGGCCTCACCCAGCGTGTCGATGTAAGCCGCCTGTCCGTTTCCGTTCTGGGCCAGGGCCTGCATCGTCGCGTCATCAAGGTTACCGCGCCCGAAACCCAGAACGCTCAGATATGTTCCGCTGTCGCGCTTGTCAGAGATAAACTCCTTGAGAGCTTCGGGATCGGACAGGCCAACGTTGAAATCCCCGTCCGTGGCCAGAATGACTCGCGTCACCTCGCCCTCGGCGGCCATGTCTGCAGCAACCTGATAGGCTTGCTGAAGCCCGGCTTGTCCCGCTGTGGATCCGCCCGCGTCCAAGTGTTCGAGCGCCCGCAGGATCTTGGCCTGATCGGCTGCAGATGTCGGCTCCAGAACCTGGCCCGCACTGCCGGCATAGGTCACGATCGACACCTGATCCTCGGGTCGCAACTCGGGCAACATCAGGCGCAGGGACTGTTTCAACAAGGGCAACTTGTTGGCGTCCTGCATCGAGCCCGAGGTGTCGATGAGAAAGACAAGATTGAGCGCCGGACGCTCCTCGATCACCGGAAGCGTTCCCTGAATGCCAATATGGACCAGTCGAGTACCGGTATTCCAGGGGCTGGGCATGACCGTGATGCTTGGCTGAAACGGCACCGCGCCGTCCGGCGCCGGATAGGAATAGGGAAAATAGTTTACCATTTCTTCAATCCGCACCGCGTCACGCGGGGGCAAGTGACCAGCCAAAAGCGAGGACCTGACGATGGCGTAAGATGCGGTATCGACATCTATCGAAAACGTCGAAATCGGTTCTTCCGCGGTGACCTTGAGTGAGTTGGTTTCGGCGTTTGCAAATTCTTCGGACGACTGCTCGGGTCGCGCTGGCGGGTGAAAAGCGTCGCTCGAAACCGAAGGGGCCACTGTGCTGTCGGCGAGGCGGCCTTGCGAGAGAAGGCTGCGTTTTGCCAGAGGTTCCCGGGCTTCATCCACAACCATCGGCGCTTCGACAACGGGTTCCTCGAGATCCATCTCGGCCGTTTCAGCGTCTGATCGACCGGTTGGCCGAACCGCCTGCGGCTGGCCGATCACCCGGGTCTCGGTACCGAACCTGGGGGACAGCACACCGTCCCGTGTCTGCGGCACGATCATGATCAGTGCCACGGCAGCGATGGCTGTTGAAGCGGCCAGCGTGCCGCGGGTCGAAATTGCATTCAACATGGCTTTGGTTCCTTCTGTCACGCGGGCCAACGGGCCTCGCTTGACATTGGGACGCGTACCGGGTCGGGATCCTTGGAGATCAGCAAAGTTTTTTCTGGCCAGCTCCAAATTGACGGCCCGCCGCTTTTCATCTGCTGCAGGCGTTGCGGCATCCATCAGTGTTTTCAGATCATCGAGCTCATCACTCATTGGGCAAGCTCCTCTTGTTTGATCGCGCGCAGGCGCTTTCGGGCTTCGGACAGGCGCCATGAGACCGTGCCCTCGGACACGCCCAGCACGTCGGCGGCCTGTGCATGGGTCATTTCATCATCCAGCGTCAGCGCCAGTGTCTGACGCAGATCTTCGGGCAAGCTCTGCATGGCCCGTTGCAGCCATGACAGGGCCTCGGCCGTCTCGACGGCTTCGGCGCGCCGCATCTTTTCCACATCGCCCCAGCCGATTGCTGCACGGTTTCGGCTGGCCGTTCGACGCCGCGCATCGTGTGCCGCGTTGCAGACGACCCGATACAGCCAGGTCGTGAACTTTGAACTCGCTCGAAAGCCGACAATTTTGGCGGGCAAGGCGGCACATATGTCCTGCGTCAGATCTTCGGCGACCTCGGCGCTGCCGGTCAGCCGAAAGGCCAGCCGGAACACGCGGTCATAGTGCCGCCAAAGCAGCGTCGCGAACGCTTCCGCGTCCCCGTTGGCGGCCCCATGGGCCAATTCTTCATCCGATGTCTGTTTGCTCATTCTGACTATTCAGACGCAGGACAGGAGCGGATCCTTGGACCATTCGAGAAAAAAATCAGAAATGGCTGGCCGACGCCTTCTGCCAATCCGCTGCAAATTCCTGCGGCACTGAATCTTTCAACAAGGCACCTGGCTCGATAAAGGTGTAAAGTTCCGCGTATGAGCACTCGCGCTCGTTGGCAATTCGGCGGTAGATATCGGATGGGCCGAGGTCAGATACGCGCTCTTTCCCCATTGCACCCAGTATTTCGCGAAAACTTTCCAGGGTGGCGTCATGAAAGCGGTGAACCCGC
Organism: Ruegeria sp. BC8; assembly: GCF_056535705.1. Lineage (NCBI taxonomy): Bacteria > Pseudomonadati > Pseudomonadota > Alphaproteobacteria > Rhodobacterales > Roseobacteraceae > Ruegeria > Ruegeria sp. BC8. The sequence continues at coordinate 223,521 of NZ_JBQFIV010000002.1, read as the reverse complement.
TTGCGTTTCTGCGGCACGTTGACCGCGCGGCCGCGAATGGGATCCTGTGTTGCGACGCCTGACGGGCAGCGGTTCGTATTGCAATGCAGGGCCTGAATACAGCCCACGGCGAACATCATCGCCCGCGCCGCATTGCACATGTCGGCCCCAAGCGCGAATTTCTCAATCATGTCATAGCCGGTTGCCACTTTGCCTGAACAGATCACCCGGATCTTGTCCCGCAAGCCTACTCCGCGCAGGCAGTTGTTCACGAAGATCAGCCCTTCGTTCAACGGTACGCCCAAACGGTTGGTAAATTCCACAGGCGCAGCGCCGGTCCCGCCCTCGGCCCCGTCCACGGTGATGAAATCGGGCAGAATGCCCGTTTCCAGCATGGCCTTGCAGATCCCCATGAACTCGGACCGGTTGCCGATGCACAGCTTGAACCCGACCGGTTTGCCCCCGGACATTTCGCGCAGGTGCTGCAGAAAATGCATAAGGCCCGTTGGCCCGTCAAAGGCCGAGTGAATGGGTGGCGAAATCACATCCTGATGCACGGGTACGCCACGAATAAGAGCGATCTCTTCATCGACCTTGGCCGCCGGCAGAACACCGCCATGGGACGGTTTCGCGCCTTGGGACAGTTTGATCTCAATCGCCTTCACGACATCCTTCTGGGCATTCTGGGCGAACTTGTCCTTGTCAAAGCCGCCCTCTGCCGTCCGACAACCGAAGTATCCGGTGCCAATCTGCCAGATGATATCGCCGCCTTCGGCAAGATGGTGCGGCGATAGCCCGCCCTCGCCCGTGTTGTGTGCGAAACCGCCATCCTTGGCCCCGCCGTTCAGGGCGCGGATTGCGTTGGCGCTGAGTGCTCCGAAGCTCATCGCTGAAACGTTCAGCCGGGATGCGAGATAGGGCTTTTCACACTGAGGACCGCCCAGCATCACACGCTCTTCGCTTTCCGGAACGTCCTTGGGCGCAAGCGAATGGTTGGCCCGGTGATACCCGACTTCGGTGATATCGTACTGGGTTCCAAAGGCCTGAGTGTCGACCTGTCCCTTTGCTCGTGAATACACCAGCGCGCGAATGATCCTATTGAAGGGCCGCCCGCTTTCGTTGGTTTCCACGAAATACTGGCGGATTTCCGGGCTGACGAACTCCAGCATATACCGGAAATGGCCCAGAACCGGATAGTTGTTCAGTACGTTGTGTTTGGTGGTCAGCATGTCGTACAGCCCGACCAACGCGTAAGGGACCAGCAAAATCAGCAGCCAGAATGCCGGAGGCCAGTACAAACCCCAGACCACGGTCAAAGGCAGAACCACATAGGTCACGACATAATATATTCGACGTACGATCATCTTGCTCTCCCTTGGGCCAACCGGTCAGAGGTTGGCCTTGAGTTCCTTGACCCAGTTGTCCCACTGCGCGTGTTCACCCTTGGCCAGCAGGATGCCTTCTTTCAGTTTCGACATGCCGAAACCCCAGGCCATCTTGGTATCGATATGCGGAGGCATGACCAACTCGCCGGGTGTGACCATGGCATCGATGATGAATGGCTTTCGGCTGGCTTTGGCCCGCGCGACGGCCTCGGGGATGTCAGCCGCATGTTCCACACGGACCCCATCCCCACCGCAAACCCTCGCGTATTCCGCAAAGTCCGGGTTCACCAGATCGGTAGCAGCGGGGTTCAGCGGATAACCCGCCACCTCCATCTCCATCTTCACGAAGCCGAGCGTCTGGTTGTTGAAGACCAGCACCTTGATGGGCCACTCGTATCGCACGGCAGTCACGAAATCCTGCATGGACATGCCAAAACCGCCGTCCCCGCAGAACGCCCAAACCTCGCGCTGCGGATCCAGCGCGGCGGCTCCCAACGCCGAAGGCAACCCGGACCCCAGTGACGAATGGTTGAACGACCCCACCATGCGCCGTCCGCCTTTCATCCGGGTCTGACGCGCCACCCAGACCGTGCATTCGCCGATATCCATTGCAAATATCGCGTCATCGGCAGCCTTGTCGGAGACCTGCCGCGCGAATAGCTGCGGGTGGAGTGGCTCGGTGTCGCGCTCGAGACTGGAGTCGCGGTCTTGCTGCGCCAGCCATTTCGTACACAGCTTGACTTGACGATCGGCAAACGCCCTGTCGTCCTTTGCGGCCAGCTTTGGCAAGAGCAGATCCAGCGTCGCGCCCACATCTCCCAGCAATCCCGATGCGATGGGCGCGCGGCGTCCCAGATGTTCGACGTTGCGATCGATCTGGATGATTTTCGCGTTTTCCGGCAGGAACCACTCGTATGGGAAGTCCGTCCCCAGCATCACCAGCACATCGCAGTCGCGCACTGCATGATACCCGCCGGGATTGCCGATCAACCCGGTCATCCCGACCACGTTGGGATCATCATAGTCAAAAATGTCCTTGCCCTTGAGGGAATGCGTGATCGGCGCGTTCAGCCGTTCGGACAGAGCCAGAACCTTGTCTTTGGCTTCTCTGCATCCCACGCCGGCGAAAAGAGCGACTTTCCTGCCCGCGTTGATGATCTTGGCCGCACGGTCGATTTCGGATTCGGGCGGGATCAGCGTTGATGGCGTTTTCAGGATCGGGTGCAGTTGGTGCAAGCTGGGCACCTGCTGTTCGGACACGTCTATGGGCAATTCGATCCGCACGACCTCGCGGTTGATCAAGGCGCGTTGCACGGCGATCTGAGCCAGTCGCGGCATCTGGTCCGGCGAATTGATCACGGCCTGGTAGCCGCAGACATCCTCGAACACTTTCTCAAGATTGACTTCCTGGTGGTATCCGGTCCCGCGCTCCCGATGAGCGACCTGACCTGTGATCGCCACGACCCCTGCACCCTCACGTCGGGCGTTGTACAGTCCATTGATCAGGTGCAGCGCTCCGGGACCGACGGTTCCGGCACAAATCCCGATCCCGCCGGTCAGATGCGCCTGGGCATAGGCTGCATAGGCTGCGTTTTCCTCGTGCCTGACCCCGATCCATTCGAACCGGCCATCCCCGCGCATGGCTTCAAGCAGGGGGTTGAGCGCATCGCCCGTCACGCCGAAGATCTGGCGCCCTCCGGCATCCGCGAGAATATCCAGCAATACCTTGCACACGGAATTCGACGTCATGACCTGCCCTCTGGTTCCGACCCCATCGGGCCTGTCCCGATAGATCGTGGGCAGGTTGCCCTTTGATTGCAAGCCTTTGTACTGCCACCCCAAGCATCGGGCGGATTTGCGGTGGCTTGGTTGCGGCGGTTGAACCCGGGCGGCACAGCCGCTATCCAAATCCAAACCCCACAGGCGGAGAAGCGTCCTTGGCCAAAACTCAGGCGGCAGTTTCGGGGAAGCCCATGATGTACGCCGCCGTCTTTGTCGGAGGAGCGGCTGGGTCGATCCTGCGCGAACTGTTTGCGCTGGAAATTCCGGGGATGCCGTTGCTGACATCGACCTTCGGCATCAATGTCGTGGCCTGTTTCATTCTGGGATGGCTCTACGCCATACGGGGCCGGGTGCATGCCCATGTTCTGCACCTCGGGGCCGTTGGTTTCTGCGGCGGATTGTCGACGTTTTCGTCCTTTGCCGCCGAACTGGAACGGATCGCTGAAACCGACGGCTGGTCGGTCATCTTCCCGTTGGCGGCCGAAGTCATCTGTGGTTTGGGCGCGGCCATTCTGGGCGAGGCAATCGGACGCCGCCGCCACTCAGGAGGGCGGGCCGAATGACCGACCTGTATCTGCATGCGGTGTTTGGGCTGGGCGGCGGACTGGGAGCAGTCCTTCGCCACTGGGTCGCGCGGGCCATCACCCACGACCTCCCGGTCTCGACGCTGGTCGTGAACGTATTGGGCAGCCTGTTGTTGGGGCTTTGGATCGGGTACCTCGGCGGGCCCGTGGAGATGGCCGAAGAAGAAAAGCGCCTGGTTTTCGGCTTTTGCGGAGGGTTCACGACATTCTCCAGCTTTGCCTACCAGTCTCTTGAACTGCAGCGCGAGCGGACGATTGTCCTTGCGGGTGGAAACATCCTGCTCAGCCTCGGACTGTGCTGGCTGGCCCTGTGGCTGGGACTGTGGGTGATGGGCTAGCCGGTCGCTACATACCCGGCATGTGCATCCGCATTGCCAGATTGCCCAGGATCCAGACCGTTCCAAGAATGATGATAAGCAGAACCAGCGTCGAGAACAGGACCAAATCCAGATCTTCGCGGCTGCTGCGGCGACGGTCGATATGCAGGAAATAGACCAGTTGAACGATTAGCTGCGCCAAACCCAACAGCCCAATTGCAAGATAGACACCCTTGGTCTCGATGCCGAACCAGTAGGCGATCGCAAACACGATCAGTGTCAGCAACAGCGAGCCGCCATAGCCGACGACATACCGGCGCCGCTCACGCCTGTGCATCTCGGACCGTTTATCCATAGGTCAGCCCTCCGAAATACACGATGGTGATGATGCCGATCCAGATCAGGTCAAGGAAGTGCCAGAACAGGGCCAGCCGCACCACGCGCGAGATCACGAGGTCGGTCATCCCCATGACCCGCAGTTGAATGCCCAGAACGACCAGCCACACACAGCCCGCAGCCACATGCAGCCCGTGCAGAGGCACCAGCCCGTAGAAAGCGGACAGGAAGCCGCTGCGCTGCGGGATGCCGCCCTTTTCCGCCATCGACATGAAATCGCGGATCTCGAGGACCAGAAAACTCAGCCCAAGCAGCAGCGTAACCCCGAACCACAGGACGATCCGACCGCGCGGCAGGTTGTATTTCAGCGCCAGCATGGCAAGTCCAACAGTCAGGCTGCTGGTCAGCAGGATCAGGGTCTGGGCAAAGATGCTGTAGAGATCGAACAACTCGTGCGGGCCGGGACCACCGGCCTGCGCGTCGATCATGGTGATGTAGACGCCGAACATCAGCCCGAAATAGACCAGGTCGCTCATCAGAAAGACCCAGAAACCGAAGGTCACCACTTCGGTCGCCTTGTGGGCGCTGGCATGACGCCGCCCAAGGTTCAGACCGGGGTAACTGTGGGTTGGTGCAGGCTTCATGTCGCCGCCTCCAGATCCGGTCGGGCAAGCCCGGTGTTTTCTGGAGCACCTTCGTGATCCCGGTTCACAGGGGTCGCGTTGCGGACCAGGTCCAGCCAGGCCTCGTGCTGCCTGCGCACATCTTCAGCAGATACCACTTCTTCGGTATCGGTCTGAAAGGTCCACAGGATGAACGACAGGATCATCATCACGGTCACCAGCGCCGCCAGCCACCAGATCCACCAGACCAGCGCAAACATCCACACACCGCTGAGCACGCAGAGCACGAAACCGATGCCGGTGTTGCGCGGCATGGTGATGTCCTCGTACCGGTCGGGGTGCGGGTAGGCCTCGCCACGCTCTTTCGCGGCGGCAAAATCGTCGCGGTCCGTGACATGCGGGATGATCGCGAAATTGTACGGCGGCGGCGGCGCGGGGATCGACCATTCCAGCGTGCGGGCGTCCCAGGGGTCGCCAACCGGAACGCGGCTCTGTTCGCGGTTCCGGATGCTGACCCACAGCTGCACGACGACCGAAAGCAAAGCCGCCAGAATGACCAGCGCGCCGATGACGGCCGTGATCATGTAGGGATGAAAGCTCGGATCCTCCCAGCTGTAGGAGCGGCGCGGCATACCCATCAAGCCCACGAAATACAGCGGCAGGAAAGTCAGCATGAAGCCCACCGTCCACAGCACGACCGATATCCGCCCCCAGGCCTCGTCCAGGCGGAAGCCGAAGGCCTTAGGAAACCAGTAGTTGTAGCCCGCCAGCAGGCCGAACAGGACACCCGGCAGCAACACGTTGTGGAAATGCGCGACCAGGAACAGCGTATTGTGCACCTGATAATCGACGGTCGGATTGGCCAGGATCACCCCGCTGAGCCCGCCGATCACGAACAGCATCAAAAAGGCCAGCCCGTACAGCATCGGCACCGAGAACCGGATGCGGCCGCGATACAGGGTGGCCATCCAGTCATAGACCTTAACGCCGGTGGGAATGGCGATCAGCATCGTGGCGATGCCGAACACCGCATTGATCAGGGCGCTTTGGCCCATGGTGAAGAAATGGTGCAGCCAGACGGTGAACGACAGTACCGCAATCGACATGGTCGCGATCACCAGCGAGTTATAGCCGTAAAGGCGCTTTGCCGAAAAGGTCGCGAAGACCTCGGAATAGATGCCATAGGCGGGCAGAACCAGCAGATAGACCTCGGGGTGACCGAACAGCCAGAACAGGTTGGCATAGTTCATCATGTTGCCGCCCAGGTCATTGGTGAAGAAATGGAAATCAAGATACCGGTCGGCGGCCAGCAACAGCGCCGCCACCCCCAAAGGCGGCATGGCGAACACGATCAGGATCGAACTGCAGATGATCGTCCAGCAATACATCGGCAACCGCATGAACTTCATCCCCGGCGCGCGCAGCTTGTAGATCGTGACGGCAAAGTTGATCCCCGTCAGAGTGGTGCCGATGCCCGACACCACGATCGCCCAGATCCAGTAATCCGGCCCCACACCCGGATTGAAGGCCGCGCCGGTATAGGGCGGATAGGCCGTCCATCCGCCGGTGGAAAACTCACCCACCACCAGGCTGACCATCAGCATCATCCCCGCCGAAACCGTCAGGCCCAGGCTGATCTGGTTCATCACCGGAAAGGCCACGTCGCGCGCGCCGATCATCAGCGGGACGAGGAAATTCGCTAGTCCGAACACGAACGGCACCGCGACGAAGAAGATCATGATCGTGCCGTGGGTGCTGAACAGCTCGGCAAAGTGTTCGGCTTCCAGGAACCCTTCGCCCGGCCCGGCCGCCTGTTGGGCGCGCATCACGACGCCTTCCAGAACGCCGCGCGCCAGCATGACGATGGCAAAGACGATATACATGATGCCGATCTTCTTGTGATCCGCGCTGGTCAGCCAGTCGCGCCACAGCGGCCCCCACAGGCGAAACCATGTGAGCAGTCCCAGAACTGCGACCACCCCCACGATCACCACGCCCGCCGCGGCATTGGCCACGATTTCATTCGTGTTGGGATCCTGGATCAGCCCGGCGATGGGGAAGGCATCCCAGTTCAGACGGCCGAAGAAACCGGACTCGGCAGATGTCATTGCTTGTCCTCCTGGCCGAATTGGGCGGTTCCCGGTTGCTGATCCTGCGGCAGAGGTTGCCCGTTGTGATACCGACCCAGAATGCTGTGGAACAGATCGCCATCATCCAGACGGAAATACAGCGCATTGTCCGGCATCTGCGCGGTGCCAAGCGCGGCCTGAACCTCGTCCCGGTCCGTCCGCATGGCCAGTGTCCGATAGGTTGCCGGGTCCAGAACGATACCATTCTGCCGAACACGCTCGACCCACGAGTCGAAGTCCGGGGGCGGCATCGCGACCGTCTGGAATTTTTGCTTGGTGAAGCCGCGCCCGTTGTACTGGGTGTTTTCGCCCTGCATTTGTCCGGGGGCATCAGCCACGAGATGCAATTGGGTCGTCATCCCCGGCATGGCATAGATCTGCCCCGCCAAGGCGGGAACCATGAACGACTGCATCACCGTATCCGTCGTCAGTGTCAGGGCGACCTGTCGTTTTGTCGGTACCCCGAACTCACCCACCGTCGCGATACCCAGATCAGGGTAGATGAACAGCCATTTCCAATCCAGCCCCACCACCTGCACGCGCAGGGCCGGTTCATCGCCGAACGGGGCCGCGTAGGGGTCCAGTCGGTGGGTTGCTTTCCAAAGATAAAAGGACAGCAGCGCCACGATCACCACCGGCACACCCCACATCGCGGTTTCCAGCATGGGCGAGAAATCCCATTTTGGCCGATAGGCAGCAGGGCTTTGCGCGCGGCGGCGATAGCGCAGAGCGATCAAAGGGACCAAAACCAGAACCGGAATGACCGCGATCAGGATCAACGCGGTTGCGCGCACCAGGTGTGTTTTTTGGACCGCCGCAATAGGGCCTTGAGGATCCATGAAACTGTCGCTGGCCAGAGCCGATTGCGCCGCGCCCAACCACACTACGACCACGATCAGCGCTGTCAGTACCGCAGGTATCGTCCTGTTTCCGCTCACGCCGGATCGCCCTCATCAAACCTTAGGTTGGTGCAACTATCGGCAGAGTCAGCAGATTTCACAAGGTTTTTCCCCGGCAGCCGGGAACCACCTCACCATCGAGTTGACTTGACCAGTGGGTCGGGTCAGTCATTGTGTCATGCGTTTACTGCTTATTCTGATTGGACTGATCGCGTTTTCCGGCGCGGCGATCGCGCAGGACCGAGCCGCGGTTGAGCGGCAGTTTCAGGACTGGTTGCAGAAACAGGTCTGGCCGTTGGCCCGGGCGCAGGGTGTATCGCGCCGCACGTTTTACAGCGCAACCGACGGGGTTCGCCTGAATTGGGAACTGCCCGATCTTGTTCCGCCGGGCTCTCCGGCGCGGACGCCCAAAAAGCAAAGGCAAGCCGAGTTCGGGTCCCCCGGCCGGTATTTCAACGCAAATTCGGTTCAGGGTGCCGCCGCCGGCGGTCGGCGTATGGCCAAGCGTCATGAGGAAACGCTGCGCCGGGTCGAGGAACAGACCGGCGTTCCCGCCCGGATCATCCTTGCGGTCTGGGGCCGAGAAAGCGGCTATGGGCAGGTTCCGATCCGGCATGACGCAATCCAGGTGCTGGCCACCAAGGGATTCATGAGCACCCGCGCGGAGTATTTTACCGGCGAACTGATCGCCGCGCTGCAGATCGTCGAGGCTGGTCACGTGAACGGCCGCGCGATGAAAAGCAGCTGGGCCGGCGCGTTGGGCCAGCCCCAATTCATGCCGACCAGCTTTTTGAACCACGCGGCCGACGGCAATGCAGACGGCCGGGCCGACATATGGGGGTCGGCTGACGACACGATTGCATCGATCGGAAACTACCTCGCGCGGCACGGTTGGGTCAGCGGCCGCGATTGGGGGTTCGAGGTGACCGTACCGGCGTCTGTGTCCTGCGCGCTTGAGGGTCCCGATCAGGGTCGCCCGATCCGCGACTGGGTCGCCATGGGCATCACACGCGTATCGGGCCGCCCCTTCCCCGAACACGAGCTGCGCGGCGAGGGCTACCTGATGATGCCGGCTGGCCGGAATGGTCCGGCCTTTGTCGTAACGCCCAATTTCTACGTTCTCAAAGACTACAACATGAGCGACCTCTACGCCTTGTTCGTGGGCCATGTGGGCGATCGCATTCAGTATGGCGTGGGCGATTTCAAAGGCCGCTGGGGCAAGGTGGGCGGTCTCTACCGGTCGGATATCGCGACCATGCAGCTGGCGTTGATCGCGATGGGGCACGACGTGGGCGGTGCCGACGGGCTCCCGGGATACAAAACCCGCCGGTCGATCGGCCGCTGGCAGGAAGAAACAGGCCAGCGCCCCACCTGTTTCCCCGAAGCCGGCATGAAGTCGCGGTTGCGTCCCTGACCGCTGGCGATTCGCCTGTTTGGGCGAAAGCGGGCGGCGGTATTCTGCCGAAACAGATCGCGCCTCGGGCTGCAATCCGAGCGGCCTGGGCACGAAAATATCGCAACGATACACGCCATCGTTACAAAATTTCGGCGACCACGCGTCACGAAGTTTCTTTCTACCTTTAGGCGATCCGGACTCATGGGAAGGCTTTAACCCTGCCCAAAATAGTGGCACGGTCTCGGCCAGCGAGAGGAAGCTCTTGCATCCACTTCACCGACTGCAATCCAGAAAGCTGCGACGCAGTGTTCCTTGCGAATTGGCACAACCCAAAATTCAAAAGAACCGGGTCCCAGCGGATGTCGGGCAACCAGGGCCGCCGGACGCCATCCCATATGGATGCGCAGACCGCCGCCACAATAATTGGGAGAAGATCATGAACACCATCCTTCGAAACTCGGTGGCGGGCCTGCTGTGCTCGACCTTCATCACCGGAGCCGCGCTGGCCGCGGGCACCCATCCGGTCACCGGCGAGCCGCTGGCCGATGACCAGACCTTCGTCTACCGCGTGCTGGACGAGCACAGCTCGGTCGACCCGCAGGTGGTCGAGGACGTGTCGGGCGCCGAGATTGTCCGCGACCTGTTCGAAGGTCTGATGAACCAGGACGAAGACGGCAACCTGGTTCCGGGCGTGGCCACCGGCTATACCACCAACGAAACTAAGGACGTTTACACCTTCACCCTGCGCGACAACGCCAAGTGGTCGAACGGCGATCCGGTCACCGCACATGATTTCGTTTTTGCGTGGAAACGCGCCGTCGATCCGGCCCTGTCCTCGCCCTATGCCTGGTTCATGGAACTGATGTCGATCGAGAACGCCGCCGAGATCATCGCGGGCGACAAGCCGGTCGACGACCTGGGCGTCAAGGCGATCGACGACCACACGCTGGAAGTGAAACTGAGCGCGCCGCTGCCCTATTTCCCGCAGATGACCACGCACTCGACCACCTTCCCAGCCCCGCAGAAGGTCATCGAGCAGTTCGGCGATGAATGGACCAAGCCCGGCAACATCGTCTCGAACGGCGCCTATGTCCTGACCGAGCACCTGCCCAACGAACGCTCGGTGCGCGAGCGCAACCCGATGTACTGGGACAACGACAACACCATCATCGACAAGGTCGTGGCGCTGGTCATCAACGATGAAAACGTGGCCCTGACCCGCTATCTGGCCGGTGAGCTGGACCGCACCGAGGTGCCCGCAGGCCAGTTTCCGCGCCTGAAGAAAGAATACCCGAACGAGGCGATCAGCTTCCCGCGCCTGTGCAACTACTACTACACGTTCAACCTGTCCGACGGCGGCCCCGAGGCCTTCAAGGACCCGAACGTGCGTCAGGCCCTGTCGCTGGCGGTTGACCGTAAGATCATCACTGAGAACATCCTGGCCGGCGGTCAGCCCGAAGCCTATACCTTCGTGCCCGAAGCCACCGCAGGGTTCACCCCGCCGGTCGTGGAAATGGCGTCGATGACGCAAGCCGAGCGCGACGAGCTGGCCAAGGAACTGCTGGCCGAGGCCGGATACGGTCCCGACAACCCGCTGAGTTTCGCGATGGTCTACAACACCTCCGAGGCGCACAAGAAAGTCGCCGTGGCCCTCAGCCAGATGTGGAAGCAGAAGCTGGGCGCGCAGGTCGAGCTGGCCAACATGGAATGGAAGATCTTCCTGGAAGAGCGCGGCAACCAGAACTTTGAACTGGCCCGCGGCGCATGGTGCGGCGACTACAACGAAGCCTCGACCTTCCTGGACCTGCTGCAGTCGGATTCCGGCTACAATGACGGCAAGTACAACAATGCCAAGGTCGACGAGCTGCTGGCTCAGGCCAAAACCTCGGACGATCCGGCCCCGCTGTACACCGAGGTTGAGCGGATCATCGCACAGGAAACCCCTGTAATCCCGATCTACCACTACGCCGGTGTCTACATGATGGACAGCGACGTGGGGAACTGGCCGGTGAACAACGTCGAGCAGAACTGGTACTCGAAGAACCTCTACAAGATCGCCGAGTAATCATCATCCTTTGATCGCGCCCTGCCCCGGACATGCTCTGGGGCAGGGCCAATAATTGGGGGCATGAAATGCTTGCCTATGTCATCCGGCGACTGCTGATCGCCGTTCCGACGATCCTGTTGCTGATCGTCGCCAGTTTTTTTCTGATGCACTTCGCGCCCGGCGGGCCCTTCACCTCGGAGCGACCGTTGCCGCCGCAGGTTCTGGCCAATATCGAGGCGCGCTACGGGCTGGACCAGCCGCTGTGGAAACAGCTGTGGGATTACCTGTACAACATCGTGGTGCATTTCGATTTCGGCCCGTCCTTCAAGTTCAAGGACCGCGACGTGAACGACATCATCGCGCAGGGCTTTCCGATTTCGCTGACCTACGGGATGCTGTCCTTCATCGTGGCCACGCTGGTGGGCGTCGGGCTGGGCATCGCCGCCGCGATCCGCCACAACAGCTGGATCGATTATTTCGCCGTGGGTCTGGGCATCGCCGCGCAAGCGCTGCCGAACTTCATCATGGGCCCGATCCTGATCCTGACCTTCACCCTGTGGCTGGGCTGGCTGCCGGGCGGCGGCTGGAACGGGGGCCAATGGCAATATTTGATCATGCCCGTCATTGCGCTTGCGACGTCGTACATGGGCTCGATCGCGCGGATCACGCGGTCGTCGATGCTCGAGGTTCTGAATTCGAACTTCATCCGCACCGCGCGGGCCAAGGGCCTGCCCACCAGGACCGTAATCTGGCGCCATGCGCTGAAACCCACGCTGCTGCCGGTGGTGTCCTATCTGGGGCCGGTCTTCGTCTATGTGCTGACCGGTTCGGTCTTCGTTGACATCTATTTTTCGACCGGTGGGCTGGGGCAGGCCTATGTGGGTTCGGCCCTGTCGCGCGACTATGCCGTGCTGCTGGGGGTCACGATCCTTTATGGCGTGCTGACCGTTCTGGTGAACCTGCTGACCGACCTGGCCTATGCCTGGTTCGATCCGAAAATCCGTTACTGAGGGGGCAGGCAAATGCTTGGAAAATCTCAGAAAGCCGCCCATCTGGCCGAAGACATCACCGATTACACGGTCATTCAGGGACGTTCGCTTTGGCAGGACGCGCGGATGCGTTTTGTCCGCAACAAGGCCGCCATGGCCAGCGTGTTCATCCTGGGCCTGATCGTTCTGTTCACGATCATCGGGCCCTACTTTGCCGACTGGAGCAACGAGGAAATCGACTGGAACGTCATGGGCGACGTGGCCGGCATGGGAATGCCGTCCATCGAGACAGGGCACTATTTCGGCGTCGACGATCTGGGGCGCGACCTGTACAGCCGGGTCATCCAGGCCACCACAACCTCGTTGCTGGTGGGTCTGATCGGGGCGGCCACCGCGCTGATCGTGGGCACGTGCTATGGCATCGCCGCCGGATATATCGGCGGGCGCGTCGATGGCGTGATGATGCGCTTCGTCGACATCCTGCTGGCCATTCCGGCCACGCTGGTCATCATCCTGCTGCTGGTCGTGGCGGGGCGGTCGTTCTTCATGCTGTTCATCGCGCTGGGTGCGGTGGGCTGGCTGACAATGGCGCGGATCGTGCGCGGCCAGACCCTGACCCTGAAGAACCGCGAGTTCATCGAGGCCGCCCGTGCCGCCGGTGTCAGCGAGTTCACCATCATGTACCGCCACATCCTGCCCAACCTGCTGGGCGTGGTGATCGTCTATGCCTCGCTGCTGGTGCCCGAGATGATCCTGACGGAAAGTTTCATCTCGTTCCTGGGGCTGGGGATTTCCGAACCCTATACCTCGTTGGGTCGTCTGATCGCCGAGGGCGCCGGAACCATGGGTTACGGCACGTTGTGGCAACTGATGTACCCCCTGGCATTTTACGTCACCATCATCATCACGATGTTCTTCATCGGCGATGGCCTGCGTGACGCACTGGATCCGAAGGACCGCTGACATGAGCCTGCTTTCCGTAAAGAACCTGAGCGTTCAGTTCGACACGCCCGACGGGGTGGTCGAGGCCGTCAAGAACATCAGCTTTGACATCGCTCCGGGCGAATGCCTGGGCATCGTCGGCGAAAGCGGGTCGGGCAAAAGCCAGACCTTCATGGCCGCGATGGGGCTGCTGCCGCCGGCGGGCCGGGCCACCGGGTCGGTGCTGCTGAACGGGCAGGAAATTCTGAACCTGCCCGTGAACAAGCTGAACCAGATCCGCGGAGATGACGTGGGCATGATTTTTCAGGACCCGCTGACCGCCCTTACCCCGCATCTGCGGGTTGGCCAGCAAATGCGCGAAGTCTTGCAGGTGCACGAAGGCCTGCAGGGTTCGGCCGCGCGGCAACGGTGCCTGGAATGGCTGGACCGCGTGCGCATCCCCGAGGCTGCGCGCCGTCTGGACCAGTTCCCGCACGAGCTGTCGGGCGGGATGCGCCAGCGGGTGATGATCGCCATGTCGATGCTGTGCAATCCCAAGCTGCTGATCGCCGACGAACCGACCACCGCGCTGGACGTGACCGTTCAGGCCGACATTCTGGACCTGATGGTACGTCTGCAAAAGGACGAAGGCACGGCCATCGCCCTGATCACGCATGACATGGGCGTCGTGGCCCGCATGTGCGACCGGGTGCAGGTCATGCGATTGGGTGAGTTCGTCGAGGCCGGTGACACGCGCGAGATCTTTCACGCGCCCAAGCACGACTATACCCGCACCCTGATCGAGGCCATGCCCCGCATCGACGCGGGTGATGCGCCCAAGGCGGTGGAGACCGACGAGGCACCGCTGCTGAAGGTCGATGACGTCAAGGTGCATTTCCCGATCCACGTTCCGGGCGGCATCTTCGGCCGCAAGGTGCCGTTGAAGGCGGTGAACGGCGTCAGCTTTGACATTCGCAAGGGTGAAACCCTGGGCGTGGTCGGTGAATCGGGCTGCGGCAAGTCCACCCTCGCCCGCGCCGTGCTGCAGCTGATCGAGCCGAGCGCCGGCAATGTCAGCTGGCTGGGCCATCCGATCGTCGGGCTGAAACGGGCCGAGCTGAACAAGTACCGCAAGGATCTGCAGATCGTGTTCCAGGACCCGCTGGCCAGCCTGGACCCGCGGATGACGATCTCCGCCTCGATCGCAGAACCGCTGAAGACCTATCGCCCGGACCTGACCGAGCGCGAGCGCAAGCAGATGGTCGCCGAGATGATGGAACGGGTCGGCCTGAACGCCAACATGATCAACCGCTACCCGCACGAGTTGTCGGGCGGGCAGAACCAACGCGTGGGCATCGCCCGGGCGATGATCAACAAACCCAAGCTGATCATCTGCGACGAGGCGGTCTCGGCGCTGGACGTGTCGATCCAGGCGCAGATCGTGCAGCTGCTGAAGGAACTGCAGCAGGAGTTCGGTCTGTCGATGATCTTCATCAGCCACGACCTGTCGGTGGTGCGCGCGGTGTCGAACCGGATCATGGTTCTGTATCTGGGTCGCATCGTCGAGCTGGGCGATGGCGAGGTGATCTGCGCGAACCCGGTTCACCCGTACACGCAGTCGCTGATCTCGGCGGTACCGATCCCGGACCCGGATGTCGAGCGCAGCCGCCAAAGGCTGAAACTGCCGGGCGAGTTGCCCTCGCCCATGGACCCCAAGGCGGCGCTGCGGTTCCTGCCCAGCCGTCTGGCGGCGGGTCAGACCGACTATGTTCCCGCGCTCAGCGAGATTGCGCCTGGTCACTTCGTGGCCGAGCATGATCCGCTGGAAGCGATCATGGCGAGTGCTTGATCCTGTCCCCGAAGCCGGACAACCGGCTTCGGGGTTCTTGCCGTTAGGGCAGAGTTATTGGAACAGGGTGTTTTGACTTTGCCATGACCAAATGGCACCCTTCGGTCGTTTTCGGCCTGTTTTTTCGGGCATCATTGATTGATCCGGTTTCGCAGCCTAAGAGGAAGCCCCGGATGCACCACGTCCGGCGGCTAAGTTTTTGAATTTGAGAGGTCACATGTCACGCAAGGTCACCAAGGCGATTTTCCCTGTCGCAGGATTGGGCACCCGGTTTCTTCCGGCAACGAAATCCGTTCCGAAGGAAATCATGACGCTGGTTGACCGGCCTCTCGTTCAATATGCCATCGACGAAGCCCGCGCTGCGGGTATTACCGAGTTCATCTTCGTCACATCACGCGGGAAATCGGCGCTCGAAGACTATTTCGACCACAATCTCGTGCTGGAGCAGGAGCTGAAGGCCAAAGGCAAGGATGATTTGTTGGAGGTTCTCGAGAACACCAACATGGAAAGCGGTGCTATCGCCTATATCCGCCAACACAAGGCTCTGGGGCTGGGACACGCCGTCTGGTGCGCTCGCCGTCTGATCGGCGATGAACCCTTCGCGGTCATGCTGCCGGACGACGTTATTGCGGCCGACAAACCCTGCCTGCAGCAGATGGTCGAGGCCTATGAGGAAACCGGCGGCAACATGGTCGCCGCGATGGAGGTCGCACCCGAAAAAACCAGCTCGTACGGGATTCTGGACGCCGCCGACAGTTCCGGCAAGGTGATCCGCGCCCGCGGCATGGTTGAAAAGCCCAAGGCCGACGAGGCACCGTCGAACATGGCGGTCATCGGTCGATACATTTTGGGGCCGTCGGTGCTGTACAACCTCAATCAAATGAAGAAAGGCAGCGGCGGAGAGATCCAGCTGACCGATGCCATCGCCGAAGACATCGGCAACGGTGTCCCGGTTTTCGGATACCGCTTTGATGGTCAACGCTTCGACTGCGGATCCAAGGCAGGCTTCCTGCAGGCCACCGTGGCCTTTGCCCTGGCCCGGAATGACCTGCGCGACGACCTGAGCGCCTATCTGAATGATATTGTTGCCACAGGTCGGGCCGCCCAATAAGCGGCGGTCCTTCACCCACCCTGTGATGACTGCGATAAAACGTCAGAAAACCAGCCGAAAAGCCCATTCGTCATGACCACCATCTATCCTGTCATTCTGTGCGGCGGCTCCGGAACCCGGCTTTGGCCGCTGTCCCGAAAAAGCTATCCCAAACAGTTCGTGCCTCTGGTCGGAAACAGCAGCCTGTTGCAGGACTGTGCGGACCGGATGCGAGGGCCCAAGGACGCACCGTACGCCAAGCCCCTGATACTCACCAATGAATCGTTCCGCTTCATCGTCACCGAGCAGCTTACCGCCATTGGTGTCGACCCCGGTCCTATCCTTATTGAGCCTGAGGGCCGCAACACGGCTCCGGCGGTCTTGGCGGCCGCGCTTTACCTGTCGAAGGTAGACCCGGATGCTTTGATGCTGGTGGCGCCGTCCGATCACGTCGTGCCCGACAAATCCGCGTTCCACGCGGCGGTTTCGCAAGGTGTGACCGCCATCGAGAGGGACCGCCATCTGGTGACGTTCGGGATCACTCCGGACCGGCCGGAAACCGGATATGGATATCTGAAGCTCAGCGCTGCGCCCGACGCGACAGGTGCTGCGGTCGCATTGGACCATTTCGTTGAAAAGCCCGATCTGGATCGGGCCAAGGCCATGATCTCCGATGGCAGTTACCTGTGGAATTCCGGCATTTTCCTGTTTGCGGTGCGCGACATCATCGCTGCATTCCAGGATCATGCACCCAAATTGTTGCCGCCGGTACAGACTGCAGTCGAGGACGCGAAGGCCGATCTTGGCTTTCTGCGACTGGACGCATTGGCCTGGGGGAAAGTCGAAGACATATCGATCGACTACGCGGTCATGGAACGGGCCAAAAACCTGAGCGTTGTTCCCTATGCCGCCGGCTGGTCGGATGTCGGCAGCTGGTCGGCCGTCCAGGAGCTGAGCAGCCCCGACGAAAACGGCGTTGCGACCACCGGTGAGGTGACGACGATCGACTGTAACAACGTGTTGATCCGGTCCGAGTCAGCCTCCCAAGAAGTCGTGGCCATGGGGCTCGAGAACATGATCGCTGTGGCCATGCCGGATGCCGTTCTGGTGGCCAGCATGGACAAGGCACAGGATGTCAAACAGGCCGTGGCCGCCCTGAAGGCCAAAGGGGCACCGCAAGCCGAAGCTCTGCCGGTCGACCATCGCCCCTGGGGCTGGTTCGAGAGCCTGGTCGTGGGCGAACGATTCCAGGTCAAACGGATTCACGTAAACCCCGGCGCGGCCCTGAGCCTGCAGTCCCACCACCACAGGTCCGAGCATTGGATCGTCGTAGAAGGTACCGCCAAGGTCACGATCGATGACGAGGTTCGTCTGGTCAGCGAAAACCAGTCTGTCTACATCCCCCTTGGCGCGGTTCACCGCATGGAAAACCCCGGCAAGGTGCCTATGGTCCTGATCGAGGTTCAGACCGGCGCCTACCTCGGAGAGGACGATATTATCCGGTACGAGGATGTCTACGCCCGCAACTGATCCTGGCTGAACACCGCGGCTCCGGTCGCCAACGGTTCACGCTTTGGGCGTACAGGTCAGAATCAGCTGACCGACCTCCATACTAAAAATATCCACAGCCGCCCCAAAAGGGCGGCTTTGTTTCGTATTTGGAAATCCACAAGTAACCAAATCCTTTTTGTGTCGTTCGCACGTGAAAGCGGGGATTCATCCCATCCGCGGCAGGGTGGCGCGCAGCGAATTCCGTGAATCGATGGCCCAAGGAGGATCCCGCCCGTGTCCCAAATCACCCCCCGTTTGAATCTGCCGTTTCTGCAACCCTCACAGGCGCAAAAACACGTCACCCACAACGAAGCGCTGCGGCAGCTGGACCTGATCGTGCAGCTGAGTGTTGTGGCTCTGGATGAAACCATTCCACCTGCGGCACCAGGTCAAGGTGCCATCTACGGCTTGGGGGCCAGCCCGACAGGCGCCTGGGCGGGGAAGCCTGGGCAACTCGCGGCTTGGCTGGACAATGCTTGGGTCTTTGTCACGCCGGCAAACGGATGGCGCGTTTGGGACCAAGCCGGCGCCGCGCTCAAGGTCTGGGACAACGGCGGATGGGTCGATCCTCCGGTCAATACTGCGAACCTTGCCGGGGTCGGGGTCGCAACCGGATACGATCCGACCAACCGCCTGTCGGTACGAGGCCCAGCCACATTGCTGAGCCACGACGGGAGCGGCCACCAGTTGAAGATCAACAAGGCGAGCGCGACTGACACGGCCTCCCTCCTGTTTCAGTCCAACTGGACCGGCCACGCTGAGATGGGCCTTGCGGGCAGCACCGATTTTTCCATCAAGGTTTCACCGGACGGCGGCTCTTGGACCGAGGTGGTGCGCGTGGATGCCACATCGGGAACGATCAGTGGCGCGGCCGTTCAAGCCAACCCTGAAGATGTAACACCCGGACGGCTGATGCGAGCCGACTACGGATACGGCCCCGGCAACCTCGTGGGTCAGGTGACGCAGTCTGACGGGACCCCGACCGGCGCGGTGATCGAACGCGGCGCAAATGCAAACGGCGAATTCGTTCGTTTCGCGGACGGAACCCAGATCTGCACCCTCGCGGGGAGTGCGGTGGCCTGTACTGCCGGCATGGGGCCACTGTTTGCAAGCGCCCAGAATACTTGGACTTTCCCCGCGCCTTTTGCTGTGGGCAGCACTCCGACCCTAAGCGGCAGCGGTAATGCTCTGGGACGGTTCATCAGCTTCGATTTGCCGACCGAAACGCAGGTAGCGTGGCAAATTCTGTCGGCGGTGTCAGATCCGGCAGCGACAAGCCCGACAGTCGCGGCCATCGGTCGCTGGTTCTGATCACCGAACGCACCCGGTCTTTGGGCCGGGTGCCTATTTGGCCCGCAGGTCGTCGGCCGATTGATCAAGGAACCAAGCATAGGTCTCGCGGATACCATCTTCGAGACCTATGCGTGCCTTCCAGCCCATCTTGGCCAACCGGGAAACGTCCATCAGCTTGCGCATCGTACCATCTGGCTTGGTGGTGTCCTGCGTGATCTGGCCGGAATACCCGGTAATTCTGGCGATCAGTGCGGCCAGTTCGGCAATCGAAACGTCCTGCCCGCAGCCCACGTTTATGTGGCTCAGCATGGGGTGCGTATTGGCCTGATACACGTCCTGCGGCAAATCCATTACGAACAGCGATGCCTCGGCCATGTCATCGACATGCAGGAATTCACGCCGCGGCTTGCCAGTTCCCCAAATCAGCACCTCGTCCAGCCCGTCGCGTTTGGCTTCGTGGAAGCGGCGGATCAGTGCTGGCAGAACATGGCTGTTCTCAGGGTGAAAATTGTCCCCCGGCCCATACAGGTTGGTCGGCATGACCGACCGGTAGTCGACCCCGTGCTGACGGTTGTAGCTTTCGCACAGCTTGATCCCGGCGATCTTGGCGACCGCATAGGGTTCGTTCGTCGGCTCCAAAACACCTGTCAGCAACGCGTCTTCGCGCATCGGCTGCGCAGCCTCACGCGGGTAGATGCAGGAACTGCCCAGCTGCAGAAGACGCCGTACGCCAGCCGCAAAAGCCTGATGGATCACGTTGCACTCGATCATCAGGTTTTCGTAAATGAAATCTGCAGGATATGTGTTGTTGGCGTGGATCCCGCCCACCTTGGCAGCGGCCAGGATCACTACGTCTGGGCGCTCGGCCTGCATGAAGGCGCGGACGGCCGTCTGATCGGTTAGATCCAATTCGGAATGGGTTCGGGTCACCAGTTCAAGCGCCTCGCCATCGGCCTGGCGCGCCTTGAGCTGGCGCAGGATTGCTCCACCCACCATGCCACGATGTCCGGCGATGTAGATCCTGCGCATTTCTGCCTCCTCAGCCGTTTTCCAGGCTGACCGGCAATTCGAACCCATGCTCTTTCAACAAGGCGTGACGCTTGGCGGTTTTGAGGTCTTCCAGCACCATCTCTGCGCACATTTCCTGCACGGTCAGCTCCGGCTCCCAACCCAGCTTGGCCTTGGCGTTCGACGGGTCACCCAGCAGCGTCTCCACCTCGGCTGGGCGGAAATACTGCGGGTCGATCCGCATGATCACGTCGCCGGGTTTCAGCGCTGGGGCGTTGTCGCCGTCGATCGCCGTCACCGTTGCGACCTCGTCCACACCGCTGCCCGAAAACTCCAAGGTGAGCCCAAGCTCGGCCGCCGACCATTCGATGAATTGGCGTACGGAATACTGCTTGCCGGTGGCAATAACGAAATCCTCGGGCTTGTCCTGCTGCAGCATCATCCACTGCATCCGCACGTAATCCTTGGCATGGCCCCAATCGCGCAGGCTGTCGATATTTCCCATGTAAAGACACTTCTCCAGGCCCTGGGCGATGTTGGCCAGACCACGCGTGATCTTACGGGTGACAAAGGTTTCGCCGCGGCGCGGGCTTTCGTGATTGAACAGGATTCCGTTGCAGGCATACATCCCGTACGCCTCACGGTAATTGACCGTGATCCAATACGAATACAGCTTGGCCACCGCGTAGGGCGAGCGGGGATAGAACGGGGTCGTTTCGCGCTGCGGAGTTTCCTGGACCAGCCCATAAAGTTCCGAAGTTGACGCCTGATAGAACCGGGTCTTGTTCTCAAGTCCCAGGAACCGGATCGCCTCAAGCAGACGCAGGGTGCCGATGGCATCGACATCCGCGGTGTATTCCGGAGACTCGAAACTGACGGCCACGTGAGATTGGGCACCCAGATTGTAGACTTCGTCGGGCTGAACCTCTTGGATGATGCGGGTCAGGTTCGAGGTATCGCTCAAATCGCCGTAGTGCAGCCGCAGCTTCGGATCAGGCTCGTGGGGGTCCTGATAAATGTGGTCAATCCGCTGGGTGTTGAACGAGGATGCCCGACGCTTGATCCCGTGAACCTCATAGCCCTTTGCCAACAGAAATTCGGCCAGGTAAGACCCGTCCTGTCCGGTAATTCCGGTGATCAGCGCTTTTTTGGTCATCAGTTTGTTCCACCAGTTTCATGGACGCCCATTTGTCGCCCCAAAAACAGCAAGATGTCATGGAATGCAACCCGAGGCCACTGTCAGGCATTGAAACCGGCGGAAGTTTCTCCGAATGTGTGGCCGCCCGAGGTGGCATTGGTAACAAGGGAATTTGAATAATGCGTATTGCGATGATCGGCACCGGATATGTAGGTCTGGTGTCGGGTGTGTGCTTCTCGGATTTCGGCCATGACGTCATTTGCGTCGACAAGGCCGAAGCTAAGATCCAGATGCTGCAGGACGGAAAGGTTCCGATCTACGAACCGGGACTGGATGTTCTGATGGCCAAGAACGTGGCCGCCGGCCGGCTGAGCTTTACCACCGATCTGGCGAATGCGGTGAAGGGCGCGGATGCCGTCTTTATCGCTGTAGGGACTCCAACCCGCCGCGGCGACGGCCATGCGGATCTGACCTATGTGATGGCAGCGGCCGAGGAAATCGCCCATGCGATGGATGGCTACACCGTGGTGGTGACCAAATCCACGGTTCCGGTCGGGACCAACCGCAAGGTTCAGGAAGTTGTCGCAGCAGCCAACCCCAAGGCTGATTTTGATGTCGCTTCGAACCCGGAATTCCTGCGCGAAGGCGCTGCGATCGACGATTTCATGCGTCCGGACCGCGTCGTTGTGGGGGTCGAAAACGACCGCGCCGCCGAGGTGATGGCCGAAATCTACCGCCCACTTTACCTGCGCGATTTTCCGATCCTGACGACGGATCTGGAAAGCGCCGAAATGATCAAATATGCGGCAAATGCCTTTCTCGCCACCAAGATCACATTCATCAACGAAATCGCTGGCCTGTGCGAGCGGGTCGGTGGCGACGTCAAGGAAGTGGCGCGCGGCATCGGCTTGGATGGGCGAATCGGAAACAAGTTCCTGCATGCCGGCCCCGGCTACGGCGGATCATGCTTTCCCAAGGACACCGCGGCGCTTGCGCGGATCGGACAGGAACATGCCTTTCCAATGCAGATCACCGAAACCGTCATGCGCGTGAATGACGAGGTCAAAAAACGCATGATCGAAAAGATCCGCGAAGCCTGCGACGACAGTTTCAACGGCAAGACCGTGGCGGTTCTTGGGGTGACGTTCAAACCCAACACCGATGACATGCGCGATGCTCCATCACTGACCATCGTGCCCGCCCTGATCGGTGGCGGCGCCAAAGTTCGCGTGGTCGACCCTCAGGGCCGATCCGAGGGTGAGGCTCTGCTGCCGGGTGTAGAGTGGGTCGAAGACCCGTATGCCGCAGCCAAGGACGCGGACGCAGTGGTTCTGTTGACCGAATGGAACGAGTTCCGCGCGCTGAACCTGACGCAGATGGCCGCTGAGATGAAATCTCCACGCATGGTCGACCTGCGAAACATCTATTCACGCGACAAGGTCAAGAAATCTGGTTTCGAAACCTATGTCGGGGTTGGGCGCTAGGCGTCCAATCCCCTGGCCTTTGAGTTTCGAACCCGGCTCAATCATAGAGTGGAACGGTGGCCTTGGCCCCAGCTGCCAGCGCCTTGCCCAGATCGCGGCGCACCTGTTCGTACAGGGCAAGCGACTCGTCGGAAAACAGGGTGGCGGGCGGATCGACATGGATGAAGTTTCCCTGCCGATCCTCTCCGCGCGCGACCATCGCGTAGTCGCGGTCCGCCACCAACTGCTTCGCATTCGGGCTGATATAGCGGATGGCCATCCCGATACGCCGATCGTCCGACCGGTTCGGACCCGAGCCATGAATGGTCAGCCCGTGGTGAAGTGACATCTGCCCGGGCGCCAGTTCGATATTGGTTTTGTCTTCCTCGGCCACTTCGACCGCAATCTCCTGCCCGCGCGACAGCAGGTTGGTCTCGGAATAGGTATCATTGTGCGGAAGTATTGGGTTCTTGTGACTTCCCCGGACAAAATCCATGCAGCCGCTTTCCTCGGTTGCCGGCGACAGGGCCAGCCAGGCCGTAACCTGATCCGGGGTCTCGCCCATCCCCCAATAGGTCAGGTCCTGATGCATGCCAACTGTCTGGACGGTGCGCGGCTCTTTGATGAAAAACTCGGCCGACCAGATCATGATGTCCGGACCCAAGACGCCTTCGACGGCATCCAGTATACGCGGATCCATGGCCAGTCGCGCCGCCAGAGGCATGACGAGGTGTGAGTTCACGCGCTTGTAGGTATTCAGCGGCAGAGGCAGATCGGCGGCCATCCAGTCGCGTTCAATCTGCTCGAGTTCCGAGCGCACCTGCGCGGCCTCGTCAGCAGACAGAATATCCAGCGGAAACAGGAAGCCGTCTTCCCAGTATTGCGCTGCTTGCGATGGGGTCAGTTTGTGCCGGGCCAGGTCTTGGATGTCGGGCATGGGTGCACCTTTTCGGATCGGTTCACGCACAGCCTAGCCGAACCGGTCTTGCGACGAGAACGCAAAGCCTTGCCTGTCAGGACAAGTTCAGCTTAGCCTGATTGCCATGTCGACCCGCATCCCCTCTCTCAACTGGCTGCGCGTTTTCGAGGCCGCGGCCCGCACCGAAAGCTTTGCCCGTGCTGCCGCCCAGCTAAACATGTCGGCCGCCGCTGTCAGCCAACAGGTCAAGGCGCTGGAAACTCGTCTGGGCACGCCGCTGTTTCATCGCCATGCCCATGCCGTCACTTTGACCGAGGCCGGGCGGGCGTACCTGCCGGTCGTGCAGCAATCGCTGGTGATGCTGGACTCAGCCACTACCGGCCTGTTCGGCCAGACCCGGGACCAACGGCTGTATGTCCAATCCGTGTTGTTGTTCGCGCAAGGGGTGCTTGCGGTGGGCCTGACCCAGTTCCAAAAATCCCATCCTCAGATCAACCTGTCCCTGACGACAGGGAACCGGATGGCCGACTTCGCCAATCGTTTTACCGACCTGCAGATCGTGTTCGGCAACCCGACGCTGTTCGGCGCCGAAGGTGACATGCTGTTGACCGAGACCCTTTTTCCCGTGGCACCACCGGACATTGCCGACCAGATCAGCACTCCGCTGGATCTGGCCCGGTTTCCGTTGATCGAGGTTTCGACCCACAGGGCCAGTTGGCCGCACGTGTTCGAAGCCCTGCGGCTGCCGACCGGGCAGGCTCAGTATTTCTTCGCGGACAACTCAGTGATGGCGGCCGAGCTATCCGCGCAAGGGGTCGGGATCGCCCTGGCCCGCGCGCCCGCGTCTGACCGGATCATGCGGATGTCTGGCCTGGTGCCATGTCTGCCCGAGGTGGCCGTGCCGGGCCGGGATGCCTACCACCTGATCTACCCTTCACGGGCCACATTGCGGCCACCCGCGCGCGCGTTCCGTGAATGGTTGTTGGACTACAGCGCGGCAGCCCAAACCCGATAACGGCCCTGCCCGGTCACTTCGCGGATCAACCCACGTTCGGTGAACTTGTCGAGATTGCGCTGCACGGCTGCACGCGATGCCTGCGTCAACTCCTCGGCCAATGGCGCAGATACCATGGGCCATGCGGTCAGCACATCGATCAGGACCGGCGGCGTCCGCCCGCTGAGACCCTTGGTGGCCTCGCGTGCCCGGGCCTCCCACGCGCTGACGCGATCCAAATGCAGCAGCGCGGCCAAGGCCGCCTGCCCTGCCCCACGAACCCAAGCGTTGAGTTTTTCCTCTGGTGTGCCGATGCCGCGCAGCGCCCCGGGGCCCGACAGTGCCAGCGGCATGAACAGTGCCCCGCCCCGACCCATCGTGGCCGCATGCCGCGCAGCGATCACCGCTGCTTCGGTATCCTGTCCCATTCCTTGCGACAGCGCGCGCCACGCGTGAAAGGCAATGGCCGACTGCGTAACAGGGTGCAGAGCTTGTGCGCTATCCATCACTTCGGCCAAATCTGCGACCGCCTCTGGGACTTCGTCTATCCCCTGAGCCATCCGGTCCAGAAAGGCGGCCAGTCCCGATTGCCAGCCGCCGTCCGACGGCCCTGCGCCCGAAGTCAGTCGCCGAACCGCCCAACCCGCCCGAAACAATGCTTGCACATCGTCCCCGGTGGCTCCGATACGCAATCCGGTCCACAGGGCAAGCCGATCAACACTGATCCGGTCACCGGTCCACCACCCCAGATCGGATACGTCCATCAGGGCCAGCCGGTGGGTCCATCCCTTTGGACCACTGCGCAACCGCTCGTCCAAGGACCCGAAGGTCAAGGTCAGATCCGCCAAGCCCTGCGCCACTTCTGCCTGAGCTACGCGCCAGTCCCGCGGATCAAACAAAGCGCCCCGATCGGCACGCGGACCCGGCGGCAACATGTCCTCGGGCGCCGCTGCATCTTCGGGCGGCAGAAACCAAAGGTCTTCGTCGTCCGGCGGATCGACGTCATAGATGCTGCGCGGCCCGTCCAGGACATCGTCCTCGTTCGGGTCCGGGTTCGTGGCCTTGGTCGTCATGCCATGCATTGTTCGGCCAATCGCACCGGTTCACAAGAGGTTTCGCGCAAGGCGGCTCAGCCGGCGAATGTCTGGGCCAGGTAATCCAGCTGCACGGTCAAATCGTTGTCCGGCCGGTTCCCCAACAGCATGTATCCGTATCCGTCGCGCGCCCACCGGGCCGTTGCAAGCCCGCTCAGGACTTCCTGCTTCAACTCTGAATTCGGCGCGCCATCGCCCTGGCGGATCACGCACAGCGCAAAGGGATTGCCATCAGCGTCGGCAAAAACGATCTGAACCAATGGTTTGCCCTTGAAAGACAATACCTGCGCGGCCTTCAGTTCCAGCCCCGGCAAACCTTCAAGCGAATCCCGGTTCAGCGGGCGGCCCAGTTTCTCTTCGGCCAATGAGATCTGGGCGTCGACGAGCGCCGGCGGGTATTCCAGCGTTGCAATCGAATCCGCCGTGTAAAGCGACTGGTATAAGGCCGTCTGTTCTGCCCATCCCATCGGCTGTGGGCGGGTCAGCCAAATGGTCAGAGATACGGCCAACACGGCCGCGGCAGCCGCGACGCCAAACAGGCGCCAGAGCCCCGCCAAAGCCGGAACCCTAGGCGGCAGTTCAACTTGTGGCGCGGCGGCGGGAATGTCTCGGAACACCTCGCGAACCACCGGCGCGATCGGATCCAGATCCATCAGGCGCTGCTCCAGTTCCGGATCATTCTCAACAGCGTCCTCGATGGCATCGCTCTCCTCAGACCCCAATGAGCCTTGCAGGTAGGACTTAAGCGTATCGTCGGAAAAGGTCATGAGTCCCTCCGTCGGTCGGACGCACCGTAATCCTGCGGCATCGCAGCTTGCAGTTTCTTGCGGGCATTGGAAAGCCGGCTCATGATCGTACCAATCGGAACCTCCAGCAACGCGGCGGCCTCGCGATAGCTGTAGCCCTCGACAAAGACCAGCATGACCGTTTCGCGTTGCGCCTCGGGCAGTTGCATCACCTGTGTAAACACTTCCCGCGCAAAAATATTCATTTCGGCGTCGGTACCCGGCGCGATCAATTCGGCGTCCGGCGTTGCGGCCAACCCCTGAGACTTGCGCACGGTCCGCGCCCGCAGCTCGTTCAACCAGATTGACCGGCAGATCGTCATCAGCCACGAATCCAACCGATCAGTATGCGTAACCTGATGGCTGCGCTCCAACGCGCGCAGGCAAGTGGCCTGGGTCAAGTCGTCGGCAACATCCTGCGCCCCCGACAGAGCCAGCGCAAACCGCCAGACGCGTCTGGAATACGCCCCAATCGCCTGACGCACGGCCTGTTCCGAACTGTTGAGGTCATCACTGGGCACTTGGTCGATCCATGTTTCGGCACGCATCCCGCGACGCCAGAACTGGCACAGACCGAGAAGAATTGAAAACGCTTTCTTTCCGGTCGCTTGGCGTCAGCGTCCGACCGCCTCCTCGGACGCTCGCTTGGCGGCCACCAGCGCCAGCAGTTGATCCTTGGTTCGTCCGATATGCGCGGACAGAAGCGCACAGGCCTGCTCGACCTGCCCATCCCGGGCAAGCCGCAGCAATTCGCGATGCTCTTTGCGGGCCGGTTCGCGTTGTTGCATTACACTGAGATGCATTCGGATGTACCGGTCCGACTGCAGGCTCACACGGTGCAGCAGCTCGTTGGTCAGGCTTCGGTTCGCGGCCGCATAGAGGGCCGAATGGTACTGATAGTTCAACGCGCCCCACCGGCTGACGTCGTTGGCGTCGTACGACGCCTCCATCTGCTCCAGCAGTTGTTCGCAGCGCGCAAAGTCAGATTGGGTCATCTGCGGAATTGCCCGGCGGAACAGGTCGGTCTCCAACAGCGACCGCAGGTCGAAGATCTCGCCGATCTCGGACAGAGAATGGCGCGTGACCCGCGCCCCGCGATTGTTCGTCAGCTGAACCAGTCCTTCGGCATCAAGCTGTTTCAGCGCCTCGCGCACCGGCATGCGCGACACATCATAGTCTTCGGCCAATGCCTCTTGACGGATGGTCTCGCCTTCCGCCAGATCACCGCTGAGAATGCGTTCACGCAAGTCGGACGCGATTGCATCGGGAAGGCTTTGACGGGTGATTGCGCGTTTTGCTGCCAAGGGTCTGTCCGCATTTGCATTTTGGATTCAAATATCCGCCCCGAGCCGCTTTTCCAACCGTCTATCGGGTTGAACAGGGCTAGGGTTCCCCGCTACCCCTTTGGCAACCGAGATCAAACCCAGGAACGGAACATGAGCGAAACGGTACGGCTGACGCCAAAAGAAATGACCGATCTGAGCCTAAAGGTTCTGTCCCATGTGGGTTATGGCCCTGACCACGCGAAGGCGATCGCGGAACTGCTGACCATCTGCCAGATGGACGATTGCCAGTCGCACGGGCTGTTTCGCCTGTTCATGTGCGCCCAGACCATGCAGGCCGGCAAGATCGACGGCCATGCGCAGCCCCGGGTCACCCCCTCGGACAATGCCATCGTCCGTGTCGACGCGCAGGGCGGCATGTCGTTGCTGGCGTTCCAGAAAGGCCTGCCGCATCTGGTCGAGAAGACCCGCACCCACGGGATCGCGGCCATGGCGATCAACCGCTGTTTTCATTTCTCGGCGCTGTGGCCCGAGGTCGAGGCCCTGTCGGCCGAGGGGCTTGCGGCCATGGCGATGGTGCCCAGCCATTCCTGGGTGGCCCCTGCGGGTGGCACGCGCGGCAGCCTGGGCACCAACCCGCTGGCCTTCAGTTGGCCCCGCATGGGCCAGGACCCGTTCACCTTCGATTTCGCCACCAGCGCCTTCGCCCGCGGCGAGATCGAGCTGTACAAGCGTGCGGGCAAACCTCTGCCCGAAGGCGTGGCGATCGACAGGGACGGCAACCCCACAACCGATCCGCAGGCGGCGCTGGACGGCGCGATGCTGACCTTCGGCGGCTACAAAGGCTCGGCCCTGTCGATCATGATCGAGCTTCTGGCCGGCCCGCTGATCGACGACCTGACCAGCCTCGAGAGCATGGAGTTCGCCAAAGGAACAGGCGGCGCGCCATACCACGGCGACATCATCATCGCCTTCGACCCCGACCAGTTCAGCGGCGGGCGGCGGCAGGCCAACGACGCGCGGGCCGAGCGCCTGTTCGCCGATATCCTCGATCAGGGCGCGCGGCTGCCGTCGCAGCGCCGCTTTGCCGCCCGCGCGCGCAATACCACCCGGGGATATGCCGAAGTATCCGCGCAACTGCACCGCGACCTGCTGGCCCTTCTGGACTAGGCACCCCAGGTGTCGCGCAGGCGGTAGCCTTGCGGCCAGGGGTCGTCGGGGTCCAGCATGTGCTGGTGGATGCCGGTGATCCATCCGCGGCCCGAGATCTCGGGCAGGATGGCCGGGCGGTCTCCGACCTGGGCCGTACCCAGTATCCGGCCGGAAAACCGCGAGCCGATGATCGACACCGCCTCAAAGCTCTGGCCCGGCCACAACTGCCCCCGCGCGGCCATCAGCGCCATGCGGGCCGAAACGGCGGTACCGGTGGGCGAGCGGTCGACCTTGCCGGGCTGGATCGCCACCGCGGATCGGCCGGTCAGGCCGGTTTCTGTTTCGGCCAGCGGTCCGCAGAACGCGCAGAACGAGATGTGGTTCCAATCCGGGTTTTCGGGATGCGCAAAGCCCAGCTGCGCATTGGCAGCGTCGGTGATCGCCACCCCCAGACGGGCGATGTCGGCGGCCTCGTCCTCGGTGATGCGCAGCCCCAGCGCCGCGGCGTCGACCACGACGAAACTGTCCCCGCCATAGGCGGTGTCCACCGTCAGGGTCCCCAGCCCTGCGACTTCGAGCGGCGCGGCGAGGCGGTCGGCAAAGCTGGGCAGGTTCTGGACGTAGATCCGTACTGCCTTGCCGTTGCGGCATTCGGCCCGCACCCGCACCAGCCCGCCCGGCGCCTCGAGCGTCAGGTGGGTTTCCGGTTCGGTCATCGGCAGGATGCCCCCGTCCAGCAGCACTGTCGCCACGCATATCGCGTTCGAGCCGGACATGGGCGGCGTGTCCTCGGGCTCCATTATGATGAAGGCGGCGTCGGCATCAGGATGTTTGGGCGGCACCAGCAGGTTGACATGGCGGAACACCCCGCCGCGCGGCTCGTTCAGCACGAAGTTGCGCAGGGTCTGGTCGCGGGCGATGAAGCTGCGTTGCGCCCAGATCGTGTCGCCGGGCGGCGGGGCGACACCGCCGACGATCACATCCCCCACTTCACCCTCGGCATGGGCCGAGATCACGTGGATGATCTTGCTGCTGCGCATGATGTCATCAGAACCGGGTGGCGGCGAAGGGATCGACCGGGATGGCCGGATCGGTGCCGTCGATCAGCGCCCCCACCAGCTCCGCGGTCCCGGCCGACTGGGTCAGGCCCAGATGGCCGTGCCCGAAAGCATAGACGAGGTTCGGCGATTTTGAAGACCGCCCGATCACCGGAATGCTGTCGGGCAGCGAGGGGCGGAACCCCATCCACTGCGTCCCGCCTTCGGTCTTCAACCCCGGCAGGAACTGGCGCGCCTTGTTCAGCAAGGTATCGGCGCGTTTGAAATTGGGCGGCAGGTCAAGCCCGCCCAGTTCGACCGCGCCGCCGATGCGCACACCGCCGTTGATCTTGCTGGCCACGAAGGCATGACGCGAGAACGCCAGGTGCAGCCGCAGGTCGAACGCGCCCGGCGGCAGGGTCGTGTTGTAGCCCCGCTCGGTCTCGAGCGGGATCCGGTCGCCCACCGTTCGGGTGAGGTGGTGCGACCACGCCCCGGCGGCCACCACGACCTTGCTGGCATCCGCCGCCCCCTGATCGAAGCGCACCCAGACGCCCGTGTCCGACAGCTCCAGCGCGCGTGCGGGGCGCGTTTCGATCACCCCGCCACGGTCGCGGAACACCTGTGCCAGATGCTCGACCCAGCGCTTGGGATCGACGGTATTCCACCAGTGCGGCGTGAACCCGGCATGAGTAAAACGCGGGCTGAGCCCGGGTTGAATCTCGGCGATCGCTTCGGGGCTTTCCAGCAGATCGAAGGCGATGCCATGCTGGCGACGCAACTCCCACGTGGGTAAGGCGGCGCGGAACTCGGCCGCGCTTTCGTACAACTGCAACTGCCCGTCGCGCTGCATCATCGCCTCGCCACCCGTGTCGGCGATCTGCCGTTCGGTCGCGGCCTGGCACAGGCGCATCAGGTTGGCCTGCGCGGCGACCAGCGCCTGGTATCGGCTGGGGCGGCTGGCTCGCCAGAACCGCCACATCCACGGCGCGATCTGCAGGGCATAAGCGGGCGGGATCGACAGCGGCCCCAACGGATCGAGCAGCCATTTGGGGGCCTTCTTCATGATCCCCGGCGTGGCCAGCGGTTCGACTTCGGGGAAGGCGAACGCTCCGGCATTGCCCGCTGAACTGCCCGCGGCCACGCCTTCGCGGTCCAACACCTGCACGGCGTAACCCCGACGCTGCAATTCCAGCGCCGCGCTGATACCAACGACGCCGGCACCTATGACGATGACATCTTTCTTCATGTGATCTCTATACCCGAACGGAATGGATCGGCGGGATCAAAAATCAAGCGGCTTTCGGCCATCACGAAAGCCTGACCGGTGATCGAGGGGATCACCCCGCCGTTCGGACCCGGCTGATAGGACAGCCGATAGGGGCTGCCGATGACGCTAGCCTGCACGATTTCTTCACCCGGCGCCAAGCGCCCGTCGGCCGCCAGACAGGCCAACCGCGCCGAACTGCCTGTGCCGCAGGGCGAGCGGTCATAGGCGTCGTCGGGGCACAGAACGAAGTTTCGGCTGTGGACGCCGGAGGCCGGCGCGGTCTCCTGAAAAATCACATGATCGATCGGCTCGCCCGCTTCGCCGCCCACGCCCTGCGCGACCGAGACCTGCCGAATGGCGACGCCCAGATCGGTCAGTTGCCGGATGTTCGCGGGCTCGACCCGCACCGGGCTGGGATCGACGATAAAGAACCAATTGCCGCCATAGGCCACATCACCTGTAACCGGCCCGAAATCCGGAACCTCGATCGTCACGGCCTGATGCACCCGCCGGCTTTCGATGTTGGTTACTGTCACTGTGTTGGGATCGTGCAGCTCCACCGTGACCACTCCCGCTGGGGTTTCGATCCGGTGGATGCCAACACCGATCCGCCCAAGATGGGCCAGCGTCACGGTCAACCCAATCGTGCCATGCCCGCACATGCCAAGCACCGCATCCACGTCGAAGAAGATCACCCCGGTCACGCAGGACGGATCGACCGAAGGCACCAGCAGCGCCCCCACCATCGCTGGCTGACCGCGCGGCTCCAGCATGACCGAGCGCCAGAACGGGCGGTGCTGGGTCGCCAAAAGCCCTGCGCGTTCGGACAGAGGACCGCTGCCCAGATCGGGCGCGCCGTCCAGAATCACGCGCGTCGGTTCTCCGCCGGTATGGCTGTCGATCACATGCACGCGGCAATCACCCCGCCTTGCCTTGACCAGTCTGCAAACCAGGCGCGAAACAAGCTGTACTGCTGTTCGCAATAGTGGCGCTGCGCATCGGTCAGCGCGTCAGTTTCGTTGAAGTGCAAGCGGTATTCATCCTCGCCGTTCAGAACCAGAAGGTGCTTGTAGTACAGAACCAGATCGGGGCCTTCATCGAAACTGGACAGCACGTGGATGGCCTCTGTCAACTCCTGTGCGCGCTGGCGGGCCTCGGCATTGCCAGTAGCCGCTTTTTTCGACAAAGCGGTCAGCAGCAGAACCTCTGTGGGCAGTACGTTGCCGATGCCAGTGATCGCGCCGGTTGCGCCGCAATTGACGATGCCATGGTAGACCGCCGTATCGACCCCCACCATCAGCGTCACCTGGTCATCACGGCTGGTAATGTTCTCAGCCGCATAGCGCAGATCGTCCTTGCCACCGAATTCCTTGAAGCCCACCAGATTGGAGTGCTCGGCTCGCAGCGCAAAGAAGAGGTCGGCGCGGGTGGCGAACCCGTAATACGGACTGTTGTAAATGACCGCCGGGATATCCGGTGCCGCCGACAGGA
This sequence comes from Ruegeria sp. BC8, assembly GCF_056535705.1. Lineage (NCBI taxonomy): Bacteria > Pseudomonadati > Pseudomonadota > Alphaproteobacteria > Rhodobacterales > Roseobacteraceae > Ruegeria > Ruegeria sp. BC8. The sequence continues at coordinate 190,717 of NZ_JBQFIV010000002.1, read as the reverse complement.
TGGCCTTGAAATGGTTGCGCTGCGCCGTGACCGAACTGCCGCGCGACAGGACCCGCGGGATAACCATCAGCCCCGCTGCACCTACCTTTTGCGCATGCGCTGCATGCGCCACGGCGGATTGCGTGTTGACCGCCCCGGTGCCCACCACCACGGGCAGGTCCGCGCCGATCAACCGCTCGACCCCTTCCATCCGCTGTGCGTCGGTCAGTAGCGGCCAGTCGCCCATCGACCCGCAATAGACCACCGCAGACATGCCCGCCTCGATCATCTGCCGCCCCTTGCGCACCAGGGCGTCATAGTCGGGTTGGCGGTCGGCGGTGCATGGGGTCATGAGCGCGGGCATGGTGCCGGTAAAGACGTCGGGTGACATGTGGCCGATCCTTTCCAAGTTGCCCGCGTCCATCGCCGGGCGTTCAAATCTATTGTCTCAACCCCGCAGTATCGGATTTTGTATCCAAAATCCATAGGATTCGTCTGGCAAAAGGAAAACGCGCGAGGCAGAGGGCCCGGCGCGTTTACATTTTCCAATTGAACAACGGTTCAGCGCAACCGCATCCCGCTTTCCGGGTCAAACAGCATGGCGCGTTCGGGCCGAACCGAGATTCCGATCCGTTCTCCCGTTTTGCTGCGTTGGTCGTCCCGCTCTTCGACGATCAGCTTGTCGCCGTTGGGCGTCAGCAAATAGCTGTAGGATACGCCGCCAAGCGCCTCGGTCAGATCGACGGTACAGGTGTCGCCGGACCGATCCACGGCAATATGTTCCGGGCGGATTCCCAGGACCACCTTCTTGGCATCGGTCGGCACGCCATTGGTGACGGGGATCGAGTCCGTCAGAGCCGGGTGGCGCACCGTTCCTTCGACGACATCGCACTCCAGAAAGTTCATTGCGGGCGAGCCGATGAACCCCGCCACGAACCGGTTGTCGGGGTCCCGATACAGATCCATCGGAGCGCCCACCTGCTCGATCCGGCCATCGCGCAGCACCACGATCTTGTCGGCCATGGTCATAGCTTCGACCTGGTCGTGGGTGACGTAGATCATCGTCGCGCCGATCTCCTGGTGCAGACGGGCGATCTCGACTCGCATTTCCACGCGCAGTTCGGCATCGAGGTTCGACAGCGGCTCGTCGAACAGAAAAACCTCGGGGCCGCGGACGATGGCCCGACCGATGGCGACCCGCTGACGCTGGCCACCCGACAAGGCCTTGGGCTTGCGCTTGAGATACTGCTCCAGTTTCAGGATTTCCGACGCTTCGGCGACCTTCTTGTCGATCTCGGCCTTGGGCACACCGTTCATGCGCAGACCAAAGCCCATGTTCTCGGCCACGGACATGTGCGGATACAGGGCGTAGGTCTGGAACACCATCGCGACACCGCGCTTGGCCGGGTCCATGTGGGTCACGTCACGCTGACCGATGCGGATTTCACCCTCGGTGGTTTCTTCCAGCCCGGCGATCATCCGCAACAGGGTGGATTTGCCACAGCCCGACGGCCCGACAAAAACGCAGAACTCGCCGTCCTCGATTTCCAGATCAATGCCGTGAATGACCTGAGTCTGGCCATAACGCTTGATTGCGCCCTTCAGGGTAACGCCTGTCATGATGCTTGCATCCTGTCCTTGCGGCCCTCGGGGAACCGCCATGCTTCGGCTTCGGACCCGATCTGGTCGGCCGAACGCCGCACCCGAGGGACCCATTTCTTCAATTGGTCAAAATCCATGCGCTGGGTCGATCCGGTGATCGAGATCGCCCCCAGTACCCGCCCGCCCGATGTCAGGATCGGACAGGCCACGCAGATGATGCCGGGCTCGTGCTCTTCATCATCCATGGCGAACCCCCGTTCGCGGATCCGGGCCAGATCCGCCCGCAGCACCGCCTCCGAGGTCAGCGTCTTGTCGGTAAAGCGGTGAAAGCTTTGCTGCGAAATCGCTTTGTCCAGCCGGTCGTCATCCAGAAAGGCGAGCATCGCCTTCCCCACACCGGTGCAATAGGCCGGACCAACCTTTCCGGCCTCGGAATACATCTCGACCGGGTTTTTGGCATTGCGCTTGTCCACATACAGAACCTGACTGGAATCAAGCTGCGCAAGGTGCACAGTCTCGCCGGTTTCCAGGCTCAGCCCATCCAGGATCGGCCGCGCGATCGGCGCGAGCGAGCTTTGCGTCCAGGCCGAATGCGCCAGCCGCACCAGCCGCAGCCCCGGCGAGTAGGTCTGCCGGTCTGGGTCGTAAGACAACATGCCCTGATTGGTCAGCGACTGCAGAAACCGGTACAGGGACGCCTTGGGAAAGCTGCTGCTTTCCAGCAATTCGGCAAACCGCACAGGCCGGCCGAACGCCGCGACCTGTTCCAGCACGTCACATGCCTTGCCGATGGTTCCGTCACCTGCCACGGGTCTGATTTCTCCTCCACTTCCCCTTGCGGACGGGCCGCGAGGGTATTGACAAGCCTAGCCGATTCGATGTGTAGTTTTCAATATATAAAACTTGGTTTCACTATTTGGAACCGTAAAATGGAAGCTAAGGGAGGAAACCATGCATTCCATGTTCAAGCGCACTGCGGCGGCTTTGGCGGCCAGTGTGGCACTTGCAGCGCCCGTTTCGGCAGAACTGACCGGCGAGCTGCGAATCTTCCTCGACACATCGAATCCGGCGCCGCGCGCGACGATGGAAGCGATGATCGAACGTTTCGCGGCACAGCACCCGGGTCTGGAGATCGAGACCACGGTCATCGACCGCGAGGCGTACAAGACCCAGATCCGCAACTTCCTGACGGCGGACACGCCCGACGTCGCGACCTGGTACGCGGCCAACCGCATGAAGCCTTATGTCGAGGCCGGACTGTTCGAAGATGTATCGGACCTGTGGGCCGAGCCGGAAATCGCCGAAAACCTGGCCTCGACCAAGGGCGCGATGACCATCGACGGCAAGCAGTGGGGCGTGCCCTACACCTACTATCAGTGGGGCGTCTACTACCGCAAAGACATCTTTGACGAGCTGGGCCTGTCCGAGCCGACCACCTGGGAAGAAGAGCTGGCCAACTGCCAGAAGATCGTCGACTCGGGTCGCGCCTGCTATACCATCGGTACCAAGTTCCTGTGGACGGCTGGCGGCTGGTTCGACTACCTGAACATGCGCACCAACGGCTTTGACTTCCACCAGCAACTGGCCAATGGCGAGGTCAGCTGGGAAGACGACCGGGTCAAGCAGACCTTCGCCAACTGGAAGCAGCTGATCGACATGGGCGCGTTCATCGACAACCACCAGACCTACAGCTGGCAAGAGGCCCTGCCCTTCATGGTTCAGGGTGACGCCGCGGCCTATCTGATGGGCAACTTCGCGGTGGCTCCGCTGCGCGAGGCCGGTCTGACCGACGACCAGCTGGACTTCTACCAGTTCGTCGCGATCAACCCCGATGTCGAGCTGGCCGAAGATGCGCCGACCGACACGTTCCACATCCCGGCGAACGCGTCGAACAAAGAAGCCGCGCGCGAGTTCCTGCGTTTTGTTGTTTCGGCTGACGAGCAGACCGAAATCAACAACGGCAAGAACCTCGGACAACTGCCCGTCAACGCCAAATCCTCGGTTGATGACGACAAGTTCCTGCAGGAAGGCTTCAAGATGCTGTCGACCAACAGCCCTGGCGGCGTCGCCCAGTTCTGGGACCGCGACGCGCCGGCGGAAATGGCCAAAGTGTCGATGGAAGGCTTCCAGGAATTCATGGTCAAGCCGGACAACCTTGACAGCATCCTGGCCAAGTTGGAACGCGCACGTCAGCGCATCTACGACAACTGATCGGGTTGTGGCCGGGGCAACACCGGCCACACCATAGCCAAACGCAGGACGGGCACGATCCCGTCCTGCCCATTCCAAACCGGGATTGACCATGACCGCTGTCGACGTCACCGAACACGAAAGCTGGTTCCACAGAAATCAGCAACGTATCGCACCCTGGCTGTTTCTGGCTCCGGGCGTGCTGTTCTTCATGGTCTACGTGATCATCCCCGTATTCCAGTCCTTCAACCTGTCGCTCTACGAATGGGACGGGCTGGGCGCGGCCGAATATGTCGGTATTCGCAACTATGAGGACCTGTATTGGGAATGGGTCGACCGTGACGCCTTCTATGTTTCGCTGAAGAACAACCTGATCTGGCTGATCATGTACCTGCTGGCAATCCCGGCAGGCCTATTCATCGCACTGTTCCTCAACCAGACGGTCTGGGGAATCCGGTTGTACAAATCCCTGTTCTTTTTTCCCTTCGTCATCAGCCAGGTCGTAGTCGGGCTGGTCTTCACCTGGTTCTACGACCCCACTTTCGGACTGCTGAACGAGCTTTTGGGCTTGGTCGGGTTGGGTCCGCTGAACGTCCTGGGTGATGAACGCTTCGTAACCTACGGCATCATTTTCGCGGGCCTCTGGCCGCAGACCGCCTATTGCATGATCCTGTATCTGACCGGCCTGAACGCCGTGGACCCCGAACAGATCGAGGCCGGCCGGCTGGACGGCGCCAAGGGCGGGCGGATGCTGTGGCATATCATCCTGCCGCAACTGCGCCCGGCGACCTTCATCGCCTTCGTGGTGACCATTATCGGCGCGCTGCGCTCGTTCGACCTGATCTCGATCATGACGCAGGGCGGGCCGTTCGGGTCAAGCCGCGTGCTGGCCTATTACATGTTCGAAGTCGCCTTGTCGGAGTACGGGTTCCGCATGGGCTATGGCGCGGCCATCGCCGTGATCCTGTTCCTGATCATGCTGTGCTTCATCGCCTACTTCCTGTGGTCAATGTACCGCGAAGAAAAGGGGCACTGAGATGTTTCCCAAACCGATCGAAAAACAACCCCGCGCGGCGCAGATTTCCTATCAGGCAATGCTGCCGGTCGCCCTTCTGCTGTGGCTCGGCCCTCTGCTGGCGGTGGCCCTGTTTTCCATCAAGCCCGAGGCGGATTTCACCAACGCCAACTACTGGGGCCTACCCTCCAGCTTTGAAGGCGCCAGGAACTATGGTCAGGTCTTCTTCAACTCGGACATGCCGCGCTATCTGCTGAACTCGTTCCTGATCACGGTTCCCACGGTGATCGGCGCGGTGGCGCTCAGCTGCATGACCGGGTTCGCGCTGGGGATCTACAAGTTCAAGTCGAACCTGTGGATTTTCTTCATGTTCGTGGCCGGCAACTTCGTACCCTTCCAGATCCTGATGGTGCCGGTGCGCGACCTGACGCTGGACTTGGGGCTCTACAATACGAAAACCGGGCTGGTACTGTTCCACATTGCGTTCCAGACGGGGTTCTGCACCCTGTTCATGCGCAACTTCATCCGCGCCCTGCCCTTTGAGTTGATCGAGGCCGCCCGGGTCGAGGGCATCAGCGAATGGCGCATCTTCTGGTACGTGGTCCTGCCGCTGATGAAACCCGCAATCGCCGCGCTCAGCGTTCTGATCTTCACCTTCATCTGGAATGACTATTTCTGGGCCGTCGTGCTGACCCAGGGGGCCGAGAGCCAACCCGTCACCGCCGGCATCACCAGCTTCAACGCGCAGTTCCGCGCAGCGTATCACTTGATGAGTGCCGGCTCGATCGTCGCGGCCCTGCCGCCGGTGGCCATGTTCTTTCTGATGCAGAAACACTTCATCGCGGGTTTGACCCTCGGTGCCGTAAAATAACGCCTAGTCAAGGTTTACAGTCATGACCAAGATCACCTTCATCGGTGCAGGTTCCACGATTTTCATGCAAAATATCGTGGGCGATGCCCTGCTGACCCCGTCGCTGGCCGACAGCCATTTTGCCCTGATGGACATCGACCCCGAGCGTCTGGCCGAGAGCGAAACCGTCGCGCGCGCCATGATCCGCTCGGTCGGGACCGGCGCGACCGTGTCCACCCATACCGACCGCCGCGCGGCGCTGGACGGGGCCGATTTCGTCATCACCGCCTTCCAGATCGGCGGCTACAAACCCTGCACCGTCACCGATTTCGAGATCCCCAAGCAATATGGCCTGCGCCAGACCATCGCCGACACGCTGGGCGTGGGCGGCATCATGCGCGGCCTGCGCACCGTGCCCGTCCTGTGGGATGTGGCCCGGGACATGGCGCAGCTGTGCCCGAATGCCACGCTGCTGCAATACGTCAACCCGATGGCCATCAACACCTGGGCGCTGGCCGAACGGTTCCCGGCGCTGAAACATGTGGGTCTGTGCCACTCGGTCCAGAACACAGTCGAGGAGCTGGCCCATGACCTGGACCTGCCCAAGGATGAAATCCGCTATCGCGTTGCGGGCGTGAACCACGTGGCCTTCTTCCTGCGGCTGGAACATCAGGGCCGCGACCTGTATCCGGCGCTGCGCCGGGGCTATAACGCGGGCCAGTTGCCCAAAGCGCCGCTGCTGATGCCGCGCTGTCCGAACAAGGTGCGATACGAGGTGATGGATCACCTGGGCTATTTCTGCACCGAAAGCTCGGAACACCTGGCCGAGTATGTCCCGTGGTTCATCAAGGATGGGCGTCAGGACCTGATCGACCAGTTCCAGATCCCGCTGGACGAATACCCCACCCGCTGCGAAGAGCAGGTCGCGAATTGGAAGGAACAGGCCAAGACCCTGACCGACGGGCGCGACATCGAAGTGATCCGCAGCCACGAATTCGCCGCCGACCTGATGAACGCAATCGTCACCGACACGCCCTATGTCGCCTATGGCAACCTGCCCAATACCGGGCAGATCCCGCAGCTACCGCTGGGCGCCGCGGTCGAAACGCCCTGCCTGGTCGACAGCAACGGCGTGCAGCCCTCGGTCGTGACCGGCATCCCGCCGCAGCTGGTCGCCCTGATGCGCAGCCAGATCAACGTGCAGGAACTGACCGTGCGCGCCCTGGTCGAGGAAAACCCCGAACACATCTATCACGCCGCCATGATGGACCCGCACACCGCTGCCGAACTGGACCTGCGCCAGATCCGCAGCCTGGTCAGTGACCTGCTGACCGCCCATGCCGACTGGCTGCCGGATTGGTGCCGTCCGGCCCGCGCGGCCTGATCATCCGGCAAACACACAAGAAAACCACGACCCAATACGAAAAAGAAACAAAGACATGAAGAAACGCCGCTCACAGCACTGGTACGGCAAGCTCGACAAGGACGGGTTCATCCATCGGTCGTGGATGAAGAACCAGGGCTTTCCCGATCATGCGTTCGACGGACGCCCGATCATCGGCATCTGCAACACATGGTCGGAACTGACGCCGTGCAACTCGGGCCTGCGCGACCTCGCCGAAGGCGTCAAGCGCGGCGTGTGGGAGGCCGGAGGCTTTCCGGTCGAATTCCCGGTGATGTCGCTGGGCGAAACCCAGATGAAGCCCACCGCCATGCTGTTCCGCAACCTGCTGGCCATGGATGTCGAGGAATCGATCCGCGCCTATGGCATCGACGGCGTGGTGCTGCTGGGCGGCTGCGACAAGACCACGCCCGGCCAGCTGATGGGCGCGGCCTCGGTCGATCTGCCCACCATCGTGGTCAGCTCGGGGCCGATGCTGAACGGCAAGTATCGCGGTCAGGATATCGGCTCGGGCACCGATGTTTGGAAATTCTCGGAAGCCGTGCGCGCCGGCGAGATGACCTTGCAGGATTTCATGAACGCCGAATCCGGCATGAGCCGGTCCAAGGGCGTGTGCATGACCATGGGTACGGCCTCGACCATGGCGTCGCTGGTCGAGGCGATGGGCATGAGCCTGCCCACAAACGCCGCCCTGCCCGCCGTCGATGCCCGCCGGATGGCGCTGGCGCACATGACCGGCAAACGCATCGTCGAAATGGTGGACGAGGACCTCAAACCCTCGGACATCCTGACCAAGGCGGCGTTTGAGAACGCCATTCTGGCCAATGCCGCGGTGGGTGGGTCCACCAACGCCGTGGTGCACCTGCTGGCGCTGGCCGGCCGGGTGGGCGTGGACCTGACCCTGCAGGATTTCGAGATCGGCTCGGACATTCCGCTGCTGGTCAACTGCATGCCCTCGGGCAAATACCTGATGGAAGATTTCTGCTATGCCGGCGGGATGCCGGTGGTCCTGTCCGAGCTGAAATCGCATCTGCGCCCGGCCCGCACCGTTCTGAACAAGGACATCTCGGCCCACTATGAGGGCGCGGAATGCTTCAACCGTGACGTGATCCACGCCTTTGACGATCCGGTGAAACCGGCCGCCGGGCTGCGCGTTCTGCGCGGCAACCTGGCGCCGAACGGGGCCATCGTGAAACCCTCGGCCGCCACAGACAGCCTGCTGGAGACGGAAGGTGGGGCCTATGTCTTCGACAGCATCGAGGACCTGAAGGCCAATATCGACCGCGACGACCTGCCTGTGACGCCCGAGACCATCCTGGTGCTCAAAGGCTGCGGGCCAAAGGGCTATCCGGGCATGCCCGAGGTCGGCAACATGCCGATCCCCGCCAAACTGGTGAAACAGGGCGTACGTGACATGATCCGCATTTCCGACGCACGCATGTCGGGCACCGCCTTCGGCACCGTGATCCTGCATGTCAGCCCCGAGGCGCAGGCGGGCGGTCCTCTGGCGCTGGTGAAAACCGGCGATCGCATCCGCGTCTCGGCCAGCAAGGGCGAGCTGGAACTGCTGGTCGACGAACAGGAACTGGCCGCCCGCCGCGCGGATTGGCAGCCCGACGACCCGCATTACACCCGCGGCTATGCCAAACTGTATATCGACCATGTCCTTCAGGCCGACCGCGGCGCTGACCTTGATTTCCTGGTGGGCAAGGACACCCGCCTTGTGACCAGAGAGAGCCATTGATGACCCAGCCAGCAACCTTCCATGACCTCGACGGCGCGTCCGTCTTCATCACCGGCGGCGGGTCGGGCGTGGGCGCGGCCCTGACAGACGGGTTCCTGGCCCAAGGCGCCAAGGTCGCCTTTATCGGCCGGTCCGACGCCAGCGCATTCGTCGAAGAGATGCGCGCCAAACACGGCCGCGCGCCCTTGTTCCTGCAGGGCGACATGACCGACACCGCGCTGCTGCACGAAACAATGACCAAGGCTGCCGAGGCCCACGGTCCGCTGAACGTGCTGGTCAACAATGCGGCGAACGACAAGCGCCACAGCCTCGAAGAAACCACGACCGAGTTTTGGGATTGGATGATCGAGGTCAACCTCAAGGCCTATTACTTTGCCTGCCAGCAGGCCGCGCGCCAGATGGCCGAAACCGGCGGGTCGATCATCAACTTCAGTTCGATCAGCTACATGATGGGCAATGCAGGCTATCCGATCTATACGACGGCCAACGCCGGAATCACCGGTATGACCCGCTCGCTCGCGCGCGAGCTGGGGCCGAAGAACATCCGCGTCAACGCGCTGGCGCCCGGTTGGGTGCTGACGCAGAAACAACTGGACATGTGGGCCACGCCCGAGGATCTGGCCGCGCATATGGATCGCCAATGCCTGAAGGAACATCTGAGCCCGGACGACATGATCGCGCCGACGCTGTTCCTGGCATCGACGGCCAGCCGCGCCATGACCGGGCAATGCATGGTCGTCGATGGCGGCGTGGTCACAACGGGGTAAGCACATGAACACCGAGTGGATCGCAGTAGACTGGGGCACCTCGCATCTGCGCGCCTGGGCGATGCAGGGCGACACGGTGCTGGACCACGCCCAATGCGACCGGGGCATGGCGACGCTGGGTCGGGATCAGTTCCAGGACGCGCTGCTGACTCTGGTCCAGGGCTGGCTTGGCGCAGCGCCCGTCGACGTGGTCGCCTGCGGTATGGTCGGTGCCCGGCAAGGCTGGGTCGAGGCGCCCTATGTGGCGGTTCCGACCAAGCCGATCTCGACCGTGCCGGTGCGCGTGCCCGGCACCGATCCACGCATCCGCGCTTTCGTGGTACCCGGCCTGAAACAGGACGACCCCGCCGACGTGATGCGCGGCGAGGAAACCCAGATCGCCGGCTACCTGTCCACGCGCCCACATTGGGATGGCGTGATCTGCCTGCCCGGCACCCACACCAAATGGGTGCAGGTCAGCGCCGGCGAGGTCGTCAGCTTCCGCACCTTCATGACGGGTGAACTGTTTGATCTGCTGGGCCAGCACTCGGTGCTGAAACACTCGGTGGGCGAAGGCTGGGACGACGAGGCCTTTGCCACGGCCGTGGCGGACACGCTGTCCAAGCCCGAGCAACTGGCCGGGCGGCTGTTCGGGCTGCGCGCCGCCGACCTGCTGCACGGGCAGGATCCGGCTACCGCCCGCGCCCGCCTGTCCGGCGTTTTGATCGGTGCCGAACTGGCCGCCACCCGCCCCTATTGGCTGGGCCAGCAACTGGCCATCATCGGGGCTGAGGCCCTGTCGCACATCTATGCCACCGCGCTGCAGCAACAGGGCGCGTTCGTCGAAACCGCCGACGCGACCCAGGCCACGCTGGCCGGTCTGCTGCAGGCCCGCACCCTCACGAGGCAAACCGCATGAGCCGCCCCATCATCGCCATTCTGCGCGGGCTAGACCCGGCACAGGCCGAGGCCGTCGGCCAGGCCATTCTGGACGCAGGGATCGACCGGATCGAGGTGCCGCTGAACTCGCCCGACCCGCTGGACAGCATCGGCCGTCTGGCCCGTTCGATCGACGACCGCGCGCTGGTCGGCGCCGGAACCGTCCTGACCGTGGACGAGGTCAAACAGGTGGCCGCCGTGGGTGGCAAGCTGATCGTGTCGCCAAATTGCGATGCCGAGGTGATCGCGCGCACGGTGGATCTGGGTCTGCAAAGCTGGCCCGGGGTCTATACCCCGACCGAGGCCTTTACCGCCCTACGGGCCGGGGCCACCGGGTTGAAACTGTTTCCCGGGGTGATGGCCGGACCGGTGGGGCTGGCGGCGATGCGCCCGATCCTGCCCAAGGGCACGCAGGTCTATGCCGTGGGCGGCGCGGGGCCCGAGAATTTCGGCGACTGGCTCAAGGCCGGGGCCGACGGGTTCGGCATCGGGTCGGCCCTGTTCAAACCTGGAATGTCCGTGGACCAGATCGCCGAAAACGCCCGCCGGATCGTCGCCGCCTTTGACGAGGCCGCGCGATGAGCCACGTCTTTGACGACCGCCCGTGCGCGTTGGGCGAAGGCCCGCTGTGGCACCCCGAACGGCAACAGCTGTTCTGGTTCGACATCGTCAACAAGCGCCTGATGACCCGCGACGCGGATGGCCCGCAAAGCTGGGATTTTGCCGAGCACGTCTCGGCCGCAGGCTGGATCGACCGCGACACGCTGCTGATCGCGTCGGAAACCGGCCTGTGGCGGTTCGGGCTTGAGACCGGTCACAAGGACCGCATCGTCACGCTTGAGGCCAACAACCCGGTGACCCGCTCGAATGACGGGCGGGCTGATCCGTGGGGCGGGTTCTGGATCGGCACCATGGGCAAGCGCGCGGAACGGGGCGCGGGGGCGATCTATCGCTTGTGGCGGGGTGAGCTGCGGCAGCTGGTTCCGGACGTGACCATCTCGAACGCGATCAGTTTCGCGCCCGACCGGTCCTGCGCCTATTTCTGCGACACGGCCACCGGGCAGGTGCGGCGCTGGGGTCTGAACCCCGAAACCGGCTGGCCCGAGGGCGACAGCGCGGTGTTTCTAGACCTGCGCGCCGAGGGTTTGAACCCCGATGGCGCGGTCGTCGATGCCGCGGGCAACCTATGGCTCGCGCAATGGGGCGCGGCGCGGGTCGCGGCCTATGACGCCGGCGGAACCTTCTTGCGCGCGGTGCGTTTCGCGGCGGCCCATACCTCGTGCCCCGCTTTCGGCGGACCGGATCTGACGACGCTGTTCTGCACCTCGGCCCGTGAAGGGCTGGATGCGGACACCATCGCATCGCACCCCACCAACGGAATGACCTTTGCCGCCGAAAACGCGGGCCAAGGTCAGGCAGAACACAGAGTCATCCTATGAACCCCGAACTTGGCGTTTGCTATTACCCCGAACATTGGCCCCAGTCGATGTGGGCCGAAGATGCCGCGCGCATGGCCGAGGCCGGTCTGCGCTGGGTCCGGATCGGCGAATTCGGATGGAGCCGGATGGAGCCGGAACCGGGCCGGCTGACATTCGACTGGCTGGATCAGGCCATCGAGACCCTTGGTGCGGCTGGGCTGAAGGTGGTGCTGGGAACCCCAACCGCCACGCCGCCGCGCTGGATGCTAGACCGGCACCCGGACATGCTGGCGGTGGACGAAAACGGGCAGCCGCGCAAGTTCGGCTCGCGCCGGCACTACTGTTTCAGCCATCGCGGATACATCGATGAGTGCGTCCGCATCGCCCGGATCATGGGCGAACGTTTTGGCCACAACCCGCATGTGGCCGCCTGGCAGATCGACAATGAATATGGTTGCCACGACACCACCGTCAGCTACAGCGAGCCTGCCCGGCAGGCTTTCCGCCGCTGGCTGGCCGAACGCTATGGCTCGGTCGCGGCGCTGAACGCGGCCTGGGGCAACGTGTTCTGGTCGATGGAATACGGCGATTTCGGTCAGATCGACCTGCCCAACCTGACCGTGACCGAACCCAACCCGGCGCATGTGCTGGCCTTCCGCCGGTTCAGCTCGGATCAGGTGGTGGCCTTCAACCGGGCCCAGGTTCAGGCGCTGCGGCCGCTGACCGACGCGCCGCTGCTGCACAACTACATGGGCCGGATCCTGGATTTCGACCATTTCGAGGTGGGCGCCGATCTGGATATCGCCACTTGGGACAGCTACCCGATCGGGTTCCTGTCCGACCGGCTCGAGGCGGACGCGACGCACAAGGCGGCCTATCTGCAGCAGGGCGACCCGGACATGCAGGCCTTTCACCACGATCTGTACCGCGCCGTCGGACACGGCCGCTGGTGGGTGATGGAGCAACAGCCCGGACCGGTGAACTGGGCACCCTACAACCCGGCTCCCCTGCCGGGCATGGTGCGGCTCTGGTCGCTCGAGGCCGTGGCCCACGGGGCCGAGGTGGTCAGCTATTTCCGCTGGCGGCAGGCGCCTTTTGCGCAGGAACAGATGCACGCGGGCTTGCTGACGCCCAACAACCACCCCGCCCCCGGTCTGGCCGAGGCGCAGCAGACGGCCGCGGATCTGGCCGCGCTGGGACCGGTGGAACCGGTGCAGGCGCGGGTGGCCATCCTGTTCGACTACCCGTCGGACTGGGCCTGGGCGACCCAGCCGCAGGGCGCGGGGTTCAACTATTTCCGGCTGGTGTTTTCCGCCTATCGCGCCCTGCGCCGCGCCGGGCTGTCGGTCGATGTCGTGCCGACCTCGGGCTTGGACGACGCCGACTATGATCTGATCCTCGCCCCCGGGCTGGCCACGCTGGACGACGCGCTGGCCGACCGCCTGCGGGCGGCTGCGAAACTGACGGTTCTGGGCCCGCGCGCCGGAGCAATCACGGCTGATTTCCAGATCCCGGCCCAAGGCCGCCCCGGCCTGCAGGCGTTGGACTGCGACGTGGCGCTGGTGGAATCCCTACCGCCCGAGATCACCCGCCCGGTTCAGGACGGCGGTGCCGCGCAACATTGGGTCGAGCGGCTGACAGGCGACGCGCCCGATCTGTTGACCTTTGCGGACGGAACCCCGGCGCTGAAGGGCAGTGACCAGCTTTGGTATCTGGCCGGCTTCCCGGACGAAGACCTGTGGGACCGGATCGTTGGAATGGCCGCGCAGAAGGTCGGGCTGACCCTACACCCGATGCCGCCCGGCCTGCGGCGGCGCGAAACCGCGACCCATGACTTCCTGATCAACTACAACGCCACACCGGTGGATTGGAACGGCCACAGCATCGCTGCCTGCGGGGTCGCCATCCTGAAACGCAATCCGCCCGGCCAGGAATGAACCTGAACCGGGCGGATGTGGTGCTCTGGTAGGCGCTTCTTCCTACTCGTCGGTCTTCAGACTGTTTGGATCGAAGACGTTGCCGAACCCACTGTTGCCCGAAGGCTGATCGTCAGGCTCGGCTGAGCTTTCGTCGTCCTGACCACCCAATGTGTTCGGAGCGAACACATTGCCAAAACCGCTGTTGTTCGACGGTTTGGGCGTGGATCGCTGCGCGTCGCCTTGCTCGGCCTCGCGCTGCTTGCGCTGCTCCTCGCGTTGCTTGCGCAATTCCTGAATGCGCTGCTCGGCTTCCAGACGCTTTTCTTCCTTGACGTCCGCGATGCACTGGGCCGGGTTGTAGGCCATGGCCGTCCCGACGACAGTGATCGTTGCCACGGCAAACATGACCAGCAGCACGGCCGCCATGTTCCCCGAGAAAAAGCTGGGCAACTTGATCTTGCCCGCCAGCTCCTCGACCGTGGCTTCCTTGCGCGCGGCAGCGACCAGTTCCTGACGCTTCAACTTGGCTTCGTTCAACAGGGCGAAGAACACGGTCAGCGCCACGATGATAAAGGCCAGCGCCGAAATCGCAGGTGTAATGCCGTAGCGCACCTTCTGAGCCAGTTCGATTGTCAGTGTCGGGTATTCGCCGAACGTGAAGGTGGTGGTGTTGTAGTTCTCGAACGAGGCAAGAAACGCAAGCACCGCCGCCGAAGCAATCGCCGGGCGCATGAACGGGAGCAGGATCTTGCGAAACGCCTGTGCATGCGTTGCGCCAAGGTCCAGTGCCGCCTCGGTCAGCGCCAGGTCATATCGCTGCAGCCGGGCCACCAGAACCAACATGCAATAGCTGGCGATGAAGGTGGATTGGCCAATCACGGTCAGGAAAATACCGTTCGACAAAAAGCTGTCGGCGCCCAGCCCCAGCATCCGGTTGATCCGGTCCCAGAAGACCAGCGTCGAGATACCCAGAACAACGCCCGGGATCAGGATCGGAGCGATGATGATCGTATAGTAGGTGGCGCGCAGCTTGGGCCAGATCTGGGTCAACATCAGCGCTCCGGCCAAGCCCATCGCCACCGACAGAACCACGGTTCCCGCGCCGATGATCAACGAGTTCTTGATGCCGTTCAGGATGCGTTGGTCCTGAAACAACTCGCCAAACCACTGGAAGGTCAGGCATTCCCACGGGCTCATGCGCGGGAAACCGGACGAGTTGAAGGCGGTGATCGACATGATCACCAGGGGACCCAGCAGGTAGGCGAAGAAGATCGCCAGATAGACCCAGATGCTGATACGGAGGAAGGACATGTTCATTTCCCGATATCCCCCATGTTCACCTTGAACAGGCGCATCATTGCCAGCACGAACAGGATACAGGTGACCAGCAGAACGATGGCGTAGGCTGCGCCTTGTGGCCAGTCGTTGTTGTCATTGAACTGCTGATAGATCAGTTGCGTGAACCACAGACTGGACGGCCCACCCAGGATTTGAGGTGCGGCCAGCGCACCGGCCGACAGCATGAACACCATCGTACAGCCAGAACTGATGCCAGGCTTGGCATAGGGAATGACCACCCTCCAGTGGATCCGCCACCACGGAGCGCCCAAGTCGCGCGCCGCTTCGATCTGGTTTCCATCCAGGCTTTCGATGACGTTGTACATCGGGAAGATCATCAGCAGGATGTACGCGTAGCCGAGGCCCGCATAGAGCGCGATGTCGTTGCGAATGAAATCGAACGGCGTGTCCCAGATCCCCAATCCGACGAACAGCGTGTTCAAAACACCCGTCTCTCCGAAGATGATACGCAGCGCAAAGGCACGCAGGATCTCGTTGATCCAATAGGGGATGATCAGCATGATCGCGAAGATACGGATGTGATTGCCCTTGGACTGACCCAGGTAATAGGCAATCGGATAGCAAATGATCAGGTTGAAGATCGTCACGCAGACCGCGGCGATCAACGTCCGGAAGAAAACGCGCAGATCAACGGCGTTGTAGGACTGGCTACCGCCTTCCGGCCCGTAGATCAGGTATTTGTAGTTCTCCAGCGTGTACACGTCCTTGGGGCCGCCGATTTCCGGGGGCGGCAGGTTGGGACGGAAGGAAAAGTCCAGCATCGACAGCTGCGGCAGGATGATCAGGCCGATCGTCCAGAACAGGACAAGTCCCAGAATCGCGAGGCCCATGCCGAAACCGTTGCGGTTGAAGAAGTCCCTGAGGAAGCCAGGCATCGTCGGGCCTCCTTATTCCGCAGCCAGCTCACCCGCCGGAACGACGACCGCGTTGCGGGTTTCGTATTCCAGCGTGATGTTCTGCCCGGTGTGATCTTTGAACGACTGCCCGTGGTTCGGGATCGAGACCTTGATCTCCTTGCCACCCTCCCCTTCGGTGAAGATGTTGAAGACGTTGCCTTCGAATTCCTCGTGGGTCACCCGTGCCGTGACGAAGTGATCGCCGCTCGTCCCCTCGGGTGCAATCGAGAACGCCTCGGGTCGGATGAACATCATGGCGTCGTCACCTTCGGCCAACTTGCCCTGATTGGCGGTCGATATCCGCGCCACCAGATCGCCGGACCGGTTGGTCGAGATCAGGGCCTCTTCGCCCATCACTCTTTTGACCTTGCCGCGGAAGACGTTGTTTTCGCCCACGAACGAGGCGGCAAAAGCGGTTGTCGGGTCGTTGTAGATGGTCTTGCCATCGGCGATCTGGTCGATCACGCCAGCGCGCATCACGGCGATGTTGTCCGACATGGTCAGGGCCTCGCCCTGGTCATGGGTGATGTATATGAATGTGATGCCCACACGCTTTTGGATTTCGCGCAGCTCGGTGCGCATGTGCTGGCGCAGCTTGAGATCCAGCGCCGACAGCGGTTCGTCCAACAGCAGCACGTCTGGCTCGGCGCATAGAGCGCGCGCGATGGCCACTCTTTGGCGCTGACCGCCCGACAATTCGCTGGGCAGCTTGTCGCCCTGATCCGGCAGGGCGATCATGTCCAGCAGCTCGTCCGCGCGTTTGCGGCGCTCGGCGGCGCTGGCCCCTTTGATCTCCATCGAAAAAGTTATGTTCTCCCAGACCTTCATGAGCGGAAACAGCGCGAGGTTCTGAAAGATCAGAGCAGTAGGACGCTTGTTCGGCCCGATGCCCTTCATGTTCTTGCCGCCGATCAGGACATTGCCTTCGCTGGGCTCGAGGAACCCCGAGACCGCTCGAAGGATCGTGGTCTTGCCGCAGCCCGAAGGCCCAAGGAACGAAAAGAAATCGCCCCCGTTGATGTTCACGTTCGCATCTCGCACAGCGACAAAATCGCCGAAGCGGATCCACAGGTTTTCCAGATCAACTCCGATCCCTGCACTCATTTTTGGTATCTCCCTGTGATGCAGCCTCAGGCCGCACCGCATCGTTGTCCGTCACGCGGGGCAAACGCGTGCGGGGTCCAAAGGCCCCCCGCGCGACAACGCGAGGGGCGCGATCTCAAGGCGATCAGGCGCTCTTGAACTTGTTGACGAACTCGGTCCGGGTCTCGGCATACCACGGTGCTTCGGCAGGCCACGGGTTCAGGTTGGCCAGCGAGTCGCCCGGATAGGCCTCGGCAAAGTTCTTCTTGTAGGTGTCGCCCGAATACTGGTCGGCACCCAGAACCGGCGAGTTGTAGCCGTGGCTGTCGATTGCGACACCGGCCGGCTTGGCCTGATAGGCGAAGTCGATGAAGGCGTAGACCTGGTCGATATTGGTTGCGCCGGTCGGCATCGACATGCCGTCGACCCAAGCCATCGCACCCTCGACCGGAGCCTGGTAGTGCACCGGTTCGCCCGCGGATTTCAGTGCCAGCGGCGGACCATCCCAAGTCTGTCCGACGACAACCCCTTCGTTCAGCAGGCCGTTCTTCTGGGTGTCGGCATCGTTCCAGATCAGTTTGATCCGGTCCTTGCGGGCGATGCACCAGTCGGTGATCTGACCCCAGACCTTGCGCATGGTGTCTTCGTCGCCATATGCGGCCCAGACCGAGCCGGGCTCCATCTCGCCGATGCGCTCCATGTACAGACCCGCGCCCAACATCATCGAATGCGCGCGACCCATGGTCTTGCCGGCGTTTTCTTCCGACCAGACGTCACCATAGGACGGAGCGTCGCCCTCGGGCAGCCACAGGTCGGTGCGATAGGCAATGCCTTCGGTACCCCAGATATGCGGCAGCCAATGCGCGCCGCTGTCACCAAAGTTCCAGGCATCGGTGCCGATCTTGGCCATCGCCGGGTTGACCTTGTCGATCGGGACCCTGTTCATGTCGAACGGCTGCAGAAGCTCCAGCGGCTCCCACTGCAGCGAGCGGTTGTTGGTCGGCGAAACGATATCAAAGCCCTGGCCCTTGGTGGCCTTCATCTTGTTGATGATCTCTTCGTTCGAGCCAATTCCGGTGTAGTTCACCTTGATCCCGGTCAGGGTTTCGAACTCTTCGATGAAGCTGGGCGGCAGGTAATCCGACCACATCAGGATGTTGACTTCGCCCGAAGATGCAAGGGCGCTTTTGCTGTACAGAGGTGCCGCCAGCGCAGCTGCGCCGGCCCCTTTCAACACCGTACGACGGCTGAAGTTTGACGATTTGGTCATTCGTGTTTCTCCCGTGTTTGGACTGAGTTTTGTTTTTTATCCGTGCGTCACGTTAGAGTTTTGCGGTCGCCCCGTCAGTCCAAAAAGTGACAGTTTGCGAAATTCTTAGGTCCAGTTCCCTCGGAAGCCCAAGCCCGGAGCCTGCCCAAACAGGGCGCGACTCTGCGGGAATTCGCGCAAGGATCATATATCAAAAGGGCCGACGATACCTAACGGCGCATCGGAACTGGCCTCATGTCACACAGGGAGATCACGCGAATTTTTTGCGCATCCGCCAAATAGATGCGCATCATTTCAGCCGCAAAAATCGATTTGCGACAAATTCAGACCAGAATCACGACGAGGTCCGAGCTATTTGCGCATTGACCGGCCGTCATGGAACAGGTGGATCTTCTCCGGCGCGGCAGTCACCGAAACCGTCTGGCCACGCAAGCCACGATGGATGCCCGGCAGTTTGCCGATCACCGACTCGGCGCCGGGGGCTTTCGCGAAATAGAGCAACGTCACCTCGCCCAACGCTTCGGTAAAGTCCACGGTCCCGGTCAGGATGGGGTTACCATCGGCCACCACCAGGTCCTCGGGCCGGACGCCCACATTGACCTTCTTGCCGGCGTCGGCGTCCCGGGTCGGAATGGCCGAAACTGCCGTGCCGCCACAGTCCAGCGCAACGGTCGTGGTGGCACCGGTGCCGGTGATCGTGCCCGGCAGCAGGTTCATGGCGGGCGAGCCGATGAACTGGGCCACGAATTCATTGTCGGGCGTCTCGTACAGTTCCAGCGGCGTGCCGACCTGCGCGATGCCCTTGTTGGCCAGAACCACGATCCGGCTGGCCAGGGTCATTGCCTCGACCTGATCGTGGGTGACATAGATCATCGTGCTGTCGGGCATCGCCTCTTTCAGGCGCGCGATCTCGATCCGCGTGGCCACCCGCAGGGCGGCATCCAGGTTCGACAGCGGCTCGTCGAACAGATAGACCTTGGGGTCGCGCACGATGGCCCGGCCGATGGCGACCCGCTGACGCTGACCGCCCGACAGAGCCTTGGGCAGCCGGTCCAGAA
The DNA here is from genome assembly GCF_056535705.1 of Ruegeria sp. BC8. Lineage (NCBI taxonomy): Bacteria > Pseudomonadati > Pseudomonadota > Alphaproteobacteria > Rhodobacterales > Roseobacteraceae > Ruegeria > Ruegeria sp. BC8. The sequence goes on along the minus strand of NZ_JBQFIV010000002.1, from coordinate 171,247 downwards.
ACGGTTCCAACTGCAGGATCTGCGCCGCGCGGTTTACCGCCGCGTCGATCTGATCGGTGGGCATCTTGGCGATCTTCAGGGCAAAGGCCATGTTCTCGCGCACGGTCATGTGCGGATACAGCGCGTAGCTTTGGAACACCATGGCGATGCCCCGCTGTGCCGGGGGCACATCGTTCATCACCTGCCCCTCGATCTCCAGCGTTCCGCCCGAAATACGTTCCAGCCCCGCGATCATCCGAAGCAGGGTGGACTTGCCGCAGCCCGAGGGGCCGACGAACACGATCAACTCGCCGCGCTGGATCTCGAGGTTGATGTCCTTCAGGACATCGACATTGCCATAGGTCTTGGCGACATCGGTCAGCTTGAGCTCGGACATGGGTTACCCTTTCTCTCGGACCATCAGGCAGAATTGCGAGGGCGCCAGCGTGGCGCTGCCCTGCGCCTCGACTGCGCCCAGATCCTGACCGATGCAGCGCCAGTTGCCTTCGGGCAGGTCGATTTCCGCGGCGCCATCGCCCAGGTTGAAGGCGCAGAACACCTGCTGGGTATCATCCTCGCGCAGGAAGCTGAGGATCGGGCCGGTTTCGCGCATGTCGGACTGGGTGCCCGACATCAGCGCCGGATATTCATGGCGCAAGGCGATGGCACGACGATAGTGGTTCAGCACCGACTGCGGGTCGGCGTCCATCCGGTCCACGGCGCGCTCGGCCTGCGCGGTGCTGACGGGCAGCCAGGGCGCACCGGTGGTAAAGCCCGACTGTTCGTCCTGCGCAGCCCAGACCATGGGCGTGCGGCAGCCGTCGCGGCCCTTGTATTCAGGCCAGAACTCGATGCCATAGGGGTCCTGCAGGCGCTCAAAGGGCACGTCGGCCTCGGGCAAGCCCAGCTCTTCGCCCTGATACAGGCAGGCCGAGCCGCGCAGGCACATCATCAGAACCGCGTGCTGCCGGATGCCGGCCTCATCCAGATCCCAGCGCGAGGCGTGGCGCTGCACGTCGTGGTTGGAGAACGCCCAGCACGGCCAGGCGTCGCCGGCCTTGGACAGGAGCTGGTCGAACACATGCTTGGTGTATTCTGCCGTCAGGCGGCGTTTTTCCAGAAATTCAAAGGCATAGCACATGTGCATACGCTTGTCGCCACGGGTGTATTCGCCCATGATCTCAAGCCCGCGCTGTGCGTCGCCCACCTCGCCCAGACAGGCGCGACCGTCATATTGATCGGTCAGGGCGCGCAGCCGTTCCAGGAAGGCGATGTTTTCGGGCTGGCTCTTGGAATACAGGTGGTCCTGATGGTTGTAGGGGTTGACCATCGGCGCGATGGTTGCGTTGCGCTGATCCAGCGGCAGCGCCGGGTTGTCGCGCAGTTGCGCGTCGTGGAAGTAGAAGTTGATCGTGTCCAGTCGGAACCCGTCAACGCCCATGTCCAGCCAGAACCGCGCCACGTCCAGCAGCGCGTCCTGCACATCGGGGTTGTGGAAATTCAGGTCCGGCTGCGAGGTCAGGAAGTTGTGCAGGTAATACTGCTGCCGGCGCGTATCCCACTGCCAGGCCGAGCCGCCGAAGATCGACAGCCAGTTGTTGGGCGGGGTCCCGTCAGGCTTGGGGTCGGCCCAGACATACCAGTCGGCCTTGGGGTTTTCGCGGTTGCTGCGGCTTTCGACGAACCACGGATGCTGGTCCGAGGTATGCGACAGAACCAGGTCGATCATCACCCGCAGACCCAGACCATTGGCGCGGTCCAGCAACGTCTGGAAATCCTCCATCGTGCCGAACATCGGATCGATGGCGCGATAGTCGCTGACATCGTACCCGAAATCCTTCATCGGCGACTTGAAGAAGGGCGAGATCCAGATCGCATCGACCCCCAGACCAGCGATGTAATCCAGCCGCTGGGTAATGCCCCGCAGGTCTCCGATGCCGTCGCCGTTGCTGTCCTGAAAGCTGCGCGGGTAGATCTGATAGATCACGCCGCCGCGCCACCAGTCGGACGCCGTCTTGGTTGAGTGCTTGAGGTCCACGTTGTTCTGCACGTTCATCACACGCCCTTATTTGACTGAACCGGCCAGCAATCCGCGGACCAGGTATTTCTGCATTGCAAAGAAGACGACCAGCGGCACCGCGATCGACACGAATGCGGCCGTGGCCAGGATTTCCCAGTTGCCGCCACGGGTGCCCAGAAGCTCGACGATACTGTTGGTCATCACGGTAGTCTCGCCGGATGCGTCGATCAGGAACACCTTGGCCACCAGCAGGTCGTTCCATGTCCACAGGAACTGGAAGATGGCGAACGAGGCCAGCGCCGGAAAGCTCAGCGGCAGGATCAGCTTGGTGAAGATTTGAAATTCGGTGGCGCCATCGACCCGCGCATTCTCGATCAGGTCGCGGGGCAGCCCGGCCATGTAGTTGCGCAGAAGATAGATCGCCAGCGGCATGCCAAAGCCGGTATGGGCCAGCCAGACGCCCAGATACCCTTTGCCGATGCCTATGTTCAGGTGGAATTTCAGCAGCGGGATCAGCGCCAACTGCAAGGGAACCACCAGCAGACCGACCACCGCGGCGATCAACAGCGCACGGCCCGGGAAATCCATCCAGGCCAGCGCATAGGCCGCGAAAGCCGCCACCAGGATCGGAATGATCGTGGCCGGAATCGTGACTGTCAACGTGTTGAAGAACGCCTTGGCCATGCTGTCAGTGCTGTCCTCGGCCAGCAGGACCTTGTGGTAGTTGTCCAGCGTGAATTCGGGCGGCAGTTCGGCGGTCACGAAGACGCGCGACCCACGGCTGCCAGTGAATTCCTCGGTGTTCTCCATCCGGTAGTCGCCATTGGCCTGAACGGTGATCGTACCGCCCTTGCGCAGCTCGGCCGTCTGGCCCGGCTCAAACGCATCGATCTCGCGCGAGCTGATGCCCCATTTCGAGATGCGCGCCTTGGTGCCCGCGTCGAACAGGTTGCCCTCGATCACGTACAGTCCGTTTTCCTGCACCTGCGTGTCAGGCGCGGCGCTGCGCAGCGTCAGGTTCTGCTCGGAGGGGAAAATCGCCCGCCACCAACCACTGGTCGCGATCTGGTCCGCCGTGCGAAACGACGAGATGAACAGGCCCAGCGTGGGCACCACCCACAGCACCACCAGGAACAGAACCGAGGCATGTACGGCCCATCTGAGCGCCGGGCGGGTTCCTGCGATCTCACTCATGACGCACCCCCTATTCCATTTCCTTGCGCGCGTTGCGCACGTTCCAGACAAGGATCGGCGTCACCAGCAGCATGATCACCATGGCCGAAGCCGAACCCACGCCCCAGTCGTTGGCGCGGAACAGCTTGTCGAACATGTAGTTGGCCAAGACCTGTGTCTCCCACTGGCCGTTGGTCATGGCGAACACGATGTCGAAGACCTTCAGCACGACAATGGTGATCGTTGTCCACACCACCAGAATCGTGGTCTTGATCTGCGGCACCTTGATCTTGAAGAAGATCTGGAACGGGCTTGCGCCATCCAGAATGGCGGCCTCGACCGTTTCTTCGGGAATGCCGCGCAGGGCAGCCGACAGGATCACCATAGCAAAGCCCGTCTGAATCCAGACCAGCACGATCATCAGGAAGAAATTGTTCCAGAACGGAATGGTCAGCCAGGTCTGCGGGTCAGTTCCGCCAAAGAAGATGTACAGGGCATTCAGCATGCCGATCTGGTCCTGCTCGACCGGACGGGTGTCATAGACAAGCTTCCAGATCACCGATGCGCCCACGAACGAGATCGCCATCGGCATGAAGATCAGAGATTTGGCGACATTGCCCCATCGGATGCGGTCGGTCAGCTGGGCGACCAACAGGCCAAATGCTGTCGACAGCGCCGGGACCACGATCAGCCACAGCATGTTGTTACGCATCGCTTCCCAGAATTTGGGCTCTCCCATCATTTGGGCGTAGTTGTCCAGACCCACCCACTCGTATCCGCCGCCGGGCACCCGGTCGGTCAGGGACAGGCGTAGCGTTTCCACCACAGGGTAGGCCAGGTACAGCCCCAGCGCGACCAGAGCGGGCAATAGAAACAACCATGGCCGGACCATGTTCGCCCGATTGATGTTGCGTCCGGCGTTCGGGCCGCGCGGCGGGAACAGAATCTTGTCCAGAAACTGGTTGGACAAGTAGAAGTAACCAACACAGCCGGATACGCCGATGGCGATCGTCAGCAGACCTTGCAATGCGGGATGCATGTCACCCTCCCTGGCGACAATGGGTCGGGCAACCCTGAGGTCGGATTGCCCGGTTTCATGGCTTTATTGGATCGCGTCCCAAGACGCCTGGATCTCGTCCGCCACGTCTTGCGCGGGTTTGCCACCGGCATAGTCGACCATGCCCGTCCAGAACGTGCCTGCGCCAACCGCGCCCGGCATCAGGTCAGACCCGTCAAAACGGAAGGTGGTCGCACCCAGAAGAATGTCGTTCATCTTCTTCAGCGTCGGATCCGAGAAGGCCGAGGTATCGACACCCTTGTGCGGGGTCAAAAAGCCGCTGAGCGCCATCCAGGTCTCATGCGCCTCGGGGGTCTGCAGATAGGCGATCAGGTCATGCGCTGCGGGGCTGTCATTGGTGATCGCCCACAGGGTGCCAGCGCCCAGTACCGGGCTGCCCAGATCCTTGCTTTCATAAGCTGGGAAGTAGAAGAAATCGGCATCTTCACCCACGACCGTGCCTTCGGGGAAGAAGGCCGGGATGAACGAGGCCTGACGGTGCATGTAGCACTGCGGCGGCGAGCTGAACATGCCTTTGGGGCTGTCGCGGAAATCCGTGGTTGCAACCGCACCGGCCCCACCGGCGACGTAGTCGTCATTGCGGGCGAATGCGCCGAATTCCTCGATCGCGGCCACGACCTTGGGATCGTTGAACTTCAGATCGTTGGCAACCCACGCGTCATAATCCTCGGGGGATTGGGTGCGCAGCATCATATCCTCAACCCAGTCGGTCGCAGGCCAGCCGGTTGCGCCACCCGACCCCAGACCGATGCACCAGGGCGTGCCGCCATCGGCGACGATCTGGTCGGTCAGGGCCTTGAGCTCTTCCATCGTGGTCGGAACTTCATATCCCGCGTCCTCAAAGTTCTCGGGCACGTACCAGACCAGCGATTTCACATCGACCTTGTAGAAGAAGCCGTACAGGTGGTCCTGACCGTCCGGGCCGGCATAGGTGCCCAGATCGACCCAAGACTGGCCCGCGGCATAGTTGTCCCGGATCCAGTCGGCGGTCCCGTCAGCAAGCGGTGTCAGAAACCCGGCCTTGGCCATATCGGCTGCAAGACCCGGCTGGGGGAACACGGCGATGTTCGGGGCCGACCCGGCCTCGGCGTCGATGCGGATCTGCTGCTCGAAGCTGTCCGACCCGACATAGGCATATTCATGACCGGTGGCCGCGGCAAAGCCGTCCAGCACCTTTTCGACATTCTCCTGGTCCGGGCCAAGCCACGGGCCGAACACGGTGACCTTTTCGGCCTGGGCCGCGCCCGCCATCAGGGCAAACGTGGCCGCACCTGCCAAAAGCGAGTGTTTCATTGATTTTCCTCCCAACTGTATCCGCGCGTGTGAGACTCAGTTTTCAAAGCGCTTTGAATGCGGCCGTTATCCGCTAACATGTTGGCCCTGTCAATGGCTAGATTTTGACATGGGCCGTCCGTGTCCATGTTTTCTTGACATATAGCAAAGAATGGCGAAACAACTTGACGCAAGCCGCAAATCCCCACACAACAGGGCGCACACAAGCATTGAAAGCGTTTTGAAACCGCTATGAACCTCAAACAGCTCTCTCAGATCCTGGGTCTGTCGCAGACGACGGTCAGCCGCGCGCTGAACGGTTACCCAGAGGTGAATGAAGAGACCCGCATGCGGGTTCAGGCGGCGGCGGCCAAACATGGCTATCGGCCGAACGCGCGCGCCAAGGGGCTGGCGACGGGTCGTTCGATGGTGATCGGCCACGTGATCCCCAGCTCGTCGCGCCACGAGATGGTAAACCCGATCTTCGGCGATTTCGTCGCCGGCGCGGTCAAGAAATATGCCGAGCACGGCTACGACATGATGTTCACCAATGCCGACGACACCTCGATCGAAGACGCCTATCGCAGCCTGTTCCAACGCGGTGCGGTCGACGGCGTGGTGCTGCAGGGCCCGAAGGTGAACGAGCCGCGGATCGAGGTTTTGACCCGCATGCAGGTGCCGTTCATCGTGCATGGCCGGTCGACCGGCGTGAGCGTGCCCTATGACTGGATCGACGTGAACAACAAAAGCTCGTTCCTGCGGGCCACCCGGTTTCTGATCGACCTGGGCCACCGGCGGATCGCGTTGATCAACGGTCTGGAAGACATGGATTTTGCCCAAAGGCGCCGCGACGGGTATCTCGAGGCGCTGAAACAGGCCGGCCTGTTGCCCGACCCGGCCCTGATGCGCAGCGCCGAAATGACCGAGGTCTATGGCCATCACGAAACCCGCGACATGCTGCGGCTGGACGATCCGCCGACCGCGATCCTGACCTCGTCGATGATCTCGGCGATCGGGGTGCGGCGCGCGCTGGACGAGGCCGGGCTGAAAATGGGCCGCGACGTGTCGGTGATCGCACATGACGACGACCTGTCCTATCTGAAGAACGGGCAGGACGTTCCGATCTTTACCGCCACCCGGTCTTCGGTGCGCCACGCCGGCGAACTGGCCGCCGAGATGCTGATCGAGCGCATCCGCGCGCCCCACGACCCGGCCAAGACTAGATTGCTCGAGGCCGAACTGGTAGTCGGCGGCTCGACTGGTCCCGCCCCCAACAGGTTCTGAACATGAAGTACACCCGCGCTGATTTCCCCAAAGACTTTCTCTTTGGTGTCGCAACCTCTGCCTATCAGATCGAAGGCCACGCACAGGGCGGCGCCGGCCCGACCCATTGGGACAGTTTCGCGGCCACGCCCGGCAACGTGGTGCGTTCCGAAAACGGCGATCTGGCCTGCGACCACCTGCACCGGTTCGAACAGGATTTCGACCTGATCCGCGAGGCCGGGTTCGACTGCTATCGCTTTTCCACCAGCTGGGCGCGCGTGCTGCCCGAAGGGCGCGGTCCGGTGAACCAGGCCGGGTTGGACTATTATGACCGGCTGGCCGACGCCCTGCTGGAACGCGGCATCCGCCCCTGCGCCACCCTGTATCATTGGGAGCTGCCCTCAGCCCTGGCCGATCAGGGCGGCTGGCGCAACCGCGACATCGCCGATTGGTTCGCCGATTTCACCGAGATCATCATGGGCCGCATCGGCGACCGCATGTACAGCGTCGCCCCGATCAACGAGCCTTGGTGCGTCAGCTGGCTGAGCCATTTCGAAGGCCACCATGCCCCCGGCCTGCGCGACATTCGCGCCACGGCCCGCGCCATGCATCACGTCCTTCTGGCCCACGGCCGCGCGATTCAGGCGATGCGAGGCCTTGGCATGTCGAACCTGGGCGCGGTGTTCAACCTGGAATGGGCCGAACCTGCCGATAACACCCCCGAGGCCCGCGCGGCCGCCGATCTGTATGACGGTATCTACAACCGGTTCTTCCTGGGCGGCGTGTTCAACAAGGCCTACCCCGAGAACGTCCTGCAGGGGCTGCAGGCCCACCTGCCCGATGGTTGGCAGGACGATTTCGACACGATCGGCACGCCGGTCGACTGGTGCGGGCTGAACTACTATACCCGCAAGCTGATCGCGCCCGCCGACACGCCCTGGCCCAGCCTGCAAGAGGTGCCTGGCCCTCTGCCCAAGACACAGATGGGGTGGGAGATCGAGCCAAGCGCGCTGACCCGGTTCCTGACCCGTACGGCCCGGGACTACACGGGCGATCTGCCGATCTATGTCACCGAAAATGGCATGGCCAGCCCCGAGCGGCAGCAGGATGACGACCGCATCGACTATCTGAATCAACATCTGGCGGCGGTTCAGGACGCGCTGGATCAAGGGGTTCCGGTCAAGGGCTATTTCATCTGGTCGCTGCTGGACAACTACGAATGGGCGCTGGGATACGAAAAGCGGTTCGGCCTGGTCGATGTCGATTTCGACACGCTGGAACGCCGCCCCAAGGCCTCGTTCCGAGCGATGCAAGCCGCTTTGGCCCACGGCGATCCGGTCTCGGTTCCGATGGCGCAGCCCAGGGGCGCGATGCACGACCACTGGAACCTAGTGGCCGATATCGGCGGCACCAACACGCGGCTGGGGGTCGTCACCAATGGCACGCTCACCGATCTGCGCAAATCACCCACCGGCACCCTGCCCGAGTTTCTGGCCGCCCTGCACGACCTGTGCGCCGAGATCGGAACGCCGCCGCGCGCCGTGGTCGCCGCGGGCGCGGGCCCGGTGCGCAATGGCACGATCCGTCTGACCAATGCCAATCTGGACCTGTCCGAGACTGACATCGCCTCGGCCACCGGCGCGGACCACACCTTCGTCATCAACGACTTCACCGCCGCCGCTTGGTCGGTGGCCGAGATCACGGGCGATGACGTGCAGGCCCTGCAGGGCGACCCGACCCCGCCCAAGGGCACCCGACTGGTGGTCGGCCCCGGCACCGGGCTGGGCGTCGGCGCGCTATTGTATTCCGAAGGCCACTATCACACCGTCTCGGGCGAAGGCGGCCATGTCGGCCTGTCGCCCCGCACCCTTGACGAAGTAGACGTGTTCGAAGCCGCCCGCCGGATCGCGCCCGAGTGTTTCTTTGGCGACAGCCTGACGCTCGAGGCAGAGATGTTCCTCAGCGGTACGGGCCTGCCGATCCTGTACCGCGCCGTGGGCATGGCTGCTGGCCAACCCGACACGCCCGCCCTGCCCGCCAAGGACATCCTGCAGGCCGCACGCGACGGGTCCGATCCGCTCGCCATGCGCGCCGCGCAGATCTTCACCACCCATCTGGGTGCCGTGATGGGCGACATGGCCGTGACCGTGATGCCCACCGGCGGCGTCTTCCTCGTGGGCGGCGTGGCCGAGAAGAACCGCTGGCTGTTCGGCGACGACTTCCTGGCCGCCTTCAACGCCGGCGGCCGGTTCGACGCGCTGCGGCAAGGCTTTGGCGTTTATGTGTCGGAACAGGCTGAATTTGGCATTGTTGGCGCTAACAACTTCTGCAAAAATGCGCTCGCGCGGTAAACTCACCGCCAGATCTTTGCAGAAGGAAGGAGCCGGGACATGATCCTGTGCTGTGGCGAGGCCCTGATCGACATGATCGCGGAGCCGACGGTTTCGGGCGCGCAAGGTTTCGTGCCGCATTCGGGTGGCGCGGTGTTCAACACCGCCATCGCCCTGGGCCGGCTGGGTGCGCCTGCCGGAATGCTGACCGGGTTGTCGCGCGACATGTTCGGCCAGCAACTGGCGCAGGCCCTGAAAGACAGTCATGTGGATGGCTCGCAGGTTGTTCTTTCGGACCGTCCGACCACGTTGGCCTTCGTACAACTGCAGGACGGGCACGCCACCTATTCCTTCGTCGATGAAAACTCGGCCGGGCGGATGCTGCGCCCCGAGGACATGCCGGACCAGCTGACCGCGACCTCGGCGCTGTATTTCGGCGGCATCAGCCTGGCCTGCGAGCCCTGCGCCGATGCCTATGCCGCCCTGCTGGACCGTCACGGGGCCGAGCGCGCGGTGATGATCGACCCCAACATCCGCCCCGGCTTCATCCAGGACCAGACCCGCTATCGCACCCGGCTGAACCGGATGATCGCGCAGGCCGACATCGTCAAGGTCTCGGACGAAGATCTGGACTGGATCGTCCCCGGCCCTGAAACGCTGGAAGAAAAGGTGCCGCTGCTGCTGCAGGCCGGCCCCGCCGTGGTGATCGTCACGCGCGGCAGCCAGGGCGCGACCGGGTATTTGGCCGATGGCCGCACGGTTTCAGTGCCGGTCACGCCGGTTCAGGTGGTCGACACGGTGGGCGCGGGCGACACGTTCAACGCCGGGGTACTGGCGCAACTGCACCGCACCGGGCTGCTGACCAAACAGGCGCTCCGTGCGATCTCGCCCGACGACCTGCGCGCCGCGCTGGAACTGGGCGGCAAGGTTGCTGCCGTCACCGTATCCCGCGCCGGGGCCAACCCGCCCTGGGCACACGAGCTGTAAGTCATCGAAAGCACCGATATGAAACGATCCGAGATCAACCGCATCAAGGCCGAGGCGCAGGCCTTCATCAATTCGTTCGGCTTTGCGCTGCCGCCCTTTGCCGACTGGACGCCCGAGCAGATGCGCAGCCCGCAGGCCGCCGGCATCCGCGCCCGTGGCCTTGGCTGGGACATCACCGATTACGGCCAGGGCAGGTTCGACGAACTGGGCCTGTTCCTGTTCACCCTGCGCAATGGCGACGAAAAGGACCTGAGCGCAGGACGGGGCATGCTCTATGCCGAGAAGTTGTTGATTTCGCGTGACAAACAGCTGTCGCCGATGCATCGCCACATCGTCAAGGCCGAGGACATCATCAACCGCGGCGGCGGCGATCTGGTGATGGAGATCTACGCCTCGGCCCCCGATGGCAGCATCGACCGCGACACCCCTGTCACCGTACCCAGCGACGCCTGCCCGGTGACCATCCAGCCGGGCGAGCATCTGCGCCTGAAACCGGGCGAAAGCGTCACGCTGATGCCCGGCATCTGGCACGCCTTCTGGGCGGAAAAGGGCGATTGTCTGATCGGCGAGGTCTCGACCGTCAATGACGACCGCACCGACAACGTGTTCGAACAGCCGATCCCGCGCTTTGCCACGATCGAGGAAGACACCGCGCCCGAATTCCTGCTGGTCGCCGATTACTGAACGCGCGGGGCCGCGCCAAAGGGCGGATCCGAGGCCAGCGTCAACGCGACCCGGCCCGGGCTTGCGGCCTGGGCCAGCCGGTCGCGGATGGCCTCGAAGGCTTCGATCGTCACGGGTTCGGCGGGTTTCAGATAGACAAGGTGGAACAGCGCCCGCCCGCTGCGCACCGTCGCCACGTCCAGCACCTGAAACGGGCTGTCTGCACAGATCCGGCGGGCCTGCCCAATGATCTCGGACCGGGCATCGGCCGGCAGCGCCACGCCAACGATATCGCGCAGCGCGCCCAGAAACACCTTGATGGGCTGCGGCAGCAGCGCCAAGCACAGCAGCAACACCACCAGCGCATCCGACACCGGAACCAGACCTGCAAGCGGCCCGCCCTCAAGCAGGGTGATCGCAAAAAACGCCGCCCCGGCCCCAAGGCTCAGCACCCCGTCGACCATCGCGGCCCGGGACTCGACCCGCAGCAGATCGCTGGTCTTTCCCGTGCGGCGCCAGTTCCAGCGATGATAGGCGAACAGCGCCAGACAGATCGCCGCCATCGACCCGGCATAGATCAGGATCCATTCCAGAACCACCGGCGCGGCTTCGCCCGTCCTGGCATAGGCCAGCAGACGGTTCACCGCCGAACCGGCTGCCATCACGATGATCCCGAACAGCAGCAGGCTGCGGAACATCACGAAGACGGATTCGTCGATCTCGTATCCGAAGGGGCGGTTCTGGTCCGGGGCGCGCCGGATCGAGGCGGCGACCCATCCCGCCACCACAGCCGTTGCGAAATTGAGTCCCGAGAACAGCCCGTCCAGCAACAGCGCATCGGAGTTTGCCAGCAACCCGGCCACAACCCCGGCGCCTGCCATGAACAGGCTGGCCCATTTTGCCGCGTTCAGCGACCGGCGTTCAAAAATCAATGTGTCCTGCATCGGTTCAGCTTCTCGGTTGATGAGGCTGGCGGTCATTTATGTCCGGCAGGCCAAGGCGCAAGCCCCTGTGCCGTGCTCATGCCCGTCCACGTATCATGTCGGCAGCCTTTTCCGCGATCATGATCACGGGCGAGGCGGTATTGCCCGAGACGATCTTCGGCATGACCGAGGCATCGACCACCCGCAGCCCCTCCAGACCCCGAACGCGCAACCCTGGATCGACCACCGCGGCGGCGTCACTGCCCATGCGGCAGGTGCCGACCGGGTGAAAGATCGTCGTGGCGATATCGCCCACCGCTTCCAGCAGGCCCTGTTGGTCGTTGATCTCGGGACCGGGCAGAACCTCTTGCGGGTGATACGGTGCCAGCGCCCGCGCCGCCATCACCTGCCGGGCCTGCTGTACGGATTTGACCGCCACCTGCCGATCACGCTCGGCCGAGAGGTAGTTCAACCTGATCTCGGGCTGGGCCTTCGGATTGGGTGTTGTGATGTGGCAGTGGCCCCGGCTTTCGGGCCGCAGATTGCAGACCGAGACGGTGATCGCGGGGAACGGATGCAGCGGGTCGCCCAGCCGGTCGGTCGACAGCGGCTGCACGTGATATTCCAGATCCGGCGTGGCCAGCATCGGGTCGGACTTGGTGAACATGCCGAACTGGCTGGGCGCCATCGCCATCGGACCCGACCGGGTCAGGGCGTATTGCGCCGCGATGCGCGCCTTGCCCCACAGGCTGTTGGCCATGGTGTTCAGGGTTTTCGCGTTCCGCACCTTGAACACGGTTCGGATCTGCAGGTGGTCCTGCAGGTTCGCCCCCACGCCCGCGCTTTCATGCTGAACCGCGATCCCCTGCGCCGCCAGCACCTGAGGGTCGCCGATCCCCGACAGCTCCAGCAGCTTGGGCGAGTTGATCGACCCCGCCGCCAGCAGAACCTCGGCCCGGGCAAGGGCCCGGTATTCGATGCCGCCACGGGCAAAGCGCACGCCACGCACGGTCTTGCCTTCGAGGATCAGGCCCAGCGTCTCGGCCTCGGTCAGGACCCGCAGGTTGGGCCGTTTCATCGCGGGGCGCAGAAATCCCTTGGCCGTGTTCCAGCGCACGCCGTTCTTCTGGTTGACCTCGAAAAACCCCGAGCCTTCGTTGTTGCCGTCATTGAAATCGGCGCGCGGCTGGATGCCGATCTCACGCGCGCCGGCTTGCACGGCCTTCAGGATCTCCCAGCTCAGCCGTTGTTTCTGAACCTTCCATTCGCCGCCGGCCCGGTGCATTTCGCTGCCGCCGGCGTGATGATCTTCGGATTTCAGGAAATAGGGCAGCACGTCGTCCCAGCCCCAGCCCGTGTTGCCCAGCTGCCGCCAATGGTCATAGTCGGCCGCCTGCCCGCGCATGTAGATCATCCCGTTGACCGAGCTGCACCCGCCCAGCACCTTGCCGCGCGGATAGACCAGCGACCGCCCGTTCAGCCCCGGCTCGGGCGCGGTTTTCATCATCCAGTCGGTGCGCGGATTGCCGATGCAGTACAGGTACCCCACCGGGATGTGGACCCAGTGGTAGTTGTCCGACTTGCCCGCCTCGAGCAGCAGAACCCGTGTTTTAGGGTTCTCGGTCAGCCGGTTGGCCAGCACGCAGCCTGCGGTACCTGCGCCTACGATGATATAGTCGTATTCACCCTCAAGCCGGGCGGTTTCAGATGTGGCGGAATTCATTCTCGGTCTGCTCTGTGCATTGTTCCTGATCATGCGGAGCGCAGCTTAGCAGCTGTTGCGGGCAATGCACGGGTCCGATGTCGCATTCCGCAACAGTATTTCGCAATCCTGCAGGTCGCGCCCCCGGTCGGCGGCCAGACTGGTGGCAAAGGAGGCCCAGAATGACCCAGACCGCCATCCGCGTCCGCACCGGAGGCCGCGCCGCCCGCCGCGCCCTGCGCACCGCACCCTGCTTTGACATGTTGCCGGGCCTGACCCGCAACATCCCGCTGTGCGAGGTGATGGACGGATCACAGGTCGAGCGGATCGACGCGGCCTCGATGGACATCCTCGAAAACGTGGGCGTGCAGTTCCGCGACTCGATCGCGCTGGCTGACTGGAGGGCGGCTGGAGCCAAAGTTGAAGGCGAGCGGGTGTATCTTGATCGCGGGCTGGTCCGCGACTTGATCGCGACGATCCCCTCGGACTTCATCTATCACGCCCGTGACCCGCGCAAGAATGTGCGCCTGGGCGGTCCGCACGCGATTTTCGTGCCGATGACCGGCGCGCCGTTTCTGCGCGACCTCGACGACGTGCGCCGCAACCCGACGCTGGACGATCTGGCGATGTTCCACAAGCTCAGCCACATGCTGCCCGCGCTGCATTCCAGCGCCCACCACATCGTCGAGCCCTACGATCACCCGATCAGCCAACGCCACCTGCGCATCACCTATTCGTCGATGAAGTATTCCGACAAGACCTTCATGGGCATGACCACCTCGCCCAGAAACGCCGAGGACGTGATGGAGATGTGCGCGATCCTGTTCGGCGAAGAGTTCATGGAGGATCACCCCGTCACCACCGGCAACTGCAACGGCAACTCGCCGCTGGTCTGGGACGAGACCATGCTGGGGGCGATGCGCGCCTTCTGCCGCCGCAACCAGCCGGTGCTGTGCTCGCCCTTCGTGCTGGGCGGGGCCAACACGCCGGCCAGCGTGCCGGCGACGGTCGCGCAGCTGAACGCCGAGGCGCTGAGCGCGCTGGCCTATACGCAGGTGATCCGGCGTGGCTGTCCGGCGATCTATGGGCATTACCTGTCGACCGTCAGCATGAAGTCCGGCGCGCCGATGGCGGGCACGCCCGAGATCAGCCTGATGAACTTCATGATCGGCCAGATGGCCCGGCACTACGGCGTGCCGTGGCGCAGTTCGAACACGCTGGGCGGGGCCAAGACATTCGATGCGCAGGCGGGATATGAATCCGCCACCACGCTGTCGGCGGTGATCCATGCCGGGGCCAACTATATCTGGCATTCGGCGGGCTGGAACGAGGCCGGGATGCATTGTTCGACCGCCAAGTTCGTTGTCGATGCCGAGCAATGCGCCATGGCCTACCGCATGGCCGAGGGCCCGAAGTGGCACGATTTCGACGAGGCCGTTGCGGCCGTATCCGATATCGGCCCCGGCGGGCATTACCTGGGCCATCCGCACACGCAGGACAATTTCCAGGAGGCGTTCTTCATGCCCGAACTGTTCGACAACAACTCGATCGAACAATGGGTGGCCGAGGGCGAGGTCGAGATCACCGAGCGCGCCCTGAACCACGCCCGCAAGCTGCTGGCCGAGTATCAAGAGCCCCGCCTGGACCCGGCCACCGACGAGGCATTGCGCGACTACATCGCCCGGCGCGAGCGGGAGATCCCCGCCGCCGACGAGTTGAACCAGCACTGTTAGGAAACACTCCACTTGCCCGCCTGCCTGTCAGGCGGGCCTTTTTCATTCGTTGCGCGCGCGCCATTCCTTCCAGCGCAGCACCATGTTGGCGCCGACCTCAGACAACGGTCGGGGCGGCAGGCGTTTGGGACGGTCCTCGGCTCCGAAATGCTCGCTGATCCCGGACCGCACGCCACAGGCCGTTTCGGCCGCGGCGATCCCGGTCAGGGTGCCGCGCGCGGTACCCAACCCGTTCTGGACGCAGGCGGAATAAACGCCGGTCTCGATCTCGCGGGTGACAGAGACGCCGTTCAGGCTCAGGCACAGATGACCGGCCCATTCGTACTCCATCGCGATGCCCCGCAGCTGCGGAAATCGCCGGTCGAATTTGCGCCGCATCACAGCAGCTGCGCGCCGCAGGTCCGCTGCCCGCGCCTCCATGCCCGGGCGCAGCACGGCGCAGGTGCGGGTGATGATCCGGTTGCCGCCCTGCCCGGTGTCGATCCGGCGCATGGTGGTGCCCATCGGATCGGACGGAGTCACGCCCCAGCGCGGCTGGCCACCCACCCGGGCCAGGGCATCGGCCTCCAGTTCTCGCGTCATCGCCGCGAACAGAAACAGCTGCATCAGCCGGCCACGCTCCACCCCGAAACTTTCCAGATGGCCGTTCACCGACAGGATCAGCCGACCGGTCGACACCTGCCCTTGCGCAGTCTGCACGCGCCAGCCCGCCCCGTCGCGCTGGAACCCCGTGACCGCACTGTTTTCAAAAATCTGCACCCCATCGGCCGCCAACCCCGCCGCCAAACCGCGCACATAGCCCGCAGGCTGCAGCATGACCGTGCCCGGCGTGTACAGCCCCGAGACATAGTGCCCGGACCCAGTGAGTTCCTGCATCTGCTGCCGGTCCAGCATCTCGGACCGCTCGCCGAGGCTGTCCAGATGGCGGGCATAGCTTTGGTTGTGCGCATGTCCCGCCGGACTGGCCACGCCGTTCACTTTGCCCGCCGGATCGAAATAGTTGGGGTCAATGCCGTATTCCTCGACCGCCGCACGGGCAAAGGCGATAGCCTGCCGGTTCAGCCTGATCATCGCCCGGTCATCGCCCGCCCCGGCATAGTCGTCCGAGGCCAGATCATGCGGCAGATCGATCATGAAGCCCGAGTTGCGCCCCGCCGCGCCTTCCGCCACACGCCCGGCTTCAAGCACCACGATCCGCGCATCGGGCGCCAGTTGCCGCAAACGCCGCGCAGCAGACAGCCCGGCAAAACCGGCGCCCACGATGGTGAAATCGGCGGTGATATTGCCTGAAAGCTGCCGCGCGGGAGGTTGCGGGCCCAGCAGGGCATTCCACGCCGCCGGGCCGCGCTGAACCGGCAGGCGGCAAGCGGTGAAACGCGTCAATCCACCGCCTCGTCGGCATCATCCGACAGGTCGATCCACAGCGTCTTCAGCTGCGTGTACTGGTCATGCGCATGCAGCCCGTTGTCCCGCCCGCCAAAGCCCGACTGCTTGTAGCCGCCGAACGGGGTCGAGATGTCGCCCTCGCCAAAGCTGTTCACCGTCACGGTTCCGGCCCGGATCGCGCGGGCACCGCGCAGGGCACGCTTGGCATTGGCGGTGAATAGCGACGCGCACAGCCCATATGGCGTGTCATTGGCCATCGCGATGGCCTCATCGAACCCCGCGACCTCGATCACCGACAGGACCGGCCCAAAGATTTCCTCGCGCGCCAGCGGCGCGTCATTGTCCGGCAGCTCGACCACGGTTGCCTCGACGAACCCGTTCTCGGCCTTGCCACCCAGAAGGACTGACGGCGCCTTGTCCAGATAGCCGCAGACCTTGTTGAAATGGTCTTTGCTGACCAGCGCGCCCAGCCGGGTTGCAGGGTCCAGCGGGTCGCCCACGTTCCACTGGCGGGCATGATGGGCGACGCGCTCCAGCAACTCGGGTTTGACCGCACGGTGCACAATCAGGCGCGACGTGGCCGAGCAGTTCTCGCCCATGTTCCAGAACGCCCCGTTCACCACATGGGCGGCAACCCGGTCGAGGTTCTCGGCATCCTCCAGCACGATGGCCGGGTTCTTGCCGCCCATTTCCAGCACCACCTCCTTGGCGTTGCTTTCGGCGGCATAGGACAGGAATTTCTTGCCCGTTACGGTCGAGCCGGTGAAGGACACCATGTCGACATCCATATGCCGCCCGATGGGTTCGCCCACCTCGGCGCCGCCACCCGGAACCACGTTCAGAACCCCGCGCGGCAGCCCGGCCTCGGCCGCCAGTTCGGCCAGACGCAGCGCGGTCAGCGGGGTTTCCATCGCCGGCTTTACCACCACCGAGCACCCTGCCGCCAGCGCCGGGCCGATCTTCCAGGCCAGCATCAGCAAGGGGAAGTTCCACGGCAGCACCAGCCCAACCACCCCGATCGGTTCGCGCAGGATCATCGCGATGTGGTCGTCGCTGGCGGGCGCGACTTGATCGTAAATCTTGTCGATTGCCTCGGCGTGCCATTTCAGGCAGTGGATCGCCTCGGGCACATCCACGGTTTCGCAGTCAAAGATGGTCTTGCCGCTGTCGATGCTTTCCATCACCGCCAGTTCGCGGGCATTGCGGGTCATGAGCTTGGCCAGGCGAATCAACACATCTTTGCGCGCCGACGGGTGCAGGCGCGACCAGCGGCCGTCGTCGAAGGACTCGCGCGCCTTTTCTACGGCCAGGTCCACATCGGCGGCGGCGCAGGCCGCGACCTCGGTCAGCACCGCGCCTGTGGCCGGGTTCACCGTGGGAAACACCGCGCCCGAGATCGCCGGGCGATAGCCGCCGTCGATGAAAGCGCCGGTGGGCAGGTCCAGCCCGGCGGCGATGGATGCGTATTCGTCCCGTGTCAGCAAGCCCATGCCTCAGCCCTCCGCCATGATGTCTGCGATCTTGCGTTTCAACACGCGGGTCACCTGTTCCAGCGCGCGCTTGTCATCCTTGTTCAGCCCCTTCAGAGGCGGCCGAACCGCGCCCGCCGGGATGCCGTTCATCGTGACCCCATGCTTGATGGTCTGGATGAACTTACCGCCCTGTTCGAGCACTCGCATCAACGGCATCAGCGCCGACATGATCCGGCGGCCCTTGGCGAAATCGCCTTGCAACACGCAGGCCTCATAAAGCGCCACATGCTCGCGCGGCAGAAAATTCGACCCGCCACAGACCCAGAACGGCGCGCCCCAGGCGAAGAATTCCAGCGCCTGATCGTCCATGCCGCAGCCCAGCTGGATATGCGGATAGTCCCGCGCCAGCATGTGTAAGCGGTTGATGTCGCCCGAGCTTTCCTTGATGCCGCAGAAATTGCGGCTGCGCCCCACACGGTCGAGGAACTCCGCCCCCATCATCGTGCCGGTGCGGTGCGGATAATTGTACAGCATCACCGGCAAATCCGCCGCCTTGTCGATGGCCAGCGCATTCAGGGCGTTTTCCCGGTCGGTCGGCACCGAATAGGGCGGGCTGGCCAGCAGGATGGCATCGGCCCCGATCTGGCGCGCGCCTTGGGCCAACGCGATCGAATCCGACGTCAGCATCGCACCGGTCCCGACCACCAAAGGTAGCCGACCCTTCAAACGCTGGTGGGTAAAACGCGCCAGTTCCAGCCTTTCATCGACCGTCTGGGCATAGTTTTCGCCGGTGGACCCGCCCGAGATCAGACCGTGCACGCCATTCTCGACCAGGTATTCGATCACCTCGGCCAAGGCATCCCAATCGACGCTGAAATCATCCGCATAGGGCGTCACCACCGGGGTATATATCCCCTGAAATCTGAACACGGGCGTCATCTCAATCCTCTTGCCGGGCACGCGTGAAGCTTGCGCCCGACACCAAAGCTAAGAAAAATACAAGATGTGCACAATGTAGATTCCCGACATGAACGGCCCAGGGTCCGACATGTCGAAAAAATCAGTCGACCATAAGTCGGCCTGAATACCGTCAGCTGAGTGCGTGACCTTCCTGCCAGACCTGGAGCAGCCCGTGGTCGGAGACATGCAGCACAGTGGCGCGGGCACCGGCCGCCAAACGGCCAAGATCTGATCTGCCGATCAAATCCGCAGGCAACCGAGTCGCCATGTCGAAAGCAGCTTGCAAAGGCAGTTGCGCGAATGCAACCACGTTGCGAACCGCGTCCAACAGCTCGAGATGCGCACCGGCGAGCGTTCCATCGGCGAGGGTCAACCGGTTGCCGTCGCGCAAGATTTGACGGCCGTTCAGCAGGAAGCTGTCGATATCAGACCCGGCGGTCGCCATCGCGTCGCTGACAAGGAAAACACAACCCGGCCCTGTTTTGGCCCGGATGGCATTGCGCACTGAAACCGGATGGACGTGAATTCCATCAGCGATCAGGCCCGCAGACAGCTCGCCAAGCGCCAACGCTGCGCCTACGACGCCGGGCTCTCGGTTACCCATCTGGCTCTGAGCATTGAACAAATGTGTGACGCAACGCGCGCCGGCCTGAGCCGCTTTTTGACAGGTTTCAAAACTCGCATCCGTATGGCCCAGCGAGACGACGATCCCCGCTTGGGTCATGGCGTGTATCTGATCATCGGTCACGCTTTCCGGCGCCACCGTAACCTTGAGAACCGGCAACTGCGCGGCTGTGTCCAGCAACAAATCCAGATCAGCCTGCGCCATCGGTCGGATCAGGGCAGCATCATGTGCACCCTTGCGGGCTTGGGACAGGTGCGGGCCTTCCAGATGAAGCCCGACAATGCCGGGAACACCCTCGTTCACGGCCGCGATCGTGGCCGCAATGGCTTGGCGCGTGACCTCAGGCGTATCCGTGATCAGCGTTGGCAAGATCGACGTTGCTCCGATACGGGCATGCGCCCGCGACATGGTGCGGAGCGTTTCCAGATTTGGGGCGTTGTTGAACATCGCCCCCCCGCCGCCATTCACTTGCAGATCGATGAAGCCCGGAGCCAGCAGGCCACCGTCCAGCCGCGACACCCTCGCTGTTCCGGGAGTTTCGAAGACAGGCGTCACGCCCTCGATACGCCCTTCCGCGAACAGAAGGGCATGATCCTGCAGGATACCTGCAGGGGTCAGAATGTCCGCGCCCGCCAGAGCCTGCAGTTCGCTGGTCATACGGTTTCCGTCACCTTGTTCAGATGCCGCGGTGCGTCCGGATCGATCCCGCGCGAGGCGGCAAAGGCCTCGACCATCGCGTAGAAGGAGACGATCAGGCTCAGCGGATCAGTCAGGGAATGCCCCGTGCGGACATGCGGAATGCGGGTCGCGGAAGTAACCCTGTCCGTGGTCGCAAAGACACGGGCACCCTTGGCGCTGATTGCGTCGGCCACCTCCGCCAACGCAGGCTCCGCCGCATCTGCCGCTGCAAAGCTGAGTACCGGAAAACCGTCCTCGACGATGGACACCGGCCCGTGCAGAACCTCGGCCGAGGAATAGCTTTCAGCGTGCAACTGGCAGGTCTCCTTGAACTTCAGCGCAGCTTCGTTCGATACAGCCAGTGCCTGACCTCGGCCAAGCGTGAACAATGACGGGTGAGCACCGATAGCGTCACGCACTTCGGGCCAATCGATCCGGGCCGCCTGATCCAGCTGCTCGGGCAGGTCGCGCAACGCCGCCAGCAACGCCGCATCCTGCCCCCACTCTGCCAACAGCCACAAGCCGGCCACCGCCGATGTGACGAATGTCTTGGTGGCCGCAACACTCAGTTCGGGGCCTGCCTGTATATCTATGGCGTGATCGCTGACTTCGGCCAACGGTGAAGCCGCGTCGTTGGTCAACGCTACTGTCAATGCGCCGTCGCGCCGGGCATTGCGAGCCATGGCCACGATGTCAGGGCTTTTGCCGGATTGCGACACCGACAGGCACATCGCCTGACGCATGCGCAGAACCGAGTCGTAGATCGATCCGATCGACGGCCCGACCGAGGCCACCGGCACACCCAATAGGATCTCCGACGCGTATTTGAGATAGGTGCAGACGTGATCGGAAGACCCGCGTGCGACCGTCACGACAAATGTCGGGTCCAGTTCGCGGGCAACCGAGGCGACCGCCTCAATGTCGGTCTGGCCCCGACTCAGAAGCCTTTCTACGGCCACGGGGATTTCATCAATTTCCCGGCGCATCCGGGTGATCTGCTGTTGCATGATGTGTCCTAGCTGTTGGCCAACCGCAATTCGGCGACAAAATCATAGGCGTCGCCGCGATAGATCGACCGAGTGAATTCAACGACCCGCCGATTGGACAGGTATGATGTACGAACGATGCGAAGCCCGGCCGCACCGGGTTCGACCCCAAGCAAACCCGCGTCGGCGATGTCCAGATTGATCGCCGAAATCCGCTGGAGCGCCCGTACCGGCCGGTTTCCATCCCGTTCCAGGACTTCGTACAATGAGGCTTCGACCTCCTGCGGGCGCGGCAGAATGTCGATCGGCAGCGAGGCCCGTTCGATCGCCATGGGCCGATCGTTGGCCATACGCAGGCGCGAGATGCGCGCGACCGCTTCGCCCGAGGACAGGGCCAGCGCCATCACCTCCTCGGGCGACGGAGTGTGAACACCGCGCTCGAGCCACTCGCTAGAGGATTCAAGACCGCGTCGGTTCATGTCCTCGGTGAACGAGGTCAGCCGTGACAGGGATTGCTCGACCCGAGGCGTTCCGTCGGCCACGAAACTGCCCGAGCCCTGGCGCTGAATGACGATTCCCCGATCTACCAGATCCTGCATCGCCCGGCGCACGGTGACGCGAGAAAGGCCCGTAAGGTTTGCGATCTCGCGTTCGGCCGGGAGCGGTGCACTTTCCGCCAGCAGACCATTCTCGATGCCCTCTTCGATCCGCTTGCGCAGCCGAACGTACCGAGGCCCCACGGCCTGCTGCATCCAGTCACCGGCCCTGAGGAAAGTTTCGATCGTTTCGGCGGTCATGCTGCCCCCAATCTGGCGCGCTCGGCCAGCTGTGCGGCGAGCTGCAGCGCCCCGTCAAGGGCGGTGCCCGCCGGCTCGATCATCGCGCTCTGCACCTGGGTGGAAAGATAGTCGATGTAATGCGATGCCACCCCGCCCACTGCACAGACCGGCTCGGCAGCATCGCGACCAAGGGCCTGAAGCCCTGCAGCGACATAGTCGGCGCCCTCGCGCATCAGGGCTACGGCCGCCACATCGCCTTTTTGAGCCGCCGCAATGATTTCGGGCGCGAAGTCTGCGATTTCGGCCGGCCGCGCCTGCCCCGCAAATCGCACGATCTGCATCGGGTCATCGTCAAAACGTCTGCGTATGGACCGCATCAGCGCGCTGTCGGGGATTATTCCGTCCGCTGCAAGCAACACCCGCCGCAGCAACTGCTTTCCCAGCCAATATCCGGACGCATCATCACCGATGAGCGCGCCGTATCCGCCAAGCAACCGGATTTCGCCATCACTTTGCCGGGCCAGGAACGATCCTGTGCCGATCCCGATCAAACATCCATCGACCGGACCCAACGCCCCAACCACGGCCGAGCGACGGTCATCCTCGACTTGCACAATGCGCGATGGCAGGTGCCGTGCGATTTCAGCACCGGTGTCCGCGTCGGTCACGCCAGCCAGCCCTGCGTAGATCGGAATCCCGGTCAAAGCCGCTTCGGGCATCGCAGCACGCTCGGCCAGAGCCCGCAGCCCGGCATTCAGCGTTGAGATAGCCGCCGCACGATCGGAATAGACATTGGCGCTTCCCAGAATCAGATCATGCCGCCCGGTGGGGCCGACCATGGCAAACCGGCAGCGTGTACCGCCACCGTCAATTGCAATGAGATATTGGAGGGACTCATCCATATAGATACCTTTACGATACCTTTTGTCTGAAAAAAAGACCTCTTGTGTGCCGAGATCGTGATTTTTCATGCTTATCGGTCGATATTTCGCGATTTAAAACGAATGGTAGACAAAAGGTATTATATAGGTATTATCTTCGATGCCAAAGGGGAATCACATGACGCCGCACATGCTGCCGCAAACCGAAATGCTGCGCGACGAATCCGAGGGACTGGACCTGCGCCCGGACGCCGAAGTTCTGCGCCTGCTGCTGGATGCGCAGAAAGCCGCACTGAACGGGCTGGATGCATGCCTTCAGGATATCTCAAGAGGTGCGGCATTGATGGCAGAAACCATCCGCACCGGGGGGCGGCTCTATTATGCCGCCGCCGGGTCGTCCGGGCTGATGGGCTTGGCCGATGGGGCGGAGATACCGGGGACATTCGGCCTGACTCCAGAGTCGATCGCCATCTGCATGGCCGGCGGCATACCGACCGGGGCAGAGATGCCGGGTCACACCGAAGATGACACCCGAACTGCCGAAATCGCAGCCGCCGACCTCCGCCCCACGGACACGGTGATCGCGATATCCGCCAGCGGCACCACGCCTTACCCGTTGACCTTTGCCGGAATTGCAAGGTCCCGCGGCGCCAAAACCATCTGCATTGCCAACAACGCCGACGCTTTGCTGTTCGAGCACGCCGATTGCGCAATTTGCCTGAACACCCCGCCCGAAGTCATTGCCGGATCGACCCGACTGGGCGCCGCAACCGCGCAAAAGGCGGCGCTCAACATGCTCTCGACCCTCATGGGTGTCAGGTTGGGCCATGTGCATGACGGCATGATGGTCAACGTGGTGGCCGACAATGCCAAGCTGCGTCAGCGCGCAGAAGGAATCATCCGGAACATAACCGGCGCCACAGCTCAGCACGCCGCTGATGCCCTGGATCGTGCCGAAGGCAACCTGAAGCTTGCCGTACTTTTGGCCGCCGGCGCCGCAACACCGGCGCAGGCCAGTGACCTGCTGACGGCATCGGGCGGCCATCTGCGCCCTGCGTTGAACCAGATTTGAACCAAGAAGAAGACCAAAAGGGAGAATACATCATGAGAACAACCACACTGACCGCCGTGCTTCTGGCGTCATCGGCCCTGGCCGGTGCGGCAATGGCCGAAACCACGCTGACCATCGAGAGCTGGCGCAACGACGACCTGGCCCTGTGGCAGGAAAAGATCATCCCGGCCTTTGAGGCCAAGCATCCCGACATCAAGATCAAGTTCACCCCGTCGGCACCCGCGGAATACAACGCCGCCCTGAACGCCAAACTGGATGCCGGTTCGGCCGGAGACCTGATCACCTGCCGTCCCTTCGACACCTCACTTGGCCTGTACGAGGCAGGCAAGCTGGCCGATCTTTCTGATCTGGAAGGAATGGCGAATTTCTCGGACGTCGCCAAATCAGCGTGGCAGACCGATGACGGCTCGGCCACCTTCTGCGTGCCAATGGCCTCGGTGATCCATGGGTTCATCTACAACAAGGACGCGTTCGACGAGCTGGGCCTGTCGGTTCCGGAAACTGAAACCGAGTTCTTTGCCGTTCTGGACAAGATCAAGGAAGACGGCACCTATATCCCCATGGCCATGGGCACCAATGACCAGTGGGAAGCCGCCACCATGGGTTACAACAACATCGGGCCGAACTACTGGAAGGGCGAAGAAGGTCGCCTCGCCCTGATCGAAGGTTCTCAGAAACTGACGGACGAGCCGTGGGTCGCCCCCTACCGCCAGCTGGCCAAATGGGGCGCCTATCTGGGCGACGGGTTCGAAGCGCAGACCTATCCCGACAGCCAGAACCTATTCACGCTGGGCCGCGCCGCCATCTATCCGGCCGGCAGCTGGGAGATCAGCGGCTTCAACAACCTGGCCGATTTCGAGAAGGGCGCTTTCAAGCCGCCGGTCCAGAATGCCGGGGACGAGTGCTATATCTCGGATCACACCGACATCGCCATTGGCCTGAACGCAGCGTCGCCCAACGCCGATGCGGCACGCACCTTCCTGAACTGGGTCGGGTCCGAGGAATTCGCGCAGATCTATGCAAACGCCCTGCCCGGCTTCTTCTCTCTCTCCAGCTTCGATGTAGCGATGGAGGACCCACTGGCACAGGAATTCGTGAGCTGGCGGAACGAGTGCAACTCGACCATCCGGTCCACCTATCAGATCCTGTCGCGTGGAACGCCCAACCTTGAGAACGAGACCTGGAACGCATCGGCTCAGGTGATCAAGGGCGAAGAATCGCCCGAGGACGCCGGCAAGCGCCTGCAGGACGGGTTGGCCAGCTGGTACGCCCCGCACCAGTAACCCGTCTTTCGTGACGCAAACGGCTCTGGCCAGGCGGCCAGAGCCACCCTGAGCTTTCGAGGAACAACATGGGCAATCGCCGGATCAAATGGCACATCGTGGTGTTTCTGGCACCCGCAGTGCTGGTCTACTCGGCCGTCATGGTCTTTCCGCTGTTCAACACGCTGCGGCTGGCGCTTTACACCGAGGTCGATCAGGCCCGAGTGTTCGTAGGCCTGGACAACTTCCGAACCCTGTTCGGCGACCCGATTTGGTCGGATGCGTTCTGGAACGCACTGGGCAACAATTTCTGGTTCTTCTTCATCCACATGCTGGTGCAGAATCCGATCGGGATCGCACTGGCGGCGATCCTCAGCCACCCACGCCTGCGCTTTGCGGCGTTTTACCGTTCGGCCATCTTCATCCCGACGATCCTGTCCTTCGTGATCGTTGGCTTCGCCTGGAAGCTGATCCTGTCGCCGATCTGGGGCATCGCCCCCGATATGCTGGCCGCGGTCGGACTCAAATCTCTGTTCGCGCCTTGGCTGGGCAAAGAGGAATACGCGCTGACCACGCTGGCCCTGATTTCGGTCTGGCAGTTCGTGGGCATTCCGATGATGTTGATCTATGCCGCCCTGCTGTCGATCCCCGAAGAGATCCTCGAGGCTGCCGAAGTCGAAGGCATCACCGGCATGTCCGCATTCTGGAAGATCAAGCTGCCGCTGATCCTGCCTTCGATCGGCATCATCTCGATCCTGACGTTTGTCGGTAATTTCAATGCGTTCGACCTGATCTACGCATCCCAAGGTGCTCTGGCGGGGCCGGACTTCTCGACCGACATCCTTGGCACGTTCATGTACCGGACCTTCTTCGGGTTCCAATTGCAGCTCGGTGACCCGCATATGGGATCGGCCATCGCAACGGGCATGTTCGCCATCATCCTGACGGGGGTCTGCATCTATCTGTTCCTGATCCAGACCCGCATCCGCCGGTATCAGTTCTGAGGGGCCCGAGGAGAATGAACAAAGCCCGCAGAAACCGCTTCAACATCGCAGCCATGCATGGCGCGCTGATCCTCTATACGCTGATCGCCCTGTTTCCGGTCTTCGTGATCGTGATCAACAGCTTCAAATCGCGAAAGGCGATCTTCCGTGAACCGTTGGCGCTGCCGGATGCCGACTCGTTCTCGATGATCGGATACCAGACGGTGATGAAACAGGGCGACTTCTTCCTGTATTTCCAGAATTCGATGATTGTCACCGTCGTGTCGCTGTTCCTGATCCTGCTGTTCGGTGCAATGGCGGCTTTCGCGCTCAGCGAATACCGGTTCAAGGGCAACACGCTGATGGGCCTGTACCTTGCGTTGGGCATCATGATTCCAATCCGCATCGGCACGGTTGCGATCCTGGACATGATGGTGGCGACCGGTCTGGTCAACACGCTGATGGCGCTGATCCTCGTCTACACCGCACAGGGCCTGCCGCTGGCCGTATTCATCCTGTCCGAATTCATGCGGCAAGTCAGCGACGACCTCAAGAATGCAGGCCGCATCGACGGGCTGAGCGAATATACCATCTTCTTCCGCCTTGTTCTGCCGCTGGTACGTCCGGCGATGGCGACCGTGGCCGTGTTCAACATGATACCTATCTGGAACGATCTTTGGTTCCCGCTGATCCTGGCCCCGGCCGAAGAGACCAAGACCCTGACCCTCGGTAGCCAGGTCTTTATCGGGCAGTTCGTCACCGACTGGAACGCGGTGCTTTCCGCGCTCAGCATGGCGATCCTGCCGGTCATGGTTCTGTATGTCATCTTCTCGCGGCAACTGATCCGCGGGATCACTTCGGGGGCGGTCAAATGATCCGGGTTCTGATCGCAGGTTTGGGCAACATGGGTCTCAGCCACGCGCTGGCGCATCATCACCATCCCGACGCCCAGATCGTGGGTCTGGTGAACCGATCCGGGACAGTGGATCACCCGGATTTGCAGGGGTATCCGGTCTTCACCGATTTCCATACGGCGCTTGCGGTCACCAACCCTGATCTGGCCGTGATTGCCACCTATTCCGACAGCCATGCCGATTATGCCTGTGCCGCAATGGACGCCGGTGCGCATGTGTTCGTCGAGAAACCCTTGGCCACCACCGTCGCGGACGCACGCCGTGTCGTCGAGAAGGCCACTGAAGCCAACCGCAAGCTGGTGGTTGGGTACATCCTTCGGCATCACCCCTCTTGGATGCGGCTGATATCCGAGGCGCGCGACCTGGGCGGCCCCTATGTCTTTCGCCTGAACCTGAATCAGCAGTCCGACGGCCCGACATGGGAGACGCACAAGGCGCTGATGCAAACCACCTCACCCATCGTGGACTGCGGTGTGCATTACGTCGACGTCATGTGCCAGATTACCGATGCCCGGCCCGTTCGGGTCAACGGCATGGGCCTGCGTTTGTCGGATGAGATCGCGCCCGACATGTACAATTACGGCCAGTTCCAGGTGGTGTTCGAAGATGGCTCGGTTGGTTGGTACGAGGCTGGTTGGGGTCCTATGATGTCCGAAACGGCGTTCTTCGTGAAAGATATCGTTTCACCCAATGGCGCGGTTTCCATAACCGAGGGCAACAAGGGCGCATCCGACGATGTGGACGGCCACACGAAGGTAGGCGGCATTCTGGTGCACAAAGCCAGCGGCGACACCATGATCGAGATGGATGGCGAACCCGGCCACCAGGAACTGTGCGACGCCGAACAAGCCTACATGCTGCAAACCATCGCGCAGGACATCGACCTGACCCGCCATATGAATGACGCGGTGCAATCCCTGCGGATCTGCCTTGCCGCCGACCAAAGCATTCGATCCGGCCAGCCGGTCGACCTGAAGGAGACGTGACGTGACCGCCCTGAAACTGACCAATGTGTGCAAGTCCTTCGGACAGGTAAACGTGCTGAAAAACATCGACCTGACCGTCGAGGAAAACGAATTCGTGGTCTTTGTAGGCCCCTCGGGATGCGGCAAGTCCACCCTGCTGCGCGTGATTGCGGGGCTTGAAGAGGCGACCTCGGGAACGGTCGAAATCGATGGCCAGACCGTCAACGAGGTCCCACCCGCCAAGCGCGGCATCGCAATGGTGTTCCAGTCTTATGCGCTGTATCCGCATCTGACTGTTCGGGGGAACATGGAACTGGGCTTGAAGCAGGCCGGGCATCCCAAGGACGAAATCGCGCGCCGCATCACCGAAGCCAGCCGCATGTTGTCGCTGGATCCCTATCTTGAACGTCGCCCGGCCGAGTTGTCCGGCGGTCAGCGCCAGCGCGTCGCGATCGGCCGCGCGATCGTGCGCAACCCCAAACTGTTCCTGTTCGATGAACCGCTGTCGAACCTGGATGCCGCGTTGCGCCTGAACACCCGGGTCGAAATCGCAAACCTGCACCGCCAGATCGACGCCAGCATGATCTACGTGACACACGACCAGACCGAGGCGATGACTTTGGCGGACAAGATCGTCGTGTTGCGGGACGGCCGGGTCGAACAGATCGGCAGCCCGATGGAGCTGTACAACAACCCCGCCAACCGGTTTGTGGCCGAGTTCATCGGGTCTCCGGCGATGAATTTCGTGCCCGCTGATCGGATCGGTGGATCTGGCCAGCAACTCATCGGCATTCGCCCTGAATACGCTCGCCTTGGGCAGACGGGTCCGCTGTCAGGCACAGTCGTTCACGTGGAAAACCTTGGCGCAGATACCAACGTGTTGGTCGATATCGGTACCGACAAGCCCTTTACCGTTCGGGCCTTTGGTCAGCATCAGGTGTCCCCGGGGACGCAGGTCGGCATCGACTATGATCCGGCCAATGCACTGACCTTCGGAGAGGACGGGTTGCGGGTTTGACCGGGCGCGTTCAGCGCCCCCAATTGTCGGCCGGGTCGCTGTCGGCATAATCTCGCAGCTGCGGAATGTCCGAGATTTCCGCGTGGTTGCGGTTGATCTTCACCCCCACCGCCTTGAGCCGCGAAAACGCACGGCTCAGGCTTTCGGGTTTCATGCCCAAACGCCCGGCGATCAGCATCTTGTCATAAGGCAGCTCGACTTCGCAGGCGCCTTCGTCGCAGTCACACAGGTTCAGCAGGAACTCGGCCACCCGCTGCGCCCCGGTCTGGGCCTTGAGCTGTTCCAGCTGGGACACCAGCGAATGCAAATGTGTGAAGGTCGAAGCCAGGATCGAGATCCCGATCTCGGGGTCGGTCTTCATCAAGGAAATCAGCACCGGGCTGGGAATGTGCATGATCTCGCAGGCCGAGACCGCCTCGGCCGAAACCGGATAGGGCACGTTGCGCAGCGCCACCGCCTCACCAAAGCTTTCGCCGCGGGTGAAAACGCTGACCACGGCCTCGGCCCCGGTGGGCGACATGCGGAACAGCTTGACCCATCCGGCCAGCACCACATGCACGGCCTGGGCGCTTTCCTCCTGCACAAAGATCGTCTCGCCACGGTCATACTGGCGCCAGATTGCGTGGCTCAGCAGAGTTTCGACATGCTGATCCGGCAGGCTCTTGAGCAGCAGCGACTGCCGCGCAATGGCTTTTTGTGCTTCATGCGCCACGAAGGCATCCCCTTTTGTCCGGCCGCAAACCCGGCTCATCCATCCCTGCGCCAGCCTATGCCAAACCCGCGCGCCGCGCACCACCCTTTTCCCGGCGTCGCTTGACTATTGTCATGTTCCCGGCGTGCGCGCGCCCATAGTCTGCCCGCCAACAGCCAGTTTTCCGGGGAGATCGAGACATGGATTACGAGCGTTTTTTCAGCCAGAGCCTCAGCGACCTGAAGGCCGAGGGCAACTATCGTGTCTTCATCGACCTGCAGCGCAAATGCGGCGCCTTTCCCAATGCCCGCCAGACCGATGGCGCGGCGGCACGGGACGTGCGCATCTGGTGTTCGAACGACTATCTGGGCATGGGCCAGCACCCGTCGGTTCTGGCGGCGATGCATGATGCGCTGGACCGCTGCGGCGCCGGTGCGGGCGGCACCCGCAACATTTCCGGCACCACCCATGACCACGTCCTGTTGGAACACGAACTGGCCGACCTGCACGGGAAAGAGGCGGCGCTGCTGTTCACCTCCGGCTACGTCTCGAACTGGGCGGCGCTGGGGACGCTAGCGGCAAAGATCCCCGGCCTGATCGTGTTCTCGGACGCGCTGAACCATGCCTCGATGATCGAGGGCATCCGCCATTCGCGGGCGCAGAAGGTGATCTGGAAGCACAACGATCTGGACGACCTGCGCGCCAAGCTGGCCGCCGCCGACCCCGAGGCGCCCAAGATGATCGCCTTTGAATCGGTCTATTCGATGGACGGCGACATCGCTCCGATCAAGGAAATCTGCGACCTGGCCGATGAATTCGGCGCCATGACCTATCTGGACGAGGTCCATGCCGTCGGCCTCTATGGTCCCCGCGGCGGCGGCATCGCCGAGCGCGAGGGTCTGATGCACCGTCTGACCGTGATCGAGGGCACGCTGGGCAAGGCCTTCGGCGTGGTGGGCGGCTATATCGCCGCGTCGGCCGCGCTGTGCGACTTCGTGCGCAGCTTTGCCAGCGGCTTCATCTTCACCACCGCCCTGCCCCCGGCGATCGCCGCCGGGGCGGCGGCCTCGATCCGGCATCTGAAGCAGTCGAATGTGGAACGCGACCTGCAGAAGGCGCGCGTGGCCCAGGTGCGCGCCCGGCTCGACGCCGAGGGCATCCCGCATCTGCCCAACCCCAGCCACATCATCCCGGTGATGGTGGGCGACCCGGTCAAGTGCAAGTTCATCTCGGACACGCTGCTGGAAGAATTCGGCATCTACATCCAGCCGATCAACTATCCCACCGTGCCCAAAGGAACCGAGCGGCTGCGCATCACGCCCTCGCCCGTGCATACCGATGCCGATATCGACCATCTGGTCGGCGCGCTGTCGGCTTTGTGGCAACGGTGCCAGATCGCCCGCATGCCGATGGCCGCGCAATAGATTTCTGTCCCTGAACTGGCAAGCCGCCGTGCCCCTGTGCGCGGCGGTTCTTTTTTGCCTCAGACCAGGTAGAGCGCGAAGATCAGTGCCGCAAAGCTGCTCAGCACCATCGTGAAGCCCCGCAGCCAGGCCGGGCTGCGTTCAAGGTCGAGATACCGCGCCAGGATGATGCGGGCCTTGAACAAGGCCAGCAGCAGAATGCCGCCCCCGACCAGCCGAGGCCCAACGGGAACGAGGGTCAGCAGGGCCGAGGCCAGGCTGAGCGCGATCAGGCCGGCCCAGGCGGGGGTCAGGCGATCCGCATGGGTGTCTCGGGCAAAGAAAAACCACGGCATCGCGTCACCCCAACAGGTAGATCACCGGAAACAGCAGGATCCAGACCAGATCGACCATGTGCCAGAACTGACCGCCGGCCTCGATATTGCGGGGATCGTCGCGCCAGGCGACCAGCAGCAGAATGGCGACCCCGGCCAGCACATGCGCGGCATGGAACCCGGTGAGAAGGTAGTAGAACAGGAAAAACGGGTGGGTCTCGTAGCTGATGCCCTGCGCGGCCTTGCCGGCATATTCCGCGCCCTTGATGATCAGGAAAATCACGCCCAGCAGGGCTGCGCCGATCAGGGCCAGCCGCGCGGCGCCGCGGCGCGCCGCCTGTCGCCAGCACAGCGCCTGCGCCGCCAAAAAACCCGAGGTGACCAGAACCCCCGTATTGAGCGCGGCCCCGGTGCGGTAGAGATGCGATTGCGCCTCGGCAAAGCCTGCCGGGTCGGTCAGGCGGACGCCCATGAAGGCGATGAGACCGGCCCCGAACACCAAAAGTTCCGAAACGATCAGAACCCACATCAGCAATTCGCCGGGCAGCTCGTCGATCAGGGATGTATCGCTCATGCGCCGACCAGTTGGCGATAGATCTGCGGCAGGGCCATGGTCAGGCGGTTGGGGTCGGGGATCACCGCGAACCCGCCCTGCCCGAACATGCGCGGGAACCAGCTTTTGCCGGTCTTGTCGATGGTCACGCCAAACACCGACTGCCCCGCCCGGCGCGCCTCGCGCACGGCCATGCAGGTGTCTTCGATGCCGTGGCGGCCCTCGTAGTGGTCCAGATCATTGGGCTTGCCGTCCGTGATCACAAGCAGCAGCCGACGTTTGCGGGCCTGCGCCGACAGATCGGCCGAGGCATGCCGGATCGCCGCCCCCAGCCGCGTGTAATGGCCCGGCCGCAGCGACGCGATGCGCTGCTCCACGGTGGCGGTCATGGGCTCACTGAACTTTTTGCAGCGCTGCACATAGACCCGCTGGCGTTTCAGCGAACTGAAGGCGTGGATGGCAAAATCGTCGCCGCAGGCGTTCAGACCCCAGGCCAGCGCCGCCAGTGCCTCGCGTTCGATATCGATCACCGCACGCCCCGCGACCGCGCTTTCGGTCGATCGGCTGACATCCAGCAGGATCGACACCGCCAGGTCGCGCGCCTCGGGACGGGATTGCATCCAGATGCGCTCGTTGCTTTCGCCATTGCCGCGGCGGTCCACGGCGCTACGCACGGCGGCCTCGATATCCAGCTGGTCGCCGTCCAGATGGCCGCGGGTCATCACCCGGCCGGGACGCAGCGCCTCGAACTGGCGTTTGACGGCGCGGATGCGGCGGGCGGTGGCCGGGTCCTTGCCGAAATCGGCGGCATCCTCGCGAATCTCGGCATCCGAAGTCAGAACGTTGACGTGATCGGGCAGATACTGCCCCGTCCGCACATCCCATTCCGGGTACAGCACACGCCCCGAAAGGCGCTCGCGGTTCACGTCTTCGGGCGCGAGATCGAGATGCAGCTTCAGCCGCGTCGGCGGCGCCTTCGATATCTGGCCCAGCCCGATTTCGTCCTGATCGTCGGCGGCCTTTTTCGCGTTGTCCGGATCGTCATCGTCGATCCGGCGGTTGAGGTTCAGGAATTCGGCCCAGCTGAGGATCGCCTCGAACTTGTGCAGGATCAGACTGTCCTGCCGCTCGGCCTGGTCGGATTTGCGGCGGCGGGCGCGGTGGGTCTTTTCCCCCGATTCCTCGGGTGGGCCGTCGGTGTCGCGGCTTTCGACCTCCGTGTGTTCGGAAAAGGCGACCGCGCGCAGTTCGGGCCACAGGGGCACCGGGCGGAACGGCTGGTACCCGCGCGGGGCGGCCACGTCGTCGCCCAGGGCGTCATAGGCCTGGGCGCGGGCGGACAGGGGCGCCGGATCACCCAGCATCCGGCGGATCAGGTCTTCGACGGCGGCCTCGGCCGGGGGCAGGCCGGGCAGATTGCGCTGATACAGCACGCCCTTGCATAGTTCGGTGTAAAGCGGGCACAGGCCCGGCGCGTCCTCGAGCGTTGCGGCGACCATCGCGCGGGCCGCCTGCAGGGCGCGCAGATCGGCGCGCAAAGGATCGTCCTCGTCGATGCGGGTTCCGGCATGGGCGGCCACCGCCGCCAGCCAGACATACAGCGCGCCATTGGCCTCGCGTGCGGGAAACACCGCCAGCCGGTCGGGCAGGCGCAGGACCTCGCCGTCGAAACTGGCGCGTGGGATCAGTTCGACCTCGGTGGCCAGCTTGCGCCGCCAGCCCAGCCGGTGGCGCGAGAGCTCGGGCGAAACCGGGCGCAGTTCGACGCCCGGACTGCCGCCCAACCCCCGGAAAAGAACGGCCAGCCGCCCCGCGACCTGCGACAGGTCGACCGCGGCTCCTTCGTGCACCTCTGGTGCATCAAGGCGGCTGGCAAGGCTGTGCCACAGTTTCCCGATGGTTTCTTCGGGTTCCCATGGCTCAAAGTCGATCCTGACCATCGCCGGCCTCACCCAAAGACGGCGGTGACAAGATCGAGGAGCCCGCGTTTGATATCCTCGTCATCAGTCAGAGGTTCGATCATGGCGGCAAGGATGGCGCGGTCGGTGGACATGCCCTGCGCGATCAGAGTCGCGGCATAGACGACCAGGCGGGTGGATACGCCTTCCTCGAGGTCCTGACCCTTGAGCCCGCGCAGCTTGCCCGCCAGCCGCACCAGCGGCTTGCAGCGGTCCAGCGGCAGTCCGCTTTCCTGCGCGACCACCTCGGCCTCCATCTGAGGCGCGGGGAAGTCGAATTCCAGCGAGATGAACCGTTGCCGGGTCGAGGGTTTGAGGGTTTTCAGAATGTTCTGATAGCCGGGGTTGTAGGAGGCCACCAGCATGAAGCCGGGCGCGGCCTCAAGCTCTTCCCCGGTGCGGTCGATCGGCAGGATCCGACGATCGTCGGTCAGCGGGTGCAGCACCACGGTCACGTCCTTGCGCGCCTCGACCACCTCGTCCAGGTAACAGATCGCGCCCTCGCGCACCGCGCGGGTCAGGGGGCCGTCGACCCAAACGGTCTCGCCGCCTTTCAGCAGGTAGCGCCCGATCAGGTCGGCCGCGGCCAGGTCGTCGTGGCAGGCCACGGTATAGAGCGGCCGACCCAGACTGGCGGCCATATGGGACACGAAGCGGGTCTTGCCGCAACCTGTCGGCCCTTTCAGCAGGACCGGCAGCTTGTTGGTATAGGCGGCGGCGAACACGTCGCATTCGTCGCCCTGGGGCAGGTAGAAGGGGGCGTCTGCCGCCCCCGTTCCCAGTTTCATGGAGCCGTCCATATCCATCACTCCGCCGGGGTTTCCACGACGCCGGGTTCGATGACCTCTTTGCGCGGAACCCAGATCGAGTAGATGAACAGCAGCGCACCGATGACCACGACCAGACCGGAGCCGAAGCGCATCCAGTAGAAGATCGCGACCTGATCCTGCACATCCATGTAGTAGTCACCCACCACGCGCTGCATGTGCGTCTGGACGGTGCCGGCAAAGGTCAGCACGAAGGTCATGAAGACCATGCCGCCGGTCATCAGCCAGAACGAGGCCATGTTCAGCACCTGATTGTACGGATCACGGTTCTTCAGGATCGGCATCGCATAGGTGAAGATCGCCAGGTTGAGGCAGACATAGGCGCCGTAGAAGGCCAGGTGCCCGTGCGCCGCCGTGATCTGCGTACCGTGGGTATAGTAGTTCACCCCGTGCAGCGTGTGCAGGAAGCCCCAGACGCCTGCGCCGAAGAAGGCCAGCGTGGCACAGCCCAGCGACCACAGCAGCGCGGCCTTGTTGGGGTGGTCCCGACGGCCCTTCCAGACCATGACGAACGCAAAGGCCATCATCGCAAAGAACGGGATCACCTCGAGGCTTGAGAAGATCGACCCGATCCACTGCCAGTAACCCGGCGTACCGATCCAGTAGTAGTGGTGGCCGGTGCCCAAAATGCCCGAGAACAACGCGGCGGCGACGATGACATACAGCCATTTCTCGACCACCTCGCGGTCAACTCCGGTCAGCTTGAGCATCAGGTAGGCCAGGATCGAGGCCATGATCAGCTCCCACACGCCTTCGACCCACAGGTGAACGACGTACCACCAGTACTGCTTGTCGAGGCTCAGGTTGCCCGGGTTGTAGAAGGCGAAAAGGAACAGCAGCGCCAGACCCCAGAGGCCCAGCAGCAGGATGTTGGTGATGGCGGTCTTCTTGCCCTTCAGAACGGTCAACGACACGTTGTAGAGGAAGATCAGCGCCGCCACGACGATGCCGGCCTTGACCCATTTGGGTTGTTCAAGGAACTCGCGCCCCTCTTTGCCCAGCAGCCAGTTGCCTTCGAACAGGTTGAAGACATAGGTCAGCACCACACCCAGCGTACCCAAGATCAGGATCGCCAGCTGGATATAGGCCAGCTTGGTCGAGTGGATCTCGCGCTCGGCCTCTTCGGGGATCAGGAAATAGGCCGCGCCAAAAAAGCCGGTGATCAACCACACGATCAGCGCGTTGGTGTGCAGCATCCGCACGATATTGAACGGCAGAAGCTCGCTCAGAAAGTTGGGGGATACATAGATCCAGCCGGCCAGCAGACCGCCGATCACCTGGATCGCGAACAGGCCCATTGCGAATGCGAAATAGGCATAGGCCACTTTTTGGGATTCGTATTTCATTGCTCCGTTCCCTTCTCAGCCCGCGTCGTTCGGGGGCCAGTCCTGAGCGTCGATATTGTCCGTCCAGATCAGGAAGTTGGCCAGATCACGGATCTCTTCGTCGCTGAGGTTGAACCTTGGCATCTGCCGGCGACCGGGAATGCCGGTGGGTTGCGCCTCCATCCAGCCCTTGAGGGATTCAAAGGCCGATTCCGGGTCGTCCAGAACGCCCCAGCGGGTCATCACGTTGGCGACCTCCGGGGCGAAATAGGCACCCTCACCCATGATCGAGTGACAGTTGATGCAGGCGTGTTTTTCCCAGACGTGTTTGCCCCGGATCACGCTCTCATCCAGCTTCGCCGAGTTCGGCGAATTGACGATGTACAGGTGTGAGTGGGCCGACAGGGCCAGAAAGATTAAAATGAAGAACAGTGACCCGCCATAGAATATGTTGCGGGCCATGCTCTTGGTCATGACTTCTCGCATTGCGCTCTCCTTTGCGCCGCTTTGCTGGTGGGGGGACAATGGCGGGATGGGCGGTTTGCCGCCTTAACGAAAGTCAAGACTCTGTCCTGGCACTCGGCCAATAGGCTACATTCCCTTAAAATAAGCGTGAAATGCCCCGAAATCGCCTTGAACCGCTGTTATCAGGGTGCGAAGTCAGATGGAGTTTCCGGGTCCGTGATGTGCTGTTCCGGTGTCTTTGATTGAGCGAGTGAACGAGTAAGAGATGGCGAACTATTCCTATATCGGCTACGCGCCAGGGGTGATTTCACTTAGTTTTACCGGGTTTAACTCCGGTACCATCACTCTGAGTTCAGGCTATGATCCGAACACCGATCGCCGGGTATTTGACGTAACCGACGCGGCCGGTGGAACGCTCGTGAACGGAGATCCGGACAACGGAACTGATTTCAACGGCGACCGTTTCAACAACGAAGTCGGCGATGACCTGACACAGACAGGCGTCGTCACCAGCCTTGACGGATCAACCACCTTTGATTCCGGCGCTATCTATCTGGAAGAATCCTATGCCCTGACCAAACCGGGCGGCGGTACGATCGATGTTTTCCGGGTCGAGGTTGAAGGAAATCTTGTCGGATACATCACGTCCGAACCTTTGGTACCCGGTACCGCCTATTCCTTCATTCGTTCGAATGTGACCCCTTCAAACGCTCCGGACACCACCGATCCCACAGCCATTGTCGACGTGCCCTGTTTTACCGCCGGTACGCTGATCGAAACACCCACCGGCGCCAAGGCGATAGAAGATCTGGCCGAAGGCGACCTGGTTCTGACGCTCGATCACGGCCCGCAACCGATTCGCTGGATCGGCTCGCGCATCCTGACGTCGATCGATTTGCAGGCCAACCCACGCCTGCGTCCGATCTGCGTGTCAGCCGGAGCGCTGGGGGCCGGCCTGCCGCGGCGTGACCTGCGGGTCTCTCCGCAGCACCGGATGCTGGTTCGCTCGGCGATTGCCGTGCGCATGTTCGACGCCCAAGAGGTGCTGATCCCAGCCCACAAGCTGGTCGGCGTTCCCGGCGTTCATGCCGATGAAACCGTCAGCAGCGTGACGTACTACCACATTCTGTTCGACCGCCATGAAATCGTGACCGCCGAAGGGGCTCCGTCGGAAAGCCTGTACACCGGGCCCGAAGCACTCAAAAGCATTGGCCGCGATGCCCGAGACGAGATCTTCGAGATTTTCCCCGAGCTTGACGACCCGGATCATGTCCCGATCGCCGCTCGGCCCATTCCCGAAACCGGCAAGCGTGCGCGGCACATGATCCATCGGCATGTCAAAAACGCGCGACCTTTGATCGACCGGACCTGAGCCGCTCAGGACGGTACCGCACGCGGACCCACCAAGGCCGGCCACATCGCCACCACATACAGCGCCATCGCGCTGATCCACAGCCCGTCGGCAACCAGCATGGCAGTCAAGAATTGCGCGTCCAACCCGGACCCAATCCAGCGCAGAATCGCAGCCAGAGCCATAGCTCCGTAGGCGACGACCACCGGCGCGGGGGCGACCAGCGCCCGTCCGCTATGGCCAAGCGCCGCGCGGCTCATGACCGCCAGCGTCATGCCACCGACGCAGCCGATGCCCAACACATGCAGCGCACCAAGTTCACTGCCGAGGCCCAACAAGCCCATTCCCCACAGAACCAGTCCAAGGCCCAGCATCCCCAAGGCCAGATGCAGCGCAAACAGAATCGGCTGCCGGACAGCCCAAGCCCCCCGCCAACCTGACAGGCGCAAGCCCTGTATCGCTCCGAGGACCAGCGCCAAAATCGCGACCGCGTGCCCGGCCCCGAAGATCAGCATCACAGCGGGCAGCAGCAGGGCCAGCACCATGTTGGTTTTTTCCATCCAATCACGACTGACAGGCCACTCAGCTTCGGGCACGCCTGCGCGCTTC
This sequence comes from Ruegeria sp. BC8, assembly GCF_056535705.1. NCBI lineage: Bacteria > Pseudomonadati > Pseudomonadota > Alphaproteobacteria > Rhodobacterales > Roseobacteraceae > Ruegeria > Ruegeria sp. BC8. The sequence goes on along the minus strand of NZ_JBQFIV010000002.1, from coordinate 132,626 downwards.
ATTGCGTTGCGCGTAAAGGCCGGAGTGATCCGACCTCCCAAAATGGCGATCATGGAACACAAGGCCAGCAGTCCTGTGCGGAGGCCGACATCCAAGGTTCCGGCCGTCACACCGATCCAGTCCAGATGGGTCAACAGATTTGAAACCCAAATGTAGGCCAACAACAGAAGAAAGATCATGTTCTGCGGCTTGGGACGCCGGATCAGCTGGGTGGCGATCTTGGCCGCAAGAACCGGCACGAAGGCGAGGTCGAGCACCGCGACAATCACCGGGTCGATCATACCTGAAAACCACAGTGCCACGCGCCCGGCCAGCCACAGCGCCGCTGCAACGGCAATAAACAAACGCTGCGCCTCGGGGGCACCGGTCCAGTTGGGAACGGCGGTCAGAAAGAACCCGCCCAGTGCGGCACTGGCATAGCCGAAAATCATCTCGTGCGCGTGCCACATCGGCGGGCTCATGGCAGAGGGCGCTTCGGTCCACATTTCAATCCCGGCCAACGTTGCCAGCCACCCCCCCCAGGCCAGACCGGCAAACACGCCGTAAAGACCTGCAAACAGAAAAAAGACCCGGAACCCCTCACCCATAACGCGCGTGATTGCCGATGGCATGCCTGCTCTCCTTGGCCAAGCTGTTCGATGGCCAAGCACTAGCAACCGGCGGACCCGCGCCCCTTAACCAAAATCAAGCGTCGGCGAAAACATGACCCCAAAAAGCACTTATTTTCATGGCTTTTTTCCGCGTCATTTCCGTCTGAACACCCCCTCCGTTGACTTTCGTCAAGGAGAAGACGCCCGTCCCGGCGCAGTGTCCGGCCTGCCTCACCAGCAAACGGAGAGTGATCATGTCACTTGGAATCAGCCATTACACCACCGGCCGCGCCTTCAGGGTCGGTCTGGCCATGTTGTTGGGCAGCGTCGCTGCTCCGACATTCGCCGAAGAGCCAACCCTGAGCGACGAAGCCTTCGAGGCTTCGAAACAGCTCTACTTCGAACAATGTGCCGGCTGCCACGGCGTGCTGCGCAAGGGCGCCACCGGCAAGAACCTCGAGCCACACTGGAAGAAAACCGCAGCCGACGGCACCGTGACCGAAGGCGGCACCTTGCAACTGGGCCAGGAGCGCCTTGAAAAGATCATCGCGTGGGGCACCGAAGGCGGTATGAACAACTTCTCGGACATCATGACCGAGGAGCAGATCCGCGACATGGCGACCTACATCATGATGGACCCGCCCAAGCCGCCGGAAATGTCGCTGGAACAGATGAAGGCGACCCGCAAGGTCTATGTCGAAGAGGCAGACTATCCGACCGAGCCTCTGCATGGTCGCAATTGGGAGAACTTCTTCGTCGTGATCGAACGTGACGTGGGCAAGGTGGCCGTAATCGACGGCGACACCAAAGAGGTGCTGACCCACATCCCCACCGGCTATGCCGTGCACGTTCTGAAAGCGTCCGAACACCACAGCCTGACCGAACCGGAACATCCCGGCCGTTTCTGGTACACCATGGGTCGCGACGGCAAGATGACCAAAATCGACCTCTGGCAGACGCCGGACAAGATGTTGGTCTCTGAGGTCAAGATCGCCTATGACGCCCGCGACGTCGCAGTTTCCGGCGATGGCAAATACGTCATCGGTGGTGGTTACTGGCCGCCGCACTTCGCGATCGTTGACGCCAAAACCATGGAACCGCTCAAGGTCGTTTCGACCCGCGGCGTGAACGTGGACGGCGACTATGTCGAAGAAAGCCGCGTGGCCGCGATCTACACGACACCGAACGAACCGACCTGGATCGTCGCCGTGAAAGAGTTGGGCCAGTTGTGGCAGGTCGATTACACGGACCTCGACAACCTGCGCATCGACAAGATCGACAGCGCCAAGTTCCTGCATGACGGGTTCTTTGACCCGACGGGCCGCTATTTCCAGATCGCCGCGAACGCGTCGAACAAAATGGTGGTCGTCGATACCGAGACCCACAAGCTGGAGGCGATGATCGACACCGCTGCCCTGCCGCACCCCGGACCGGGCGCAAACTGGGTCGATCCGAACTGTGGACCGGTTGCCGGCACGACCCACCTGGGTGTGGGTACCGTGACCGTTTGGGGCAACGACCCCGAAGGCCACCCGGATCAGGCTTGGAAGGTCTGCTACGAAGTAGAGACGGACGGCCCCGGCCTGTTTGTCCGCACCCACCCGAACTCGGACTACATCTGGGCTGACCAGACCAAACACCCCGAGCCGGAAATCCAGCAGTCGGTGCAGGTCATCTCGAAAGAGACCGGCGAGATCGTGAAAACGATCCAGATCACCGAGGACGAAGGCAGTGCCGCCGTTCACTTTGAATTCAATGCCGACGGCACCGAGGTCTGGGTCTCCAAGTGGAACCTGTCGGACTCCAAGGAACCCAACGGTCAGATCGTGATCTTCGACGCCAAGACGCTGGAAGAGATCGGCCGCATCGACGGGCTCTATGCGCCGACCGGCAAGTTCAACGTCTACAACCGCTCGAACCACGTCACCTGACGGGTTGGCAGCAAGCACAGGAAAGGGCGGGCCCCTCGCCCGCCCTTTCCACGTTTGTCCGCGGCGCCCTGCCCGGCATCCCAACCGCCATTCCAACCGGCCTGAAATCCAAGGCCAGACATGACAGCCAAAACGGAGCCTGGACATGACCCAGTCCGAACCGGAAAAGAAAAAACCGATCTGGCGCCGGTATTTCCTGTGGGGAATGCCCGTGGCCGGCATCGCCGCGGCCTTTGTCGCCGGCATCATCTTCTGGGGCGGGTTCAACACCGCCATGGAAGCCACCAACACCGAGAAATTCTGTGTCTCGTGCCATGAGATGCGCGACTATATCTACACCGAGTACAAGGGCACGATCCATGACGTGAACCGCTCGGGCGTGGGCGCGGTCTGTTCGGACTGCCACGTGCCCAAGGACTGGACACACAAGATCATCCGCAAGATCAAAGCCTCGAGAGAGCTGTACGGCAAGATGGTCGGCTCGATCAGCACGCCCGAGAAATTCGAGGCCAAGCGCATCCATCTGGCAATGAACGAGTGGCAGCGGATGAAAAAGACCGACTCGCGCGAATGCCGCAACTGCCACGATTTCGAGTCGATGATGCCCGAGTTCCAAAAGCCACGCGCGCGGCAGCAGCACCTGAACGCGATGGAGGTCGGCCAGACCTGCATCGACTGCCACAAGGGTATCGCACACTCGAACATCCGTGACCGCGCACCCGAAGATTTTCTGGAAGAGCTCGAAGCCCCGAACCCGGCCTTCGCCCGTCCGATCCCGCCGGAATACCTGGCCAGCCTGGAACGGATCGAAGCCAAGGAGGCCGCCGAGGCCGAAGCCGAGAAAGCCGCCCGCAAAGCCCAGCAGGAGGCGGTGCAGGCGCAGATCGCTGCAGCGGTCGACACCGCCTTGGCCGAGGAACGCGCCAAGGCCGATGGCACAGCAACCGACGCCGCGGCCTCGGGCGGCAGCGACGTTGGTGGCAACATCGACTGGAACGCCGTGGCCAGCACCGACCTGAAGCTGTTCTATCCGGGACAGGCTTCTTTCGAATGGGTGCAGAACGGCAAGACCCATGGCGGCGCCCGTCCGCTGACCAAGGGTGGCGACCAGTGCTCGACCTGCCACGCCAAGGAGCTGGACGCGATCGGCAACAAGATCGTCGCTGGCGGTGATCTCGAACCGACCCCCATCCCCGGCAAGCGCGGGGTGATCGACGCTACGATTCAGGCCGCGCATGACGACGAAAACCTGTATATCCGGCTGCAATGGGCGGATGCGGGCCACAATCCCGCGCCCTTCGTCGACGGCGGTAAGATGGACCCGGACAACCCGATCAAGGTCGCCATGATGATCACCGGCACCGGGATCGAGCTGGGCGAACAGGTGGGGTGCTGGGCCTCGTGCCACGCCGACAACACCTATATGCCCTTTGCGCCCGATGCCGAAACCATCGCCGCCAACCCGGACGTGGCCGCACGCCTGACGGCCAAGGACACCGTCACCAAGTACATCAGCGAAAGCCGCACCGAGGTCGAAGTCAAAGGCCGGCGCGGCAAGCCGCTAGGCGGCTGGGACAAGCTGCAGGCCGAAGAGCAGATCGCGCAATACCTGCAGGACGGCACATTCCTTGACCTGATGCGCGTCTATGCCGACGGCAGCGCCACCAATGGCTATCTGCTGGAACAGCGCGCGGTCAACGATGGCGAGATCTCGGCCTCGGCCAGCCTGTCGGGCGGCATGTGGACGGTGGTGTTCTCGCGGCCGCTGAACTCGGGCGCACCGGGCGACGTGCCGCTGGAGCCGGGCAAGACCTACACGGTGGGCTTTGCCATCCACGATGACCACTCGGCCGCACGGTTCCACCACGTCACGCTGAACACCAGCCTCGCGCTGGATGACGACAGCGCCGACATCAACGTGGTCAAACAGTAACGAAAAGGGGCCGGCGATACGGCCCCTTTTCCACGGCCGAGGAGACACGCGACCATGACGACCAAGCCCCTTCTGACCGCAGTCCTGACCCTGGCGATGGTTCTGCCAGCCCTAGCCGATGAAGCCGACCAGATCTGCGCCGAGGCCGAGGAAAGCTATGTCGAACTCTTCGGCGATCCTTCCGACGCCGTGCTGGATGCCGAGGTGGTGCTGATGTACAAGTACCACTTCTGCCCGGCCCAGATCACGGTCAAGCCCGGCACCACGGTGCGCTGGGTCAACGTGGACAAGCGCACCAGCCATTCGGTGCTTTTGAAGGACGGCAGCCGGCCCGAATCCGACCGCATCTTCCCCGAGGAATCGGTCGAGATGACGTTCCTTGAACCCGGCCCGCAGAACTATCTGTGCGGCCCGCATTGGGAAACGCAGAACATGGTCGGCATGGTCACCGTCGAGCCCTGAACGCAGGCAGACATACAGGCAAACTAAAGGAGCGCGGGCGCAAATCCCGCGCTCCTTAACTTATGTCAAGGAGGCCTCTTTGCGAATGCGCCAGTCTGCGGCCATGACACGCCCGGCCATCCCAGCAACGTCCCGATCCGCCGCTCTGTCCGCGCTCGGAACCTACCGGAACACCCGGGTCCCGATGACATTCAGACCAAGCGAGATTGCACCATGAGCGGTAAGGTTTTTCTGATCGGCGCCGGACCCGGAGACCCCGAATTGATGACCCTGCGCGCCTTGCGTATGCTGCGCGAGGCGGATGTGGTGGTCTACGACCGTCTGGTCTCGGAGGAGATCCTGGCCATGCACGCCCCCGGTGCGCGGCTGATCCCCGTGGGCAAGGCGCCCAAATGCCATACCGTGCCGCAGGACCGGATCAACCAGATCCTGCTGGAACAGGCCCTCGCGGGCCACAGGGTTGCCCGCCTCAAGGGGGGCGATCCGATGATCTTTGGCCGCGGCTCGGAAGAGGCGGCGTTTCTGATGGACCATGGCATTGCCGTGGAATACGCGCCCGGGATAACCGCGGCGCAGGGGGCGAGCTGTTCGACCGGCGTGCCGCTGACCCATCGCGGGTTGGCCACATCGGTGCAATATGTCACCGGCCATCGTCAGGCCGACAAGGTGTTGGACCTCGACTGGAAGCGCCTGGCGGACCCTGACACCACCTTGGTCATCTACATGGGCGTCGCAAATATCGGCCAGATCGCCATGGGCCTGATGACCGAGAACCTGCCGGGATCGACCCCCGTCCTGGCCGTCGGCAAGGCGACCACCCCGGACGAGCGCCGCCTTGTCTCGCGTCTGGACCGTGTCGCCGCCGACGTGCGCGCGGCCGGTCTGGCCGCCCCCACCCTGTTCATCATCGGCAAGGTCGTGTCGCTCTATGCCGAACGGCCGGTTGCCGAGCTGCTGGAGCACGCTCATGGCTAGAACTCTGCCCATTGACCCAGCCCGCCGGGACTGGCCCGGGCGCGCGGTGCTGACCGCCGCCGTGCTGGTGGCCACTTCGGCCTTTGCCGCCGACACGCTGGACCCCAACGCGCTGCAGCGTCTGTTGCATCAGGATTGCGGGTCCTGCCACGGCCTGACTCTGAAAGGCGGGTTGGGCCCCGATCTGCGCGCGGGAAACCTGCAGCACTATGACCCCGAAATCCTGACCGGCGTAATCCTGGACGGCATCCCCGACACGGCCATGCCGCCGTGGCGGCCCCTCATCAGCGAGGAAGAGGCCGAATGGATCGCCCGTTATCTGCTGAAACCGGAGGCGCAATGAAACAGTTTGTCCTTAGCCTCGCGGCCTCGTTGCTGGTGACCGCAGCCCATGCCGAACCCACCGCCACCGGAGACCTGGGGCTGGTGATCGAACGGGCCACCGGCTCGGTCCTGCTGGTCGATCAGTCCGACCGCGCCGCGCTGGCCCGGATCGAAGGACTGGGCGATCTGTCCCATGCCTCGCTGGTCTATTCGGCCGACGAACGCTTCGCCTATGTGTTCGGGCGCGATGGTGGGCTGACCAAGGTCGATATCGTGACCCGTCAGATCGCCAAGCGGGTCGTGCAGGCCGGAAACGCCATCGGCGGGGCGATCTCTGACGACGGAACGTTGGTGGCGGTGTCGAACTATGAACCCGGCGGGGTGCGCGTCTTTGACGCCGACACGCTGGATCTGGTGGCCGACATCCCCACCGGCAGCAAGACCATCGGCCTGGTCGATGCGCCCGGCCGCCGTTTCGTGTTCACCATGTGGGATACGGGCGAAACCTGGATCGCCGATTTCGCGCGCGGCACCGACCCACAGATCACCAAGATCACCGACATGGGCAAAAACCCCTATGACGCGCTGATCACCGCCAATGGCCGCACCTACATCACCGGCCTGTTCGGGCAGGACGGGCTGACCGCGCTGGACCTGTGGGCAGACACCCCCGAACCGATCCGGGTACTGCCCGGATATGGGCGCGGCCAACAAGAGATGCCCGTCTACAAGATGCCCCATCTGGAAGGCTGGGCGCATACGGGCGCCGAATTCGTCTTGCCGGCCGTCGGCCATCACCAGGTGCTCTGGGTCGATGCCGACACACTAACGGAAACCGGGCGCACCCAGACGTATGGCCAGCCCGTCTTTGCCATGGCGCGGCCCGACGGCCGGAAGGTCTGGGTGAACTTCGCCCACCCGCTGAACGACACAATCCAGGTGATCGACACGGTCAGCAAACAGGTCATCCACGAGTTCAAACCCGGCCCGGCGGTGCTGCACATGGAGTTCACCCCGCGTGGGCACGAGGTCTGGATCAGCGTGCGCGATGCCAACAAGATCATGGTCTATGACACCCACAGCTTTGAAAAGCTGCGGGAAATCCCGGCCGACAGCCCCTCGGGCATCTTCTTCACCGCGCGTGCGCACAGAACGGGGCTGTAAGCGATGTGCCATATCACCGACCCGATCGACCGAAGGCTGCTGGATGACTGGCAGCGCGATTTTCCCGTCACCGACCGGCCGTTCCAAGTGCTGGCCGCGGCGCTGGGGCTGGATGAGGCCGAAGTGATCGACCGCCTGGACCGCATGCGCGCCGCCGGGCGCATCACCCGCGTCGGCGCGACGGTCGCGCCCGGCGTGGCCTCGGCCAGCACGCTGGCCGCCGTCGCCGCGCCCGAGGACAAGGTGGAACAGATCGCCGCCCTGATCGACGCCGAGCCGGGCGTGAACCACAATTACCAGCGCGAGGATGACTGGAACCTGTGGTTCGTAGCCACTGGCCCCGACCGAGCGCATGTGGACGCCACCCTGGCCCGGATCAGCGACCGCACCGGGCTGCGCGTGCTGGACCTGCGTCTGGTCCGCCCGTTCAACGTCGATCTGGGTTTTCGCATGTCCGATTGTTCGCGCCGGGTGCCACGGCCGCGTGCGGTCGACCGGAGCGTTCTGCGGCAAGGCGACCGCGACATCCTGCAGGCGCTCAGCGCGGGGCTGCCGCTGATGGCCGATCCCTATGCGGCGCTGGCCCAATCCCTGAACCGGGCCCCCGAAGACGTGATGGACCGTATCCGGGGGTTGCACAAAGCAGGCGTCATCTCACGCCTTGGGGTCATCGTGCGGCATCGGGCGTTGGGGTGGTCGGCCAACGCCATGGTCGTGTGGGACCTGCCCGCCGACCGGATCGACCACGCGGGCCCCGCACTGGCCGCGCATCCCGGCGTGACCCTGTGCTATGAACGCCAGCCGGTCGAGGGCGTATGGCCCTATCGGCTCTACTCCATGATCCACGCCCGGTCGCGCTCCGAGGCGCGGGGTATCCTGGCCGGCGCCGCCGCCTTGCCCGAACTGGCGGGCGCTGCGCACAAGGTTCTGTTCTCGACCCGCTGCTTCAAGCAGACCGGCGCATTGATCAAACCGAAAGAGGCCGCCGCATGACCCCGCTGGACGACACCGACCGCCGCCTGCTGAACCGATTGCAGGAAGACCTGCCGCTCACCCCCCGCCCCTATGCCGACGTAGCGGCTGAACTGGGGATCACCGAGCAGGACCTGCTGGATCGGCTGGCGCGGATGAAGGCCGATCGGGTCATCACCCGGTTCGGCCCGTTCTTCGACGCCGCCGCCATGGGAGGGGATTTCTGCCTGTGCGCCATGGCGGTGCCCGAGGCCGAGTTTGAAACCGTCCTGACCAAAGTCAATGCGCACCCTGAGGTGGCGCATAATTATGAACGCACGCACCGGCTGAACATGTGGTTCGTTCTGGCGACCGAAACGCCCGAGGCGATCACCGCCACGGCCGACGCGATCGAACGCGAGACGGGACTCACGGTTCACCGGTTCCCGAAACTGCAGGAATTTTTCATCGGCTTCCGGGTGGCAGCATGATCGACGCAACCGACAGGCGGATCATCGAGGCGCTGCAGGGCGGGCTGCCCCTGGTGCCCGCGCCCTATGCGCAGGTCGCCGACGATCTGGGGATCGAGGAAGCCGCCCTGCTGGATCGGCTGGCCGCGCTGAAGGCGCGCGGAGTGATCCGGCGGATCGCCGCGGCCCCCAACCACTACAAGCTGGGCATGACATCGAACGGCATGACGGTCTGGGACGTGCAGGACGACCTGATCGGCGAACTCGGCGCGCAAATCGGAGCGCTACCCTTTGTCACCCATTGCTACGAACGGCCCCGCGCTCTGCCCGACTGGCCCTACAACCTGTTCGCCATGGTTCACGGCAGCTCGCCCGATGAGGTCGAACAGAAACGCGGCCGGATCGCCGCAATCCTTGGACCGGCCTGCCGGGGCAGCGACATCCTCTATTCCACGCGCATCCTGAAGAAAACCGGGCTGCGCCTGAAAGCGAAAGGCTGAGACCAATGTTCCGCCTGACCGAATACATGCAGCAGCTTGTCAACCCGACGCCGGTGCGCAAACGCCGCCCCGGACCGGTGAAGCCGGTGGTGATCTGGAACCTGACCCGGCGCTGCAACCTGAAATGCCGCCATTGCTACACCGTGTCTGCGGATGTGGCCTTCCCGGGCGAGCTCAGCCACGAGCAAGCCATGGTCACCCTTGAGGATCTGGGCCAGTTTCGCGTCCCGGCCCTGATCCTCTCGGGCGGGGAGCCATTGGACCGGTTCGATTTCTTCGACATCGCCCGACGCGCGCGTCAGCTGGTGCCGATGCTGGCCCTGTCGACCAACGGCACGCGGATCCACGACGAAACGGCCGACATGATCGCCGATGTGGGCTTCAACTATGTCGGCATCTCGCTCGACGGTATCGGGGCCACGAATGACTGGTTCCGCGGGGTCGAGGGCGCCTTTGATGACGCCCTGCGCGGCGTGCGCGAATGCAAGAAACGCGGCATCAAGGTGGGCCTGCGGTTCTGCCTGACCGAAGGCACCCAGCACCACCTGCCCGACCTGCTGAAACTGTGCGACGACGAGGGGGTGGACAAGTTCTATCTCTCGCATCTGGTCTATGCCGGGCGCGGCGACAAGAACCGGGGCGAGGACGCGGAACATCAGCGCACCCGGCAGGGGCTCGACCTGTTGCTGAACCGCGCATGGGAGGCCGCCTCGGGCGGACGCCCGCTGGACATCGTGACCGGCAACAACGACGCGGATGCTGGGTATTTCCTGAACTGGGCCGCCGCCCGGTTCGACGCCGATACCGTCGCGCATGTGCGCGAACATCTGGCCCATTGGGGCGGCAATTCCAGCGGTCTGGGCGTGGCCAATATCGACAACCTTGGCCGCGTCCATCCCGATACCTACTGGTCGGACTACACGGTCGGCAACGTCAAGCTCACTCCGTTTTCCGAGTTGTGGACCGGGGATGACCCGATGCTGGCCCTGCTGCGCACGCGGCCGCGCCCGTTGAAAGGACGGTGCGGCGCCTGCCGGTTGCAGGATGTCTGCGGCGGCAATACCCGCATCCGGGCCTTGCAACTGACCGGCGACCCGTGGGCCGAAGACCCGGCCTGCTACCTGACCAATGATGAAATCGGCGTGGACGGTGCCGGCGAGCGCCTGCAGGTCACGCCTTTCCGGGGGAAAAGCCATGATCCGGCGCATCAGTTCTTTTAAGGCACTCAAATTCGGTACTTTGTGCTCGGTGTTGTTGGCTGGAACGGCTTGGGCTGATGCTCAATCAGATTACGCCGAGCACTGCGCCAGCTGCCATGGCGAGGCGCGGCTGGGCGGCGTCGGTCCGGCACTGATCCCCGAAACGCTCAAACGCATGCGCGGCCCCCGCGTGGCCGCCGTCATCGCCGAGGGGCGCCCGGCCACCCAAATGCCCGCCTTCGCACACGAACTGGACGCGCTGCAGATCGAGGAACTGGCGGGCTGGCTGAAATCTCCGCTGGAGATCGACCCCCAATGGGATGCCGAACAGATCATGGCCAGCCGTACGCTGGATGCCGATTACGCACCGGTCGATGCGCCGGTTTGGGACAGCGACCCGATGAACATCACGCTGGTTGTGGAAACCGGCGATCACCATGTCAGCGTTCTGGACGGCGACACGTTCGAGGTGCTGGACCGGTTCGAAACCCCCTTTGCCGTGCATGGCGGCCCCAAGTTCAGCCCCGACGGGCGCTATGTGTTCATCATGTCGCGGGATGGCTGGGTCCAGAAATACGACATCTGGGCGCTGAAACAGGTGGGCCGCATCCGCGCCGGCCTGAACAGCCGCAACATCGCCATGTCGGGCGACGGCAAGTGGCTGGCCGTGGCGAACTATCTGCCCAACAGCCTGACCCTGCTGTCGACCGAGGATCTGTCGGTGGCCAAGGTGGTCGAGGTCAAGGGCAAGCAGGGCAAACCCAGCCGGGTCTCGGCCGTGTACCAGGCCCCGCCGCGCGAAAGCTTCGTGCTGGCGCTCAAGGACGTGCCCGAGATCTGGGAAGTGTTCTACGGCGACAACCCGCCGCAATTTGGGCTGGGCCATGATTTCCGGATCGAGGGGCAGTTCAAGAACCCCGACCCCTTCCCCGTCCGCAAGATCACCACGCCCGACTATCTGGACGATTTCTTTTTCGACCAAAGCTATGAATACGTCATGGGCGCGTCGCGCGATGGCAAGGGCGGTCAGGTTATCGACCTTGTGATCGGGCAGAAAGTGGCGGATCTGGACCTGCCCGGCATGCCGCATCTGGGCTCGGGCATCACCTGGCAGCGCGATGGCACCACGGTGATGGCCACGCCGCACCTGACCGAAGGCACCATCTCGGTCATCGACATGAGCACATGGGAAACGATCAAGCGGATCGAGACCGAAGGCCCGGGCTTCTTTATGCGCAGCCACGAGAACTCGCCCTATGTCTGGGCCGACGTGTTCTTCGGCCCCAACAAGGATGCGATGCATGTGATCGACAAGCAGAGCCTCGAGATCGTCAAAACCCTGCGGCCTGCGCCGGGCAAGACCGTGGCGCATGTGGAATTCACCCGCGACGGCGCCCATTCGCTGGTGTCGGTCTGGGAGGATGACGGCGCGGTGATCGTCTATGACGCGCAGACGCTCGAGGAAATCAAACGCCTGCCGATGCGCAAACCTTCGGGGAAATACAATGTCTGGAACAAGATCACCTTCTCGGAAGGCACCAGCCACTGACGGGCGCTGGCCGGTCTGGAAACTGGCCATTCTGTTGTATCCGGCGACGGCGCTGACCGTCTCCATCAACCTGTTTCTGGCCGGGTTGATCGCCCATGCGCTGGGTTTCGGCGCCGTGACACCGGTGGCCGCGCTGATCTGGTGTGTGCCCCTTGGGGTTCCGGCCAGCTGGCTGGCGGGGCGCTGGGTGCGGCGGCTGATGGATGAGGCCGAGGGCTGAGCAAGGCCGGAATTTCGCGGCGCCTAACCGAAGTCAAGTAGCCGGTATCCGCGATCCCTTACGACTCGGGCAACATCAAATCCGAGTCGGAGTCTCCATGCCCGCCGCCCGCCAAAACCACAGCCTCCCTGTCCGCGCGACACGCGTGGCAGCCGGGCTGGCGGGCATTTTTCTTTTGATGTTACAGGTGCTTGGGCCAGCGCTGGCGAGTCCCGGCCAGGGCACCTGGATGGAGATCTGCTCGGAGGCAGGAGCGGTCTGGGTCCAGGTGGACCTGGAAGACGACACCGGCGACCCGACCGCGCCCTGCCCGAAATGTGCCGATTGCGCCCTGTGCGCAATTGCGGCGGCGGCACCGGTCCCGGACCTGCCGCAGCTGCAGCAGCCCGAATTTGTACAGATCACACGGTGTAAATTTCCCGATCTGATCGAACCGTACGAGTCCCGACGGCTGTGGCCCGAAACCCGCGCGCCCCCGGCCGCGCCCGAAATCAGAACCGAACGCGCGCCGCGCGCGTCCATGGCGTCAACCCGAATTGAAGGAGGTGCGCCGTGGTCGTGACCCGCGCAGCCCATTTCCTTGTTGCCCTTGTCCTGTTCTGCCTGCTGGCGCTTGGCGCGCGGGCCGACAGCCTGGCCAGCTTCCTGCCCGAGATCGAACCCGCCGAACTGGCGCCCGGTGCCGATGCCATTGGTCCGGTGCGTGAAGACGTGCCGGTGGCCCCGGTGCTGAAGGGCGGTGAAACCGTCGCCTGGGCCTTTCTCACATCCGATTTCGTGGGCACCACCGGCTATTCCGGCAAGCCCATTCACGTCGTCGCCGCCATCGACGGTGATGCGGTGCTGACCGGCGTCAAGCTGGTCAAACATTCCGAACCCATCGTTCTGATCGGCATTCCCAACGCGCGCATGGTCGAGCTGACCGAAGGCTATGCCGGGCTGGACCTCAAGCGCGAGGTCGAGACCGGCGGCGAGGGGCATGATCTGGACATCATCTCGGGTGCGACGGTGACGGTGATGGTCATCGACGACAGCGTCGTGCGCGCCGGGATCAAGGTGGCCCGTGCCATGGGTCTGGGTGGGCTGTCCGAGGTTCAGGCGGACGGACCCAAGCGCGAAGTCGACATGGCCAAGGCCGACACCCATGACTGGGCCACGCTCTCGGGCGACGGCTCGATCCGGCGGCTGACGCTGGACGTGGGTCAGGTCAACGCCGCCTTCGAGGCCACCGGCGACCAGCGCGCGATCAAACGCCCCGAGAAGGGCAACCCCGAGGACACCTTCATCGACATGCATGTGGCGCTGGTCTCGGTGCCTTCGATCGGCAAGTCGCTGCTGGGCGAGGCCGAGTACCAGAACCTGGTCAATTGGCTGGACGAGGGCGAACACGCCATCCTGGTGCTGGGCCGTGGCAAGTACAGCTTCAAGGGCTCGGGCTATGTGCGCGGCGGGATCTTCGACCGGATCCAACTGATCCAGGGCGACAATTCGGTGCGGTTCTTCGACCGTCAGCATCGCCGCCTGGGCACGGTGGCCGCCGAGGACGCGCCCAGCTTTACCGAGCTGGACATCTTCAAGATCCCTGCCGATGCCGAGTTCGACCCGACCGAGCCATTCCGCCTGCAACTGCTGGTGCAGCGGGCCATCGGCGCGGTGGAAAAGACCTTCCTGACCTTCGATCTGGGCTACATTCTGCCCGAACAGTACCTGTTGCCGGTCGCGCCCGCGCCCAAGGTCGTGGACGATGCCACCGGCGAGGCCGCCGCCAAGTCAGCCCTGTGGCAGCGCATCTGGAAGGACCGCCAGATCGAGATCGCCGTGCTGGGAGCCATGCTGCTGGTGCTGACGATCACCTTCTTCTTCCAGTTCCACGCCACGATGAACGCGCGGGTCTTTTACTGGTTCCGCATCGGGTTCCTGACGATGACGCTGTTCTTCATCGGTTGGTACGCCAATGCGCAGCTGAGCGTGGTGAACATCATGGCGCTGGCCGGCAGCCTGCGCAGCGGTTTCACCTGGGATGCCTTCCTGCTGGACCCGCTGGTGTTCATCCAATGGTTCGCCGTGGCCGCCGCGCTGCTGTTCTGGGGGCGCGGGGCCTATTGCGGCTGGCTGTGCCCCTTCGGCGCATTGCAAGAGCTGACCAACAAGATCGCCCGCGCGCTGAAAGTGCCGCAATGGACCCTACCCTGGGGCCTGAACGAGCGCCTGTGGCCGATCAAGTACATGATCTTCCTGGCGCTGTTCGGCCTGAGCATGGTGTCGATCCCTCTGGCCGAGAAATACGCCGAGGTCGAGCCGTTCAAGACCGCGATCATCCTGAAATTCATGCGCGACTGGCCCTTCGTGGTCTTTGCCGTGGGTCTGCTGGTGATCGGCCTGTTCATCGAACGGTTTTATTGCCGCTATCTGTGCCCGCTGGGCGCGGCGCTGGCGATCCCCGCCCGTATCCGCATGTTCGACTGGCTGCGCCGCTACAAGGATTGCGGCAACCCCTGTCAGACCTGCGCCAACGAATGCCCCGTTCAGGCCATCCACCCCGCCGGTGAGATCAACCCGAACGAGTGCGTCACCTGCCTGCATTGTCAGGTGCTCTACCAGTCCGAGAGCAAATGTCCCGTCGTCATCCGCCAACTGAAACGGCGGGCCAAGACCGGGTCGGTCAAGATCAAGACCCCCCTCGGACAACCACCGGCGAACCATCCGAACGCCAAACCGCAAACCGTTTCCTAAAAGGAGGAACGACCATGTCGGACCACGACACCAAACTGAACATCACCCGCCGCGGGATGCTGGGGGCCACGGCCACCGGGGCCGTGCTGGCCGGAACCGGCCTTGGGTCCACGGTGATGACCGCCAAACAGGCCAGCGCCGCGGCCAAGGTCGAACTGGCGCCAGGCGAGTTGGACGAATATTACGGCTTCTGGTCTTCGGGCCAGACTGGCGAGCTGCGCATCATGGGCTTCCCGTCCATGCGCGAACTGATGCGGGTGCCGGTGTTCAACCGCTGCTCGGCCACCGGATGGGGCCAGACCAACGAGTCGCTGAAGATCATGACCGAAGGCCTTCTGCCGGAAACCAAGGAGTTCCTGGCCAAGCGCGGCATGAAAACCTATGATAACGGCGACCTGCACCACCCGCACATGTCGTTCACCGACGGCACCTATGACGGCCGTTATCTGTTCATGAACGACAAGGCCAACACACGCTTGGCCCGCGTGCGCTGCGACGTGATGAAATGCGACAAGATCATCGAGATCCCCAACGCCAAGGCGATCCACGGTCTCCGCCCGCAGAAATTCCCGCGCACCGGCTATGTCTTTGCCAATGGCGAGGACGAAACCCCGCTGATCAACGACGGCAGCGTGCTGGACGATCCGTCGCAATACGTCAACATCTTCACCGCCATCGACGGTGACACGATGGAGATCGCCTGGCAAGTGATGGTGTCGGGCAACCTCGACAACACCGATTGCGACTATCAGGGCAAATACGCCTTCTCGACCTCGTACAACTCGGAAATGGGCATGAACCTGGCCGAGATGACCGAGAGCGAGATGGACCACGTCGTTGTCTTCAACCTCAAGGAAATCGAGGCCGGCATCGCCGCGGGCGACTATCAGGAGATCAAGGGCGTCAAGGTTCTGGACGGACGCAAGGGGTCGAACAAGAAGTACACCCGCTACATCCCGATCCCGAACTCGCCGCACGGCATCAACACCGCTCCGGACGGCAAGCACGTCTGCATCAACGGCAAGCTGTCGCCGACCGTGTCGATCATGGACGTGACCAAGCTGGACGCGCTGTTCGAAAGCGACGCCGATCCGCGCTCGTGCATCGTGGGCGAGCCGCAGCTGGGCCTTGGCCCGCTTCACACCGCCTATGACGGTCAGGGCAATGCCTTCACCACGCTGTTCCTGGACAGCCAGATCGTCAAATGGAACATCGACAAGGCCATCCGCGCCTATAATGGCGAGGACGTGGACCCGATCATCTCGAAGGTCGACGTGCACTACCAGCCGGGCCACAACTCGACCTCGATGGGTGAGACCAAAGACGCGGACGGCAAGTGGCTGATCTCGATGAACAAGTTCTCGAAAGACCGGTTCCTGAACACCGGCCCGCTCAAGCCCGAGAACGAGCAGGTGATCGACATCTCGACCGACGAGATGAAGGTGGTGCATGACGGCCCGACCTTTGCCGAGCCGCATGACTCGATCATCGTGCGCCGCGACATCGTCAACCCGGTCAACGTCTGGGACCGCAACGACCCGACCTGGGAAGATGCGCGCAAACAGGCCGAGGCCGATGGCGTCGATCTGGAGGAAGGCGCCGAAGAGCCCATCCGCGACGGCAACAAGGTGCGGGTCTACATGGTCTCGCAGGCCCCGACCTTCAGCCTCGAGAAGTTCACCGTCAAACAGGGCGACGAGGTCACGATCTACGTCACCAACCTGGATGACGTGGACGATGTGACCCACGGCTTCTGCCTGGGCAACTACGGCATCGCCTTCGAGGTCGCGCCGCAGGCCACCGCCTCGATCACCTTCACCGCCGACCGTCCGGGCGTGCACTGGTTCTATTGCCAGTGGTTCTGCCACGCGCTGCACATGGAAATGCGCGGCCGGATGCTGGTCGAACCGCAGGGAGCCTGACCCATGCGCTGGCCCCTGCTCATCCCGCTTCTGCTCGGCTCGCCGCTTTGGGCGGCGGACTGGGACGTGCCCAACCGGGCGGGGGCCATCACCGAGACACTGGCGCAGGCGGCGGATGGAGACACCCTCCGCCTGAGCCCCGGCGTCTATGCCGAACGCTTGGTTCTGGACCGGCCCGTCACCATCGACGGACAGGGCCAGGCCACCATCGACGGTCAGGGCACCGGTAGCGTCATCACCGTGACCGGGCCCGGCGTCACTCTGCGCGGCCTGACCGTGATCGGGTCGGGGTCGGACCATGGTGAGATCGACAGCGGCATCCAGCTGACCAAGACGGCCCGCGTGGCCGTGGTGGAAAACAACGTGCTGCTGGGCAATCTCTACGGCATCGACATTCACGGCGCCGATGACAGCATCGTGCGCGGCAACCGGATCGAGGGCCGGCAGGACCGCCGGATGAACGACCGCGGCAACGGGGTCTATGTCTGGAACGCGCCCGGCGCTGTGGTCGAAGGCAATAACATCCGCTTTGGCCGCGACGGGATCTTCGTGAACTCGTCGAAGAAGAACACCTTCACCGGCAACAGCTTCCGCGACCTGCGCTTTGCCGTGCACTACATGTATGCCGACGATTCCATCGTCAGCGACAATGTCTCGATCGGCAACGATCTGGGCTATGCGGTGATGTTCACCTCGAACGTGCAGGTGATCAACAACGTCTCGGTCGGCGACCGCGAACACGGGGTCATGCTGAACTATGCCAATGACAGCGTGATCTCGGGCAACGTGGTGAAAGGCGCCAAGGAAAAGTGCACCTTTCTGTACAATTCCAACAAGAACGAATTCACCGACAACTGGTTCGAAGGCTGCGGTATCGGGATCCATTTCACCGCCGGCAGCGAACGCAACCGGATCGTCGGCAACGCCTTTGTCGGCAACCGGACACAGGTGAAATACGTCTCGACCAAATGGGTCGAGTGGTCGGAAGACGGCCGCGGCAACTACTGGTCCGATTTTGCCGCCTATGACGTGAACGGCGACGGCATCGCCGACGCCCCCTATCGCCCCAACGATAGCATGGACCATGTGCTGTGGACCCAACCCGCAGCCAAGCTGCTGCTCGGCTCGCCCGCCGTGCAGCTGGTGCGCTGGTCGCAATCGGCCTTCCCGGCGCTGCTGCCGGGCGGCGTGATCGACAGCCACCCATTGATGCAAGCCCCTCAACCCCCAGCCATGAAAAAGGTGCCTCATGACGGATAAGGCCCTGACCATCGAAACGGTCTGCAAAGATCGCGGCAAGACCCGCGTTCTGAGCGATATCTCCCTGACGCTCGACCCCGGACAGCGCGTGGCGCTGCTGGGCCACAACGGCGCCGGAAAATCCACCCTGATCAAGTCGATCCTGGGCCTGACGCCCATCCAGGCCGGCACGATCCGCATCGGCACCGCCGCCCCCGGCAGCGCGCAGGCGCGTCGCGACACGGCCTATCTGCCCGAGGCGGTCTCGTTCCACCCGGCCCTGACCGGGCGCGAGCAACTGACCCTGTTTGCCAAGCTGTCAGGCACCCGCGCCGACGTGCCCGCCTTGCTGGACCGTGTCGGGCTGGGCGACGCGATGGACCGTCGGATCGGCGCCTATTCCAAGGGGATGCGGCAGCGGCTGGGCCTTGCGCAGGTGCTGCTGGGTCAGCCGAAACTGGCGCTGCTGGACGAGCCGACATCGGGATTGGACCCGATCTCGCGCCAAGACCTGTACGCCATCATCGACGAGCTGGCCGCGCAGGGCACCGCGGTGCTGATCGCCAGCCACGCCCTGACCGAGGTCGAGGCCCGCACCGACCGGATCGCCATAATGCGCAAGGGCCGGATGGTGGCCGATGACACGCTGGCCAACCTGTCGGCTCTGGCAGGGTTGCCGATCCGGCTGCGGGTCCGCGCCCGCGCCAATGCCGACGCGCTGGCCGCCGAACTGGGCGGCAACCGGATCAACGGCGCCTCGGTCGAGCTGCTGTGTTCGCCCGCCGACAAGATGCAGGCGCTGCGCCGCATCGCCGGGCTGGGCGATGCGGTGGCCGACGTGGAAATGACCCCGCCCAAGCTGGAAGACCTCTATCGCCACTATGCTCAGGAGGCGCTGCAATGACCCGTTTCCTTGCCATCACCCGGACCGAGATGCTGATCCTGCGCCGCAACCGCTGGCTGCTGGTGGCGACGCTGATCATGGTCCTGTTCGCTCTGGCCCTGACCTTTGCCGGCAGCGCGCCCACCGGCACGCTGGGGGTCGACATGCTGACGGTGTCGGTCGCCTCGATGACCACGCTGTCGGTATATCTGGCGCCGCTCTTGGCGCTGATGATTTCCTTTGACGCAATCGCCGGTGACGTGGACCGGGGCAGCCTGTCGCTGCTGCTGTCCTATCCGGCGGGGCGAGGGGAAATTCTGCTGGGCAAATTCACCGCCCACCTGGCGGCGCTGGCCTTTGCCATGACGGTCGGTTTCGGCACCGCCGGGGCGGTCGCCGCGTGGTTCGGCGGCGCGGGCGCGGACAGCCTGTTCGCGCTTGGCCGGCTGATCGTCACCTCGATCCTGCTGGGCGCCGTGTTTCTGGCGCTGGGATACCTGCTGTCCGCCCTGGCGAGGGGCGCAACGGCGGCGGCAGGTCTGTCGGCCGGGCTCTGGCTGGTCTTCGTCGTCCTCTATGATCTTGGGCTGTTGGGAGCCGTCGTCATGGACAAGGGCGGCGTCTTCACCCAATCCGTCTTTCCCTGGGTGATGGTGGCCAACCCGGCCGACGCTTTCCGTCTGTGGAACATCGCCGCCACCGAGGGCGTGGCCATGGCGTCCGGCATGACCGGCGCGGCGCAGGCCCTGCCCGTCTGGGCGGCGCCCGCCTCGCTGCTGATCTGGCCGGTGCTGGGCTTTGCCCTGGCCCGGCTGGCGTTCCGGAGGGTCGAACCATGACACGCCTTGCCCTGATTGCCTTTATCGCGCTGGCGGCCTGCAAGGAAGAGCAGGCAGCCGCCCTGCCGGATCCGGTCGATCTGACCGAAACCGCGCTCAGCTATTTCTGCCAGATGAACGTGGCCGAACACGGCGGGCCCAAGGGGCAGATCCATCTGGAGGGCTATCCCGCGCCGCTGTTCTTTGCCCAGGTGCGCGACATGGTGGCCTATCTCAAAAGTCCCGAGCGCGATGCCGAAATCACCGCGGTCTATGTCAGCGACATGGGCGCGGCCCCCAGCTGGCACGAGCCGGGCATCTCGAACTGGATCACCGCCGATCAGGCCACCTTCGTGGTGGGCGCCGGCGTGGCCGGCGGCATGGGCGCGCCCGAGATCGTGCCCTTTGCCACGCCGGACGCCGCCGCGCGGTTCATCGAAACTTATGGCGGCACCGCCCTGCCCCTGACCGACATTCCCGACGACGCGGCGCTTGGCCCCGTCGATCTGACCCAATCCCTGGAGACACCCGCATGACCCGCCTGTCCCGACGCCGTTTCCTGACCATCTCGGCCGCCTGCGCCGCCTTGCCGACCGTGGCGCGCGCCGCACCGGTTGCCCGCTGGCGCGGCACCGCGCTGGGGGCACCCGCCAGCCTGCAACTGGTCGGGTTGAGTGACGCGCAGGCCGAACCGATCATCGCCGCGCTCGAGGCCGAACTGGACCGTCTGGAGAATATCTTCAGCCTGTACCGGCCGGACTCGCAGCTGAGCCGCCTGAACCGGGACGGCACCCTGCCCGCCCCGGCGCCGGAGCTGCTGCAGGTGCTGGCCCAAAGCGCCGCCCTGCACGACGCGACCGGCGGTGCGTTCGACCCGACCGTTCAACCGCTGTGGATGGCGCTGGCGACCGGCGCGACGGATGCCGAAGCGGCGCAGGCCCGGGCGCTGGTCGGCTGGCAGGGGGTTTCGGTCTCGGCCGACGGCATCCGCCTGCCCCATCCGGGCCGTTCGGCGCTGACGCTGAATGGCATCGCGCAGGGCGCCGTGACCGACCGGATCGCGGCGCTGCTGCGGGCGCAGGGGCTGACCGATGTGCTGGTCGACATGGGCGAGATAGCCGCCATCGGCACCCGCGCCGACGGGTCGGACTGGCGCGTCGGCCTGGCCGGCCCCGAGGGCGTGACCCGGCGCATCGAACTGCGCGACCGGGCGGTGGCGACCTCGGCCCCTGATGCGACACAGCTGGCCGGGCGTCATGGCCACATTCTGGGCCCGCAGGGTCAGCCGGTCCGGCATCGGGCGGTTTCGGTCTCGGCCCCTGACGCGGCGCTGGCCGACGGGCTTTCGACCGCGCTGTGCCTGCTGCCCGCCGACCGGATCGCGCCGGTTCTGCAACGCTTCCCCGAGGCCCGGCTCGAGATGCTGATCTGACCGGAATGACCGTCCCGGAACTCTGCCGTTGAAATTTGTCGCGCGATAAGAAAAGGTAAAACAGCGACAAATTCAGAGCGGCGCGGGCCTGGCCCCACGCCAGAGGCAAGGCATGGCACCCAGAAAAATCCGGAACATGGAGGAGTTTGCGGCGGTCAGCGGGATCTCGCGCCCGACGGTATCGAAATATTTCAACGATCCCGACAGCGTCCGACGGTCGACCCGCGAACGGATCGAGCAGGCGCTGGAGCGGTTCGACTATCGCCCCAACATCTTTGCCATGAACCAGAACCGCAAGCTGACCAAGAATGTCGGCATCGTGGTGCCCTATCTGGCCGACCCGTTCTTTGCCGAGATCGCCCGCAACATCGAAGAAAAATGCATCGAGGCCGGGTTCCGCCCGACGCTCTACAGCGCCTATGGCGACCCCGCGCAGGAGGCCGAGATCCTCGACAGCCTGCGCGCGCTGAAACCGGCGGGCGTGCTGCTGGCGCCGCTGGGGCGCGATTCCGACCGGTCGTTCATCGAGAAATTCTGCAAGGACATCCCCACCATCCTGTTCGACAGCAACCTGGAAGGCATGGGCGCGGCTTTTGTCGGGTCGGACAACGCGAGCTTCATTGAACAGACCGTCGATTACCTGTGCCGCAGCGGCGAACCGCCCGCGTTCTTCGAGATGCGGCACCCCGCCAACCCCAACGCCAACAAACGCCGCATCGCCTACATCAAAAAAATGGAGAGCCTGGGCTTTGAGCCGCAGGTGATCAAGGTCGACGGTCGCGGCTGGGGGTTCGAGGAAATCGGCCGTCAGGGCGCGTTCAAGCTGTTGGAACAGCCCAGCCTGCCCTCTCGCACCATCCTGTGCAGCAATGACCGGCTGGCCATCGGGTTCCTGTCGGCCTGCTATGAAAAGGGCCTGCGGGTCGGGTTGGGCGAGGATTGCGACCTGCGCGTCGCCTCGCATGACGACCATCCGTTTTCCAAGTTCACCTGCCCGTCGCTGACCACCGCGGCGCATGACTACACCGCAGTATCGAATCGCTCCGTCGAGACGCTGACGCAACTGGTCGAATCCGGTGGGCGGCTGAGCGCCCGCACCGAAACCCTGTTTCCCGCACGTCTGATACTGCGGAGTTCGGCCTGATTTTCGACACCTTTTTTACGCGCGTAAAATTTTAGTTGACGCGCGCCAAATAATTCGTGATGCTTTCCTCCAGGTAATTCGACACCAGGGAGGAAAGAATGTACCTGAAATCCGTTCTATGGGCGGCAAGCGCAGCGGCTTTGACCGCCGGCGCCGCAACTGCAGAGACGATCACGATCGCCACCGTAAACAACGGCGACATGATCCGAATGCAGAAATACACCGACAAGTTCACCGAAGCGACCGGCCACGAGGTGGAATGGGTCACTCTGGAAGAGAACGTATTGCGCCAGCGTGTGACCACCGACATCTCGACCAAGGGCGGCCAGTTCGACATCATGACCATCGGCATGTACGAAACGCCGATCTGGGGCGCGAACGGCTGGCTTGTGCCGCTGGACGGAATGTCCGCGGAATATGACGTGGACGACATCCTACCCGCCATGCGCGGCGGCCTCAGCCACGACGGCACGCTGTATGCGGCGCCGTTCTATGGCGAAAGCTCGATGATCATGTACCGCACCGACCTTATGGAGAAGGCCGGTCTGGAGATGCCCGAGGCGCCGACCTGGCAGTTCATCCGCGAAGCGGCGGCTGCGATGACGGACCGCGACAACGACATCAACGGCATCTGCCTGCGCGGCAAGGCCGGTTGGGGTGAGGGCGGCGCCTTCATCACCGTGACCGCCAACTCGTTCGGCGCGCGCTGGTTCGACGAAGACTGGAAACCCCAGTTCGATCAGCCCGAGTGGAAAGAGGCGCTGACCTTCTTCGTCGACATGATGAACGAATCCGGCCCCGCCGGGTATGCCACCAACGGCTTCAACGAGAACCTGTCGCTGTTCCAGCAGGGCAAATGCGGCATGTGGATCGACGCCACCGTTGCCGCGTCTTTCGTGACCAACCCCGACGACTCGACTGTCGCCGATCAGGTTGGATTTGCTCTGGCGCCGAACTCGGAAGGCGTTGACAAGCGCGCCAACTGGCTGTGGGCCTGGGCCCTGGCCATTCCGGCCGGCACCCAGAAAGAGGACGCCGCCAAGCAGTTCATCGAATGGGCCACTTCGAAGGAATACATCGAACTGGTTGCCGAGAACGAGGGCTGGGCCAACGTTCCGCCGGGTGCGCGCACCTCGCTGTACGAGAACCCCGACTACAAGGACATCCCCTTCGCGCAGATGACGCTGAAGTCGATCCTTGCGGCCGATCCGGAAAACTGCTGCGTCAAGCCGACGCCGTATACCGGGATCCAGTTCGTCGCCATCCCCGAATTCGCGGGCATCGCCACCCAGGTGAGCCAGGAATTCTCGGCGGTCTATGCCGGACAGCAGTCGGTTGACGAAGCTCTGGCCAAGGCACAGGCCTTCACGGCCGAAGAAATGGAAGCCGCAGGGTACTGAGGCCTCCTCCCGGCGGGTGGGCAGGTTTCTGTCCCCCGCTCTCCCCCTTCCACAACCCGTGTTAGTCTCGCAGGCAACAAGTCGCCTGAACAGAGAGGTCTTGCGTCATGGCAACTCAACACTCCCGATCCGTCGCACGCCTGATGATGGCGCCCGCCGTGGTCCTGCTGCTGGGCTGGATGCTGGTTCCGCTGACGATGACTCTGTATTTTTCCTTCAAGAAATACCTGCCGCTGCGCGGCGGTGACCTGGGTTGGGTCGGGTTCGACAACTACGTCCGGTTCGTGACCTCGAGTTCCTTCTGGCCCGCCGTTCAGGCGACGCTGGTGATCGTGGGCGGTGTGCTGGCCATCACCGTGGTGCTGGGCATCCTGCTGGCGCTGCTGCTGGATCAGCCGATGTGGGGCCAGGGCGTGGTGCGCATTCTGGTGATCGCCCCGTTCTTCGTAATGCCCACCGTTTCGGCGTTGGTCTGGAAGAACATGTTCATGGACCCGGTCAACGGCCTGTTCGCCCACCTGTGGCGGTTCTTCGGGGCCGAGCCAATCTCGTGGCTGTCCGAGGCGTCGATGCCGTCGATCGTGATGATCGTGTCCTGGCAATGGCTGCCCTTTGCCACCCTGATCCTGCTGACCGCGATCCAGTCGCTGGATAGCGAACAGCTGGAGGCCGCCGAAATGGATGGCGCGCCGCCGCTGAAACGCTTCTTTTTCATCATCCTGCCGCATCTGAGCCGCGCGATCACGATCGTCATCCTGATCCAGACGATCTTCCTGCTGTCGATCTTCGCCGAGATCTTCGTGACCACCGGCGGCGCCTTCGGCACCCGCACCCTGACCTATCTGATCTACCAGCGCGTGCTGGAAAGCCAGAATGTCGGGCTGGGCTCGGCCGGCGGGGTCTATGCCATCATCCTTGCCAACATCGTCGCCATCTTCCTGATGCGCATCGTCGGCAAAAACCTGGACGCGTGAGGAGGACGAAAACATGGCCCGCACCGTCACCACACCACGCAAGCTGATCAACACCGCCTTTGCCTGGGCTGTCGGCCTGCTGATCTTCTTCCCGATCCTCTGGACGATCCTGACCAGCTTCAAAACCGAGGCCCAGGCCATCGCCAGCCCGCCGATCTTTCTGAACTTCGACTGGACGCTGGAGAACTATGCCGTGGTTCAGGAACGGTCGAACTACATGCGGTATCTGTGGAACTCGATCATCATCGCGGGCGGGTCCACCCTTCTGGGCGTGATCGTAGCGGTGCCCGCCGCCTGGGCCATGGCCTTCGTGCCCTCGGCGCGCACCAAGGATATCCTGTTGTGGATGCTGTCCACCAAGATGCTGCCGGCGGTGGGGGTTCTGTACCCGATCTACCTGTTGTTCATCCAACTGGGCCTGTTGGACAGCCGCGCCGGGCTGGTGGTGGTGCTGATGCTGATCAACCTGCCGATCATCGTCTGGATGCTGTACACCTATTTCCGCGAAATTCCCGGCGACATCCTGGAAGCCGCGCGCATGGACGGCGCCACGCTGAAAGAGGAAATCCTTTACATCCTGACGCCGATGGCGGTGCCGGGCATCGCCTCGACCGTGCTGCTGAATTTCATCCTGGCCTGGAACGAGGCGTTCTGGACCCTGAACCTGACCGCCGTCGACGCGGCCCCGCTGACCGCGTTCATCGCCAGCTATTCCAGCCCCGAGGGCCTGTTCTTCGCCAAGCTCAGCGCGGCATCAACCATGGCCATCGCCCCGATCCTGATCCTTGGGTGGTTCAGTCAGAAACAACTGGTCCGCGGCCTGACCTTCGGCGCCGTGAAGTAAGGAAAGACACATGGGACGCATCGTACTTGAGAAAGTCAGCAAGAGCTTTGGCGACGTGGAGGTCATTCCGCCGCTGGATCTGGAAATCAACGACGGCGAATTCGTGGTGTTCGTGGGCCCATCGGGCTGCGGAAAATCCACCCTGCTGCGCCTGATCGCGGGGCTAGAGGACGTCAGCGGCGGCCGCATCCTGATCGACGATCAGGACGCCACCGCGGTGCCGCCGGCCAAGCGGGGCCTGGCCATGGTGTTCCAGTCCTACGCACTTTATCCGCACATGACCGTGCGCAAGAACATCGCCTTTCCGCTGCGCATGGCCGGGCTGGACAAGGCCGAGCAGGACCGCCGCGTCGAACAGGCGGCCGAGGTTCTGAACCTGACCGACTATCTGGACCGCCGCCCCGGCCAGCTTTCGGGTGGCCAGCGCCAGCGGGTCGCCATCGGTCGCGCCATCGTGCGCGAACCGGCGGCCTTCCTGTTCGACGAGCCGCTGTCGAACCTGGACGCGGCGCTGCGCGTAGGCATGCGGCTGGAGATATCCGAGCTGCACAACCGGCTGGAAACCACGATGATCTACGTCACCCATGACCAGGTCGAGGCCATGACCATGGCCGACAAGATCGTGGTCCTTCAGGCAGGCGTGATCGAACAGGTGGGCTCGCCGCTCGAACTGTACCGCGCGCCGCGCAACAAGTTCGTGGCCGGCTTCATCGGCTCGCCCAAGATGAATTTCATCGAAGGCCCCGAGGCCGATAAACACGGCGCCCACACGATCGGCGTCCGCCCCGAGCACATTGCCGCCTCGCCCAGCGAGGGCCTGTGGAAAGGTACGGTCGGGGTGTCCGAACATCTGGGTTCGGACACGTTCTTTCACGTCCATGTGGACGGCTTCGCCGAGCCGATGACCGTGCGCGCCGGCGGCGAGGTCGGCCTGCGTCACGGCGACACGATCCATCTGACGCCGGAGGAGGACAAGATCCACCGGTTCGACGCGGCGGGGCTGCGGATCGCATGAACCGGCTGGTTGGAAAACGGGCCCTGATCACCGGGGCGGCGCGGGGCATCGGGCTGGCCTTTGCCCAGGCCTATGCCGCCGAGGGCGCGCAGGTAGCGCTGGCCGACATCGACGTGCAGCAGGCGCGCAAGGCCGCGCGCGAGATCGGGCCGCAGGCGATTGCGGTCGAAATGGATGTCTCGCAGCAGGACAGCATCGAGGCGGGCGTGGCCGACGCCGCGGCGCGGATGGGCGGGGTCGACATCCTGATCAACAACGCCGCGATCTTCACCGCCGCCCCGATCGTGGAAATCATCCGCGCGGATTACCAGCGCGTGTTCGACATCAACGTCGCCGGCACCCTGTTCACGATGCAGGCAGTCGCGCGCCAGATGATCGAGCAGGGTACCGGCGGCAAGATCATCAACATGGCCAGCCAGGCCGGCCGCCGGGGCGAGCCGCTCGTGGCGGTCTATTGCGCCAGCAAGGCGGCGGTGATCAGCCTGACCCAATCGGCGGGGCTGAACCTGATCAAACACGGGATCAACGTGAATGCCATCGCCCCCGGCGTGGTGGATGGCGAGCACTGGGACGGCGTCGATGCCTTCTTTGCCAAATACGAGGGCAAGGCGCCGGGTCAGAAAAAGAAGGAAGTGGGCGAAGCGGTGCCCTTCGGCCGGATGGGCCGGGCCGAGGACCTGACCGGAATGGCGGTCTTTCTGGCCTCGTCCGAGGCCGACTACATCGTGGCCCAGACATACAACGTGGATGGTGGAAATTGGATGAGCTGATGGTGGAGCGCCCCGCGGATACCCGACCGGTCCGGTTGTGTCAGGCCAATTTGGACGCGTTGCCCAAGGGCGTGCTGCGGCCCGAATACGATCGCGCGGCACTGACGCCGGGGATCGTGCATATCGGGGTGGGCAATTTTCATCGCGCGCATCAGGCTTGGTACCTGCACCGGCTGATGCAACAGGGCGCGGCGCAGGATTGGGCCATCATCGGCGCCGGCGTGCGCGCCTATGACGCCGAGATGCGGCGCAAGCTGCTGGCGCAGGACTGTCTGACCACGCTGGTCGAGCTGACCGAGGGCCAGCGTCGTGCCGAGGTGACGGGCGCGATGATCGATTACCTGCCCCCGCAAGAGGACAACGGCCCGCTGATCGCGCAACTGGCCGATCCGGCGATCCGCATCGTCTCGCTGACCGTGACCGAGGGCGGCTATTTCGTGCACCCTGTGACCAAAGGGCTGGACACCGACCACCCCGACATCCGCCACGATGCCGCCAACCCCGACCGTCCGCGCACCGCCTTCGGTGCCATCGTCGCGGGCCTGCGACGGCGGCGCGATGCAGGCGTTGGTCCGCTGACCGGGCTGAGCTGCGACAACCTGATCGGCAACGGGCAGGTTCTGCGTCAGGCGGTGGTGGGGCTGGCGCGACTATCGGACGTGGATCTGGCCGACTGGATCAACACGCAATGCACCTTTCCCAATTCGATGGTCGATTGCATAGTGCCCGCCACCGGCCCGACCGAGCTGGAGCTGGTGCGCGCGCTGGGGATCGACGACGCCGCCCCCGTCACCCATGAAAGCTTCCGCCAATGGGTGATCGAGGATGCCTTTTGCGCCGGTCGCCCGGATTGGGACAAGGTCGGCGCCACATTTACTGTCCGCGTTCATGACTATGAGGTCATGAAGCTGCGCATTCTGAACGCGGGCCACCAGGTTCTGGCCAATGTCGGCGAGATCCTGGGCCTGAATACGATCGCAGACTGCATGGCCGATCCGCTGGTTTCTGCATTCTTCCGAAAGGTTTTGGTCGAAGAAATCGCGCCTTTCGTGCGTCCGGTGCCCAATCAGTCGGTTGCGGACTACATAACCTTGATCGAGGAGCGGTTCCGCAATCCATCCATCGTCGACACCACGCGGCGCGTTGCTTTTGACGGATCATCCCGGCATGTGGGATTTGTGCTTCCCACCGTCTATGATGCATTGGCCGCCAGCGCGCCGATCAATGGGCTGGCCCTGGTCGAGGCGCTGTGGGCCCGCATGTGTGCCGGCACTCGCGAGGATGGAAGTATTGTCGAACCCAACGATCCCAACTGGTCCGATCTGGTCACCTCGGCCAACGCGGCCCGTGACAACCCGACCACCTGGCTTGAGCAGACCCAGTACTATCAGGACCTGTCACAATCCGGCGTGTTTCGCGACGCGTTTGACCGGTGGCTCAGGGTGATCTGGGATCAGGGAGCGCGCCAGGCCCTGACGACGTATCTGGGCGACCAAACCTGACCGGTGCAGGATCTAGCAGTGTGCGGCTTTGCCCAAGCCCTCTTCTGCATCGAACAGGGTCTCGGCAACCGACGCCGCATCGTCCAGATGCCGTTCGACGGCTCGGCGCGCGGCGGAGGGGTCGCCGGACTGAATCGCAGAACAGATGGCCTCCATATGTTCGATCCCGGGGCGGTCGCGTTCTGTTGCCGCCAAGGTCATCATCCGCAACCGGCTGATCCGACCATTCAGGCGCTGGACTACATCCCAAGCCACATGATGCCCTGCCCCCTCAAAAATCTCTGAGTAGAAATCGGAAGTGGCGCGGAAGATCGAGCCCGGTGTCTTGTCCACGAAACCTTGCTTGAGCCGCACCAGCGCCCCATGCAGGCTGCTGGCCCTGTCTGATGTGATATTGCGCGCGCAGTTCTCGGCGGCCGCGGTTTCCAGCATGCGGCGGATATCGTAGATCTGCCGTGCCTCGTCCCGTGTGATCGAAGCCACGATCGGCCCGCGCCCGGGCAGAATTTCGACCAGCCCCTCGGCCTCGAGATAGCGGATCGTTTCCCGGATGACTGTCCTGCTGACACCAAGCTGATCACATAGCGGACGTTCCACCAGCCGTTCGCCGGGCTGGAAAACACCTTCGATGATGGCCTCGCGCATGCGCTCCTGCACCATGTCGCGCAGGGTAGCCGGGGGATGATCGATCTTGGTCAGTCTTGGCGATGTCATGGACGGGAATCTATCGGTCGCGCGTTGCCTCAGCAAGGAATGATTGACATCCTGTCTTATGGTATACCATCATGCCGGAAACGGAATCACAGGACCTTTGCGATGCCCGCCACCATCCGTAAAACACTGCTGCATGTCGAAAACACACTGATCGAAGGTGGCAAAGCCGCCGAGCGCCCTTTGACCTTGATCGCGGCGGTCGCCGTTGTGACCAACCCCTGGGCCGGCCGCGGCTTTGTCGAAGACCTGCATCCAGAGATACACGATTGTGCTCCGGGGCTGGGCCACATGCTGACCGAGATGATTCTCGAGGCGGCCGGCGGCGGTGACCGGGTTGAAGCCTATGGCAAAGCCGCCGTTGTCGGAGTGAATGGCGAGGTCGAGCACGGGTCGGCCCTGATCCATACCCTGAGGTTCGGAAATGCCTATCGCGAGGCGGTCGGCGCAAAATCCTACCTTGCCTTCACCAACACGCGCGGACCGGCAAATGCAGCCATGCAAATTCCCCTGATGGACAAGAATGATGGTGGGCGGCGCAGCCACTATCTGACCATCCACCTGCAGGTCGCCGACGCTCCGGCCCCGGATGAGATCATGATCGCTTTGGGCGCTTCGATCGGAGGGCGCCCGCATCACCGCATCGGAGATCGTTATCAGGATCTGAAGGATTTGGGACATGACGTCGACAATCCGGCAGCTGTCTGAACCATTCGGACGCCTTGGCTTGCGCTTTGCCGGCCCCCCCGATGGCGAACCTCTGGTCCTGTTGCACGGGGTCGGTATGCAGTCGGAGGCCTGGGCGCCGCAGATCGATGCCTTGTCCGACTTGCACGCGGTCTACGCACTGGATCTGCCAGGGCATGGCCAATCCGATCCGATCGCTGTGGGGGCGCAGCTACCAGCATTTGTGGAGTGGCTGCGGGCGGCGCTGGACGCTTTGAACCTGGATCGCGTGAACCTTGCCGGTCATTCGATGGGCGCACTGATTGCCGGCGGGTTTGCGGTCGAACATCCCGATCGGGTCCGGCGCGTCGCCTTGCTGAACGGAGTCTTTCGTCGGGACGACGAGGCCCGGGACTCTGTGCTGGCGCGCGCCGGCTTGATCAGCGCCGGAAGGTTTGATCTGGAAACTCCACTGCAACGCTGGTTCGCAAACGGTCCGGCCGACCGCGCCGCTCGGGACAGGGTCGCCGCATGGTTGGCCGCGGTCGACATAAACGGCTATGCGACGGCCTACGATGCCTTTGCCCGGGGCGACATGGTCTACGCCGATCGCTACCCTCAGATCTCTTGCCCCTTGCTGGCGTTGACAGGTGCTGAGGATCCGAATTCCACACCCGACATGACCCGCGCCATCGCCGCGGCCGCCAAGGGACAGGCGGTTGTCGTCGAGGGTCATCGGCACATGGTGAACCTTACTGATCCAAAGACTGTCAACGCGGCCCTTGTTCAATGGCTTAAGACCCCAACGCACGAAAGGTCGCCCGCATGACCGATTTCGACCCTCGCGCCCTGCGCAGCGCGTTCGGAACCTTTCTCACCGGTGTCACGGTGGTCACGACACATGACGAGTCCGGCCGACCGATCGGCTTTACCGCCAATTCTTTTTCCTCGGTTTCGCTGGACCCTCCGCTGATATCGGTCTGTCTTGCCAATACCTCCAGCAATTTCAACACATTCTCTGAAGCCGCCGGTTTCGCCGTCAACATCCTGTCGGAGGATCAGATCGGCGTTTCGAACACCTTCGCACGCCCTTCGCAGGACCGGTTTGCCGGTGTCGATTGGAAGCCAGGACCCAACGGCGCACCAATCCTTGACGGGGTTTCAGCCTGGTTCGACTGCTCGGTTTTCAAGACGGTCGAAGCCGGCGACCACCTGATCCTGATCGGTCGGGTCGAGGCCTTCGACCACTCGATCGCACCTGGCCTGGGCTATGCCCGCGGCGCCTATGTGACGCCTGCCGCCGAAGCCCGGGCGCTGAACCGTCGTGCGGGCGTCGTGGTTTCCGCGTTGATCGAGCGGGACGGGCAGATCCTTCTGCTGGACGATGGCAACGGCGGGCTGACCATTCCGGCGACCGAGGACGTGGCCAACGGCGCCGATACTGCATTGGCCCAGTTGATCGCGGAATGTGGGATCAAGGCAGAACCGGGCTTCATCTATTCGGTCTATCAGGACAAGTCGCGACGACAGCATATCTCGTTCCTTTGCCAAGCCGAGGACGACACCCCAGCCAACGGGGCTTTTACGCAGATCGTCGAGTCGACGCTGATGGATGTCGCGGACCCGGCGATCTGTACGATGCTGGAACGTTTCGCCCGGGAAAGCCGCATGGGCAATTTCGGCATATACTACGGAGATGAAACCAGCGGACGGGTCAAACCGTTGGTTCGGGGGAGTTGACATGAAGTTCTCGCTGTTTG
The DNA here is from genome assembly GCF_056535705.1 of Ruegeria sp. BC8. NCBI lineage: Bacteria > Pseudomonadati > Pseudomonadota > Alphaproteobacteria > Rhodobacterales > Roseobacteraceae > Ruegeria > Ruegeria sp. BC8. The sequence continues at coordinate 100,545 of NZ_JBQFIV010000002.1, read as the reverse complement.
CGCATATGGAGCGGATTTCGCCAGAGCAGGACCAGAAGCAGTTGTATGACGAGTTCATCCAACTGTGCAAAATCGCCGACGACGGCGGGATGCATGCCGTCTGGACGGGCGAACACCACGGGATGAATTTTACAATCGCACCCAACCCGTTTCTCAGCCTGATTGACGTGGCTCGGCACACCCGGAATGTCCGGCTGGGCACCGGCACCGTGATCGCGCCCTTCTGGCATCCGATCCGTTTGGCCGGTGAGGCCGCAATGACGGACATCATCACCGACGGACGGCTGGATCTGGGCATTGCCCGCGGTGCCTACAGTTACGAATACGAACGCATGATGCCTGGCATGGATGCGTGGGAAGCCGGGCAGCGCATGCGCGAACTCATCCCTGCCGTGAAACAGCTCTGGCAGGGAGATTACGCCCATGACGGCGAATTCCACCAATTTCCCAAGACCACCTCGTCGCCCCTGCCCCTGCAACCTGGTGGGCCGCCCATCTGGGTGGCCGCACGCGACCCCAACAGCCACGAATTCGCCGTAAGCTCAGGGTGCAACGTACAGGTCACGCCATTGTGGAACGGCGACGACGAGGTCATCGACCTGATGGCCAAGTTCAATGCCGCCTGCACAAAGTTTCCTGACATGCCGCGCCCCAAGATCATGTTGCTGCGCCACACTTACGTGGCCGAAGATCAGAACGACGTGAAACAGGCCGCCATCGAGTTGAACCGGTTCTACTGTTATTTCGGTGCATGGTTCATGAACAAGCGTGACGTTACCCAGGGGCTGATTGCCCCGCTGAGTGATCCCGAAATCGCCGAGCATCCGTTCTATTCGCCCCAGAACATGGAGCGCGACCTTGTCATCGGAACAGCCGATACCGTGATCGACCGGCTTCGGAGATGCGAGGAACTGGGGTATGACGAGTATTCATTCTGGATCGACTCCAGCATGCCGTTTGAACGCAAAAAGGCCTCGTTGGAGCGTTTCATCAAGGATGTGATGCCGGCCTTTCAATAGGGGAATTCGGGATGCAACGGTTTCAGAACTATATCGGCGGCACTTTCCGCGATGGCGACACCTGGTTCGAAAGTGTCGACCCATCCACAGGTGAGGCTTGGGCGCAGATACCCGCCGCCAGCCAAGCTGATGTGGACCAGGCCGTGATGGCAGCGGACCAGGCTTTCAGATCCCCGGAATGGGCGTCACTGACCGCAACGGCGCGGGGCAAGCTGCTATACCGGTTGGCAGATCTGATTGCTGAAAACGCACCGAGACTGGCCGAGCTGGAAACCCGCGACACTGGAAAAATCATCCGCGAAACCTCGGCGCAGATTGCCTATGTCGCGGATTACTATCGTTACTACGCGGGCCTCGCGGACAAGATCGAAGGCGCCCATTTGCCCATCGACAAGCCAGATATGGAAGTTTGGCTGCGGCGAGAACCCGTGGGGGTTGTCGCGGCGATCGTGCCCTGGAACTCACAATTGTTCCTGTCGGCGGTCAAGATCGGCCCGGCCCTGGCGGCCGGTTGCACAGTGGTGCTGAAGGCTTCGGAAGAGGCCCCTGCCCCAATGCTGGAGTTCGCGCGGATCTTTCACAAGGCCGGGTTTCCCGAAGGCGTTCTGAATGTTCTGACGGGTGGGCCCGATGTCGGCGCTGCCTTGACCCGGCACGAAAGAATTGCCCATGTCGCCTTTACCGGTGGGCCGGAAACGGCTCGGCATATCGTGCGAAACTCGGCAGAGAATCTGGCGTCTACCTCTTTGGAGCTGGGTGGAAAGTCGCCCTTTATCGTGTTCGAGGATGCGGATCTGGACAGTGCGGTCAACGCTCAGGTTTCCGGAATTTTCGCGGCGTCGGGTCAAAGCTGCGTTGCCGGGTCGCGGCTTGTGGTTCAGGCATCGATCAAGGACGCGGTCCTGGACCGTCTGCGGCAAAAGGCCGAAGCGGTCGTGATCGGCGCACCGGATGATATGGCGACCGAAGTCGGGCCCCTGTGCACGCAGCGGCAGCAGAAATGGGCCGCCGAACTTGTCACCCGGTCGCAGGCCCAAGGCGCGCAAATGATTACTGGCGGCCAGCCACTTGATCGCGCGGGATTCTACTTTCCACCGACCATTCTGGATTGCAGTCGGGCGCGCGATGCTGATTGCTTGACGCACGAATTCTTCGGCCCCGTCCTGTCGGTCGTTTCCTTCGAAACAGAGGATGAGGCCATCGCGATCGCAAACGATACCCGGTTTGGCCTGGCCTCGGGCGTGTTCACGCAAAACCTCACGCGGGCCCATCGGATGGTTCGGTCAATCCGAGCCGGCATTGTCTGGGTCAACACCTACCGCGCAGTCAGTCCGATCGCTCCGTTTGGGGGGCATGGATTGTCGGGGCATGGGCGCGAGGGCGGGCTGCAGGCTGCATTGGACTACACCAAAATCAAGTCCGTTTGGCTGCGCACCAGCGACGACCCCATTCCCGATCCTTTTGTCATGCGCTGACCCGCCGGCCACCTCAAAATGCGTAAACCTCGGCAGGAAACTCAGAGACCACGAAACATATCGGCTTGGAAGTAGCTTGCCCACCGTTAAACACTGCGCATCCCGGTTGCAGCGTAAACGAGTTGCAAAACAAGGGTTCAGATTCCACAAGCCGATTTCGAATAATGCGTGAGGTTCACCGCGCCCGAACTCACTTCGCTCTGCCCGATGAAGGGACAGGCTGACTTTGGTCATCTGGTGATCGATTGTATTCCGGGAAGCTGGCTTGTCAGGTCGAAGTCTTTGAAGCTCTCCGTGTGGTCTTTCCGAAACCACGGCGCCTTCCGAGAGGACTGCTCCGTTTCCATCGCCCGGCGCCGGGTCAGGTTCCTGACGCATCGATGGTTGTGGATTGGAGGCTACTGGTATCCACATGCGGCATTCCGATCGACCTGTCCTGGCAAACAGGCGCCATGCCCGAAAATGTCTCGATCTCCGATCAGTGTGTGCCCGCCCGATCGCGGAAGGAGGTAATCTTTGGAAAACCCCGCGCCTTGATCAGTCGACAAATGTCGCGGGCGCAGGGTCTGCGGTTTGGTCAAACCTGAACAGAAGCAGCCTTACTTGGTGGCGCTCACATCTCCGGGGATGCACCCACGGGCGCAGAACCTCATGTCGCTGGGCGCAACGGACCAAACGTCAACGTCATTCGGCGGCTTGTTCTTGAAGTCGATATCAAGGCAACTTGCGGCCTTCGGAGTGTAGTACTTGTTTCTGGGGTCGACATTGCCGAGTTGGTCAAACCCGGAAATTAGACGCATATTCGGTCCCCATCTTTCGCCATGCAGTGTCAGATTGGAGTAATAAGCCATCAGCTTGATCGATTTTCCCTGCGCGAACGTCTTGTAGGTTATCTGGACCCCACCGATTGTCTTGTCGATCGGCCCCTGTTCCAACCCGGACCCAATCGAGATGACCCACCGGCGCTTGAGCGGGATGGAAATATCAACTCCGTCTTCACTGCATTCCAGCAACTTGTACGAAAAAATGTTCAGCACGGCGTTTGTTCTAATCGGGTTCGTGTGGAGCCTCAGAACGCTGTAAACCGGCTTGATGGTGGCACTTTGGATCGGAGCACCGTTGACGACACAATTTTTCTGCAGCACCGCAAGTTCCGTCAGAACCATGTCCGAAAAGGACGACGCAAAACCGCCTTCTAGGGACTGCGCCATTAGCGCCGACATTCCGGGGGCCTCTCCAACCACTCCTTGATGTCAGCCATCTTCAGTCCTCGGTCGAAATTACTTCAATGTGTCTTGCCTTTTGTTCAATCGGCGTCAGTCAGAGGGACCTGGTTTCTGACGAAGCTATTATATGTCCGACCGTATGCCGGCCTTTATAGTCAGCGCGTTGCGCACAAATTTCCTATGCAAGGCAGAACGCCCGCATTGTTGCCCCAACACGAACCTATCCCAAGTCGGAATTTGCGTCTACTGGCTGGCAAAATGCACCTTCGGGCCAAGCGGGATTCAATCAAGAACGCATCCAGCCAGAGTTGGCCCAGCCGACGTTCACACTACCCAAGTTTCAGTCTGTCTCTCCGCTACTCATAGCGGCGGCGGTCCGGCGTCAAAATGGTCAAACGCCGGCTTATTGGAAACAAACCGAGCGCCGGTCATAATGATCATAATTATGTCTTTTTGCACACTACATGGAAAGTGGCGGAAAAGTACCTGTTTACAGGAAGGTTTGGCCGGTGGAAGCACAGGCCAAACCAATGGTAAAAATGGTCAGCCCAAATGCTCGGCTAACCGCTCCAACAACTGCGCGGCTTCGTCTACGCCCAGAGTCCGGCCGCGAAGATGTATCCGCAATTCGCCCGCCGATACTTCTGCTCGCAATTCTCCGCCTTTGGGCAGCGTCTGAATAGGCAGCCGTTGAATCTGTTTCGGGCGGCCCCCACGCGGCTTTTCCTGAGTCGGCGCTGGCGCTTCCTTCAACGCAGCCTCTATCACGGCCAGTTCCGATTTCGGGTCCGTCGCCTCACCCCGGGACAAGGCCTCCCTCAGCTTGGCCTGCGCGCCATCCCGGATAGCCGCGGCAATCCTGAGACCTGCCTTTTCCGACAACGCAACCGGGTACTGCAGTAAGTCGCCCAAGGCCTCGTGAACCACCGCAAAGCTGCGGACCTTGGACCTTTTGGCCTTGGAGGCTGCGGCGAACAGAACATCCACGGCGGCTTCGGTCGACGGGAACACACCCTGCCCCACAGCGAGGACAGCGATGCGCCCACGTTCATACGGGCTGAGGTTTGATCGAAGTTCGTTCTCCTCGACCATCGAAACATACGCCCCCTGCCCTGCGCCAGCCTGGCGCACGAACGCGGGAATTTGGGCGAATTTCGGGTCACCGCCGGCCAAACGGCGGAAGGCGTCCAACCGGCGATAGCCCGATATCAGGCCATAGCCATCCTCGGTTTTGGTCACCTCGATCGGCGTCCGCAGCCCGTTGGAGCGCAGAGATTCCAGCAGTTCGGACATTGCCTCTTCGTCATCGACCATGCGGTCGCGCCGCAAGAAATCGGCATCGATCTGATCTATGGGCACCATCTCTGCGACCAGACCGGCGTCCTGGGCATCCCGCCAACGCGCAGCGTCGCCTTGGTCTTTTGCAAGGGTTGCACGGTCGGTCACTGCTGCCATGCCATTCAGCGTCGCGGCCTCGGCCGCGACCTGCGCGATTGGCGGAGTTGACGGGTTGGCCTCGAACGGACTGATCGAGGGTTTCGCGGCGAAACCAGCCTCGAGTTGTTCAAGCTCCGCCGCATCCGGCGCCGTCAGTCTTCTGCGTTTAGCCATCTGCCTGTCCTCCCATCTGGGCGTCGCGCCACCAACACCCGATCAGCACTTCTTTGAATTCCGCGTAAGTTCGATCGAAGGTCTCTCGCCCCCGGACATAGGTGTCGCGGTTAAAGTCACGGTAGTCCGCTTCGTAGATTCCGTTCACCTGTTCTCCGGCCTGCCCTACCAAAGCGGTGTAATCCTGCCGATAGGCGTTCATGAAATCACCGAAATACGCCTGTATCACGTTGGCCATGTCCGTCTGCTGACTGGCGTCGAACCGGGTGATGATCGCGCGCACGACATCCCATTCGAACTTGAGTTCGGGCAAGCCAGCTGCCCTTTGTGCCGCGTTCTCGCCATCCTCGATACTGGCGAACGTGGTGTAGAGCATGTCGAAGAAGCGCCCGGTGGAATCAAATTCCAGGAATGAAGCTCCGAGCGGCACCAGCAAAATATCCGCTGCGGCCAGCGCATTGATCGTTAGGTACCCAAGTGCAGGAGGAGTATCGAGGAACACGATGTCGTAATCATTCAATACGGCCTCGTCCTGCAAAAAGTTGGTGAGCCCGTCCCACAGCGGCCAACTGCGAAGGCCCATCCGCCAGACCGGGATCTGAAATTCAGCCCAATAGAGGTTCAGTTGAGCACCAATGAGATCAATGTTGGGCCAATGGGTCTTCTGGATGACATCTTGAGGTTGGGTTCTCAGTGCCTCTTGCAGAGTTTCATCCAATGGGATTTCGGGTTGACCGGCAGCGGCGCGGACCCTGTTCTCTTCCTGAACCGCGCGCGCATAGTCTTTTGCGATCAAGGGGAAGACTGTCTGCCATTCATCCGCGACGCGACCACCCAGGATCGACGTCATGGATCCCTGGCTATCAAGATCAATCACCAGCACTTTATAACCGTCCAACGCGGCCGACATTGCCAGATGAGCAGCGGTGGACGTCTTGCCCACGCCACCTTTGAAATTGGCAACGGCAACAACTTTTGCCGGCAGATTTTCCGGCCGGTAGGGCAGGTATTCCTTGGTGCTTACACCTTCGGCCGCGAAATGGCGCCTCAAGGTCAGAACTTCTTCGAGGGTGAACCATTTCGATCCTGCTTCGCCTTCGCCTTGCGGGAGGTCAGGATTTGCCTTGAGGACGCGGCGCAGGTGGGCCGGAGCCACCGGGATCAGGTATTTGGTAATCTCCCAAATCGAAAACCGGCGGAGGCGCTTTTCGCCATCGGGCGCATACCCGCGGCGGGCTAGATCTTCGCGCCCTTTGGCACAGAAGGTTGCAGCTTTTGCGAATCGTGATGTCCCGATAGGATCGGGTAACTTTGATGCAGCCTTGGCCGGATCCAGGTTGAAGTACGGCGGTAGAGCAGGTTGTTTAGATTTTGTCACTGTCGATGCCTCGAATAATGTTCGCCTTTCCGGCGTATATCAGGAAATGTACCGAACATTTTCCTTCTGCGCTATCCTCGAAAGAGCAGTTTTCCACAGAAGAATGCCGAAGAGTTCGGTTTCGCGACGAAACCGGCATTTATTCTCAGAAAAGGGCACACCAAAGAGTTTATTTTCTTTAAGGGTTTTAGATTCTTTGACGACAGAAAACATAAATAAATCATATATTTGTGGTCGCATCGGCACCCGGATACAGGACCAAGGGTTCCTGGCTTCGGGTTAAAAGGGACCTGTATACAGGATCAAAGGGTCCCGAATCCGGGGAGAAGGGCACCGATTCGCGGTTCGGCTCTATCGTGGACTATTTAGGGTCTAATCCGAGTGCGTTGATCGCCGCCTACGCGGGTCACGACTCCAAGTTTGAACCAATTGGCGCCCGCTTCTGTGGATAACTGGGTCGCCGATTCGGATAGGTACCTGTCTACGGGATTCACTCCATCCTGCATATGGGGACCCAAATTTGGTTGATCCACGGGTACCTTTTGTGTCACAAACTTGGGAAACGAGCAGCCGGGCAGAATCATGCCGGATACACAACTGGACACGGATCACCTTTCAGGCGCTTTGCGTCGGGAAACGGTGAAAAAGAATGTGGCCGCGATCCATATCAGCGGCAAGCTGACGCTGTTGCAGCGCAAGCTGTCCAACGTGTTGCTTCTCAATGCCTACGACTCTCTGACCACGGCGCAGACCCATACGATTGATGCCCGCACCCTGGCGATGATGGTGGGCTACAACTCGAACGACTTCGACACTTTGCGCGCCAGCCTGAGAGCGCTTGCCGAGACAGTGGCCGAATGGGACATGCTCGATGAAAAAGGGCGGCAAGAGTGGGGCGTGTCGTCGTTGCTGAGTTTCGCCAAGCTCAAGGGCGGGATCTGCGAATACGCCTATTCTCCGGCCTTGGCGCAGAAGCTGTACGATCCGAAGATCTATGCGTTGATCAATGTGCATATCCAGCGCAATTTCAGCTCGGGGCACGGGCTGGCCTTGTATGAAAACTGTTATCGTTTCGTCCGTACCGGGTCGACCGGGTGGTGGACGCTCGAGGTGTTCCGCAAATTGATGGGTGTGGACGGCAGCGACTATTACACGAGCTTCAAACACCTGAATGCCAAGATCATCAAACCCGCAGTGGTCGAGGTGAACAAAAGCTCGGATATTCTGATCGAGCCCGAGTTCCGCAAGAAGGGCCGCAGCGTCACCGACATTCGGTTCCTGATCAATGCGAACCCGCAGAAGGCAATGTTCGAGATCGACGACAGCGATGGGGTGCGCAACCTGGCGGTCTACAAGACCTTGCGCAAACAAGGGGTGTCCGATCGGCTGGCGCGTCAGTGGATCTCTGAGCATGGTGAGGATTACGTGCAGCAGAAGCTGGACTATGTAGCCGGGCAGGGGGACGTGAAATCAACATTGGGATATCTTTCGGCCGCCCTGCGCGATGACTACAAGGCCCCTGCGGCAGAGACAGTGAAACCGCCTAATCCCAAGGCGCTGGCCGCAGCGAAGCAGCGGGAGGAAGAGAAGGCACGCGAAGATCAAGCTTATGCCGCGCGCGTGGCGGAGCGCGCCGAGCGTGCCCGCAAGCTGACAATCGTCGAAGACCTGGTTTCGCGGCGAAACCCCACTCAACGGGATGCCGACAAACGCTTGTTCATGTCGACTTTGTCGGATGAGCTAGACCGAGAGAACTTCCGGCAACACGGATGGCGATCAGGTTTGAACGCCAACGCCATTTTTGCCTTTTGGGAAGAGTTGGAGCCCGATGCGTTCCAGACGGAAACCCCCGCCTGAGGCTCAGGCGGGGCAGGGGGCTTATTGATTTTTCAGTGCATTTTGCAGCGCGTCCCCAATCGCGCTGTGCTGCGCATTATAAGAAGATTTTGCGCGTTGTGATTTCGGGGTGCCTTTATTCCTTTCGCGCGCGTTCTGGCCTTTGACGTCGCGATCTTGCCGGGCAGAAGCTCCGCCATCGTTGCGCATGCTCAACCCGATCCGCTTGCGCGGCACGTCCACTTCAACGACCCGGACGCGCACGACCTGACCGGCCTTGACCACCTCATGCGGGTCTTTCACGAACCGGTCGGCCAGCTGGCTGACATGCACCAGACCGTCCTGATGCACTCCGATATCGACGAAGGCGCCAAAGGCAGCGACGTTGGTCACGGTGCCTTCCAGCACCATGCCGGGTTTGAGGTCGGTGATCTCTTCGACTCCCTCCTTGAAGCTGGCAGTCACGAAGCTGGGGCGCGGGTCGCGTCCGGGTTTCTCCAATTCTGCAAAGATGTCGCGCACCGTGGGCAGGCCGAACCGGTCATCCACGAACTGTTCGGCGCGCAGACCACGCAGGGCACCGTCATGCCCCATGATCTGACGGATGTCGCGGCCGCAGGCCTGTACGATGCGGCGGGCGACGTCATAGGCCTCGGGGTGGACGGCCGAGGCGTCCAACGGCTCATCCCCGTCGCGGATGCGGAGGAAGCCCGCGCATTGTTCAAAAGCGCGGGGGCCGAGGCGCGCGACCTTCAGCAGATCCTGCCGCGATCGGAACGCGCCGTTCTGGTCGCGATGCGCCACGATGGCTTCGGCCAGACCGGGGCCCAGGCCCGAGACATGGGCCAGCAGCGGCGCCGAGGCGGTGTTAAGATCGACGCCAACGGCGTTCACCACGTCCTCGATCACCGCTTCCAGAGACTGGCTCAGCCGGTGTTGATCAACGTCGTGTTGATACTGGCCGACGCCGATGCTCTTGGGTTCGATCTTGACCAGCTCGGCCAGCGGGTCCTGCAGGCGGCGGGCGATCGACACCGCCCCACGCAACGAGACATCCAGGTCGGGAAACTCGCGCGCGGCCAGTTCCGAGGCCGAATAGACCGAGGCCCCGGCTTCGGACACCACGACCTTGGTGGGTGCCTGCACCCCTTTGGGTTGCAGTTTCAGCGTGTCGGCCACCAGTCGTTCGGTCTCGCGGCTGGCGGTGCCGTTGCCGATGGCGATCAGTTCGACCTTGTGGGTGGCGATCAGGTTCAGGATGGTGGCCTGTGCGCCGCGCAGATCGTTCTTGGGTTGGAACGGATACAGCGTATCGGTCGCCACCAGCTTGCCCGTGGCGTCCACCACCGCGGCCTTGACGCCGGTGCGGATGCCCGGGTCCAGCCCCAGAGTGGGGCGAGGTCCGGCAGGGGCGGCAAAAAGCAAGTCCTTGAGATTGCGTGCAAAAACCTGAATGGCCTCCTCCTGCGCGCGGCTACGCAGATCGGCCATCAGCTCGACCATCATCGACAGCGACAGCTTTACCCGCCAAGTCCAGCCCGCGACCTTGCGCAGCCAGGCGTCTCCCGGGCCGTCGCCACGCGTCTGCAGATGCGCCGCCACGATCGCCTCGGCCCGGGCGGCGCCGGTTTCGGGGTCGGGGGCAATGTCCAGCGTCACGATCCCCTCTTTCGACGCGCGCAGCATCGCCAGCGCCCGGTGCGAGGGCACCTTGGCCCAGGGCTCGGCATGGTCGAAATAGTCGCTGAACTTGGCGCCTTCCTGTTCCTTGCCCTCGATCACCTTCGAGGTCAGCAGCGCCTCGGCCTGCATGAAGCTGCGCAGCTCGCCCAGAAGGGCGGCGTTTTCGGTCAGACGCTCGGTGATGATGTCGCGCGCGCCATTCAGCGCGTCCTTGGTGGTGGGCACGGCCTCGGTCACATAGGCCTGGGCCAGACCCTCAGGGTCGGCGCTGCGGTCGGCCAGGATCGCGTCGGCCAGCGGCTCCAGCCCGTTTTCCCGCGCGATCATCGCCTTGGTGCGGCGCTTGGGTTTGTAGGGCAGGTAGATGTCTTCCAGCTGTGCCTTGGTTTCGGCGCGGGCAATGGATTTGGCCAGATCGTCGGTCAGCTTCCCTTGATCCTTGATCGAGTTCAGGATCGTCTCGCGCCGCGCCTCAAGCTCGCGCAGATAGGCCAGCCGGTCGGACAGGGTGCGCAGCTGGCTGTCATCCAGCCCGCCCGTCACCTCTTTGCGGTAGCGCGCCACGAAGGGCACGGTGGCGCCTTCGTCCAGCAGCTTGACCGCCGCGTCCACCTGTTCGGGGCGGGCATTGATTTCCGTGGCGATGGTGCGGGCGATACGGTCCAACGGGGCCTCCTTGATCTCGGGTTGGAGGACCGTCTTAGCCAGCGCCCGCGCCAAGGGAAAGGCGTCGCGTATCGTCGGCGGGCTGAAAATACGGGCATATGCGCGGTTTTGCGCAAACTGGGTCAAAATGCGCGTTCAGATGCGATTGATCCCGGGCCTCGGGTGATTTAAGGGAGGCCCTGTCAAATCAGAGTCACCCCGGAGCGGAACAGCATTCACGCTCCTCGCACGCCGCGCTGCACGCGGCACAACTCTCGGCTCGCACGCCCCTGAAAGGCTTAAAAAAGGTAAGGGAACATGGCAGAAAAATCGAACTTCGACATATTGTATACCATCGTAGACGAAGCGCCGGAGCTGGCCAGTGCCTCGTTCCTGCCCATCATCCGCAAATTCGCCGCGGCCGCGGGCGTCAGCGTTGGTACCAAAGACATTTCGCTGGCCGGGCGCATCATCGCGGCCTTCCCCGAAAACCTGACCGAAGAGCAACGTCAGCCCGACGATCTGGCCGCCTTGGGCGAGTTGGTGAAGACCCCCGAGGCCAACGTGATCAAGCTGCCCAACATCTCGGCCTCGGTGCCGCAGCTGGTCGCTGCCATCAAGGAACTGCAGGGGCAGGGCTACGACATCCCCAACTATCCCGAGGACCCCAAGACCGACGCCGAAAAAGAGATCCGCGCCCGCTATGACGCGATCAAGGGCTCGGCCGTGAACCCGGTTCTGCGCGAGGGCAACAGCGACCGCCGCGCCGCCAAGGCGGTGAAACGCTATGCCCAGCAGCACCCGCATTCGATGGGCGAATGGTCGGCCGACAGCAAGACCAAGGTGTCGTCGATGCCGGGCAATGATTTCTATGCCAACGAGAAATCGGCCACCATCACCGCAGACCAGACCGGTGATGCGCGGATCGAATTCGTGGGCAAGGATGGTGGTGTTACCGTCCTGAAAGACGGCTGGACACTGGAGGAAGGCACCGTTGCGGACGCCACTTTCATGTCGGTCAAGGCCCTGTCGGAGTTCCTGGATGCCGCGATCGAGGACACCAAGAAAGACGGCACGATGTTCTCGCTGCACATGAAGGCGACGATGATGAAGGTCAGTGACCCGATCATTTTCGGCTACGCCGTAAAGTCGTGGCTGGCGCCGGTGTTCGAAAAATTCGGCGACCGCATGGCACAGCTGGGCGTCAACCCGAACTCCGGCTTGGGCGATCTGCTGAACCGCGTCAAGGACGATGCCGAGATCATGGCCGCGATCGAAGCGGTCAAGGCCGATCGACCCTCGATGTACATGGTGGACAGTGACAAGGGCATCACCAACCTGCACGTGCCGTCGGACGTGATCATCGACGCTTCGATGCCCGCCGTGATCCGCGCGGGCGGCAAGGGCTGGGACGAGAGCGGCAAGAAGGGCGACACCAACTGCGTGATCCCCGACCGTTGCTACGCCCCGGTCTATGACGAGGCCATCAAGTTCTTCAAAGCCAACGGTGCGCTGAACCCGGCCACCGTCGGTTCGGTCGCCAATGTGGGCCTGATGGCGCAGAAGGCAGAAGAATACGGCAGCCACCCGACCACCTTCGAAGCGCCCGCAGACGGCACAATCCGCGTCGTTCTGGCCAATGGCGAAACCCTGCATTCGCATGAGGTCGAAAAGGGTGACATCTGGCGCGCTTGCACCGCCAAGAAAGCCCCGATTGAGAACTGGATCCAGCTGGCAATGGACCGCCAGCGCCTGACCGGGTCCGAGGCGATTTTCTGGCTGGATGCGAACCGCGCCCATGACGCCGAGCTGATCAAATACGTCAAACCGGTGCTGGAGGCCGCGGGCGTGGCCGACAAGTTCCTGATCATGGCCCCGCGTGAGGCGACCCGCAAATCGCTGGAAACCATCACCGCCGGCAAAGACAGCATCGCGATCACGGGCAACGTGCTGCGCGACTATCTGACCGACCTGTTCCCGATCCTCGAACTGGGCACCTCGGCCAAGATGCTGTCGATCGTCAAGCTGATGAATGGCGGCGGCCTGTTCGAAACCGGTGCAGGTGGCTCGGCGCCCAAGCACGTTCAGCAGCTGGTCGAGGAAAACCACCTGCGTTGGGACTCGATGGGCGAATTCTGCGCGCTGGGTGAATCGCTGAACTTCCTGGCCGACAGCCGCGGAAACGCCAAGGCCGCCGTTTTGGGCGCTACGGCCGAGGCCGCGACGCAGGGGATCCTGGACCATGACCGCTCGCCCAGCCGCAAGGTTGGCGAGCCGGACAACCGCGACAGCCACTATTGGTTCGCCCGCTACTGGGCTGAGGCACTGGCCGCGCAGTCGGATGATGCTGAACTGGCGGCGCATTTTGCACCGATCGCCAAAGAACTGGCGGAGAAGGAAGAGCAGATACTCTCCGAACTGCTGGCCGCTCAAGGCAAACCTGCAGATCTGGGCGGCTACTACCACGGCGATCGCACCAAAACTACGGCGGTGATGCGTCCCAGCGCGACACTGAACGCGATCATTGGCTGAATTCAGAAGGCCGGGTTAGATCAAAGCTAAAGTCGGCATCGAACAATGCGGGTTGTGTCGATGCCGATTAGGCACAATAGTTCTTGGCAACGTTCTTGCAAGTCGAGGGCGCTGCCAATGGCAGAGGCGTTACTTGGTGGAAAACGCCCGGCTCAAAAAGAGGCAGAAGGGAGTACTGCAGGGCACCCGCACCAAGCTCACAGGTACCTTGAGAATTGGTCCTGCAGTTACTCATACTTCCGACTTTCTCACTTTGGCGCTGTGATTGCCGCTCTCTAAATGTGCTTATGTCCACGGCAAGACTTCAACTGTGAAGTTGAAACAAGTCCGTCGTTTGGACACACAGCGCTGTCCCCATGGACCTTTGGCTTAGGTGGAATGCGCGGATGTAAGCTGAGTGCTCAGCGTCTGGTGAATTGTTTTCGATCCATTGGTCTTAGAAGCCGCTACCGATGACTTGAATTGATCAAAGACTAAGATGATCGAAGTGAAATACCTAGGCTACGGCGTCAATCTGTTCCTGGTCATAGGTGGCCACATCTGCATTTCGCACCTCCTGTCAAATCACCGATCGGACCAGAACAAAGCCTTCAGCCGCCGACCGGTGCACCGTCGCGCCGCGCAGGGTGGCCAGTGCGCGCAAGCTGTCGACCGATCGTTCGTGCGGGGCCTGTTTGACCTGGCTTTCGAACTTGCCGAACGCCTCCAGCTTCCGCTCGATCGTGTCCGAGATGTCGACAAACACGTTTGGCACGAAGGCCGGGGTCAGATAGGGGGCGTTCCAATTTGTTTCGGAAAGGGTTTCGTAGGCCAGAATATTGGCTGGATAGTCATGTTGATGCGGGCGGCTTGCCACCAGCGTGGACAAAAAACTCAGCTGGTGATCCATATGGATGTCGCCCGGATGCGGAGCCAGGATCAGGCTGGGGGCGATGTCGCGGACCAGCTTTCCCAGCGCACCGTTCAGGTCCGAATGGGCATGTTCCGACAACTCCGCCGCGTCGAAGTCCATCCAATGTGTCTCGGTGACGCCCAGCAGATCATGCGCATTGCGTGCCTCGCGCCGTGTGGTTGCGACCTGTTCATCGGTAAACTTCGGGGGTTTGCCACGGGTGACGACAACCACATGCACTTCGCGCCCAGCATCGGCCATGCGGGCCATCGTGCCGCCGGCGCCCAGAACCTCATCATCGGGATGCGGGGCGACGATCAGCGCGGGGCCGGCGTGGCCAGTGGTCAGGTCGGAAGCGATCATGGATGTGTCCTCAGTTTCGCGTGAAGGGCAGGGGGTGTGTCGGCCCCTGACCATTCAGTTATGTCCAGACAGCGCCCGTCGCCGCAGGCCACCGTAAAGCCGCCGTTGCCGATGGCCTGGATCTGGCCGGGCAAGCCGATGAAGTAGCCCTCCGGCTCTGTATACCTGACCCCTGTCAGAACCAGTTTCGCGCCATCGGGGCCATAGGTGTAGGCGCCGGGGTAGGGCGGACCCGAAGCACGGATCAGGCGGTGGATGTCCGCAGCAGGATTGGTCCAGTCTATTAGGCCGTCCTCGGGGCGGCGGCGGGCGCACCGGCTGGCTCCGTCGGTGCGTTGCGGTTCGGCCGGGATGTCGCCATTGTAAATCTGGTTCAGCAAAGGCGGCAGCAGTCCTGAGACGGCACGCAAAGCTCGATTGTACAATTCGCGTGCGGTGACGGTTTCGGGATCCACCGCATAGATGGCCTGAGCGGCAATAGGGCCGTCATCGGTATCTTCGCCCAACCAGAAAAGCGAGGACCCGACGTTTCGTTCCTGCAACAGGATCGTCCAGGGGATGACACCGCGCCCCCGCAGGCGGGGCAGGGCCGACGGGTGAAATCCGATGCAGCCAATCCGCGCCAACGCCCGGAACTCGGGGCCGCAGATCTGTGACCAACCAAGCACCAGGATCAGGTCGGGTTTGACCTTGGCAATCTGTTCGAGAGTTGCGGGATCGTTGGTTTTCTCGATATGCAGAACCGGGACACCATACTTCTCGGCCGCCGGTGACAGGTCGACGAAATCCGAATGCCGCGCGGACAGGCGTGGCGACAGGGTTACCAGAAGGGCCGGCACATGCCCGGCACCGCACATCGACATCAGGGCTGCAAGCGTGGTCTCGACGGCGCCGACAAGTACGATATTCACGCGTTCATCTCCTGCATGTACTGGGCCAGCGGGCCATTCGAGTCCATCCATTTCCGGGCCGCCTCGACCCGGTCGTCGCGGCGGGGTTCGTTGTGCAGGGCCGCTCCGACTGTTTCGCCCAGAATCTGCAGGTCCAGCGCCAGTGACCGATGCGCCACGTACCATAGATCAAGGCTCAGCTTTTCACTGTTGCTGAGGTTGGTGTTGCCGCTGACCTGCGCCCACCCGGTCAGCCCCGGCCGAACGGAACATCGGTATTGTCCGGCGGGTCCGAAATCTTCGATCGTCTCAGGCAGCAAGGGGCGAGGCCCAACCAGAGCCATTTTGTTCTGCAGGATCAGGACGATTTGCGGGATCTCGTCGAGGCGCAGGCGTCGGATCATTGCGGTGGCGCGCGTCTGGCGATCCGCATCGGGGTGCAACGATCCATCCGCCGCGCGCGTCTCTTTCATGCTGCGTAGTTTGTAGAGCCGGAAATTGCGACCCT
Organism: Ruegeria sp. BC8; assembly: GCF_056535705.1. Classification (NCBI taxonomy): domain Bacteria; kingdom Pseudomonadati; phylum Pseudomonadota; class Alphaproteobacteria; order Rhodobacterales; family Roseobacteraceae; genus Ruegeria; species Ruegeria sp. BC8. Next base: position 84,487 of record NZ_JBQFIV010000002.1, on the reverse strand, counting down.
GTCGTCCGGCTCGGATTTGCGAAAACATCAATGGACGGCCGATGGACAAAAGCACCACGACGCACGCAATGACAAAGAAGGGAAGCGCGAGCAGGCCCAGAAGCAGGCAGATCAGGATTTCAAGCAACCGGTTCACAAATCAAATCCAACTCGCAACACGCGGGGTCCCGCGACACACAAAAAATCAACCAATACAAAGGGACGCGACACGCCACCCGAGCAACCGCGACTGAAATACCGACAACCCGGGTCGACAAGCGGCGATGCAGCAAGATTGGTCGAAACGGATTCTGTTTGCAAGCCGTCGATGCCGTCGCGGGATGCAGGGGCTGAGAATGCAGGGCTGACTAGACGCTGACGCTGATTTGCCCTCCGTGTTGCGTCAACGATTCGAGCCAAAGTCTGAAACTGTTTCTGACTTGGATGCTCGGGTTCTAGCACGGAGCTTTTCCCGACTGCGGTTGGGAACTTCAGTGTTGATGCTTGAACATGGTGGATTCGAGCTAGGGATTGCCATGGATAGGTAATTGGGCCGCCGTTGAAGAGAGTAAACAGTTGGGCGAGCGGTTCGCATTGGCCGAACGAAGAGCGGCTGTGGAACCGTGCTTGTGGTGCAGTGATTTTGTTCAACTCTCTGAAAAACAAAAAAACACTGCACGAGCATACCCACTTGAATAGTAATGTGAGACCCGCTTTCGCACTCCAAGCGCCTAAATTGATGGCGCAGTGGCGCAGGTCTCCTTTTTCGCGGAGGCAAAGAGGTGCAACGGCCCACGATATCCGATACACTTGTTCGCCGCTGGCTGTGTGTCGTTTTTGTGTGAGTGCCGGCTATTTGCCGGGTGTCCTTCTGCTAGGTGGCTGTTGAGTTTTGGGGGGCGATTTCGTTTGCAGCTTCGGCGACAACGGAAGATTCTTGCAGGCTTTTCAAGCGATCTTTTATGGTGCGTGACTCGTTTTCGTGGTTCGCCGCCATTTTGTCGATTTGTTCGATGATACGATCGACGCCTGGGTTTCTTATGTCAAACACGTAGTCTTGCTGTTGGAAGTGCTCGGCCAGGTCTATGTATTTATTGGCCCACCCGAGAATGATTGCGGGCACGCCGCTTCTGTATGCGAACACGACCGAATGGTAGCGTGACGCCACAACGTATTTGAACCTGCTGATAATGTTTATGAGTTCCGGGCTCGAATACTCACCGGCAATCACGCCCACGTTGTCTTTGTTTCTGGTCTTTCCAAGAACTGTTTCAACAAGGTGCGTATCGGCAGTGGAGGTGGTTAGAATGTAAACTTTTTCTCCATTGTCCACCAGTTTGTCGAGCAGCTTTGCGTACAGATTGAAGACTGCTTCGGGATCACCAATTCTGAAGATGTTCTCATTTATTATGAACCCGACAGATCCTTTGGTTGGGTAATTTGTCTCGTCCTCCTGGTAGGATGGGTAGATATCGCTTGCTTTTGGAAAGAATTTTTCTCGAACAACCATGTCCGTTGATAGTTCAACGTTGTCCAGGCCCAGGGATTTCAGGCAGCCAAACCCCTCTTTCTCGCGGGCATATATTTTCGTGGCATAGGTCAGTTCGTCTTTCATCTCTTTGAGGAAAGCCCCGTTGTCGTCATCGTCCCAATCAAAGGGGCCGAAACTCTGAGGCATCAGGACGATTTTCGTGTTGTACCGTTTGGCGTATCTTATCGTGTCCAGCAGCAACCCGCCGCCTTTCTTTGACCAGCCTGAGCCAAGTGTATACCCGCTCGCATCGAACACAGCATCCGCTTCCCGCAGCGCTTTTTCCATTTCCGGGATCTTGCCCTTCCACTTGTCGGTTTTCTTCATCATGCCGACGAAAGAGGTCAAAAGTGGTTCCAGCAGCGGAACCTTGTTCAGCCGGTATTTGAAAACCAGCCGAGTGTAGTCGTCGTAGGGTAGCAACTTGAAAGTGTATTCTTCGGAGGGGTCGTATTTGTTGGAAAAGCCGACCACCTCGCAATCCTTGTAAATCGACTTCAACCCATAATAAAGCGTGAGAAACATCGCCTGAGAGCCTTTGTTTCTCATCTGAATACCAGTTATTATAAACTTCTTCATATCAATCAGCGGATACAGCATGTATCCGCCTTTCTCCTTTCTTTTTATTTGGCAAAAAATGCCAGTTTTTCCCGATCTCGGTTGGTATGTTTCGAAAATCTGCACCCATTTGAGCGAAAGCGATGATTGTTTGAACCATTCAGGCCACTACCGCGGTTCAGGTACCGCGGAAACGGAAAAGCTCCTCAATCGATCATGATGTTCCCGCGCGCTGGTTTGGTCTCCTCTCAGTCAATGTGTGCTTCATGTGGGTACGCGTTCCGCTTCAGTCTCCGAGCGACATCAGGCTGTCATTCCCCCCGGCTCGTCCATCGACCCATACCAATGGCTGAGTGACTGACCGCTAATCTGCTCCAAGGCCTCGATAGACGGGCCGTAATAGTCGTTAAGCCGTTTTCTTAGATCGTCCGTGAGCGGCGGGTACTGGGTTTCGCTTGCAATCCACCCGCGTGCCGTTTCAAAGGTTGCGGTCCCTCTTAGGGGGCGGACTATCGGCTTCATCCACCCAAGGCGCTTTTTCCAATGCGCTGGCACATTGGGAGCGGATTTGTCCTTTGTCTTGCTCCATCCTTCCGGCGCCAGGGGGTGCGGTGGCAAATCAAGATGGGTGCGAACCTGCGACATCTGCCCCTCTGGGTCGTCTAACACGCCTTCGAAGAACAGGATGAGAAGCTTCTCGCGTCCGAACAGGTCGATGTAGGTTTGCAGATGTGACGCAAAATGACCGGAGATCAGCAATTTGTTGCCGCCGCCCTGCGAAGGGTCGAGATAGGACTCGATGTCTGGTCCGACCTCACCGCGCTGGAACAACATACAGTAGTTGGAGTAGGCCCGCTCGACGGGGTTGCGCAATTGTGCAATCAGCTTCACATGAGGCATGCGGTCGTGAATATGGGCTGCTGCATCGGGCGCATACAGGTAGGAATTGGACTTTTCGCCAACGGTCTGGCCCACCCCCGCATCTTTGAACTGAGAAAGGTACCATTCGTCACCTCGGCTGTAATTCCGAGAGAAGTAGTGAAGTTCCGGGTCTGGCATGTAGACTTCCGGATCAGATTGCAGCTGTTTTTGAAGCCAGGTGCTCGCCGACTTCCCTGCACCTATGATGATGAAATTTATGTCTTTGAAATGCATTGGCTAAGGGCGTCTCCGGTTGATGCGCTTGAAAATGGACAGTAAACGCCGATTGTAGCGCATAATTGGGATACGGATTTGCGAGTTGTAAGAACTGCTAATCCGCAATCATGGCGGCTATATTCATGAGTCAAGTATAGCGCCGGAATTGAGGCAAACTTAAGCCGCTGGGCAAACAGTGTCGAAGCCTCCAGCGTACTGTTCGTGATGTGGAAACGTGGTCTTTTGGACGTACTGCGGGACCGTGTTCTCGCGCGGCACGGCCCAGAGCAAGAAAGGCCTCGGTCACGATACAGAAAATGATTGTCCTTGCGGATGGCTTGGAGTGTTCCTCGATGGAATTGGCGGTCACGTCGACGATTGCGCGCTTCAATGGTGAATTCCATTTGCATTGCATCCATCACCGGCCCAGGACCCTCCCGCTTGATTGAACCAAATTCAGTGCTTTCCAGAGGCCTCGAGAATTGGGAGGGCGGCTTGAACGAGCGCTCTGATCTCATTTTCGGACCAGGTCGGGTCGACCAGGAAGGCCAGGCTCGTTTCGCCGAGATCGCGGGCGACAGGCAGCCGAGCTTTCGGTCTGATCGACTCGGGAAACACGGCCTCAAGGTAGATTTCCGGGCAGCTTCCAGAAAAAACCGGGAATCCTGCCGCCTGGATCTCAGTCATGATCCGATCGCGGCTCCAGCCTTCAGCCAGTTTTTCTGGTCGAACGTAAGTATAGAAGCGGTACCAGGCATGGGTTAGATTTGGGGCTGGCATCGGCGTACGAAGGACCGGGCAGTCTGAGAATGCTTGCGCGAGAATATGCGCGTTGCGTGCCCGGACCGACTGCCACTCAGGCAGACGACGAAGCTGAATCCGGCCAAGCGCGGCAGATATTCCGGTCATCCGCAGGTTGGTGCCGAGATGCGTGTGCAGCCAGCGGAACCCCGGTGGATGATCCGTAGCGAAGACTCTGTCATAGTCTTTTCCATGGTCCTTGTAGCTCCAGGCGAATTTCCAAAGCTCGGTATTGTTGGTTACGAGGAGACCGCCCTCTCCACCCGTGGTAAGGATCTTGTCCTGGCAAAACGAGAAGGAACCAAAATCGCCGTATGTGCCTACGGGGCGGCCGTTGATCAAAGCGCCGTGGGCTTGGGCGCAATCTTCGATGACCCACAACTTGTGCTCTGCAGCCAGTTCCATGATTCCAGGCATGTCGCATGGCCATCCGCCCAAATGGACGGGAATGATGCCTTTTGTCCTGGGGGTTATGCAGGCCCGAATTGTTTCGGGGGTGAGGTTTCCGCTGTCTGGGTCGATATCAGCAAAGACGGGTATCGCGCCAAACAGCAGAACGCAGGACGCCGAAGCTACAAAGCTGCGTGGCGTTACGATGACCTCATCGCCAGGGGCCAGTTTGAGCGCGGCAAGAGCCGTGTTGATTGAGACGCTGCCATTCGCGAACGCTACGGCGTGCTTCACATTCAAAGCTTCGGCATATTCATCTTCGAAAGACCTTACATCTGCCCCGGTCCATGCATTGACCTTTCCGGATCGGAGCAGTTCTGCGACGGCTTCAATTTGAATTTCATCGAAATGCGGCCAGCTTTGTGAGGATGGGGTAGACAATGTGCACTCCGTCAAATGGCGTGGCGATGAGAGCGAAAGCCTCACAGGCGGTTTTGCGAACTGCGGCGCCCCATACCCGTCACCCGTGCGTCAGGGATTATGGACTGAATGCTGCTTGAACTAAAAAAGGGTCTGGCGCGTCCGGTTGGCTTGATTATGCGGCGGATTTTCGATGAAGCAAGCGCTGTGTGTCGATTCATCCGTGCCGCGCGATGGATTTTATCAACGGGCGCGGGCCGGCGAAGGGTTTGTCGCCTTTGCGGATTGGAAAAGGCTGCGAGGTTTTGGCCAGCCACTCACATTTTCGCCTTCGACAACCGGCAAAAGGCGGGGTGTCGAACGCCCATGCGTTCATGAGCCGTGCAGAGGTCCATGAAAAGCTGGAGGATTGACGTTGGCCCGGCAACGAGAAGCGACGCCGTGGCGCAATCGGAGACACCATGTCGATTGCTGTGCATTGTCCTGATGGCGTCACCAGCTTCTCACCGGGACAGGGTAGCAAAAACCCAACTTCCAGTGGTCCAGGTTTGGGGGCAGCGTACAACCTGAAGCCTCTCTTCGTGAACGAGTAGCCCGTCGGGCGGCGGTCTACCAACTCACTCTTTCTGAAATGCACGGCGGTATGCTAGATGTCCTGCAGATGTTTCTGCAGTCAAGGTGGGCGGTCATTTTTTGCTGAGAGCTATTTCTTGGCCGGAAAACACTTCATCATCCGCTCTTACATACACGAGTATCCACGCGATCAGGGTATCCAGATTTCGAAGAGGTGTTTTTTGAACGTATCTCCCCAGAGCGACATATCGAAGTCGGAACCCACTTCGCGTGTGGGTCTGCAGGATCTGTGGCATCTTTTTAAACACAATTTTGTCCTGATCTTTTGTTTTGTTGCGGTAGGCATGGCGCTCACTGCAGCCGTCGTTTTTTCCATCAGTGAGCGTTACGTGGCGACCTCGGTAATCGTGCTGGAGACAGGCAATACCGCCTTTGACACGGTCAGCTCCCGCCTGCGCGTCATCGATCCAAGTGTGGCCCAAACCGAGGTCGAGGTGCTGCGGTCGCGCCAGTTCGCCGAATCAATTGCGGAACGCATGGAGCTTTTTGACGATCCTGACTTTGCGCCCAGCTTGGGGGATAATGACTTCTTTTTGTCGCGACTGTTTCGCTTTCTTCAACCCGGGGGAAGCGGCAGCACCATCAATGCCACAACCTCTGGTGAGGCGGTGGTAACGACCGAGCCAAGCGACCCGGCAGAACCGCTCGACGAAAGTGATCTGGAAGCCCTGAGTGAGGCAGACCGCATTGCGCAGTACGAAGCCCTGCAGCGCGAAGCCGTTATCGACAAGCTCCTTGGTATCTATTCGATCAATTACCCAGGCCATGGCTTGGCGATTCGAATAGAGTCCACATACGAAGACCCTGTATTTGCTGCGCGGGTCAGCAATGTTGTCGCAAGGACTTATATCGAGGAAGGGCTCCGCCGACAGCGGTTGGGTATCGACAGCGCTATCAACTTTCTGCGCAAGCGGTCTGTGACCGCCATCGAAAACCTTACAACACGGCAAGCTGAACTTGCTGCTTTGATTCGGTTGAATGCGCTCGATGACAGCAACCGCACCGAAGCGATGCTGGCTGAACTCGAAAGCCTGCGCGCAATTGCCGATCTAGAAGAACAGGGCGAGGGTTCGGATCTTGCGCGGCAGATACAGCAGCGGACTGATGCGCTTCGCCAACGCACCCGGGCTGAATTGGAGCGCGCGCAATTAGAACTCGCATTGCAGATCGATCAGCAGCGCTATCAATCGATCTTCGAGCGCTTGAACGATTATGAGGCGCAACGAGATCGCTCACACCCACGGCACGCCAGATCACCGTGGCGCAGCCTCCTCGAAAGCCCTCCGAGCCGCAACGTGTCGCAACACTGGCCGTCGCGTTTGTGGTCTTAAGCTTCTTTGCCTTTATTTATGTTCTGTTCCGCGAACAGATGAACGCGCAAATCTGGACGGTGGACAGTGCCGAGGAGGCAAGTGGTTTGCCCGTTTTGGCGCAGATACCCCGGTTGCCGCGTTCGGGGGCTGGCGCGCGTGGTCACTTGATCGAGCACCTTTCTGCGGCTCCCTACTCGGCGTTCGGGCAGGCAGCGCGGTCACTTGCTACGTCAGCACTGGCCAGGACGGATACGGATAAAGGCGCTGCCCTGATGGTTCTCAGCGCCCTGCCCAACGAGGGCAAGTCCACCGTTTCCGTTGCCCTTAGCGCCTGTGCTGCCCACGACGGTCTGCGGGTAATTCTGATTGATCTGGATGTCCAGCAACAGAGTGCCAGCGCACTGCTTGGTGTGCCGAATTCCGATCTTGCCCTGCAGGATGCTTTCGACAGTTTCGAAACGTTCAGGAGGGGCATAAGCACCTGCAGTCAATACCCTCAGCTTGACGTGATCAACTTTGGACCAACCTCGCATTTCGGTCTCAAGTTGCGGGCTGATCGAAGCGAGGAAACCCGAATTGAGAACTACCTGCGCAAAACCTATGATCTCATAGTGATCGACACACCGTCGTATCTGGCTACAGAGAACGCCAATCGATTTGCAGAGTTTGCCGATGTTGCCGTTGTTGTTGCTCGTGCGGGGCAAACAAGAGAGCGGGCACTGCGTGCAGCAACTCATGCCATGCGCAGCAAAATGATTCCGCTGGTTGGTGTCGCACTCAACGCCGTAGGCAAGCGATGAGCGATGGGATCACGCCGCGGCTCGGCACCCACGTCACAGTCGCAAACAGTATAAGGGTGAGCGTCGCGATGTACCTAAGACTCCTAACCTGCCTCTTGGCAGTCGGGTTTGCCGGAATTGCCTCCTCCGAACCGATTGCCTTCCCCGGTGCCATTGGCTTTGGTGCCGGGGCAACCGGTTGGCGTGGGGGTGAAGTTATTGCCGTTACCACGCTTGAGGATAAAGGAGAGGGCAGTTTACGTGCGTGTGTAGAGCTTGATGTACCTCGCGTTTGTGTCTTTCAAGTCAGTGGCACAATCGAGCTCGACAGTGAGCTTAGGGTGGGGTCGAATGTTTATGTTGCCGGGCAGACAGCGCCCGGGGATGGAATTCAGCTGAAGTTGCGCGACAGCATCCGATCACCGCTCGTGATCAAGGGCGCGCATGACGTAGTCATCCGTTTTCTCAAAGTGCGCCCGGGTCCGAGCATTGAGGATAGCCCGGCGGTTGATGGGATCACCATCGAGAACGCAGAGCGGATCTACATTGATCATGTCTCGGTAATGTTTGCGACGGATGAGAACATTAATGTTCATGTGAGCAGCAGCACTGCGGCTGACATCACCATTGCAAACAGTATTTTCGCTTATGGGCTGGAAAAAGCGACCCATCCCAAGGGGGCGCACTCGAAAGGCGCATTGATCTGCTCACACGAAGGTTCGGGTAATGCCTGTGGGCGGATTACGCTGACGCGGAACCTATTTGCCCACAATCGGGATCGAAATCCTGATCTCAAGGCGACGGATATTGGTCCGATCGAGGTTATCAACAACGTCTTCTACAATGCTGGGAGCCAGTTCGGCGAGTTTTACAACAACCTCGGAACTACACGCGTGAACTATGTCGGCAACGTTGTTCTGGCAGGCCCGAGTACGCGCAAGGATCGACGCTTTGCTGTTGAGGCGTTCCTGATGGACCCCCAAAACCTGATTGAGATCTTTGCCAAGGACAATATCGCAATGGATTGCAAAACCGCGATACCGTTTGAGGTTCTAGATCCAGTTGCCAAGGATCATCAGGTTGCCACACCAGCCGACCCAATCGCTTCACCTGTCTTCTCGGTAAGTGAAACCATGACCTATGTTCTGGACAGAGCAGGAGATCAGATACCCGGCACGCGCGAAGCCGATGATCTCGACGCGCGGGTGCTCAATCATGTGCGCAATTGTGACGGGCGAATTGTAGACGATCCATTGGCCGACTTGGGCGGATGGCCGGAGATTTCAGCCGACCGGGAGCCTGCAGGCAGCGATGGCAGTGGCCTGGCTGATGCGCGGGACGGGCTCCGCCCTTCGTTTGATCTCTATGATCCTCAAGATGCCTGGGCAAAGCTTCCGGGAGCCGAAACATCCAATCTCGAACACTACCTCGCAAGGCTCGCTGGCGACGCCTAGCTGCAGCAAATGGCTCGATCATAATTTCGCCGTAGTTTTGTGGCCGAATCGGGCGTCCGGCATGCCGTCCCCAATCCGTCGTTTTTTCATGGATTCTCCACGGTGGCTCAACAGTTCGGCTATGGCTGCTGCCCGCATTTGCCTAATTTTTAAGCAAGTGTGGGGTGAAGTAAAAACTGAGTACCGGAAAAGTAGAAGCTCCACATAACATGCGGCCTTAAGTTGTGCTTTTGGAAGGTTAAGGGATTTGGTGTGCTCACGCGCATGAAATCGATTTGAGAAAAATCTACTTAACGTTAAGCTACCTACAAGTTTTTTTAGTATGCGCCAAAACTGGCTCCATTTTGGCGTTCTGTTGTTTGTTGTTTTGGGGGTAATTTGTTGTGAAGTTCATTATTGGGCATAGAAATACACCTGCCTCTCAATTCCGCACTTTTGGTTCAGGGGTCCGGGAATTCCTTTTGAGTGTCGCCGGTGAGTTGAAGTCTCACAAGCGTCTGTTTTTCAGCGATATTTTTCTGGTCGCCGCTGCGCTTTCCGCGTCCTACATTCTGCGTAGCGGGCTCCCACTTGATGCGACCCACAGCGAAAGCATCACGGGTCTCGTGCTGACAGGTGTTCTGACGGCAGCCGTCATTTTTCCCCTTTTGGGAATGTATCGGCGCCATCCGGAGACAACGTCTATCCGTGACGCAGTGATCGTGACAACGGCAACGACATTGGTGCTGTTGGCAATAGGCATCCTCCGGTCGCTTGGGTTGGCAGCAGTGAACGTCCCGCCCGAAGTTATGGTCATTGCTCTATTTGTAGCGCTTCCGTTTCTGTGCGGGACGCGCTTGGTCCGGCGGATCAACCAAAACCTGTTGGGAACGCTTCTTGGCGGAGGCAATCATTTGCAGGCGGCAACAGCGGAGCCGGTATTGCTTGTTGGGACCGGGACCGCCTGCGATCTGTTTTTGCGGGCCGTACGTAATATGCCCAATCCGCCTTACCAGCCGATCGGCATCGTTGACGGTGTCGAGAACACAAGAGGTTTGGTTTTTCACGATGTCCCGATCGTTGGTTCGGTTCTGGACGTCGAAGCGGTCAAAGACTGGTTCGCGACGCGCGCGCTGCCCCGCCACATCGTGCTGACAGAAGCCCCCGCACAGTTCAACGAGGACGAAGTGAGGAAGCTTGTGTCATGGGCCGAAAGCCAGGGCATCGGTGTACGTCGCTTGCCAGGGATCTGCGACTTGCACGGGCTCAACGAATCTCGCCCGCTGAGTATTGAAGAAGTCCAGCCGAACGATCTGCTTCAGCGCCCGGCCCACGTCGTTGATCGCAAGCGTCTGGCCCGGCTGGTCACTGGCCGTCGGATCGTCGTGACTGGCGCCGGCGGCAGTATCGGCGGAGAACTTGTGCGTCAGATTGCAGCCAACCATCCCGAGAGCTTGTTGCTCATCGATAACTGCGAGTTCAATCTATATTCGATCGGCCAGGATCTGGACCGTCATTTCTCGTCGGTGGTCAAGAACTGTGAAATTTGCGACGTACGCGACCGTACGCGGGTTGAGAATCTGTTCATGACCTATCGTCCGGATATCGTCTTCCACGCTGCGGCGCTCAAGCATGTGCCCATTGTCGAGGCCAATCCTGGCGAAGGTGTGCTGACCAATGCGATCGGAACGCGCAATGTCGCGGATGCAGCCCGCCACGCAGGAGCTGCCGCAATGGTGCAGATCTCGACCGACAAGGCAGTCAATGCAACGTCGGTTATGGGAGCGACCAAGAGGGTTGCAGAGTTCTATTGTGGCGCGTTGGATCGGGAGGCGGAGCGCGAGGGAAAAGGCACACGCTTTATGACTGTGCGCTTTGGCAATGTGCTCGGTTCCTCAGGATCGCTTATTCCCCTTCTGAAAGAGCAGATCGCCAGCGGCGGACCTCTCACCGTAACCGACCCCAGAATGGAGCGGTTCTTCATGACGATCCGCGAAGCGGTGGAGCTCACTCTTATGGCGTCAGCTCATGGGATCGAGCAAAAAACATCGCGTGGTGCAATCTTTGTTCTCGATATGGGTGAGCCGGTCCGGATCATCGACATAGCCGAGCGGATGATCCGCCTGTCGGGCTTGGAGCCAGGCAAAGACATCGGGATCAAGATCATTGGTATGCGACCAGGCGAGAAGTTGTTCGAAGAACTCTTCGACAAGCTCGAAACCCGCGCACCAAGTGGTCTGGAGGGTGTGATGGTTGCAACTTCGGCAGAGGTTTCGCTGGCCGACGCCAAGGTGTGGATGAGCCGGCTAGAGGCCTTTGCGCGTCTGGGTGACTCGTCAATGATCATTGACACACTCCGCCAGATCGTTCCCCGTTACCGCGCCAATGAGGGCAAAGACGCTGAGCGGATTGCTGCATCGGTGGTGTTCGGGGCAGGAGAAGCAGAGCCAGGCGCAGTCAATACACCCGGAGAACCGACCGAAGGCGCGCGCGTCAATCTCACCAGCATGCTGAAGCCACAGAGCGGCAGATTGCTGGCATTCCCAAGCGCCCTGGAAAAACAGTGACGCACAGATTGGTCCCGGACTTTGGAAGCACTTAAAACCAGCGGATGGGGTTCCAACGATACAAGCAGTCCAAAGGAAGCGACATGAAGGTTCTCCATTGCATCACGAGCACCGGTTTCGGGGGCGCCCAGATCATGCTTCTGAGGTATCTCCGCGCCCTTGGGCAGCGCGCGTATGACCACTCTGTTTTGTCGCTGATGCCTCAGGGCGCAATTGGCCAGGAAATCGCGTCCCTTGGTGTACCGATCCATGACTTGGGGCTGCAACAGGGCAGGTATTCCGTAAGGGCGTTGAAGACTCTCAGGCAGCATGTCCGGCACACCCGACCGGACCTGATTCATGGGTGGATGTATCACGGAAATCTTGCGGCACGTCTGGCAACCATCGCGTCCACGGCCGCGCCACCTGTACTTTGGGCTGTCCACCACTCGCTGCAGGATATCCACAATGAACGCCGTTCAAGCCGTTTCTTCATACGTAGCGGTGCAGCGCTTTCCGGTGGCGTTTCCGGAATATCGTATTGTGCGCAAGTCTCAGCAGCACAGCACGAGGCGATAGGCTTTGCTTCCGATCGATCGATTGTCATCCCAAATGCGATCGACACCGACGAATTCCGCCCCGATGCTGAGGCACGGGCGCGGCTGGGGGTCATTGCAGGTATTCCCGACGGCCGGATCATCATCGGCAATGTGGGTCGCGACCACCCAATGAAAGACCAGGCCCGGATGGTCGCTGCCATCGCTCGATTGCTTGAGCTGGGTTACGACGTTCAGGGTGTTCTGATCGGGACTGGACAAGACGTGGGCAGCGCGCGTCGCGCCTCTCACGAGCTCGGAATCTCGGATCGCATCAGCACGCTGAGTGAACGGAGCGACATTGCAAAGCTTGTCAGCGGGTTTGATATTTTTCTTCTGCCATCCGCATGGGGTGAGGCTTTTCCACTTGCGGTGTGCGAAGCCATGGCTTGTGGTGTGCCATCCGTCGTCACAGATGTGGGTGATACCGGTTTGATCGTCGGTGAAACGGGTGCGGTCATTCCCCTCAGACACCGAGGCCCAAGCCAATGCGTTGGCCAAAATGGTGGACCTCGGCCCATCTGGCCGCCAGGCTATGGGAGCGCTGCGCGAGACCGGATTTGCCAAAACTTTTCGATGTCTCGCTACATTGATGCCCATGATCAATGGTATCATGAGGCGATCTCTCAAGGGCAGAGAGGCGCATGGAGCCTGAACATGGCATCGAAAACAGGAATTTCGAAATGACGGGCAAGGTAGCGCCAAAGCGGATCGCCCTGGTCAGCAGTTACGCACCAAGCCTGACACGGTTCCGTTTCGATCTGATCCGCGCCCTGATTGCCGAAGGGCACCATGTTACCGCTTTCGCACCCGAAAACGACCGCGCTGTGGCCGACACGCTTGCCGATATTGGATGCGACTTTGAGGTGTTGCCAATGGCGCGGACGGGGACCAATCCTCTGGCGGATGCTGTGCTTTTGATGCGTATGGTACGTGCATTCCAGCGTCTGCGCCCCGACGTCGTGATCTCTTACACCATGAAGCCTGTCATCTATGGCGGTATCGCTGCGCGACTCGCAGGGGTGCCGGAACGCCATGCCCTGATGACCGGCCTCGGCTATGTCTTTGCCGATCCGGATCCACGTGGCAAACGGCGTATACTGCGGGACGTTTCCGTGCGGCTCTATCGCGCCGGATTGCGCGGTGTGGGGCGCGCTTTTGTCTATAACGGCGCGGATGAGGACGACATACGCCGGTTTGCCATGCTGGATGACAATTCCAAACTCATCCGGGTTGCAGGCACGGGCGTCAACCTTGAGCGTTTTGCACACAGGGCATTCCCCGAAGGTGCTCCGAAGTTTCTTGTCATTGCACGCCTTCTTGCTGACAAGGGTGTTCGCGAATTCGTTGCCGCTGCAAAACGCCTCAAGCCTGAATATCCGGACGCGGAGTTTCGAATTCTTGGCCCGCTCGATCCCAACCCCAAAGGCATAAAACCGGATGAAATCGAGAAATGGACTGAAGACGGCATCGTGACATACTTGGGTGAGACGGATGACGTCCGCCCCTATCTGTCAGATGCATCGGTCTTTGTGCTGCCGTCCTACTATCGAGAGGGCATCCCTCGCTCGATACTCGAGGCGATGGCAACAGGGCGCCCGGTTATTACCACTACGCTACCGGGTTGCGGAGATACCGTGGAGGACGGTGTGTCTGGTTTTCTGGTTGCTCCTCGCGACGCCAATGCCTTGGCGGATGTGATGAGAAAGTTTCTTGATGACACAGATCTTGCACTGCAGATGGGGAAAGAGGCGCGCGCCCGCGCGGAGGCGGTATTTGATATTCACAAAGTCAATTCTCACCTGTTGACTGAAATGAATCTTGGCGCTGCCCGCCATCCGTCCTCGACACGGGCGGCTTGAGTGAGGGCTCCATGTCGAATGCTTTCCGGCGCCTTATCCATTTCGACGAACTCGTACCCCGGATTCTAAGAAACGTCGGGTATTTGGTATCCGGAACCACGGCGGTTTCACTTATTGGAATCGTGACGCTGGTGCTGACGGCCCGTGCGCTTGGTCCAGCCGGTCTTGGAATTCTGGCCCTCGTCGAAGCTTATGTGCGAACGATCGACATGCTCTTTCGCCTTCAGCCGACGCAGGTGCTGATAAAATACGGCTCCGAGGCCTTGGAAAAGGACGACAAGGGCCGATTTGAGCGTTTGATCAAACTATCCATACTCATCGACCTTGCTGGCGGCGTGCTGGCAGGCCTCATCGCAATCTCCGTAGGGTGGCTGGCTGCGCCTGTGTTTGGGCTCGGCCCCGACGGTTTCGACTATATCCTGGTTGTTGCACTTGCTCTATTTGTCTCGTTCCGTCCCACTGGGGTTGCGCTGTTACGGCTATTCGATCGGTTCGGATTGCTTGCCGTCTCGGAATGCTGCTTGGCCGTCATGCGGCTTGCGATTGCGGCAGTGGCATTGGCGTTCGACTTGGGGATATGGGCTTTCATAGTCATGCTGCTGCTACACAGCTTGGCCGATGGTATTGTGGCCTTTGCCTTGGCAATACGGGAGCTTTTGCGGCGCGGATATGATGGCGTTTGGAGGGCCTCGGCACGCACGGCATGTACGGAGAACACCCGTATCTTTCGTTTCCTTTGGAATTCGAACATCTACCAAATCCTTCGCAACGCAACCCAGCGCTTCGATGTGCTGGCGCTCGGTGTTATGGTCAGCCCCGCTATCGTCGGTCAGTATCAGGTCGCAAAGCGATCAGGGCGAGCCGTGTTGCGTCTGGCCCGGACATTGACGCAGGTGCTGTTTCCCGAACTGGCGAAGCTCTGGATACAAGGTGAACGCTCGCGTTTCCGCAGGATGGTCCGCTATGTTACCCTTATGATCTTTGTTTCCAGTTCGGCGGTTGCGATCCCGTTGGCCTTTGCCGTGCCAAGCCTTGTGGATGCATTTTTTGGTGAGGATTTCACCGGCGCGATTCCAATGATCTGGGTTCTGGGGGGGGCAATTGTGTTGAATGTGACCGGATTGGCGTTCAATGCCGCGCTGCTGAGCATGGGTCGGGACCGAGAGCTGTTGCATGTCACAATCCTCAGTACCGCCCTCTTTGCTGTCGCCTTTGTGCCTGCAGTCAGTCTTTGGGGTGGGGTCGGTGCGATGTTGTGCCAAGTGCTGTTCAGCGCTGTATGGTTCTTGGGATGCTTGTGGCATCTGGAGATGCGCCCCTTGCCAGAAAAGTCCGCGGTGTGACCGTCACAGATTTGATACCCGCCAACAGTCATGCCCCCGACCGGCAGACGCAGGCCAGACGGCTGGAACTGTATCTGGCGGGCGCTACGGTCGCGCTGTCACCGATGAACTATTTCCGTCTTGAAATGGCCTATTTTACAGCCAGTGATTTTTTTGGCTTTCTGACGGTGATAGTTATGCTGCTGAACCGCAGCGTGCCGTTGCGATTTTTTGGGCCGGCAACATCGCTCTGGCTCTTCTCGCTCATGCTGTTTCTCGGAGGGTTGCTGCTCGGTTCGATCGTGCAGGGCGATCCAGTCGACGGGCTCATTGCCTTTGTTCAATATTTCTACTCGCTGGTTCTCATTCCCATAATCATTTCGTGCCGACGTCTGGAAGAGACATTTCTGCTGATGCGAGTTCTGATCTACTCCGTCTCAGCAATCATGTTGTTTGGTATCTACTTGATTGTTTTTGTGCCCGACGCCAATCCAATGCTGGTTTCGGGCAGCGGGCGTCTCCGCTCGCTTCTGGAGCGTGAAAACGCAGCGGGCGCCATGGCGGCAATCGCGATCACGTTTAGCGTCTATCTGCGGATAGTGGGAATATTCGGTCTCGTGCATTTTGTGGCCATTATGGCTATTTTGGTCTACGGGCTGATGCTTACCGGATCAAATACCGGGTTTGGCGCGGCAACTTTGGGGACAGGCATGATACTTTTGCTTGCGGGAGGCGTTCGAACCATCGTCGCGGCTGCACTCCTTGCGGCGATTTTTTCCGCGACCGTCCTGCAGTTTGGCGATTTGTTCCTGCCCGAGGTTTTTCAGAGGCGTGTATTCGGTGCCTTGTCATCGGTAGATATCGAGCAGGCGGGAACCTTTATGGACCGTTTCGCACTGATGCAGGAGGCGTTTCAGCTTTCAAATGAAACCGTGTGGCTCGGTCTTGGCGCCGACCAGTACCGGACGTTCAGTTCCTACGGCGCTCCGGTGCACAATACCTATTTGCTGGTTCTGTCGGAAGGCGGGGTCTTGTCGCTACTTGGCCTCTCCGGTTTTTCCTTTCAGCTTTGGCCTTGGGGATAGTTGCGTACAGGTCCCCCGAAAGCCGCATGTTGGGCGCTTTGACACTGGTCACAGTTATTTTGTTCGCTCTTTTGCTGAACGCTTTCGCCCATTTTTATGCCCGGTTCTGGCATGTTCCCCTGGCACTGGCGATGAGTCTCAGCCTGCCACGCGTTGCCTATTCGATGTACCGGTAGCGCCGGAGCAAAGCCCCGGCAGCCATTTCCGCCTGTTTTCTCGCCGCGTTCGACATTTCGACTTCCCAGGCGTCGTCATATCGCAGCGCAACAGGGCCTTTCATCCGCAACCGGCTGCCCGCCATCTGGTGCGCAGGCACGACTTTTGCACCCTCGGCGATCGGTTCTGCGATTGCCGATAGATCTACTCCGATCGCTGTAGCAATTCGCATCATCTCGGTCAGCGGGTCGCGCATAAGGTCTTCATATCGAACACGCACCGAGTGTTCCGCTGGAAGGCGGGTGCGCAACTTCTCTGCGACGCTGTTATACATCCGCCATCTCAGCGCAGTTCGAAGGGCAGAACGCGGCACAATCTTTTTCTGAACGCCTTTCGCGACATCGAGAGGAATTGCGCGGCCCATTGCATGCGCCACCGCGCGGGCGTCGCGCACCAAATGGATCACGCGCAGATCGACGTCCGGGTCCCGGCTCAAGGCAAGCGCACGCCCCGGCGCCTTGGACGAGTCCAGAACAACCGGCCGCCCGGTCTCGGCGCGAATTGCGGAAAACAGCGCACGTGATTGGGCAAGAAATGCGTTGAGCCTTCGGCCGCCGATCGTACGCGCAGGCGCATAAAGCGGCTCGAAAAGGCGCTGCAGTGAAAGATGGTCGTTCGGATCACAGGCTTCGGTCCATCGAGCCATAACCGGTGCCCACACATCACAATCCCTAAGCCGGCTGCCGCAGGCGCAAAACTCGTTCTCGTGCCAAACATGGCGACACATGGCTGAAATCTCGCCGGACCCGAATATCTCGGGATGCATACCCAGCATCATATCGAGCATAGTCGATCCACTGCGTCCGTAGCCGGCGATGTAGATAATCCTAGATTGCATGAAGGTCTCCAGCGGACGGCAAACGGTGTCTGTAAATTAACCCTG
The DNA here is from genome assembly GCF_056535705.1 of Ruegeria sp. BC8. Taxonomy (NCBI): domain Bacteria; kingdom Pseudomonadati; phylum Pseudomonadota; class Alphaproteobacteria; order Rhodobacterales; family Roseobacteraceae; genus Ruegeria; species Ruegeria sp. BC8. The sequence continues at coordinate 67,003 of NZ_JBQFIV010000002.1, read as the reverse complement.
TTTCGCGGTCGACGCAGACCCCTTTTTGGGATAGCCTCTTCAATTATAACCTTTTTGTTTGGTTTGATAGTAAAATAGTAGCAGGGTGGTTATGCTGTTTCGTCTGATGATCCTCGCTTTGATTTTTTTCATGCCCGCTTCTGCGATGGCAGAACCTTATTCTTTTGTTTCGGGGGATACTTTGCTGGTGCGGGCGGGACGTTGGGACCACTCCACCCAGAACTTCAGTTTTTGGGACGGGGTCAGCGGCGAATACCGCATTTCATCCAGCGGTGAGATACAGATACCACTGGCCGGAACCATTATGGCCAGCGGCAAGACGGCAGACGACCTGTCCACGGCGATTTCGCTTCAGATTCAGCGCCGGATTGGTTTGACGTCGCCGCCGGAAGTTGCAATCGAGATCGCAGGACACCCTCCGATCTATGTTGGTGGGTTTGTCACAAACCCGGGGGCTTATCCATTTCGTCTTGGGATGACTGTTCAGCAAGCGGTGGCGCAGTCGGGAGGAGTTGGCTCGAGTGATGGTACTGAAGAAAACACCGAAAGAGAGCTGATCCGCCTGAGCGGCCAAATGCGCATACTGACGAACGAGATCGCCGCCCTCGAAGCCGAGGAGGCGCGGTTGGTGGCAGAGGTTGCTGCAATCGAGATACGGGCGGCAGACGGTACTCCAACTGTCAACGGCGAAGGTATTGATGGGATTGAGCGAGAGCTTTTCATCGCCCGACAAAGGTCTTTCGACACTCGAGAAGCCAATATCCAGGAACTGCAGGAAGTTGTGGCCGAGCAAGTGCTCCGTCTTGACGCCCAGCTTGAACTGCGCCAGCAACAAGTCGCACTTGCCCGTGAAGAAGCCGAAGTGATGGGCGAACTGAAAGATCGCGGTCTCGCCGCGCGCACGCGAGAAACGGCGGTTCTTTCTGACTTGGCCGGTATGGAAGTCCAATTGAGTGCTTTGGAAGTCGCACGGCTAAATGCCCAACAGCAGCTCAACTTGGCGCGCCGCGATGAGATCACGCTCTTCGACGAGGCGCGCCTCAGCCGTCTCGCTGCACTGCGAGATGTTAGAAACGACCTGACCAATCGTCGGGCGGAATTGGAGACCGCCAAAAAACTCTATGCCGAAGCGACTGTGCGGGGCACCGCTGGTGTCGAGTCAGACGAGGCAGTCAAAGTCGTCTACGTTATCTCACGAGAGGTAAACGGCGCGTTTGAACGTATCCAAGCCGACCCCACGACACGTCTGGCACCGCGCGACACACTTGAAATCACCGTCGAGGTCTTGCCACCTTCCGCAGGCAACTGAATGTTCCCCCAAGAGTATTTCGTGAGGTCGTTTCCTTGAGCCGTTTGCGCATTCTGCTCCCGTTTGTAGGGGGCAAAACTATCGGCGGCAGCCATATCTCAGCCCTCAAGCTGGTGACTGGGCTGGACCGAAACCGTTTCAAGCCAACTGTTTTGTTACACGACCTCGATGGGTCAGGTCCGGGACCACTGGGAGACTATATCCATTCGCAGGGCCTTGAATACCGGACACTGGCGGATGTTGCGATCATTGCCCCGTCGCACAGCAAGACCGAAAGGTCTATATCGGTAGGAACCTATCTTACCCGAACGTTGCCCACGTTGCGCCGCTTTCTCAAGGAGGGAGCCTATGACATCGTCCACACAAACGACGGGCGGATGCATGTTAATTGGGCTGCCCCAGCACGCCTCGCCGGGTGCCGCTTGCTCTGGCATCATCGCGAGGATCCGAAAGGCTTTGGGGTCAACACAATTGCACCCTTTCTTGCAAACCGGATCGTGACCGTCTCAAATTTTGCGCGCCCGGCACACCCTCTCTTGCCAGTCAGACGCCGCACCCATGTCGTCTACAGCCCGTTTGAATTCGAAGAACAGCCTGACCGTGTGGCGGCCCGTGCCGCGCTGCTTAAAGAAATCAAAGCAGGAGAGAACGCGTTGCTCCTGGGCTTTTTCGGATCTCTGGTCCCGCGCAAGCAACCAATTGCTTTCGTGGAAGCAGTGGCAGAAACGATAAAGGCTCTGCCTGGCCGCGAGGTTCATGGTCTATTTTTTGGTGAGGCGATTTTGCCCCACGCGCCGCTGGACCGCGAAGCTCTGGCATTGGCCGAGCGTCTCGGGATCGGCAAAAATATTCACCTGATGGGTTTCAGACGACCGATCAACGGACCGATGGCGGCAATGGATGCCACAGTTGTGACGGCTCTAAACGAACCTTTTGGTCGAACATTGATCGAAGCGATGCATTTGGGCGTTCCGGTGATTGCCACCCGGCACGGCGGCAACATCGAAGCCATTCAGGACGGCAAGACAGGCCGGCTTGTGCCGGTAGGGGACCCAAGAGCCATTGCAGATGCAATCATGCATCTTGAAAGCGACCCGGAAAACCGCGCAGCCATTGTCGCGGAAGCCCGCGCGAACCTCATCAGTCGCTACGGCACAGAACGCCACATTGAACAGCTCAGCCAAATATATGACGACCTCGCGCCAGCAAGCCGAATACGATTTCCTGCTGTCACCTGAACCTACACGGAATGCATGACGCTCATGCCGGAACATATCGCTTATCACATAACAGCCCCGACCATGTTACAGTTGCGGGCATTTGTTGAGATGTGCCTTCCCGGCAAAGACTCTGGTGAACTGTGGCCGCCGAGCGCCGACGTATTTGAGAGCCCTCCTGTTTTTGGTGAAATCACAACGGAGCGCGTGAGGCTGGATCACCATCGGGATGCAAGCGGATTGCACCGTCCAGCAGTATGTACCAGCGACCATTGTGTTGACAGAAACCCGAGCGCAGACGAATGGAACAGGCCTCCAGCCGCGAACCTCGGCGATTTTGTCGTGGCTGCTGAATGATGGGGAAGCGTCTAGCAATTCTGCTCACGGGGCTCGGTGCCGGAGGGGCCGAACGGGTAGTGATGTTGCTTGCAAATCACTGGGTGGCACAAGGTCACGAGGTTCACATAATCAGCTTTGATGCGCCCGATGCCCCTGTCTACTTTGACGTGCCGCCGACTGTCGCGCTTCACCGCCTCGACCTTTCCCATCCTGGGCTGGGGCCGCTGCGAGTCCTCCGCCGGCTCATGGCTCTCCGACGGGTTCTCGTGAAAATTGAGCCAGATACGTTGATTTCATTTCTGACCAAGAACAATGTCCTGGCTTTGCTTTCGACGTGGGGGCGCTCGATACACACAGTCGTTTGCGAGCGCAACAACCCTATGCGCCAAGAGGCAAATAGCCTCTGGGGCAGGCTGCTGGCCCGCCTCTATCCTTTGGCAGACGCCATCGTGATGCAGACACGGGCAAGCCTCGTTTGTTTGCCGAAAGGTGTCGAAAGTGCCGCCTTTGTCATTCCCAATCCTATCGAGACGCCAACTGCACTCCCGCCCGAAGAGAGCGAGCCCAAAATCCTTGTGGCCGTAGGCCGCCTGGTGTCGCAGAAAGGGTTTGACCTATTGATCGATGCCTTTGCCCTAATTCAGGATGAATTCTCCGACTGGCAGCTCAAGATTTTTGGTGATGGACCACTGCGTGACAGCCTAGCATCCAGAATTTCCGCATGTGGCGGCAGCGAGCGTATCTTCCTTGCTGGCCAGACCGATACGCCTGGTGCATGGATCAGGGAAGGTCATGCTTTTGTGCTCTCGTCGCGCTTTGAGGGATTTCCCAACGTTCTTGGCGAGGCCATGGCGGCAGGGATGCCCGTAGTGAGTTTCGACTGCCCTTTCGGACCGGCCGAGATGGTAACCGACGGTGTAGACGGCCTGCTCGTTCCCGACGGTGATGTTGAGGAGTTGGCAAACGCGCTGCGCCGTTTGCTGTCCAACCGGGACTTCCGCGCAAAACTGGCAAATGAAGCGCGAAAGAGTAGCACCAGATTCACAGTGCCACGCGTCGCCGCTCAATGGGATGCGCTTCTTAACACCCTTGGAGAAACGAAGCGGGACCGGTGATCTGTTATTCAACAGGAAGCCGCCAAGCACCCCATACTCAAAGCCATGAAGCGCGACGATATCCACAAGTTCATGGGCAGAAAGCCGTGACGTATCATTGGTTTTTGGTGCCAGACAATCTCACGAAGCTCGTGACGGAGGCGGCCTAGCGTGCCGTCGGGATAGCTCTCCCAAGCTTTTCCAACGTTGCTTCCAATTCATCCAGGCTCTCTATCTGGGCATGGGGCGCGTATGCCTTATCAGGCGGTGGTGCCGTATGGACGCGGCCTTCGCGGCAAATCTGGATCGCGTGCCACCCTCGCGCTCGCGGTGTGACGAAATCCTTAAGTGCGTTGTCAGCAACATAAACAAGAGGAGCCCCACCAGCCGCCGCCTCCATTTCCAGAAATGCCCGTGGATGCGGTTTCGAGAATTCAGGCCCCCACGCAGCGGTTGGCCGCAACACCTTAAATTGCGGGGCAATCCCAAGCGCCGAAACCTTGGCCCGTTGCATCCGCTCAGGGCCATCGGTGATCAGCCCTAGGTCTGTGCACGGAGAAAGCCGGTCAAGACATCGCCTTGCATCGTCGCAAAGTGCAATCTGCGGGGTATGGTTGCGATACCTTGTAACAAGATCATCGATCATCCCGTCATCCTTAGGCAGGCCAAGCGCTGCCAGCGCCTCGTCGAAAATCCGTTGACGCCAACCCGCAAGAAACGCGGCCCGGCACCAAGCACCAAAGCCAACACATCCCGTTGTTTCTTCAATGTAACTATCGAGAGATGCATAGCCGGAGAACGCAAAATCCCGCTCGAGATACAGCGTGTCGTCCAAATCGAATACGATCAAGATAGCCCCCGGAAAACGGCGGCGTCATAACGCAGCATTTCAACCCCGTCGGTCCAGTTGTCATGCGCAGCTGAAGTACCGATCGTGACTTCTTCCAAGAGCCAGCGGGCAAAGGTTGCCCCTGCTGCATCGGCAAGTGGATAGCCGCCGCCGAACCGAGCATTGATTTCAAGGACCTTTGGACCATGCTCGGGATCGTCGATCACCTGAAAACATGATACACCGCGCAGACCAGGAAGGGCGGCAGAAATGCCCTCTGCAATCGCCTTCAGGTCAGCACGCCGTTCAGTGCGACCCTTCTCGACTTCCCCGGCGCGTATCGACAACCGGATATGCGGGATCACTGTTCTGAGTTCACCACGGGAGTCGACAAACATGTTGATTGTGTATTCCGGTCCTCCGAGACAATCCTGCGCGATCATGGGTTCATCAGTATGATCTGGTAAATCCCCAGGATGGTTGATCACAGCCAACCCACGACTTGCGCTGCCTCCCGACGGCTTGAGAAAAACCGGCCAGGACAGGAGGTCCGGCTTGGCGCGCAAAGCCTCCAATGCGTGCGTGCAGGGCACTGGGACACCCGCGGCACTCAGCACCTCGGCGGTTCGGGCCTTATCGCGGACCACCGAGATTGTTTCGGGGTCTGAGACATGAACCCGAGCGCCGATTTGAGCAAAGTCCTCGGCCGCCTCGGCCAGCGGCGCCAGCTCCGGGTCGATTGTCGGAACGACCAGTCTTGCACCTGTCTCAGCCGCAATTGCCAAAACAACATCAACATACGAAGGATCATCGCATCGTGGTACCGCGTATGCTCCGTCGGCTCGCGCACAGGCCGCCGAAAGATCAGGTGCAAGATCGCAGGCAAACACACGCGAGTCGATCCCGAGCCCACGTGCGGCAGTCCGAAAGCACTCCAACAACTCAACCCGTCGTCCTGCCGATGTGAGCAACACGCCGACTTGATCCTTGACTGTTTCTTTCATCGAAACCTCATGCGTGCTCCCCCTTAGGAGGACCGTATACTGTCATACCTCGAAATTGCAGCGATACTGGAACGTGGCCACAATATTTCACGGGAACTTAAACCGTTACCATTGGTATCGCCCCGTGCGACCCTTAGGCCAATGGATGTGGCAGCAAGGCAGACCTCTGCCTCCATAAAGGAGTCGCTAAGGTCACCCAAACGCACTTTCATGAACCAAAGAGCGCATGCCTGACCCGCACTGACCGCCAAGGTCGAACGCGGGCCGAATGCCGCAACCTACGATCGATTGATGGGCGGATTGTACTCGCGCATAACCTCAAGCGGCCGTTTCTGCGAATAGGCGACCATAGCCTCGGGATCCGGGTAACCCACCGCCATGAAGAACACCGGCCGTTCGTACCCCTTCAGACCCAGAACTTCCTGCGCGCGCTTTTCATGGGCCTCAATATCCGGCCAATTGCAGATGCAAGAGCTCAATCCGAGGGTTTCCAGCGCGTATGAGAAAGACATCGCAGCAAGGGAGCCATCAATGTAAATCACGTGCCGGTCCTTTTCGCTGTAGAACGCATCAAGCGACCCCAGAACGACCACCATCACGGGTATATTGTGCTTCCACCCAATGGTTCCCCCGGGCAACGATGCGACCTGTTCGACAGTTTCAGGATCATCAAACACGAGAAAGCGGAAAGGTTGCCGGTTACAGGCACTGGGCGACAAACCGGCCACCGTAAACGCCTTGTCCAGCAATTCACGCGGTACTGGCTTTTGCTCGAACCACCGCACCGATCGACGCTTAAGAGCCAATTGCTCCAGCTGCTCGTACGAGACCGGATGATCATCAAGAAGACGCTTGTAAGGGATCCGTTTCGCCTCGGCGCTGTTGCCGGCCGGTGCCGGGCATTTCTCAAATACCTCACGCGCATGATCAAGGACCGGGTCAGCAGCCACAGCACCAAAATAAGCACGCAAAACGTCGTGAGCCCAAAGCAGAGACTCGGCCGTACTTTCGTCAGCGTGCGAAGGTTCGGAAACGATCTTGCGGTAAACGTTAACCGTTTCGAGAATGTAGTCCTTGGCAAACACCGGACGCCGAGGCCGCATCAACAGACCTTTCTCCAGACGGTGCACATTCCGGCGCATCAAAAAGACGTTGGCATCATCCTCTTGAAGTTCCGCATGATATTTTGCGAGCCCAAGCAGAACCGCTCGTTCCTCGCGCCTAAATTGCCGTGACAACAAGGAATAATACGCCGTGGCAAGGGGTTTGGCGGACGAGGCAAATTTCAGACCGCTTGTCTGAACCGACGTGGCCAATCGGGCCGCTCCGGACTCCTTCAAAAGAAGACGGGCATTGCGCAGCCGGTCGACTTGGCTTTCCGGCAAAAAATTCTTCACCAACGTTTTCATCTCAAATCGATCTCCGTAAACAAATCTTGTTCAGCCCTCATACACGCACCACGCGCGCACAATGCCTGCTCATATTGCTCTTTGTTTCCCATTCGGATTCGTTCTGCCTCGAATCATAGGATCCGTCGGCGACAGAACAGGTCGGTGCAAACGGCCCTCACGGACCATTCCAGTATCGGCACAGGTCAGTCCATATCGCGAAAGAGAAAGGTCCAGGCCAATGGCCGACACCGGACCACCTTCAGAAAATAAACCGTTTCGAACCGGACTTAGGCGTCCCGACACAGCCTTCCCCTCTCCACGAGCGCGAAACGCGATCATTTCGCAGGGCAAAACCTGTCCAAGACTGGGAACTGCAACACCGTTCATCACCACAACCACCCGAGCTCGCCATACGCGACCACCTCGGCAACACTAAAAACCTCAAGAAGCTTCCAGCAAAAAAAACCAAAACGCAACTTGTATCGATGGCAAATCAACGCCACGGAAAATCCAAAACAACAACTAGAGGAGCTCAGCACTCACCATCCCGGCTGGTTTGTACAATCAAACCCAAAGTACCCTGATACTCGCCCGCGGATTGTCCTGCGCTTTCAGGAATTAGAGCGACAAAGGCACAGGCTAGATGTCTCGCGACTAAAATAGATCAGACGCGTCGCCAACCAGAGTCCGGAATTAAATCTCACCCTTTAAGACCAACTTTGCCTCGGTCCTTGTTGCCTTTCACGCCTTAGTTGGTGTCAGCGGACAGCGGTTTACAGGGGTTCCGTTACATGGCAGGTTAACCCGAGTAAATTCATACAGTTAAATCGAAAAGGCGACGTTTTGGTTGCTGGCAGTGCTTTTTGTAACTTGCGAACGCGGGTCAAGAACTTTCAGGAGTATGGAGTGTTTAGTTCAACGCGCGAGCCGCACGGGTACCGCCCCGAAAGCTTGGCGTCAGAGGTGATAGCTAGGATCAACAAAGCAGTGCGCTGACGACTTCCCATTTTTCATCGGACAGAGCGCCTGCTCGGTCGCGGTTTGGTTAGTCCCGGCACCATGTCAGAACATCAGGAGGCCATCACTTTGAGAACAGTCTTTATCGGTGCGGTTGAGGGTTCGGCAAAGGCGCTGAATGCCCTATGTGCGGCGGGCCATGTGCCAGATCTGGTCATTACACTCCCGCTCGACTTGTCGCATCGGCATTCCGATTTTTTTGACCTCGAGCCTATCTGCACTGAGTATGAGGTGCCCCTGCATCGAACGCCAAAGTCCGAAGCACCTGAAACTCTGGCCCTCATCTCCAGCATCGATCCTGACCTCGTGCTTGTGATCGGGTGGTCGCAACTCTGCAGCCCAGCCCTTCTGGGTATTCCACGGATAGGCTGCCTAGGTTTCCATCCTTCGGCTCTACCCCGTCTTCGCGGGCGTGGCGTAATTCCATGGACGATCCTTTTGGGCGAGAGGGAAACGGGTGCGACATTGTTCTGGCTGGGCGACGGTGCAGATACCGGGCCAATTGCAGATCAACGCCTGATCAAAATTGATCCAAACCAAGAAACAGCTGCAAGCCTGTATGCAAAACAGATAAGCGCACTGGCCGAGATGTTGCCGCCGTTGGTTACGCGAATTGCTGAAGGCGAGATCCCTTCGGAACCCCAGGACGAAAGCAAAGCCAGTGTCTGCGCACGGCGGCGCCCTGAGGATGGGTATATCGATTGGTCAAAGCCCGCAGCGGAGATAGAGCGATTGATCCGCGCTGCAGGCCCGCCTTATCCAGGAGCTTTTACTTACACCGCGGACGGAACACGTCTGACCCTGAACTTGGCTGCCCCGCACCCACAAGACGGTTACTTCATTGGGCTGCCAGGGCAGGTCCAAGCTGTCAACGGGTCCAGATTCACTGTTGCATGTGGGGATTTCCGCTGCATCGATATCACCGACTGGGCGGGTGCCGATGCGCCACCTAGGCTGCATACTATTCTCGGAGGACAGAAGCAAAAAGCTTCGACATAGCCAACTGCTTGCAATGGCTGGTCGCAATCCCACCCGGCTGAAGTCTTCTTGGGGCCGGAGCACCGTGGCATTTTGGATTTTCCGTGGCGTTGATTTGCCATCGATACAAGTTGCGTTTTGGTTTTTTTTGCTGGAAGCTTCTTGAGGTTTTTAGTGTTGCCGAGGTGGTCGCGTATGGCGAGCTCGGGTGGTTGTGGTGATGAACGGTGTTGCAGTTCCCAGTCTTGGACAGGTTTTGCCCTGCGAAATGATCGCGTTTCGCGCTCGTGGAGAGGGGAAGGCTGTGTCGGGACGCCTAAGTCCGGTTCGAAACGGTTTATTTTCTGAAGGTGGTCCGGTGTCGGCCATTGGCCTGGACCTTTCTCTTTCGCGATATGGACTGACCTGTGCCGATACTGGAATGGTCCGTGAGGGCCGTTTGCACCGACCTGTTCTGTCGCCGACGGATCCTATGATTCGAGGCAGAACGAATCCGAATGGGAAACAAAGAGCAATATGAGCAGGCATTGTGCGCGCGTGGTGCGTGTATGAGGGCTGAACAAGATTTGTTTACGGAGATCGATTTGAGATGAAAACGTTGGTGAAGAATTTTTTGCCGGAAAGCCAAGTCGACCGGCTGCGCAATGCCCGTCTTCTTTTGAAGGAGTCCGGAGCGGCCCGATTGGCCACGTCGGTTCAGACAAGCGGTCTGAAATTTGCCTCGTCCGCCAAACCCCTTGCCACGGCGTATTATTCCTTGTTGTCACGGCAATTTAGGCGCGAGGAACGAGCGGTTCTGCTTGGGCTCGCAAAATATCATGCGGAACTTCAAGAGGATGATGCCAACGTCTTTTTGATGCGCCGGAATGTGCACCGTCTGGAGAAAGGTCTGTTGATGCGGCCTCGGCGTCCGGTGTTTGCCAAGGACTACATTCTCGAAACGGTTAACGTTTACCGCAAGATCGTTTCCGAACCTTCGCACGCTGACGAAAGTACGGCCGAGTCTCTGCTTTGGGCTCACGACGTTTTGCGTGCTTATTTTGGTGCTGTGGCTGCTGACCCGGTCCTTGATCATGCGCGTGAGGTATTTGAGAAATGCCCGGCACCGGCCGGCAACAGCGCCGAGGCGAAACGGATCCCTTACAAGCGTCTTCTTGATGATCATCCGGTCTCGTACGAGCAGCTGGAGCAATTGGCTCTTAAGCGTCGATCGGTGCGGTGGTTCGAGCAAAAGCCAGTACCGCGTGAATTGCTGGACAAGGCGTTTACGGTGGCCGGTTTGTCGCCCAGTGCCTGTAACCGGCAACCTTTCCGCTTTCTCGTGTTTGATGATCCTGAAACTGTCGAACAGGTCGCATCGTTGCCCGGGGGAACCATTGGGTGGAAGCACAATATACCCGTGATGGTGGTCGTTCTGGGGTCGCTTGATGCGTTCTACAGCGAAAAGGACCGGCACGTGATTTACATTGATGGCTCCCTTGCTGCGATGTCTTTCTCATACGCGCTGGAAACCCTCGGATTGAGCTCTTGCATCTGCAATTGGCCGGATATTGAGGCCCATGAAAAGCGCGCGCAGGAAGTTCTGGGTCTGAAGGGGTACGAACGGCCGGTGTTCTTCATGGCGGTGGGTTACCCGGATCCCGAGGCTATGGTCGCCTATTCGCAGAAACGGCCGCTTGAGGTTATGCGCGAGTACAATCCGCCCATCAATCGATCGTAGGTTGCGGCATTCGGCCCGCGTTCGACCTTGGCGGTCAGTGCGGGTCAGGCATGCGCTCTTTGGTTCATGAAAGTGCGTTTGGGTGACCTTAGCGACCTTTATGGAGGCAGAGGTCTGCCTTGCTGCCACATCCATTGGCCTAAGGGTCGCACGGGGCGATACCAATGGTAACGGTTTAAGTTCCCGTGAAATATTGTGGCCACGTTCCAGTATCGCTGCAATTTCGAGGTATGACAGTATACGGTCCTCCTAAGGGGAGCACGCATGAGGTTTCGATGAAAGAAACAGTCAAGGATCAAGTCGGCGTGTTGCTCACATCGGCAGGACGACGGGTTGAGTTGTTGGAGTGCTTTCGGACTGCCGCACGTGGGCTCGGGATCGACTCGCGTGTGTTTGCCTGCGATCTTGCACCTGATCTTTCGGCGGCCTGTGCGCGAGCCGACGGAGCATACGCGGTACCACGATGCGATGATCCTTCGTATGTTGATGTTGTTTTGGCAATTGCGGCTGAGACAGGTGCAAGACTGGTCGTTCCGACAATCGACCCGGAGCTGGCGCCGCTGGCCGAGGCGGCCGAGGACTTTGCTCAAATCGGCGCTCGGGTTCATGTCTCAGACCCCGAAACAATCTCGGTGGTCCGCGATAAGGCCCGAACCGCCGAGGTGCTGAGTGCCGCGGGTGTCCCAGTGCCCTGCACGCACGCATTGGAGGCTTTGCGCGCCAAGCCGGACCTCCTGTCCTGGCCGGTTTTTCTCAAGCCGTCGGGAGGCAGCGCAAGTCGTGGGTTGGCTGTGATCAACCATCCTGGGGATTTACCAGATCATACTGATGAACCCATGATCGCGCAGGATTGTCTCGGAGGACCGGAATACACAATCAACATGTTTGTCGACCCGTGGTGAACTCAGAACAGTGATCCCGCATATCCGGTTGTCGATACGCGCCGGGGAAGTCGAGAAGGGTCGCACTGAACGGCGTGCTGACCTGAAGGCGATTGCAGAGGGCATTTCTGCCGCCCTTCCTGGTCTGCGCGGTGTATCATGTTTTCAGGTGATCGACGATCCCGAGCATGGTCCAAAGGTCCTTGAAATCAATGCTCGGTTCGGCGGCGGCTATCCACTTGCCGATGCAGCAGGGGCAACCTTTGCCCGCTGGCTCTTGGAAGAAGTCACGATCGGTACTTCAGCTGCGCATGACAACTGGACCGACGGGGTTGAAATGCTGCGTTATGACGCCGCCGTTTTCCGGGGGCTATCTTGATCGTATTCGATTTGGACGACACGCTGTATCTCGAGCGGGATTTTGCGTTCTCCGGCTATGCATCTCTCGATAGTTACATTGAAGAAACAACGGGATGTGTTGGCTTTGGTGCTTGGTGCCGGGCCGCGTTTCTTGCGGGTTGGCGTCAACGGATTTTCGACGAGGCGCTGGCAGCGCTTGGCCTGCCTAAGGATGACGGGATGATCGATGATCTTGTTACAAGGTATCGCAACCATACCCCGCAGATTGCACTTTGCGACGATGCAAGGCGATGTCTTGACCGGCTTTCTCCGTGCACAGACCTAGGGCTGATCACCGATGGCCCTGAGCGGATGCAACGGGCCAAGGTTTCGGCGCTTGGGATTGCCCCGCAATTTAAGGTGTTGCGGCCAACCGCTGCGTGGGGGCCTGAATTCTCGAAACCGCATCCACGGGCATTTCTGGAAATGGAGGCGGCGGCTGGTGGGGCTCCTCTTGTTTATGTTGCTGACAACGCACTTAAGGATTTCGTCACACCGCGAGCGCGAGGGTGGCACGCGATCCAGATTTGCCGCGAAGGCCGCGTCCATACGGCACCACCGCCTGATAAGGCATACGCGCCCCATGCCCAGATAGAGAGCCTGGATGAATTGGAAGCAACGTTGGAAAAGCTTGGGAGAGCTATCCCGACGGCACGCTAGGCCGCCTCCGTCACGAGCTTCGTGAGATTGTCTGGCACCAAAAACCAATGATACGTCACGGCTTTCTGCCCATGAACTTGTGGATATCGTCGCGCTTCATGGCTTTGAGTATGGGGTGCTTGGCGGCTTCCTGTTGAATAACAGATCACCGGTCCCGCTTCGTTTCTCCAAGGGTGTTAAGAAGCGCATCCCATTGAGCGGCGACGCGTGGCACTGTGAATCTGGTGCTACTCTTTCGCGCTTCATTTGCCAGTTTTGCGCGGAAGTCCCGGTTGGACAGCAAACGGCGCAGCGCGTTTGCCAACTCCTCAACATCACCGTCGGGAACGAGCAGGCCGTCTACACCGTCGGTTACCATCTCGGCCGGTCCGAAAGGGCAGTCGAAACTCACTACGGGCATCCCTGCCGCCATGGCCTCGCCAAGAACGTTGGGAAATCCCTCAAAGCGCGACGAGAGCACAAAAGCATGACCTTCCCTGATCCATGCACCAGGCGTATCGGTCTGGCCAGCAAGGAAGATACGCTCGCTGCCGCCACATGCGGAAATTCTGGATGCTAGGCTGTCACGCAGTGGTCCATCACCAAAAATCTTGAGCTGCCAGTCGGAGAATTCATCCTGAATTAGGGCAAAGGCATCGATCAATAGGTCAAACCCTTTCTGCGACACCAGGCGGCCTACGGCCACAAGGATTTTGGGCTCGCTCTCTTCGGGCGGGAGTGCAGTTGGCGTCTCGATAGGATTGGGAATGACAAAGGCGGCACTTTCGACACCTTTCGGCAAACAAACGAGGCTTGCCCGTGTCTGCATCACGATGGCGTCTGCCAAAGGATAGAGGCGGGCCAGCAGCCTGCCCCAGAGGCTATTTGCCTCTTGGCGCATAGGGTTGTTGCGCTCGCAAACGACTGTGTGTATCGAGCGCCCCCACGTCGAAAGCAAAGCCAGGACATTGTTCTTGGTCAGAAATGAAATCAACGTATCTGGCTCAATTTTCACGAGAACCCGTCGGAGAGCCATGAGCCGGCGGAGGACTCGCAGCGGCCCCAGCCCAGGATGGGAAAGGTCGAGGCGGTGAAGCGCGACAGTCGGCGGCACGTCAAAGTAGACAGGGGCATCGGGCGCATCAAAGCTGATTATGTGAACCTCGTGACCTTGTGCCACCCAGTGATTTGCAAGCAACATCACTACCCGTTCGGCCCCTCCGGCACCGAGCCCCGTGAGCAGAATTGCTAGACGCTTCCCCATCATTCAGCAGCCACGACAAAATCGCCGAGGTTCGCGGCTGGAGGCCTGTTCCATTCGTCTGCGCTCGGGTTTCTGTCAACACAATGGTCGCTGGTACATACTGCTGGACGGTGCAATCCGCTTGCATCCCGATGGTGATCCAGCCTCACGCGCTCCGTTGTGATTTCACCAAAAACAGGAGGGCTCTCAAATACGTCGGCGCTCGGCGGCCACAGTTCACCAGAGTCTTTGCCGGGAAGGCACATCTCAACAAATGCCCGCAACTGTAACATGGTCGGGGCTGTTATGTGATAAGCGATATGTTCCGGCATGAGCGTCATGCATTCCGTGTAGGTTCAGGTGACAGCAGGAAATCGTATTCGGCTTGCTGGCGCGAGGTCGTCATATATTTGGCTGAGCTGTTCAATGTGGCGTTCTGTGCCGTAGCGACTGATGAGGTTCGCGCGGGCTTCCGCGACAATGGCTGCGCGGTTTTCCGGGTCGCTTTCAAGATGCATGATTGCATCTGCAATGGCTCTTGGGTCCCCTACCGGCACAAGCCGGCCTGTCTTGCCGTCCTGAATGGCTTCGATGTTGCCGCCGTGCCGGGTGGCAATCACCGGAACGCCCAAATGCATCGCTTCGATCAATGTTCGACCAAAAGGTTCGTTTAGAGCCGTCACAACTGTGGCATCCATTGCCGCCATCGGTCCGTTGATCGGTCGTCTGAAACCCATCAGGTGAATATTTTTGCCGATCCCGAGACGCTCGGCCAATGCCAGAGCTTCGCGGTCCAGCGGCGCGTGGGGCAAAATCGCCTCACCAAAAAATAGACCATGAACCTCGCGGCCAGGCAGAGCCTTTATCGTTTCTGCCACTGCTTCCACGAAAGCAATTGGTTGCTTGCGCGGGACCAGAGATCCGAAAAAGCCCAGGAGCAACGCGTTCTCTCCTGCTTTGATTTCTTTAAGCAGCGCGGCACGGGCCGCCACACGGTCAGGCTGTTCTTCGAATTCAAACGGGCTGTAGACGACATGGGTGCGGCGTCTGACTGGCAAGAGAGGGTGTGCCGGGCGCGCAAAATTTGAGACGGTCACGATCCGGTTTGCAAGAAAGGGTGCAATTGTGTTGACCCCAAAGCCTTTCGGATCCTCGCGATGATGCCAGAGCAAGCGGCACCCGGCGAGGCGTGCTGGGGCAGCCCAATTAACATGCATCCGCCCGTCGTTTGTGTGGACGATGTCATAGGCTCCCTCCTTGAGAAAGCGGCGCAACGTGGGCAACGTTCGGGTAAGATAGGTTCCTACCGATATAGACCTTTCGGTCTTGCTGTGCGACGGGGCAATGATCGCAACATCCGCCAGTGTCCGGTATTCAAGGCCCTGCGAATGGATATAGTCTCCCAGTGGTCCCGGACCTGACCCATCGAGGTCGTGTAACAAAACAGTTGGCTTGAAACGGTTTCGGTCCAGCCCAGTCACCAGCTTGAGGGCTGAGATATGGCTGCCGCCGATAGTTTTGCCCCCTACAAACGGGAGCAGAATGCGCAAACGGCTCAAGGAAACGACCTCACGAAATACTCTTGGGGGAACATTCAGTTGCCTGCGGAAGGTGGCAAGACCTCGACGGTGATTTCAAGTGTGTCGCGCGGTGCCAGACGTGTCGTGGGGTCGGCTTGGATACGTTCAAACGCGCCGTTTACCTCTCGTGAGATAACGTAGACGACTTTGACTGCCTCGTCTGACTCGACACCAGCGGTGCCCCGCACAGTCGCTTCGGCATAGAGTTTTTTGGCGGTCTCCAATTCCGCCCGACGATTGGTCAGGTCGTTTCTAACATCTCGCAGTGCAGCGAGACGGCTGAGGCGCGCCTCGTCGAAGAGCGTGATCTCATCGCGGCGCGCCAAGTTGAGCTGCTGTTGGGCATTTAGCCGTGCGACTTCCAAAGCACTCAATTGGACTTCCATACCGGCCAAGTCAGAAAGAACCGCCGTTTCTCGCGTGCGCGCGGCGAGACCGCGATCTTTCAGTTCGCCCATCACTTCGGCTTCTTCACGGGCAAGTGCGACTTGTTGCTGGCGCAGTTCAAGCTGGGCGTCAAGACGGAGCACTTGCTCGGCCACAACTTCCTGCAGTTCCTGGATATTGGCTTCTCGAGTGTCGAAAGACCTTTGTCGGGCGATGAAAAGCTCTCGCTCAATCCCATCAATACCTTCGCCGTTGACAGTTGGAGTACCGTCTGCCGCCCGTATCTCGATTGCAGCAACCTCTGCCACCAACCGCGCCTCCTCGGCTTCGAGGGCGGCGATCTCGTTCGTCAGTATGCGCATTTGGCCGCTCAGGCGGATCAGCTCTCTTTCGGTGTTTTCTTCAGTACCATCACTCGAGCCAACTCCTCCCGACTGCGCCACCGCTTGCTGAACAGTCATCCCAAGACGAAATGGATAAGCCCCCGGGTTTGTGACAAACCCACCAACATAGATCGGAGGGTGTCCTGCGATCTCGATTGCAACTTCCGGCGGCGACGTCAAACCAATCCGGCGCTGAATCTGAAGCGAAATCGCCGTGGACAGGTCGTCTGCCGTCTTGCCGCTGGCCATAATGGTTCCGGCCAGTGGTATCTGTATCTCACCGCTGGATGAAATGCGGTATTCGCCGCTGACCCCGTCCCAAAAACTGAAGTTCTGGGTGGAGTGGTCCCAACGTCCCGCCCGCACCAGCAAAGTATCCCCCGAAACAAAAGAATAAGGTTCTGCCATCGCAGAAGCGGGCATGAAAAAAATCAAAGCGAGGATCATCAGACGAAACAGCATAACCACCCTGCTACTATTTTACTATCAAACCAAACAAAAAGGTTATAATTGAAGAGGCTATCCCAAAAAGGGGTCTGCGTCGACCGCGAAACAGGGTTAATTTACAGACACCGTTTGCCGTCCGCTGGAGACCTTCATGCAATCTAGGATTATCTACATCGCCGGCTACGGACGCAGTGGATCGACTATGCTCGATATGATGCTGGGTATGCATCCCGAGATATTCGGGTCCGGCGAGATTTCAGCCATGTGTCGCCATGTTTGGCACGAGAACGAGTTTTGCGCCTGCGGCAGCCGGCTTAGGGATTGTGATGTGTGGGCACCGGTTATGGCTCGATGGACCGAAGCCTGTGATCCGAACGACCATCTTTCACTGCAGCGCCTTTTCGAGCCGCTTTATGCGCCTGCGCGTACGATCGGCGGCCGAAGGCTCAACGCATTTCTTGCCCAATCACGTGCGCTGTTTTCCGCAATTCGCGCCGAGACCGGGCGGCCGGTTGTTCTGGACTCGTCCAAGGCGCCGGGGCGTGCGCTTGCCTTGAGCCGGGACCCGGACGTCGATCTGCGCGTGATCCATTTGGTGCGCGACGCCCGCGCGGTGGCGCATGCAATGGGCCGCGCAATTCCTCTCGATGTCGCGAAAGGCGTTCAGAAAAAGATTGTGCCGCGTTCTGCCCTTCGAACTGCGCTGAGATGGCGGATGTATAACAGCGTCGCAGAGAAGTTGCGCACCCGCCTTCCAGCGGAACACTCGGTGCGTGTTCGATATGAAGACCTTATGCGCGACCCGCTGACCGAGATGATGCGAATTGCTACAGCGATCGGAGTAGATCTATCGGCAATCGCAGAACCGATCGCCGAGGGTGCAAAAGTCGTGCCTGCGCACCAGATGGCGGGCAGCCGGTTGCGGATGAAAGGCCCTGTTGCGCTGCGATATGACGACGCCTGGGAAGTCGAAATGTCGAACGCGGCGAGAAAACAGGCGGAAATGGCTGCCGGGGCTTTGCTCCGGCGCTACCGGTACATCGAATAGGCAACGCGTGGCAGGCTGAGACTCATCGCCAGTGCCAGGGGAACATGCCAGAACCGGGCATAAAAATGGGCGAAAGCGTTCAGCAAAAGAGCGAACAAAATAACTGTGACCAGTGTCAAAGCGCCCAACATGCGGCTTTCGGGGGACCTGTACGCAACTATCCCCAAGGCCAAAGCTGAAAGGAAAAAACCGGAGAGGCCAAGTAGCGACAAGACCCCGCCTTCCGACAGAACCAGCAAATAGGTATTGTGCACCGGAGCGCCGTAGGAACTGAACGTCCGGTACTGGTCGGCGCCAAGACCGAGCCACACGGTTTCATTTGAAAGCTGAAACGCCTCCTGCATCAGTGCGAAACGGTCCATAAAGGTTCCCGCCTGCTCGATATCTACCGATGACAAGGCACCGAATACACGCCTCTGAAAAACCTCGGGCAGGAACAAATCGCCAAACTGCAGGACGGTCGCGGAAAAAATCGCCGCAAGGAGTGCAGCCGCGACGATGGTTCGAACGCCTCCCGCAAGCAAAAGTATCATGCCTGTCCCCAAAGTTGCCGCGCCAAACCCGGTATTTGATCCGGTAAGCATCAGCCCGTAGACCAAAATAGCCATAATGGCCACAAAATGCACGAGACCGAATATTCCCACTATCCGCAGATAGACGCTAAACGTGATCGCGATTGCCGCCATGGCGCCCGCTGCGTTTTCACGCTCCAGAAGCGAGCGGAGACGCCCGCTGCCCGAAACCAGCATTGGATTGGCGTCGGGCACAAAAACAATCAAGTAGATACCAAACAACATGATTGCTGAGACGGAGTAGATCAGAACTCGCATCAGCAGAAATGTCTCTTCCAGACGTCGGCACGAAATGATTATGGGAATGAGAACCAGCGAGTAGAAATATTGAACAAAGGCAATGAGCCCGTCGACTGGATCGCCCTGCACGATCGAACCGAGCAGCAACCCTCCGAGAAACAGCATGAGCGAGAAGAGCCAGAGCGATGTTGCCGGCCCAAAAAATCGCAACGGCACGCTGCGGTTCAGCAGCATAACTATCACCGTCAGAAAGCCAAAAAAATCACTGGCTGTAAAATAGGCCATTTCAAGACGGAAATAGTTCATCGGTGACAGCGCGACCGTAGCGCCCGCCAGATACAGTTCCAGCCGTCTGGCCTGCGTCTGCCGGTCGGGGGCATGACTGTTGGCGGGTATCAAATCTGTGACGGTCACACCGCGGACTTTTCTGGCAAGGGGCGCATCTCCAGATGCCACAAGCATCCCAAGAACCATACAGCGCTGAACAGCACTTGGCACAACATCGCACCGACCCCACCCCAAAGACTGACTGCAGGCACAAAGGCGACAGCAAAGAGGGCGGTACTGAGGATTGTGACATGCAACAGCTCTCGGTCCCGACCCATGCTCAGCAGCGCGGCATTGAACGCCAATCCGGTCACATTCAACACAATTGCCCCCCCCAGAACCCAGATCATTGGAATCGCGCCGGTGAAATCCTCACCAAAAAATGCATCCACAAGGCTTGGCACGGCAAAGGCCAACGGGATCGCAACCGCCGAACTGGAAACAAAGATCATAAGGGTAACATAGCGGACCATCCTGCGGAAACGCGAGCGTTCACCTTGTATCCAGAGCTTCGCCAGTTCGGGAAACAGCACCTGCGTCAATGTCCGGGCCAGACGCAACACGGCTCGCCCTGATCGCTTTGCGACCTGATACTGACCGACGATAGCGGGGCTGACCATAACACCGAGCGCCAGCACATCGAAGCGCTGGGTTGCGTTGCGAAGGATTTGGTAGATGTTCGAATTCCAAAGGAAACGAAAGATACGGGTGTTCTCCGTACATGCCGTGCGTGCCGAGGCCCTCCAAACGCCATCATATCCGCGCCGCAAAAGCTCCCGTATTGCCAAGGCAAAGGCCACAATACCATCGGCCAAGCTGTGTAGCAGCAGCATGACTATGAAAGCCCATATCCCCAAGTCGAACGCCAATGCCACTGCCGCAATCGCAAGCCGCATGACGGCCAAGCAGCATTCCGAGACGGCAAGCAATCCGAACCGATCGAATAGCCGTAACAGCGCAACCCCAGTGGGACGGAACGAGACAAATAGAGCAAGTGCAACAACCAGGATATAGTCGAAACCGTCGGGGCCGAGCCCAAACACAGGCGCAGCCAGCCACCCTACGGAGATTGCGATGAGGCCTGCCAGCACGCCGCCAGCAAGGTCGATGAGTATGGATAGTTTGATCAAACGCTCAAATCGGCCCTTGTCGTCCTTTTCCAAGGCCTCGGAGCCGTATTTTATCAGCACCTGCGTCGGCTGAAGGCGAAAGAGCATGTCGATCGTTCGCACATAAGCTTCGACGAGGGCCAGAATTCCAAGACCGGCTGGACCAAGCGCACGGGCCGTCAGCACCAGCGTCACGATTCCAATAAGTGAAACCGCCGTGGTTCCGGATACCAAATACCCGACGTTTCTTAGAATCCGGGGTACGAGTTCGTCGAAATGGATAAGGCGCCGGAAAGCATTCGACATGGAGCCCTCACTCAAGCCGCCCGTGTCGAGGACGGATGGCGGGCAGCGCCAAGATTCATTTCAGTCAACAGGTGAGAATTGACTTTGTGAATATCAAATACCGCCTCCGCGCGGGCGCGCGCCTCTTTCCCCATCTGCAGTGCAAGATCTGTGTCATCAAGAAACTTTCTCATCACATCCGCCAAGGCATTGGCGTCGCGAGGAGCAACCAGAAAACCAGACACACCGTCCTCCACGGTATCTCCGCAACCCGGTAGCGTAGTGGTAATAACCGGGCGCCCTGTTGCCATCGCCTCGAGTATCGAGCGAGGGATGCCCTCTCGATAGTAGGACGGCAGCACAAAGACCGATGCATCTGACAGATAGGGGCGGACGTCATCCGTCTCACCCAAGTATGTCACGATGCCGTCTTCAGTCCATTTCTCGATTTCATCCGGTTTTATGCCTTTGGGGTTGGGATCGAGCGGGCCAAGAATTCGAAACTCCGCGTCCGGATATTCAGGCTTGAGGCGTTTTGCAGCGGCAACGAATTCGCGAACACCCTTGTCAGCAAGAAGGCGTGCAATGACAAGAAACTTCGGAGCACCTTCGGGGAATGCCCTGTGTGCAAAACGCTCAAGGTTGACGCCCGTGCCTGCAACCCGGATGAGTTTGGAATTGTCATCCAGCATGGCAAACCGGCGTATGTCGTCCTCATCCGCGCCGTTATAGACAAAAGCGCGCCCCACACCGCGCAATCCGGCGCGATAGAGCCGCACGGAAACGTCCCGCAGTATACGCCGTTTGCCACGTGGATCCGGATCGGCAAAGACATAGCCGAGGCCGGTCATCAGGGCATGGCGTTCCGGCACCCCTGCGAGTCGCGCAGCGATACCGCCATAGATGACAGGCTTCATGGTGTAAGAGATCACGACGTCGGGGCGCAGACGCTGGAATGCACGTACCATACGCATCAAAAGCACAGCATCCGCCAGAGGATTGGTCCCCGTCCGCGCCATTGGCAACACCTCAAAGTCGCATCCAATATCGGCAAGCGTGTCGGCCACAGCGCGGTCGTTTTCGGGTGCGAAAGCGGTAACATGGTGCCCTTCGGCAATCAGGGCGCGGATCAGATCGAAACGGAACCGTGTCAGGCTTGGTGCGTAACTGCTGACCAGGGCGATCCGCTTTGGCGCTACCTTGCCCGTCATTTCGAAATTCCTGTTTTCGATGCCATGTTCAGGCTCCATGCGCCTCTCTGCCCTTGAGAGATCGCCTCATGATACCATTGATCATGGGCATCAATGTAGCGAGACATCGAAAAGTTTTGGCAAATCCGGTCTCGCGCAGCGGCTCCCATAGCCTGGCGGCCAGATGGGCCGAGGTCCACCATTTTGGCCAACGCATTGGCTTGGGCCTCGGTGTCTGAGGGGGGAATGACCGCACCCGTTTCACCGACGATCAAACCGGTATCACCCACATCTGTGACGACGGATGGCACACCACAAGCCATGGCTTCGCACACCGCAAGTGGAAAAGCCTCACCCCATGCGGATGGCAGAAGAAAAATATCAAACCCGCTGACAAGCTTTGCAATGTCGCTCCGTTCACTCAGCGTGCTGATGCGATCCGAGATTCCGAGCTCGTGAGAGGCGCGACGCGCGCTGCCCACGTCTTGTCCAGTCCCGATCAGAACACCCTGAACGTCGTAACCCAGCTCAAGCAATCGAGCGATGGCAGCGACCATCCGGGCCTGGTCTTTCATTGGGTGGTCGCGACCCACATTGCCGATGATGATCCGGCCGTCGGGAATACCTGCAATGACCCCCAGCCGCGCCCGTGCCTCAGCATCGGGGCGGAATTCGTCGGTGTCGATCGCATTTGGGATGACAATCGATCGATCGGAAGCAAAGCCTATCGCCTCGTGCTGTGCTGCTGAGACTTGCGCACAATACGATATTCCGGAAACGCCACCGGAAAGCGCTGCACCGCTACGTATGAAGAAACGGCTTGAACGGCGTTCATTGTGGATATCCTGCAGCGAGTGGTGGACAGCCCAAAGTACAGGTGGCGCGGCCGTGGACGCGATGGTTGCCAGACGTGCCGCAAGATTTCCGTGATACATCCACCCATGAATCAGGTCCGGTCGGGTGTGCCGGACATGCTGCCTGAGAGTCTTCAACGCCCTTACGGAATACCTGCCCTGTTGCAGCCCCAAGTCATGGATCGGTACACCAAGGGACGCGATTTCCTGGCCAATTGCGCCCTGAGGCATCAGCGACAAAACAGAGTGGTCATACGCGCGCTGCCCAAGGGCGCGGAGATACCTCAGAAGCATGATCTGGGCGCCCCCGAAACCGGTGCTCGTGATGCAATGGAGAACCTTCATGTCGCTTCCTTTGGACTGCTTGTATCGTTGGAACCCCATCCGCTGGTTTTAAGTGCTTCCAAAGTCCGGGACCAATCTGTGCGTCACTGTTTTTCCAGGGCGCTTGGGAATGCCAGCAATCTGCCGCTCTGTGGCTTCAGCATGCTGGTGAGATTGACGCGCGCGCCTTCGGTCGGTTCTCCGGGTGTATTGACTGCGCCTGGCTCTGCTTCTCCTGCCCCGAACACCACCGATGCAGCAATCCGCTCAGCGTCTTTGCCCTCATTGGCGCGGTAACGGGGAACGATCTGGCGGAGTGTGTCAATGATCATTGACGAGTCACCCAGACGCGCAAAGGCCTCTAGCCGGCTCATCCACACCTTGGCGTCGGCCAGCGAAACCTCTGCCGAAGTTGCAACCATCACACCCTCCAGACCACTTGGTGCGCGGGTTTCGAGCTTGTCGAAGAGTTCTTCGAACAACTTCTCGCCTGGTCGCATACCAATGATCTTGATCCCGATGTCTTTGCCTGGCTCCAAGCCCGACAGGCGGATCATCCGCTCGGCTATGTCGATGATCCGGACCGGCTCACCCATATCGAGAACAAAGATTGCACCACGCGATGTTTTTTGCTCGATCCCATGAGCTGACGCCATAAGAGTGAGCTCCACCGCTTCGCGGATCGTCATGAAGAACCGCTCCATTCTGGGGTCGGTTACGGTGAGAGGTCCGCCGCTGGCGATCTGCTCTTTCAGAAGGGGAATAAGCGATCCTGAGGAACCGAGCACATTGCCAAAGCGCACAGTCATAAAGCGTGTGCCTTTTCCCTCGCGCTCCGCCTCCCGATCCAACGCGCCACAATAGAACTCTGCAACCCTCTTGGTCGCTCCCATAACCGACGTTGCATTGACTGCCTTGTCGGTCGAGATCTGCACCATTGCGGCAGCTCCTGCGTGGCGGGCTGCATCCGCGACATTGCGCGTTCCGATCGCATTGGTCAGCACACCTTCGCCAGGATTGGCCTCGACAATGGGCACATGCTTGAGCGCCGCAGCGTGGAAGACGATATCCGGACGATAGGTCATGAACAGATTCTCAACCCGCGTACGGTCGCGTACGTCGCAAATTTCACAGTTCTTGACCACCGACGAGAAATGACGGTCCAGATCCTGGCCGATCGAATATAGATTGAACTCGCAGTTATCGATGAGCAACAAGCTCTCGGGATGGTTGGCTGCAATCTGACGCACAAGTTCTCCGCCGATACTGCCGCCGGCGCCAGTCACGACGATCCGACGGCCAGTGACCAGCCGGGCCAGACGCTTGCGATCAACGACGTGGGCCGGGCGCTGAAGCAGATCGTTCGGCTGGACTTCTTCAATACTCAGCGGGCGAGATCGTTGAGCCCGTGCAAGTCGCAGATCCCTGGCAAGCGACGTACACCGATGCCCTGGCTTTCGGCCCATGACACAAGCTTCCTCACTTCGTCCTCGTTGAACTGTGCGGGGGCTTCTGTCAGCACGATGTGGCGGGGCAGCGCGCGCGTCGCGAACCAGTCTTTGACCGCTTCGACGTCCAGAACCGAACCAACGATCGGGACATCGTGAAAAACCAAACCTCTTGTGTTCTCGACACCGTCAACGATGCCGATCGGCTGGTAAGGCGGATTGGGCATATTACGTACGGCCCGCAAAAACAGATCGCAGGCGGTCCCGGTCCCAACAAGCAATACCGGCTCCGCTGTTGCCGCCTGCAAATGATTGCCTCCGCCAAGAAGCGTTCCCAACAGGTTTTGGTTGATCCGCCGGACCAAGCGCGTCCCGCACAGAAACGGAAGCGCTACAAATAGAGCAATGACCATAACTTCGGGCGGGACGTTCACTGCTGCCAACCCAAGCGACCGGAGGATGCCTATTGCCAACAGCACCAATGTCGTTGCCGTTGTCACGATCACTGCGTCACGGATAGACGTTGTCTCCGGATGGCGCCGATACATTCCCAAAAGGGAAAAATGACGGCTGCCGTCAGAACACCTGTCAGCACGAGACCCGTGATGCTTTCGCTGTGGGTCGCATCAAGTGGGAGCCCGCTACGCAGAATGTAGGACGCGGAAAGCGCAGCGGCGACCAGAAAAATATCGCTGAAAAACAGACGCTTGTGAGACTTCAACTCACCGGCGACACTCAAAAGGAATTCCCGGACCCCTGAACCAAAAGTGCGGAATTGAGAGGCAGGTGTATTTCTATGCCCAATAATGAACTTCACAACAAATTACCCCCAAAACAACAAACAACAGAACGCCAAAATGGAGCCAGTTTTGGCGCATACTAAAAAAACTTGTAGGTAGCTTAACGTTAAGTAGATTTTTCTCAAATCGATTTCATGCGCGTGAGCACACCAAATCCCTTAACCTTCCAAAAGCACAACTTAAGGCCGCATGTTATGTGGAGCTTCTACTTTTCCGGTACTCAGTTTTTACTTCACCCCCACACTTGCTTAAAAATTAGGCAAATGCGGGCAGCAGCCATAGCCGAACTGTTGAGCCACCGTGGAGAATCCATGAAAAAACGACGGATTGGGGACGGCATGCCGGACGCCCGATTCGGCCACAAAACTACGGCGAAATTATGATCGAGCCATTTGCTGCAGCTAGGCGTCGCCAGCGAGCCTTGCGAGGTAGTGTTCGAGATTGGATGTTTCGGCTCCCGGAAGCTTTGCCCAGGCATCTTGAGGATCATAGAGATCAAACGAAGGGCGGAGCCCGTCCCGCGCATCAGCCAGGCCACTGCCATCGCTGCCTGCAGGCTCCCGGTCGGCTGAAATCTCCGGCCATCCGCCCAAGTCGGCCAATGGATCGTCTACAATTCGCCCGTCACAATTGCGCACATGATTGAGCACCCGCGCGTCGAGATCATCGGCTTCGCGCGTGCCGGGTATCTGATCTCCTGCTCTGTCCAGAACATAGGTCATGGTTTCACTTACCGAGAAGACAGGTGAAGCGATTGGGTCGGCTGGTGTGGCAACCTGATGATCCTTGGCAACTGGATCTAGAACCTCAAACGGTATCGCGGTTTTGCAATCCATTGCGATATTGTCCTTGGCAAAGATCTCAATCAGGTTTTGGGGTCCATCAGGAACGCCTCAACAGCAAAGCGTCGATCCTTGCGCGTACTCGGGCCTGCCAGAACAACGTTGCCGACATAGTTCACGCGTGTAGTTCCGAGGTTGTTGTAAAACTCGCCGAACTGGCTCCCAGCATTGTAGAAGACGTTGTTGATAACCTCGATCGGACCAATATCCGTCGCCTTGAGATCAGGATTTCGATCCCGATTGTGGGCAAATAGGTTCCGCGTCAGCGTAATCCGCCCACAGGCATTACCCGAACCTTCGTGTGAGCAGATCAATGCGCCTTTCGAGTGCGCCCCCTTGGGATGGGTCGCTTTTTCCAGCCCATAAGCGAAAATACTGTTTGCAATGGTGATGTCAGCCGCAGTGCTGCTGCTCACATGAACATTAATGTTCTCATCCGTCGCAAACATTACCGAGACATGATCAATGTAGATCCGCTCTGCGTTCTCGATGGTGATCCCATCAACCGCCGGGCTATCCTCAATGCTCGGACCCGGGCGCACTTTGAGAAAACGGATGACTACGTCATGCGCGCCCTTGATCACGAGCGGTGATCGGATGCTGTCGCGCAACTTCAGCTGAATTCCATCCCCGGGCGCTGTCTGCCCGGCAACATAAACATTCGACCCCACCCTAAGCTCACTGTCGAGCTCGATTGTGCCACTGACTTGAAAGACACAAACGCGAGGTACATCAAGCTCTACACACGCACGTAAACTGCCCTCTCCTTTATCCTCAAGCGTGGTAACGGCAATAACTTCACCCCACGCCAACCGGTTGCCCCGGCACCAAAGCCAATGGCACCGGGGAAGGCAATCGGTTCGGAGGAGGCAATTCCGGCAAACCCGACTGCCAAGAGGCAGGTTAGAGTCTTAGGTACATCGCGACGCTCACCCTTATACTGTTTGCGACTGTGACGTGGGTGCCGAGCCGCGGCGTGATCCCATCGCTCATCGCTTGCCTACGGCGTTGAGTGCGACACCAACCAGCGGAATCATTTTGCTGCGCATGGCATGAGTTGCTGCACGCAGTGCCGCTCTCTTGTTTGCCCCGCACGAGCAACAACAACGGCAACATCGGCAAACTCTGCAAATCGATTGGCGTTCTCTGTAGCCAGATACGACGGTGTGTCGATCACTATGAGATCATAGGTTTTGCGCAGGTAGTTCTCAATTCGGGTTTCCTCGCTTCGATCAGCCCGCAACTTGAGACCGAAATGCGAGGTTGGTCCAAAGTTGATCACGTCAAGCTGAGGGTATTGACTGCAGGTGCTTATGCCCCTCCTGAACGTTTCGAAACTGTCGAAAGCATCCTGCAGGGCAAGATCGGAATTCGGCACACCAAGCAGTGCGCTGGCACTCTGTTGCTGGACATCCAGATCAATCAGAATTACCCGCAGACCGTCGTGGGCAGCACAGGCGCTAAGGGCAACGGAAACGGTGGACTTGCCCTCGTTGGGCAGGGCGCTGAGAACCATCAGGGCAGCGCCTTTATCCGTATCCGTCCTGGCCAGTGCTGACGTAGCAAGTGACCGCGCTGCCTGCCCGAACGCCGAGTAGGGAGCCGCAGAAAGGTGCTCGATCAAGTGACCACGCGCGCCAGCCCCCGAACGCGGCAACCGGGGTATCTGCGCCAAAACGGGCAAACCACTTGCCTCCTCGGCACTGTCCACCGTCCAGATTTGCGCGTTCATCTGTTCGCGGAACAGAACATAAATAAAGGCAAAGAAGCTTAAGACCACAAACGCGACGGCCAGTGTTGCGACACGTTGCGGCTCGGAGGGCTTTCGAGGAGGCTGCGCCACGGTGATCTGGCGTGCCGTGGGTGTGAGCGAATCTCGTTGCGCCTCATAATCGTTCAAGCGCTCGAAGATCGATTGATAGCGCTGCTGATCGATCTGCAATGCGAGTTCTAATTGCGCGCGCTCCAATTCAGCCCGGGTGCGTTGGCGAAGCGCATCAGTCCGCTGCTGTATCTGCCGCGCAAGATCCGAACCCTCGCCCTGTTCTTCTAGATCGGCAATTGCGCGCAGGCTTTCGAGTTCAGCCAGCATCGCTTCGGTGCGGTTGCTGTCATCGAGCGCATTCAACCGAATCAAAGCAGCAAGTTCAGCTTGCCGTGTTGTAAGGTTTTCGATGGCGGTCACAGACCGCTTGCGCAGAAAGTTGATAGCGCTGTCGATACCCAACCGCTGTCGGCGGAGCCCTTCCTCGATATAAGTCCTTGCGACAACATTGCTGACCCGCGCAGCAAATACAGGGTCTTCGTATGTGGACTCTATTCGAATCGCCAAGCCATGGCCTGGGTAATTGATCGAATAGATACCAAGGAGCTTGTCGATAACGGCTTCGCGCTGCAGGGCTTCGTACTGCGCAATGCGGTCTGCCTCACTCAGGGCTTCCAGATCACTTTCGTCGAGCGGTTCTGCCGGGTCGCTTGGCTCGGTCGTTACCACCGCCTCACCAGAGGTTGTGGCATTGATGGTGCTGCCGCTTCCCCCGGGTTGAAGAAAGCGAAACAGTCGCGACAAAAAGAAGTCATTATCCCCCAAGCTGGGCGCAAAGTCAGGATCGTCAAAGCTCCATGCGTTCCGCAATTGATTCGGCGAACTGGCGCGACCGCAGCACCTCGACCTCGGTTTGGGCCACACTTGGATCGATGACGCGCAGGCGGGAGCTGACCGTGTCAAAGGCGGTATTGCCTGTCTCCAGCACGATTACCGAGGTCGCCACGTAACGCTCACTGATGGAAAAAACGACGGCTGCAGTGAGCGCCATGCCTACCGCAACAAAACAAAAGATCAGGACAAAATTGTGTTTAAAAAGATGCCACAGATCCTGCAGACCCACACGCGAAGTGGGTTCCGACTTCGATATGTCGCTCTGGGGAGATACGTTCAAAAAACACCTCTTCGAAATCTGGATACCCTGATCGCGTGGATACTCGTGTATGTAAGAGCGGATGATGAAGTGTTTTCCGGCCAAGAAATAGCTCTCAGCAAAAAATGACCGCCCACCTTGACTGCAGAAACATCTGCAGGACATCTAGCATACCGCCGTGCATTTCAGAAAGAGTGAGTTGGTAGACCGCCGCCCGACGGGCTACTCGTTCACGAAGAGAGGCTTCAGGTTGTACGCTGCCCCCAAACCTGGACCACTGGAAGTTGGGTTTTTGCTACCCTGTCCCGGTGAGAAGCTGGTGACGCCATCAGGACAATGCACAGCAATCGACATGGTGTCTCCGATTGCGCCACGGCGTCGCTTCTCGTTGCCGGGCCAACGTCAATCCTCCAGCTTTTCATGGACCTCTGCACGGCTCATGAACGCATGGGCGTTCGACACCCCGCCTTTTGCCGGTTGTCGAAGGCGAAAATGTGAGTGGCTGGCCAAAACCTCGCAGCCTTTTCCAATCCGCAAAGGCGACAAACCCTTCGCCGGCCCGCGCCCGTTGATAAAATCCATCGCGCGGCACGGATGAATCGACACACAGCGCTTGCTTCATCGAAAATCCGCCGCATAATCAAGCCAACCGGACGCGCCAGACCCTTTTTTAGTTCAAGCAGCATTCAGTCCATAATCCCTGACGCACGGGTGACGGGTATGGGGCGCCGCAGTTCGCAAAACCGCCTGTGAGGCTTTCGCTCTCATCGCCACGCCATTTGACGGAGTGCACATTGTCTACCCCATCCTCACAAAGCTGGCCGCATTTCGATGAAATTCAAATTGAAGCCGTCGCAGAACTGCTCCGATCCGGAAAGGTCAATGCATGGACCGGGGCAGATGTAAGGTCTTTCGAAGATGAATATGCCGAAGCTTTGAATGTGAAGCACGCCGTAGCGTTCGCGAATGGCAGCGTCTCAATCAACACGGCTCTTGCCGCGCTCAAACTGGCCCCTGGCGATGAGGTCATCGTAACGCCACGCAGCTTTGTAGCTTCGGCGTCCTGCGTTCTGCTGTTTGGCGCGATACCCGTCTTTGCTGATATCGACCCAGACAGCGGAAACCTCACCCCCGAAACAATTCGGGCCTGCATAACCCCCAGGACAAAAGGCATCATTCCCGTCCATTTGGGCGGATGGCCATGCGACATGCCTGGAATCATGGAACTGGCTGCAGAGCACAAGTTGTGGGTCATCGAAGATTGCGCCCAAGCCCACGGCGCTTTGATCAACGGCCGCCCCGTAGGCACATACGGCGATTTTGGTTCCTTCTCGTTTTGCCAGGACAAGATCCTTACCACGGGTGGAGAGGGCGGTCTCCTCGTAACCAACAATACCGAGCTTTGGAAATTCGCCTGGAGCTACAAGGACCATGGAAAAGACTATGACAGAGTCTTCGCTACGGATCATCCACCGGGGTTCCGCTGGCTGCACACGCATCTCGGCACCAACCTGCGGATGACCGGAATATCTGCCGCGCTTGGCCGGATTCAGCTTCGTCGTCTGCCTGAGTGGCAGTCGGTCCGGGCACGCAACGCGCATATTCTCGCGCAAGCATTCTCAGACTGCCCGGTCCTTCGTACGCCGATGCCAGCCCCAAATCTAACCCATGCCTGGTACCGCTTCTATACTTACGTTCGACCAGAAAAACTGGCTGAAGGCTGGAGCCGCGATCGGATCATGACTGAGATCCAGGCGGCAGGATTCCCGGTTTTTTCTGGAAGCTGCCCGGAAATCTACCTTGAGGCCGTGTTTCCCGAGTCGATCAGACCGAAAGCTCGGCTGCCTGTCGCCCGCGATCTCGGCGAAACGAGCCTGGCCTTCCTGGTCGACCCGACCTGGTCCGAAAATGAGATCAGAGCGCTCGTTCAAGCCGCCCTCCCAATTCTCGAGGCCTCTGGAAAGCACTGAATTTGGTTCAATCAAGCGGGAGGGTCCTGGGCCGGTGATGGATGCAATGCAAATGGAATTCACCATTGAAGCGCGCAATCGTCGACGTGACCGCCAATTCCATCGAGGAACACTCCAAGCCATCCGCAAGGACAATCATTTTCTGTATCGTGACCGAGGCCTTTCTTGCTCTGGGCCGTGCCGCGCGAGAACACGGTCCCGCAGTACGTCCAAAAGACCACGTTTCCACATCACGAACAGTACGCTGGAGGCTTCGACACTGTTTGCCCAGCGGCTTAAGTTTGCCTCAATTCCGGCGCTATACTTGACTCATGAATATAGCCGCCATGATTGCGGATTAGCAGTTCTTACAACTCGCAAATCCGTATCCCAATTATGCGCTACAATCGGCGTTTACTGTCCATTTTCAAGCGCATCAACCGGAGACGCCCTTAGCCAATGCATTTCAAAGACATAAATTTCATCATCATAGGTGCAGGGAAGTCGGCGAGCACCTGGCTTCAAAAACAGCTGCAATCTGATCCGGAAGTCTACATGCCAGACCCGGAACTTCACTACTTCTCTCGGAATTACAGCCGAGGTGACGAATGGTACCTTTCTCAGTTCAAAGATGCGGGGGTGGGCCAGACCGTTGGCGAAAAGTCCAATTCCTACCTGTATGCGCCCGATGCAGCAGCCCATATTCACGACCGCATGCCTCATGTGAAGCTGCTTGCACAATTGCGCAACCCCGTCGAGCGGGCCTACTCCAACTACTGTATGTTGTTCCAGCGCGGTGAGGTCGGACCAGACATCGAGTCCTATCTCGACCCTTCGCAGGGCGGCGGCAACAAATTGCTGATCTCCGGTCATTTTGCGTCACATCTGCAAACCTACATCGACCTGTTCGGACGCGAGAAGCTTCTCATCCTGTTCTTCGAAGGCGTGTTAGACGACCCAGAGGGGCAGATGTCGCAGGTTCGCACCCATCTTGATTTGCCACCGCACCCCCTGGCGCCGGAAGGATGGAGCAAGACAAAGGACAAATCCGCTCCCAATGTGCCAGCGCATTGGAAAAAGCGCCTTGGGTGGATGAAGCCGATAGTCCGCCCCCTAAGAGGGACCGCAACCTTTGAAACGGCACGCGGGTGGATTGCAAGCGAAACCCAGTACCCGCCGCTCACGGACGATCTAAGAAAACGGCTTAACGACTATTACGGCCCGTCTATCGAGGCCTTGGAGCAGATTAGCGGTCAGTCACTCAGCCATTGGTATGGGTCGATGGACGAGCCGGGGGGAATGACAGCCTGATGTCGCTCGGAGACTGAAGCGGAACGCGTACCCACATGAAGCACACATTGACTGAGAGGAGACCAAACCAGCGCGCGGGAACATCATGATCGATTGAGGAGCTTTTCCGTTTCCGCGGTACCTGAACCGCGGTAGTGGCCTGAATGGTTCAAACAATCATCGCTTTCGCTCAAATGGGTGCAGATTTTCGAAACATACCAACCGAGATCGGGAAAAACTGGCATTTTTTGCCAAATAAAAAGAAAGGAGAAAGGCGGATACATGCTGTATCCGCTGATTGATATGAAGAAGTTTATAATAACTGGTATTCAGATGAGAAACAAAGGCTCTCAGGCGATGTTTCTCACGCTTTATTATGGGTTGAAGTCGATTTACAAGGATTGCGAGGTGGTCGGCTTTTCCAACAAATACGACCCCTCCGAAGAATACACTTTCAAGTTGCTACCCTACGACGACTACACTCGGCTGGTTTTCAAATACCGGCTGAACAAGGTTCCGCTGCTGGAACCACTTTTGACCTCTTTCGTCGGCATGATGAAGAAAACCGACAAGTGGAAGGGCAAGATCCCGGAAATGGAAAAAGCGCTGCGGGAAGCGGATGCTGTGTTCGATGCGAGCGGGTATACACTTGGCTCAGGCTGGTCAAAGAAAGGCGGCGGGTTGCTGCTGGACACGATAAGATACGCCAAACGGTACAACACGAAAATCGTCCTGATGCCTCAGAGTTTCGGCCCCTTTGATTGGGACGATGACGACAACGGGGCTTTCCTCAAAGAGATGAAAGACGAACTGACCTATGCCACGAAAATATATGCCCGCGAGAAAGAGGGGTTTGGCTGCCTGAAATCCCTGGGCCTGGACAACGTTGAACTATCAACGGACATGGTTGTTCGAGAAAAATTCTTTCCAAAAGCAAGCGATATCTACCCATCCTACCAGGAGGACGAGACAAATTACCCAACCAAAGGATCTGTCGGGTTCATAATAAATGAGAACATCTTCAGAATTGGTGATCCCGAAGCAGTCTTCAATCTGTACGCAAAGCTGCTCGACAAACTGGTGGACAATGGAGAAAAAGTTTACATTCTAACCACCTCCACTGCCGATACGCACCTTGTTGAAACAGTTCTTGGAAAGACCAGAAACAAAGACAACGTGGGCGTGATTGCCGGTGAGTATTCGAGCCCGGAACTCATAAACATTATCAGCAGGTTCAAATACGTTGTGGCGTCACGCTACCATTCGGTCGTGTTCGCATACAGAAGCGGCGTGCCCGCAATCATTCTCGGGTGGGCCAATAAATACATAGACCTGGCCGAGCACTTCCAACAGCAAGACTACGTGTTTGACATAAGAAACCCAGGCGTCGATCGTATCATCGAACAAATCGACAAAATGGCGGCGAACCACGAAAACGAGTCACGCACCATAAAAGATCGCTTGAAAAGCCTGCAAGAATCTTCCGTTGTCGCCGAAGCTGCAAACGAAATCGCCCCCCAAAAC
Source organism: Ruegeria sp. BC8 (assembly GCF_056535705.1). Taxonomy (NCBI): domain Bacteria; kingdom Pseudomonadati; phylum Pseudomonadota; class Alphaproteobacteria; order Rhodobacterales; family Roseobacteraceae; genus Ruegeria; species Ruegeria sp. BC8. The sequence goes on along the minus strand of NZ_JBQFIV010000002.1, from coordinate 33,426 downwards.
TCAACAGCCACCTAGCAGAAGGACACCCGGCAAATAGCCGGCACTCACACAAAAACGACACACAGCCAGCGGCGAACAAGAATTCCGGATATCACCGCGTGCGTGGCGAGTGTCACGCACTGCGCTCGCGTCCAAACCGACGCCGGTAACCATCAAGCAATCTCACAGGCTTTCGTGTGGTTGAGAGCTTAGTACGGTCAGGTCACCTCAATAGTGATAGGCTCAGGTCATCACGCGCATAGCCAACGCAGAGATCCGTGCTAGATGTTCTCTCAGATAGCCGGCTAGTATTTTTTGAGAAACGCCGGGAAGCGGGATAATTTTTCTAGGGCAAAATGGGATCTATCAATGCTCGAATTAGGCATACCCTGTTCTGCTGAAGATCGATCCCAAAAAAACAAAATGACCAGCACCCCATATGCTGGTCATTTGTCGAGTGAGCGTGTCGGCCAATGGCCTCGCCGGTCGAATGTAATGTTGAGATTACCGTACCTGAATTGAGCAAATGGGACTATAAGGGTTTTCCCGTAATTCTGCCCGCAACTGAAGCGCTTTCGGTTGAATCCGCGTCTGACGTATCTCACGAGCGTCGCTTAAATAGTAGTAGCAGCGTGTGAGTGCCTTAGTGATTCGGGTGCTTGCAGTGGCGGTCATCTGCCAGGCAACCTCGACCGGAGGTCGTCCGTCGGCCATCGGATGTTTGACAAAAAACAGTCTTGGCCCCCGGCGGCCTTGCGGGTCGGCTGGATCAGTTGATCGGAGAATAAAAAAGGGGCCGGTCAGTCGACCAGCCCCAGTCATTCGCGGAACCGAGGGATCAGTTCGACGCGGCCATCAGCTTGTCGTTGTGCTCGCGCAGCGAGTCCGAAACGATCGCGTACCATTCGCCGGATTCACGCATTTCGTTCAGGCCCTTGTTCAGCATGGCCAGGTACTGCTTGCCGAACGGGTTCGAACGGTGCGCGATGAAACGCAGCGACGACAGCGAGGTCACGAAGGGGTTCTCGATCAGGTCGTTCTGGTTCAGGCCCATTTCAACCATGGTGTCCGAGAACAGCTGGACCTCGAAGGTTGCAACATCTGCAGTGCCGGTCAGCACGGCATCCAGACATTCCCGCGCGGTGATCGGCTGCATCAAGGTGATGGTGTCGCCATTGATCAGACCTTGCTGTTCCAGATCGTGGATGAACCAGCCGTCCATGCGGCAGATGGTCGACCCTTTCAGCTCGTCAAAGGTGGTCGCGTTGGCAAACTGGCTTTCGGGCAGGGTGTAGAAACCGACCACGATGTCATAGACTGGGACCGACGAGTCGAACTGCGTGCAGCGCACCTCGGTTTCCCAGGACCATTCGTAGCTGCGGTTGGTGCAGTCCGGCATGTTCCATGCCATCGACACGTCGAACGCGCCCAGCGGCAGCAGGGTTTCCAGGTGCGAGTTCCAGTCGTCAACAAAGCTGACCGAATAGTCGCGGGCGTTGCCGCCCCGCTGCAGCGAGGTGGTTGCCAGACGCGGGATGATGCCACCGCCATTCAGCGATTCATCTGCGAAGGGCGCCCAGCCGTTACCGGTGACCAGTTTGATCGGCGGCTCATAAACGCTCGAGCGTTTCACGCTTGCAGCGCGCTGTTCTTCCGCGGCGATGATTTCCTGCGCGCTGCGGCCATTCGGCAGGCTGCCGTCTTCACAGGGCAGGGCCAGAACGATGCCCGGCTCAAGCGAGTTCGGGTTGGTGATGACGTTGCGGTTTGCGTTGAAGATCGGCTGGTAGTTCGATGTGCCGTAGGCCGCGATGGCGATGGTTGCCATCGTGTCACCGTCCTGAACCGTATAGTTGGTACAGGCCTCCTGAGCGGCGGCGGCGCCGGCGCTGAGGGCGGTTACTGCGGTGGCTGCCGCCACCAGTTTCTTCAGATTGATTTCAAACATGTCCACTTCCTCCAGACTTTTGTTTTGTCAGACCTTGCCGGCCCTTATCCGTTTTCCATTTGGTACCGCAGGGCGGTCGAGACGATGTCGCGCCATTCGCCCGATTGCTGCATGATCGCCAGACCCTGATTGAGCGTCTCGAGGATCGCTTCCCCATCCGGATTGTCCTTGTGGGTCATGACGTTGAGCGACTTGATCGCCGCCAGGTTGGGGTTTTCGATGATCTTGTGTTCGTAGCCCAGCCGACCGATGGCCTCGACGGCCAGATGCGCTTCGATGGCGACCAGGTCAGCCCGCCCGTCCATGACTGCGTGGAAACACTCGTCCGGATCGACGGGGCGCAAGATGGTGATCGCAGGCTCATAAAGACCCACAGCGTCCATATGCGAGGTTGACCAGCCCTCGGGGCGGCAGATCGTGGTGCCGACGAATTCCGCGTAGCTGAGCGAGGTTTCGTAGCCTGAGCCATCCTTCGCGAAGAATGTATCGACCACTTCATAGAACGGGTTCGAGAAGTTGTAGGTCTCGCACCGGTTCCGGTCGCTTTCCGAAAGTGTCTCGGCTTCTTCGCAATTCGGGCGCGACCAAGGGAACGTGGCATCAAAGGCCAGGGTGGGCATCAGCAGGTCCAGATGCGACGACCAGTCGTTCACGAACTGGATCTTGTAGGCCTGTTCCGGCGCCGCCCGCAGCATCGCGGTTTCGACTAGGTTCGTGTACAGACCGCGATTGGGCAGGGCTTCGTCCGTAAACGGCGCGTAGTTGCCCCCGGTGATCAGCAGCAACTGCCGGTCGCGGATCTCGGGGCGGGTGCCGTCACCGGCGTTGCGGATCAACGCGGCACCTTCCGCGCGGGCGGCCTCGATTTCCTTCTTCGCGGCGGCCTTGGCTTCGATGACAGCCTTGTCGCTGGCCTGCTGGGCCTCCGCAACGCGGGCTTCGGCCTCGGCGATGGCCTTGGCGGCACGTTCTTCCGCGGCCTTGACCAGTTCGGCTGCCATCTCGGCGGCCATGCGCTCGGCCTCGGTTTCCGGTTCAGGCGCGGCGCGGCCGACATCCTCGAGGCAAGGGAAGGTCAGAACGTCGCCGACGCGGATGATGTTGGGGTTGGACCCGATCGTGTCGCGGTTGGCGTCGTAGATGATGCGATAGTCTTCGGTCGCATAGACCTTTATGGCCAGTTCACGCAGGCTGTCGCCGCGCTGGATCTCGTAGGTCGAGCATGCCTCTTGCGCCGAGGCTGCCCCCGTTGCTGCCGCCAGGGCAATGCTGGATATGATCAGGTGTGTTCTCATGGGTCCTGTTGCTTTGCTTTTGTTATTGTCGGGCCGTTTTGATGACGGCGATTGAAATGTTGTCCTGATCCGGATCACCCTTGGCGATCAGCGCCTTGAGGAGGCTGTCGGCGATGTCCTGGGAGAGGGCCGAAGCGTTGTCCTGAAGGATGGACTGGATGTCGTGGTTGACCAGATACTGCAGCCCGTCACTGCCGAGGATGAGGATGTCATCGGTCGTCAGTTCCAGCGCGTCTTCGGGGCAGTCTACCTTGGGGATCGCCGCGCCCATGATGACCGAGGTCAGCTGGTTGCGGTCGGGATGGGACTGCGCTTCGGCTTCGGACAGCTCCCCTCGGGTCACCTGTGCGTCGATGACCGGGGCCATCGAATGATCTTCGTTAATCTGAGACAGAACGCCGTTGCGGAACAGGTACAATGGGCTGTCGCCGATCGAGATCCAGAACACTTTGTTGCCCAGCAGCAGAACACCCAGCAGGGTCGAGCCCATGTTGAAGCCTTGTTGCTGGTCGTCGCCGTACCCCGCCACGGCCGCGTTGGCCTGCATTGCGGCCATGGGCAGCGCATCCAGCAGCGTATTCTCGGTCAATTCCGGAGTCTCCAGAACTGCGTCGAGCACTTCGCACCAGGACTTGACCACCAGATCCGAGGCCACTTCGCCCGCGGCGTGACCGCCCATCCCGTCTGCCACCACGACATAACCGGCGTTAGCGGCGTCAAAGACCCGCGAGGCAACCGCGTCTTCCTGCGTGTCGCGCTGACCCTGATCAAGGATCAGTGCAATGTCATATGCCGGAGTAGCCAGCATCCGTTACGCGTCCCGCCAGTCGAAGTTTTCGTCACAGAAGGCCACGAACCGCAGCGACGTTTCGCTGATGCGGATCAGGTCGCCGCTGGACAGCGGCACGGTGCTGAGAACGGGTTTGCCGTTCAGGCGCACAAGGTTTGCCTTGCCGCCATGGCCCAGATAGCATTTGCGGTCTTCGGGGTCATAAGCAATGACGGCGTGGTTCGACCGTGAAATCCCGGTGTCGCCAAAATCCAATTGGATCGCCTGGTCATCGTTGCGGCCAATCTGCATAAGCCCTTCGGTCAGCGTGATGCTGGACCCCCGCCCGGGGCCACTGGTTACTGCCAGCCAACCGACCGGGAATGTCGCGCCTGCGGTTTCGGTCTTGGCCACCGGCTCGGCTGTTTCGATCAGTTCCTGCACATGTGTGTCAGGGCGCTCGAACCCGAGGAAGGTGGTCTTGACGCGCGACCGACGATCCGAGGCCGGCGCTTCGGTTGCTTCCGGAGCGGCTTCGGCTTCTTCGGGCTCGCTGGCCACAGGTTCGGCATCTGCCGCTGCTTCGTCCGGGGCGGTTTCGATTGCAATGGGTTCCGGCAACTCGAACGGGGTCGGCGCCGAGGCCTCTTCCTCTTGGACTTCCTCCAGATCGGGTTCGGCAGTTTCGGCCATGACCGACTGGATGGTCTCTTCTTCTTCGGTTGCCGCAACGTGCAGCGTCACGACCTGTTCGGCTTCTTCCGGCGCTTCAGGCGCGGCTTCGGCTGTTTCTTCGCTCTCTGTTGCCTCTTCCACCGTCTGTTCGGTCTCGGCGAAATCGGGCATCTTCTCTTCAGGGATCAGTTCGTCGGTTTCCTCGTAGCTGTCCGTGCTCAGGTTTCCACCAGCCAGAGCCTGGCGCAGTGCATTGAAGTCCGCAATCGGCTCGGCCTTGTCTGTCGTTTCGACTTCGGGTTCCGACCCTTCGGCTTCTTTGGTTTTGCCGGCACCCTCGAGAAGCCGGCTGAGTGGGCTTTTGTATTTGAACATGGTGTCGACACCTTTTGACTACTTGCACGGGCTTAGGTGACCCGTGGGGCTGCTACGAACCGCTGCGCATGGCGCAGCGGCACTTATGAAGTTGGAAACCTGAAACACTCTTACCTTCCGCGGTGGGCCGGTCCCCACCAGGAGGGCCAAAACGCGGCATCCTCCTCAGCAAACACAAACTAGCGGATCAAATACGTACCGGTCTGATCACTCCTGCGCCAAAGGCATCACGGCGGTTGTTTCCGCCCCGTTTCTAAGCACAACCAACCGTGCTTCGGGCTTGTTTTCGGAAACCAACGCGTTCAGCGCAGTATCCAGACTGTCGGCAGCAATTATCTCAGTTCCCGAGACAGTCTCGCGGACAAGAATGTCGCCGGTCTGCAGGCCACCTGCCGTTGCGGCCGGTGCTCCGGCAACAACTGTCTGCCATTCGGGCAAATCAGCGCCGCGGGCTTCGAACGAGTAACCGTTGGCCAGCCCGAACTCGCGGATTGCGGGCAGGGCCAGCAGACCGTTCTGCGCGCGGGTCTGTCCGATGGGGCGATACCGCGCCGCGACACGGATATAGCCGTCCGGGTCAACCTGAAGGTTGTCCAGAACCTGTGCGGCAAGCGTCGTTCCGGCGCGCACAGGGTTGCCGTTCAGGGTATAGATCGCCGCGCCTCGCTGAACCCATTCACCGATCGTGGACATGTCCTGGTCGGCATCCACACCGGTGATGGCGATGATGTTTCCGGTCGAGGCGCGCCGCTGCGAAGTCGAGAACGGGATTTTGACATCCCAATGGGCATAGCTGACTTGGGTCTCGGCCAGATTGACCGGAGCGCTCGGTGCAACCGCCGCCACTTCGATAGGTTCTTTGGGCTGAGCCGCTTCTTCCTGTGTATCCACCGCCGGCGGTGTGACAGCCGCTGCGGCCTGCTCGACAGGCTGGTCTTCTGCCACCTGCTGTTCTGTTTCTGTTGCTGCTGCGGTTTCTTCTGCCTTGGTTGCTTCTGGTGCGATCACTGGTTCAGCCGTCTGCGTTTCGGCAGGTTCGGCCGTTTCGGTGGGCGTCGCGGTCTGGATCGGTTCCGGGTCCGTCTCGGTCGAGCCGCCGGACATCAGGAAGAAGCCACCAGCGGCCAGAATCGCGATTGCGGCGACACCCGCGATCAACTTGCCGTTGCCGCCCGATCCTTTTTGGACGACCGTATCCACCGCCGCTGCGGGCTCGTCCTTCTGGGCAAAACTTGCCGGACCGTCGTCGTTCTTTTCGCCATGCCCAAGAGCCAGATCGGAATTGCCGGCCAGCAGGGCTGTTACCACCGCTTCGGCATTTTCGCTTTCGGCCTTGATGCGGGCCTTTTCGGCCTCTTCGTCCTTGCCGTCCAAGGCGACAATTACCGAAACGGGGCGATAGGCAAAGCTGTCGAATTCGACACCGGGGCCGCGGAACATCCGCAACCAGTCCAGTGCGGATTGAAGGCGGTCGGTCGCGTGGACCTCCATGGCCTTGTCGATCGCCTCAAGGAAGCCATCCGGGTAACCCTGGAAGCGACCGGTCAGCGGCTGATAGGGATCTTTCTGTCCGTTGTTGAAGGCATTCAGGCGCGATTGGCCGTCGATCGGGCGCTCGCCGCTGATCGCGTGGTAGAGCGTTGCCGCCAACACATACAAGTCGCTGCTGGGACCCTGCTCCGAGCCGCGCACGTAGAACTCGTGCGGCGAGTACCCATCCTTGATCACCCGAAGCGTCAACAGCGCCGCCGATTGGTTGGCAGCCTGTTCGCGCGCGGCGCCGAAATCGATCAGGATCGGTTCGCCGTTTTCGTCGATCAGGATGTTGTCTGGCGAAATGTCCCGGTGCAGCATCCCGCTTTGGTGGATGAATGAAACCGCGGACAGCATCTTTTCGGTGACCTGGACGATAAAGTCCGGGCCGGTTTCGGTCTTGGGGTCCTCGATGTAATCCAGCAGATCGCATCCACGGATCAGGTCCATCGCGATATATGCAGTATCGTTGTCTTCGAAGACCTGGTGCACGTCGACGATATTGGGGTGGACCAGGCGAGCGTGGTTGCGGGCTTCCTGAATGAACAGGTCGATGATCGCGCGTAGGTCGTCCTTGAAGGCCGGATCATTGGGTTCGACCAGGTCACCGTTGCGGCGGCACAAGGCACCCGGATAGCATTCCTTGATGACCACATCGCGTTCCAGGCTGTCACGCGCCAAATACGTGATGCCGAACCCGCCATTGCTGAGGAAGCGAAGAATTTCGTACTGGCCGCGCAGCAGTTTCGCGCCCGGTTGCAGACCTTGAATTTGAGGTTCGTCGTGCGATGCACCGACAGCCTGGTTGTGGTTCATTTCTTCCCGCCCATCATTCCAAAAACTTGCGGCCAAAATAACCGGGCAATCAGCCCACGAACACACAACCAACACAACCGCAGGACACTTGAGAACGGTTAGACGTTTCAAATTTGACTTTAATGGGGCCGCCTCATGGCTTCACTGAGAACGGTTTCGGGCGCAGATCAATATATTGATTAAAAATCTGATAGAATACATATATGTAGTGTCTCCCGGCGAACAAAAAGGATTCAGTCCGGGCGCCAGACGACCCATGGTCCACGGATTCGAAACAATGGAATCATGATTCCAGTGTTAACGATTCGCCGCGCCGCGGCTCAATCTTTGCGGGAATGACTCAGGTTCCGGTCTTCGGAGGGGCCGAAGCGACCGTGCTGCCGGCCCACGCCAGGTTGTCGCTGAGCTGCGCCAGTATGCTGATCGCATCCTTGAGTGGCCCTTCGCCGCTCTCGAATTGAAGCAGCAGAAGCAGGTCGGTGGCCTTTTCGAACTCGCCCGGAATCCAGTCGGCTTCGGGATCGATCTCGGACCCGTTTTCCAGCCGTTCAGCAAAATCCTCGACAATTTCCTGACAGCTTTGCAGGAAGGCGGCCGGTTCGATGTCCGAACTGTCGCGCAGGTCTTCGTAAATGCTGGCGATCGCCGCCAGCCAGTCTTCGAGGATCGGGTTGTCCAGCGGCGGCAGCGCAGATTCCAGACTGGGCTGTACCGTTCTGGTGTCCGAGGCTGCGGCTTCGCCCGCGCCGGTCAATGTCTCCAAGAACGGCAGGAAGTCAGCGGCAAGGTCCTGCCGCGCGGCCTCCAGATCCGTTCGGCGGCGATGCGATGCAATTTCAAGCACCTTCTCCGCAAGGTTCTGGCCGCCGCAGGTTTCCCACAAGGCGAAGTCCGGTTCCGGCTCTTGCGCCATGGCGCGAACGGCAACTGGTGTCCCGATCGGTACGATCGCGCGGAACATGCCCGACTTCTCCTTCTCCAACCGCGACAGAACGCGATCGAGGGCGTCGCGGACAGGGGCAGGTCCGTGTGAGTGACGGCTAGCAAGCTGTTGTCGCGCAGGTTTTGCGGGACTTGTGCCCACAAATGGCGCTCGGTCTCGCGCCAAGCGTTGGTTCCGTTCGTGCACCAGATGGCGCAATCGACGAATTTCAACAAATCAAGCGTTTGTTTGTAAGTGTCGTCCAGCGCACCGGAGCCGGGCAGGTCGAACAACGAGATTTCGCGCAGGGCAGGGGTGTTCAGCCCCACCGAGATAAAATCAGGATTGTCGGCCGCGGCCTTTTCCAGGGCGATGCCGGAATAAACCTTTGGCTCGCGGTCCCACCACCCAACGGTCGTTTCAGGTGTGTCCGCATAGGTGACAATCACCAGAGGCAATTTCAGATGTTGCGGACCCGTGGGCAGGATGTCAGCTCCGGCGAGCATGTTGGCAAGACTGGACTTCCCGGCGCCGAATTCCCCTGCAAAACCGATTGAGACCGCGTTTGACAACCGCTCGGCGTGGGATTGTGCCCGCGCGCGCATGTCGTCCAACTCGGGCGTGGACGGAAGGCGTTCGGTTGCGGTCAGAAAACGGTCAAGCTGACGCACTTCCGTCTCGGTTCCGGGAAATTCAATCACTCGGCGGCCTCCGCTTGTCGTTCGTCGCTGTGTTCAGCGCCAAAGGTCGATTGCAATTCGTCCGCGATCCGGCGTGCGCGGTCGAAATCGACCTGCGCCTGGGTGCGCTCACATGTCTCGCCCGTCGCGGTGCGGTTTTCAAGATGCCCGGCGAGCAGGGCCAGGAAATGGTCCAGAGCGGTATTCAGGCGCTCCAGCAGGTTCTCACGCGCGGTATCGATCAGATCGTCTCCGATCATCTCGAATTCCTGCACGATCATGCGCTCGGCGCGAGAGACGACGGATTTCCGCGAAATCAGACGCGACAACCAGTTCACCCGCAACTCGACCGTAATCCCTCGGGTCAATGCGGTGGTATCCGGACGGAACCAGCGCACGGCACTGGTGTTCATACGGCTGTCGGTCGGCTCCTGCCAGCCCGGCAGGGACCGCAGAGACGCGTTGGCCTGCATGTCGATGGCATAGAGTTCGCTGAGCATCCGCTGGCGAATGACCTGAGTCGCACCCTGCACCAGTTCGCGCATGCGTTCGCGCAACGGTGTAAAGTTCAGTTCGGTTGCGCCACCTTTGGCAAGCAACGGGGATTGCCCGTCGGGTCCGCGCACAACCGATACGACGGCTTCGGCCACGGTGTCATCCATCACACCACGCAAGTTTGCCAGAACATCATCCATGTCGCGGGTGATTTCTGCGGTTTTGTCCGATACAAGCTTGCGCAACTCGGCGAGGGTCTTGTCATTCTCGTCAGCCGCATCGTCCGAAGGTTGGCCATCTTCTTCCAGCGCGCGGAGGCGGGCCTTGCTGCGTTCCAGCTCGCCCTGGGCAAAGCCGTTCAGATGTTGCCACGCCATACGCAGTTGTTCGTTGCGCGGGCCGTCAGTCAGCGCGGTGGTGACATGCCGGCGCAGATCGGGCAAGCCCGAGGCGATCATCGCGGCATACCGCAGAACCGCCTCGCGGCTGATGGGGCCGGGGCCGCGTTTGATCTCTTCGACGCCGGCAAGGTACTGCTTCATCTGTTCGGGATGCGCCCGCAGCCAGGCGAGGATGTGATCGTGGTTGACGCCGGTTTCGTCCCCGGTCAGTGCGTAATGCGCCCACTGAGCGCTGCCCATCAGAACGTCGATGCTGGACTTCCCCAGCGCCTTTTCCAACCCGTCCAAAACGTCGGCGCGTACTTTCGCCGCGTCTTCCGCACCGCCGCCCAATTCGTCGACCCGGTTGATGAAAACCACGATCTGACCCAGCTCAAGCGCCTGCATCAGCCGGAACAGTTTCAAATCGGCGCGCGACAGGGCCTGGTGCGCGGACAGAACCACGACGAAAAAGTCGGATTCCTTGAGGTACTGGCGCGAGATCTCTTCGCGGATCAACAGCGGATCATTGACGCCGGGCGTGTCGGTCACGGTCAGCGGGAACGGGAAGTGTCCAAGATCAAAATACACCTCGGCCTTGCGGGTGATGTCGCTGTACAAACCCCGGTCCGATCCCGGATCATGTTCGGCTTCGTCGGTCGGATCATCCCCGGCACAGACATAGCGGGCAAGGTCATCAGACGTCAGTTCTTCGAGGTCGTGATGCTGGCCCATCAGCTGTTCGAAACTGTCACCCAGGCGCAGACGAGCGCGGTTTTTCATCGCCTCGACCTGCTCCTCGATCATCTCGCGCTTATAGCTGTCCTCATCGTCGGGGAACATGTTGCGCAGTTCTTCGCCTTCGGCGATCAGCGCCTGCCATTGGCGGTTGTCGAAGAAATGGAATTCGGCCCCCGATGTGCGCCCGGAGGGATGTCCGAAATGCATGTCGGTGATCACGGTCGTCCACGGGTTCACGTCCGACGGCAGAAATTCTGCCTGTCCCGTAAAGCCGTTGATCAGGCGGGACTTTCCGGCCTTGATCTGCCCGACGAATGCAATCGACGGTTTCAGGCCGCTGAGATCGTCAACGATGCGAGAGATGAACTGACAGGTCTCGTCATTGCTCACCTCTTTCATTTCGCTGGCGATCCGGATCAATTCCCGGCGGTTGGTTTCACTCATAACACTACCCTAAAAACTGGTACCCAAGGTTTGCTTCAAACTTAACTTCAACTGTCGCGAAAGCGGTGCCATCAGACCGACTCCCGCAGAGATTTCCACAGGTTGACGACGGCACCCAGCTTGCGCGCGTCATGTACGGCGGCGGCTGTATTGCGACCATCCCGAACCAGAGCGACACCCGCGCCCTTGCCGCCTGACGGCCGCATGACGATCAGTTGCGGCTGCTCGAGCAGCCCGGCATTGTCGGCATCCCATCCCGCCAGATCCTGTGCGAACCGGGTCAACAGATCATCCGAAGGATGAAGAGGCTGTCCATCGGCGCACACGCCATCGAACTGGTGGGTCGCCCCTCCGCACTTGTCAGCAGGCGTCCCATGGCGAACCGCTCGGCGCCGTCGAAGAAAGCCGCGGCTACGCTGGGTTCTTGCCCTTCAGCGCTGTCCTGCTCTTTCGTGTCCTCGACGGGATCCGGGACAACCGAAACCCGCGGCTCTGACGGTAGAACGATCTCGGCACAGGCTTTCTGCATTTCGCTGAACGTGATGCCGACGTCATCCGCCTCCAGCGGACCGTCCGGTTTCAAAGACACAACTTCGATCGGTGGGGCAGTCGCGGCTAGGTCGGACACGAGCCGCGCCAGCTTTTTGATCAGCGCTTCGCGCGGTTCGGTTTCGAAATCCGGAAGGGCGCCGGTGCTTGCCGAATAAACATCCGTGATCCGTGAGCTGTTCACCTCGATCGCCAGGATCGTTCCGTTCTGGGCGTTGAACTCCAGGCGTCTTGGAAGAACCGTTCCCCGGATCAGGTTCAGTATGCTGGCCCGCCGGGCCTCGGCCGTGTCCCCGGTCAACCGAACGGCCGGCGACAAACGGGGCGTCGCAGACCGCCCGATGTTTTCGAGCATGTCGATTATGTCTGTCGCCATCATGCCGTGACCCCCTCTGGTCCCGTCTAAACTGCGGCCGCTACCGGCCCCAGGCTGAGATGTGATTTTGTAAGCGTCAGCCCGATATTCGCGCTGTCGCGGCAGATGTAGCAGACCACGTGTTCCGGATAGGCCCGGGTCCGCATGAAGATGTGCAGCCGGTCGTTCGAAAACACCGAGATTTCCCCAAATCCCGGGTTCTCCGGATCCTGTAGTCCGGCCGAGGCCAACAGCGCTTCGAATGCTTGAACGCCCCGACCCTGAAACAGATTTGCCACCGCAACGGCGAGGGTTTCCAAGGCTGCGCCATCCTCGGTGCCGGTTGCCGACATGCCCAGAAGCATGCCCGTTTCCATGTCGACATATCCCGCTGCGATGCAGTCGGGAATGGTCTCCATGGCGGTGGTCAATGCGGCGTCAATCGTCATCTAAAGCTCTGTTATCCCTTATTAAGCCCAAAGGCGGAGCGGTTCGAAACCGTCGCGCCGCTGAGTAGCATTGCCGTTCGGGACGGGAAACGGTTTATCGTTTCCCGCGTGTCCCTTGAGGCCCGGTTACAACACATGCCACTCCGCCCTGTCTTTCGGATTTGGCACCGGTTGAATCCTGTCCTGTTCGTCGCGCCCGGTGTGCTCGTGAGCGATCTTGTCGAACTCCTCAAGAAAGGCTTGGAACACGGCGTGCAGCCCGTCCACGTCTTGGGGAATATCTTCGCTGGCCGCGATTTCCCGCCACATCGCCGCCGCGCTAAGCGGAGCTCCTGCCGGCACGCTCAAAAGGTGTTCCAGCGAGGTTTCGCCTTCGCCGACCTGCTCACAAGGCACTTCGGGTTCCTGGTCTTCAGGGGTCTGGGCCGAAATCAAGCCGTTCGATTCCGGCTCAGGTTCATAGGTCGTGGCATCGTCACCCTGTTGCTGGGACAACAGCGAAGCAATGGACGAGACCGAGTCTTCGACACTGGGTGCCGGGGTCTCGTCCTGTTCGTCTGCTGCCGGCGCGGGGGACTCGCCAACCAAACGTTCTGACAGCGTGGCCAGCAGGTCTTCGTCCTGGGCACCCTGATCGTTGGTCTGGTCATCGGCGTCTGCGACCAGCATTTCGTCGTCCTCGAAATCGAGCGTATCGTCATCGACCTCGTCAAAGTCTTCGTCGTCCAGCTGAGTCACCGCAGTCGAAGTTGCGGCGACGCTGAGCCGATCCTCATCCTCGTCCCGGAACAGCGCTCGCAAATCGTCATCGGGCACTGGCGTCATTTCGGCGCGCAAGCGGTCGGCGTCATCGGGGTTGATCCGCTCGCGTTCGGTCGACTCGCCGCGGCGCTCCACCCGGGCCGGTCGAACCGGGAAGGTTGCGATCACATCGTCCGAGTTCCGGACCGCTTCGAATCCATCATCCTGATCCAACGGGTTGGTCAACTTGAAAGGCGCGGGCTCTTCGGCTGCGGTCTGGCGATCGGATCGTTCGGGACGCACCGGTTGAACCGGGGCGTGCCGGCGAGGCTCTTGTCGATCTGGTAGCGGGCAAGTTTTTCCGCACGGCTGTCCATGATCTGCTCGGTGATCTCAAGAAAGCTGTCGATCATCTTGCCGCCGCCGCTGCGCGACCACAGCTCGGCGTCGCCCGTTTTGTCACGCGCGATGATCGCGTCACGGGCGGAAAACAGGATTGTCCGATTGAACAGGTGCCCCGCTTCGCGGTTGATGCGGCGGAGCACTTTCTGGCGGTCTTTCAGATCCAGTGCGTCCGCGCGCGTGACCAACAGAAGCGAGTTGTGCTGAAGCCGTTCCGGCAACGAAACCCACGTGGCGCGTTCGGTCTCGCGCCAGGCCTGCGTCGAGTGCGTACACCATAGCACCCCGTTGGCTTGACCTACCGCACGGCGCCAGACATCGGCCTGAATTTTGGGGTCCGAAATGCCGGGCGTGTCGATCAGGTCGACGGCCTCGAGAATGTCCGCTTCAAGATAGATGCGGATGAACTGCGCGTCGTTGACGCCCACCTTGTCCAATTCGTCCAAACCAATCGGAGAAGTGGTCCCGTCATGGCGCTGGACGTAAGCCGGTTTGTTGCCCCAACTGAACCAGACCGGCGGCAGCTGGGTGGCCGTAACCTGCGTCGGTAGGGCCTGCTTGCGCAGAAGAAAGTTCATGAGCGTGGACTTTCCGGCGCTGAACTCTCCCATCAGCGCAAAAACCGGTTTGCGGCGGGACCACTGCTCGATGCGTTCCCATGCCCGAGGAGAGACGAAGCGGATTTGTGAATCTTTTGCCATGGCTTTCTTACGCTGCTTCGTTGCTGAGGTCTTTGAGGATGTCGCCGAGGATTTCGTCACGTGACTTCTTCGGCTCGAGCCCGGCCATCAGGTCCGGGGCGGTCCCCGGTGCCTTTTCGGCGGATTGCGAGATGCTCAGAAGGGTTTCCTGCTGCTCGCGCATGAAATCCGACAGGACGGCCCGAACATTTTCCAGAACGGCTGCGATCTGGGTTTCTTCGAGATCCTTGGTGATCGAATTGGCTTCTGATGCGATCAGGCGGGTGTAGTCCGCCGCATAGGCTTCAAACCCTTTCCGGCGTTGCCACCAGCGACGCCACCATGTGCTTTGAAGGTCCAGCGCGATCGTTCTGCCAATGCCCAATGGCGGCGGTACGCGCGGCACAATGGGCGCCTCGATGCTGAATTCGCCCAAGTGGTTACCCAGAAGCTTCTGATACAGGGCCTCGACATCCGCTGCGGCTGCGGAATACAGCGCGCTGGCGTCCTTGCGCATTGCGCGGGCAAAGCTGAAATAGGCGGCCTTCTGAAGGGTACGAAGCCCGGCCGGGTCGTATTGCCAGGTGCCCTGTTCGCCGTTCTGCTCGAGATGCGCTATCAACGAGTCCGTTGCACGTTTGACGAAGTTTGCCTCGGCCGAAGCCAGACGTTCCAACACCTTGTCGCGCAGGGACGTCGTCAGTACAGCAGCTTTCTTGTCATATTCGGCCGCGACGGTGGCGATCGCATCTTCGGGTGACACGCCGTCAAGATCGCGAACAACGCCGTCTCCGCCCGACAGGCTCTTTGCGACCGAGGTGGCGCGAATCTGACTTGCGATGTTGCGGGCGCGGTGACGGACACGGTCCAAAAGACGCGTTCCTGCGCCTTGGGCGATACGTTCGTTCATGGCCAACAGCAGGTCAGGCAGACCAGAAAGGGCCCAGATCTTGTCCAGCGATGCGGCCTGATCTCCAAAGCCGGCGGCCAGATAGAACGTGTTGAGGGCCTGGCGGGAATCGTCGGTGAGAATGTCCGGGTTGCCGGTCAGCGCGGCCTCGGCCCACAACGCACTGCCGAAAACAACGCTGGTGCTTGTGTCGATTCCGTTTTGCTTGAGTGTATCCTGAATTCGGTCGCGAATTTCGGGGACTTGCTTGACCGGGTCGGTCAGCTCGTCGATCCGGTTGACGAACAGGACGATCTGCCGGTTCTCGAACTGCGCGATGATCCGCATCAGCGCCATGTCCATAGTGGTCAGCGCCTGGCTTGCCGCCAGAACCACGACGCAGACCTCCGATCCGCGCAGGCTGCGCAGAGTGATCTGTTCGCGCACCATGAACGTGTCGTTGACGCCCGGCGTGTCGCACAATTTCAGCGCGATCGGGTACTGCGGAATGTCCATGTACAATTCCGCGGCTTTGGTCACGTCGGCGAACCGGCCCGTTTTCGGGTTGATGTCCGGATCGTCTTCGTCACCCAGGCAGACATAGCGCTGGATCAGCTCTTCGTCGAAGTAATCGTATTGGTGGCTTTGGCCTAGGATCAGGTCAAAATGCTTGCCAAGGCGTTCCTCGGACTTGGCCTTCATCTGCGCGATCTGACGGCGGATGTCCTCTATCTCGTCGTCGGCGCCTGCGCGATTGGCCAGTTCGCCCAAACGGCCACCGCCGACCATAAGATTGTCCCATTCTTCCTGCTCGAAGAAGGTGAACTTGGATCTGTATTCACCGGGCATGCGGGTGTTGATGTTCAGCGTGGTCACGACCGAGGTCCACGGGTTCACATCCGACGGCAGCAGACCGGGCCGACCGGCCAGAATGTTGACGATCGAAGATTTGCCCGCCTTCACCTGGCCGACGAAAGTGACGCTGGCGGTGAAGTTTTCCATACGGGTCTTGAGCGTGGCCAGCCGCGCAGTCGAGCGCGCATCCGCCACCTCTGTCAGTTGGTCGATCTGTGTCGTCAGTGCGGACATGGCTTCCGACATCGGCGCCAATGCCTCGTTTCCTACAGACAAAAGGTGGTCGTTGCGGGCCATGTTCAGCCTCCGGTTCCGGTTGCAGCGATTTGGGTATGCCCGGATTCCGTCAAACTGGCAGGCGCCATGCCTGAAAAGCTGTCGATCCGGGCGATCAGTTCGAGAGCGTTGCCCAGCATCTCGGCCTCGGTTCCGGGCGAGATGGTATCGAAGGCGCGAATCGGCCAGCACTTCGATCGAGCTGAACCGGGTTCCATTGTCCAGGCGCGCGACCCGACGTCCGGTCGGAAACCCATTTGATTTGGCCGATGGAAGGGGCATTCGCGCATTTGCCAACAGGTATTCGTTGCCCTCATGCGTCTTCAGGGCAATGCCGAAACCTGTGTTCGGGAATTGCTGGTTGAGGTTTTGAGCTCGCCGACAAAGCTTTCTCTTGCAAGAAAGACGACGTCTTGCTCGGTGGCAGCGGAGTTGATCTGTTCGGTCACGACTGAGACCCTTGTACTGGAGTTGAGCAAAAAACTCGTACGGTGCCGTAAAGGCGAAAAAGACTCATTAACTCCTTGGTAGACAGAATTACCTTCATCACGGTGTTATTTTGACGTGATTGAGATATTTTGGCGTTTGAAATGTGGCGCAATTATGGTGGCCGTTGCATGACAATGCCGCAACTTCAGGGTGTAATAATTAAAATAGACAGGACCGCCGGGTTTGAAACCGGGGTGTGTTTCGGCGTGCGATTTGGTTTGTCGTGATGAATTCGACTGATGGTTAGTGTTTTGTACAATATATGAAAAATGGAAAACCAGATCAGAGGATGAGTTCACGCCACGGCAGAAGGCGGAGGGACCGCATTGCTATTGGTTCAGTGCGGGGTTGATAAGGGTGGTAGAGACGTCCCAATGAGATCCACAACGTCAGCGAGAATTTAGCAATTTTTGAAAATTTGGGAATGTGTCCAAAAACAGAACAATTATGGCGCTTTGTTTCGCTCCGAAAACGACGGGTTTCCGCGTCAAGAAATCCATTTGGCGATAAAAATAAACCGGGAAGCCGGATGCCAAACATTCTGGCGCCGTTGCGCGGGTCGATCTTCCCCTCGCCTAGGTCATTTCCATTGTTTCCGAACGGGGGTCAATATTCCGCCGCAGACGGCAAGATTTCCTCTCGCGCTTGTCCAAAAGGTTTGTTATCAGCCCTTCCATTCGGCGCGTCGGCGCCGTGTTGCGGGTGTGGCGAAATTGGTAGACGCACCAGATTTAGGTTCTGGCGCCGCAAGGCGTGGGGGTTCAAGTCCCTCCACCCGCACCATTTTATTTCTTACCGATCATGCTGCGTGGGCGGATGCTAAGGCGCTACAAAGACGCCGCCGCGCGGCTGGCCTGGTCATAGTGGCCGGACAGGGCCCGCAGATCGCGGGCCAGGTCCCTCAGATCCGGGCCCGACAGGTCGGTGGCTGACAGCCCTTCCAGCAGGCATTGCTGGCGAACTTTCCGGTAGGCGTCGCATAGCTCCACTCCCTCGGGCGAGGTGCGGTAGAACACCTCTTTCCCACGCTTTTCCGACGTCAGAAGCCCAGCCTTCAGCAGTTTCCGCAGGGCGTAGTTCACGGTGTGGCTGTCCTCGATGTTCAGAAGAAAGCAGATGTCGGTCAGGCGCTTGTCGCGTCCGCGGTGGTTGACGTTGTGCAGGATCAGGATGTCGAGCGGTCCCAGATCGGCCTGCCCGGCTGCGGCCATGCAACGGGTCATCCAGCGTGAGAACGCATTATAGACAATGATCAGGCCGAATTCGAGTTCGGAAAGTTCCCAGCCTTCGCCCTCGGCCAAGTGGCGAGAGGAAACGATGCGGCGTGTGTCGGGGGAAGAATCGGTCATATTGCGGCCTTTTGATCTGCAAAACGCTGAGAAATTATCAGTGTTTTGGCATGAAGGGCGTGTGTTTTCAACGTGCTGACCTTTGGACTCTGCAGTGTTTTGGTCAAAACGATAACAAAACGTTGACAAATCGCAAACGTTGAGTCAGCTTCTGCGCCAGTACTCAAGCAGGGAGAGCCAAAATGAAACTGATGAAGATTGCCGGTGGCGCGGTTGCCGCGCTGGCCGGGTTGGCCATGCAAGTGCAGGCCGAGACCTGGGACATGCCGACGCCCTATCCGGACGCCACCTTCCATACCGTGAACATCCACGACTTCGCCAAGGACGTGACCGCGGCCACAGACGGCGCCCTTGAAATCAAGGTCCATTCCGCAGGTTCGCTGTTCAAGCACCCCGAGATCAGCAAGGCAGTCCGCAGCGGCCAGGTGCCCGTCGGAGAGTTTTTTCTGTCGTTGCTGGCCAATGACAACCCGGCCTTCGGCGCAGACTCGCTGCCGTTCCTGGCCACCAACTATGACGACGCCCAAAAGCTGTGGGCGGCACAGAAAGACGTGATCAACGGTCTGCTGGACGAGCAAGGCATGATGGTGCTGTACGCGGTGCCGTGGCCGCCGCAGGGCCTGTACACCACCAAGGAAATCAACAGCGTGGATGACCTGGCGGGCCTGAAGTTCCGCACCTACAACGCCACGCTGGAAGAATTCGCCAACCTGGCGGGCGCCGCGCCCACGCAGGTCGAGGTTCCGGATATTCCGCAGGCCTTCAGCACCGGCCGGGTCGAGGCGATGATCACCTCGCCCTCGACCGGGGTGAACTCCAAGGCGTGGGACTTTCTGACCCACTACACCGACATCCAGGCCTGGATTCCCAAGAACGTGGTCGTGGTGAACAAGCGCGCCTTCCGCCGTCTGGATGACGCGACCCAGGCCGCCGTTCTCGAGGCTGCCGCCGCCGCCGAAGCCCGCGGCTGGGAAATGAGCCAGGCCGAGACCGCCAAGCAGACCGCAGTTCTGCAGGAAAACGGCATCACCGTGGTGCAGCCATCCGAAGAGTTGATGGCTGGCCTGCGTGAAATCGGCGCGCAGATGCTCGAAAACTGGAAGGCCAACGCCGGCGAGGACGGTGCCGCGTTGCTGCAGGCCTATCAGCAGTAAACGACCCGAACCGGCCGGGCGCCAAACGCCCGGCCGGGTTCGACAACAAGGGGAGGGGATGGCGATGCTGCGGCGCAGTCTTGATTTCATCTATCGTGCGGCCGGCGGATTGGCGGCGCTGTTCATTCTGGCCATCGTCGTGCTGGTCTTTGCGCAGGTCGGGCTGAACCTGGCCGACAAGATCTGGGCCGCGCTGACCGGGCGGGGCGTGGGTCTGACCATCCCGTCCTATGCCGATTTCACCGGATTCTTTCTGGCCGCATCCAGCTTTCTGGCGCTGGCCTATACGCTGCGCGCCGGCGGGCATATCCGGGTGACGCTGCTGATCGGGCGAATGCCCAAGGGACCGCGCCGCCTGACCGAGATCTGCGTGGTGACGGTTGCCCTTGCCATGAGCGCCTATGCCACTTGGTATCTGGGCCTGCTAGTTCTGGAGTCGCTGGAATATGGCGACCGCAGCCCGGGCATGGTCTCGGTGCCGTTGTGGATCGTGCAGATGCCGGTCCTGCTGGGACTGGCCATCCTGACTCTTGCCCTTGTCGACGAACTTGTCGGTCTGCTGGCGGGCCACGCGCCCAGCTGGGACGGCAAGGGCGAAAACCTTCTGAGCGAATAGGGCCAGCAGATGTCGATTGCCACGCTTTCCATCATTCTTCTTGTTCTGTTGTTCGCCTTTCTGGGGTCGGGCCTGTGGGTGGCGTTTTCGCTGCTGGGGGTCGGGATCGCGGCGATGGCGCTGTTCTCCGATGCGCCGCTGGGGCTGGTCATGGCGACCACCTTGTGGGGGCACAGCAATTCTTGGGCGCTGGCAGCGCTTCCGCTGTTCATCTGGATGGGCGAGATTCTGTTCCGCTCGCGCCTGTCCGAGGACATGTTCACCGGCTTGTCGCCTTGGATGAACCGGCTGCCGGGGCAGTTGCTGCATGTGAACGTCTTTGCCTGCGGGATCTTTGCGGCTGTGTCCGGGTCGTCGGCGGCCACCGCGGCCACGATCGGCAAGCTGTCGATCCCGGAACTCTCGCGCCGCGGCTATCCCGAGAAGATGATCATCGGCACGCTGGCCGGCTCGGCCACGCTGGGCCTGCTGATCCCGCCGTCGATCATCCTGATCGTCTATGGCGTGGCGACCGAGCAATCCATCGCCCGTCTGTTCGTGGCCGGAGTTCTGCCGGGCCTGCTGTTGGTGGGGCTGTTCGTGGGCTATGTCGCAATCTGGGCGCTGATCAACCGCGCGATCCTGCCCACCGAGGACATCCGCGCGAGTTTCGCGGAAAAACTGCGTCGCTCGCGCCGACTGGTGCCGGTGATCCTGCTGATCGTCGGTGTGATCGGCTCGATCTATGCCGGGATCGCCTCGCCCACCGATGCGGCCGCCGTGGGCGTGGTGCTGGCGCTGCTGCTGTCCTGGCGCGAGGGCACGTTGACCCGGGCCAGTTTCGTCGACGGGCTGATGGGGGCCACGGTGACCTCTTGCATGATCGCCTTCATTTTGGCGGGGGCCTCGTTCCTGACCGTGGCGATGGGCTTCACCGGCATTCCTCGCGTGCTGGCGGAATGGATCGGGTCGCTGGGCCTGTCCACTTTCACTCTGCTGGCGGCGCTGACGGTGTTCTTCGTGATCATGGGGTGTTTTCTGGACGGGATCTCGGTTGTGGTGCTGACGGCTTCGGTCATCATGCCGATGGTGATGCAGGCGGGTATCGACCCGCTGTGGTTCGGCATCTTCCTGGTGATCGTGGTCGAGATGTCGCAGATCACCCCGCCCGTTGGCTTCAACCTGTTCGTGCTGCAATCGCTGACCGGGCGCGACATCCTGCGGGTGGCCCATGCGGCGCTTCCGTTCTTCTTCCTGATGATCGTGGCGCTGGTGATCATCGTGGTTTTCCCTGGCATCGTGACCTATCTGCCGAACCAGATGTGACGGGAGCGATGCAGGATTTTCCGATCATACGAACCGCCGGGGTGGACGGGCTGTTGATCAGCTTTGCCGCCGCACTCAGCGAACCGGCCAACCGGGCTGCGCTCGCCTTTCGCGCCGCGCTCGAGGCGGAGGGCTGGGCAGGGGTTGAGGAAACCTCGTCCTCGCTGGTCTCGGCCTTCGCCCGGTTCGATCCGCTGCATCTGACGCATGCCGCGTTGCACCATCAGGTGCAGGCGCTGCTGGACCAGCGCGACTGGTACGCGGCCGACCTGCCCGGCGGGCGCAGGTTCTGGCGGGTGCCCACCGTCTTTGGCACGGATCTGGCGCCGCAGCTGGCGCAGGCGGCGCAGGCGGCGGGCCTGTCCGAGGCCGAGGCGATCCGGTCGCTGTCCCAAGCGCGGGTGCGTGTGCAGACCATCGGCTTTGCCCCCGGTCAGCCTTATCTGGGTGAATTGCCGCCCGCCTGGGACATCCCCCGGCAAAAGGAGTTGACCCCGCGCGTACCCGAAGGCGCGCTGGTGGTGGCGCTGCGGCAGCTTGTGCTGTTCTCGGTCACCACGCCGACCGGATGGCAGCATGTGGGCCAGACCGCCATCCGTCTGTTCCAGCCCGATATGCAAGAACCTTTCCTGCTGCGCCCCGGGGACGAGGTGCAGTTCAGCCCCACCGACCCGGAATCGCTGGCGCGGATGCGCAGCGATCCGCGCGGCGGCGCCAGTTGCGAGGCGCTGGCATGAGCGCGCATCTGACCATATTGCGCGCCGGGCCCGGCCTGACGTTGCAGGACATGGGGCGGCCCGGATATCTGGACATGGGCCTGTCGCGCGGTGGTGCGGTGGACCGGCTTGCATTGGCCGAAGGCGCGGCGTTGCTGGGACAGCCGGACGACCTAGCCGCCGTGGAAATGGCTGGCATGGGCGGCGAATTCCAGGCCGATCAGGATCTGCGCATTGCCCTGACGGGCGCGCGGATGCGGGCGCAGATCGACGGCGCGACGGCGGTCTGGAATGCCTCGCACCTGCTGCCTGCGGGCGCCCGGCTCAGCATCGGTCCGGCCGTGGCCGGCAGCTATGGGTATCTCAGCATCGGCGGCGGGGTGCAGGGCGATCCGGTTCTTGGCGCCTGTTCGGCGCATCTGACGGCGGGGATCGGAGCCGTGCTGAAGGCGGGCGACCGCCTGGCGATCGGCCAGGACGCGGGCGGTGCAACCGGCATGACCTTTGACCCCGAGGACCGGTTCTTGGGCGGGGAGATCCGAATCGTGGCCAGTTTCCAGACCGACCTGTTCGCCGCCGACGTTCTGGAGCGGCTGCAAACCACCGCCTTTCGCCGGGACGCGCGCGCCAACCGCATGGGCGTGCGGCTGGAAAGCGACGGACCAGGCTTTCATGTCTCGGGCGGGCGCAGCGTGCTGTCGGAAACCATCGTGCCGGGTGACATCCAGGTCACCGGCGACGGCACGCCCTTCGTGCTGTTGGCCGAGTGCCAGACCACCGGCGGTTATCCCCGCATCGGCACCGTTCTGCCCTGCGACCTGCCCAAGGTGGCGCAGGCCCCGGCCGGGGCCGACCTGCGGTTCCGCTTCGTGCCGCTGGACGAGGCGGTGGCCGCCAAGCGCGCCGCCGCCCAGGCTCGCGCCGCGCTGCCCCGGGCGCTGCGCCCGCTGATCCGCGATCCGCGCAGCATGTTCGACCTGCTATCCTATCAACTGATCAGCGGCGCCATCGCCCGCGAAGAGGACGTTTTGTAGAAAAGGAGCCTGTGCCATGGCACATCAAGTCGATCTGAACGCCGATATGGGCGAAAGCTTTGGTCCCTGGAAAATGGGCGATGACGCGGCGCTGCTGAAGATCGTGACGTCGGCCAACGTGGCCTGCGGGTTTCATGCGGGCGACTGGGATGTGATGGCCACGACGATGGCGCAGGCGGTCGAAAACGGCGTGGGCATCGGCGCGCATCCCGGCTTTGCCGATCTGCACGGCTTTGGGCGTCAGCGGATGCACTATCCCCTGCCGTCGCTGCAGAACCTGATCCGCTATCAGGTCGGCGCGGCGCAGGCGATGGCACGGGCAACCGGCGGGCAGGTGCGTCATCTGAAACTGCACGGTGCGCTGGCTAACATGGCGTCCGAGGATCAGGCGATGGCACGTGCCTGCTACGAGGCGGCGCTGTCGGTGGCTCCGGATCTGATCATCATGGTTCTGGCCGGAACCGCCCAGCAGCGCGCCGCGCGAGACCTGGGCTGTCCGGTGGCCTGCGAGATCTTTGCCGATCGCGCCTACAACGATGACGCCACTCTGGTCGACCGCAGCCTGCCCGGCGCGGTGATCCACGACCCCGACCGTGCCGCCGCGCGCATGGTCGAGATGGTCAAGGCCGGGGCGATCATCACCGAAAGCGGCAAGCATATCCCGACCCGCATCGACACGATCTGCCTGCATGGAGACACGCCCACGGCGGTGTCGATTGCGGCCGGTGTCCGCCATGCCCTGCAGAAGAGCGGGGTTGAGCTCAAGCAGTTCGCCGGTGGCCCTGCCTAGGCTTCTCGATCGACGCGGCTGTTCAATGCGTCTCGCGTTCGATGACGCTGGGGTCCAAAAAGATACTCTCTTCGGGACGTCCGGGATCGACGAGCCTACGCTCCAGCAACGCGATGATCGCGTCAACGGCGGCGTCGATGGGGTTCCGGACTGTCGTCAGGCGGAATGTCGGCCATTTCGCCATGGCGATGTCGTCGAAACCAACAATCGCCAAATCGCCGGGTACGTTCAGAGACAGATCGCGCGCAGCCGATAGCGCCCCAATCGCCGTGGCGTCATTGGCGCAGACAAGCGCATCCAGAGAGGCGCGGGACAACAGACTGCGCGCGGCGCCGTATCCGCTGTCGACCGAGTAATCAGTCGGGTGTTCGGCCACGAGGTCAAGCCCCGCCCGATCCAGCGCCTGGAGGACCCCGGCGCGTCGCCGTGAAGACGAATAGAACTCCTCGGGTCCGCTGAGAAACCCGAACCGGCGCCGCCCCCGGCTGATCAGCAAGTCGGTGATCATGGTCATACCATCGGTATTGCGGCAGCAGACATTGTCGACACGGGGCCCTTGAACGGGACGGCCTGACGAGATCATCGGGATGCCGAACCGCGCACATCTGTCCACGATCTCTTCGGACATGCTGCCGCCGCGCAGAATCAATGCGTCCAACGGATAGCGCAGCAGCTCTCGCAGCGCCTGATCCGTGTTGGCGCCGGTTCGATCGATCAGAATGGGCCATTTCTTCAACCCGCTCAGGGCCTGGGCCAGTTCACCTACAAAGGCCGAGTCGTAGGGGCTGCGCATGTTGCCGACGAAGACGGCGACCAAATTTGATTGCCCGGCCTTGAGGCCAGCGGCCAGGGCATTCGGCTGATACCCGGTATCGGCTGCGATCTTGAGGATCCGTCTACGTTTCTCGGAATCGACATAGGCACCGGGCGTGAAAGCGCGCGAAACAGCTGAACGCGAGACGCCCGCAAGGTCCGCAACGGTCTGGGCCGTTGCGCGCCGGGGGCGTTTTGCGTCCTTGTTTCTCTCGCTACACATGCGGTTTGCGTTTCGCCTGTTCAGAGGGTTTCAACATTCTTGCAATGAATCGAATCTTTCATCAAACTGTCACGGTTGGAAGCTAGTGAACACGTGTGCACATTTTGCGAAAGGTGTCAGCCTTTTTCTGGATGTGAAATATGTCATCGGGGAAAATACCCCATAGTTTCCAGGGCTTTGGCCCGCCCGTAGGGGCGCAACATGAATCGGAGGAACTACATGATAAACGTCAAAACAGGTGCTGCTGCTGCCGCGTTCGCGATGATGGCGAATACGGTCTCGGCCGAAGTCGAGATTACGTGGTGGCACGCCATGGGAGGAGCCCTGGGTGACACCGTCAACCAGATTGCCGAGGATTTCAACGCGTCCCAGGACGACTACAAGATCACGCCGGTTTTCAAGGGCACATATGAAGAGACCCTGACCGCCGGCATCGCCGCATTCCGTGCGGGTGAACAGCCCAACGTCCTGCAGGTATTCGACGCCGGCGCCGCGACTGTGATTGGCGCCAAGGGCGCGACCGTTCCGGTTCAGGACCTGCTGGAACAGAACGGCGTTGCGTTCGACATCGAGGATTATATCTCGGGCGTTCGCTACTTCTATGCCGACAGCGACGGCAAGATGATCGGTATGCCGTTCAACTCGTCCTCGCCCATCATGTATTACAACGTTGATGCGCTGGAAAAAGCGGGTGTGACGCCGCCGAAAACCTGGGAAGAGTTCCAGACCGTGACGGCGCCGGCGCTGAAAGAGGCCGGTTATATCGGCCTGTCGCAGTCGCATCTGCCCTGGATCTTCACCGAGAACTTCCATTCGCGCCACGACCTGCCGTTTGCCACCAACGACAACGGCTATGAAGGCGCTGACGGCACCAAGATTCTTGTCAACAACGACGCGATCAAGGCACACTTCAGCGCCGTCAAAGACTGGAAGGACAACGGGTTCTTCGAATGGTATGGCACCGGCTGGAGCGACAACCAGACCCCGTTCGAAGAAGGCAAGGTTGCCATCTGGCTGGGCTCGTCCGGTTCGTTCGGCGGCCTGTCCAAGAAGGACCTGCCGTTCGAGTTTTCGGCCACCTTCCTGCCCTATTGGGAAGCTGTGACCAAAGAACCCAAGCAGACCTTCATCGGTGGCGCGGCCCTGTTCGCGATGGCCGGCAAGAGCGACGAGGAAAACAAGGCCACCGCGGCATTCTTCGAGTTCCTGACCAAGCCCGAAACCCAGTACATGTGGCACCGCGAGACCGGCTATGTTCCTATCACCACCGCCGCCTATGAAATGGCGAAGGGCGATGGTCACTATGACCGTGCTCCGGCCGCCGAAGTCGGCATCAAGCAGCTGTCGCTGCCTGCTGGTGAAAACACCAAGGGCTATCGCATGGGCTTCTACGTCCAGATCCGCGACGTGATGAACCGCGAATATGGCCGGATCCTGACGGGTGAAACCTCGGTCGAGGACGCCTTCAAGGCAATCGAGGACGAAGCCAACGGTCTGCTCGAGCGTTTCGCAAAACCCAGAGCTGATCCCACTCGCCAAGAAACGGGCGGTCGCAGAAGTGCGACCGTCCTCCCTTTTTCGGAGTTTTCATGAAACGCGCTGGTTTTTCCACTCGCTGGCTGCCGGTTCTTCTGCTGTTGCCGCAGCTGTTGATCATCGCGGTCTTTTTCTACTGGCCTGCCGCTCACGCGGTGCAGTCTTCTTTCTTCCTTCAGGATCCGTTCGGGTTTGGGTCGACCTTCGTCGGGCTGGACAACTACAGCGACCTTGCCGGGAATTCCGAGTATCTCAGCATTGCCTGGTTCACGGTGATCTTCACCGTTTTGGTCACGTTCTTTTCGCTGTCGATCGCGTTGTTGCTGGCCGTGAAGGCCGACAATGTGCTGCGCGGCGCCAAGACCTATCGCACGCTGCTGATGTGGGTTTACGCCGTGGCGCCGCCGGTGGCGGGTTTCATCGGCCTGATCCTGTTCAACCAGAGCTGGGGGCCATTGACCGAACTGGCGCGCTCGATCGGGTGGGATTTCAAACTGGGCGTGAATTTCAATGACACCGCCACGGCGATGGTTATCGTTTCGGTCTGGAAACAGGTTCCGGTGAATTTCATCTTCTTTCTGTCTGGCCTGCAATCGATCCCGCGATCGGTGCGCGAGGCGGCTTTGATCGACAACCGCTCGTCTACGGGCCGGTTCTGGGACGTGACTTTCCCCCTGCTGGCGCCGACCGGGTTTTTCCTGCTGATCATCAATATCACCTACGCACTGTTTGATACTTTCGGTGTGATCGACACGATGGTGAAGGGTGAGCCGGGCAACAACCCGATGACGTTGGTCTACAAGGTCTATGTGGACGGCTTCCGCGGCAACGACCTGGGTGGCAGCTCGGCGCAGTCGGTTGTTCTGATGGTGCTGGTTCTGGCCCTGACGGTGTTCCAGTTCCGGCTGGTCGAGCGCCGCATCCACTACACCTAAGGAGGGCAGACAATGACCGAAGCACATACCCCTGCGATGGCGTCCGCCACTTCATCCACCCAAACGCGAAAGCGCGGCATCCGACTGTCCACGATCCTGGATCACACGATTCTGATCGTCGGATCGTTGTTCATGATGCTGCCGCTGCTGATGATCTTCCAGATGACGACCGTTCCGGATGTCGAGGTGATCAAGACCGGACCCAGCCTGACGATCGGGGACGAACTTGGCCCCAACTTCCAGAAAGCAATGTTCGAGGCCTCGGGCTTTTCCGGCCAGAACACGGGCATGAACATGCTCAAAACTCGTTCATCCTGGGCATCGGTTTTGCCCTCGGCAAGATCATCATCGGCATGATGGCGGCCTATGCGATCGTCTATTTCCGGCTGCGCTTCGCCACGCTGGCTTTCTGGGTGATCTTCACCACGTTGTTGCTGCCGCTCGAGGTGCGCATTCTGCCCTCGTACGAAGTGGTGCAGAAACTGGGGATGCTGAACACCTATCAGGGCCTCATCATCCCGCTGATCGCCTCGGCCACCGCCACGTTCTTCTTCAGGCAGTTCTTCCGCTCGGTTCCAGAAGAGTTGGTCGAGGCCGCGCGGATCGACGGCGCCGGCCCGGTGAAATTCTTCATCGACATCCTGGTGCCGCTGTCGCGTACGATGATTGCGGCGATGTTCATCATCATGTTCGTGTTCGGGTGGAACCAGTATTTGTGGCCCACGATGATCACCACCGAAGAGGACATGTTCACCCTGGTGCGCGGGATCAAGCAGATCACGCAGGTGCTGGAGGGCAACCGCATTCCCGAATACGGCCGGGCCAACCTGCTGGCGATAATCGCCATCATCCCCCCGGTCATGGTCGTCATCTTTTTCCAAAGCTGGTTCGTCAAGGGCCTGACGGAATCCGACAAGTAAGGCAGAATCAATGGCTCAGGTATCCCTGAAGAACATCCGAAAAATCTATCCCAACGGCGCCGAGGCGCTGACCCGTCCAGTTTCGACATCGGTGATGGCGAATTCGTGGTTCTTGTCGGCCCGTCGGGCTGCGGCAAGTCCACTCTGCTGCGCATGGTGGCCGGCCTGGAAGAAATCACCGAAGGCGAACTGACGATCAATGGCCGCGTCATGAATGACGTTGACCCGGCCGATCGCGACATCGCCATGGTGTTCCAGAACTATGCGCTGTACCCGCACATGACCGTGCGCAAGAACATCGCCTATGGTCTGAAAAATCGAAAGACGCCCAAGGACGAAATCGACCGCAAGGTGGCCGAAGCCGCTTCGATGCTGAACCTGAACGAGTTTCTGGATCGCAAGCCCTCGCAACTGTCGGGCGGTCAACGCCAGCGGGTTGCCATGGGACGGGCCATCGTGCGTGATCCGGCGCTCTTCCTGTTCGACGAACCGCTGTCGAACCTCGATGCCAAGCTGCGCAACCAGATGCGGATCGAGATCAAGGCGCTGCAGCGGCGTCTGGGGGTGACCTCGATCTACGTCACCCATGACCAGGTCGAGGCGATGACCATGGCCGACCGCATCATCGTGATGAACGCGGGCCGGATCGAACAGATCGGCACCCCGGCCGAGATCTATCACCGTCCAGCCTCGACCTTCGTGGCCAGCTTCATGGGCGCTCCGCCGATGAACCTGATCGGCGCACGTCTGGAGGGCGGCCGCGTGATGATCAACGGCGACACGGTGCTTGCCACGGCCGAAGGGTCTGGCGCGGTGACTGTAGGTGTGCGACCCGAAGATGTACTGATCGGGGCGGAGGGCTCGATCGCCTTTCACGTCGACATCATCGAAGAGCTTGGCGCGCACCGCCTGTTGCACGGGCGTCTGGCAGATCAGGAGTTCACGATCCACGTGGGCAAGGATGTCGAAGCCGCGCCCGGAGAAACGCGGATCTCACTCAAGCCCGACGCGATCAGCCTGTTCCACCCGGAAACCGGAAAAGCCCTGTGATCACGAACATCGTGTCGTCTTTGCCGCCGGTCTCGGATGATGTCCGAGACCGCATATTGGCAGCGCCGCGAACGGCCGAGGCGCACCGCGCCCTGATGGCGCAGACACCGGCGATGAACGTGGTGCAACTGGGCGGAAACGCAACCCGGGACGTTCTGGGTGCACGTTTCTCGGCTGCGGCTTGGAATGTGGAACGTTGCCTGTTCCCCGAAGAAAGCGCAGCCCACCTGGCGGCTGTGACCCCGGACATCGTTCTGCTGTCCGAGGTGGACCACGGTATGTCCCGTACCGGTCAACGTCACACGTCGGCAGAAATGGCCGACAAGCTGGGTATGGCCTACGCCTTTGGGGTCGAGTTCCACGAACTGGATCTGGGCGGCCCGACCGAGCGCGCTTTTGCAAGGATGATTTCAACACCCTCGGGTGGCATGGGAACGCGATTCTGTCCTCGGTTCCGTTCAAACGCGTGGCCATGATCCGTCTTGACGACCATGGCCACTGGTTTGCGGCCGAGTCCGGGGCGTCGGATCCGCAACAACCGCGGCTGGGTGGCCGAATGGCGATTGCAGCAGAAGTCGCGACCGAGAACGGGCCTGTATGCGTGGTTTCCACCCATCTGGAAAGCAATGCTGCGGCGGCGCATCGCCATACGCAGTTTCAGCTTCTGCTGGATGCGCTCGATGAGTTTGCGCCCGGGATGCCGGTGCTGATCGGTGGCGATCTGAATACCGGCAACCACCTGCCACCGGATTTCGACTGGCGCCGGGAAACCCTGTTTGCTCTGGCCGAGCAGCGCGGATTTTCCTGGGAGTTCACGACCGAAGGCCACACTACCCGGCCCAGCCTGATCACGCCGCACCCGGACCGGGTGATGAAGCTGGACTGGTTCGCCGGCAAGGTGCTGATCTGCCGCGACCGGGGTCTGCTGTCGTCGCTGACCGCCGACGCCAAGCCGCTCTCGGATCATGACTGCGTCTGGTGCGCGGTTGAGGTGCCTGACGCCGGGTGACTCCGGCCTGTCCGCGATATTTGGTCACGTGGCCCAACGTCCCGTTGAATTTCGGGGCGTTTTTTCGCGGTTCGACTGTGGAAAACGGTTTGGAAACCCCATAAGAACGAGGCCACCTATTCAACAGGCGGAAAACCAGTCCAGTGTTTGACCTCCCCGCGCAGCGCGCGCATCTTGCCGAGAAATTCGATCTGACCCCGTCGCCCGAGCTGGCCGTCAGCATGAGCGACATCTACGCCCGCATGTCGCGAGTCGTCACGCCAGCGGATTGGGCGATCTACGCGCCCTATGTCAAGGCGATCAACGATCTGAAAGCCGAACGCAACGCGGTGATCCTGGGCCACAACTACATGACGCCCGAGATCTATCACGGCATTTCGGACTTCGTCGGCGACAGCCTGCAGCTGGCCATCAAGGCGACCGAGGTCGAGGCCGACGTGATCGTGCAATGCGGTGTGCATTTCATGGCCGAGACCTCGAAGATCCTCAGCCCCGAAAAAACGGTTCTGATGCCCGACATGGAGGCCGGCTGTTCGCTGGCCGAGTCGATCACCGCCGAAGGCATCACCGAGATGCGCCGCCGCTATCCCGGCGCGCCGGTCGTGTCCTATGTGAACACCACGGCCGAGGTGAAGGCGGCATCCGACATCTGCTGCACCTCGTCCAACGCGGCGCAGATTGTCGCGGCGATGGACAGCGACACGGTCATCATGACCCCCGACCAGTACCTGGCGCAGAATGTGGCCCGCGACGTGCCTCAGAAGAACGTGGTCTGGTGGGAAGGCTCGTGCATCGTGCACGAACAATACACGGCGCAGGACCTGCGTGAGTTCCGCGAATGGAACCCGGGCACCCGCCTGATCGCGCATCCTGAATGCCCGCCCGACGTGGTGGCCGAGGCCGACTTCTCGGGGTCTACCAGCGGCATCATCAAATATGTCACCGACGAACAGCCCGAAAAGGCGATGCTGATCACCGAGTGTTCGATGGCGTCGAACATCGCCGACGCGCTGCCGCAGGTCGATTTCGTCGGGCCCTGCAACATGTGCCCCTACATGAAGAAGATCACGCTGGAAAAGGTTCTGTATGCGCTGGACACCATGACCGGCCAGGTCGAGGTTGACCCCGACGTGGCGGAAAAAGCGCGCCTTTCGGTTCAGCGGATGATCGACCTGTCGCGCAAACTGGGAATTTGATCGGGGCGATGCAGACGGTCTCGACCCCTCGGGTGGTCATCATCGGCGGCGGGCTGGCCGCGGTCTATACAGCGCTCAAGCTTGCTCCGCACCCGGTGGTGATGATCTCGCCCGAGCCGCTGGGCTCGGGTGCCAGTTCGGCCTGGGCGCAGGGCGGGGTGGCGGCGGCGATGGACCCGTCCGACAGCCCCGAAGCCCATGCCCGCGACACGATGCGCGCCGGCGCAGGATCGGTCCTGCAGGAGGTGGCCGAGTTCGTCACCCGCGCGGCGCGGGATCACATTCTGGACCTTTCCGATCTGGGCACCGGGTTCGACCGGGACGCCGATGGCGGGTTCATCCAATCGCAGGAGGCTGCGCATTCGGTGGCCCGCGTGGTGCGTGTCAAAGGCGACCAGGCCGGTGCCGAGATCATGCGCGCCCTGATTGCCGAGCTGCGGCGTCGCTCTTCGGTCCAGGTGATCGAAGGGGCGCTGGCCGTGGGGCTGGAAAGCGACGGGGCCAAGGTCTCGGGCGTATATCTGGCGCCGACCGATACGCCGGGGGCCGAACCGGTGCTGCTGCGCGGAGCGGCATGTACTGGCCACGGGCGGGTCGGCGGGGCTCTATGCTCGCACCACAAACCCGGCGCGCATCCGCGGGCAGGGGATCGGCATGGCCGCACGGGCCGGGGCCCGGATCGCCGATGCCGAGTTCATTCAGTTTCACCCCACCGCGATTGACGTGGGCGAAGACCCGATGCCTCTGGCCACCGAGGCTTTGCGTGGCGAGGGCGCCGTGCTGATCAACCGTCACGGCGAACGGTTCATGCAAGGCGTCCACCCCGATGCCGAGCTGGCCCCACGTGATGTCGTGGCGCGCGCCGTCTATCTGGAAACCAAGGCCGGCAACCGGCCCGCGCTGGCGCGCGCGGCGATTGGCGCGGCGATCCGCAGTCAGTTTCCGGCGGTGACCGAGGCCTGCCTGCGCAACGGTGTCGACCCCGTAACCCAACCGATTCCGGTGGCGGCGGCGGCGCATTACCATGGGCGGTGTGGCCACCGACCTGAACGGCCGCAGTTCTCTGACCGGGCTCTGGGCCTGTGGCGAGGCGGCCTCGACCGGGTTGCACGGGGCGAACCGGCTGGCCTCGAACGGTCTGCTCGAGGCGCTGGTCTTTGCCCGCGCCTGCGCCCGTGACATTGCGGGCACCCTGACGGTGGCCGACGCGCCCGAGGTGCGGCTGGGCCTGCCGTCCGGCGGCACCGAACCCGACCCCAAGCCGTAGCCGAACTGCGCCAGGTCATGACTGATGGCGTGGGGGTGGTGCGCGACGCGGACGGGCTGCGCCGCGCCTTGGGCCGGATCGCCGTGTTGGAGTCGCTGCACGGCCAGTCGCACCTGTTCCGAAACATGACAGCAACCGCCACGCTGATCGCGGCAGCAGCGCTGATGCGCACCGAAAGCCGCGGCGCGCACTATCGGTCGGATTGTCCGGTTACGGCCGAAGGGCCGGGGCGGCGGTCTGATCTGACATTGGACGAGGCCGTGGCGCTGCGGTCGAAAATCTTCAAGGAAACCGCAAAATGCATCATGCCACTGTCCCCGACCTGATCCTCGAACCGATGGTCCGCGCCGCCCTGACCGAGGATCTGGGCACCTGCGGCGACATCACTACCCGCACCGTGATCCCGGCGGACGTGACCTATGCCGCACGGCTGAACGCGCGCGAGGATGCGGTTGTGTCGGGCATGCAGGTTGCGGCCCTGGCGTTCCGGCTGGTGGACCCGACGTTGAAGATCACGCCGCTTGTGGCGGACGGGGACCGTTGCACCAAGGGCCAGACCCTCATGGAGATCGCCGGCAGCGCGGCCTCGATCCTGTCCGGCGAACGCGTGGCGCTGAACTTTGCCGGTCGTCTGACCGTGGCGACCCTGACCGCCGGGCTGGTGGCGCAGACCGCCGGGACCAAGGGCGCATTACCTGCACCCGCAAGACCACCCCGGGCCTGCGCATCGTCGAGAAACTGGCCGTGCTGCATGGCGGCGGGTTCAATCACCGCCA
>NZ_JBQFIV010000001.1:2490000-3418794 GCF_056535705.1 Ruegeria sp. BC8 | reverse complement strand
AAGATCCGACCCACCTTGGCGCGGATCAGCTCGGCGGCGTCGGGGTTCTTTTCTGCGGCATGATCGACGATCCGGTCGAGAACCGGTCGGACAGGGTGACAAAGCGGAACTGGGCCGAGGACCAGATCACCAGTTCTTCGGCAAAGCGCGACAGATGCACCGCGCAGATCGAGGCCACCGACAAAAATTCCAGCGCGAAATCGCGATCGGAGACCGCATCCAGCGAGTTGGCGGCGGGCCGGTCAAAGCCCAGCGCCTGCGCCGTCATGTGCCGGTCGATCGGGAAAGAGGTGCCGGCCAGCGCCGCCGCGCCCAGCGGGCATTCGTTCATCCGCGCCCGCGCGTCGCGCACGCGGCTGAGGTCGCGGCCGAACATCTCGACATAGGCCATCATGTGATGGCCCCAGGTCACCGGCTGCGCGGTCTGCAGGTGGGTGAAACCGGGCATGACCCAATCGGCCCCAGCCTCGGCCTGCGCCAAAAGCGCGCGGATCAGGGCCAGCAGGCCGGATTCGGCGGCGTCCAGCTGATCGCGGACCCACAGTTTGAAATCGGTCGCCACCTGGTCATTGCGGCTGCGGCCGGTGTGCAGGCGGCCTGCGGGCTCGCCGATGATCTCTTTCAGCCGCGCCTCGACATTCATGTGGATGTCTTCCAGCGCGGTCGAGAACTGGAACTCACCACGTTCAATCTCTGACAAAACGGTGAGCAGCCCTTCCCGAATGGCCTCGGCATCACTATCACTAATCACGCCCGTGGCGGCCAGCATGGCGGCATGGGCACGCGAGCCCGCGATGTCCTGGGCCGCCATCCGTCGGTCGAACCCGATCGAGGCATTGATCGCCTCCATGATCGCGTCTGGTCCGGCGGCAAAGCGGCCGCCCCACATCTGGTTCGAGGATTGTTCGGTCATGCTGGAAAACCCGGAGTTGATATGCGCCTGTTTCGTCTGATCCCCCTTATATGGCCCTTGCGCTGGGTGCAAATGCCGCTTTGGCCGCCGACACGCAGGCCCTGGCCGACCTGCGCGACGGCAGCCTGAAACGCCTGATCCTGCATTCCGAGCCGAAACCGGTCTCGGACGCGGAATTCCTGCTGGAAGATGACGGCGGCACCGCCACGCTGGCAGATTATCGCGGCAAATACGTTCTGCTGAACTTTTGGGCCACCTGGTGCGCGCCCTGCCGAAAAGAGATGCCCCAGATCGCCGAGTTGCAGGAGGAATTCGGCGGAGACCAGTTCGAGGTTCTGACGCTGGCCACCGGGCGCAACTCGCCCGCGGGGATCAAGAAGTTCTTTAATGAAAACGGCATCACCAACCTGCCCCGCCACCAAGACCCGAAGCAGGCCGTCGCCCGCGAGATGGGCATCGTCGGCCTTCCGGTCACCATAATCATCGACCCCGACGGCCAGGAAATCGCGCGGCTGATCGGCGATGCCGAATGGAACTCGGACAGTGCCAAGGCGATCATCGCGGCCCTGCTGAACCCCGAAAGCTGACCACCTGACGGGCCTTTTGTGCTAGACTGGAACCGGCCTGACAGGGCCGGTTTTTCATTGGCAACAGACAGGAGGCTGAGATGAAACCGGTGGTTTTACTGATCGGCCGGCTGCCCAACGTGATCGGCGACGTGGCGCGGCAACTGGAGCATCTTCCGATCCGGTGGCTGGGCGCGCATGATCCCGACGAGGTGCGGCGGCAACTGGACGCCGAACCGCGCATCGCCTGCGCGATTATGGGCGCGGGCCTCGATGACAAGGTGCGCGGCGAACTGGTGGGCATCATCGCGGCGCGGCGGCCGGATATCTGCATTCACCTCAAGGATCGCGCCTCGGGACCCGAAGGGCTGGTGCCCTTCGTCGAGCGCGTTGTCCGGCACGAAGTGCTTGAGCCGCACAACACCCCCTGACGCAACGCCACCTTTGACAGGGCCTGACCCCGCTTGCACTCTGTCCGCGGGAGGACATCATGCCGCTGGAAATCCTGCTGGTTCTGGTGGTCGGTGGCATTGCCGGCATCACCGCACTGCTGCATCTGACGGGCAAATCGCGCCAGCGCGTGCTGAGCGCCGATGTCGCGCGCGCCGAATGGCTGCGCCATTTCCCCGACGACACCATCATCGACGTCACCCTGGCCCATGACGGACACGCCTCATTGCTGCGCACCGAGACCGGGCCGGGCCTGTTGTGGTCCTTTGGCGCCGATACAGTGGCCCGCCACCTGCGCGATTTCGACTGGATCGACCACCCCGAGGGCATCGAGGTCCAGTTCCACGACTTCGCCACCCCCGGCGTCACCGTCCGCCTTGATGAAACCGAGCGCCGCCACTGGCGCCACCTGCTGGAGCCCGCATGACCGACCAGATCAGCTTTCCCGATGTCGTCCAATGGGCCGTGCCGTTCTTTATCGCCGCAATCCTGGCCGAATTTCTGTGGATCGCCATGAAGGGCCGTGGCGGGCGGTATGAAACCCGCGACGCCGTGACCTCGCTGATCATGGGAGCGGGCAACATCGCGTCCGGATTCCTGCTGGGCTTCATCGCCTATGGGTTCTTCATGTGGCTGTGGAAGATTACGCCATTGGATCTGGGCACATCGATCCCGGTGATCATCCTGTGCTTTGTGCTGGATGACCTGCGATACTACTGGGTGCACCGGTTCGGGCATCGCATCCGCTGGGTCTGGGCCAGCCATGTAAACCACCACAGCTCGCAGCACTACAACCTGACAACCGCCCTGCGGCAAACCTGGACCTATACCTTCACCTTCATGATGGTTGTGCGCGCGCCGTTGATCCTGTTGGGCTTCCACCCGGCGATGGTGCTGTTCTGCGGCGGCTTGAACCTGATCTACCAGTTCTGGATCCACACCGAAGCCATCGGCAAGATGCCCCGCTGGTTCGAGGCGGTCATGAACACCCCCAGCCATCACCGCGCCCACCACGGCCGCAACGCGCGCTATCTGGATTGCAACTATGCCGGGGTGTTCATCATCTGGGACAAGCTGTTCGGCACCTTCGTCCCCGAGCAGGAGCACGACCGGGTCGACTATGGCCTGGTGCACAATATCGGCACCTTCAACCCGCTGCGGGTGGCCTTTCACGAATGGGTGGCCATCTGGCGCGACGCGACCCAGCCGGGCCTGACCCTGAAACAGCGGCTGGCCTATTGCTTTGCCCCGCCGGGCTACAGCCATGACGGCAGCCGCGACAGCTCCGAGCAGATCAAGTCCAAGCACCTGGCCCGCCACCCCGAAGATCGCGGAACGCCCGGTTTCGAGCAATTTGACGAAAACCTGCCCAACCAACAGGCAAAACAGGCCTGAGACTGGCGGCGTCTGCCGGGCGGGCGCTTGAATTCCGGCGCGCGTGCTCCATATCCGGACAAGTGACAAGTTTGTTCGGTCGGAGTTCCACCATGTCCCGCGTTACAGCCATCTTCACCGCAACCGGCCTGTTGGGCCTGGTAATCGCGATGCTCAGCGCCCTTGGCCAGCAGCCTGCGCCGGCGGTGATGATGCTTGGAGTTGCTATGGTGGGCACAGGCTTCCTGGGCGCCGTGATTGGCGCCGTAGTCGAATTGCGCCACGCAGCCCAGACGACCCGCTGATCCCGCCGACTGATTCCCGACGCGCATTAACCGCAAATTCACCGGTACGACCCGAAACTACGTGCTGACCGGTTTCGGAAACGTACGGGGATCGGCGTCGATGCGGAAAAAGGACTTTGCAGATCTGCCAGAGGGTGGGGACAGCCCGTTGAATTCGGCCGTCGCCGCGCGAGATACTTCGACCGTTCAAATGGCGACCGAGGCTGTCAAGCATCAGCAATGCCGCCTGGCGTTCCAGCCCGTCATGCAAGCACGAGACCCGCACGGCGTTGCCTTCTATGAGGCATTCATCCGCGTGCTGGACGAAACCGGCCGTGTGATCCCCGCGCGGGAGTTCATGCCGCAGGTGGAAAACACACCAATCGGCCGGGAATTGGACTGCATAGCATTGGAAAAAGGATTGCGCGCCCTGTCTCGCAATCCGGAAATCCGGCTTTCGGTCAACATGTCCGCACGCTCGATCGGATACGCGCGCTGGTCGCGGATCCTGGACCGGTTTCTCAAGCGGGACAAAACGCTGGGCGAGCGGCTTATCCTCGAAATCACCGAAAGCTCGGCAATGCAGGTTCCCGAACTGGTGATCGATTTCATGGACCGGCTTCAGGATCGCGGGATCGCTTTTGCGCTGGATGACTTCGGCGCCAGCAACTTCAGTTTCAGGTATTTTCGCGAGTTCTTCTTTGACGCGGCGAAGATCGACGGGCAGTTCGTACGGGGTGTCAGCACCAACCCGGACAATCAGGCGCTGGTGCGCGCGCTGATCGCCGTCGCCCGTGAATTCGAGATTCTGGTCATCGCCGAATCGGTCGAAACGCGTGAAGATGCCGAGTTTCTGGTGGCCAGCGGTGTGGACTGTCTGCAGGGCTACCTATTCGGCGCTCCGACGGTGAAAGCCCCGTGGCAACCGGAAAAAGAAGCCAAAACAGGAAGTTGAACCGAATTCCCTTGGGCGCTATCCAGCCGAGGCTTTCTCATGAGACAAGCTGTCCGTTGCTGCACGTGCAGCATTGCGCTATGGCAGAAAGTGCTGGAGCGGGGGATCACGAGGCGCTCTTGCATCGCCAGAGAGGCTCTGTGCGACCTGCGCCGTCAGATTTCCCACAGGACCTTGACGGTAAAGGATTGACTGTATGACCAACGTAGTAATCGCATCCGCCGCACGCACAGGCGTCGGCAGCTTTGGCGGTTCCTTTGCGAACACCCCCGCACATGATCTGGGCGCTGCCGTCCTCGAAGCCGTCGTGGAACGCGCCGGGATCGACAAGTCCGAGGTGAGCGAAACCATCATGGGTCAGGTTCTGACGGCCGCCCAAGGCCAGAACCCCGCACGCCAGGCGCATATCAACGCCGGCCTGCCGCAGGAAAGCGCGGCATGGGGCATCAACCAGGTCTGTGGTTCAGGCCTGCGTGCCGTCGCACTGGGCGCTCAGCATATCCAGCTGGGCGATGCCGAGATCGTCTGCGCGGGCGGTCAGGAAAACATGACCCTGTCGCCCCACGCCGCATCGCTGCGCGCGGGCCACAAGATGGGCGACATGAAATACATCGACACCATGATCCGCGACGGCCTGTGGGATGCGTTCAACGGCTACCACATGGGCCAGACCGCCGAGAACGTGGCCGAGAAGTGGCAGATCAGCCGCGACATGCAGGACGAATTCGCCGTGGCCAGCCAGAACAAAGCTGAGGCCGCGCAGAAGGCCGGCAAGTTCAAGGACGAGATCGTCCCCTTCACCATCAAGACCCGCAAGGGCGACATCGTGATGGATAGTGACGAGTACATCCGTCACGGCGCGACCATGGAGGCGATGGCCAAGCTGCGTCCAGCCTTCACGAAGGATGGCTCGGTGACTGCGGCCAACGCCTCGGGTCTGAATGACGGCGCGGCGGCAACCCTGCTGATGTCTGCCGACAACGCCGAAAAGCGCGGGATCGAACCGCTGGCCCGCATCGCGTCTTATGCGACCGCCGGGCTGGACCCGTCGATCATGGGTGTCGGACCGATCTATGCCTCGCGCAAGGCGCTGGAAAAGGCCGGCTGGTCGGTTGACGATCTGGATCTGGTCGAGGCCAACGAGGCCTTCGCGGCACAGGCCTGCGCCGTGAACAAGGACATGGGGTGGGATCCCTCGATCGTGAACGTGAACGGCGGCGCGATCGCCATCGGCCACCCGATCGGAGCATCCGGCTGCCGGGTCCTGAACACGCTGCTGTTCGAAATGAAGCGTCGGAACGCGAAAAAGGGTCTGGCAACCCTCTGCATCGGAGGCGGCATGGGCGTCGCCCTGTGCGTGGAGCGCGTCTAAGTGCTTTGACAAGTCACGAATAAGGGCGTCCAATGGGCGCCCTTTTTTGTTACACTCCGAGAATATCCCTAGGATGCGACAATATCACCAAACGGAAAGAGCCAGCTCGCAACGAAACGATATTGCGCAACACAATCTCTCAGAGTAACAGAATTGCCAACACGATTAAATTTGGAGGAGTCCTAAATGGCACGTACAGCACTCGTAACCGGCGGCACCCGCGGCATCGGCGCAGCAATTTCCAAAGCGCTCAAGGCCGAAGGATACAATGTAGCCGCCTCGTATGCGGGGAATGACGAAGCCGCGGCCAAGTTCACCGAGGAAACCGGCATTGCGACCTACAAATGGAACGTGGCCGACTATGACGAGTCCAAGGCGGGCATCGAAAGGTCGAAGCCGAGCTCGGCCCGATCGACATCGTTGTCGCCAATGCCGGCATCACCCGCGACGCGCCGTTCCACAAGATGACACCGGAACAATGGCACCAGGTGATCGACACCAACCTGACCGGGGTGTTCAACACCGTACACCCCGTCTGGCCCGGCATGCGCGAGCGCAAGTTCGGTCGGGTGATCGTGATCAGCTCGATCAACGGGCAAAGGGCCAGTTCGCCCAGGTGAACTATGCCGCCACGAAAGCCGGCGATCTGGGCATCGTCAAATCCCTGGCGCAGGAAGGCGCGCGCGCCGGCATCACCGCAAACGCCATCTGCCCCGGATACATCGCGACCGAGATGGTCATGGCCGTTCCGGAAAAGGTGCGTGAAGCCATCATCGGCCAGATCCCCGCAGGCCGTTTGGGCGAGCCCGAGGAAATTGCCCGCTGCGTCGCGTTCCTGGCCTCGGAAGAGTCGCAGTTCATCAACGGGTCGACGATTTCGGCCAACGGCGCGCAGTTTTTCGTCTGATCGCGGCTTATATGAAAACGGGCCGACCCAACGGGTCGGCCCTTCTTTGATCCCGTAAGAACGCGCGCAGCGTTCAGCGGGAACCCAGAATCCACTTCCAGAAACTCCGGATCGCCTTGCCGCGCTCTTGATGAGCGCGCAGAATTGCCTTTTGTGCGGCAGGATTGGTCGTCATCTCGATCATGGCTCTTCCCTTCTACTAAAGGTGAACTTGACTTGCATTCAACATGCCTGTTGTTTTCAAAAGGTACAAACGAGAGTTTTTCCGCATTCAGTTTAGAAATTCTTATGTGAAGATGAGCGACCGACTTCCCCCACTCACCGCCCTCAGGGCCTTTGACGCCGCCGCCCGCCATATGTCCTTTGCCAAGGCCGCAGACGAGTTGAACGTGACACCAGCCGCGCTGTCGTTTCAGATCAAGTCTCTGGAAGAGCATCTGGGCCAGCCGCTGTTCCGCCGATTGAACCGTGCGGTCGAGCTGACCGAGGCCGGACGAACCCTGGCCCCGGGCACGGAAAAAGGGTTTGCTGCGCTGCAGGCGGCTTGGTCGGCCACCCGCCGCCTGCAGGACAACACAACACTGACAGTGACCGCTGGGCCGGCCCTGACAGCCAAATGGCTGGCCCCCCGCCTTTACGAGTTCGCCCGCGCCCATCCCGAGATCGACCTGAGATTCTCAGCCACGCTGCGCAATCTCGATTTCGAGCGCGACGACGTGGATGTCGCGATCCGGTTCGGGTATGGGCAGGATGACGGGCTGTATTCAGTTCCCGTGCGGCAAGAGTGGTTGACGCCGGTCATGACGCCCGAGCTTGCGGCCCGGTTTCCGACGCCGCAGGACCTGACCAAAGCGCCGCTGATCCACGATGACTCGATCAACTTCCTGAACCCGCCCTGTGACTGGCCCGCCTGGTTTCGCGCGGTCGGGGTGGACTTCACGCCAACCCATGGCGCGCATTTCTCGAACGCGGATCACGCCATTGATGCCGCGGTGGCGGGTGTCGGCGTCGCGTTGGGACGGCGCCCGATGATCATCAAAGATGTGATCGAAGGCCGGCTGGTCATGCCCTTCAAAACCGCCATCGAAACCAAGGCCCGCTTCCGGTTCCTGTGCCGTTCGGGCGAGGAGACGCGCCCTCAGATTGCCGCCTTCCGGGATTGGTTCCTTGCAGAGATCGAAAAAACCGCGCACATATCCGACGGTCTGGAAATCATACCCGTCGAGGAAATCCCCCCCGCATGACAAAGAACCGCGCCACCGCCATCGGCTTTGCCGCCGTCCTTTTGTGGGCACTGCTGGCGCTGTTCACGGTTGGCTCGGCGCCGACCCCGCCGCTTTTGCTGAACGCCATCTGCTTCACGATCGGCGGAACCCTTGGCTTGATCTGGACATGGCACAGCGGTGGGCTTGGGCAACTGAAACAGGTCAGTTGGAAGGTGTTCGCGTTCGGCACGGTTGGCTTGTTCGGATACCACGCCCTGTATTTTTCGGCCCTGCGCATGGCACCTGCGGCCGAGGCCGGATTGATCGCCTACCTCTGGCCCTTGCTGATCGTGCTTTTCTCAGGGTTGCTTCCCGGCGAAACCCTACGTCTGGGCCATCTGCTCGGGGCTTGTCTGGGCTTTTCCGGGGCCGCGCTGATCATCACCGGTGGCGGAACCGCAGGGTTTCAGGCCGAACATCTGCCGGGCTATGCGCTCGCGCTTCTGTGTGCCCTTACGTGGTCGGGGTATTCCGTATTGTCGCGCAGGTTGGGTCAAACGCCGACCAGCTCGGTAGCAGTGTTCTGCGTGCTGACCGCCATCGCCTCGTGGATCCTGCATTTCAGCCTTGAGCAGACAGTCTGGCCGCCCGACGCACTGGCCTGGATGTCGACCGTTGCCCTGGGGTTGGGGCCCGTTGGGCTGGCGTTCTATGTCTGGGATATCGGGGTCAAGCACGGTGACATCCAGATGTTGGGCACCAGCTCGTACGCGGCACCCCTGCTGTCAACTCTGGTGCTTGTGGTCGCCGGGATCGCCACGCCGTCCTGGACGCTGGCGATCGCGGCATTGCTTGTTACCGGCGGCGCTGCAATCGCGGCACGCGCCAGCCTACGACGTTAAGCCGACAGGCGTTCAATCTCTTCCTTCAGCTTCAGCTTCTTCTTTTTGAGTTGAGCAATGTGGAGATCGTCGATACCGGGCGAGCGCTGGGCTTGTTCCACTTCGAGACTGAGGGTTTCGTGCTTCTTCTTCAGTTCCGTCAGATGTGCGCTTACGCTCATGGCGATCCTCCTTCTCTGTTTCTGAATATCACATGGGAAGTTGATCACATCATTTCCAGCCTGTCACGCTGCAGACGCTCGGATTCTTGTTCAAATCCGACAATTTCGGCTGGTCATTGCCTATCGGGCGTCCGGCCAGGGCATTGGTCGGCCCTCGCGCAGGATGCCAGATACCATGTCGGTATAGCTCTCGCCGTCCCTTTCATGGCGGTCACCGCTGTGGAGAATCAGCGGCGCATGCAATCGAAAATCCGCGCGCCCGCCCTTGCGCGCCCGCAGGATCAGCAACTCGGCCCCGCGCCCCATACGCGGCGCGATGGGCAGAACCTCTACCGAGCCCAACCGACCCGCGCAGGCCGTCAGCATGTCGGGCAAGCGTTCCGCGCGCTGGATCATGTGCAAGTACCCGCGCGGTGCCAGCCTGCGCGCTGCCGCATCAAACCAGTCGGACAGCGGCGTCTGCTCGCTCAGCGCCGTTCGCCGACCAGCATCGACGGCCGCGCTATGTGCACCGGGCCGATAATAGGGCGGGTTTGCGATCACGTGGTCGAAGTGCTGCTGACGCAGATCAGTCGGCATATTGGACAGGTCGGCCACGTGGACGGACAGATCAATCTCGTTGCATTGCGCGTTTCTTGCGGCCAGATCGGCATAGTCGGCCTGAAGCTCGATCCCAGTCGAGCACAGACCGGGTACGCGGGTCGCGAGACAAAGAACCGCAGCACCCGCCCCGCAGCCCAGCTCCAGCACCGACTGCCCGGCTTTGGCCGGAACTGCGGCAGCAAGTAGCACCGGATCGATACCGGCGCGATAACCGTCACGCGGCTGCCACAGCTTTAGGCGGCCACCCAGAAAGTCGTTGCAAGTCAGCGCGCTGTCAGGAAACCCGGTCATTTTCCCAGCGGAATGTCATTGTCACGCATCACCCGCTCTGCCCGCTCGAGGTCATCGGTCCGAACCATGAGGCGGCGCGGAAAGATTCCGATGCCTCCCTCGAGGACGCTCATATTTACGTCCATCTCAAAGCAGTCTATATCCTCGCCCTCAAGAAGAGCGGATGCAAAGGCGATGATGGTCGGATCAGTGCTGCGCAGAAGTTCTTTCATGGGGATGGATGTAAGGGCAAGGCAGGACGAAAGTCGAGCCTTGTATCAGGAGTGTGATGACGATCAGCACGATCTCGAAACCGCATGAGCGACTGGCCGAGATTTTGGCCGGTGAAATGGAGGCGGTAAACACTCTGATCCGCACCCGCATGGCCTCGGAACACGCGCCCCGCATCCCCGAAGTCACCGCGCATCTGGTCGAAGCGGGCGGCAAGCGCCTGCGCCCGATGCTGACACTGGCCGCTGCGCGGCTGTTCGGCTATGGCGGCGATCATCACATCCGTTTGGCCGCCACGGTCGAATTCATCCACACCGCCACGCTTTTGCATGACGACGTTGTGGACGAAAGCGCGCAGCGGCGGGGCCGGCCTACTGCCAACCTCCTGTGGGACAACAAGTCCAGCGTGCTGGTCGGCGACTATCTGTTTTCGCGCAGTTTCCAGCTGATGGTGGAAACCGGATCGCTGCGGGTTCTGGACATCCTGGCCAATGCCTCGGCCACCATTGCCGAGGGCGAGGTGCTGCAGATGACCGCTGCCACCGACCTGCGCACCGACGAGAGCGTGTATCTGCAGGTCGTGCGCGGAAAGACCGCGGCGCTGTTCTCCGCGGCGACCGAGGTGGGCGGCGTGATCGCCGGTGCGTCCGAGGAACAGGTCCGGGCGCTGTTCGCCTATGGCGACGCGTTGGGCATCGCCTTCCAGATCGCCGACGACCTGCTGGACTATCAGGGCGACAGCAAGACCACCGGCAAGAACGTGGGCGACGACTTCCGCGAGCGTAAACTGACCCTCCCAGTGATCAAGGCCGTGGCCCAGGCCACACCCGACGAGCGTGCGTTCTGGGAACGCACGATCGAGAAGGGTCGGCAACAGGATGGAGACCTGGACCTGGCCCTGAACCTCATGCGCAAATACGGCACCCTGGAGGAGACACGGAAG
Source organism: Ruegeria sp. BC8 (assembly GCF_056535705.1). NCBI lineage: Bacteria > Pseudomonadati > Pseudomonadota > Alphaproteobacteria > Rhodobacterales > Roseobacteraceae > Ruegeria > Ruegeria sp. BC8. The sequence goes on along the minus strand of NZ_JBQFIV010000001.1, from coordinate 3,407,658 downwards.
GACGCTCTGGCCTGGGCTGCCAAGGCCAAAACCGCTCTGACCGCGCTGCCCGATCACGAGTTGCGCGACCTGCTCGGTGATCTGGCCGATTACGTCGTATCCCGCCTCAGCTGAGTACGCTGGCGCAACACCACCAGTCCGGCTGGGAAACACCAATCTCGTAGGCTGCAAAATGTGCGGCCTTCATGGACGGGTACAGCGCAAAGCAGGTCGAACCCGACCCCGACATGCGCACCAGCAGAACGTCCCGCGTTTCACCCAGCGCCTGCAACACGTCTGAAATCTGGGGCGCCAAACCTATTGCCGCTTCCTGCAAATCATTGCGTTGCCCGGCCAGCCAGTCAGCGCAGGCCTCGGGCGTTTCGAATGCCGGTATCTGATCGGGCATCCCCGGATTGTCGCGTGAAGCCAGCGCATTGAACACCGGCCCCGTCGGAACAGGCACACCCGGATTGACCAGCAGCGCGGGCAAAGCCGGCAATGCAACCGGGGCAACATGGTCACCAATGCCCCGCATCCGTGCGGCTCTGCCCAGTACACAAACAGGAACATCCGCGCCCAGGGCCAAAGCCGTTTCCAGCGGAACTTCCGCGTCTTCCCCTGCGATGGCCCGCAAAGTCGCTGCCGCATCCGATGAGCCGCCGCCGATTCCCCCGCCATGCGGCAGGAGCTTGTCCAACTGGATTTGCCCGCTCCATCCCATCGCCCTAGCGGCCCGCCAGACGAGGTTGCGGTCGTCGGTCGGCACCCCGGCGGCATGGGGACCGATCACGGTCAGGCGAATCTCGGGCCCGGGTGACAGGATCAACGTGTCTCCCACATCGGCAAAGGCGACCAGCGAATCCAGCAGATGGTATCCGTCGGCCCGCCGTCCGGTCACATGCAGGGAAAGGTTGATCTTCGCGGGCGCAAAGGCCTCAATCGCCATTGGCGACCTTGAGGGGGGCCGCGCCTTCCTCGGCCAGCACCGCGTCCAGCCCGACCTCGAGTTTGCGACGGATCCGGTCGGGGTCGGCCTCGCCATCGGTATCTTCGGGATCGATGAAGGACAACGCGCGCCGCCATTGGAAATCGGCCTCACGGGTGCGCCCGACGGCCCAGTAGACGTCGCCCAAGTGGTCGTTGACCACCGGGTCCACGGCCATCAGTTCAACGGCGCGCTCCATATGTTCGACCGCCTCGTCGTACCGGCCCAAGCGAAACAGAACCCAGCCCAAGCTGTCGACGATATAGCCGCTGTCAGGCTGGATCGCGACGGCGCGCTCGATCATGTCCAGCGCCTCTTCCAGTTTTTCCTGCCGCTCGACCAGCGAGTAACCGAGATAGTTCAAAACCTGCGGCTGATCCGGATTCAACTCCAGGGCACGCCTGAAATCCGCCTCGGCCTTGTCCCAGGCCTTGAGCCGTTCGTGGCAGATGCCGCGGGCGTAGTGCAGGAACCAGTTGCCACCCGAACCGGTTTCGGTCAGTTCGATGGCTCGGTCATACGAGGTGACAGCTGCGGCGTAGTTTTCCTGACGCCGCTGCAGGTCGGCTAAGGCGACGTGGACACTGGGCAGGTTGGGCTGCCGGGCCGCCAGATTTTCCAGCACTTCGATCGCCGCATCCGGTTTCCCCGACTGAGCCAGGATTTCGGCACGCCCCAGCTCGGCTGCGTGGAAATCGCTGCTACCCGTGGGAACCTTTCGATAGGCTTCGGCGGCCAGGTCGTACTGGCTCAACTGCTCAAGCAGTTCCGCGCTCAGCAGGATCGCATCGATGTGATCGGGCCGGAGGAAAGTCGCGATCCGCGCGTAGAGCAGCACATAGTCATGTGCGGCCTCGGTGTTCAACGCCGCCCCGACCGAGAAAAAGACCTCGGCCACGCCTTCGGTGGCCGATCCGACATGGGTGAATGGCAAGGTGCCACCGGCGCTGAGCGTGTCCACGTAGGACTCGATCGACGGATCGCTGCCTGCCGCAAAGACGTTTTCCAAGAATTGCAGAGCTTCGTCATTGCGGTTGAGCTGCGACAAGACTTCGACCCGCGCCAGCGCTGCACGTCGCGAGAATCGCGCAACGATACTGTCGTCGGCCGCAAAGATCGCCTCGGCCCCCTCGAAATCGCCAACCGACGCCAGCGCCAACGCCTTGTGATACAGCGCGAATTCCCGCAGACCGTCCTGCTGGGCGACCTCATCGAACTGCGCCATCGCCTTGGTCATTTCGCCCTTGCCCAGATGCGCCCAGGCCGTCATCAGCCCATCGACCAGCGGGCCAACGCCCTGATTTTCCAGGTCACGGGCCAGCAATTCGTCGAACTTTCCGTCAGATACCAGTTTGGCGGAAACAACCATACGTGCGGCCTGGTTGGGCTGCCCGTTCGCCTCCATGTCCTCGGCGATCGGCAATGCACGTTCCACATCGCCAAGCGCCACGCGCGCCAGTAGCACGCTTTCCTTGAGCTTGGTGTTGCCCGGATCGAAAATCAGGGCCTTGGAGTAGTACTCCTCGGCAGCCTTGTAGTCGCTTTCATAGATGGCCTGGCGTCCAGCCAGATAGGATCCCGCGCCGGAATCCGCGTGAACCGGAACGACAGCCGCTGTCGCAAGAAACACGGCCAGCGCCGTGCGACGAACCAGTGAAACCACCTAATACCTGCCTTGTCTGCCTATGATTGCAGAACAAGCTAGGGCCTTGGCCCGCCAGAGGCAATGGCCGAGCGTTCACGGCCCCGCCATTGCCCGGGTTTTTGCCTACATGTTGGGGTAGTTCGGTCCGTCCCCACCCTGCGGCGTGGTCCACGTGATGTTCTGGCTGGGATCCTTGATGTCACAGGTCTTGCAGTGGACGCAGTTCTGGAAGTTGATCACGAATCGCGGCTCGGCCTCGTCCTTCACCACTTCGTACACGCCCGCCGGGCAATACCGCTGCGCCGGTTCGTCAAACTTGGGCAGGTTGACCTTCACCGGAATCTCGGGGTCGGTCAGCTTCAGGTGACAGGGTTGGCTTTCTTCGTGGTTGGTGAACGAAAACGCCACGTTGGTCAGACGATCGAAAGACAGCGTGCCATCGGGCTTCGGATAGTCGATGGGGGTGTGCTTGCTGGCATCCTCGGTCGCCTCGGCGTCGTTCTTGCCATGGCCCAGCGTCCCCAGCAGCGAGAAGCCCAGCGTGTTGGTCCACATGTCCATGCCACCCAGCACCAGCGAAGCGGTCAGGCCATATTTCGACCACAGCGGCTTGACGTTGCGAACCTTCTTGAGGTCGCGGCCAATCGCACCGTTGCGCACCTCGTCTTCATAGGCGGACAGCTCGTCGCCCGACCGGTCGGCCTTGATCGCCTCAAATGCGGCCTCGGCCGCTGCCTTGCCCGACAGCATCGCGTTGTGGTTGCCCTTGATGCGCGGCACGTTGACCATGCCCGCCGAGCAGCCCAGCAGCGCCACGCCCGGCGCCACCAGCTTCGGCATCGACTGATATCCGCCCTCGGTGATCGCGCGGGCGCCATAGGCGACGCGCTTGCCGCCTTTCAGCAGGTCGGCCACCACCGGGTGGTGCTTGAACCGCTGGAATTCCATGTAGGGGAAAAGATGCGGGTTCTTGTAGTTCAGGTGAACCACGAAGCCGACATAGACCTGGTTGTTTTCCAGGTGGTAGATGAACGACCCGCCCCGGCATTGCCGCCCAGCGGCCAGCCCATCGTGTGGGTGACGCTGCCCTCCTTGTGCTTGGCGGGGTCGATCTCCCAGATCTCTTTCATGCCGATGCCGTATTTCTGCGGCTCTTTCCCGGCGGACAGGTCGTATTTCGCGATCACTTCCTTGGACAGCGACCCGCGCACGCCTTCCGACAGGAAGACGTATTTGCCGTGCAGTTCCATGCCCGGCTCGGTGTTGGGGCCATAGGATCCGTCGGGTTCCAGCCCGAACACGCCAGCCACGACACCCTTGACCTCGCCATTGTCGCCATAGACCAGTTCGGAACAGGCCATACCAGGGAAGATCTCGACGCCCAGTTCCTCGGCCTGTTCGGCCATCCAACGGCAGACATTGCCCATCGAGACGATGTAGTTGCCGTGATTGTTCATCAGCGGCGGCATCGGCCAGTTTGGGATGCGCAGCTTGCCGGCCTCGCCCAGCATATAGAAGTTGTCTTCGCGCACCGGCACGTTCAGCGGCGCGCCCTTTTCCTTCCAGTCGGGGATCAGCGCATCCAGACCGCACGGGTCCAGCACCGCGCCCGACAGGATATGCGCGCCCACTTCCGAGCCCTTTTCCAGCACAACCACGTTCAGGTCGGCGTCCAGCTGTTTCAGACGAATGGCCGCCGACAGGCCCGCCGGGCCTGCGCCCACGATCACCACGTCGTATTCCATCGCTTCGCGTTCAATTTCGGCCATCGTGGGCTCCTCCGCTAACTATCCGAATTGGCGCCTGGGGCGCGGGCTCGGCGAAATTTTGTTTCCCGGCTGATTACCTGCTGGAAAAGACCTTGGTCAATCAAAACACGGCGTAACATTGCTGCAATGCGGCAGATCAGCCCTCGGGCGCGTCACCCATCAGGTACCTGGGACCGCTACCATGCGCCTTGGCCCGGTCGTCGGGGTTGTAGAGCGCGCATTTCGGAAGGCTCAGACAGCCACAGCCGATGCAGCCGTCCAGATTGTCGCGCAGACGCAGCAGAGTATCGATTCGCTGGTCCAGATGCGCGCGCAGGCCGACGCTGATCTTTTTCCAATCCGCCGGCGTGGGCGTGCGGTTGTCGGGCAGCCCGGCCAGAACCTCGCGGATTTCGGGCAGGGTCAGGCCGAACTGCTGGGCGATCATCACGAAACTCAGCCGACGGATGTCGGCGCGCTGGTACCGCCGTTGACCACCCGGATTGCGCCAGGGGGAAATCAGCCCCTGCGCCTCGTAGTAGCGGATGGCGGATACCGCCAACCCCGTGCGACGCGCCAACGCGCCGATGGAAAGGCCTTCGGATGCGGGCATGATCTCCTCCCGAAAAAATCTCTTGAGCTAAAGTTAGGTTTAGGAATTACGGTGAGTCGAAACAAGCCTGTACATGAAAAGGAGACCCCATGATGGCGACGCTGGAACACACGAACTTCACCGTCCGCAACCCGCAGGCGACCGCCGCCTGGATGCAGGACGTATTCGGATGGAAGACACGCTGGGAAGGCCCGGCCATCGCGGGCGGCTATACCGTGCATGTGGGCAGCGCGCATACCTATCTGGCGCTTTACGCCCCGGCCGACCCCAAACCGTCGGGCGAAAGCAGCTATGACATCGTCGGCGGGCTGAACCATGTGGGCGTGCTGGTCGAGGACATCGACGCGACCGAGGCCAAGGTTCGCGCCGCGGGCTTCGAGCCCCACAACCACGCCGACTATGAACCCGGCCACCGGTTCTATTTCGACGATGACAACGGTATCGAGTTCGAGGTCGTTCAATATGATTGAAATGCTCTGGTTCGGCGCCGAGGCGCATCGCTGGAAACGCGGTGATCTGCTGGGGCATCGGCACAATCGGAAACCCCCACCGCCCCGACGGCGTTAAGTTGCGGATTGCAGGGGCCAAACCCCTTGGCCTCTTGCATTTCACGCCATATTTGGGTCAGGTAATTGCCAACCCATCTTTCGCCCCGACGCTGGTCTCATGCGGCGGGGCGACTCAATTGTGCGTGGAAAAAGAAGATATGGAAAAGATCCCCATGACGCCTGCGGGCTTTGCCGCGCTCGAGGCAGAGCTCAAGCAACTCAAGTCCGTTGAACGCCCCGCCATCATCGAGGCCATCGCCTCGGCGCGCGAACTGGGCGACCTGAAGGAAAACGCCGAATACCACTCGGCCCGCGAAAAGCAGAGCTTCATCGAAGGCCGTATCAAGGAACTGGAAGGCGTTCTGTCGCTGGCCGAGGTGATCGACCCGACCAAACTGTCGGGCGCGATCAAGTTCGGCGCCAAGGTCACCTTGGTGGACGAGGACACCGACGAGGAGAAGACCTGGCAGATCGTGGGCGAGCATGAAGCCAATATCGAAAAGGGCCTGCTGAACATCAAATCGCCCATCGCCCGCGCCCTGATCGGCAAGGAAGAAGGCGACAGCGTCGAGGTGCGCACCCCCGGCGGCGTGCGCTCGTACGAAGTGCTGAGCATCCACTACGCCTGATCGGAGCGCGCCATGTCGGGCCAAGACCCTGATCCGGACAGCAAACGCCCCACCTGGCTGGGCATCTATGACCGTCCGGGCCGCCCCAGCGTCACCGGGATCGAGATTGCGGCCGCGGCCCTCAGCCTGATCTGGCTGGTGGTGGCCGTAGCCTTTCTTGTGCTGCCCGAGCAGACGCAGGCCGGCAGTTTCATCGTGATGCTGCTGGCGGTGTTCATGCCGGTCGCGATGATCTGGGTCGCAGCGCTGGCCATGCGCGCCAGCCGCATCATGCGCGAAGAAAGCGCCCGGCTGCAGACCGCGATCGACGCGATCCGGCAGGCCTATGTATCGCAGCAACAGCGGTCGGCCAGCACCTACGAACCCGCGGTGGCCCGGAAACTGGATGAAATCGCCGCGGCCGCCCGGCACACCCAAAGCACGCTGGCCACGTTCTCCAGCAAGCGGCGGGATCTTGCGCCGCTGGCAAGACCTGCGGCACCCTCGGGCCAGACCTCATTGGAACTGGGCACTCCGGCCGAAGAGATCACGACTCCTCTGCCCACCGACATTTTCATCCGCGCGCTGAACTTTCCCGAAACCGCCGAGGATACCGAAGGCTTCAACGCCCTGCGCCGCGCGATGAAGGACCGCAAGACCGCGCAACTGGTGCAGGCCGCCGAGGACGTGCTGACTCTGCTCAGCCAGGAAGGCATCTACATGGACGACCTGCGTCCGGACATGGCCCGCCCCGAGGTCTGGCGCCAGTTCTCCAAGGGCGAACGCGGGCGTGCGGTCGCCGCGTTGGGCGGTATCCGCGACCGGTCGTGCCTGGCGCTGACCTCGGCGCGGTTGAAACAGGACCCGATCTTTCGCGATGCGGTGCACCATTTCCTGCGCCGCTTCGACACCATGATCGCCGAGTTCGAACCTCAGGCCAGCGACGCCGACCTGACCGCTTTGGGCGACACGCGCACGGCGCGCGCCTTCATGCTGCTGGGCCGAGTGGCCGGAACGTTCGACTAGCCACCGTTGGGCACGACCCACCGCATTTTCGTGGCCGAACTGAATCCGAAAAGATGCTTGAACGGGCCGGTATAGTCCTGCCCGATCGCCTGAAACCCTTCGCGCTCGTACAGGGTCCGCGCGCGCGAGTTGGTGTCGATCACGTCCAGTTGCACCTCGTGCATGCCCAACCTCCGGGCCTCGTCCTTGATCGCCCGCAGCAGCAGGGTCCCGACACCTTGCCCGCGCGCCTCGGTCGCCACGCATATGCCATCCATCTGGAACACGCCCGGCTTCAGGTCGCGCTCCAGAACGCTCAGGACAAGGCCCCGCCACAGGGCGCCGAACCAGCCATAGACCCGGGCCAGATCCGCCAGCCCGCCCTGCGTCAGCCCGCCGTCGCGGGTCTTGTACCCGGCCAGCCCCAGCATCCGCCCATCCGCATCCCGCGCCACCAAGGCGAAATCGGGGTTCAGCGCCCGTTCGAAAAGTCCAGGCCGCGGGCGTCCGGACCCATCACGCGCGACAGTTTGCCCGAGAACGCCTGCCAGAACAGCGCGGCCGCCCGCGCGCGCTCATCAGGGAAAACCCGCACGAGACCGAAACCGTCACAGGCCGAAACTGCCATAGGGTATGAAATGCACAGGGTCTCCGGGCTGGATGTCTTGCGCGCCGTCCGGCAGCTCGACCAGCCCTTCGGCCCAGCTGAGCCCACTGATGCGACCCGATCCTTCCGATTGAAACACCTCGACCCGGCCGTCGCGGACCCGGGCACGCAGGTATTCTCGGCGGCCCGGTTTCTTGCTCTTGGCGAACCCGGCGGGCAAGTCAAAGCCCTGCGGCTGCCGCCACCCCTCGCCCGCCATCAGGCCCAGCGCGGGCCGGGCAAAGATCAGAGTGCAGACCATCGCCGCCACCGGATTGCCCGGCAGGCCGAACACCGGCGTGCCCTGCCACAGGCCCAGCGCCAGCGGGCGGCCCGGCTTCAGCGCGATGCGCCATTCTTGCAAGGCCCCCGCCGCGCGCAGCAGGGCCGAGACATGATCCTCGTCCCCCGCCGAAGCGCCGCCGCTGGTCAGGATCGCGTCGGTCTGTTGCGCAGCTTGGTCCAACCGGTCCCGCAGCGCGGCCCGGTCGTCGCCCACGCGGCCCAGATCGACCGCCACAAAACCCATCCGTTGCAGCATCGCCAACAGCATTGGGCGGTTCGCATCATAGATCTGGCCCGGCCCCGCGGCCTGACCCGGATCACGCAATTCATCGCCGGTAGACAGAACCCCCACGCGCAAGGGCGTGCGGACCGGGACCTCGGCCACGCCCACCGCCGACAGCAGCGCCAGATCGGCAGGCGTCAGGCGTCGCCCGCCAGACAGAGCCAAGGCCCCGGCCTGCACGTCTTCGCCCGCCTTGCGCGTGTTGGCGCCAGCCTTCAAAGGACCGTTGAAGGCGATGTGGCCGTCCTGCACGGTCACGTCCTCTTCCAGAATGACGGTATCCACCCCCTCGGGCAGCGGCGCGCCGGTCAGAACGCGCAGCGCCTGCCCCTCCGGCACGGCCCCCGCAAACGGCACGCCCGCCGCCGCGCGTCCCTCGGCCAGCGGCAGAACATGCGGGCCCTCGGGCCGACCACCGGCAAAACCGTACCCGTCCACTGCCGTGTTGGGCAGCGGCGGATTCGACCGTTGCGCGATCACGTCCCGCGCCAGAACGCGCCCGCAGGCTTGACCAACGGGCAGGGTCTCGACGCCGGCAACCGGGTGCAACCGGTCGCGCAGCAGGGCCAGCGCGTCATCGACCGGGGTCCATTCGACCCCCGGCGGCAGGGCGAAACAGTCGTTTTTCAGCGGTGGAGGCGCAATCTTTGGCATGGTCCGGTCCTCGGGCATGGTCAGGGGCTGGGCCGCGGCCCCAAGCCGACCTCGGCCAGGATGAAATCGGCAATTGCAGGCGTGTCGTTCAAGTCAAAAACCGGACGGTCCAGATCCAGCGGCGTGTCGCTGGCCACCGCGCGGATCGTCGGATCGTCGGCGGCGATCAGCGGGTTTCCGGGCTGGGCGCGAAAGGCCTCGACCTTGGGGTGCGGCGCGCGCTTGTATCCCTCGACCAGCACCAGATCGACCGGGGACAGACGCGCCAGAAGGTCGTCCAACAGCGGCTCGGGCGCGCCGCGCAGCTCTTGCATCACGGCGATGCGGCGGCTGGATGCCAGCAGAACCTCTGACGCCCCGGCTGTTCGGTGGCGGTGGCTGTCGGTGCCCGGCTGGTCGACGTCAACCGCGTGGTGAGCGTGTTTGACGGTCGAGACGCTGAACCCGCGCCCGGTGATCTCGGCAACCAGCCTCTCGACCAACCCGGTCTTGCCCGCATTCTTCCAGCCGGTGACGCCGTAGACCCTCATGCCCGCTCCAACAGGTGCTGCGCCCGGATCAGATCTTCGGGCGTGTTGACGTTGAAGAACGGATCGAACGGGTCGGCCGGAAACAGCGCCTCGCGCCCGTCATGGCGGTCGGTCCACAGGACCACCTTGCGCAACCCGTCCGTCAGGGCCGCGCGCAGATCGTCGCGCAGAGCGACGGGCCACAGGCCGAAGGTCGGGTGCCGGTTCACCCGGCGGCCACCGCCCGATTTCAGCGCCTCGTCACCGGTGCGCGGCGTGGTGGCCAGAGCCAGCGGATGAGCCTGCCCCTGCGCCGCCCGCGTCAGCCGCTCGACCAGATCGCGCGGAAAGAACGGCGTGTCGGCGGCAGCGGTGACGATGCAATCAGCGCCCTGCCCCGCCGCCCAATCCAACCCGGCCAGAACGCCCGCTAACGGCCCGGCGTAACCCGCGATGCTGTCCGGCAGGACCGGCAGGCCAAGATCGGCAAAGCGCGCAGGGTCGCCATTGGCGTTCAGCGCCAGCCCGGCCACCTGCGGCGCCAACCGGTCGATCACATGCGCCAACAGGCTTTGCCCCCCCAGTTGCAGAAACCCTTTGTCTCCGCCGCCCATCCGCGTGGCCAGACCTCCGGCCAGTATGACGCCGAGGGGGCGTGATGCTTCAACTTCCATCGGCGCTTTTCCTTCGATGCTTCCTGTCCTCGACCGGGACGGTGGCCGGGTCCGCGTCGCGCAGCAGCCGGTCTTCGCCCGACAGGCAGACGAAACGTTGGCCGCGCATCCGGCCGATCAGGGTCAGGCCGACCTCGCGCGCGATTTCGACGCCCCACGCGGTAAAGCCGGACCGCGAAGCCAGAACCGGGATGCCCATCATCGCCGTCTTGATCACCATTTCCGAGGTCAGCCGCCCGGTGGTGTACAGGATCTTGTCGCCGGACGCCTCGCCTTCGGACAACATCCAGCCCGCGATCTTGTCCACCGCGTTGTGGCGGCCCACGTCCTCCATATAGACCAGCGGGCGACTCTCACGGCACAGAACCGTGCCGTGGATCGCCCCGGCCTGCAGGTACAGCGACGGCGTGCGGTTGATCTTGGCCGCCACATCATACAGCCACGAGGTGCGCACCTGAACCTGCGGCAGGCGCACGCCCTCCAGCCCCTCCATCATGTCGCCGAACACCGTGCCCACCGCGCAGCCGCTGGTGCGGGTCTTTTTCTTCAGCTTGTCCTCGTACGAGGTTTCGCGGGTCGTGCGCACCACGACGGTTTCCAGATCGTCATCGTAATCGACCCGCGTGATCTCGTCATCGGGGCGCAACATGCCCTGGTTGCGCAAAAAGCCCAGCGCCAGGTATTCCGGGTAATCGCCGATAGTCATGGCCGTCACGATCTCTTGCGAATTGAGGAAGATCGTCAGCGGGCGCTCCTCGACAACCGAGATGCGGCTGACCTCACCGTTCTGGTCCACCCCCTCGACCGCGCGGGTCAACCGCGCCGCGCCGGGATCGGGGGCGATGATGTATTCCGACAGATCGGTTTCGGTGGCCAATTGCAACCCTCTCGCTGACCCGCTACTGCTGCGCAGACCACCATAGGATCTAGCCATGGCAACCTCCACATCCAAGTCATACTATTGGCAGGGTTTTCGCGACGGGACCCCGTTCATCTTCGTGGCGGTGCCCTTCGGCACCCTGTTCGGCGTCTTCGCGACCGAGGCGGGCCTGAGCATTCTGCAGACCATGGTGTTCACCGCAGCCGTATTTGCCGGCGCCGCGCAGTTTGCATCGCTGCAGCTGCTGCAGGACGGCACACCCACGGCCATCATTCTGGTTTCGGCACTGGCCGTGAACCTGCGGATGGCCATGTATTCAGCGTCTTTGACGCCTTATCTGGGCGCGGCGCCCCTGTGGCAACGGGCCTTTGCCGCCTATCTTACGGTCGACCAATCCTATGCCTGCTCGATCGTCCAGTTCGAAAAGGAACCGGACATGTCGGTTCCGCAGCGCATGACCTATTTCATGGGGTCGGTTTCGCCGCTGGTGCCCATGTGGGTACTGGCAACCTTTATTGGCGCCTACCTGGGAACGCAGATCCCGGATAGCTGGGCACTGGATTTCGCGCTGCCGATCACCTTTCTGGCCATGATCGGCCCGATGATGCGCACTCCGGCCCATGTGGTCGCGGCTCTGGTCGCCATCGTCGTGTCGCTGCTATGCGTGGCAATCCCCTACAATCTTGGCCTGCTGATCGCGGGCTGCGCGGGCATGATGGCCGGTGCGCAGGCCGAAGTGATGCTGGAACGCAGAAAGGTGGCGTTATGACCACCCCCGATCAGACAACGGTCTGGACGATCATCGTCGGGCTGGCGATCGGCAGCTATGCCCTGCGCTTCGTGTTCATCGGCTTTGTCGGAGACCGTCCGTTGCCGCCATGGTTGCTGCGGCATCTACGCTATACGGCGGTGGCCATCCTGCCGGCCCTGATTGCCCCTCTGGTCATGTGGCCCACGGCCACCGAGGGCCAGCCGGACCTGCCGCGCATGGCCTCGGCCGTGGTTGCCCTGAGCGTCGGGTTGATCACCAAGAACGTGCTGGCCGCCATCTTTGCCGGGGCCGGCACGCTGTATGGTCTGCTGTACCTAGTTGGTTGAAGCCGCTTCCAGCTGGTTGAGCGCGGCGTTGTTGGCCGCCAGCCCCGCCTGCAGATCGGCGCTGTCGTTTTCACGATATTCGGTCGTGACGACCCCCGGAATCTGCCCGAACTGATCGGACAACTTGACCGGGTAGAAGGTGGTCTGGATCTGCTCGAACCCGGGAACCTGCTGCAGCAGCCGAGCCGTCGAGTTGGCGCAGTAGGCGCCCGGAACCGGTCCGGACTGTTTGGCCAGCTGATAGGCGATCTCGGCCTGCTGGGGGGTCACCTGGATGGTCTGGATGCGCGCATAATGCGTTTCGCGTGCGTGCGAGCTGCGATAGGCACGCTCGACCGCGGGGGTGATGCCATACAGCACGTCATCCTTGATCGGCACCACGTCGGCGCGGAACGACCCGGCGGGGTCGAAAATTACCCGCTCGCTGGCGCTGATCATCAGCGAGGTATGCGCGCCAGACCCCGTACGCGTGTTGATCATCGTGTACAGGGTCAGCGTTGAGGGCCCCGGGTCACGGTAGGATCGCGCAACGATCTCGGACTGGTCGGCCTGAGGGCGCTGCGACGTGGCACAGCCTGCGACGGTCACTGCCAGCAGGCAGGCAATCAAGATGCGAAACATGACCCGTCAGTCCGGCTTATGCCCCGAAGATCGCAAGAAACAGGGCAATGAAGCAGATCACCACGACGCTGTAGGTGGTGAATTTGATGAACCCGTTGAAGGTTTTGGTCTGGACGGTGATGTCCATCTCGCCGTGCTTGTGTTCAGCCATTTCGAAAGATTCCCAATTCGCGTGTTTGCCGGTTTGGATAAATCATATTTTCCGGCCTGTCACGACGTCAATCGCGCGCAGGTGCCCGAGTTCAGTCGCCCGCAGCCTCATCGGTGGCAAAAACCGAGCAGCCGGGATACCCAAAGCCCCACCGCCACGGCAGGCCGGTGCAGGGGCCACCTCCGAATCGGACGGCCATGAACATCGCCTCGGCGGTGATCGACATGGCCGACGTCACCTGCTCGGGCGTCATGTCGTACTGCGTGGCATAGTCCTGCGCATGCACGGCTCCGAATTCCTTGACGCAGGCGCGCAGGGCGCGGTCAGCCTCCAGCCGGGCGTCAAAACTGGCGTCGGCGGACGTGGCGCCCCCGGCGGTGTGATACGCGCGATCATGAGTCACGCAGCAGGATTCCCACGGCGGGTGGCTTTCGTAAACGGCGCGAAATCTGGGAAAGGTATCTGCCACCAGCCGCCAGCTGGACGACATGCCCCCCGAGCAGCCATCGGTTTCAAACGCGCTCAATGGTTGCCCAACCGATTGCGCGATCAAAGCCCGATGCGCGGGCATCTCGACGCCGCGCATCAGATCCTGCGCCGAAGCCGACCCGGCAAGGCAGGCGAGCAAAAGACCGAAGCTAGGGGCTTTCATCGCGCATCGCCTCGGTATCGACCGACAGGCCGAAGGTCGTGGCCAGCCACAGCAGCAAGCGCTCGCCCGGTTCCATTTCCGCGCGGACACGCAGCACTTCACGCGCCATGGCGGGGCGGTCGGTGATCAGACCGTCGACACCCATCGAGGCCATCGACGACATCTGCAGCGGGTCATTCACCGTCCAGACATAGATATCCTTGCCTGCATCATGGACCGAGCGGATCAGCCCGGGCGTGACCATCCCGGCATTCACCGCGACGAAATCGCCCTCCAGCCCGGTCAGATCGCCCACCGCCGTGGCAGCCAGAACGCCGGCGCGCCAGTCCGGGCGCAACGCTTTCATCTTCTGCACCGCCGGGTATTTGAGCGACATCGTGGCGATGTCCTGCTCCATCCCGAATTCTTCGACGATGGCAGCCACGCGGTTTTCAAGGTCGACATCATGGCCATAGTATTTCAGTTCGATGATGACCTTGGATTTGCCCTTCGCTGCCTTCAGAACCTCACGCAGGGTCGGAGTGCGCTGATCGGCATATTCGGGGTCGAACCAGCTGCCGATATCGATCTGCGCCACATCCTCCATCGTGGCATCCCAGACCTTCAGATTGACCCCGCCCAGCTTCATGAAGTCGCTGTCATGGGCCACGATCACCTCGCCGTCGGCGCTTTCTTGTACGTCGATCTCGACCCAGTCGGCCCCGTCTTCGATGGCCTTCAGCACCGCAGCCATCGTGTTTTCCGGCCGCAGCGCCGCCGCGCCCCGGTGGCCGATCACGTCGGCATGATCGGGTGCCGATATCTGGTCCAGGACGTCCTGGCTGAACCAGATCCCGGCCAGCAGGGCCACGATTGCCGCGGCAACGGTCACCAGAACCGGGGCGCGCAGATTTCCGGCTTCGGGATGGGGAAGCTCTGCCGCGCGAGGTTCAAAAAACCCATCCAGCAGAACCGCCAGCGCGCCCAGCGCCACAGCCGCCAGCACCAATCCGGCCAGAGACCACAGCCCGGCCACCAGCAGGCTGAGCGTCAGGGCAAACCGCAGGTTCGTGCCCTGTTCGAGAGGTACAAGGTGGAACAACAGGCTGGCCACGGCGGCAATCAGCGCAGCAATCGCCAGACGTATGGCCAGCCACCGTGCCAGTTCGATCTTCAACCGGCCGCGTTTGCCCTCCATTCGGCGGGCGCTTTCGGCGAAGGCGTCCGAAGGCGCAATTCCCTCGAACAGCACCAGATGCAGGGCGAGCGCCCAGGCCGACAGGCGGCGGATCAGCACCCAGGCCAACGCCAGCACCACCAGCCCGATCAGCGCGACGGCCACCTGGAAGGCGGGCGGATGGAAGGTCAGGTAATAGTTGATGTCGTATTCGGTCAGCGTCCACCACGCGATCAGGCCCGCGACCGCCACGAAAGGCACCGCTAGAACAAGCACCCGCAGAATGAAGCGCACCGCGAAGGAAAACAGCGTCGGCAGGCGCGACAGGATCAATCGCAGCGCCGACCCGCCGGCCCGCCACGGGTCGCTCTCGCCCATCCTGAGCGATCCGGCCATGACCGAAAAGACGAACACCTCGGCCAACAGGAACAGGCCCAGAATGACCACCGCCGCCACGAAGCCAACCGGCGACAGGATGAACATGGCGATGTCCTGATCGGTCAGCGCAGTTTGATCGGACAGCATCACCGCCAGGTTCACGGTGAAGGCCACGCCGGGTGCGATCAGCGCGATGAGCAGCAGACGCACCGCCAGATAGATGGGAACAAAGGTCCGGCGTCGGACCCAGGCCCCGAGATAGGCATCTGTTACGGTTGAGAAATGTGACACGCCGGCCCCCTTTGAATGCTGAATTCATTCAAGGCCGCGCAGATGTGAATTGCAAGCGTGACGCTCAGCTTTCCTCAAGCTTGGCGGCCAGGCGAAAGCCGATCCGGTTGGCGGGCTTGTCCTCGACCGTTTTGGGCAGGGCGCGCAGCATGACGTTCAGCTGGCTGACATGCTGCACCAGCTGGGTGCGTGCGCCCGAACCGTCCGAGCCGTAGAAGGTGATCACGTCGGGGTCAAAATATCCCATCCCCTCGATCCGCATCACCCCGGCGTCACCGCCGGTAAAGCCCATGGCGACCTCGTGATCGGCATCGAGGGTCTGCTCGAAGTTCTGGATGTACAGGATCAGCCGCTCATACGCCCATTGGGCGGGGCTTTTGCTGTCGACCGGCTGGCGCAGGGGTTCGGGCAGATCCTTGGTGCCCGACGTGCTGTCCGGGTCAGCATGAACCTCATAGCACCGGGGCAGAGCCGCCGCTTCGGCGGCCTCGGCCGAGGTTTCGATCTTGTCCTGCATCGTCTCAACCTTTGCGCTGATACACCCATGCGCCGTCCTCACGGCGCGCCCGGGTCACGGCTCCAGTGTGATAAAGTTGGTTCAGATGCGCAACCGCTTCGACCAGCGCAAGACCGTATTCGCCGTCGCGGATCGGACGTTTGAACAGGGTCACGAAACAATCCGAGGCCGCCTTGGGCGCGTCCAGATCGTCCAGCAGGCGTGCAAGAGCGCCGTGATGGTTCTCGATCAGTTGCTTCATGCGGATCGGCAGGCCGATGAAGGGCAGCTTGTGGCCCGGCAACACCACCTGATCGGGCCGTGCCAGCTGTTGCAGGCGCTCACAGGCCTCCAGCCAGTCGGACACCGGGTCAGCCATCGGCTCGGTGGCATAGACGCCCAGGTTCGGGCTGATCGAACTGAGGATCTGGTCGCCCGAGATCACCAGGTTGTCGTCGCGGCTCCAGAACGTGGCGTGTTCGGGGCATGGCCATTGCCCATATGCACGTCCCAGTCCCGCCCGCCCATACGGATCACGTCGCCCTGCTTGATGCGGACAAAGCCCAGAGGCATCGGATAGACCGTGTCGGCAAAATTGAAGGGCCGCTCGGACATGCGCTTGGCCAGGATCTCGGGGCCATGCCGGCGCTGCGGTAGAATTCCAGCGTCTCTTCCGGCCAGCTCTCCTGCACGTCCAGCGTCAGCATTCGCGCAAACAGCCATGCGGTACGGCTCGAAACCAGATCGGCGCCGTGCTCCGACTGGAACCACCCGGCATTTCCGACGTGGTCGGGGTGGTGATGCGTAACCACCACCCGGGTCACCGGCTTGCCCGCAAGCGGCCCGGCCATCAGGTCGGACCACAGGCCGCGCGTCTTTTTCGATGAAATCCCGGTGTCGATCACCGTCCAGCCATCGCCGTCATCCAGCGCGTAGACATTGACGTGGTCCAGCGCCATCGGCAGCGGCAGGCGCATCCAAAGCACGCCCTCGGCGATCTCGGTGGCTTGTCCGGGCGCGGGCGGCTCGGGCCAGGGATGGCGAAACGCCGGAGGCCGCGCGCCGTCCATCACGCGGCCAGTTCGTCGGCGCTGAGCGCGAACAGGTCTTTGGCACCGATCTGCGCCTGATCCAGCAGGCCCGCGTATTCCGGCAGGCGCGCGGTGATGTAGTACCGCGCCAGCTTGGCGCGCGGACCATCCGGATCGGCCAAAGCGGCGATCAGGTGGTAATGCGCACCCAGCACGCGGGCAAAGGCGTTCAGATAGGCCACGGCCCCGGCAAAGCGATTGTTCATGTCCTCTTGCGCCACCAGCCACTCGGTCGCCTCGCGCAGGGATTCAGTCGCCTCCCATACCGGGCCGGCCAGCTCGGGCACGGTGGCGCGGGCGCGCTCGGCATGATCTTCGATCTCGTCCAGCAGGCGGGCGGCGGCTTCGCCCCCGTCCATCATCTTGCGGCCGACAAGGTCCATGGCCTGAATGCCGTTGGTCCCCTCGTAGATCGCGGTGACGCGAACATCGCGGTAATACTGCGCGGCGCCGGTTTCCTCGACATACCCCATGCCGCCATGCACCTGCAGGCCGGTCTCGGCCACGCGCATGCCGGTCTGGGTGCCGAAAGCCTTGCAGATCGGGGTCAGCAGGGCCGCCCGCGCGGCCCAGTCGGCGTTGTCGGTGGCCTTGGCCATGTCGATGGCCGCGGCATTGGCCAGCATGATCGCACGGGCGGCGAACAGGTCGGCCCGCATGTCCATCAGCATCCGGCGCACATCGGCATGATCGATGATCGTGCCCGAAGGCGTCTTGCCCTGCTTGCGTTCCAGAGCATAGGCCAACGCGTGCTGATAGGAGCCCTCGGCCGCGCCCACGCCCTGCCCGCCGACGCCGAGGCGCGCGTTGTTCATCATCGTGAACATGGCGGCCATGCCCTTGTGTTCCTGGCCCACCAGCCAGCCCTTGGCGCCGTCATACTGCATCACGCAGGTGGGCGAGCCATGCAGTCCCATCTTGTGTTCCAACGACACCACCTTCAGGTCATTCGCCACGCCCGGATTACCGTTTTCATCGGGGATGAACTTGGGCACCAGGAACAGGGAAATCCCCTTGGTCCCCGGCGCGCCATCGGGCAGACGGGCCAGAACCAGGTGGCAGACATTCTCGCAGAAATCATTGTCGCCCCACGAGATGTAGATCTTCTGCCCGGTGATCGCATAGGTACCATCGCCGTTGGGTTCGGCCTTGGACGTCAGCGCGCCGACGTCAGACCCGGCCTGCGGTTCGGTCAGGTTCATCGTGCCCGACCATTCGCCCGACATCAGTTTGGGCAGGTACAGCGCCTTGAGCTCTTCGCTGGCGTGGTGTTCCAGCGCCTCGATCTGACCCTGGCTCATCAACGGGGCCAGCTGCAGCGACAGACAGGCGGCGCTCATCATCTCGTTGACGGCGGTGGTCACGGTCATGGGCAGGCCCATGCCGCCGTATTCGGGGTCACCGCTCATGCCGATCCAGCCACCCTCGGCGATCGCCTTCCAGCCATCGGCATAGCCGGGCGAGGTCCGCAGAACCCCGTTTTCCAGTCGCGCGGGGTGCAGATCGCCGGGGCGCTGCAGGGGGGCCATCACCTCTTCGCACATCTTGCCGGCCTCGGACAGAATGGCGCTGACCACGTCCGGGGTGGCCTCGGCGAATTTCTCGGTCGCGGCGACGTCCTTGAACCCCACCACCTTGTCCATCAGGAACTCGTAATCAGTGACAGGAGCGCGATATGGCATGGTTTCCCCCGGAAATCGTGTGTCGGTCGCAATGGCGGGCTTGGAATCCATGGCCCGCGCCGGTATTCATTTAAGCTTGTTCGATTACCTATCCGTCCCCCTGTTGCAAGCAACCAAAACGCCGCGTCACCACCCATGATCCCCAACAGCACGCAATATCTGGATGCTGATCCCGCCGGGATTGCAGCCGCGGCCGACCTGCTGCGTCAGGGACTGCTGGTCGCCTTCCCGACCGAGACCGTCTACGGGCTGGGCGGCGACGCCCGCAACGGCGAGGCAGTCGCCGCGATCTACGCCGCCAAGGGACGACCCAGTTTCAACCCGCTTATCGCGCATGTCGCCTCGGTCGAGGCCGCCAAACGCTATGTCGAGTGGTCGGACAATGCCGAACAACTGGCAGCTGCGTTCTGGCCCGGTCCGCTGACACTGGTGCTGCCGCTGCGCGCAGGGCATGGCGTGTCCTCGCTGGTGACGGCGGGACTGGAGACGCTGGCCGTGCGGGTGCCCGCCCACCCAACCGCGCGCGCATTGCTGAACGCAGTTGACGGACCCGTCGCTGCCCCATCGGCAAACCCCTCCGGTCGGATCAGCCCGACCACTGCGGCGCATGTGCGCGCCGGTCTGGACGGTCGGATCGCCGCCGTACTGGATGACGGACCCTGTTCAGTCGGGTTGGAATCGACCATCGTGGGCTTGGCCGGCAGCCCCGCTTTGCTGCGGCCCGGCGGTGTCGCTCTGGAGCAGATCGAAACAGTTCTTGGCACGCGCCTGACCCGCCACAAGCCCGGAGATCTGCTGACCGCTCCGGGGCAGTTGCTGTCACATTATGCTCCGGAAGCACCGGTGCGGCTGAACGCCAGCGAGCGGCGCGGGGACGAGCTGCTGCTGGGATTTGGCAATGTCGATTGCGACCGCAACCTGTCTGCCAGGGGTGACCTGATCGAAGCGGCGGCAAACCTGTTTGCGTATCTGCACGAGCTGGACGGTACGGGGCGGCCGATTGCCGTCAGCCCGATCCCTTCCGAGGGCGTGGGGGCGGCCATCAACGACCGCCTGCGCCGGGCCGCGGCGCCGCGCAATTCCTGATCAGGCCCGACCGGCGCTGGCCGACAGCGTCAGCGGATCGACACCCAGCGTAGCCAAGGCGGCCTCCCACTTTTCGTCGTCGGCAACGTCAAAACCAGTTTCGATGTGGCATCGGTCGTCAACCAGCCATTGGCCGCGATCTCATCTTCCAGCTGCCCCGGCCCCCATCCCGAATAGCCCAGCATCAGCATCGAGTTCAGCGGCCCCTTGCCAGAAGCGATATCTTCGAGCACGTCCAGCGTCGCTGTCATGCTGAAATCGCCGGCCACGTGCAGCGAATGCAGATTTGCGTCGTAGTCCGCGCTGTGCAGCACAAACCCCCGGGACAATTCGACGGGACCACCAAAATGCACAAGGCGTTCTCCGACAACCGGGATGCGGCACGCGATGTTCAACTGTTCAAGCAGCGTCTTGATCCGCAAATCCGACGGTTTGTTCACGATCAGACCCATCGCGCCGTCATCGCCGTGGCTGCACAGATACACCACTGAATGATCAAAGCGCGGATCGCCCATGCCGGGCATCGCAATCAACAGTTTTCCAGTCAGATCCATCAAAAAACTCGTGCGGCTTATTCCCTTACAATGACCTTGCGGAACCCGGATTGGCAAGGGATCACGCCTGAAATCCCGCGATTTCTGCCGGTGACCAGAACGTGACTTGGCAAACCTGCCCGCAAGTCGCATGTATGGATCATGAGATCGCTGTTCAAACCCGTCCTGACCGTTGTTTCAGCTTGTCTGGCCCTGGCCGCACCTGCGCAGGGGCAATCGATCGACTCGATCGTCCGGCTGGACGTGATCGATGGCGGCCAATCCGAGGATGGAACCTATCTCACCGCGATCCGGTTGGATCTGGAACCCGGATGGAAGACCTATTGGCGGGCCCCCGGTGACGCCGGCATTCCGCCTGAATTCGACTGGCGCCGCTCCGGCAATGTCGGCGCGGTTGCGATCACCTGGCCCACGCCGCATGTCTTTGACCAGAACGGCCTGAAGTCCATCGGCTATGAAACCCAGCTGGTGTTGCCGGTTCGGATTACGCCCAAGGACGCATCCAAACCGGTCCGGTTGCGCGGCGAGGTCGATCTGGGAGTGTGCAAGGATGTCTGCATTCCCGCATCGCTGAAATTTGACCACGAACTGGACGCCGGCGCAGCAAGAAATCCGGCGATTGCGGCTGCGCTGGCGCAACGGCCCTTCTCTGCACGCGAGGCTGGCGTTACCAGCGCGGCCTGTCGCCTGAGCCCGACCGCGGACGGTTTGCAGGTTCAGGTACAGATCGACATGCCCTCGGCCGGTGGCGCCGAACTTGCGGTGATCGAACCGGGGAACCCGGCCCTGTGGGCCTCGCAGACTGAAACCAAGCGGCAAGGCAACCGGCTGACCGCCACGTCCGAGGTGATCAGCCCAGACGGTCAGCCCTTTGCGCTGGACCGGTCCGCCGTGCGGATCACGGTTCTGGGGACCAAACACGCGGTCGACATTCTGGGCTGCAGCGCGGGCTGAGCGGATGCAGCAGGTTCCCCGGATCGGCGCACTGGCGGTTGTCGTAGATCAGGGCCATGTCCTGCTGGTGCAACGCAGCAAGGCCCCCGATGCCGGTCTCTGGGGATTTCCGGGCGGCCATGTGGAGTGGGGCGAAACCGTCTTGCAGGCCGCCGCGCGCGAGTTGATGGAAGAAACCGGTATCGAAGCAACCCCGCAGGCATATCTGGGCAACCTTGATCTGCTGGTCCGGGATTCGGCCGGACAGATCACCGCCCACTATTTGCTGGTCGGCGTGTCCTGCCGCTTCGGATCCGGCACTCCGGTCGCAGCGGATGATGCGCAGGATGCGCGTTGGTTTCCAATCCGGCAGGTGCTGGACCGCGGCCTTGCCATGAGCGCCCGGGTGCCCGACCTTCTGTCTCAGGCACTGGCCCGGGATGAAAGCCTGACATAAAGCGCCCCGGACACGATCAGGCTGACGGCCAGAATGGCAACCGCACCGGCCGCGAACGCTCCCAGCCCCATTCTCAGCAACGCCAGACCGTCCTCGCCGCCGTACAGCCCGGACAGCACACCCAGCGGCGCGCCGGCCATAACCGGCCAGACCATCGTGACCAGCAGCCAGAGGAACATCGCCCCGCCCGTCCCCGCGGCCGCGACCCGGACCACCTTGTCTGGCGCCCGCAAGGCGCGGCGCATCGCAGTCATCGGGCGAGAAATATCACTCAGGATCGCCAGCAACGCGGGAACCAGGAGCAGCACCAGCACCATGCCGAACCCGAGCCCGTAGACAAGCGTGATCACCGTGGGTTTGAGGAATTGCGCCTGCTGCGACCCTTCGTACAGCAACGGGGCCAGCCCCATCACCGTCGTCAGCGTGGTCAGCATCACCGGCCGCAACCGGTCAGCGGTGCCTTCTATGATCGAGGGCACCAGCCCGCGATCCTGCTGATACCCATCAATGGTCGTTATCAAAACGATCGAATCATTGATGATGATCCCGGTCATGCCCAACAGGCCGACGACCGTGAACATGCTTAGCGGAACGCCCCAGATGTAATGCCCCCAGATGGTGCCGACCAGTCCAAAGGGAATGATCGCCATCACCACAAGCGGCCTTGTCCAACTGGCGAAGATCCACGCCAGAACAAGGTAGATTCCGGTCAGGCACAGGATCAGACCGGTACGCGCCTCGGTCAGGAACTCGTCCTCCTGTTCGCTCAGACCGGCCATGCGCCACTCGACCTGATACTCGGCGGCGATATCAGGCAGGACTTCCTCGCGCATGGCGCGGGTGATTTCCGCGGCCTGGGCCGGGTCATCCTCGGATATGTCCCCGTTCACTGCGATCACCCGCAGGCCATTTTCCCGGCGCACCGTCGAGAACCCCGACTCGCGCTTGACCGAGACGATGTCAGCCAGCGGGACATAGACCCCGTCCGGTGACCGCATCAACGTGCGTTCCAGGAAATCTGCGGTCAGCTCGCCTTCGGGCAGTTCGACCCGGATCTCGGCGCTGCGAGGACCGTCGGGGAATGTCGCCGCCTCGATCCCGTTCAAACGGTGACGCAGAACCCTGCCCAATGTCTCGATGCGGAAACCCAACGCCTCACCCTGTGCCGTCAGATCCAGAATGTATTCTTCCTTGTCATAGGCCAGATTGTCTTCCAGCGCTGAAACCTCGGGGTATTTCGACAGTTCCGCCTGCAGGGCCTCGGACGCGGATTTCAGTGTGTTCACGTCCGCGCCGAAAAGCTGCACGTCGATGGCATCACCACCCGGACCCGAGCGCCAGCCGCGGAACGTCAGCAATTCGACCTTGGGATGGCGCGGAACGAATTCCTGCAGCTCGCCCACGAATTCAAAGCTGGAATAAGGTCGCAGGTCGGCATCGATCAGCTCGATCGAGATACCGCCCAGCAAATCGCCATCCTTGCCATCGGCGGCGGACAGACCATAGCCGGCACTGCCCCCGATCTCGGCCAGAACATAGTCGATCGGGTTGCGACCGTGGCGTTCTTCGTATATCTGGCCCAGCTCTTCGGTGGCGCGCTGCAGAATGTGCATCATTTCGATCGTGTCGGCGCGGGTAGCGCCTTCGGCCATGATGAAATTGCCGGTGACCGAGCCCCGCTCGGGCGCGTTGAAAAACCGCCAATTGACGTCGCCCTTGATGAACAGCGCTATCTGGCTGGCCAGAATGGCGATCATCAGGGCCACGACCACGTATCGCGCCCAGATTGCCCACGCCACCAAAGGTCGGAAAAGAGTGTCGCGCACCCAGCGAAAACCCCTGTTCACAACCCGGTTGGGCCAGTCATACCAGTGTTCCTTGGCCGAATGTGCGATGGCATGCGCCATGTGGTTCGGCAGGATCAGAAAACACTCGATCAACGAGGCGATCAGTACAGCGATCACCGTAAAGGGAATGTCCCGGATCAGCTCTCCGAACCGTCCGCCAATGGCGGTCAGACCGAAAAAGGCGATCACGGTCGTGACCGTGGCCGCAAAAACCGGCATCGCCATGCGCCGGGCGGCGCGCTCGGCGGCAACGACCGGTGGCTCGCCCAGCCGGCGGGCCCGGAAATCGGCGTGTTCCCCCACTACGATCGCATCATCCACCACGATACCCAGCGTGATGATAAGGCCGAACAACGAGACCATGTTGATCGACAGCCCGCCGATATACATGAAGGCGATGGCCGCCGACATCGCAACCGGGATACCGGCCGCCACCCAGAAAGCGATGCGCGCATTCAAGAACAGGAACAGCAGGCACACCACCAAGCCCAGCCCGACCAGCCCGTTGTCGATCAGAATGTCCAACCGGTCGGTAATGGCCTGCGCCCGGGTACGGATCAGCTCGACCGAGATACCATCCGGCAAGCTCGCCTGCATCTCGGCCACCACATCCTCGACCGTGTGCTGAATGTCGATCGCGTCACCCAGGTTCGACCGGTCCACCCGGACGGACATGGCCGGGTTCTCGCCCACGAAATAGCTGCGATTGCGAGTAACGCCCTCGACCCGGATCTGCGCGACATCGCCGACCACCAGCTTGGACCCGTCCGGATAGGTGCGCAAAGCGATGCGCTCGATCTCTTCCGGGGTGCGCTTTTCGACACCGGTGCGGATCCGGGCGTTTGCGCCGGTCACGTCCCCGGCCGGATTGGCCGTGACCTCGGCCGCAACCGCCGAGGCGATCTCGGACAGGGTGATGTCGTTGGCGATCAACTGCGCGGTGGGAACCTCGACCACGATGCGTGGGGCGGCAAGGCCGCGGATCGTGGTCCGCGTCACACCGGCAGCGAACAGCCGATTGATCAACTCATCTGTGAATTTGGCCAGCTGCCCGGTCTCGATCGGGCCGGTGAGGACAACATCCGTCACCCGGTCTCGCCAAGCGGCACGCCGGATGGACGGTTCTTCGGCATCCTCCGGCAGGTTGGTCACGCTGTCGACCGCGGTGCGCACTTCTTCGACGGCGCGGCTCATGTCCCAGTTAGGTTCAAATTCCAGCGCGATGCGGGCCGATCCTTCGCGGGAGGTCGACTCGGTGCTGGCAACGCCTTCGACCGCCAGCAATGCAGGTTCAAGGATCTGGACAATCCCGTTGTCCACATCCTCGGGCCCCGCACCATCCCATTCGACGTTGACATTGACCCGTTCCAGGATCACGTCTGGAAAGAACTGCGCCCGCATGTTCGGCGCCGAAGCCGCGCCAAGGACCAGCATGACCACCAGCAGAAGGTTGGCAATGGTCCGGTGACGCGTAAAATAGCTGAGGATGCCGCTGGCCGCGCCCGGGATCTCGCGCATCATGGCGCCTATCCCCCGGCCCGGTTTTCAAGCCGCCGCAACAGAGACGACGGCACCTTCGCCTCGCTCAACTGAGCAAGAACACGGGTCTTGGCGTCCTGGGACATGCGGTCGCTGGCCTCGACCTGCGCCACCAACCGCGCGCGGTGCTCGTCCGTCAGCTCGACCATGTCCGGCTCGACCGCGGCGCTGTCTTCGATGCGAACCGGGCGCACGCGGACCCCCGACCCCAGCAGCGGGGTCCGACCCACCACGACTTCGCGCCCTTCCAGCCCGGCGCCGCGCAGCAGAACTTCGTCCCCTTGCCGGCGTACCAGCTCGACCGGGAGCGTTTCCAGCCGGTCGTCGTCGCCCAGCACCAGCACGGTGCCTTGCGCATCCAGAACCGAAGACGGGAGACGCACGACATTATCCAGCGGCTGTTCCTCGACCGAAACGGTCACGAAATCGCCGGGCTTGAACCCCGGCGCGGCATCAAGCCGGGCATAGATCAACCGGCCGGTCTGGCCCTCGCCGGCCGACCCGCTGTCGCGGCTGATCCGACCGGTGGCGCTCAGGTCCGTGCCCGTCACCTCAAGCGAGATGGTCACCGGTGCCGGGATCAGCTTGCCCTGATCGTCCAGCAACCGCACGTATTGCGCGGTCGAAACGCGGAACGCGACCTCCAGAGCAAACGGGTCGACCAGTTCGGCCAGCTTTTCATTGGCCGTGACCAGGCGCCCTTCAACCAGCGTGACACCCGTCAGCGTCCCGTCGAACCGGGCGCGGATGGTCATGTCTTCCAGATCGCGTTCGGCCGATTCCAAAGCGATACGGGCCCGCGCCAGCAACGTCGTCGCCTGATCTACGCGGGACTCGGCCTGCGCCAAAGCGATACGGCGCGACAACACGGTTTGCCGGGCCGAGGCCTCGGCCAATTCGGCCTCTTCAACGCTGGCGGTCGCACCTACGCCACGGTCCAGCAAATCCTTCTGACGCTGCAGGGCCCGTTCCCGCAAATCCGATTGGGATTCGGCGGCCTTCAATTCATCCTGCGCCAAAAGCAGGGCGCGTTCGGCATCGCGTTCTTCAAACTGGGCATCCAGCAGGTCCGACCGCGCCCGGTCCAGTGCCGCCTGCGCATCGGCCGGGTCCAGCTCGACCAGAACTTCGCCTGCGCTCACAACCCCGCCATCCTCGAAGTTTTCCGCCAGCCCGATGACGCGGCCGCCCAGCGCCGCCCGCAACTCCAGACGCCTGCGGCTTTGAACTTCGCCAAATGCTTCCAAATAGGGGGTGGCGGTTTGTGGCTCGGCCTTCTGAACCGTGACGGCGAACACGCGTTCGCGCGCCTGCGGGGGTTTGTTGTCGCGGGTCATGACCTCTTGCACCGCGCCGGTGATCATCTGCGCAGCGACAATCAACAGCGCAAGCATCAGGGATGCCAGAAAGACACCGATGAGGCTCTGCCGCAGAAATCGCATAGATCTTTCACTCCGGTTGCAACGGGACGCCGTCTATAAATAGGTAGCCGGGCCGGAAAAAATACCAACCCACAAGGCGGTTATGAGCCGTTAAACGTGCGACCAGTCTACTTCCGTCGCAGATGTTCGTCCAATCTGGGCATAATTTCCACGAAATTGCAGGGCCGGTGGCGAAAATCCAGCTGTTTTTCCAAAATGCCGTCCCAGGCATCCTTGCAGGCCCCCGGGCTGCCCGGCAGGGCGAACAGATAGGTTCCGCCGGCGACGCCACCTGTGGCCCGCGACTGTACCGCCGAGGTTCCGATCTTCTCCATCGAAATCAGGGTGAAGACGGTGCCAAAAGCCTCGATTTCCTTTTCGTAGACATCGCGATGCGCCTCGACCGTGACATCGCGCCCGGTCAAGCCGGTGCCGCCGGTCGAGATCACCACGTCAATCTCGGGGTCGGCGACCCACGCCCGCAACTGCTCGGCGATCTGGGCGCGCTCGTCCTGAATGATTTTGCGGTCGGCCACGGTGTGCCCCGCACGCTCGATCCGGTCGACCAATGTTTGGCCCGAATGATCTTCGGCCAGTGTCCGCGTGTCCGATACGGTCAGAACAGCGATGCGGATGGGGATGAATTCCATGGTTTCATCAATTCGGGACATGTCGTGTCAGGCTCTTTCCATGATGGCCAGCCGGGCCGCCAGCGCGACGAACACGCCGCCACTGACCCAGCCGAGAATTCGCGACGCCCGCGGGCTTGAAATCAGCGCTCGCCCGGCGCCGCCGGCAAATGACCCCACCAGGGCATTCACGACGAACCCGCCCACAGCGATGATCGCGCCCAGCAGCAGAAACTGAGCCAGAACCGATCCGTTGGCCGGCGAGACGAATTGCGGGATGAAGGCCAGAACGAACAGAATGATCTTGGGGTTTGTCATGTTGACAAGCATCCCCTCGCGAAAGGCATGGCCCGACGACTGCATTGGAGCGTCAGTCCGGACGGCACCGTTTCTGATGGTGCCCCAGGCCAGATACAGCAGGTAGGCCACGCCCAGCCAGCGAATGACGTCGAACAGCCAGGGCATAGTCGCGACCGCCGCGCCAAGTCCCAGCCCAGCCAGCAGAACATGAACCATCAGACCGGTCGAAACACCGGCGCTGGCCACGATGGCCGATCGAGCACCCGACCGCAGCCCAAGCCCGAAGCAGAACATCATGTCAGCCCCCGGCGTCATGTTCAGCGCTATGGCGGCTGGGATGAAGGTCAACAGCGTTGCGTATTCGATCATGGATCGACCTCAAACCAATTCACCTTGGGCCCCAGATTTGCGATCCGGGTGCGACCGATCTCGCCGCGATAACCCCAGCTGTCGTGGATATGACCGCACAGAGCAAAGTCAGGTTGAATCCGTTCCACCGCGTCGCGCACCGCGCTCGATCCGATCGATTGCCCCTGCGAGGTCCGATCGCCTTTGCCCTTGGGCGGGGCATGCGTGATCAGGATGTCGGCCGACGGGCAGCGATTGAGCAGCTCTGCGGCCTCGGCTTCGGTCAGGTCGCAGGACCAGTCACCAAATGGCGTGACCGGTACGCCATAGCCAAGTCCGAACAGGCGCAGCCCGTCCACGGTCATGCCTGTTCCGTGCAGAACATGCACGCCGTCCGGCACGGCCGCCGCCAGTTCCTCGGCGCTTTCGGCGTTGCCGGGAACCAGAACCATCGGCGCGGATATGCCGGAAAGCATTTCCATCGCCTCGTCCAGCCCCTGACGCATGTTGCAGTAATCACCCGCGCCGATCACCAGGTCAGCGTCGACGCTGGCTGCCACCAGTTCCGCAGCCCGATTGCGGGCCATGTGCAGGTCGGAAAAGGCCAGAACCTTCATCCCTTGTTCTCCAGATATGCGCGCAGATCCAACAGATCGGCCCAGGCCTGGCGCTTGGCATGGGGCTGGCGCAGCAGATAGGCGGGGTGCAGCATGGGCAGAACCGGCAGATTCAGCGCCTGATCCCACTGCCCGCGCAGACGCGTTATGCCGCGCTTGTTCAGAGCCGCCTGGCAGCTGATGTTGCCCATCACCACCAGGACGTTTGGCTTGGACAGGGCCACGTGCCGTTCCAAAAACGGCTGCATCATCGCGATCTCGTCCGGCCGAGGGTCCCTGTTCTGCGGCGGACGCCAGGGCAGAACATTGCTGATGTAAACGTTCTTGGCGCGGTCCAAGTCTATCGCGGCCAGCATCCGATCCAGCAACTGCCCGGCGCGGCCAACGAACGGCTTTCCAGCGCGGTCTTCTTCACGGCCCGGGGCCTCGCCGACGATCATGACCGGCGCACCGGGTGTCCCGTCAGCAAAGACCAGCTGTCGCGCGCCACGCTTCAGATCGCAGTGTTCGAACGCCTCCATAGCGGCGCGCAGCTGATCCAGAGACGATGCCGCAGACGCAGCCTTCTTTGCCTCGACCACCGGATCCGCCTTGGCGGGCTTCTGCACTGCGGGCTGCGCTGCGGCGGATTTTTTGACCTTTGGCGCGGTATCCGGCAATGCATAGCGGTCAACCGGTGCGTCGACGATCGCGTCGGTTACGCCCAGCTCAACCTGCCATTCCAGCAGGGCACGCGCGGTGTAGGGGTCAAGGGCCGATTCCATGACCATCAATCTACTCAGCTTTGCGGGAAGGGAAAGCAAATTGGCCTTGCCTTGGCGCATTGCCGGGCCGACGATGGTCCCCGTCATGACGCGAACCCTGGGCCTTCTGCTGATCACTCTGTTCGCCCTGCTGCCCGGCGGGTCGGAGGCGCAGTCGTTTCTCAACAATCAAGGCCAATGCCGTGGGGGCCAGTTTCAGTGCGGTCTGAAATGCTGCTCGGTTGGCCAACGCTGCAGCTATGACGGGTTCTGCATTCAGGCCGGGGGCACCTATTGCGGCGGCGGGCAGTCCTGCGGGCCGTTCGAGAAATGCGTGGCCGGAGGCACCCGATGCGCGCCGGCAGGGGCAAACAAATGCGCCTCGCGGCTGGATTGCCCCAGCGGGTCCTTCTGCAACGCGCGCGGCGAATGCGAGCGCAGTTCGGCCGACTTCGACCCCTCTCCGCAACCTGCAACGCCCTGCGACGACGGGCGGACCTGCGCAGCCGGTTCGACCTGCCTGCCGGGCGGCGGCTGTACGCGCCCCGGCTGGTACCTGTGCGAAGAGACCGGATCGCAATGCCGCACCGGGTTCAAATGCTCGGCCAATCAGGGCTGCGTGCCCAGAAAGGCCGTCGATTGCGGATACGGCAAGTGGTGCAGACCCGGCGAGCGGTGCCTGCCCGAAGGCGGATGCGAGAAACTGCCCGACGGGGACTGACTCCAGTTGCCCCGACGCGCTGCGCTTTCTATAAGCGGCGCGACTGTCAGACAGGAGCCCGGCCCATGCGTTTCGCCCATCGTCACCTACTTGGCATCGAGCATCTGTCCCAATCCGACATCACCGCCATTCTGGACCTGGCCGAAAAATACGTCGATCTGAACCGGCAATCGGCCAAGCACTCGGACGTTCTGGCGGGGCTGACCCAGATCAACATGTTCTTCGAGAACTCGACCCGCACGCAGGCCAGTTTCGAATTGGCGGGCAAGCGGCTGGGTGCGGATGTGATGAACATGGCGATGCAGGCCAGTTCGATCAAAAAGGGCGAGACCCTGATCGACACGGCGATGACGCTGAACGCCATGCATCCCGACCTGCTGGTAGTGCGGCATCCGCATTCGGGAGCGGTAGACCTGCTGGCGCAGAAGGTCAACTGCGCGGTGCTGAACGCCGGCGACGGGCGGCACGAGCACCCCACGCAGGCGCTGCTGGATGCGCTGACCATCCGGCGTGCCAAGGGGCGGCTGCACCGGTTGAACGTGGCGATCTGCGGGGATGTGGCCCATTCCCGCGTGGCGCGGTCAAACCTGATCCTGCTGGGCAAGATGGAAAACCGCATCCGCCTGATCGGCCCGCCGACGCTGGTGCCTGCGCAATTCGCCGAATTCGGGGCCGAGATCTATGACGACATGACCGAGGGCCTGCGCGACGTGGACGTGGTGATGATGCTGCGCCTTCAGAAAGAGCGGATGGATGGCGGGTTCATCCCGTCGGAACGGGAATACTACCACCGCTATGGCCTGGACGCCGCCAAGCTGGCGCTGGCCAAGCCGGACGCCATCGTGATGCATCCCGGCCCGATGAACCGCGGGGTCGAGATCGACGGCACGCTGGCTGACGACATCAACCGCTCGGTCATCCAGGAGCAGGTCGAGATGGGCGTCGCCGTGCGCATGGCCGCGATGGAACTGCTGGCTCGCAACCTGGAGGAGGCGGCATGAGCGATCTGGACATCTCGGCTGGCGAGCGCGGCGTGATCCGCCTGTTCGCGCTGGACATGCGCCCCGAAGAGGCGAAATTCCTGCGCGAGCCCGGCGCGGCGGATCAGGTTCTTGGGGTCTCGGGGCTGGACCCCCAGCAGATCGACGTGTTTCCGGTTTCCGACCTCGAGGATCTTGGTCTCTACGGCTATCTCAGCGAGGGCTGCGGCGTGTCCGAGGACCAGCTGGACCGGGCCAGGCTGGACGCGGTCGATGGCTGGGTTCTGGTGCTGCGCAGCGCGGCCTGGGCGGGCGCGCGGCCACATTGAACCCCGATCCGCGTCTGCGCCTGATCGGCCTTTACACCGAAGAGGCCACGAACTGGAGCGGCGGCACCATCGAGACCGAAAGCGCGCGGCCATACTCGGCCGCGCCGAGCCCGGTTTCGAGCGAGCAACCCCGCCGAACGGGATCGGCCGTGCTTGCCTTGATCATCCTGCTGGTCATCGGAGGTGCCCTGTGGCTGATCCTGTGACCTTTGCACCGGACAAGGGCGCTTATGTCCGCACCAACTCGTGGCTGGCCGCGGGCGCGATGGCGGGGGCGATGCTCGTGCTGTGGCTGATCGGAAATCCCTATGTCTGGACCGGCGCCCCGGCCGGTCTGGCGGCGGTGGGCGTCCGGGCGTGGTACCTGGCGTCCGAGGAACTGGCGGCCAACTGGCAGATGACCGACACCACCCTGACCGGCCCGGGCGGACGCAGCATGCCGCTGAACCGGGTCGCAGCCGTGAATATCATGGGCAGCTTCGTGCAGATTGTCACTAAAGGCGGCGACAAGCACCTGATCAAGTACCAGGCCGACCCGGCCGCCACCAAAGCCGCGATTGAAAGGGCAATGGCATGACCAAGCTGATCTTCACCAACGCCCGCCTGATCGACCCTGAAGCCGGAACCGACGCGCTGGGTTGGCTGCACGTGGCCGACGGGCGCATCTTGGCCAGCGGCGACGGTCCAGCTCCCGAGGCGGACGCGCAGGTGATTGATTGCGGCGGTCAGTGTCTGGCCCCCGGCATCGTCGATATCGGCGTCAAGGTCTGCGAGCCGGGCGAGCGGCACAAGGAAAGCTACAAATCCGCGGGCCTTGCCGCCGCGGCCGGGGGCGTGACCACGATGGTCACCCGCCCCGACACCCTGCCTGCGATCGACACGCCGGAAACGCTCGAGTTCGTCACCCGCCGCGCCCAGGCCGACACGCCCGTCAACGTGCTGACCATGGCCGCTCTGACCAAGGGCCGCGACGGGCGCGAGATGACCGAGATCGGGTTTCTGATGGATGCGGGCGCGGTGGCTTTCACCGACTGCGACCATGTGGTGACGGACACCAAGGTATTTTCCCGCGCGCTGACCTATGCCCGGGCCTGCGGCGCGCTTGTCATCGCCCACCCACAGGACCCGGGGCTGAGCCACGGTGCTGCCGCCACCAGCGGCAAATTCGCCGCCCTGCGCGGTCTGCCCGCCGTTTCGCCCATGGCCGAACGCATGGGGCTGGACCGCGACATCGCCCTGCTGGAAATGACCGGCGCGGCCTATCACGCCGATCAGATCACCACGGCCCGCGCCCTGCCCGCACTGGAACGGGCCAAGCGCAACGAGCTGGACATCACCGCCGGCACCTCGATCCACCACCTGACGCTGAACGAGCTGGACGTGGCGGACTATCGCACCTTCTTCAAGGTCAAGCCGCCGCTGCGCTCCGAAGATGATCGGCAGGCGGTGATCGAGGCCGTGCGCTCCGGCCTGATCGACACGATCAGTTCGATGCATACGCCGCAGGACGAGGAAAGCAAACGCCTCCCGTTCGAAGAGGCGGCCTCGGGCGCGGTGGCGCTGGAAACCCTGCTGCCGGCCGCACTGCGCCTGTATCATGCCGATCAACTGGACCTGCCGACCCTGTTCCGGGCCATGACACTGAATCCGGCGAAACGACTGGGGCTGGACTGCGGCCGCCTGAGCGCGGGCGCCCCGGCCGATCTGGTTCTGTTCGACCCGGATGTGCCCTTCGTGCTGGACCGGTTCACGCTGAAATCGAAATCGCAGAACACCCCGTTTGACGGACAGCGGATGCAGGGTAAGGTCACCGCAACCTACGTTGCAGGCAAAGAAATTTTCCGGAGATCCTGATGCCCGTTTTCGACAGCTCGACGACCCAACTGATTATCTGGGCCGCGATCGGATACCTGATGGGGTCGGTACCTTATGGCATGATCGTTGCGCGGGTGATGGGACTGGGCAACCTGCGCCAGATCGGGTCCGGCAATATTGGTGCCACCAACGTGTTGCGCACTGGCAGCAAGGCGGCGGCGGCGCTGACTCTTCTGTTCGACGCCGGCAAAGGCGTGGTCGCGGTCCTGCTGGCCCGGGCACTGGCCGGCGACGATGCCGCCCAGGTCGCGGCGCTGGCGGCTTTTGTCGGCCATTGCTACCCGGTCTGGCTGAGCTTCAAGGGCGGCAAGGGCGTGGCAACTTTCCTGGGCCTGTGGCTGGCGCTGGACTGGCGGGTGGGCGTTGCGTGCTGTCTGACATGGCTGGTCGCTGCTGCGATCTGGCGGATCTCGTCCCTCGGCGCGCTGGCCGCGGCAGCCCTGTCGACAACATGGGTGATGATCCTGACGGACGGGTCGACCTTTTTGCTGGGCGTCGTTCTGACGCTGCTGATTTACTGGCGCCACCGCGAAAATCTGGCCCGCATCAAGGCGGGAACAGAGCCCAAGATCGGGAAATCGTGACCGCGCCGGCCGACTTTTTGGACTCATTCTTTGCCTTGCCGGCGGGTTCGTTCACCGGAACCGCAAACGGTCGAAGCTATTCGGTCACGCGGCTGGCGATGGCCGGCGGCAAATCGCACAAGCTGGTCGCCCATGAACGGGGTGGTGCGGACTACATCAGTATGAACCTGTACCTGACGGATCAAAGCGGCGCTTTGCTGCGCCCCTGCGAGATGCCTGCCGCCAAGGTCGTACGCTTTGTTCTGGCCCTGGTACCCGACAGCTGAACCGCAGACCGATCTGCGCTTGCGAACAGACCGCCTGGTATTTCCGCACATTCACGTTTGATTGCTTTGAACGTGATCGCCGCCTTTCCCACCTGAGTTTTCGTGACGCTCAATTACCGGGTGCACGAAACGCAATTTCGGTGCTGAAACGCCCGCGCTTGGACATGCCGGGCAGCCCGATCACGAAAGGTGGAACCATGAACAAGATCAAATCCCTGTTGGGCGGCGTTGCGCTGTCTGTGGCAATCGCAAGCTCGGCCCTGGCGGCCGGGGTAGAAATCAACGCCTCGTCGACCGGTTTGGCGATGCAGGGTTACGACCCGGTGGCGTATTTCACTGAAGGCGAGCCGACCAAAGGCAGCTACAAGATCACGGCGTTGCACAACGATGCGCTGTACCGTTTTGCCACCGAAGAGAACAAGGCCGCGTTCGAAGCCAATCCCGAGGCCTACCTGCCGGCCTACGGCGGCTACTGCGCCTTCGGAGCGGCCATGGGGTTCAAGTTTGACGGCGATCCGACCTACTGGAAGATCGTGGACAACAAATTGTACCTGAACCTGTCGGAAGACATCCAGCAGCGTTGGGAAGGCGACATCCCCGGCTTCATCGAAAAAGCAAGCGTCAACTGGGAAACGATCGCCGACAAGGATCCGGCCGAACTGCAGCAATAATCTGCTGAATTGGCGGTAAGGATCGGCGGCAGAATGCTTCTGCCGCCGATCGTGATTTGAAGCCCCACGACCCCGAACCTATCTGATCAGAACAACACTCTAAAAGGGCGGCCAGGCGCCGCGACCTTGCGGAAATCCGGGTCGGAATAACAGCGAAAAACCAATGATCCGGTCCAACGACCGGAACGTAATGATCAATACAAACCTTCAGGCCAACCAAAGGCCGAGGCAGATAACTTCCAACGAAAGGATAGCAAGATGACGAGCAAACTGGCACTATTGACCACCGTTGCAACTTTTGCAGCCGGCACCGCCATGGCGCAGTCCTCGGGCGATTGGACCGGGTTCTATGCGGGTGCGCAGGTCGGCTACGCGGATATCGGCACCAGCCTGTCCGGTGTGGACGGAGACGGCGCCATCGGCGGTCTGATCCTTGGTTACGACTATGATCTGGGCGACTGGGTCGTGGGCGGCGGCTTTGATTATGACTGGTCTGATGTCGACCTTTCGGGTGCCGCAACGGTCGAAGACGTCTGGCGGCTGAAAGCCCGCGCCGGCTACAAGGTCAACCCGCAGGGGCTGCTTTATGGTGTCGCCGGTTACGCGGATGCGGGAACCGACACGCTGGGCAGCGACGATGGATGGTTCATCGGCGCCGGCTATGAACAGATCGTCGCGCCGAACGTCAGCATCGCGGGCGAGCTGCTGTACCACGAGTTCGACAATTTCAACTCGACCGGTGTCGACGTGGATGCAACCACGTTTCAGATCCGGGCGGCATACCGCTTCTGATCTCTTGCGCAGAATCGAACGGGCCCGGCACAGCGTGCCGGGCCTTTTTCATGGCACTAGGATCGTGCTTCCGGTTGTCTGCCGCGCCTCCAGTGCGCGGTGCGCATCGGCGACCTGATCCAGTTCAAAGCGTTGATCGATGTGAATCTTGACCTCGGCGCCGGCCACCTTGCCGAACAGCCGCCGGGCCATGGCCTGACACACGGAATGGTCCGCGATATGGGTGAACAGCGTCGGCCGGGTGATCTTCAACGACCCTTTCTGCCCAAGAATGCCGATGTTGAATGGTGGCACGGGTCCAGACGCATTGCCGAAGGAAATCATCATCCCCAATGGCTTGAGGCAGTCCAGCGAGCCTTCGAACGTATCGGCACCGACAGAGTCCATGACCGCATCGACCCCTTTGCCGCCAGTAATCTCGGCCACGCGGGACGCAAAATCCTCGGTCCGGTAGTTGATGCAGTGTGTGGCGCCGTTGAACTGGGCCAGACGGCACTTGTCATCGGTCCCGGCCGTGCCGATCAGCTTGATGCCTTCGGATTTGGCCCACTGGCACGCGATCAAGCCGACACCCCCGGCGGCGGCATGGAACAGAACCGTATCACCACGTTTCAGCGGCGTGGTGCGGTGAAACAAGTATTCAACCGTCAAGCCCTTGAGCATCATGGCCGCCGCGGTCTCGAATGAGATTCCGCCGGGCAAGGGACACACCTGCGACGCGGGCATCACCCGCGCTTCGCAATAGGCACCGGCCGGCACCGCGGCATAGGCCGCCCGCTGGCCCGGTTTCAGATGCGTCACGCCTTCGCCGACCGCCTCGATCACCCCGGCGGCTTCCATTCCCAGCGCGTGCGGCAGTTCCATCGGATACAGACCGGTCCGCTGGTAGACATCAATAAAATTCAGACCGCAGGCGTGATGGCGGATCCGAACTTCACCCGGCCCCGGGTCACCCAACGGTCTATCCTCGATCTTCAGCACCTCGGGGCCGCCGGTTTCGTGAATGACTACGGTACGCGCCGTTTTCTGCATGCTGACCTCCTATTGCCTGGATCCAAGCTATCACTTCGGCGCCGCAGGGCAATCCGGCGATCTCGCAAGGGTGAACCAGGATTGGAAAAAACTGTGGTACACTAGGGTCAGGCGTTGCCGGGTCATCCGGCCACGGGCAACTTTTCGCCGGATGCATCCTGCGGCGCACCTGCGCCAAGGAAAGGGATGACAATGGCAAAGACAATCGGAAACCCGATCAGTTGGACCGCGCAGCAACTCGGCGCGACCAGCGATCACATCGCTGAAAACGTAACGGGCATCGGCAGCGCTGACACCCAGCATCTGCCGACGGTACAAACGCTGACGTTGCAAGACTTGCGAGAGTGCCTGCGCGCCGGATACGAAGACTTTCTGGCGATCCGGGCCGATGCCATTTTCATCGTTCTGATCTACCCGATCGCGGGGCTTTTGATGTTCGGATTCGCGATGCAAGCCAACATGGTGCCACTTCTGGCTCCTCTGGTGGCCGGGTTTGCGCTGATCGGTCCGGTCGCTGCACTGGGCTTGTATGAGATCAGCCGCAAGCGGGAACAGGGGCACGAGGTTCACTGGCTGGACGCGTTGGGTGTTTTTCGATCCCCCTCGTTCGGCGCCATACTGGCACTGGCCTTTTACCTTGTCATGCTGTTGCTGGTCTGGCTGATGGTGGCACACGGCATCTATATCGAAACACTGGGTCCGCAGCCGCCAGAGACGCTGGGCCAATTTCTGACACAGGCTCTGACCACCGGCCCCGGCTGGACCATGATCATCGTCGGATCGGCGGTTGGGTTCCTGTTTGCTCTGGTGACCTTGGCCGTCAGCGTTGTCAGCTTCCCGTTGCTGCTTGACCGCAAGGTCGGCCTGCCTGTGGCCGTTGTCACCTCGGTCCGGGTCCTGCGGCACAATCCGACCGTGATCCTGACCTGGGGCTTCATCGTCGCCGCGCTGCTGGTTCTTGGTGCGATCCCGCTGCTTTTGGGCCTGATCGTCGCAATGCCTGTCTTGGGGCACGCGACATGGCACTTGTATAGACGCGCCATCGCCTGAGCAAAGCGCGGGGCAACCCCCGCGCGCTGACAGGCCTAGCCTGATACCTTCAAAACGATCTTGCCAATGTGACCGGAGCTTTCCATGCGGGCATGCGCAGCGCCGGCATCGGCCAGATCAAATTCGCTGTCCATGACCGGGGCAACTTTTCCAGCCTCAAGCAGCGGCCAGACCGCCTCATGCAGATCCTGCGCGATGCGTGCTTTGGCCAAATCGCTCTGTGGCCGTAGCGTGCTGCCGGTCAGGGTCAGGCGTTTGACCATCATCAGCGCAAAGTTCAACTCAACGACGGGCCCTTGCAGAAACGCGATCTGAACCAGCCTGCCATCTTCGGCCAACGCCTTGACGTTGCGAGGGATGTAATCGCCGCCAACCATGTCGAGAATCAGATCCGCCCCACCTTCGGCCCGCATGGCAGCAACAAAATCCTCGGACTTGTAGTTGATCGCCCTCTCGGCCCCCAGATCCAGACAGGCCCGGCATTTCTCGTCCGAACCGGCCGTCACGAAGACCCGGGCTCCGAAAGCGTTGGCCAGTTGAATGGCCGTGGTGCCGATCCCGCTCGATCCCCCATGTACAAGGAACCGTTCGCCAGCCTTCAGCCCACCACGAGTGAACACGTTTGACCAGACCGTAAAGAAGGTTTCGGGCAGGCAGGCGGCCTGCTTCAGGCTCAGGCCCGAGGGCACAGGCAGGCAGTGTGCCGCCGGTGTCGCCACGTATTCTGCATACCCGCCGCCAGGCAACAACGCACAGACCTGATCCCCCAGTGCCAACCCCGAGACCCCGGAGCCGATGGCCACCACCTCGCCCGAAGCCTCAAGCCCAGGAAGGTCGCTGGCCCCCGGCGGCGGATCATAGGCCCCTGCCCGCTGCAGAGCGTCCGGGCGGTTGACGCCGGCATAGGCCACTTTCAGAACCACCTGACCGTGACCGGGCTCGGGCATGGGGCGTTCCGTCAGCTTGAGAACGTCCGGACCTCCGGGCGTGGTGATCTCAATGGCGCGCATCATCTGGGGCATTGGCAAAACTCCTTTGCGCAATGGGTATCAGGCGAATCGGGAAAGGCCCAGCAGCAACAGGCGGTTACTTGCGCGGGTTCAGAAGACCCGGCAGATCGGCTCGCATCCTGACTGGCGCTCGGACCTGACTTGCCAGCCAGTTGGGAACCGCAAGGAACGGTTTCAACAGCGGATTGTTGTTCACCTGCGCCTTGAGCTTTTCGAACTGCATCACATCCGCAATGCGGCGATCCAGGAATTCCCATGTCCGCTGGTGGTCCGGGCTGTCATCGCCCAACCAGAACAACAGCGTCGAGGAATACACACCCGACAGTGTTGCGCGTTTGGTGTACCAGTTGACATCATCCGAAGTGTCGCCCAGCGCATCCCAGATCAAGTCACAGGTGCCCCAGACCGCTTTGGCGCCATCTGCTGCATATGACGGCAACGAAAACAAAGTCACACCTCGTCGCACCGCCTCCCTGTCGGGGACAGCCTGCAGGCGGAAGCGCACTGCGGCGGCAATCCTGTCGCGGAACTTCAGATCGCTCAGGTCCTCGGACTTCAGCCGTTCAAGCATCTCGGCGTCCCCGCGGGCGTGAAATGCGAGCGCCAAATCCACGGCGCCCCGCGGGCAGATGACACGGGCCAGACCTTCGTCCAGATCGCAGTCGGCAATGGCCGCGCGAAAGCTCTCTTCGGACCAACCATCAAAAGGAACATGGGTCAGAATTGCGTCCAGCAATTGCTGTTTTGCATCTTCATAGGTCACGGTCATGGCGGTCCTCCGACTGTTGGGCCCAGTACTAGACAAGTTAGGTCCGCTTTGCTATACGGCCAACTCCTGCAATTTCCTTGCAACTCTATCTAGAAAGGTGGTGACAACCACATGCAGGTTAGTGTTCGCGACAACAATGTCGATCAGGCGCTTCGTGCCCTGAAGAAAAAGCTGCAGCGCGAAGGCGTGTTCCGTGAAATGAAGCTGAAGCAACATTTCGAGAAACCGTCCGAGAAAAAAGCGCGCGAGAAAGCTGAAGCGATCCGCCGTGCCCGTAAACTGGCACGCAAGAAAGCCCAGCGCGAAGGTCTGCTCTAAGATCTTCCTCGTCCAGCTTTGGATGACACTATTTGACGACCCCCGAGGCATCGCCCGGGGGTTTGTCGTTTCAATAGATCTTGGGTACGTACAATTCGTCCGGCAGAACCCGCCGTTCATACTCGGGATTGTATTTCCGATCCGGCAGAGTGACCTTTTCGTGGGGCACCTCTTCGTACGGAATCTTGGTCAGAATATGCTCCATGCAGTTCAACCTTTCCCGCTTTTTGTCGTTGCCTTCGACAATGTACCAGGGGGCCTCGGGAATGTTGGTTCGGAACAGCATATCTTCCTTGGCCTTGGTATAGTCTTCCCAGCGGATCCGCGATTCCAGGTCCATCGGTGACAGTTTCCACTGCTTCATCGGATCGTGGATTCGCATCAGAAAGCGCAGTTGCTGTTCTTCGTCCGTGATCGAGAACCAGTATTTCAGCAAGATGATCCCCGACCGAACCAACATGCGCTCGAATTCGGGAACGTCCTGAAAGAACTGCTCGACCTGGGCCTCGGTGGCGAAGCCCATCACCCGTTCAACGCCCGCCCGGTTGTACCACGACCGGTCGAACAGAACGATCTCACCCGCCGCCGGCAAATGCGGCACATAGCGTTGAAAATACCACTGGCTCTGCTCGCGCCGGCTGGGGGCCGGCAAAGCAACGACACGTGCAACCCGCGGGTCCAGCCGTTGGGTGATCCGCTTGATTACCCCGCCCTTTCCAGCGCTGTCGCGCCCTTCGAACAGGATGCAAACCTTGGCGCCGGTATGTTGCACCCAGTCCTGAACCTTGATCAGTTCGGCCTGCAGGCGCAACAGGTTGCGGAAATAGACCTTGCGATCCAGCATTTCAGGATGCTGTTCGCGATAGATCTTGCGGACCTCCATCGACAGCATGGGTTCACTGAACTCGATCTCAAAATCCTCGTCCAGCGTGTCCTGCAACTCGGCTTCCAGCCAATCGTCGACTGTGTTCTCATAGTCTTCAGCCAAGGGCCTGCTCCTTATCTTTCAACAGTCTCGGACCATATCGGGTACGTGTAACCGGCCAATGTCATGCCGACCTTTTTCCCGCCCCGAAGGCCAATATTGAACCGGCTCAACGGCAGATACAACCGCATCGGCAAGACTGCCGCACCAGCGTCAGACAGGCAGTGCTGTCGTCTTGAAAACGGTCCGCAGGGCGAACGAGCTTTGCATTTGCGCAACTCCGGGCAGGCGCGACAGATACTGGCGGTGGATGCGCGCAAAATCCTCGGTGTTTTCGGCGACCACCTTCAGGACATAATCAGCCGACCCGGCCATCAGGTGGCACTCCAGAACGTCTGGAATCCGCCGGACCGCCCGCTCGAAGGCCTCGAGCACCTCCTCGGCCTGACCCTGCAATGTGATTTCGACGAATACGGTTGTCGGCACCCCCAGTTTGCGCGCATTCAACAGCGCGACATAATCCCGGATATAGCCTTCCGCCTCAAGCCGCTGGACCCGGCGATGGCAGGCCGACGGTGACAGGTTGACCTGCTCGGACAGTTCCGCGTTCGACATACGCCCCTTGCGCTGAAGGGCCGCCAGAATCTTTCGGTCAGTCGCATCAAGTGACATTCACGCACATCCGTTGCAAGATTTTCTCATTTCATCGAAAATTTTCCCACATATTAGCGCAGTTGCGCACCGAGTTTCACAGAAATTGCGCCGCTTTCTGCACATAATTTGTGCAGTTTATGAATGGAGAGCCCCATGAAAATCGGATGCCCAAAGGAAATCAAACCGCAGGAATTCCGCGTCGGCATGACCCCGAACGCCGCGCAGGAAGCGGTTGCCCGTGGTCACGAGGTCATCATCGAAACCGGCGCCGGGCTGGGTTCAGGCTTTGACAACGACGCCTATGTTGCCGCAGGCGCCCGCATCGTGGACACCGCGGAAGAGGTGTTCGCGACCGCCGACATGATCGTCAAGGTCAAGGAACCGCAAGCGATCGAGCGCAAGATGCTGCGCGAAGGCCAGCTGCTGTTCACCTACCTGCACCTCGCGCCCGACCCTGAGCAAACCCACGACCTGCTGGCCTCGGGCTGCACGGCGATCGCCTATGAAACGGTGACGGATTCCAACGGT
Organism: Ruegeria sp. BC8; assembly: GCF_056535705.1. Lineage (NCBI taxonomy): Bacteria > Pseudomonadati > Pseudomonadota > Alphaproteobacteria > Rhodobacterales > Roseobacteraceae > Ruegeria > Ruegeria sp. BC8. Next base: position 3,365,999 of record NZ_JBQFIV010000001.1, on the reverse strand, counting down.
GGTCTGCCGCTGCTTGCCCCGATGTCCGAAGTCGCAGGGCGTCTGGCACCGCAAGTGGGTTCGTGGACCCTGCAAAAAGCCAATGGCGGGCGCGGCGTTCTGATGGGCGGCGTCCCAGGCGTGGGCCCGGCCAAGGTTGTCGTGATCGGTGGCGGCGTCGTTGGCACGCATGCGGCTCAGGTGGCGGCGGGCATGGGCGCTGATGTGACCGTTCTGGACCGTTCGCTGCCGCGCCTTCGTTATCTGGATGACGTCTTCGGTGGCCGGTTCAAGAACCAGTACTCGACCGCCGGTGCTACGGCCGAGCTGATCCAGTCGGCGGATATGGTGATCGGGGCCGTTCTGATCCCGGGCGCAGCCGCCCCGAAACTGATCACCCGCGAGCAATTGTCGACCATGAAGCCGGGCGCGGTGCTTGTCGACGTTGCCATCGACCAGGGCGGCTGTTTCGAAACCTCCAAGGCAACGACGCACGCCGATCCGATCTATGAGGTCGATGGCATCATGCACTACTGCGTGGCCAATATGCCGGGTGCGGTGGCACGGACCTCGACCATCGCGCTGGGGAACGCAACGATGCCGTTCATGCTGGCGCTGGCCGACAAGGGCTGGAAACAGGCATGTCAGGACGATCCCCACCTTCTGGCGGGCCTCAACGTGCACGCCGGCCAGTTGACCTACTACGCCGTAGGCAAAGCGCTCGGGATCGACGTGGTCTCGCCCGCAATGGTCGTCAAGGCCTGATCGAAACGCAACAGCGCCGCGCATCTGCGCGGCGCTTGGCCCAACCGGAGAAGGGCATTTCCAATGCCCAACGGACGGGTGGGAGCGTTCAGCCCTCTTTGTGGATTTCCACCGAGTGCGGGTAGGGAATCGAAATGCCCTTGCTGTCAAACGCTTCCTTGACGGCCTTGGTCAGATCAAACTTGACGTCCCAATAGTCGGCGGCCGCGCACCACAACCGCGCGGTCAGGTCTACCGAGCTGTCTCCCAAGTTGGTCACACGCACCCAGGGCTCGGGGTCCGAGTGTATGCGCTTGTCCGCCTTGGCCACATCCAGAATGATCTTCATGGCCGCATCCGCACTGTCGCCATAGTCGATCCCGAACACCAGATCGACACGCCGCGTGTCGTGGGCCGAGTAGTTGGTGATAATCGACCCCCAGGCCTGACCGTTGGGAACGATGATCTGCACATTATCGGGCGTGACCAGTTCGGTCGTGAACAGGTTCAGGTCCTTCACCGTGCCGGCTGTCCCACCGATATCCACGAACTGACCCAGCTTGTATGGCCGGAAAACCACCAGCATCACACCTGCGGCTAGATCGCTGAGCGTGCCCTGCAGCGCAAGGCCGATGGCCAGCGAAGCGGCACCCAGAATGGCAACGATACTCGTCGCTTCGATTCCGAAGATGCCAAGCACAGCAACCAGGACAATGGCCAGGATCACCCATTTGACGGTGCTGGCAACGAAATTCCCCAAAGTCGGATCGATTTGCGGGGTCGAATTAATTCGGCGGCGAACGATCCCTGCGATCATGCCAGCGGCTATCCAGCCGACAACAAGAACGATCAGGGCTTTGACCGCGCTCATGATCAATGGGGCAAATGCCCCTACCTGCGTCACGACCTCATCCACGGGCGTCTCCTTTCCAACAGCAACAAACCCGCGACTTTTGCGCGGGGTTTCCTCAACATTGGGCGATAAAACCGCACAGGTCTAGGTTTGAAATGTCCCGGATTTCCCCGCTGTGCTTCAGCAAACAGTCGCTGCCCGGGGTTGCACAGACCGCCATCTAACAATCCGCCCCTGAATGCCTAGCTTGCAATAGTACCCGAACAAGGAGCTTGCCATGCTGGACACCGCCACCTTCCCGATCATGACCAAATGGCCCCCGCATTCGCCGGAGCGGATCCAACTCTATTCCTTCCCGACGCCGAACGGCGTGAAGGTGTCCATCATGCTCGAAGAAACAGGCCTGCCCTACGAGGCGCACAAGGTCACCCTGTCAGACGCCGACGTCAAAAGCCCCGAGTTTCTGTCGCTGAACCCAAACAACAAGATTCCGGCGATCATCGATCCTGACGGCCCGGACGGACAGCCCTTGGCGCTGTTCGAAAGTGGTGCGATCCTGCTGTACCTGGCCGAGAAAACCGGCAAGTTCCTCGGCCAGAACACGGCCGACAAGTATCGGATCACGCAATGGCTGATGTTCCAGATGGGCGGCGTGGGTCCGATGTTCGGGCAGCTGGGTTACTTCCACAAGTTCGCCGGCAGCGCGATCGAAGACCCGCGCCCGCGCGAGCGGTATATCTACGAGGCCAAACGGCTGCTGAATGTCGTCGAGACCCAGTTGCACGGGCAGGACTGGATCGCCGGTGAGTACTCAATTGCCGATATCGCTTTGGCCCCGTGGCTGCGCGGCCTTGATTTCTACGGCGCCAAAGAGTTGGTCGGCTGGGACGATCATCGCAACACCATCGCCTATCTGAACCGGTTCCTGGACCGGCCCGCGGTTCAAAAGGGTCTGGTCACGCCTCCGCGCGGGTAAGGGATCACGCCGTCGCCGCCTTGCAAGCGGCGTCGGCATTCCGTTCCATCAACCGGGCAGTTTCCCGGTCAGCACATAGCGCAGAATCTCGACCACCTGGCGGGGCTCCTCGGCCACCGCCAACGCGGCGGTATCGACCTCTTTCAGCGCATGCTGATGCTCGGGGCCGTGCAGCACGATGATCGACTTGCCCAGGGCCGCGGCATAGCCCGCGTCGAAGGCCGCATTCCACTGCTTGTACTTGTCCCCGAACCGCACCACGACGACGTCGGCATCGGCTATCCCCTTGCGGGTACGGATCGCGTTGACCATCGCGCCTTTGTGGTCGTGCCAGTACTTGTTCGGCTCGGCCCCCAGAATGGCGACACCGCAATCGTCGCTGGCCGCATGATCGGTCACTGGGCTGTTGAACGTGACGTCCAGCCCTTGCGCGCCTTCGATGATCTGTTCGCGCCAATCCGTGTGGATCTCGCCCGACAGGTAGACATTCAAACCCATTGCAGCCTCCGCATTTTGCTTCTGGCCCTGTTTACTGTCCAATCACGCAAAGCCCAATGCGGAAGTTGCCTGCCGATGCCGCGTTGGCGTCACAGCTTGCGGGCCACCAGATAGCGAGAGGGCGGTTTCGCCGGGAAATTCCCGCATTCGATGATCTCGAACCCGGCCTTTTCAATGGTCGTTTCCAGCGTCTTGATGTCGAATTGGCTGACGAATGGCGCCTTGCCCAAAAGCTGCAGGGCCGGCAGCACCAGCTTCAGCAAACCGAACTTGAACCCCAATCCACCCTGGGCAAGACAGGGCGTTTTTGAAATGAACAGACCGCCGGGTTTCAACACATCATGAAGCCCGGCCAGCGTCGCCTCCAGATCGCGGATCAGGTGCAGCAGATTGAACGCCATCACCACATCATAGGCCCAATTCGGGGGGCGGTTCGCGTCGGCCTCGACAAAGACAACGTTTTCGATCTGCTCCTCTTGCGCCAACCTGCGGCCCACGGCCAACATGCCCGGAGAGACATCGCTCGCCGTGATCGTATCCGCATGGCCGGACAGCCGCAGCGCGGTGCGCCCGGTTCCGCAGCCCAGTTCCAGCACCTGATCGGTCGGCTTCAGATAGGACACCGTGCGTTGCAACGTGTGCTCATAGGACTCCATGTCCCGGATCGGGGATTTCGCGTATTTCTCGGCGATTCCGTCCCAGAATTTGGCTGTGGCGGTCATGTCGGCTCTCCTTTGAGCGCAAGCTAGTGATACGCGTTTCAAAGGTGAATTGCCGAAATTCGCAGAATCCTTATACATTCTTGCATGGATGATCCTCGCAAATTCGACTGGAACCATATCCGCGCCTTTCTGGCCACAGCCGAGACCGGCTCGCTTTCGGCGGCGGCACGACGGTTGGACCAGACCCAACCGACCCTCAGCCGCCAGATCGCCGCGCTTGAATCCGACCTGGGCGTGATGCTGTTCGAACGGGTCGGCCGATCACTTCAGATCACCACCGCCGGGATCGAACTTCTGGAGCACACCCGGACCATGGGCGCCGCCGCAGATCGCATTGCGTTGGCGGCGTCCGGTCAGGCGCAGTCGATCGAGGGGCAGGTGCGGATCACCGCAAGCGACGTGATGTCGGCCTATATCCTGCCGGATCTGCTGCGCCAGATCCGCGCGCAGGCTCCGAAACTGCGGATCGACGTGATCGCCGCGAACGACATTCGCGATCTGATGCGGCGCGAGGCGGATATCGCCATCCGCCATGTCCGCCCCGACCAGCCCGACCTGATCGCAAAACTGGTGCAGGAGGCCGACGGGCATTTCTATGCCGCCACCGCCTACCTGAACCGCGCTGGACGCCCCAAGTCCCTGTCGGACCTGTCCCGGCACGCGTTCATCAGTTTCGGCGACACCGCGCAGATGATCGCCTATTTCGAACCGATCGGCCTGCATCTGACCGAAGAAAACTTCCGCCTGGGGTCGCAGAACGGCATCGTCTCGTGGGAGTTTGCCCGGCAGGGCTTTGGCATCGCGCCCATGTCCGAGCCGGTTGGCGATGCCACACCCGGTATGGAGCGCGTCCTTCCCGACATGGAGCCGTTGCGGTTCCCGATCTGGCTGACCACCCATCGCGAACTGCATACCAGCCGCCGCATCCGGCTGGTCTTTGACTTGCTGGCGGATTTCTTCGCAAACTGAAACACGCGCACCATCGGCGCGCGTGTCTCTTCGGGTTAGAGCCGCTTCAACCGCGCAGAACGCCGCCGGTGGCCTTGGTGACCTTGGCGATGATCTTTTCCGCCACCGCCTCGATGTCTTTTTCCTTCAGCGTGCTGTCGGTCGGCTGAAGCCGGACGGTAATGGCCAGAGATTTCTTGCCCTCGCCCAGGCTGCCGCCGATGAACTCATCGAACACGCGCACCTCTTCGATCAGCGCCTTGTCGGCGCCGGCGGCGGCATTCACCAGCGTCAGCGCCTCGACATCGGCATCGACGACAAAGGCAAAGTCACGCTCGACCGCCTGCAGGTCACGCAGTTCCAGCGCCGAGCGGGTGGTGCCGGATTTGCGCGGCAGCGGCACCTCGTCCGGCCAGATGGTGAAGGCCACGGCCGGGCCCTTGATGTCCAACTGCTGCAGCACGCGCGGATGCAGTTCGCCGAACACGCCCAGCATTTTTTTGGGGCCCAGGCAGATCTTGCCGTGACGGCCCGGATGCCACCAGGCGTCGCCATCGCGCAGGATCTGCACTTTGGCGGGGGCACCTATGGCGGCCAGCACGGCCTCCGCATCGGCCTTGGCGTCAAACACGTCGACCGCGCGGGCGGCGCCGTGCACATCCTTTTGTCCGGTCCGCCCGACCAGAAGGCCTGCGATCTGGGTGCGTTGCTCGCCGGGTTCCCCGTCATGAAAGACCGGGCCGACCTCGAACAGAGCTAGATCGGCAAAGCCGCGCGCCTGGTTGCGCGCCGCGGCCTGCAACAGGCCGGGCAACAGGTCGGGGCGCATGTGGCTCATCTCGGACGAGATCGGGTTTTCCAGCATCGTCGCGTCGTCGCCGCCACCGAACAGCGCGGCCGAAGCCTGATCGATGAAAGTATAGCTGACGCATTCATTGTACCCCAGCGCCGCGCAGGTGCGCCGCGCCATCGACTGACGCCGCTGGGCCGGGGTCATGACCGGCTTGGGAATACCATCCGTGACACGCGGCAGCGGCTTGCCCTGCAGCTTGGTCAGCGAGGCGATGCGGGCGACCTCCTCGACCAGATCGGCCTCGCCCTGGATGTCGGGGCGCCAACTGGGCACATGGGCCATGTCGCCTTCCAGACGGAAACCCAGCCGGGTCAGGGTCTGGCGCTGCTCGCTTTCGGGGATGTCCATGCCCACCAGCGACTGCACCCGCGCCGCATCCAGCCGATAGGCGCGCGAATGGTCCGGCGCCTTGCCAGCCTCGACGACCTTCGAAACCTCGCCGCCGCAGATGTCCAGGATCATCTGGGTCGCGTGCTCCAACCCTTCCAGCGTGTATGCCGGATCGACCCCGCGTTCGAACCGGTACCGCGCGTCCGAGTTGATCTTGAGCGCGCGCCCCGCCAGCGCGATCTGGACATGATCCCAGAAGGCGCTTTCCAAAAACACGTTCACCGTGTCCTCGGTACAGCCGGTCTCTTGCCCGCCCATGATGCCGGCGATGGATTCCGGGCCGTTGTCGTCGGAAATCACCATCATCCCGGGCTGGAGAGTGTATTCCTTTTCGTCCAGCGCCACCAGTTTCTCGCCGCCCTTGGCGCGGTGCACCCGCAGGTTGCCCTTGACCTTGTCGGCGTCAAAGACGTGCAGCGGGCGGTTGCTGTCGAACGTCATGTAGTTGGTGATATCCACCAGGGCCGAGATCGGACGCAGGCCGATCGCCTTCAGCTGATCCTGCAGCCATTGGGGGCTGGGGCCGTTCTTGACGCCGCGGATCAGGCGGCCGGTGAAATGCGGGCAGCCATCCAGCGTGTCGTCGTCGATCGTCACCTTGATCGGGCTTTCGAAATCCCCCGGCACTGGGGCATAGTCGCGCTGCTTCAGCGTGCCCAGACCCCGCGCCGCCAGATCGCGCGCGATGCCTGCAACGCCCAGCGCATCGGGGCGGTTGGGAGTGATGGCGATCTCGATCACCGGGTCGATCTTGGCGGGGTCGTTCTCGGCCAGCCAGTCGACGAACCGCTGGCCCACCTCGCCCGAGGGCAGCTCGATGATGCCGTCATGTTCGTCCGACAGTTCCAGCTCGCGCTCGGACGCCATCATGCCAAAGCTTTCGACGCCGCGGATCTTGCCAACGCTGATCGTCAGATCCAGACCGGGGATATACATGCCCGGCTTGCAGACCACGACGGTGATGCCCTCGCGCGCGTTGGGGGCGCCGCAGATGATCTGCAACTCGCCCACGTCGGTGTCCACTTTGCAGACGCGCAGCTTGTCTGCATCGGGGTGTTTCTCGGCATGTTTCACATAGCCAAGGGTAAAATCCTTGAGCTTGTCGGCCGGGTTGATGACCTCTTCGACCTCGAGCCCGAGATCGGTCAGCGCCTCGGCGATCTCATCAACCGAGGCGTCGGTGTCCAGGTGGTCTTTCAGCCAGGAGAGGGTGAATTTCATTTCTGTTTTCCTGTCCGGTAAGGCGGGCCAGCCCGCCGAATTCTCTTGGGCAGCAGGGCAAGCCCCACGCTATTTCATCGTGACAAGCCACCATGCAGGTTGGGCATGTCCAGCGCCGCAAACCCATAGTGGCGCAGCCAGCGCAGGTCGGAATCAAAGAACGCCCGCAGATCCGGGATGCCGTATTTCAGCATCGCCAGACGATCGATGCCGATGCCGAAGGCAAAGCCCTGATAGACCTCGGGGTCGATCCCGCCGGCGGCGATCACCTTGGGGTGGACCATGCCGCTGCCCAGAATCTCCATCCAGTCGTCGCCCTCGCCGATCTTCAGCTGGCCGCCTTCCCAAGAACAGCGGATATCGACCTCGGCCGAGGGTTCGGTGAACGGGAAATGCGAGGCGCGGAAGCGCAGTTCGACATCGTCGACCTCGAAGAACGCCTTGACGAATTCTTCCAGAACCCATTTCAGGTTCGCCATCGAGATGTCCTTGTCGATGGCCAGCCCTTCGACCTGGTGGAACATCGGCGTGTGGGTCTGGTCATAGTCGGCGCGATAGACACCGCCCGGGCAGATCACGCGGATCGGCGCGCCCTGCTTCTCCATCGAGCGGATCTGAACCGGCGATGTATGGGTGCGCAGCACATGCGGCGGGCGATTGTCGCCCGGCGCGCGGTGCATATAGAACGTGTCCATCTCGGCCCGCGCGGGGTGGTGGCCGGGGATGTTCAGGGCGTCGAAATTGTACCAGTCGGTCTCGATCCGGGGACCTTCGGCGACGGAGAAGCCCAGCTCGGCAAAGATCGCGGTCAGTTCCTCGGTGGCCTGGCTGACCGGGTGGATCGAGCCCTGACGGCGCGGGCGCGCGGGCAGGGTCACGTCCAGCCACTCGGTCCGCAGACGTTCATCCAGCGCGGCATCGGCCAATGCGGCCTTCTTGGCGGCCAGCGCCGAATTGATCTCGTCCTTCAGCGCGTTCAGCGCGGGGCCGGCGACTTGGCGTTCCTCGGGCGTCATCTTGCCCAGTTCGCGCATCTTCAGCGCCACTTCGCCCTTTTTGCCCACCGCGGCCACGCGGATCGCTTCCAGCGTGCTTTCGTCGCCTGCGTCAGCTATCTGACCCAGGTATTTTGCCTTAAGATCGTCCATGACGGTCCCCTGAATTCTGTTGCTGTCCTGCTATCACAGCAGCGCGCGAAAGCAAGAGGGCCGGGCCGCGCGATCAGGTCGCGCGCAGAACCGCTGCCTGTCGATCACACCGGACCGGGCGGATCGTGGGGCCATAGCCCTGCGGATTGGTCTGCAGTTCGGGGAACAGCGCAAACAGTTCGCGCGCGGCCTCCTGCTCCAGCCCCGAGAGAGCCTCCTGCCCCGGAAAGAAGCTCTCGGACACAAGGCCCGATGTGGTGACCAGCTGGTGCCGGTCGAAGAACAGGTGGACGTAGCGGACGATGTCGCAGGGCTGCACGGTGACGGTATCGCCGTTGACCAGCGATTTGGCGGGGACCAGAACCTCATCCTCGCCGAACAGAAGCTGGGCTTGCCAGCCGCCGACAAGAACGCGGTGCTGGGGCGAAACCAGAATGTCCGTCTTGGCGCCCAGAACACCCGCGCGGATGCGCACCGGCGCGAAACGACCCACGCCGCGCACCGTGCGGCCGCCGATCCAGCGAACCCGGCAGGGGCCGTCATCGACGGTCAGGACCGTATTGCCGGGCTGCAGCGTCTCGATCCGGCGCGGCCCCTCGGGGGTATCCACCAGGGTTCCGGCCGTGAAACAGGCGGCCCCGGTATCCCCGGGCGACAAGGGGCCATAGGTCAGCGTGTTAGGATCGGGTTGATTGAACTGCAGGGTCGTCGTGGTCTGGTTCGGCCCGACCAGCACCGGCAGGTTGACCGAAGTTTCCCCGGCCGCCAACCCGTCAACCGCGACGATGTTCTGCGTGCCGCCACCGATGTCGTAGAAATCTATTACCTCACCCGTGGCGGTGTTGGTCAGCGCATAGGCTTCGTAATTGGTTGGGCCGCCACCATCCGGATCGGTCAGGAAGATCGGAAAATCATCGGCCGAGATGACATAGACGATCTCGTTGTTGTCGGGGTCGACGGTGACCTGAACGGAGGGATCGTTGAGTGGGATCTCGATCCCAACCTGCCCGTTCGCCTGATAGAAGGACACGGTGAAATCCGCCGGATCTTCGCCGGGGCGAAGGGACACCTCCAAGAATTCGGACACGCCCGAATTCGCGGCATAGGCATTGGAATAATGCAACTCACTGATACGCGCCATGAAAGCACCACGACCGGAAAACCTGACCCGAATGTATCGCGCAAACGCCGCCGCCGAACAAGGCGCGATCCGGGAATGTGGCTAACAGGCCCCTAATTGCAACAGGTCGCGGTCAGTAGCTGTATTCGGGGTAGATCCGCGTCAGATCGCCCTGCCAGTCGCCGTGGTAATGCTCCAGCAGCTCGTCGGCCGGCACCTTGCCGGACTGGATGCTTTCCTTAAGCGCGTTCAGGAAATGGGTCTCGTCCGGGACCAGCCCGCCTGCACCCGGCCGCGCCCGCGCCTTCAGGCCAGACTCGGCGATGGCCACCACCTCGCGCGCCAGATCGTGCATGTTAATACCGCCGACCTGCGCCTGCAGCCCGTCCCGGGCCGCGGCGACGCGCAGCCCCTCGCGGGTTTCGGCGTCCCAGCCTTTGACCAGATCCCATGCGGCATCCAGCGCGGACTGGTCATAGGTCAGCCCCACCCAGAAGGCGGGCAGCGCGCACAGACGGCGCCACGGGCCGCCGTCGGCCCCGCGCATTTCCATGAATTTCTTGATCCGCGCCTCGGGGAAAGCGGTGGTCAGGTGGTCGGCCCAATCCGAAAGCGTTGGCGTCTCGCCCGGCAGCGCGGGCAGCTTGCCCTGCAGGAAATCGCGGAACGACATGCCCAGGGCGTCAATATATTTACCGTCGCGATAGACGAAATACATCGGCACATCCAAAGCGTACTCGACATAGCGCTCGAACCCGAAGCCGTCCTCGAACACGAAGGGCAGCATGCCGGTGCGCGCGTCATCCAGATGCCGCCAGATGTAGCTGCGCCAGCTTTTGTGGCCGTTGGGCTTGCCCTCGAAGAAGGGCGAGTTGGCAAACAGCGCGGTCGCCACCGGCTGCAGGGCCAGCGCCACGCGCAGCTTCTGCACCATGTCCGCCTCGGACCCGAAATCGATGTTGACCTGAACCGTGCAGGTCCGGCGCATCATGGCGCGGCCCATGTCGCCGACCTTTTCCATGTAGTCATTCATCAGGACATACCGGCCCTTGGGCATCAGCGGCATGTCCTCATGCTTCCAGATCGGTGCGGCGCCCAGCCCGATGAAGCCTACGCCGATCTTATCGGCGATGTCCTTCACGTCGCGCAGATGCGCGTTCACCTCGTCGCAGGTCTCGTGGATGGTCTCCAGCGGAGCGCCTGACAGCTCCAGCTGCCCGCCCGGTTCCAACGAGACGTTGGCCCCGTCCTTTTCCAGCCCGATCAGCTTGCCCGCCTCTTCCACGGGGGTCCAGCCATGCCCGTCGCGCAGCCCATGCAGTACCGCCAGGATCGAGCGTTCGCCTTCGTAGGGCAGCGGCTTCAGCGTGTCCTTGCAATAGCCGAATTTCTCGTGCTCGGTCCCGATGCGCCATTCGCTTTTGGGTTTGCAGCCATCGGCCAGGTATTCGGCCAGTTGTTCGTGGCGTTCGATCGGCCCGCCGCCGGACTGAGGAATGGACATGAACCGTGCTCCGATCCTGAAGTGTCGAGTCGTGGGGGTCAGTGGTGGTCGCAATCTCCCCCGGTGTCAATGCACCGTCAATTCAACCGGATGTGTGCCGGGCGCGAGGGGTGGCGTTCCCAGATGACCACCGGATGCGACGCCCCGCCCTTGAGTTCCGACAGCATCCGCTCGGTCCGCAGCCCCGGCAGGGCCGAGAACACGTCGAACAGTGCCTCGGCACCTTCGGCATTCACGGGAATGTGAAGCGGCGGCTGGCCGGGCTGTTCCAGCACCCAATGCACGGGGCTGGCGGTAGGGTCCAGAGTCAGGCTCTCGATTTCGCGGGTGGCGACGATGCCACCTTCCAGCGGCCCCAGATAGGCAATCTGCCCTTCATCCACCGACACCACGCCCGGCCCGCCCGCGCCCAGCCGGAACCGCGCGCGCTGTACGCCGATCACGGCCAGCGCGACCGAGACCAGCACAAGCACCCAGCCCAGCCAGCCCAGCAACCCGCCCGGACCGCCAATCCAGCTGAGGCCAAGGATCAGAACGAACCCGGCGGCCAGCACCTCGCGCCAGCGCCACAGGGCCAGTTTGGCTTCGGGTCGGATGAAACTCATGACGCGGCCTCCATCTGATCGCTGAACAGGACCAGTGAAAAGGTCCCGGCAGGGGCAAACCCAATAGCAACATAAGCACGCACGGCGGCGTTTGAAGCCGCGAACAGAACGGCCTTGCGCACTCCGGCGGCCCGCGCCTCGGCCAGATGCAGGGCAACGGCGGTGCGGGCATAGGCCCGACCGCGCAGCGCGGGCGGGGTAAACACGCCACCGATCTGGACGGTCTCGGGCAGCGTGGCATTGAAGCCCGTCATGCTGACGGGCTGGCCATCGACCATCAGCAGCCGGTGGGAGTCGCGCTGAATATATCCGTCGATGTCCTTCTGCGCTGCCGCGTGGGCCATGCCCGGGTCGGTGCCCAAGGATTCCAGATGATAGGCCTCGCGCCAGCGGATCAACAGGCTCCGATCCCCATCCGAAAGCGGCACCAGCCTTGCGTTTTCCGCTTGCGGAACGATCAGGTCGCGCAGGTCCAGCGCAAAGGAGGGCTCATCCCGATTCAGATGCGCGGCGCGGTCCTGCCATCCGGCCTGTCGCAGAAACCGGCGGGCTTGCGAAGCCTCGCCCGCCAGCCCCATGATCCGGCGGTCGCGGATCAGAACTGCCGCCGCGGCCAGGTCGGCATCGGAAACATCCGGGCATTGCGGCAGGATCATGCCTTCGTTGGTGATGCCGAACACGCCGCGCAGCGGGTCGCCCAGCATCCACATGCTCATCGCGCGCGGTGCAGGTGCGTTCAGGCCGAACTCTCGCAGGTTGGCCAGCGCGAACATCGAACTTTGCACATGGTCCAGAAGAAACCGTTCGATCGCCGGAACGTCCTGTTGCTGCGCCAGCCGCCACATCAGGACCAGTCCCCCAGCGCCTGTTGCCACAGGGTCATCGCGGCCACCGCCGCCGTATCGGCCCGCAAGATGCGCGCCCCCAGGCTGACCACATGCGTGAACGGCAGATCCTTCAGCCGCTGGCGCTCGGCATCGGAGAACCCGCCCTCGGGGCCGATCAGGATGGCCCAGGGCCGGCCCTTGTCCTGCGCGGCCAGGCGCAGGGCCGACCCGGCCTCGGCCTCGTCGCAGAACATCAGTTGGCGGCCGTCGGGCCAGTTGTCCAACAGCTTGTCCAGCCGCTGCAGGTCGCAGACCTCGGGCACGAAGGTGCCGCCGCATTGCTCGGCCGCCTCGACCGCGTGGGCCTGCAGCCGGTCCTGGCGGATGCGTTCGGAATTGGTGAAGGCGGTCTGCACCGGCATGATCTTGGCGGCTCCCATCTCGGCCGCCTTTTCGACGATGAAATCGGTCCGCGCCTTCTTGATCGGGGCAAACAGCAGCCACAGGTCCGGCGGCAGTTGCAGTGGCCGGGTCTGTTCAAGACAGCTCAGAACACCGCCCCGCTTGCCCGCCTCGGCCACCTGCGCCAGCCACTCGCCATCACGGCCGTTGAACAGGGCCACCTCCCCACCCACGGCCAGACGCATCACGCCGAACAGGTAATGGGCCTGCTCGCGCGTCAAAGGAACCGATTGCCCCGCACCCAAAGGGTGATCTACATACAGCCTGATCTTCGCACTCATGAGACCCTACATATGCAAGGCAATGCCCCAACACCAGACGGTCAGGTCGCCGACGCCGTTACCGGCAACTGGGTCGATACCCGCGCCCCGGCCTTTGCCCGCCCCTATCTGCGGCTGTCGCGCGCGGACCGGCCGATCGGGACGTGGCTGCTGCTGATCCCGTGCTGGTGGGGCCTGGCGCTGGCGATCCTTCATGACGGTCAGCCGCGGTGGGGCGATCTGTGGATTGCCGTGGGGTGCGCGGCCGGGGCCTTTCTGATGCGCGGCGCGGGCTGCACCTGGAACGACATCACCGACCGCAAGTTCGACGCGCAGGTCGCACGCACGCGTTCGCGGCCCATCCCCTCGGGTCAGGTCAGCGTGCGGCAGGCGGTGATCTGGATGGGCATCCAATGCCTTCTGGCGCTGGCGATCCTGCTGACCTTCAACCAGGCGGCCATCGCGATGGGTGTCCTGTCGCTGCTGCCGGTGACGATCTATCCCTATGCCAAGCGCTTCACCTGGTGGCCGCAGGTGTTTCTGGGGCTGGCCTTCAACTGGGGCGCCCTGCTGGCATGGGCGGCGCATCGCGGCACGGTCGAATGGCCCGCGATCCTGCTGTACCTGTCCGGTATCGCCTGGACGCTGTTCTACGACACGATCTATGCCCACCAGGACGCCGAGGATGACGAGCTGATCGGCATCAAGTCCACCGCGCGTCTGTTCGGGACCGACACCGCGAAATGGCTGAAGTATTTCCTTGTGGCGACCGTGGCGCTGATGGGGCTGGCCATCGTCGAGGCCGCGCTGCCCAATGCCAGCGTGCTGGCGCTGGTCGTGGCCATCGGTGGACCTTGGGCAATGGGGTGGCACATGGCGTGGCAACTGCGCGGGCTGGACATCGAAGACAACGCGAAACTGCTGCAGCTGTTTCGCGCCAACCGGGACACCGGCCTTATTCCGCTCATCTTCCTTTGCGTCGCATTGCTCCTCTGATTGCACCTCGGTACCGGTGCCTGTAAGAGTCCCGCCCAATGGCCCGAGGAGATAAGAAACCGCTCATGCGCTTGCCGTATTTCCTGACATCAGCCCTGATCTTTGTCGTGTCGGCGGGGGTCTGTCTGCTGGCCGCCGGATTCGCGGTGACCAAGATCGAAGAAACCTCGGAAACTGCCGTTCGAAATGCACTGAGCATGCAGGGCCACGAGTGGGCCGAAGTGCAGGCGGATGGGCTGCGCGTTGTCCTGACCGGTACTGCCCCGGACGAGGCCACCCGATTCAACGCGCTGACCGCGGCCGGTACACAGGTCGACACCTCTCGGGTGATCGACGAGATGGACATTGCCCCGACGGCTGACCTGACTCCGCCCAAATTCTCGGCCGAAATTCTCCGGAACGACAGCGGCATTTCCGTGATCGGGTTGGTTCCGGCCAGCGTGGATCGCAACGCACTGATGGCCCGGCTGCAGAAGCTAGACCCGCAGGCGCGGGTGTCGGACCTGCTTGAGACCGCAGACTACAAGAAACCCAAAGGCTGGGACGACGCGATATCCTATGCCATCCTTGCCCTGTCCAAGCTGCCGCGGGCCAAGGTTTCCGCCAGCCCCGACCTGGTCAAGATCACTGCCATCGCCGACAGCCAGCAGGAAAAAGAACGGCTGGAACAAGAGCTGACACGCGCCGCGCCGCCCAGCTTGCGCATCGGTCTGGCGATTTCGGCACCGCGCCCGGTGATCACTCCGTTCACCCTGCGCTACCTGATTTCGGAAGATGGCGGACAGTTCGACGCCTGTTCGGCACAGGATGAAAAGGCGCGCGACACCATTGTAGCGGCCGCGCAGGATGCCGGCCTGTCAGGGCCCTATACCTGCACGATCGGCCTGGGTGTGCCATCGCCCCGATGGGCACAGGCCGCTGAACTGAGTATTCGGGCTCTGTCCGAGATCGGGCAAGGATCGGTCACGATGTCGGATGCCGACATCACGCTGATTGCTGAACCGAACACCAGCCCGGCCACATTCGACAAGGTCGTGGGCGAGTTGGAGAACGCCCTGCCCGAAGTGTTCGCCCTGCACGCGGTTCTGCCCGAACCAGAAAACAACGAACAGGCCGGACCTGTGGAATTCACCGCCACCCGCAGCCCGGAAGGCCTGGTACAATTGCGCGGCCGTCTGGGCGACGATTTGCAGCGCGACATGATCGACAGCTACGCCCGGGCTGCCTTCGGATCCGATCAGGTTCACAGTGCCGCCCGCGTGGTCGACCAGATGCCGCAGGATTGGCCCGTACGCGTTCTGGCGGGGCTGGAATCCTTGTCCTGGCTGAACAACGGCGTGCTGACCGTAACGCCTGACAAGGTCGAGTTGACAGGCGTCAGCCATGATGAAGACGCCAAGGCACAGATCGCGGGCCTGCTGTCCGACAAGCTGGGCGATGCGCAGGACTTTGACCTGTCGATCACCTATCAGCCCCCGCCCGAACCCGAAGACGCGCTGCCAGACCCCGAGCAGTGCGAAAGTCGCATCGCCGAGGTTCAGGAAACCCGCAAAATCACGTTCGAGCCCGGATCGGCTACGGTTTCATCAGAGTCCCGCGACAGTCTGAACCAGATTGCCGAGATCCTGCGCGAATGCGGACCGATCCGGATTGAAATCCAGGGTCATACCGACAGCCAGGGCCGTGAAGAGATGAACCAGCAACTGAGCCAGTCACGCGCCCAGTCCATCCTGAACGAATTGCGCGCCCGCCGGGTGCCGACGAAAAGCTACTCGGCCGCAGGCTACGGTGAAACGCAGCCCATTGCAGACAATGACACCGAAGACGGGCGCGAGAAAAACCGGCGCATCGAATTCCGGCTGATCCGGCCCGAGCCGGTCGCCAATCAGGAAACCGGTCTGGAAGCATTGGAGACCCAGACAAGCGCAACCGAACCTGCGCCAACAGAAGAAGAAGCATCCGAAACGGATGCAGGGGACCAGTAAGTTGAACAGAACCGAATTCATCATCGCCACCGCCGTCATCCTGTTCGCCGCCTTCTGCATGGGCTGGTTCGCCAACTGGCTGGTGCACCGCCTGTCGCGCGTGCGCCAATCCGACGTGGCTGATCTGGACCGCATGAGCCAGGAGCTGCACGAGGCTGAGGAAACCCGCGATCAGGCGATCACCTATCTGCAGCAGCGCGAGGCCGAGCTGACTAATCAGCTGACCCAGACCGAGGCCGAGCTGGCCGCGGCCATGGACGGGCTGCGCGCCGCCCGCCAGGAAGCCGAGGAATTGCGCGGCCGGATCAACAACGCCGACTGAGCGCCTACCAGCGCGACAGCGCGTCCTCGTCCTTGTCCTTGGCGGCAACCCACTCGGCGCCCGAACCTGTGATTTCCTTCTTCCAGAACGGGGCGCGGGATTTCAGGTAATCCATCAGGTATTCTGCAGCCTCGAACGCATCCTTGCGATGCGGGGCTGCCGTTGCGACCATCATGATCCGGTCACCCGGGGCCAGCCGGCCATGGCGATGGATCACCAGCACGTCGCCCAGCGACCACCGGGTCTTGGCTTCCTCGGCGATCTTGGCGATGGCGCGTTCGGTCATGCCGGGATAATGCTCGATCTCCATGCAGGCCAGATCGCTCTGGGCCAGATCGCGCACGACGCCGGTAAAGGTGACGATGGCGCCATTGGCCGTGTCGCCCGCGGCAAAGGCATTGGCCTCGACCCCCAGATCGAACGGTTCTTGCTGGACGGAGATCCGCATCGCCCTAGCCGCCGGTCATGGGCGGGAAAAAGGCCACTTCGCGGACGCCAACCAGGGGCGCGTCGAAATCCGACAGTTCCTGATCCAGCGCGACCCGCAGGGCCGACAGGTCGGCAAAGGCCGCGGCATAGCGGTCTTCGCGGGCGCTGAGTTCGGCCACCAGATCGGAGACCGTAGCTGCGGTGGTTTCGACCTTTTCCTTCGGTACGCCAATCCGCTCGCGGACCCAGGCGAAATACAGAACATCCATGCGTCAGCCCTCCTTCAGATGGGGCATGGCTTTACGTAGGTAGTCGTAGCCGGTGATCAATGTCAGCGTCGCCGCGATCCACAGCAGCCACAACCCGATGCGGCCCGACCAGAACATGCCATCCAGCTTCCATTGCAGGCCCGAGATGTCCTCGACCTGGCCCGACAGGATTTGGTCGATCAGCGCGGCATCCATGCCGAAGGTGGACATGACGAAATAGTGCTCGAAAATGCCCTGCGAAAACAGCACGGCGATCGCCACCATCTGCGCGGTCGTCTTCCATTTGGCCAGCTTGGTGACCTTGAGCGTTCCGGCCACGTCGCCCAGATACTCGCGCAGGCCCGAGACGAAGACCTCGCGGAACAGGATCACGGTGGCGGGTAGCACCAGCCAGGGCGTCCAGTGCTCGGTCGAATAGCCGACCAGGATCATCAGTGCGATCACCACCATCGCCTTGTCGGCAATCGGGTCCAGCATCGCGCCCATCTTGGTTTCCTGCTTCCACGCGCGCGCCAGATAGCCGTCGAACCAATCGGTTATGGCCGCCGACAGGAACAGGATCAGCGCGAACCAATCCGCGTAGGGCCGTGTGAAATACAGAAACATCACCGCCAGGCCGGGCGCGGCCAGTAGGCGCAGCAAAGTCAGAATATTCGGCAGGTTCCACTTCATGCGCTGGACCCTACAACCATGGCCGGGAACAGAAAAGACGGCACGACAAAAAACTGCCAAGAACACAGGTGTTTGGACCACGACAGGTCAGACCGTCGCAGGCGGAGGATCGACGACCGTTTCCCCCTTGGCGCGGCGCGAAGAACGGGTCAGGTTGCGCGGGTATCGGCACATCAGGAAAGATCCGCCCCGTGACCTCACATATCAGAACCGATGCGCGCGCCAATCTGATCGGCAGCGCCTGGATGATCGCGGCCATGGCCGGGTTCGCCCTGGAGGACGCGCTGTTGAAAAGTGCCGCCAAGGTGCTGCCCATCTGGCAGGTTCTGGTGCTGTTCGGACTGGGCGGGGCGTTGATTTTCGCCGGGGCCGCGTTGCTACAGGGGCGGCGGTTGCTGCACCCCGATGTCCTGTCCAAGCCGATGAAGATCCGGGTGCTGTTCGAAGTCTTCGGCCGCCTGTTCTATGTGCTGGCCATCGCCCTGACGCCGCTGTCCTCGGCCACGGTGATCCTGCAGGCAACGCCGCTGGTGGTGGTGGCGGGTGCCGCGCTGTTTTTCGGGGAAACCGTCGGCTGGCGGCGCTGGAGTGCCATTCTGGTCGGATTGATCGGAGTGGTGATCATCATCCAGCCAACCGGAGACAGTTTCTCGGCCCTGTCCATTCTTGCGGTACTGGGAATGCTGGGCTTTGCCGGCCGCGATCTGGCCAGCCGCGCCGCCCCCGCCACGTTGGGCACCACCGTTCTTGGGTTTTATGGCTTTCTGTCAATTGTCGTCGCCGGTGGACTGTACCGGGCTTTCGAAGGCGCCGCCGCGGTGCCGGTGGACGCCCGAGCCGCCCTGCACCTGACTGGAGCCGTGGTGATGGGCGCGGTGGCCTATTCTTCGCTGATGCTGGCCATGCGGACGGGTGAAGTGTCGGCCGTAACTCCGTTTCGCTATACCCGCCTTCTGTTCGGCATCGGGCTGGGCGTACTGATATTCGACGAGCATCTGGACCAGACCATGTGGCTGGGCAGCGCGCTGATCGTGGCCTCGGGGCTTTACATCCTGTGGCGCGGGCGCCAGCGGCCTCAGCCCTTTTCGTGAAAGAAATCATAGACCTTCTGCGCCAGACCGGCCGAGATCCCGTCCACGGCCTTCAGATCCGCCAGATTGGCACGGCTGACCGCCTTTGCGCTGCCGAAATGCGCCAGCAGCGCGCGTTTGCGGGCCGCGCCGACGCCGGGGATTTCATCCAGAGGCGTCGCTCCCATCGCCTTGGCCCGTTTGGCGCGGTGGGTACCGATAGCAAAGCGGTGCGCCTCGTCCCGTAGCCGCTGAATAAAATACAGCACCGGGTCGTTACGCTTCAGGGCAAAGGGGCGCTGGCCGATGCGGTAGAACTCTTCCTTGCCGTGGTCCCGATCGACGCCCTTGGCCACACCGACCATCGGGATGTCCTCGACCCCGTGCGACTGCATGATCTCGTGCACGGCGCTCACCTGCCCCGCGCCCCCGTCGATCAGCAGCAGATCGGGCCACAGGCCCTTGTCGCGGTCGGGGTCCTCTTTCAGCAGGCGGGTGAAGCGTCGGGTCAGCACCTCTTTCATCATGCCGAAATCGTCGCCCGGCGTCAGGTCGTCGCCGCGGATGTTGAACTTGCGATAGGCGTTCTTCATGAACCCCTCGGGCCCGGCCACGATCATCGCGCCAACCGCGTTGGTGCCCTGGATATGCGAGTTGTCATAGACCTCGATCCGGTTCGGCGGCGCGTCCAGATCGAAGGCCTCGGCCAGACCGCGCAGCAGCTTGGCCTGCGTCGCGCTTTCCGACATGCGGCGTGCCAGCGCCTCGCGCGCGTTGCGCAGCGCGCCCGAGACCAGCTCGAGCTTTTCGCCCCGCTGCGGCACCAGGATCTCGACTTTGCGACCGGCCTTTTCCGACAGGGCTTGCTGCATCAGGTCGGCGTTCTCGATCGCGTCCGACAGGATCAGTTGGCGCGGCGGTTCCTTGTTGTCGTAGAACTGGCCCAGAAAGGCCTCCATCACCTCGGCCGGGGAGACGTCGGGGCCGACCCGCGGATAGAAATCTCGGTTGCCCCAGTTCTGATTGGCGCGGATGAAGAACACCTGAACGCAGGCCTGCCCGCTGTCCATATAGAGGCCGATCACATCCGCCTCGGCCACTCCGCGCGGGTTGATACCCTGCGCTGTCTGCACCTGCGTCAGCGCGCGGATCCGGTCGCGCAAGGCGGCGGCGCGCTCGAACTCCATCGCGTCCGAGGCTTCCTGCATCTGCGCGGCTAGTTCCTCCTGGATCCGGGTCGAGCGGCCGGACAGGAACCGCTCGGCATCGCGCACGCTTTCGGCATAATCGGCCTGCGAAATCATACCCACGCACGGCCCCGAGCAGCGCTTGATCTGATAGAGCAGGCAGGGCCGGGTGCGACTGTCGAACATCGAATCCGAGCAGTTGCGCAGCAGAAACGCCTTCTGCAGCTGGTTCAGCGTGCGGTTCACCGCGCCCGCACTGGCGAAGGGGCCGAAATAGGCGCCCTTTTCCTTCTTGGCCCCGCGATGTTTCTTGATCTGCGGAAATGGGTGGTCCTTGGCCACCAGAATGTTGGGAAAGCTTTTGTCGTCGCGCAGCAGCACGTTGTATTTGGGCTTGAGCTGCTTGATCAGGTTCTGCTCCAGCAGCAGCGCCTCGGTCTCGGTCCGAGTGGTCAGGAACATCATCGACGCGGTCGAGGCGATCATCCGCTCGATCCGGCCGGAATGTCCCGGGCGGGTGTAGTTCGACACCCGCGCCCGCAGGTTGCGCGCCTTGCCGACATACAGAACCCGGCTGTCCGCATCGAGCATCCGATAGACACCCGGCGAACTGTCCAGCGTCTTCACGTATTTCTGGATGCAAGCATAGCCGGTCGGCTGAGGCTGGGATTGAGGGGCGCTGTCGGCGGTCATGAGAGAGAGATACGATTCTCTGACCGTGGCTGCAATCTTGCGCGCCTCAGATCAAGAGAAAACAAATCCACGATTCTTGTGGATAACTGTGCGGACAACTTTCCCTGCACCGTGATTTTTCCTTGAATCCTTGTGTTTTCACTGCGTTGCACAATAAATAGGCACAATTTTAACACGTTGATTATAAGCGATATTTTTATTCTCGTTTTACAAGTGTATGAAAAAAAAGATATTTTTGTAACGAACCTGTAACAGGATCGAGAGCGGTGCAAAACTTGCAGGGGCAATACCTATTCAAGGCCCACTACATCAGGCGTTTGCCAGCCCAGATGCTGGCCGCCATCAACGCACAAAAGCTGGCCCGTGACCGCATGTGCGTCCAGAAAATACCCAAGGGCCGCGTTGATATCCGACGGGTTTGCGCCGCGTTCCAGGACCGTGTTTTCGCGTTGGGTCTTGAAGTGCTGGGGGCTTTGCCGGTGACCCTGCAGGGTTGGACCCGGCCCAATGGCATTGACGCGAATGGCTGGCGTCAGTGCCTGGGCCGCCGTCCGGGTCAATGCCCATAGCCCCATCTTGGCGATGGTGTAGGACATGAACTCAGGCGTCAGTTTGCGCACCCGCATGTCGACCATATTCACGATCAAGCCGGTCGCGACGGGTTCGTCATTCTCATCCATCTCGGGTTCCAGACCCTGGCTTGCCATGGCCTGCGTCAGCACGAAGGGCGCGCGCAGGTTGCTGTCCATGTGGCGATCCCAGCTTTGCCGGGTGGCAGTGCGGATGTTGTCGTATTCGAAGATCGACGCATTGTTGACAAGACAGGTGATCGGACCGCCCAGCGCCTCGGCCGCGCGCGGCAAAAGGGTCTGCACCTGATCCTCGTCCAGCAGATCGGCCTGCAGCGCCACGGCATTGCGGCCCATCGACTGGATCTCGGACACGGTCTCGGCAGCGGCAGCGCCCGAGGTTGCGTGGTGCACGGCAACGTCCATGCCACGTTTTGCCAGGTACAACGCCATGGCCCGCCCCAGTCGAATGCCGGCGCCGGTCACCAGTGCTCGGGTCATGAAGGGGCTCCTTTCAGTCAGATCAGGCCAACAGGATCACGACATATGTGACGTAAAGCAGCGTCAAGATGAACCCCCAGACCCGGGTGATGTCTTGCTTGAAGAAAACGAACGGGATCAGCAGCAGGGACGAGCCCAGCATGACCCAAAGATCGAATTGCAGGAATTCGGGGTCCACGGGGATGCGCCCGAACAGCGTGGCGATACCGACAATGCCCAGAAGGTTGAACATGTTCGAACCGATGACGTTGCCCAGAGCAACATCGGCCTGCCGGCGCAACGCGGCCATGACGGTAGTCGCAAGTTCAGGAAGCGAGGTTCCGACCGCGACCAGCGTCAGCCCGATCACCGTTTCACTGACCCCGTAGGTCCGCGCAATGATGGTCGCGTTGTCGACTAGAAGATGCGCGCCCATCGGCAGGCCAATCAGCCCCAGCACCAGATACAGCGACACCTTCCAGTACGGCATGTCCGGGTCGGCCTCTTCCAGCGCTTCCAGATCCTGCTCTTCCGAGCAGGAGTTGCGATGCGCGTGCGCTTCTCGGAAGGCGTTGAGCAGGATCAGAGCCAACCCCGCCAGCAGGATTGCCCCGCTGAACAGGTTGAATTCCCCGCAAAAGGCCAAACCGATGAACAGAACCGAGGCCAGCAACATGAAGATGTAGTTTCTGCGCGTGTTGCATTCGCTGCTGTGGATCGTGGCCAGCAAGGCCGGCAAACCCAAGACCAGCAGGATGTTGGCCGTGTTCGAACCGACGACATTGCCCAACGCGATACCGGGCGCATTTTCCTCGATGGCCTTGATGGCAATCAGAAGCTCAGGCGCCGAGGTACCGAAGGCCACGATCGTCAGGCTGACGATTAGGGCGGGAACACCCAGACGCAGGCTGAGATTCACCGCACCCCGCACCAGCGCGTCACCGGCCAACAGCAGGATCAACAAGCCAAGACCGGAAAGCAGCCAGGCCGTCATCGACGCCCTCCTTGCTCACATGTGCAGGGGCCCTTGCCGATCCGGAATCGACCGCAGCGCGGACATTTCGCGGAGTTCAATCGCTGTTGGCCGGGAAAGCGCAGCTTTCCGAACATCGCCAGGACCCCCATGGCAACCAGAAACAGAATGACGACCTTGACGATCACGTCACATACCAAAGCGCGCGTAGGCCGCGCGCTCCTCGAGCAGGGAAATGGCGTCCTGTGCCATGTCCGTTCCGAAACGCGACCAGATCGGTCGGCGCAACCCGTAGCGCCGGAATTTGACCTTGTCGCCAAACACTTCCTGCATCTTCGGCTTCAGATGCGCGATGCCGTCGATCAGCCCAAGTTCATGCGCACGCCGCGCCAGCCAGATTTCACCGGTAAACAGATCGGCGGCCTCGTCCAGACGACTGCCGCGCCGAGCTTTCACATAGGCAATGAAATTCTGGTGGATGTCGTCCAACAGCCCCTTGAGACGCGCGACATCCTCTTCTTTCTCCGGAGAGAACGGGTCCAGCATCGATTTGGATTTCCCGGCGGTGTGCACGCGCCGCTCGATCCCTTGACGGGCCATAAAAACATGGGCTCCGAACCCCGAAGAGATGACCCCGATCGACCCCAGAACCGAGCTGTCATCCGCCCAGATCTCGTCCGCCGAAGCCGCAAGCCAATAACCACCCGAGGCCGCCACGTCCTCGACAAAGGCATGGACTGGCACCTTGAACTCGTCGGCCAACCGTCGGATCCGCGCACCGATCAGCGAGCTTTGCACCGGCGATCCGCCCGGCGAATTGATCTCGAGCGCGACGGCGGCAGGTTTTCCCTTGCGGAAGGCTTTTTCCAGAACCGGTGCCAAAGAGGCATCGTTCAGCGAGGCTCGGCCAGCCATTCCAATGGCTCCGGACAGGCGAACGACAGCCACGGTTGGCTGCTTGTTGAGAAACGGCAGGCTGAGTTTCATGGGTGCCGATGTAGAGTGCGTCCGCCCCTTAAACAAGGGACCCCACATGCCATGAACGTGACGTGAACCAAAATCCTGTTCAGCCACGGCAAAAATGCAACGCCCTAGCTGCGGATGCGCCACCCGGTTTTGAAGATCCAACCGATGACCGCCAGGCAAATGCCGGTAAAGGCCAGGATCGCCAGAAGGCTAAGCAGAATGGGCACGTCCGAAAGCCCGTAAAACGACCAGCGAAAGCCCGAGATCAAATAGACCACCGGGTTGAACAACGAGATCGTCTGCCACACCGGCGGCAGCATCGAGATCGAGTAGAACGTGCCGCCCAGAAAGATCAGAGGTGTGACGACAAGCTGCGGCACCAGAGACATCTGTTCGAAGTTGCTGGCCCAGATCCCGATGATGAAGCCCAGCAGGGAAAAGCTGAGGCAGGACAGGATCAGAAAGGCGGCCATCGCGAAGGGATGCTCGATGCGGATGTCCACGAAGAACGTGGCGGTGGTCAGGATCACCAATCCCACGAACAACGCCTTGGTCGCGGCGGCGCCCACATAGCCGATCACGATCTCGATGAAATTCACCGGAGCCGAGAGCAGTTCGTAGATCGTGCCCAGGAACTTGGGGAAATAGATGCCAAAGGACGCGTTCGAGATCGACAGCATCACCACCGACAGCATGATCAGCCCCGGCACGATGAAGGCGCCGTAGGAGACGCCCTCGACCTCCTGGATGCGACTGCCTATGGCGGTGCCGAACACCACGAAGTACAGCGAGGTCGATAAAACCGGCGACAGAAAGCTCTGCGCGAGGGTGCGGAAGAACCGGGCCATTTCGAACCGGTAGATGGCGGCGATGGCGGACCAGTTCATGCGGCATCTCCGGACACGAGGTTGACGAAAATCTCTTCCAGGCTCGATTGCCGGGTCTGAACGTCACGCAACACCAGCCCCGCCTCTGCCACGTCATTCAGCAAAGTGGTGATGCCAGTGCGATCGGCATTGGTGTCGTAGGTATAGATCAGCGCATCGCCCTGCCCGTTCAGCACCAGATTGTGGTGGGCCAGACTGCCGGGAATGTCCGAGATCGTGCGGGTCAGCATGACCTCGATCTGCTTCTTGCCCATCTGCGCCATCAAGGTGTTTTTGTCCTGCACCAGCATCAGTTCGCCCTTGTCGATCACACCGATCCGGTCGGCGATGGCTTCGGCCTCTTCGATGTAGTGGGTGGTCAGAATGATGGTGACACCGGCAGCCTTCAACTCGTCGACGATGGCCCACATGTCCTTGCGCAGTTCGACATCCACACCGGCGGTGGGTTCATCCAGAAACAGCACCCGCGGCTCGTGCGCCAGCGCCTTGGCGATTAGCACCCGCCGCTTCATGCCGCCCGACAGTTCCTTGATCGCGTTCTTGCGCTTGTCCCACAGCGACAGCTTGCGCAGGATCTCCTCGATCCGCGCGCTGTCCTGCCCATAGCCAAACAGACCGCGCGAAAACCGTACGGTGTTCCAGACCTTCTCGAACGGCTCCAGCGCAATTTCCTGCGGCACTAGGCCGATCATGCGCCGGGCTGCACGAAAGTCCGTGAGGATGTCGTGCCCCCCTACTGTGACGGTCCCAGACGTGGGCGTGGTAATCCCGCAAACCGTCGAGATCAGGGTTGTCTTTCCCGCCCCGTTCGGGCCGAGCAGGGCCAGGATCTCGCCCTCTTCGATGTCCAGCGATACGCCTTTCAGCGCTTCGAACCCGCCGGCATAGGTTTTGCGCAGATCCTTGATCGAAAGAATTGTCGTCATGCGTTTTCCCAGTTCTGGCCGGGACAGTATCGCGCCAGAGGATTGCCGAACAGACCAAATTCGCACAGTCCTCTGCGCACAAACGCAGGTTTCACTCGCGCCCGGTCAGGCGACCCAGCCAGCCTTTCTTTTCCCCCTCGGAGGTGTCTTTGCCGCCCTCTTCCGGCGCTGCAGGGCCTTCAAAATGCTGCTGAAGGTTCGAGAAGAACTGGTCAGCCATCTTTTTGGCAAAGCCGTCGATCAAACGGCTGCCTAGCTGCGCCAGCTTTCCGCCAACCTTGGCATCCACGTCATAGGCCAAAACCGTTCCACCGCTGTCACTGGCGCTGAACGTGACACTGGCGCTGCCCTTTGCAAAACCCGCCGCCCCGCCTTTGCCCTCACCGGCGATGGTCAGGCTTTGACCCTCAACCATGTCGGACATCGTGACAGTGCCTTTGAACGTGGCCTTTACCGGCCCGACCTTCTGCACCACGGTCGCCTCGTAACCGTCCGTCGGATTGCCCGAAACCTCTTGCGCACCGGGCACGCAGGCTTTCAGCACCTCGGGGTCCAGCAGGGCCGCATAGACATCGGACGGCACCGCCTGAATTTCACGCGTGTCACTCATTTGCATGGGAGCACCCCCCTTTCTTAAATGTCTGATATTCGACCAAAGACCTATCCACGAACTGCCGTTGCGGCAACCGTGTTCCACACATTACCCGCCGCCCCCGGAATCCTGAGCCCGCATGTCGGAAATCCGTTTCTGCACCAGTTCCAGATGCAGACGGGCATCATACTGCCCTTGCCTGTAGGCCGCTGGCAGCCGTAGGTCCGCCAGCTTTTCGTCCAGCACCTGCAATTGGCCTTGCATCCGCGCGAGGTCTTCCGCGGAAGGGTTGTCGGCCAGGTCCTGTTCGATCAGACGAATTTCCGGGTAGTGCTGCCAGACACGCCATCGTTGGAAATAGGCGTAGATGCGCGGCAACAACCGGACCAGCGGAAGGACGATGAAAAAGAACGGCAGGAACAAAAGGAAAACCCGATTGACCTGCGCCGCCACCCAATAAGGCAACCAATCATGCCAGGTGGATGGCCCTTCAAGTATCAGCTGCCGTGCGGTGTTGTTGAGGGGCAATGCGGTCCCTTCGATCCCCGGAAAGGCCCCGGGGTCATTGATGATGCCCTGAGCCTCGTGCAGGGCGATCGCCGCCATCGTCAGTCGATTGACCAACGCCGGATGCAGTCCCGGCCGCACGACCAGCCGCGCCTCGAGAGCGATCAGATCTACCGGGCGCGGCGGCAGAACCGGGTTCAGCGACATGCCTCCGGTCGGTACGGTCACCACGGTGGCATAGGACAAACGACGCGAAATCGCCTCGACATGTTCAAGGTTCAGCACCTTCAGTCCAGGCACCTCGTACGCGGCCAGCAGGTAGGGAGCTTCGATCGGGGCGACAAAAACGGCGATGTCCAACGTTCCGTCCAACAAGGCGTCGGCCGCCTGGTCATAGGGCAGTGCAACATGCACGTTATCCTCTTGGGCCAGCCCGACAGCGCGTTCGAAGTCGCGGAATGCGTCCGCGGTGCCGGACCCGGGTGCACCGCTGTTGATGCTCAACCCACGCCACAGCGCGGGATTGGGCGGAATCCAGGCATCCTCGCGCGCCATGAAAATCATCGGCTCGAAAAACACGGTCCCGATGGCCTGCGCCCGATCCGGGTCAACTTCGATGCCGCCCTGCAAGAAGGCCACATCCACAGCCCCGTCTTCCAGGAGACGCGCATTTTCGACAGACCCTGCGGTTTCGACGATCTCGAGCCGAATCTCATCCTCGGCAAGGATATCGGAGTAGTCCTGCGCCACGTCGATATAGGCACCACCCGCCGGTCCGGCTGCCATGCGCAGGTCGCCGGGCGGGTGCAGCAGAAGGATGATTGCCACCAGAACCGCCAAGACCATGGCGGCACTGATCGTGATCCAAAGACGCATCCTACCCCTCGCTGATCCACCCCGGACAGCACGCTACGCCGCTGGCCCCAAGCTGGCAAGTATTCCGATGTGTTTGTTGGTTTTTCCCGTTCCGGATCAGACCGATGCCAGACGCCGCGTCGCCGCCGGTCGGTCTTGCATTCCTGCTGGGTCCCGGCCAGCATCGCCGCGAGGGAGTGCTGCTCATGCTGAACGGAATCCGTGTTGTCGAAATCGAGGGTCTCGGCCCCGGCCCGTTCGCCGCCATGATGCTGGCGGATCTGGGGGCCGATGTCGTGACCATCCACCGCAAGGGGGGCGCCGTCACACCCGGCATGCCGGACCGATCCGTGCTGGACCGGGGCAAGCGCTCGATCGCGCTCGACCTCAAGGACCCCGACGACCTCGAAACCGCCCGGCGCCTGATCGCAACCGCCGATGCGTTGATCGAGGGCTTCCGCCCCGGCGTGATGGAGAAGCTGGGCCTGGGGCCCGAAGCCTGCCACGCGCTGAACCCGGCGCTGGTTTATGGCCGCATGACCGGCTGGGGCCAGGACAGCCCGCTTTCCGACACCGCAGGACATGATCTGAACTACATCGCCCTGTCGGGGGCACTCTGGTACGGCTCACCACCCGGCATCGAACCGATGACCCCGGCCACGCTGGTCGGCGATATCGGCGGCGGCGCGATGTATTTGGTCACCGGCATTCTGGCCGGGCTGCTGAACGCGCGCGCAACGGGCAAAGGCACGGTGGTCGACGCCGCCATCTACGACGGGTCGGCGCACATGATGAACCTGCTGATGAGCCTGCGCCAGACAGGCAACCTGTCCGACACGCGCGGCCAGAGCCTGCTGGACGGCCCGCATTGGAGCCGCACCTACGCCTGCGCGGATGGCGGCTTTGTTTCGGTCCAATGCCTCGAGCCGAAATTCTATGCCCAATTCCTCGAAATCCTGGGCCTGTCCCAAGACCCGCCGTTTCAGCAACAATACGACAGCATGCGCTGGCCAGACCTGACCCAGCGCCTGGCGGAAATCTTCGCAACCAAACCGCGCGACCATTGGGCCAAACTGTTCGAAGGCTCAGACGCCTGCGTCGCCCCAGTGCTCTGCCCCGACGAGGCCGCAACCCACCCGATGAACACCGCCCGCCAAACCTGGCGCACGGCAGACGGCACCCTGCAGGCCGCCGCCGCCCCGCGCTTCTCCACCCACCAATGGCAGCCGAAACCCAGCCCGGCCCGCGGCCAACACACGACCGAAATCCTTACGGAACTTCAGGCTCTCAAGAAGACCTGACACACCCTTCATATGGCCAACGGCCAAGAGGGCGCTGGCCCCCTCCCGCGCCGCCTACCCGCCGCGGACCGTGTCAATCATCAACTGCACATTCTCCGGGTCGGCATCCGGCGTGATCCCGTGACCCAGATTGAAAATATGCGGCCCCTTGGAAAAGGCGCGCAGGATGCGGCGGGTCTCATCCACCAGCGCCTGCCCGCCGGTGACCATGTGCGACGAGGCCAGGTTGCCTTGCACGCAGCCATCCACCTGCACATGTTCGGCCGCCCATTCCGGCGCAACCGAGTTGTCCAGCGCCACGCAATCGACAGCGGTGGCCTTTGCGAAACCGACATAGCCCTCGCCCGCCTCACGCGGGAAACCGATGACCGGAATGCCCGGATGGCGTTCCTTGAGCGCCTGGGTAATGATCCGGCATGGCTCGACCGCGTATTTGGTGAAGGCCTCACCTTTCAATGAGCCGGCCCAGCTGTCGAAGATCTTGACCACCTCGGCCCCCGCTTCGATCTGAGCCGACAGGTATTCGATCGTGGCCGCCGTGATCCGGTCCAGCAACGCCTCGAACAGCGCGGTGTTTTCCTCGCGCAGGGCGTGGGCAGGGCCCTGATCAGGGGTGCCACGCCCGGCGATCATATAGGTCGCAACGGTCCACGGGGCGCCGGCAAAGCCAATGAGAGTCGTCTCGGACGGCAACTCGCGCGACAGGATGCGCACGGTTTCATAGACGGGCGACAAGGTCCCGTGGATCGCATCAACGGGTTTCAAGGCGTCGAAATCCGATCGCCGCGTGATCGTCGACAGGCGCGGCCCTTCGCCGGTGACGAACCAAAGATCGGCGCCCAACGCCTGCGGCACCAGCAGGATGTCGGCAAACAGGATCGCGGCATCGAACCCATAGCGGCGGATCGGCTGCAGTGTCACCTCCGCCGCCAGATCGGGGGTGTAGCACAGCGACAGGAAATCGCCCGCCTGTTCCCGCGTCGCGCGGTATTCCGGCAGATAGCGTCCGGCCTGTCGCATCATCCAGATCGGCGGCGTGTCCAGTACCTCGCCCGCCAGCGCCCGCAGCAGTTTCTTGTTCTCGGCCATGTCAGCCCCCACTATTCCGGTTTGCGCAACGGGTCCGCCTTCAGCGGCAAAATGTCAAGCGTGGCCCCCATTGTCAGGGCAATGTGACGCGACTAAAGCTGTGCCCATGACTTTGACCCTGCCCACCCCCGCATCGCCGCTGAAGATCGGCACCCGTGGTTCGCCGCTGGCGCTGGCCCAGGCCCATGAAACCCGTCAGCGGCTGTGCGATGCCTTCGATCTGGCGGAACAGGCGTTCGAGATCGTGGTGATCAAGACCACCGGCGACAACCGCGCCATGATCGACGCGGACCGCCCGTTGAAAGAGATCGGCAACAAGGGCCTGTTCACCAAGGAAATCGAAGAGGCGATGCTGGGTGGCGACATCGACATCGCCGTGCACTCGACCAAGGACATGCCCGTCGAACAGCCGCAGGGGCTGGTGCTGGACACGTTTCTGCCGCGCGAAGACGTGCGCGATGCCTTCATCTCGCCCCGCCTCAGCTCGATCCATTACCTGCCCGAAGGTGCGGTCGTAGGCACCTCGTCGCTGCGGCGGCGGGCACAATTGCTGCACCGCCGACCTGATCTGAACGTGGTCGAGTTCCGGGGCAACGTGCAGACCCGGCTGAAGAAGCTGGCTGATGGCGTGGCCGAATGCACGTTTCTGGCCATGGCCGGCATCCGCCGCCTGAACATGCAGGACGTGCCTGCCACCGCAATCTCGCCCGACGACATGCTGCCGGCCATCGCGCAGGGTACGATCGGCATCGAACGCCGCGCGGACGACCACCGGGCCGCCGAGATGCTGGAAGCCATTCATCACTCTGAAACGGCCTGTCGCTTGGCGGCCGAGCGCACGTTGCTGGCCGCGCTGGACGGGTCCTGCGAAACTCCGATTGCCGGTCTGGCCGAACTTGCCGATGGGCAGTTGCGCCTACGCGGCGAGGTCCTACGCCCGGATGGATCGGATGCCATCAGTGAGAGCGAGACCGGTTCGACGGAGGACGCAGCGGAAATGGGCCGGGCCATGGCGGCAAAACTGCTGCACCGTGCCGGGCCCGGATTCTTCGAGTGGAGAAATTTGTAAAAAAGTTTCTGCGAATGTGAACTGCTTCACTGTCGCCCCGGTTGAAATCGGGCATCAATGTGTCATCCCGATTGGGAATGTGGATCAGTCTCGAGTGTATCGAAGTTTTAGTTCGTGATTTTGTAGATAGTATTCGAGGGGGCGAGACTGAGAACCCTGTCCGATCGAAACGGGTCGTGCCTTTGAAAAAAGGCGCGGCCCGTTTTGACTCTGCGGCCCGTAACGGGTCCCTGTCATCCGGGAAACCGGTGCACGTTGCCATGATGACTGAACATCGCCTGGCCCGAGCGGATGTCGAACCGGAAATCAGCCGACCGTCCCGGCAAGGCCGCATAGAACGCGCGCAGGCCCGGTTCGACCAAGCCTGCTTGGGCGCTGCAGGCTTCGCTCAAGCGCTGTATTTCGTCGTGAGACCGCCGTGCACGTATCGCAGTGATCAGATCCTGATGCATCTCCTGCAGCTTCCGGAAATCCGCGCCATGAGCCAACACGCTGTCACCGACCAAAGCAAAAATCGGCTCCAGTTCGGTCTTGCCTTTCAGATGAACAAGCCCTGCTTCGAGCATCGCGAGATCGGCGCCAGCGGCCTGTGAGACTGAGCTTGAGATCAGGATGTCATATTCGACCTGGCGGCAACTCTGCTCGATTCGAGCGGCGACGTTGACCACATCTCCGATCACCGTGTAGTTGAATCGCCGCCGCGAGCCGATGTTGCCGACACAGGCCATTCCCGTGGCGCATCCTGTCGCCAATGCGATCGGAGGATGCCCGCGCATCGTGTCCGATGCGTTGAACTCGGCCAGAGCTCGCCGCATCTGCAACGCAGCCTGTGCCGCCAGAAGCGGGTGCCGCTCCACCGGAACCGGCGCGTTCCAGAACGCCATGACCGCATCCCCGATGAATTTGTCGATGGTGCCTTTTTCGTGCAGGATCCGGTCTCCGATAACCGAGAACAGTTCATTGAGCAGCGCGACCAGGTCTGTGGCCGACACCCGCTCGGACAACGGTGTAAACCCGCGAATGTCCGAGAACATGACCGTGATTTCCTGCGTTTCACCGCCCAGTTGCAGTTGGTGTCCGGTTGCATCCATCTCGTCCAAGATCTCGGGCGCGACATAGTGCGAGAAGATCCGCCGGATCACCCGCTTTTCCCGCTCGGTCGATATGAACAGATAACCGGACAACAGCCCGAAATTGGCCATCCCGCCGGCAAGCGGGAAGGTTGCATCGAACAGCACGGACTGGTTCTGAAATGCCAACCAACTGACCCCGACAACCACGGCCGCCGCGATGCCGCCGGCCATGAACGAGGCAACGGCCCCGAAACTGGACATGACGACCGTGACGACGACTCCAAGGATGATGAAAGCCAGAAGTTCGAGGGCGGCGGTGACATCCGACCGGGTCAGCATGTCGCCCAGCAGCGCCTGCTCGATGACTTGGGCATGGATGGAGACGCCGGGAACGGACTCTCCCAACGCAGTCTGATGCATGTCGAACAGACCTGCCGCCGACGTTCCGATCAATACGATCCGGCCTTCGATCTGGCTGCGCAGAACCGGATCATCTGCGGATTGCAGTATGTCATTGGCCGACAGGTAGAGCCCGGGATCATCCGGTCTGTACCTGACCCAGACCTCTCCGTTTTCCGTTGTGGGCAGGACCAGACCCGCCAATTCGACCGACAGCACGATGCCGGCCTCGCCCTGAGCCCCTTCGATGAAGATCACCGGCTCGCCCGTCGCGACCCTCAGAGCCTCCAGCCCAAGTCCGGGCAGAACACCGCTTGGCCCCTGCCACAACACCGGAACCCGACGCACCACGCCCGTGCCGCCCAAAGGTGAAACATTCACACCGCCGATCCCGGTTGCATCCCGGTCCAGCGGTGGCGCCAGCGGAGTCCAGTGGGGCACGGACACCAGCCCGGCGGCCGGGTTTTCGCCGATCTCCACGATCCCGGCCTTCGGGGCAATGTCCTGATCCCCTACGGTCAATCGCGCCGCCACACCCATCACGACTGGCCAGTTCGAAACCTCGGCCCCGAACAAGATGTCATTGTCCAGCTGGGCGGCTTCCTTTTTGGCGCTGAGAATGTCAGCTAGGGCCGGATCACTCAGCAGCCGCGACGGTGAGTACCGATCGGGCTCGGCGAACAACATGTCAAATGCAATTGAAGCGGCGCCATAGTCGCCCAACCGCTCGACCATCTGCGTCAACAGGGTCCGGGGCCAGGGCCATTGGCCCCAATTCTCGAGCGACGTTTCGTCGATATCGACGACCCGGACCGGCAAATCGGGATCGAAGGCGCGCGGGGACAACCGCTGCAACACGTCGAAATAGATCAGCCGGGACATGCGGACCGGATAAGGGTCCAGTACCCGCAGCAGACAACCAAACAGGATCAGACCCAGGCCCACCAGCCGAAAAGCACGGCGCCGTCCAGCTTTCTCGTGCTGCCTGACGCTCACGTCAACCTCTGCTCGCCGGCAACGACATGGACAACGCTCTAGCCATCGCCGCCGGACCCAAAGACACCGCCGCCAGTATCCCGCCGATCATCGATAGATTCGGGCCGATCGCCCGGCCTGTCGAACTGCCCTACCGGATCCGGTTGTTCGGGCGGCGCGGCAACCGCTGCCTTGACCTGCCTCTGCGGCGGAGCGGACCGGCGCGGTTCGGGCGCGTCCGATTTTGCGCGCGGCGCAGGTTGGGATTCACCCGAGCAACCTTCGACATCCACCTGCAAAGGCGGTTTGAGGTCTTTCTGCGACTGAATGAAAGGAAAACCGCTGACCACGGCCTTGTCATACATCGCCTGATCGACCGGGCGCCCGACCGCACCACGCTGGCTGGTTGCATACAAGCTGCAAATCCGACCCGTTGATCGGCAAGAGCCGCCGAGGCCACACATCTGAACCGTGCCGTGCAGCACGAGCATCGCGCTTTGGTTTCCCGGCGCGATCCACATGTCAAATACCGTGCCCCGCACCGCCATGGTGGCCGTCGGCGTCTTGATGGAGTAGGCGCCTTTCCTGCTTTTGCCCGAGATGAACCGGAAGCTTCCACCCAGCGCCTCGACAGCAAAGCTTTTAGCCTTGCGGTTGCCGCGCAACATCTTCACGTCCAGAACCATCCGCGCATTGGGACCAACCGCGATCTTCGTGTCATCCACAAAGACAAGCTGAACCACGCCATTCGCATCCGTGACGATCGAGTCGCCGGACAACACCTCCATCCCATTACGCAGGGGCAGCGTTTTGCCGCCACGGGTCACGTCCGCCCCCTGTTTCACGCTGATTACGGTTCCGATATTTGCCCAACTGAGGGCAGGAACGCAAAGAACGAAAAAACCAACCAGAACAATCTTCAACCAAGCCAAAATGCCAGCCCTTCCCCCAAAGGTTACTGTAAAGCGCGGATGCGCTCACTGCCCGGCCAGCCTCTGAAACTGTTTTTTTGGATCAATCAAAATGACTAAAATCTTAGCAAATATGCATCCATTGGCATGTAATTGGCAAGTTTTCTGTTCTTATGCCTGTTCAGCGGAGAAGCTGAGCCGCCGAGTTCAGTCAAAAGAAACGGCCGTTTCTGCAACTCAAACCACCTGACACTGGTGATCCAACAGAGCGCGTTCCAACGCCAAAGGCAGGCAACCTCTCCAATTGGTTCAGCCGTTTGCGACACCCATCATTTTGCAGATGCAGTTCCCTACCGCACCTGGCTCGCCCAAATTTTTGTGTCCGATTGCGTACTCTGGCCGCGCGTACATTCTCAGGCCAACCGACGTTGGTTCAGCGAAACCAAATCGAAGCAGAACGCGAATCCACGCATGGTTCTTGAAAATCCAACAGCAAGACATAGCGACCACGCCTTTGCCCAAGCGGGTGCAGACCCAAGCGATTCCAAGCGTTTTCAAGGGCTTCGCCCAATCCGGCAAAAATTTCCGGTGGTGCAGGAATTGGCCTTGTATTTCCGTCGCTTGCACGGCTATACCCGTCGGCGGAGACGTGGCCGAGTGGTCGAAGGCGCTCCCCTGCTAAGGGAGTAGGCGGGAAACCGTCTCGAGGGTTCGAATCCCTTCGTCTCCGCCATTACCCATTAATACGGCTAAGATAGTGAAGGGCTTGCTTGCAAGTTCTACTCCTTTGCCGCGCGCCTTCGCCGGTGCTCCGCCAGCTTCAAGCACCGTTTGGCTGATCACCCGGCCATGCAGGCCGCACCGGAAACGTCAAAACCTGCCAAACCGTCGTCTTCGGCCAGCGCGGCGCGCAATCGTCCGATCAGGTCAGGCCCGGGGCGTACGGCTGCGCCCTTGGGTCGGCAAGATAGGCAAACCGTGATGTGATGTGTTGATTGTCGGCTCACTTCGCCCTCCGCGAAATCGCGGGGCGGAAAGGGAACCAGTCATGTCAGCGGCGCAAGCCGAAAATGCCATCTTGGCCTCCTTCCGGGACACCCCGCCCGGGTTGAGTTGCGTTTGATGATGGCAGGTCTCCTGACTCGCGATGTATGGCTTGCCCCGCCTTCCCAGACCTATCGGCCCAGTGGCATCCGGGGGTCGCACACCGCCTACAGTTGCGGGGGCAGTCACGGAATTGGCGTCAGAACGGCGCCGCACCGTATTCCCTTTTACCCGACCGCCGAAACGATCGGGAACCATCAGCGCCAATCTCATCCATGAATCGGGTTGCACTGTCAACGACGTTCTGGGCGGGTGCGCAATGGAGGTATCCAGGCGACCCTTCGGCACCACTTGAGCGACAGACCGGGCGGCGAATTACGTCGTTTTGACCAACTGACTTACGATAGCCCGGAAGGTCCCGAAACACGGGGGCGCAAGCGGGCTGACTGCCAAGCCTCCGTGAGCGGCCTCGCCTTTTCTCTTTGAATGCAGAAGCCTATCGTTGGCAAGCGTACATAATTTACGCGCGGAAAAATCATTGATTTATCCTGTGATTGATTCAAACATACGAATTCGACACAACTTTAGCTTTACCTCCGTTGTTGTCGCTGTCGCCCGTTTCGTCGGGCCCTTCCGACTGCTGGAGTGAGTGCTGGCGGTCGGAAGGCATTTCACGAAAATCAGCGTTGGGAGAACGCGGTGCCCGGACTTAACGTACGAACCCTTCCTCGAAACTTCGCACCGGTTTTTGCCCATGACGTCATTGCGTCAGCACGCTTTGTTCACGATCCCGGGGATCAGCAGATTAACTGTCTGCCAATCATGTCATTGGCGGCAGACTTTTTTGGAACGGGAATTACCAGACCGGGGTATGCTCGTATGACTGCATAGACGTGAGAGCGCGAAAAAGAGGCCACCTATTCCACATGTATCGACAAACCCAAGAGGAGAAGAAAGTGATTAACAAAGTCATGATGATTTCAGGCGCGACGTGTTTCGCACTACTAGCGGCCTGTGACGATACGAGCACGTCAAGTGCATCCGCCGAACTGACGCCCGCTCAACAGGCGTGTCTGCGAGACGTGGCCAAAACAACAAACAATTCGCAAGTGGTCGTGCTCTCATCCGCGTTCAGCGAGGCTGGAACACAAGTCACCGTTGGGGTTGGAGAGGATCGGGCTCCGTGGAATTGTATTGCCTACAGTGATGGCGCGACAGCTGGTATCGAGTTCCTGGGCGACGAAGGCGCGTTGTGACCGGTTTGATGCGTAGCCGAAATCGGCTGCGCAGCACTGGCTTGATACGCTGAGGTCCGGCTTGGTCTGCAGAATAACCATCATCGCGTTCGCGACCCTTTACCTGTTGGCGTTGTTTGCGTTTGTGACGGGCACTTTTGGCTGGTTTGGACAGGAACGAGACCCATTGTCCGGCGTATTCCTTTTGCCGCTGGGTCTGCCTTGGGTCCTTGCGTTGGACCTTTTCTCAGAGTCGGCCAAACCGTGGCTCGCGGCGATTGCACCGGTGCTCAACCTGTTGGCACTGGTTTTGATATGCAGATGGGCACGTGGTTTGCGCCAGGAATGAAGGCGGAACTCTTTCCCGCAAAATGGGAGGAAAACATGGGAAAAGTGATCTTGGGGCTTGTGATCGGGCTCATCCTCGGCGTGGTTGGAGCGATGACCTTGGGCGGCGGGGCCGCGATGGGTGTCGGCGTTGCGACAGGCTTGTCCGCCGGTGTGTGCACCACATTGAAGGGAGCTCAGGCCGAGAACCTGATCACCGCCGAGCAAGCAGATCAGATCCTCAATCGCGTGAACTCCGAGATGGCATCATTGCAAGGAATTGAAACGACGGACGAGATCGTCGGCAGCGCACAGGCATGCGATGAATTTCTGGCAAAGTTGCGGGAAGCGAAGTGAGGTTTCTGCTCACCGGAAACATAACATTTACGATAGACCGACAGAGGACCTGCTTATGAAACGCAGTTTTTGGAATCTTTTCACACCCGCACTTGCGATCAGCGGAACGGCCGCCCTGGCCATGTCAGACGCCGACGACGCGTGTATCGACCATCTGCGACAGGTCGGTGGACCGGACGGTCAATCCGGTACGATCGAAAGCTCACAGTTCTCGGAAGCCGGCACGCTCGTCATGCTGCGTGACGCCGGCGGAACACTTTGG
Organism: Ruegeria sp. BC8; assembly: GCF_056535705.1. Classification (NCBI taxonomy): domain Bacteria; kingdom Pseudomonadati; phylum Pseudomonadota; class Alphaproteobacteria; order Rhodobacterales; family Roseobacteraceae; genus Ruegeria; species Ruegeria sp. BC8. The sequence continues at coordinate 3,328,469 of NZ_JBQFIV010000001.1, read as the reverse complement.
CGCTGCATTGCGTACAAGGACGGAAGCATTGGCGAGATGTCGGTTGTCGAGGCGATGGATGATGGTGGCGGAGCCATGGCCGGCGCTTCCGGGTCTACAGGTAGCCAGCGCGTCAAATTCGATTCCGGGTCCACCGGCGCCGAGCTCGTCGGCCAACTCGCGCCAGGGGCATCGCAGCAATACGTTCTTGGCGCGAAGAACGAACAGTTCCTTTATGTCCGCGTTGCTCCGCAAAATGGCTCTTTGGACTACGTCATTCGCAACCCCGATGGGTCTGAATTGTTGGGATTGATGTCTGCGGACAAGGAGTATCGCGGACAGCTTTGGCAATCCGGAGATCATGTTGTCGAGGTCATCAACCGCAGCAACTCTGCCGTCGACTACAACGTCATTTTTGGAATTGAATAGGTGATCGCCCCGAAACCATGAAACGCATTTCCAAAAAATAGGAAAGCAGATGAACTCCAAGATCCTATTGGTGATCGGCGCGGTCAGTGTCTCTGTGCTTGCAGGATGCGGTGAAAGTGGCGGATCAGTCGAAGCAAGTGCACCAACCGTGGGCAGTTCCAGCGATCTGTCGTCATTTGAAGGCGCAAGAGCGGGTCAGGCTGAAATGGGCATTCAAAGTCTCGGGTTTGAACTCATCCGAAGCGAAGGGCTGACCTCGTACTGGTTCAACAAGGAGACCGGTGCTTGTGCTCGGATCACGACATCTGAGGGAAGATACTCGGACGTAGCGATGCTGCCGTCAGGTGACTGCTGACACGCATTCATCAATCCCAAATCTGCAAAAAGGAGCTTCAACTTGCATTTCGATCTGGCACATGCGGCAGTTATCGTTGTCGCCTTGATCATCACCAACCTGGCGTTGAAATCGGCCGGCGTGATCAACGAAGAAAACAAACACCAATGGAACTGGAAAGCTTTTCTGGCCTACTTCGTGGTCATATTTATCATCAATCTGGTGTGGCCGATCTAAGGCTTCAGGGCGGCAAGCCAACCGCCGATCTAACCTGGTTACCGTGAACGCGCCTCTCGGCGGGACTGCCGGCAGGAAAAGCGTGAGCATCGCTGGCTGAAAACAGAAAGGAATACGCATGCGGTTTTTGACGTCCCTCATATTCATCGGTGTTCTGGCAACCGCGGCGAATTCTGACGTCACCAGTCGAAACGGTGGCCCAAGCAACAGCCAGATGCTTTCTAAGGGCAGCGACGGAGGCGTCGATGGCATCGCTTTCTTTCGCCCAGTCCTAAGCGGGGTTTTGTATCGCTCTGGCTTCAAGGGCGGCGACAAGGGTCGAACGGGTCTGAGTGACGCTCAGCGCGAAACACTTTGCGATGAAGGGTTTTCAACCGGGTTTTACGCGGATTTCGGCAAGAACACCGAATACGGCCGCACCAGCTGTGGGAACGGAGCCTTTGACTATCAGAGCGCCAGATCGTCCCGACCTAGCACTGTCATGGCCACCATACACGAGGTGATTGAGAATCCTGGAAAGGGTCCTGTCCTGGTGCACTGTATGTGGGGCGTTCATTCCTCAGGCGCGTTGTCGGCAATGGCACTTGTTCAGTTTTGCGGTTGGACGGAAGAAAGGGCCAAGGAATATTGGAATGATGCCCGAAACGGGGCCCCATGTTCGGGCGGGTGTGACCAGTGGATTGACTCGAAATTCTCAAACTTCAGTGTCGACCCCAGTTTGAAGATCTCCGCCGAACAACAGGCCGCGATTTGCCCCAAATGATATCGGGAGGACTATCTAAATGAGGTTCAATCTTCTGGGGTCACTGGCTTTAATTGCACCCACTGCCTTGTGGGCGAGCGACGATGTTCGCGGAGAAGCCACGACATTTGATAGTCCCAATGGTGTTACGGAACGCTGCATTCGGATCGAAAAAGTCCCAAGGGGCGCGTATCAAAAACGCGATCTTGAGGAAGAGACAGCCTATTGCGAGATTGATTTCTATGCCCCCGAAATTGCCATTTGCCCCAAAACCTGGAGCACCAGCCCAGGAATGGCCGTCTACGATATTTCGGAAGGACCCTACGTGGGGAACCGCTCTGAGTTCGAGAGAAACGCTTGCAAGGAGGGCAAGTCGGCAAAAGAACTGGCCAATGGCAGAGTGGCCAAATTCAAATCCACCATGAACCAGAAGGGTACAAGCGGAACATTTTCCACCTCGTCACTGCTCTACTATCATTTCTCAAGGTATTTCGACGCGACGGTGAAAGTTCCGGTGGCGGTCTGGCGCAGCATGGACGCTAAGGCGCATCTTACCGAGGTTGCAGAGCCCGGCCTTGCGATTTCCGGTGGATCTCATGGCGGGCGCATGAACCATGAAGGCTGGCGGGTCTTCGTGGCAGCGGATGCCGACCCGAACTCGTACCAACCGACGGATGATCTGTTCACCGCGGATCGAACGCAGATATACGGTGTCCTGCTTGATAGCCCCGGTCATCGCTACGGCTCGGAAATCAACGGCACCCGCAAGTCCGGTTGGGGCAAAGGCCAAAATCGCGATTTTCAGGAAACACCCGCTTTCCTGGCCTTGCGGTCGTCAAAACCCTTGCCCGAGGCCATTGCAGAGGGTGTCAGGGAAGGCCGAAAGGACCGGCAGATCAACAAGGACCTCGGGCCCGATGTCAGCGACCAACAGATGGCATTCTGGATGCAGGAGCTTACCGAGATTGTACTGCTCGACTTCATCTTCAGCCAGCAGGACCGTGTGGGGAATATTGATTTCACACCCTACTGGTATTGGGTCGAAGACGGAAAACTGAAAAACAGGAAAACGAAACACCATCAGCCGAATGATGGAGACGTTCCCGCCGATGCGATATTGATCCGTCGCAGCAATCTGAACGACAACGATGCCGGTGGGCGGGTCGAATATGCCAACTTCGCGAAATCCACTCAGATGCTGGAGAAAATGCGGCATTTCTCTCCAAACACATACCGGCGGCTGGTTGCGTTGAACAGTGACCTTCAAACGCAAGGCCCGGTTTACGGCTGGTTGTCACAAAGCTTTGGGTTGTCGGACCGTCAGATTGCGCAGGTCGTCAAAAACACCGCGCTGGCAACATCCATCCTCAAGAGCAATTGTGCCAAAGGCGATCTGGTGTTTGACTTGGACCCTGTCACATTCTTTTTGAACAAAAATACCGAGGCGGAGGGCCTGGACTGCAATGATCCGTAAGCGTTCGATCACTGTCGCGGCGTTCGTTTGGACGGTCGTGCTCGCCTGCAAAGCGGCCGCTTTGGATGTGATCGTCATATCGGATCTGAACGGCAGCTATGGCTCGGTCAGATACGATGCGCGCATCGAAAAGGCGATCAAGCGGATAATCGAGATTGATCCCGATCTGGTGATTTCGACGGGCGACATGGTCGCCGGGCAACGCATCCCAAACCTTTCAGACAAGCAGGTCAGAGAGATGTGGAAGGCGTTTCACATGGCGGTATCCGACCCGCTGGAGGCTGCCGGAATTCCATTTGCGGTCACGCCGGGAAACCATGATGCGTCGGCCTATCGCGGGTTCGAGCGCGAGAGAAAAATATACGCCGAGGAATGGGGCCCGAGAAAACCAAACGTCAACTTCCTGATGTCGGATGACTATCCGTTCTTCTACGCGTTTGAAATGCAGGGGATAACCTTTGCGTCTTTGGATGCCACGACCCTTGGGCCACTATCCGGCGATCAGCCGGACCAACTTGTGCAACTTGGGGCAGGTGGAGACCCGATTGTCACGTTCAGCCACCTCCCGCTGTGGCCGTTTGCGATCCAGCGCGAACGCGAAATCATCGGTGACCCGACGCTTGAAAGAATCTATCTGCAAAGCGGCGTCGTTCTGCACCTGTCTGGACACCATCATGCTTTTTACCCTGGCTGGAAAGACGGCGTGGCCTATGTTTCGCAAGCTTGCTTGGGCGGTGGCCCGCGGCGGCTAATCGGTGATCGCGCCAGATCACCTCACAGTTTCACGCATGTCACCTTCCAGCCGAACGGAGAGTTTGGGATAGCAGTATATCGAGGGCCGGATTTCGAAAGGTCTGTCGACTTCAAGTCGCTCCCGACAGAGATCAGATCCCCGAATGCGGTGTTGAAACGTTTAGACCTTGTGAAATGACTAGAAGCTGAGTTTCAACTCGACTTTTTCGGGGACCAAATCGTTTATCATCTCTTCGATGCGGGCCTCGGAAAGTCCACCCGAGGTAATGAAAAGCAATGAAATTCGGGATTTGCCGGGTACATGGTGTTTTCTGATCAGCTTCCAGCCGGCGTCTGCGGCCATGGCTTCAATGGAGCTGCTGACGTTCAATGAGTGCTCTTCATCCGAAGCTTTGAGCGATATTTCAACGCCCTTGTTTCGCCCTCCGAGCCAAATGAAACACCAACAGACAACCGCCACCAGTGTGGCCATCAGCGGCAGGCCCAATCCGACCGCAAGCCCAAGAACGGTTACGACGATCAATTCGACAGTGTCTATCGGATCATCCAAATTGGAGCGAAATCTGAGCAATGCGCCGATGCCGAAGATAACGAACCCGATCATTGACCCGTGCTGGACGACCAGGAATCCCACCGCCATGCCGATCAGCGCATAGAGGAAGAAGAGCCTGGGCATGACGATGTCGCCGACACTTCTACGGGCTTTACGCCGCACCGGATGAAAGACGATCAAGCCGGCCAGAATGATCGTGACCAGCACATCAAGAGAAAAGAAATACAGTTCCTGTTTGCCGCGAAACTGGATCCATCTGCGTTCGATCAGAATTTCCGATTCCGATGCCCCGGCAAGCATCGTTGCCGGGTCGATTTGCGACATTGCCGTAGCGGGCAACAGCAGCATCAACAACACAGTCACAAACGGGAAAATCGTATTCAATTCATCGTCCTTCCTGCTTGTGCCCAGACAGTACACGTCATCACGCGCAAATCGCGCCCCTTACAAGTCAATCCCAACAAGGAGGATCAGGTAAAGAGTTCAAAGCGCATTCTTCCGACATCGCAGACAAGTTGTGATACGAATGCGATAAAGAAGTGTGTTCCACACACGAGAAAACCGAAGGGCAGAAAGCACGTGTATCCGTCAAAACCTGAAGTTTCACGGCGCTTGTGCAAATTTGGAAGATCCGCTCTTGCAGCCAGCTTACTAGCGGCAGCGTTTTTGCCTTGGACCGGAGCTGCCTTTGCAAAAAGTGCTGATCTGATTTTGGTCGACAGATTCAAGGTGGCGGACAAATCAGGGGGGTTTTCAGAACCTTCCGGTTTGTCGCTGTCCAACGCTGAAGGCTTCCTGTGGTCTGTAAGCGACGCTGAGCCCAAACTGCACCTCCTTGGAATCGACGGTGTATTGGGAAACTCCTTCCAGTTGCCGTCTTTGGCCGGATCAGATTTGGAGGGCGTCGCATCGCGAAGAGATGGGTCGGTTTTGCTCCTTCAGGAAACCGATCGATCAATATTGGTCGTTCAACCAACCGACCCTATCCAACTGACAAGGGTTCCACTTGCCTCCCTCAAGGGGTACCCGGCCGCTGTCGAACTGCTTGTCGGCAACCCACTGAACAAGGGGCCTGAGGGCATCACCGTCGATCCGGACACTGGGCGAGTATTCGTCGTCATTGAAGGACAACCGCGTCTGTTGCTGGTCGTGTCACCAGACCTGACTGAAATTCAGGAAGTCATCCCTTTGGATCGTGGATCTGGTTTTCTCTCGGATCGCGTGAATGACGATGAACTGGATGTAAGCGGTTTGGCTTGGTCCGTGTCAGGCGTGCTGTGGATTCTCAGCGACAAGGGACGCCAGATCTTTTTGTACGATCCAGAGACGAGAAAAGCAGATACGATCGAACTGACGTATATGAAAAATGGAGACCGAAAGGTCGTAAAGCACCCCGAAGGGATCGCCTTGGATGAGGCCAAAGGGCTTCTCTACATCCTCACGGACGATGCCGAGAAATCGCGCCTGTATGTTTTCAATATCCCTGAGTTTTGATCGCTACTGCACGGAACTCACCCCGTACGGATGACTTAGCCAAGAAAGCCCGCATTGGGTCCAACTTCCTTGATCCGCGCCACTCAGAACCGCTCCCAGGCCGCGTTTTTTGGCCGTAGGAGGGTCCTGAAAAAAAGCTGCCGTCAGTTGGGCCGGTTCAGCCGTCTTGAGAAGCGACTAGAAATCCAGGTTTTCCACGCTCAGCGCGTTTTTCTGGATGAATTCACGGCGCGGCTCGACCACGTCGCCCATCAGCTTGGTGAACAAGTCATCGGCCTCGACCATGTCATCGACACGCACCTGCAGCAATGTCCGCGCATCCGGATCCAGCGTAGTTTCCCACAGCTGATCGGGGTTCATCTCACCCAGGCCCTTGTAGCGCTGGAGCGACAGGCCTTTTTCGCCCTCTTCCAAAATGGCGCGCAGCAGATCCAGCGGGCCGTGGATGACCTGCGACCGGTCGCGGCGGACCAATGTGGCCGGCAGGTTGTAGACGTCCTGCAGGCTCTGGGTAAAGCTGCCTGTCTTGCGTGCCTCGCCAGAACGCAGCATCGGACCGTCCAGCGTGCGGACTTCCTCGACGCCGCGCAGGATGCGCGCCAGTCTGATACCGTGATCCTGAGTGATCCGGCCCTGCCAGCCGCGCTCGTATTCCAGCGCAATCAGGTCCAGCCGCGCCGCGACCTTGTCGGCCACGCCCTGCAGGTCGGCATCCACCGCCCCGGGCACAAACGCCCCGGCAACGGCGGCCTGTTCAAGGATGTGCCGCGGGTAATGCGTCGGGAAGGCATCCAACACGCGCTTGAGCTGACGCGCCTCGTCCACCACACGGGTCAGATCCTGACCCACGATCTCTTCACCCGAGCCCAACTTGAGCACGGCGCCCTCGACACCCTGGTTGATCAGATAGTCGTCAAGCGCCGCCTGATCCTTCAGGTAAACCTCGGACTTTCCTCGTGAAACCTTGTACAGCGGCGGCTGCGCGATGTAGAGATATCCACCCTCGATCAACTCGGGCATCTGGCGGTAGAAGAACGTCAGCAACAGGGTCCGGATATGTGCACCGTCCACGTCAGCATCGGTCATGATGACGATCTTGTGGTAGCGCAGCTTCGAGATGTCGAACTCGTCCCGGCCGATACCGGTGCCAAGCGCCATCACAAGGTTGCCGATTTCCTGGCTGGACAGCATTCGGTCGAACCGCGCACGTTCGACGTTCAGAATCTTGCCGCGCAAAGGTAGAACCGCCTGCGTCAGACGATCGCGACCGGTCTGCGCCGATCCGCCGGCCGAGTCCCCCTCGACCAGGAAAACTTCGCTTTTGGCCGGGTCCTTCTCAGAGCAATCCTTGAGCTTGCCGGCCAGATAGTTGACGTCCATCGCCGTCTTGCGTCGGGTCAGTTCGCGGGCTTTCCTCGCCGCTTCGCGCGCCAAGGCGGCCTCGATGATCTTGCCGACGATGGTTTTGGCCACGTTGGGGTTCTCCTCGAACCACTCGGCCAGTTTCTCGTTCATCAACCCTTCGACAGCCGGTCGCACTTCCGAGCTGACAAGCTTGTCCTTGGTCTGGCTGGAAAACTTCGGGTCAGGTACTTTGACGGACAGCACGCAGGTCAGGCCTTCGCGCGCATCATCGCCGGTGAAGCTGACCTTTTCCTTTTTCGCGATCCCGCTGGACTGTGCGTAGTTGTTGATCGTGCGGGTCAGCGCTCCACGGAAGCCAGCGACATGCGTGCCGCCATCCCGCTGGGGGATGTTGTTGGTAAATGGCAGGACGGTTTCGTGATAGCTGTCGTTCCACCACATCGCGATCTCGACCCCGATATCGTCGCGCTCGCCCTTGATATAGATGGGCTCGGGCATGGCCGGAGTTTTCGACCGGTCGAGGTATTTCACGAATTCCTTGACGCCGCCCTCGTAGAACAGTTCGGTCTCAAGCCGCTCGGCCGGCCGCTCGTCAATCAGGATGATCCGAACGCCCGAGTTCAGGAAGGCCAGTTCGCGCAACCGCTTCTCCAGCGTCTCGAACGAATACTCTAGGTTCGAAAACGTATTGGTCGAAGCCAGAAACCGCACCTCGGTCCCGGTCCGGTCGCCGCATTCGCCGACCACTTTCAGATGCTCCGAGGTTTCGCCGCCCTCAAACCGGGCGAAATGCTCTTTGCCGTTGCGCCAGATGCGCAGCTCCAGCCAATCGGACAGAGCGTTCACCACCGAAACGCCCACGCCGTGCAGACCGCCCGACACCTTGTACGAGTTCGAGTCGAATTTCCCGCCGGCGTGCAGCTGGGTCATGATGACCTCGGCCGCCGAGACGCCTTCTTCGGGGTGGATGTCCACCGGAATCCCGCGACCATTGTCGCTGACCGAGACGCTGGAATCGGCGTGAATCTTGACGGTCACATGGTCGGCGTGACCGGCCAGAGCCTCGTCAATGCCGTTGTCCACGACCTCGTACACCATGTGGTGCAGACCGGACCCGTCGTCGGTGTCACCGATATACATACCGGGGCGTTTGCGGACAGCCTCCAACCCCTTGAGAACCTTGATGGAATCTGCGCCGTATTCCTGATTTGCCTGTGCGTCTTCGGACATGCCGTCAGTACCTATATTATTTTGGTAAGTTATACGTTCTCTGGTGGGGAATGTCACGTCATCCCCCCAGATTTTGTGCCGGTTCTTTCAGCCGCGAGCCGAGCTGATCGGCCGACCTCAGACGGTCACAATCTATCCAGATCGGCGGCGATATCAGCAGCGATTTGGCGGGCATCGACATCGCCGCGCTCGGCCGACAGGCGCAGGCCCAAAAGGTCGGACTGATAGCGCGTCGCCAGCCGCTCGGGATCATGGTCGAGACCGATCTGCCCCTGCGCCTGCGCCTGCCGGAACAGATCGGCGAAACAGGCCTTCATCCGCGACAGATGGGTCGCGGCCAGTTGCGCCAGATCATGGTCCTTTGCGCTCAACTCGGCATAGGTCTTGGCCAGCATGCAGGCCTTTGCAGGCGCGTTCGCGGCCTCGACCACCAAACGCGGCTGGGTCTTGAGCGCACCCAGCGGCCCAAGCTCCTCGGCCAAGGCTTCAAGCCGGGCAACACCTTCATCCGCATAGCGTTCCAGCGTCAGGGCATACAAGGCGTCCTTTGACCCGAAGGCGGCGTAAAAGCTGCCTGGCTTCAACTTCAGCGCACGCTCGAGATCCTTCAGGGACGTGCCCGCCCAGCCCTGGCGCCAGAACAGGTCTCGGGCCTGTGCGATCAGCGCGTCACGGTCATAGGCAGGTTTGCGGGGCATGTGATCTCCAATTCTTGAACGATTACTCAAATATATACTTGAGTGATCGCTCAATAAAGCCTATTTCGGACTCAGCCGCCAGAAAAGGAGACCCGAAATGGCCGATTTTCCCTCGCATGACCTCAACACCGCCCCTGAAGGTTCAAAACCCCTGCTCGAGAAATCGCAGGCCGCGTTTGGCCGCCTGCCGGGCCTGCACAAGGTCATGGCCGAAAGCCCACAGCACCTTGAGGCCTATCAGGTTCTGCACCACCTGTTCCTGCAGACCGATTTCGACAATGACGAGAAAACGGTCGTCTGGCAGACCATCAACGTGGAAAACGAATGCCACTATTGCGTTCCGGCCCATACCGGCATCGCCAAGATGATGAAGGTGTCCGACGAGATCACCGAAGCGCTGCGCAATGAAACCCCGCTGCCCTCGCCCAAGCTCGAAGCACTGCGTACGTTCACGGTGCAGGTGATGAACCAGCGCGGCAACGTCACCGACGCGCAGTTGCAGGCGTTTTTTGATGCGGGCTATTCGCACCGCGCCGTTCTGGACGTGATCCTGGGCCTGGCGCAGAAAACCATGTCGAACTACGTCAACCACATGGCCCAGACGCCGGTGGACGAGGTGATGCGTCCCTTCCTGTGGGAACGCAAGGTTGGCGAGCCGGCCTGATCCGCTCAGGCGGGGGTGACGGTCGAGCCGTCACCCGCGTCATTGACCACGAAAGACTGCGCCCGGTCGCCCAGTTCGGCGAACAACTCGGGGCCTGTTCCGGTCATCCAGGCCTGCGCCCCCAGCGCGCAGATTTCATCATACAGCGCCGCCCGGCGGTCCGCGTCCAGATGGGCCGCCACCTCGTCCAGCAACAGGATCGGCGGCGCTCCGACCTGCGCGGCCAGCGCCCGCGCGTTGGACAGAATCAACGACACCAGCAGCGCCTTCTGCTCTCCGGTCGAACACTCACTGGCCGCAACGCCTTTGGCGGCAAAAACCCCATAGAGATCCGACCGGTGCGGCCCGACCAATGTGCGCCCCGCCGCCAGGTCGCGGAACCGGCTTTCGGCCAGCGCCTCCAACAGATCCTGCGCGCTTTCGGGCATGTCCCCTTCGGACTGGACGAGTTCCAGTTCCGCCGAGGGAAAGGCGGTCTCGGCCTTTTCCTGTGCCCCACGCAATTGCGCCAGAGCATTCAGGCGTGCGGAGTGGATCCGGTGCCCGGTTTCAGCCATCTGGGCCTCGAGCGCGGCGTACCAATGCGCGTCGCGCACCTGCTCTTTCAGCAGGCGGTTCCGTTCGCGCATGGCCTTTTCATAGGTCAAGGCGGCCTCGGCATGACTTGGGTCGAAACTCAGCGTCACCCGGTCCAGAAAGCGCCGCCGGCCTTCGGCGCCTTCGATCCAAAGCCGGTCCATCGCAGGCATCAGCCAGACGACCCGCGCCAGCTTGCCCAGATCGATCTGGCTGGCTGCCTTTCCGTCGATCCGAACCTGCCGCGCTGCGCCCCCCTCGGACCAGGTTTCGATCTCGGACCGGCGGCCCTGAACGTCCAAAAGACCGCTCAGCTTCCAGCCCAGCGCCTCGGGCCGGCGCGTCACCTCGGCGGCGCTGGCCCGGCGCATGCCGCGGCCGGGTGAAAACAGGGATACCGCCTCGAGTATATTGGTCTTGCCGGCCCCGTTCGGCCCGTACAAGGCCACCGGCCGCCCGTCCAGCGCCATGCGCGCCAGCTTGTGCGACCGAAAATGCGAGACCGTCAATTCGGTCAGGGCCAAAGCCATGACCCCTCCCTTCATCCTTGTACAAACACGCGCGCCGGACGCATCCCGCGCCCGCGCGATCAGACGCGCATCGGCATCACGACATAGACCGCACTCTGATCATTGCCTTCGCGCATCAGGGTCGGGTCGCCCGCCGAGTTGAACAGGAACACCGCGTTCTCGCGGTCCACCTGGCTTGCGATTTCCAGCAGGTACTTGGCGTTGAAGCCGATTTCCAGCCGTTCGTCGCCATAGGCCACGGCCAGCTCCTCCTCGGCGGCGCCGCTGTCGGGCGCATTCACCGACAGGACCAGCTTGTCGCCGTCCAGCTGCAGCTTTACCGCACGGGACCGCTCGGACGACACGGTTGCCACCCGGTCGACGGCCTGGGCGAACTCGGCCGCGTCGACTTCCATCTTGCGGGTGTTGTTCTGCGGAATCACGCGGGTGTAGTCGGGGAAAGTCCCATCGATCACCTTCGAGGTCAGCGTGATGTCGGGTGTGGCAAAGCGCACCTTGGTTTCGCTGACCGACACCGCGATGTCCATGTCGTCATCTTCCAGCAGCTTGCGCAACTCGCCCACCGTTTTGCGCGGCACGATCACGCCGGGCATATCGGCGGCCCCGTCGGGGCAATCCGCGTCGATCCGCGCCAGACGATGCCCGTCCGTGGCCACGCAGCGCAACACCTTGCCGCCCTCAGGGCCATCCGTCACGTGCATGTAGACGCCGTTCAGGTAATACCGGGTCTCTTCCGTCGAGATGGCGAATTTCGACTTGTCGAAAAGCCGCCGCAGCAGAGCCGCCGAAGCGGTGAAGTTCGACTGGTACTCCGAGGACGCCATCACCGGGAAATCCTCTTTCGGCAGGGTCGCCAGCGAGAAGTTCGACCGCCCCGCCTCGACCGTCAGCCGGCCAGCCGCGCTGTCGGCGGTCAGCGTGACAAGCGCGCCATCGGGCAGCTTGCGCACGATCTCGTGCAGAGTCGTTGCCGCAACCGTGGTTGCGCCCGCCTTTTCGACCTGCGCGGGGGCCTTGTCGACCACCTCGATATCCAGATCGGTCGCGCGGAACAGAACCTGATCGCCCTCGGCCTCGATCAGCACGTTGGCCAGGATTGGAATCGTGTTGCGGCGTTCCACAACGGATTGGGCCTGCGAAACGGCCTTGAGCAGCGTGCCGCGTTCGATGCTGATCTTCATACCCTCAATTCCTCTGATTTGAGTGCTTACATGGGCGGGACTGGCAAGTTAGCGGTTCAGCCCTGAGGCACAAGGATTTTTTACCGATTTCTGGGTCGGAACGCGCAAACCGTCAAGGTCCCGAGCGGCCCTGCGCCCCAGTTCCGTGGAAATCGTGGAAAAATGCGCACAGAAAAGCCGCCCCCGCGCAGAGCCGGGACGGCTTTTCGAATTGCAGGGGCTCAGGCTTCGAGCGCCCGACGCAGCATTTCCACATCTTCGGCGATCTGACCGTCGGTCAGCTTCAGCTCTTCGATGCGTTTGACGCCGTGCATGACGGTGGTGTGGTCACGCCCGCCAAAGCGGCGGCCGATCTCGGGCAGCGACCGGCTGGTCAGCTGCTTGCACAGATACATCGCCACCTGACGCGGGCGGGCATAGGACCGCAGACGTTTCGGCCCGATGATGTCGGACAGGCGGATGTTGTAGTAGTCGGAAACCTTGCGCTGGATCTCTTCGACGGTGATCTTGCGTTCCGAGGCGCGCAGCACGTCGGCCAGACAGTCCTGCGTCAGTTCCATGTCGATCTCACGGCCGACCAGCGAGGCAAAGGCGAACAGCCGGGTCAGCGCCCCTTCCAGAACGCGTACGTTGGTCGAGATGCGATGGGCCAGGAATTCCAGCACGCCATCGGCAATCTTCAAGTCGGGATAAGTCTTCGCGTATTGCTGCACCTTGTTCTGCAGAATGCCCAGGCGCAGCTCGTAATCGGTCGGGTGCAGGTCTACCACCAGTCCGCATTGCAGACGCGACTTGACCCGTTCCTCCAGATCCTTGATTTCACCCGGCGCGCGGTCGGCCGAGATGATGATCTGCTTGTTTTGATCCACCAGCGCGTTGAAGGTGTGAAAGAACTCCTCCTGCGTCGAATCCTTGCCGGCGATGAACTGCACGTCATCGACCATCAGCACGTCGACCGAGCGGAACAGGTGTTTGAAATCCATCATCCGGCGCTCGCGCAGGGCCTGCACGAAGCGGTACATGAACTGTTCAGCCGACAGGTACAGCACGTTGAGCTCGGGGCGTTTGGTCTTCAGCTCCCAGGCGATGGCATGCATCAGGTGCGTTTTACCGAGGCCAACACCACCGTACAGAACCAGCGGGTTGAATGTGACGGGGCCGCCTTCGGAAACACGGCGCGCGGCGGCATGGGCCAGTTCGTTGGGCTTGCCGACGACGAAGGTGTCGAAGGTAAAACGTGCATCCAATGGCGCGGCCTGCAGCGACTCGAGCGCCTCATTGGTTCCGTTGCTTTCCGGTGCCAGCTCGATATTGACCGGCTCGGGCTGGTCTTCGACCGGCTGGACCGCGGCGGCGGGACGCGCCGGTGAGTTGGCGGCCACCCGGAAAGCCAGGCGCTGAACCGACTCTCCGGCCGTGTTCAGCTCGTACAGAATGAGGTCTGCAAAATTTTGACTGACGTAGTTCCCCATGAAGTTGGTCGGAACCGAAAAAACGGCCACGCCTCCCTTCAATTCCTGAAATTCCAGTGGTTCAATCCAGGTCGTAAAATTGTTCCGGCCCACGGCCTTCAGCAATTTGTTACGCAGTTGTCCCCATTTTTCTTGTGTCATCCAGCGCCTCACGCATCCCAATATTTTTGACCTAATCGGCCTTATGATTGTGACCGGTATCCCGGTTCTTATGCGTTCACTCGCGCGCAGATATTCGGTCGCCGAAACCCCAGGAATCGGCGGGAATATCAGTGGTCACGACGCTTGCCTGTTTGACGACGACCAAAAAGTACAGCCGCCCAAACCGCGGTTTGCGCCACGCAGTTCCAGTTTTCGACAGGGCCAAGATCATCGGAGTAGCCGAGATCCGCAGCAGATCGTCAAACCGGTTGGCACCGGTTGCCGACATTCGCCCCTGGATCATTCTGATGCCCGTCAGTCCGATCGCAGGAACAGCCTGTCCCCCCAAGCGAGTGAATCGCTGGAACTGTCGTAGCAAGAGGCAGTGGGGCCGGGCAACGAAACTCTGATATTGACTCGGGTCTTTGGGCGAAAGAATCTCTCGGGCTCGTGAAGGCGCGGCATTCTGGCAACAACGCAAAAGGCGCCGCACGGGGCGACGCCTTCGAAACCGGAATGAACCAGCAAATGTTGACGCTAGGTCAACCCAGCGCTTTGACGCGCGCCGACAGGCGCGACATCTTGCGGGCTGCGGTGTTCTTGTGGAACACGCCTTTGGTGACGCCGCGCATCAGCTCGGGCTGGGCCGCGCGCAGAGCGGCGGTTGCCGCGTCCTTGTCGCCGGATGCGATAGCTTCTTCGACCTTGCGCAGGAAGGTGCGGATGCGCGAACGACGTGCTTTGTTGATTGCATAACGCTTCTCGTTCTGACGAGCGCGCTTCTTTGCCTGGGGCGAGTTTGCCATGTGTCTCTGACCTTTGTTCGGTACGTTTGTCTAGGGTTGCACGTCACGGAATTACCCGCACCGGATCAGAAATCACGAGTGTGAATCGGGCCAAGCGGGCCGCACGCGCATGTATGGTGGCGGTCAATAGCCAAGTTTTCGGACTTTGCCAAGCCGATTCTTGGCCTTGTTGCCCGCCATGAAAAACGGCGGGCAACGCCCGCCTGATCCTGCAGTCTTGTCGGCGCTGCTTATTTGTCGCGGAACTGGGCCGCGCGCTTTTCAAGGAAGGCGGCCATGCCTTCCTTCTGGTCTTCGGTCGCGAACATCGAATGGAACACGCGCCGCTCGAACAGCATGCCCTCGCTCAGCGGCACCTCGTAGCTGCGGTTGACCGCCTCTTTCGCGGCCATCGCGGTCAGCAGCGATTTCTCGGCAATCTTCTGGGCCGCGCCGGTCGCCTCTTCGATCAGCTTCTTGGCCGGCACCACACGCGACACAAGGCCCGCGCGCTCGGCCTCTTCGGCATCCATGAACCGGCCGGTCAGGTTCATGTCCATCGCCTTGGACTTGCCCACGAACCGCGTCAGGCGCTGGCTGCCGCCCATCCCGGCGATGACGCCCAGATTGATTTCCGGCTGGCCGAACTTGGCGGTGTCTGCGGCGATGATGAAATCGCACATCATGGCCAGTTCGCACCCGCCGCCCAGCGCATAGCCCGCGACCGCCGCGATGATCGGCTTGCGGATCGCGGTGATCCGGTCGTTGGCGTCGGCGAACAGGTTGGTGGTGTAGACATCGACAAAGCTCATCTCGGACATCTCCTTGATGTCCGCGCCCGCGGCGAATGCCTTTTCCGATCCGGTGATGACGATGCAGCGCACCTTGTCATTGGTGTCCGCGTCCTCGAGCGCCTCGCACAGCTCACCCAGAAGCTGAGTGTTCAGCGCGTTCAACGCATCGGGTCTGTTGAGCTTGATTAGGGCGACGTGGTCTTCGATTTCGACGATGATCGTCTCAAAAGCCATGAGGTCTGAGCTTTCGGTTGTTCCGTTCAGGTCCAATTCCTTACCACGCGGAAAACTCGGATCAAGCTATCTTTGGCATTGCGCGCAATAGAAGGTTGAGCGTCCCGACTGGGTGATTCTGCGGATCTCGGCCCCGCAGCCCTCGGTCCGGCAGGGCTGGCCCTCGCGCCCGTAGACGTCGAAACTGTGCTGAAAATATCCAAGCTCTCCATCGGCTTGCCGGAAATCACGCAGCGAGGATCCGCCGGCCTCGATGGCCTCGGCCAGCACCGTCCGGATCACCGGAACTAGGGCTCCGATCCGCCCGGCCGAGATCTGACCCGCCTTGCGACGTGGCGACACTCTGGCGCGGTAGAGCGCCTCGCAGACATAGATGTTGCCCAGCCCGGCAACGATTCTCTGGTCCAGCAGCGCCGCCTTGACCGGTGTGGCCCGGCCGCGGAAGGCCTCGATCAGATAGGTCTCGTTGAAATCGTTGCCCAGCGGCTCCGGCCCCAGAACGGCCAGCAGCTTGTGCTGCTCGGCGGTTGCCGTGGGCATCAGGTCCATCGCCCCGAACCGGCGCGGGTCATTGAAGGTGATGCGCGCGCCGTTGGCCATGTGAAACACCACGTGGTCATGTTTCTGTGGCATCGGGTGATGATGCACGAACTGGCCCAGCGGATCGCCCGACACGGTCATGCGGCCCGACATGCCCAGGTGAATCAACAGGGTTTCGCCGCCGCTCAGATCGGCCAGGATGTATTTCGACCGCCGCCGCAGACGCTCGACCCGCTGGCCGGTCAGCCGTTCGGCCAACCGCTCGGGGAAGGGCCAGCGCAGATCGGGGCGGTTCACGTCCGCCCTTTCGATCACCACGCCTTCCATCGCCGGGGCAAGGCCGCGTCTTACTGTCTCGACCTCGGGCAATTCGGGCATTAGACGGCTCCTATTCCAAAGGGCCGCATTGTGCCCCGGTTTCCAGGCCCTATAACAGAGACGAAATTCGACGAACGGCAAGGCTTATGTCCGACAACAGCGACAAGACCACTCATTTCGGTTTCGAAACCGTCCCGGAGGCCGAAAAGGCCGGGCGCGTGCAGGGCGTATTCAACTCGGTCGCGTCGAAATACGACGTGATGAACGACGTGATGTCGATGGGCATCCACCGGGTCTGGAAGGACGCGATGATGGACTGGCTGGCGCCACGCCCCGGCCAGCGCCTGCTGGACGTGGCGGGCGGTACGGGCGACATCTCGTTCCGCTTCCTCAAGCGGGCGGGCCACGGCCATGCCACCGTTCTGGATCTGACTGAGCCGATGCTGATCGAGGGTCGCAAACGCGCCGAGGCCGCGCAGATGGCCGACAGCCTAGACTGGGTGGTGGGCGACGCGATGGCGCTGCCGTTCGAGGACAACACCTTTGACGTTTACACCATTTCCTTCGGCATCCGGAACGTGACCCGCCCGCAAGAGGCCCTGAACGAGGCCTACCGCGTGCTCAAACCCGGCGGACGACTGATGGTGCTGGAGTTCAGCCAGTTGCCCAATGACGGGCTGCAAAAGCTCTATGACCTCTACAGCTTCAACGTGATCCCGCGCATGGGCAAGCTGATCGCAAACGACTATGACAGCTATCAATACCTGGTCGAATCGATCCGCAAGTTCCCCGATCAGGAAACCTTTCTGGGCATGGTGCGCGGCGCCGGATTCGAAAACGCAAAATACCGCAACCTCAGCATGGGCATCGCGGCCCTGCATTCCGGCTGGAAGATCTGACGCATGCGCGGCCCCCACAACATCATCCGCCTGATCCGCACAGGCGCCACGCTGGAGCGCACCGGCGCCATGAACGTGGTGCTGGACGCGTTCGAGGCCCCGCGCGCGTTGCGGATCGTGGCCCACACTCTGGGCAAACCGTTCCAATGGCTGGGCTACAAGGGCGACCCATCCATGCCGCCGGCGACCCGGGCGCTGACCGCCCTGGGCCCGGCCTACATCAAGTTCGGTCAGGTCCTGTCCACGCGCCCCGATGTCGTCGGCGAAGAGCTGGCCGAACAGCTCCGCGTCCTGCAGGACAAGCTGCCCCCCTTTCCACGCGACGTGGCCATGGCCGAGGTGGAAAAGGAGCTGGGCCAACCTCTGGATCAGATGTTCTCGGAGTTCAGCGAACCGATCGCGGCCGCCTCGATCGCGCAGGTCCACAAGGCGAAATTGGCCAGCACCGGCGAGGATGTGGCCGTCAAGGTCCTGCGCCCCGGCATCGAACGCGCGTTCCGCAAGGATGTGGATGCGTTCTATTTCGCCGCCCGGATCGTCCAGCTTTTCGCCCCCGGTGCGCGCCGACTGCGCCCGATGGAAGTGATCGAGCATTTCGACGGCGTCGTCCGCGGCGAACTGGATCTCAGGCTCGAAAGCTCGGCGGCCTCAGAATTTGCCGCCAACACGCAGAATGACGAAGGCTTCTGGCTACCGCCCGTGGTCTGGTCCCTGTCCGCGCGCCGGGTCATGACGCTCAGCTGGGCCGACGGCATCCCCTTGGGCGACAACGCCGCGCTGGACGCCGCCAATCACGACCGCCGCGATCTGGCCGAGCGCGTGCTGCGCCTGTTCCTGCTGCACGCCCTGCGCGACGGCTTCTTCCACGCCGACATGCACCAGGGCAACCTCAAGGTCGCCGCGAACGGGGACATCATCGCCTATGACTTCGGCATAATGGGCCATATCGACGAATACACCCGCCGCGTCTATGCCGAGATCCTGTTCGGCTTCATCCGCCGCGACTACAAGCGCGTGGCCGAGGTGCATTTCGAGGCCGGCTACGTCCCGGCCGACCAGGACGTCGATGAATTCGCCCGCGCCCTGCGCGCGGTGGGCGAGCCGATCTTCGGCATGGATGCCACCCATATCTCGATGGGCCGCCTGCTGAACTACCTGTTCGAGGTGACCGAACGCTTCGGCATGGAAACCCGCACCGAACTGATCCTGTTGCAACGCACCATGGTGGTGGTCGAAGGCGTCGCCCGCTCGCTCGACCCGCATATCAACATCTGGGAGGTCGCCCGCCCCGTGGTCGAGGACTATATCAAGCAGTCCATCGGCCCCCGCGCCGCCCTGCGTGATTTTGGAAAAACAGCGCTGGTTCTTGCACGGTTCGGTCCCCGCCTACCTGATCTGGTCGAAAATGCCCTGATCGCCCAGACCCGCAAGGATGATCCCTCCGGATCAGATTTCTGGCCCAAGGCCATTCCCGCCGCAATCGGAGCGGCAGCCGGGGCAGTGGCCGTCCTGATCCTTTCGGGCCTGGGCTGACAGGCGCCGTCGCTTCATCTGGCCAAAAATATCCTCGGGGGGAATCGCGCCCCGGCGCGATAGGGGGCAGACAGCCCCCCGGCCCAGCCTCGGATCAGAGCCGTTCGATGGCGATGGCAATCCCCTGCCCGCCACCGATGCACATGGTGATCAACCCTTTCGACCCACCGATGCGCTCCAACTCGTACAAAGTCTTCAGCGTGATGATCGCCCCGGTGGCCCCCACCGGATGACCCAGGGCGATGGCCCCGCCATTTGGGTTCACCTTCGCTGGATCGAGCCCCAGTTCCTTGTTCACTGCCAGCGCCTGGGCGGCAAAGGCCTCGTTGCTTTCGATCACGTCGAAATCGCCCGCCGACAGGCCGGTCCGCTCCAAAAGGTTGCGCACGGCCGGAACCGGGCCGATCCCCATCACTTCGGGGCGAACGCCGGCATGGGCATAGCCTAGGATGCGCGCCTTGGGCGTCAGGCCGGCTTTCTCGGCGGCATCGGCCGTGGCCAGAACCATCGCCGCCGCGCCGTCATTGATGCCCGAGGCGTTGCCCGCGGTCACACGCCCGTCCTTCTGGAACACCGGGCGCAACCCAGCCAGGGCCTCGGCCGTGGTGGCCTTGGGATGCTCGTCGACCTTGAAATCGACCATGTCGCGCTTGACCTTGACCTGCACCGGCGCGATCTGGCTGTCGAAATAGCCCGCCTCGATCGCAGCCGCCGCGCGCTGCTGGCTGGCCAGCGCAAACGCGTCCATCTCCTCGCGCGTGATCTGGTGTTCATCGGCAACGTTCTCGGCGGTGACGCCCATATGCCCGGTGCCAAAGGGGCAGTTCAGCGCGCCCAGCATCATGTCCAGCGACTTGATGTCGCCCATCTTGGCGCCCCAACGCGCCTGCGGAACGATGTAAGGGCTGCGCGACATGCTCTCGGCGCCGCCGGCCACGGCAAATTCGGCATCCCCCAGCATCAGCGATTGAACTGCCGATACGATGGCCTGCGCGCCCGACCCGCACAGCCGGTTCACGTTCATCGCCGGGGTGCCGTTCGGAATGCCCGCCTGCATCGCCGCGACGCGGGACAGGTACATGTCGCGCGGCTCGGTGTTGATGACATGTCCGAACACCACATGCCCGATCCGGTCGCCTTCGACGCCGGATTTCTCAAGCGCGGCCTTGGTCACGACGGTGGCCAGATCAATCGGCGGGGTCGCGGCCAGCGACCCTCCGAACGTACCGATTGCGGTGCGGGCACCGTCCAGAATCACGATGTCGGTCATGTCTCTCTCCTCTTGGATTTGCGCGCAGTATGCACCCGCAGCATGGGCCTGTCGCGCGGGACGTTCCGTCATCGGCGGAATTGACAATTCACGCCTGGACGCGCAAGAAATTCCGCCATGACGGAAAACTCAGACGATATCCTGACACGCCTGCCCGCCCGCCTGAAAGAGGCCCGGCGCGCCAAGGGACTGTCACTGGAAGCGGTGGCCAATCTCAGCGGCGTGTCCCGGTCGATGGTCAGCCAGATCGAACGCGGCGAAAGCAGCCCCACGATCTCGACCCTGTGGAACCTGACCCGTGCGCTGCAGGTCGATTTCGCCGGTCTGCTGGAAGAGTCCGAGACCACCGACCAGATCGAAGTACTGCGCAGCGCCGAGGTGCCCAGCATCGACAATATGGGCCAATCCTGCCGGATCCGCATCCTCTCGCCACCCGAGGAGGCCGGCGGGCACGAGGTCTATGATATCCGGTTCGACGCAAAAGGAGCGCTGAACAGCCAGCCCCATGCCCGCGGTGCGCGCGAACAGCTGACCGTGCTGGAAGGGACCGTCCGCGTCACCTCGGGCGCCGCGACGATGGAACTGCGCCAGGGCGACACGGCCCGGTATGCGGCCGATGTGGCCCACGCCATCGCGGCGCCGGACGGACCCGCCCGCGTGTTCCTGATCGTCAAGAACGCCTGATCCGCACATATCGGCCAATTTCCGCCTTCACGGATTTTTTTCCGCCATACTGAAAATCTCCTATTTGGGAAGCGCGTCCGTTATGTTAGATACGCGACTCAGAAGAAGGAGATCGCCATGGCTGATGCATTCCTGTCCCACGTTTCGGACACCCTCTCGCAGATCAAGGCGGAAGGCCTGTACAAGACGGAACGAATGATCACCTCGCCCCAAAGCGGCGAGATCACGGTGGGCGGACGTCAGGTCATCAACCTGTGTGCCAACAATTACCTGGGTCTGGCCGACCATCCGGCGCTGATCGAGGCCGCGAAGAACGCGATGGAGCCCAAGGGGTTCGGCATGGCCTCGGTCCGGTTCATCTGCGGCACGCAGGACATCCACCGCGAGTTGGAGCAGCGGTTGGCCAAGTTTCTGGGCAAGGACGATTCGATCCTGTTCGCGGCCTGTTTCGACGCCAATGGCGGGTTGTTCGAACCCCTGCTGGGACCCGAGGATGCCATCATCTCGGACAGTCTGAACCATGCCTCGATCATCGACGGGGTGCGGCTGTGCAAGGCCAAACGCTATCGCTACATGAACAATGACATGAACGACCTCGAGGCCTGGCTGAAACAGGCGCGCGAGGACGGGGCGCGGCACATCATGATCGCCACCGACGGAGTGTTCTCGATGGATGGCTACCTGGCCAACCTGCCCAGGATCCGCGAACTGGCCGACAAATACGACGCGGTGGTGATGGTCGATGACTGCCACGCCACCGGCTTCATGGGGCCGCGCGGCGCGGGCACGCCGGATCATTTCGGCGTGGACGTGGACATTCTGACCGGGACATTGGGCAAGGCACTTGGGGGGGCAATCGGCGGTTACATCGCCGGGCCGCAGCCAGTGATCGACCTGCTGCGGCAGCGGGCGCGGCCCTATCTGTTCTCGAATTCGCTGCCGCCTTCCATCGTCGCCGCCGGGCTCGAGGCGATCCGCCTGGTCGAAGAGGGCGACATGCTGCGCAAGCAACTGTTCGGCAACGCGAAATACTGGCGCGCCGGGCTGGAGAGGCTGGGGTTCGACCTGCTGCCGGGTGAACATCCGATCATCCCCGTGATGCTGGGCGAGGCGCAGCTGGCGCAGGACATGGCCGCCCGCCTGTTCGACGAAGGCGTCTATGTCTCGGGCTTCTTCTTCCCGGTGGTCCCGCGTGGCCAGGCCCGCATCCGCACCCAGATGAACGCGGCGCTGACCCGCGACGAGTTGGACCGCGCTCTGGCCGCCTTCGGCAAGGTCGGAAAGGCGTTGGGGGTCATCTGATGGTTCTGAACTCGGTCATCGACGCGATCGGCGATACGCCCCTGATCGAGCTGTCCCGGGTTTGCCAAATTCTGGATCTGGACGGCCGTATTCTAGCAAAGCTGGACTATCTGCTGCCGGGCTTTTCGAAAAAGGATCGGGCCGCCCGGTCCATCATCGAACAGGCCCGCGCCGACGGCAGCCTGATCCCGGGGCAGACGGTGGTCGAGCTGACCTCAGGCAACATGGGCACCGGCCTGGCGATTGTCTGCGGCATTCTGGGGCACCCGTTCGTGGCGGTCATGAGCGCAGGGAACTCGGTCGAACGCGCCCGCATGATGCGCGCCTTGGGCGCCGAGGTGGTGATCGTCCCTCAGGCCGAAGGCGGCAAACCGGGCGAAGTCTCGGGCGCCGACCTGGCGCTGGTGGATGACGCCGCCCGCCGCATCACCGCCGAGCGCAACGCATTCCGCGCCGATCAGTTCGGCCACGCGGGCAACCCCAAGGCCCATGCCGCCGGGACGGGTCCGGAAATCTGGGCCCAATCAGCAGGTGCCGTGACAGCCTTTTGTGATTTTGCCGGCTCTGGCGGCACACTTGCCGGGGTCTCTGACTACCTGTCACCCCTTGGGGTGCGGTGCTATGCGGTCGAGCCCGACGGCGCTCGTGCCTTGGCCGGTGAACCCGTCCGTGCGCCCGATCATCCGATCCAGGGCGGTGGTTATGCGATGTCGGTTCTGACGCATCTGAACGGAGCGAAATTGGCCGGTCATCTGTCCGTCACCGGCGCATCAGCGCGCAACGCCGCCCGCCTGTTGGCCCGCACCGAAGGCATCTTTGCGGGCTTTTCCGCCGGGGCGAACCTGGCTGCCGCCATCGACCTGCTGCGTGGCCCCGAACGCGGTGGCTGCATCGCCATCGTGATGTGTGACAGCGGCTTGAAATACCTGTCGACCGATTTGTGGGAGTGATCCGGATGCGACCCAACACGATGAAAGCGCTGGAGAAGTCCAGGCCCGAAGAAGGGCTGTGGATGGTACAGGCCCCGGTCCCCGAGATCGGCCCCGACGAGGTTTTGATCCGCGTGAAAAAGACCGGGATCTGCGGCACCGACATCCATATATGGAACTGGGATGAATGGGCGTCGCACACGGTGCCCGTTCCCATGATCACCGGCCACGAATTCGCCGGCGAGATCGTCGAGCTGGGACGCAACGTGACCGGGTTGAAGATCGGCCAGCGCTGCTCGGGCGAGGGTCACCTGATCGGCACCGACAGCCGCCAAAGCCGCGCGGGCAAGTTCCACCTGGACCCGGGCACCCGCGGGATCGGGGTGAACGAACAGGGCGCTTTTGCCCAATATCTCAAGCTGCCGGCCTTCAACGTGGTGCCCCTGCCCGACGACATCCCCGACGAAATCGGCGCGATTCTCGACCCGCTGGGCAATGCCGTGCACACCGCGCTGAGCTTCGACCTGCTGGGCGAGGACGTGTTGATCACCGGCGCCGGCCCGATCGGGATCATGGCCGCCGCGGTGGCCCGCCACGCCGGCGCCCGGCATGTGGTGATCACCGACATCAACCCCGACCGGCTGGCGCTGGCGCAGCATGTCGTGCCTTCGGTCCGGGCGGTGAACGTGGCTGAGGAAGAGCTGCAATCGGTGATTTCCGACCTGGGCATGAGCCAGGGTTTCGACGTGGGGCTGGAAATGTCGGGCTCGCAGGCGGCGCTGGACCAGATGGTCGAGGCGCTGGTGATGGGCGGCAAGATCGCCCTGCTGGGCATTCCGCCCGGAAAATCACCCGTCGACTGGAGCCGCATCGTGTTCAAGGCGATCACCATCAAGGGCGTCTACGGCCGCGAGATGTTCGAGACCTGGTACAAGATGATCGCGATGCTGCAGAACGGGCTGGATGTCAGCCGGGTCATCACCCATCGCTTTGCCGCCGATGACTTTGCGCAGGGCTTTGCCGCCATGAAGTCGGGAAAATCGGGCAAGGTGGTGCTGGACTGGACCTGACCCTCTGGATAGTTGCAAACGCACCTTCTAGACAGGTGCGCACACATGCCGGGGAGGAAATTAAATGGCCGACAAAGCCAAGGGCGACCGCCCGCTGGAACGGGGAATCGAAGACACGCTGGTAACCGATTTCGCGGACACGCACCGCAAAAGCTATGGCGATTTCCTGCAACTCAAGACCCTGCTGAAGCTGCAGAAAACCTTTCAGGACCCGGCCCAACCCGATGAGATGCTCTTCATCATCATCCACCAGGTCAGCGAGCTTTGGCTGAAACTGATGCACCATCAGCTGGTCGAGGTGCGCCGGTTCCTGCAGCAGGATGAGTTCGGCCCCGCGATGAAGAACCTGGACCGGATCAAGGCGATCCAGCGCCAGCTGATCGCGGCATGGGAGACCCTGCTGACCATGACCCCGGCCGATTATATGACCTTCCGAAAGGCGCTGGGCAATTCATCCGGCTTCCAGAGTTACGGCTATCGCCAGATCGAATTCATCCTGGGCAACAAGGACACCGCCACGCTGAAGGTGCATGAGCACGACCCCGAAGTGATGGAGATGCTGACCGGCGCCCTGGTCAAACCGTCGCTGTATGACGAGGTGTTGCACATGCTGGCGCGGCAGGGGTTTGACGTGCCGCAGGACTTGCTGGACCGGGACTATTCAAAGACCTATTCCGGCGATCCGCGCATCGTGAAGATCTGGGCCGAGATCTACCGGAACACGGGCCGATACTGGGACCTGTATGCGCTGGCCGAAAAGCTGATGGATGTGGAATCGCTGTTCCAGCGGTGGCGGTTCGACCATGCGACTGCCGTCGAACGTGTGATCGGCATGCAGCCCGGCACCGGCGGCTCCAGCGGCGTGGCCTTCCTGCGCAAGGCGCTGGAGTTGCGATTCTTCCATGACCTTTATGACGTGCGCACCGACCTGATGTACGGCGGACAGGGCTGAGCCATGCTGTATCGCGGATTTACCCAAGCCGAGCTGGAGCGCGAATACGCGCCCAGTTCGATGATCGGCGGCGACCTTGCGCCCTATCTGGCGGCCTATTCAGTGCTCAGCGCGCAGGCGCGGGCGCAACTGACGGTGCAAGAGACCCTCGGCTATGGCGACACTCCCGCGCAGGTGCTGGATTTCTTTCCCGCCCGCGCGCCCGGCGCACCGCTGCATGTGTTTATCCACGGCGGCTATTGGCAGGCGCTCAGCCAGCGCGACTCGGCGATGATGGCGCCCGCGCTGGTCCAAGGCGGGCAGGCCTTTGCGACGGTGAACTACACGCTCGCCCCGGACGCGCGGCTGGGCCAGATGGTCGATGAATGCCGGACCGCGCTGATGTGGCTGGCCACCCGGGCCAAGTCGCTGGGGTACGATGCCTCGCATGTCACCCTGTCCGGGCACAGCGCCGGCGCGCATCTGGCGGCGATGGTCATGGCGACCTCGGCCGACCAATTCGCCCGGATCGGCCTGCGGGTGCGCGAAGTCATCCTGATCAGCGGCGTCTACGATCTGGAACCGATCAGTCTGACCCCGGTCAACGATCCCCTGCAACTGACCCCGGTCGAGCTGCACGACCTGTCCCCCATCCTGAACCTGCCCGCGCCCGGGCCGCGCTACCGGGTCACGGTGGGCGAGCGGGACACGGCCGAGTTCATCCGCCAGAGCCGCGACTATGCCGAAGCGTTGCGCAAGGCCGGGCATGCGGTCAACTTTGACCTGCAGCCGGGCACGCACCATTTCGACATCATCCTCAATGACGGGACGTTTCTGAACGACCACCCCTGAAAGCGAAAACGGCGGCCCTGGGGACCGCCGTTTCTTTCGATTTCGACCGGATCAATCCAGCGTGCGGGTGACTTCCTCGCGCTCGAAGATCTCGATCACGTCGCCGGGGCGGATATCGTCGTAGTTCTCGAACGCCATACCGCATTCCTGACCCGACTGAACCTCGGCCACTTCGTCCTTGAAGCGTTTCAGCGTCTTCAGCGTGCCTTCGTGGATCACCACGTTGTCGCGCAGCAGGCGCACGCCGGCCGAACGGCGGGCAACGCCCTCGGTGACCAGACAGCCGGCAACCTTGCCGACGCCGGTGACCTTGAACACTTCCTTGATCTCGGCATAGCCGATGAACTTCTCGCGGATCTCGGCGCTCAGCAGGCCCGAGGCGGCGGCTTTGACGTCATCCACCAGATCGTAGATTACCGAGTAGTAGCGGATCTCGACGCCCTTCTGGTTGGCGGTGTTGCGCGCCGATGCGTTGGCCCGGACGTTGAAGCCAAAGACCGGAGCACCCGACGCTTCGGCCAGGCCGATATCGGTTTCGGTGATGGCGCCGACGCCCGAGTGCAGCACGCGCACGCGCACCTCGTCGTTGCCGATCTTCTCCATCGCCTGGACGATCGCCTCGGCCGAGCCCTGCACGTCGGCCTTGACCAGAATGGGCAGCTCGGCCACGTTCTCGTCTTCTTTGGCCTTCTGCATCAGCTGTTCCAGCGTGGTCGCGGCACCGGCGGCGGCGCGCTTGTCCTTGGCAACCTGCGCGCGGTACTCGGCGATCTCGCGGGCCTGCGCCTCGGTCTCGGTCACGTTCAGAACGTCACCGGCCTCGGGCGTACCGTTGAGACCCAGAACCTCGACCGGAACCGAAGGCCCGGCTTCCTGGACGCGCTCGCCCTTGTCGTTGATCAGCGCGCGGACCTTGCCGTACTGCTCGCCCACGACGAAGATGTCGCCTTGGCGCAGCGTGCCCTTCTGGACCAGAACGGTCGCGACCGGGCCACGGCCCACGTCCAGCTGCGCCTCGATCACGGCGCCTTGCGCGGCGCGGTTCGGGTTGGCCTTCAGCTCCAGAATCTCGGCCTGCAGCGCGATGGCTTCCAGCAGATCGTCCAGACCCTGGCCCGTGATGGCCGACACTTCGACATCCTGAACCTCGCCGGACATCTTCTCGACGATCACCTCGTGCTGCAGCAGGTCGGTGCGCACCTTGTCCGGGTTGGCCTCGGGCTTGTCGACCTTGTTGATCGCAACGATCATCGGAACACCGGCGGCCTTGGCGTGGTTGATTGCCTCGACCGTCTGCGGCATCACAGCGTCATCCGCCGCGACAACCAGCACCACGATGTCCGTTACCTGAGCACCGCGCGAGCGCATCGAGGTAAAGGCCGCGTGGCCAGGCGTATCCAGGAAGGTCAGCGTAGTGCCGTCGTTGGTCTGCACCTGATAGGCGCCGATATGCTGGGTAATGCCACCGGCCTCGCCCGCAACGACTTTGGCGTCGCGGATCGCGTCCAACAGCGAGGTTTTGCCGTGGTCGACGTGACCCATGATGGTAATGACCGGCGGACGGGGCTGCAGGTCTTCATCCTTGTCCTCGACATCCGAGATGACATCCTCGACATCCGCATCCGAAACCCGCACGACCTTGTGGCCGAATTCTTCGATGATCAGTTCGGCAGTGTCGGCGTCGATGGTCTGGTTCTGCGTGACCATCATACCCATGTTCATAAGCGACTTGACGACATCGGCGACGCGTTCGGCCATACGGTTGGCCAGTTCCGATACGACGATCGCCTCGGGCAGTTGAACCTCGCGGATCACCTTTTCCCGTTCGACCGAGCCGCCCATGGCTTTCTGCCGCGCACGCTCCTGTTTGCGCTTCATCGATGCCATCGAACGCTGCCGACCACCCTCACCGCCCGAAAGCGCCTGATTCAGGGTCAGCTTGCCCGAACGGCGGCCATCGTCACGGCCCTTGCCGCGGGTCTGACGCTGTTCTCGATCCGCCTTGCGCGGTGTTTCCGCTGGCGCAGGCTTGCTGGCCGCGGGGGCCTTGGCTTTGGGCGCCTCTTTCGCGGCCGCGGCTTCTGCTGCGGCGCGCTGAGCGGCTTCTTCGGCCTCTTTCTGCTTGCGCTCTTCTTCCTCGGCTTTCTGCCGGGCTTTCTCCTCGGCCTCGCGCTGTTCGCGCTCTTTGGCCTCCTGTTCGGCGCGGCGGCGTTCACGCTCTTCGGCGCGCGCCTTTTCCTCGGCCTCGCGGCGTTCGGCTTCCTCGACCTCACGGGCCTTGGCCGCCTGCAATGCCTTCAGGCGCCGATTCATCTCGGCATCGGAAATCCCGGCCGGCCGGCGCGAAGGATCACCCGACGGCGCAGCGCCACCGCTGGGCTTGGACGCTCCCGGCTTGGGAACCACCACGCGCTTGCGTTTGGTTTCCACCACGACATTCTTGGTGCGTCCGTGGCTGAAACTCTGTTTCACATTCCCGGGGCGTGCCCCGCCACGAAGACCCAATGTCTTTTTGCCGTCACTATCGCTCATAAAGCTTCTTACCCTTCCGCGCGGCCCTTGCCGCCGTCATCCATATCGCGCAAGCCACGCAGGCGCTGCGCTTCCTCTACAACACGTTTGGCGAGTCCGCCAGAGGCGAGCGCCGCATGAATCACCGTTTGGCGCCCAAATGCCGCCCCAAGCTCGTCTGCGGTCAGCCAGCCGATGTATTTCCCGAAATGCGGCGTGCTCAGCTTGGACTTGCCGCGCCCGGAACCATCGACCGCCTGAATCAGAACCCAGGCCTCTTCGCGGTCAAGCCAGGACTTGACCTTTTCATACCCGGCGACCGCATCGCCGGACTTTCGCGCCAGGCTGATCAATTCGATCACGCGGCGCGACAATTGACGCTCCACCTCGTCCACAAGGTCCTGCGGTACAGTCACCTGCGCCTTGAACCCGCGTGCAAACAGCTTCTTGCCGACGGCCGTGTCCAGCGCCTTGCGATCCGCCGAGACATAAACGCCCCGACCCGGCAACTTGGACGCGACATCCGGGAAAACCTGCCCATCCGGGCCGGTTACAAAGCGGATCAGCCCGTACCGAGGCTGCACCTCGCCCGTGGCGATGCATTTCCGCTCTGGCCCTTCGGACCGTTCCTTATGGACGCCACCGCGACCCATGTGTGCCACCCGAGGCCTGGAATCAGGCCTCGGCCTCCTCGTCTGCTGCTTCGTCCTCGACGTCTGCCTCGGGCTGCTCCAGATCGGCGGGGTCGACCCAGCCCAACATGACCCGGGCGGTCATCACCAGATCCTGCGCCTCTTCCAGCGTCACGCCAAAGGGTTCGAGAATACCGTCATCCTTGACCCGCTGGCCATCAACCGTGGTCCAGCCTCCGGCCAGTTCCCAGTCAGCGCAGGTTGCAAAGTCTTCCAGCGTCTTGACGCCGTCCTTGGCAAGCGCCTCAACCATTTGGGGTGTCAGGCCCTCAAATTCAATAAGGCTGTCCTCGGCACCCAGGCTGCGGGCGCTGTCCAGCGCCGCCTTGGCCTGTGCCTCAAGGAATTCGCGCGCACGGGCCTGCAGCTCGTTTGCAGTGCCTTCGTCGACGCCATCGATCACCAGCAGTTCGTCCAGCTCGACATAGGCCACTTCTTCCAGGTTGGTGAAGCCTTCCGAGACCAGCAGCTGGGCAAAGAATTCGTCCAGGTCCAGGCTGTCCATGAACAGCTGCGTGCGGGCTTCGAACTCCTTCTGACGGCGCGCCGATTCTTCGGCCTCGGTCATGATGTCGATGTCCAGACCGGTCAGCTGGCTGGCCAGACGCACGTTCTGACCACGGCGACCGATCGCCAGAGACAGCTGTTCCTCGGGCACGACGACTTCGATCTTGCCTGCTTCCTCGTCCAGAACCACCTTGGAAACCTCGGCGGGTTGCAGCGCATTCACCAGGAAGGTCGGCTGGTCTTCGTTCCACGGGATGATGTCGATCTTTTCGCCCTGCAGCTCGTTCACGACGGCCTGCACGCGGCTGCCGCGCATACCAACGCAGGCGCCGACGGGGTCGATCGAG
Organism: Ruegeria sp. BC8; assembly: GCF_056535705.1. Classification (NCBI taxonomy): domain Bacteria; kingdom Pseudomonadati; phylum Pseudomonadota; class Alphaproteobacteria; order Rhodobacterales; family Roseobacteraceae; genus Ruegeria; species Ruegeria sp. BC8. The sequence continues at coordinate 3,298,419 of NZ_JBQFIV010000001.1, read as the reverse complement.
TTGTCATACGAGATGACCGCGATCTTGGCACGCGAACCGGGGTCACGGGCCACGGCCTTGACCTCGATGATGCCGTCATAGATTTCCGGCACTTCCATCTTGAACAGCTCGGCCATGAACTCGGGCGCGGTGCGCGACAGGAAGATCTGGTGACCGCGCGTTTCGCGGCGCACTTCCTTGATGTAGGCGCGCACCCGGTCATTGGGGCGATAGCTTTCGCGGCCAATCTTGTCGTTGCGGCGCAGAACCGCCTCGGCCCCGCCCAGGTCGACGATCACGTTGCCGAATTCCTCGCGCTTGACGGCGCCGTTGATGATGGTGCCGACACGATCCTTGAAGTCTTCGTACTGGCGGTCACGCTCGGCCTCACGAACCTTCTGCAGGATCACCTGCTTGGCCGACTGAGCGGCGATCCGGCCCATTTCCACCGGCGGGACCTCTTCCACGAAGACGTCACCGATCTCGGGCGATTCCATGTATTGCTTGGCCTGCTCGACGGTCATCTCGGCCTGATAGTTCTCAAGCTCGTCATCCGCGACCACGGTGCGGACCCGGGTAAAGGTCGCCTTGCCGGTCTTGCGGTCGATGGACACACGGATGTCCATTTCCGCGCCGTAGCGGCTCTTGGCGGCACGGGCGAGCGATTCCTCCATCGCTTCGACGACCAGACCGGGGTCGATCATCTTTTCGCGGGCCACAGCCTCGGCGGTCTGCAACAGCTCAAGCTGGTTTGCTGAGGTGATTGCCATCAGTTCGTCTCCTCTTCGGACCCTTCGGTCTCAATCTCGTCGAAAGCGTTTTCGTTCAGGGCGCCGGCATCCTTGCGCTGGCGCAGCATTTCCTTGATCAGGTCATCGGTCAGGACCAGCTTGGCATCGCTCAGCCAGTCGAATTGCAGACCGATTGTCACGGTCTCTTCGCCGTTGGGGATGTTGATCAGAACCTCATCCCCTTCGACACCGGCCAGTTCCCCTTTGAAGCGGCGGCGGCCGTCGATCAGCTCGGTGGTTTCCAGCTTGGCCTCGTAGCCCTCGAACATCTCGAAGTCCTTCAGCCGCGTCAGCGGGCGGTCGATGCCAGGGCTGGACACCTCGAGCGTATAGGCGTCAAGGATCGGGTCCTCGACGTCCAGCGTGGCGCTGACCGCGTTCGAGATCTCGGCGCAGTCATCCACCTCGATGCCGCCATCGGGCTTGTCGGCCATGATCTGCAGCGTGGTCTGCTTGCCGCTCATCAGGCGGATGCGGACCAACTCATATCCCAGATCCTCGATCACCGGAGTGATGATCTCGGCCAGTCGTCGGTCGATCGCCGCCTTGGCTATCAGGTCGTTTGTCATATGGTGCTCTACCCTTCAATCGGGCACAAAAAAACGGGCGCGCGGCCCGTCGAATTTTCCGGTGGAGCCTCGGACCAGAAGTCCGACACGCCGCTGTTGCAACTGCATATACGCAGGACGCCCCGAGTCTGCAACCCCTGCCGTCAACCAACGGACAATCCGCGTCAGTTTTCAGGTCGGTCTCAGGCCATCCACCAGCGTTCCGCGATGCGCCCATCGTCCAACGGCGCGCCCCGCCCGATCCGGCGTGGCAGACCCACGGTGCCGGAGATTGCCAGCGACATCTCTGATTCGTTGGGGAAGAACCGCACGCCACCCAGACCGCGCAGCCCTTGCGCCGCCGGCAGCACCGACACGTCCACATAGCGGTCACGCAGCGCCTCGGCCCGCACGGCCGGGTCGGGGATCACGATGATGTCGACCGCCTCCAGCCAGCCGGCACGGCCATCCTTGTAGTGGCCCGCGACCCGGCGGCCGCGGAAATGGCGCCCGTCTTCGGCCCGTTCGACCCGGTAACTCCCGGTGCCGTTCGCCTGCTGCAGCGGCGAAACGCTCTGCCCGTCGCGGGTAATGACGAACCGGGTATCGGCCAGCAGGAAAGGCAGGCCGGGGTTGGCCACGGCCAGTTCGATCCGGATGCGGTCCGGCGCCAGGGCTTCGGCGCGCCCGACCTCGGACATGACCGCCAGAACATCCCCGGCCGTCAGCGCCGCACCGTCGTGAAACACTGCATCCGCACGCAGGTCGAAGGTCCAGACCCGGGCCTCGGAATCGGTCTGCCATGCGGTCGCCAGCTCGCCGCGCAGAGTGCCGTCCGGCGCGATCTCGGTCAGGGTGTCGAACACCGCACCCCGGGCCAGCCGGTCCAGGCTGTCATCGCGCGGCACGGCGATGCGCAGCACGCCGCCCGATTTCGGCGTATCCGCCAGCGAGGCCCCCGTCGCGGCCAGCAGGGCTGCGGCGGCACCCGAGGTGAACAGAGCACGGCGGTCGATGCGGGTCATGCCACCTCCTGCGCGATTCGGTCCATGATGCGCACCAGTTCGGCGCTGATCCCAGGCTCCGACAGGGCGTGACCGGCCTGCCGCACCATCTTCAGCTCGGCCTCGGGCCATTTCTCGGCCAGGCTCCAAGCCGCCTGCGGGGGGCAGATCATGTCGTACCGGCCTTGCACGATATGGCCGGGGATATGCGCGATCCGGTCCATCCGGTCCAGAATCTGGCCGTCATGTTCCAGAAACGCCTTGTTGATGAAATAGTGATTCTCGAGCCGCGCGAAGGTGCGCGCATATTCGCCGGGGCTTTCACCGACGGCCCCGTTCGTGTGGATCGAGGCCAGCGCGTTTTCCCAGTGCGACCAGGCGCGGGCGTACAGGATCTCAGTCGCGCGATCGCCCGAAAACAGCCGCTTGTTGTAGGCGCCGATTGTGTCGGACAGTTCCGAGTCGCGCAGCAGGGAGGTGAAGCGCGCCCATTGCTCGGGCCAGAACTTGCCGGCCCCGCCGCCATAGAACCAGCCAAGCTCCGCCTGCGTGGCCAGAAACACGCCGCGCAGAACCAGGCGGGTCACCCGGTCGGGGTGGGTTTGGGCATAGATCAGCGCCAGCGTGGCGCCCCAGCTGCCGCCGAATACGATCCAGTCGTCGATCTCGAACAGTTTCCGCAGGCGCTCGATATCGGCCACCAGGTGCCACGTCGTGTTGTTCTCGACCGAGGCCGTGGGCCGCGACCGGCCGCAGCCGCGCTGGTCGAACAGAATCACCCGGAAGACCTCGGGGTCGAAATAGCGCCGCATGGCCGGGCTGCAGCCGCCACCGGGGCCGCCATGCAGAACCACCACCGCAATCCCGTCGGGATTGCCGCATTGTTCCACATAGATGCGGTGCCCATCGCCCATATCCACCACGCGCTGGTCGAACGGATCGACCGGCGGGTAAAGATATTGCACTGCGCGCTTTTGGTCCGGGTACTTGTCCATTATGGCCCTATATAGTCCTACAGCGTAAAAGAGCACACGGAGACAGGAATGCAAGCGCATCCGAACACGGTGGACCCGTCCGAGATCGCAAAATTCGAGGCCATGGCCGCCGAATGGTGGGACCCGCACGGGAAATTCAAACCTCTGCACATGCTCAATCCGTGCCGTCTGGACTATATCACACAGCAGATCGCGGGCGAATTTGACCGGGACCTGACGGCAGCGAAACCGTTCGCGGGCCTGCGCCTGCTGGATATCGGCTGCGGCGGCGGGTTGCTGAGCGAGCCGATGGCGCGGCTGGGCGCCGAGGTCGTGGGCGCCGACGCGGCCGAGCGCAACCTGCCCGTGGCCCGCATCCATGCCGAGCAATCCGGCCTTCAGATCGACTATCGCCACACCACCGCCGAGGCGATGGCCGACGCGGGCGAACAGTTCGACGTGGTTCTGAACATGGAGGTGGTCGAGCATGTGGCCGATCCGCTGGCCTATCTGACCGCCACGCAACAGCTGTTGAAACCGGGCGGGCTGGAAATCTGTTCGACCATCAACCGCAACCCGAAATCCTATGCGATGGCGATTTTCGGGGCAGAGGTCGTCATGCGCTGGCTGCCGCGCGGCACGCATGAATGGTCCAAGTTCATCACCCCGGACGAGCTGTTCAACCTGCTGCGCCAGGCCGGTCTGGACCCGGTGGACCGCAAGGGATTCGTATTTAACCCGATCACCTGGAGCTGGTCGATCTCGGACCGGGATCTGAGCGTGAACTATGTCACCGCCAGCGTGAAGTCGGGCTGAGGCCTATTCCTCTTCCAGCTTCATGCGCAGGTCGCGCAGAACCGGCAGGGTCGTGCGCACACGCTCAAGGCCCAGCTCGCCCACGACCCGGTTGATCAGAGGCGCGATGGCCGAGATCGCCTGATCCCGCGCCCGGCGGCCGGCCGGGCTGATCGCCACCATCTTGCGGCGGGCATCGTCCCAATCGGGGCGGATGTGGATGTATCCGGCCCATTCCAGCTTGGCCAAGGTGTTGGTCATCGCTCCACGGGTCACATGGAATGTGCTGGCCAGTTGGGCGGGCGTCCGCTCGCCCCCCACGAACACCAGGTGGTTCAGCACCGAGAAATGCGAGATTTCCATGCCCTTGGGCAGCACCCGGCTCAGCCGGTTCCGCAGCAATTGGTCCGCGGTCAGAATCTCGCTGAACAGCGCGACCGCCAGGGCGTTGGTTTCGTCAGTCATTACCCGGTTCTGGATCAGGGCCCGTCGAACGGGCGGACATGTGTCAGGGACGGCACGCGCCGCCGTGCCTCTGTAACAGACCTATCATCCAGATCAAAAAAGTGAATGCCGGTCTGAGTGCCTGCGTCGATCAGCACCTCGCCCCAGGGCGATACGACCATGCTGTGCCCGTGGGTCTGGCGCGTCTTGCCGCGGGTCTTGGGGTGTTCCCCGGTCTGCGCGGGGGCAATGACCCAACAGCCGGTCTCGATGGCGCGGGCGCGCAGCAGCGGTTCCCAATGGGCCGCGCCGGTCACCGGAGAGAACGCCGCCGGAACCGTCAGGATCGTGGCCCCGCCCTGCGCCAGCGCGGCGTGCAGATGCGGGAACCGGATGTCGTAGCAGATGGTCATGCCGACCTTGCCGAAGGCGGTCTCGGCGATCACCGCGCGCGACCCGGGGCGATAGCTGGCCGATTCGCGAAAGGTCTCGGTCTCGGTGACCTGCACGTCGAACATGTGGATCTTGTCATAGCGCGCCACGATCCCGCCCTGCGGGTCGATCATGAAGGATCGGTTGGCGAACCGCCCGTCGGCGTCATGAGTCTTCAGCCCCAGCGATCCGATCAGCAGCCACACGCCCAATTCCGCCGCCTGTTCGCGCAGGCCCGCCAGTGTGATGTCGTCTTCCTCGTGCTGCAATACCTCGCGTTGGCGCGTTCCGCTGGTCGAGACGCAGTTGGTGACCTCGGGCGTCAGGATGAACCCCGCGCCCCCGCCCGCGGCCTCGGCCATCATGGCGCGCACCATGTCCAGGTTCGCGGCCGGGTCGTCCGACGAGGTGATCTGCAGTAGGGCGGTTCTCATCAAGCGGCCAACAGCGGGTCCAGCTTGCCGGCCTGTTCGAGTTCGTACAGATCGTCGCAGCCACCGACATGGGTGTCACCAATGAAGATCTGAGGCACCGTGCGCCGTCCGCCTGCCCGCTGGATCATCTCGGGCTTGTGTTTGGGGTTCATCAAAACGTCGATTTCCTCGAAAGCGACGCCTTTCTGATTTAGCAGCCGTTTGGCCGCGTGGCAAAAGCCGCACAGCGGCGAGGTATAGATGACAACCGGTTTCATGGTCCGTTCCCTTGGATTTCGCGCAATCTAGGGGGAATTAGGCATCCTTGGCAACGCGCGCCAGTACCAACACGGAAATATGAGCCGCACCGGCCTCTCGGCAGGCATGGGTGCAGGCCGCCAGGGTCGCACCCGATGTCATCACGTCATCGACCAGCAACACATGGCGCCCCTTCAAGCGGTCCGCCCTGCGCGGATACACGGCGATCGCATCGCGCAGCGTTTCGGCCCGCTCGGCGGCCGTTTTCCCTTCCAGCGGTGGGGTACGCCGCTTGCGTATCAACAGATCCGGACAGACCGGCAGGCCCGCCTCCTTTCCCAGTTGGAGCGACAAAAGAGCGGACTGGTTGTATCGGCGCTTCAGCAGCCGCGACCAATGCAGCGGCACCGGGGCGATCACCGTATCCGGTCGAAACAGGGTGCGACCGGCCTGCGCCATCCAACGCGCCGCAGGTTTTGCCAGTTCGGAACGATCCCCGTGCTTCAGGGCCAGAACCAGTGACCGCGCCCGTCCCTGATACAGCAATGCCGCGCGCCCCTCGGCCCACGGTTGTGGGCGGCGCAAACAATCGTCGCAGTCGATTCGGTGACCATCATCGCTGCCAGGCACCGGCGCACCGCAACTGTGGCAGACCGTCCCGCCGATGAACGGGGTCTCGCGCCAGCACGGCCCGCACAGGCCGAAATCCGAGGCCGCCATCTCGCCGCAGCCGATGCAGCGTGGCGGATACACGACCTCGATCGCGGTTTGAATCCGCTGCCATATGCGATAATTGCGGCTTATGGATTTGCCAGCACCCAATGCACCCTCGCTGTTCGATCGCAAAACGCTTGCGGCACACCGCGCGCGGATCAGCGACGAAGCCCTTTTTCTGCACCACGCCGCCATGGACGAGGTGCAGGATCGCCTTTCCATGGTTAACAAATCCTTTACTGCGCCAGCGATCGTAGCCCCCTACCCCGAGATTTGGGCGCCGGTCCTGCCGGGCGCCCGGGTCGTGGCCGATGCCGACGTGCTGGACCTCAAACCCGCTGCGCATGATCTGGTGGTCCATGCGATGGCCCTGCATTGGGCCAACGATCCGGTGGGACAGCTGATCCAATGTGCCCGCGCGCTGCAGCCCGACGGGTTGTTGTTGGTGGTGTGTCTGGGCGGTGAAACGCTATACGAATTGCGGGCCGCGCTGGGTCAGGCCGAGGTCGAGGTGACCGGCGGTCTCAGCCCCCGTGTCGCGCCGATGGCCGAGTTGCGAGATCTTGGCGCGCTGCTGCAGCGTGCGGGTTTTGCATTGCCTGTTGCGGACAAAGTGCCCCTGACGGCGACGTATCGCGACCTGTGGCACCTGATGCGGGACCTGCGCGCGATGGGTGAAACCAACGCCATGACCCAGCGGTTGAAACACCCGTCGCGCCGCGCGGTCTTTTCCCGGGCCCAAGAGATTTACGCCGCGCATTTCACATCTCCCGAAGGCCGGCTGAGTGCCACGTTCGAGCTGATCTGCCTGACGGGCTGGGCGCCGGATGCCAGCCAGCCCAAGCCGTTGCGCCCTGGCAAGGCCCAGATGAGACTGGCCGACGCCCTTGGCACGAAAGAAGGCAAACTGTCCGATTGACCCGCTGACCGAACCGATTATTTCAGCCTCTAAACCAGAATTCAGGAAGCTCACCATGTTCGATGCCACCCGCCCGGAACACGCTCCGGCAGACCACCCAAAAGTGAAGATGGGCCGCGTCGGCGTTCTTCTGGCCAATCTCGGCACCCCGGACGACTACAGCTATTGGCCGATGCGCCGCTATCTGAACGAGTTCCTGTCCGACCGGCGGGTGATCGACTATCCGGCCTGGAAATGGCAGCCGATCCTGCAGGCCATCATCCTGACCAAACGTCCCTTCAGCTCGGGCGCTGCGTACAAGTCGATCTGGAACCACGACAAGGGCGAAAGCCCGCTGATGACCATCACCAAGGACCAGACCAGCAAGATGCGTGCGGCGATGCAGGACCGGTATGGCGACAAGGTCATGGTGGATTTCTGCATGCGTTACGGAAACCCCTCGACCAAGTCGAAGGTCCGCCAGATGGTGGCCGAGGGCTGCGACCGCATCCTGTTCTTCCCGCTCTATCCGCAATATGCCGGCGCTACGACCGCCACCGCGAACGACCAGTTCTTTCGCGCACTGATGGACGAGGCCTGGCAGCCCGCCAGCCGCACGGTGCCCGCCTATTTCGACGAGCCGGCCTATATCGACGCCCTCGCGCAGTCGGTCGAGACGGCCTATGCCGCGATGGAGACCAAGCCGGACGTTTTGGTGTGCTCCTATCACGGCATGCCGGAACGCTATCTGATGCAGGGTGATCCGTACCACTGCCAGTGCGCCAAGACGTCACGCCTGCTGAAAGAACGGCTGGGCTGGGCGGATGATCAACTGGTGACCACCTTCCAGTCACGATTCGGGCCCGAGGAATGGCTGAAGCCCTACACTGTCGACCATGTCGCGGAACTGGCTCGGCAGGGCAAAAAGAACATAGCCGTCATCGCCCCGGCATTTTCGTCGGACTGCATTGAAACGCTGGAAGAGATCAACGAAGAGATCCGCGAAAGCTTTGAGCACGCCGGCGGCGAAAGCTTTACCTACATTCCCTGCCTCAACGACGAGGACGCGCATATCGCGGCCTTGGGCAAGGTTGTCGAGGACAACCTCAAAGGCTGGCTGGACTGAACCGGCCCGGAAACAAGCACGAAAAAAGGCGGTGGAAATCCACCGCCTTTCTTTTTTGTCGTAGTCCGTTGGACTTAGCCTGCGGCAACAGCTGCGGCAACAACGACCAGCAGGATCAGCGGCAGGATGATGCCCTGCGACGAGCCCTGGGTTTCTTCGACGACAACAGGTGCCTCAACAACCGGCTCTTCCAGGTTGCCAGCATATGCGGTCGAAGCAGCAGCGGTCAGTGCAGCAGCGAGTACAAGTTTCTTCATATTAACCTCCAGAGTTTGCGCGATCCCAATTGCGGAACCACACACCTAAGACTTACCTCGTGGTTTTTTCTAATCAGCAAAGCAGAACGAATGCAATTGCAACTTGCAGTGCAAGCGGGTTGGCGCGCGAAAATGTCGTCAAATTAGCAACACTTGCGTCCCGACCTTCGCCATGGCGTACAGCTCTGCGATGTTCTCGTTGAACAACCCGATGCACCCGTTCGACGACCGGCGGCCGATTTTCCGCGTATCGTGGGTTCCGTGGATCCGGTAATACTTCCAGCTGAGATACAACGCGTGCGTTCCCAGCGGGTTATCGGGCCCCGGAGGGATGTAATCCGGCCATTCCGGGTTTCTTTTCTTCATCGACGGCGTCGGCGACCAGCTGGGCCCTTCGACCTTGCGGATGACACTTGTGCGACCGCGGCGGGTCAGTTCTTCGGTCAGCGGAACCGAGGACGGGTACAGCTTGTAGACGGTCTGATCTTCCGACCAGTAGTGCAAAGCGCGGGAAACGGTGTCGACCAGAATCGCCCCGTTCCGGGTGTTCGAGAAGTAGGGCTGCCACTGCTGCGCCTTGAACCCCGACACGTTGCGGCGAACGGCCGGTTCAGGCTCGGGTGCAGGGCGCAATGGGTCGCCCGGGATGTATTGGGCGATCGCCGGGCTGGCGAGCAAAGACGATGCGCCTGCGAGGAATCCGCGGCGGGACGAAGAGAAAACGCGTTTCTTGACCATGGTGACAGGTCCTCTGCGAAAGATGTGCAAGAATCCGCTCTATGTTATTGCCAGAATGCTTCAGTCGCAAATCAAACCGGCAGAATCATGCGGGTTCGTGCATTTGAGCCTTTGCTCATGGGCCGCTGGCAGGGTATTGCCAATTGGAAACAAGCAAACCGGACACATCATGACGCGCATATTTTCCCTGCTCTTGATTTGCCTTGTCGCGCTGGCGGCATGTACCGACGTGAGCGGCACTTCAACCCTTGGTGCGGATGGGCGCCCGCTGCCCAAAGCCTACAAGATCCGGGGAAATCCCGAAAAACTGCAGTTCCGCATGCTTGATTCCGTAAACGCCCTGCGGCAGGCGTCGGGACTGCAGTCGGTGCAGTTGAACGCGCAGTTGAACGCAGCGGCGGCGACGCACGCCAAGGACATGTCGCGGCAGAACCGGCCCTGGCATTTCGGCTCGGACGGATCTTCGCCGCTCGACCGGGTGGCCCGTGCCGGTTATGCGGGGCGTTTCCTGGGTGAAGCGATTTCCGAGACCTACGAGACCGAAACCGAAACCCTGGCCGCGTGGATGCAGGAACCGGGTCCGCGATCGGTGATCATGGACCCGCAAGCAACCCAGATGGGGTTTGCATGGCACCAGGAAAACGGCGGGAAGATCTGGTGGACGCTCGAGATGGGAACCGGCGGTTAAGCATGGCCCCAGACGAAAAAAGCCCCCGAAAACCGGGGGCTTTTTTCTTTCTAACAGGTCTCAGGCAGCTTGCATGGACTGGGCTGTGGTCAGGATCGCATACAGCTTGACCGGATCCGGGTTGGCCCGAAGCTTCGAGCAGACCGCGCCGTCGCGCAGCGTGCGCGATACCAGCGCCAAGGCCTTGAGGTGCTCGACACCGGCGTCTTCCGGGGCGAACAGCGCAAAGGCCAGATCCACGGGCTGACGGTCGACCGATCCGAAGTCGATGGGCTTTTCCAGCATGACGAACACGCCGGCAACCGAGTCGATCTCGGACAAACGGGCGTGTGGCAGGGCAACACCATGGCCAACGCCGGTCGGCCCAAGGCTTTCCCGCTCCAGCAGGCAGTCTACGATGGTCTGCGGATCAAGTCCGAGTGCGCCCGCAGCGACGTCACCGATTTCCTGAAACAACCGTTTTTTGCTGGACGCTGCAGATAGCACGCGCACCGCTTCGGGCTTCAGTATGCTCGACAAATCCATGTTTTGCTCCACGGCGACGCCCCCAGAATCCGGGGGCCCCGCCCAATTCTTGCCTGTTACGGATCGATCCAGCCGATATTGCCGTCATCCCGGCGATACACGACGTTCAATCCGTCCTTGTTTTCATTCCTGAACACCAGCACCGGGGCGCCGGCCAATTCCATTTGCATGACAGCTTCGCCGACACTCAACGATGGGATCTTGGTTTCCATCTCAGCCACGATGATGGGCTGCAATGAGTCGGGTTCGTCGGCCACGTCCGATTCGTTCGAGGCGAGGATATAAGATGACGCTCCGAAGAGTTCAACCGGCTGAGCCCGTTCACGATGGTGGTCCTTGAGGCGACGCTTGTAGCGACGCAGCTGTTTCTCCATCTTTTCGCAGCACGCCTCGAATGCTGCATAGATTTCGGTTGCATGTGCCTTGGCCTGGGCTGTCAGGCCCGTGGACATATGTATGGTGGTTTCGCACACATACTCATGCGCTGAACGGGAAAAGACGACGTTGGCATCCGTCGGTCGCTGAGCATATTTGCTCACGACCTCGCCCAATGCGTCCTGCACGTGTGTCTGCAAGGCTGCACCAATGTCGATCTGTTTGCCGCTGATTTGGTAACGCATGTGATCTCCTTCACAATTCACACCCATTATGACGTCACGTCAGGTGACATGCTTGTTTTTATCGGGTGGGGGGTAGAGACATGTTTCGCGGTTGTCCTCGGTAGGGCCCTTCGGAGAAGGGAGATCGAGATCCAGTCTGGAACCGCGAAAATGCCATGTCCCAATTGAGCCAAGAGGCGGCAGAAGAGTCAATCAAAACAGGAGTGTATATACGCGAATTCTGTCATGCGCCTGGCGCAATCACAGCTAAGCCTATGAAATCTTGAAGTTTTCACCCAAATACACGCGGCGGACATTTTCGTTTTCCACCACCTCGTCGGGCGATCCGGACATCAGCACCTGCCCGTCGTGCAGGATATAGGCGCGGTCCACAATTTCCAGCGTTTCCCGCACGTTGTGGTCGGTGATCAGTACGCCGATTCCACGCTTCTTCAGATCCGCCACCAGATGCCGGATATCGCCCACGCTGATCGGGTCGACGCCGGCAAACGGCTCGTCCAGCAGCAGGTACTTGGGGTCGGCGGCCAGACAGCGGGCTATCTCGACGCGACGGCGCTCACCGCCCGACAATGCAAGTGCAGGCGCCCGCCGCAAATGCTCGATCGAAAAGTCCGAAAGCAGCTCTTCCAGACGTTCCTTGCGGCGGTGCACATGCTTCACCGCAATGTCGAGCACGGCCGAGATATTGTCCTCGACACTCAAGCCGCGAAAGATCGACATTTCCTGCGGCAGATACCCGATGCCCATGCGCGCCCGGCGATACATCGGCAGCGTGGTCACATTCTGACCGTCCAAAGTGACCGTTCCGGCCTCGGGGAACACCAGCCCGGCAACGGAATAGAACGTGGTCGTCTTGCCCGAGCCGTTCGGCCCTAGCAACGCCACGACCTCGGACCGGTCCAGCGTCATCGACACGTCCCGGATCACGGTCTTTTTGCGATAGGATTTGCGCAGTTTCTGAATCTTCAGACCCTGAGACCCTTCGGCAACGGACAGTTGCGGGCCCGCCATCAATTGCCGCCCTGCTGAAGGATCGTCTTGACCCGCCCCGACATGGTCGCGGTTCCGCTGGTCAGGTTCGCGATCATCTGGTCGCCGCTGATCGTGCTGGGCCCCTGCGTCAGCAGAACGTTGCCCTTCATCACGATCACACCCGAGTCGATGGTGTATTCCGCCCAGTCCCCCTCGGCGGCATCCGGCGGGCTGACAAGCACGACGTTTTCCGACGCCTCCATGCGTTCGATCCCCGACCGATCCTGGTTGTAGATCACCAACACGCGACCGGCGGACAGGCGCATTTCGCCCTGCACGACAATGACGTTGCCAAGAAACTCGGCCGAACCGTCCTCTTGATTGACGTTCAGCGTCTCGGACGTCACTTCGACCGGCAGACTGGGATCGGCCTTCACCGACCCAAAGGCCACCTGCGCTTCCTGCGCGGACGCTGGCACCGAACCCACGGCCAGGGCGAAACAAACGAGGACGAAACGAAAATCAAACACAGTCTATCTTTCGGCTTTTTTCGGCTCATATAACAGCTTAACGCCATCTGTAAAAAGAATATGGACCGGTCCACCCTCTTTTTCAGCGCCAAATGTCATCCGCCCGGCCGAGAAATTTCCGATTGGCCCCGTTCCCTGCACCTGACCTGGCGTATCGCCCCGGATCTCGTCCAAAGAAGTATTCAACAGGTCTGTTGTCACCCGGATACCGTCCGTGGTGGTGATCACCACGTCCCCCGTGAAGGTGGCCGTCGCCTTGTCCGGTCGGATCGACCCCGAGTTGGAATCCAGCGTGATCACCCCACCGTTCAACAGGCCGAACCGGCCACGGAATTCCGTTGCTCTTGGATCGCTGTCGGCAGTTCCCTGGCTGGCCCGTACCGCCTCGACCTGGACATCTTCGCCCTTGCGGGTGGTCCCGCGATAGTTCGGGCGGGTCACAAGCTGCCCCTCAAGCCGTTCGTCGATATCCTCTTGGGAAAACGGACCCGAGACGTTTGTTTCGATGCTGCGCGACAGCAGGAATACCGTGGACAGCAGCAGAATCGCCGCCAGCGGCAACAGAACCTTCAGGAACTGCACCATTCGGGAATAGCGGTCCACCTGCGCCTCCTGTCAGCCCAGCCCGACGCGCAGGCAATCGTGAATATGCAGAAGGCCCTGCGCCAATCCCGGTTGTTCGGGGTCGACGACGAACAACGAGGTGATCTTGCGCGCGTTCATGATCGCCACGGCTTCTTCGGCCAGCGAATCTGGTGCGATCGTGGTCGGATTGCGGGTCATGACCTGAGCGGCCGTATTGTCCAGCAGCCCCTCCATGTGGCGCCGCAGGTCGCCGTCGGTGATGATGCCGGCAAGCTTGCCGTCCGCGTCCGTCACCCCGACCACGCCAAAGCCTTTCTGGCTGATCTCGATCAACGCGTCGCTCATCGGTGTATCGGAAGAAACCAGCGGCACCGCATCGCCACTGTGCATCAGATCGCGTACTGCGCTCAGCTGCGCGCCCAGTTTGCCGCCCGGATGGAAGGCGCGGAAATCCTCTGGTTTGAAGTCACGATATTTCATCAGCGCAATCGCCAGCGCATCGCCCATGGCCAGCGTCAGCGTGGTCGAGATCGACGGCACCATCCCATAACCGCAGGCTTCGCCCAGAGAGGGGATCAGCAAATGCACGTCCGCCTGTTTCATCAACGAGCTTTCGGGCTTGCTGGACAGGCCGATCAAAGGGATGCCGAACCGCCGGGTAAAGGCCAGAAGATTGGCCAGTTCCGGCGCCTCGCCCGAATTGGAGATCGCCAGAACCACGTCTCCTTTCGACACCATCCCCAGATCGCCGTGGCTGGCCTCGGCCGGATGAACGAAATAGGCCGGCGTACCGGTGCTGGCCAGGGTTGCGGCGATCTTGTGGCCGATGTGTCCAGACTTGCCGATGCCGCTGATGATGATCCGCCCTGTGGCCTGCAGGATCAGCTGAACGGCTTCGGCAAACCGGTCGTCAAGGCTGTCGGCCAAAACATCCAACGCCCGGGCTTCGTCGGTGATTACCTGACGGGCAACCTTCAGAAAGGATTCATTGTCTGTCATGAGTGCTCAAAAATATCCGTTTCAGGCCATCCGGCCAGATCCAGTCTGGCACGCATCGGCAGGAAGTCAAAACAGGCCTGCGCCATCTCGGTGCGCCCTTCACGCGCCAGCCGCGCGTTCAAGGCATCACGCAAACGGTGCAGATACAGGACGTCGGAGGCCGCATAATCCAGTTGGGCCTCGGTCAGGGTCTCCGCACCCCAGTCGCTCATCTGTTGCTGTTTCGAGATATCGACGCCCAGCAACTCCTGACACAGGTTCTTGAGTCCATGACGATCGGTATAGGTGCGCACAAGGCGGCTGGCGATCTTGGTGCAATATACCGGAGCGGCCAACGCCCCGAAGGCATGATACATCGCGGCAATGTCGAACCGCCCGAAATGAAACAGCTTCAGCACATCCGGGTTTTCCAGCATGGCACTCAGGTTTGGCGCCGAGGTTTGGCCCTTTTCGACCTGCACGATATGGCAATCGCCGTCACCCCCGGACATCTGAATCACGCACAGGCGATCCCGGTGCGGGTTGAGACCCATGGTCTCACAATCAATGGCCACGATCGGGCCCAGATCCAGCCCATCGGGCAGGTCGTTCTTGTACAGATGGTTCGCCACACGTGTTTCCTTCGTTCGGTATCGTCCCCGAAATAGGGTGTTTGGCCTGCAAACTCAACGCCATCCGGACCGATGCCGCGATTGATCTCCGGCAGGCTTGATGCATCCCCATGGGGGGGATAGGGTTAATGCATGAACCCTCACAAGCATTCAACACACCCGCAGATCATCGCGCGCCTGAAACGCGCACATGGGCATCTGGCCAAGGTCATCGCAATGCTGGACGACCAGGAGCCCTGTCCGGACATCGCTCAGCAGCTTTTTGCCGTGGAAAAGGCGATCACGAATGCCAAGCGGACACTGATCCATGATCATGTCGACCATTGCCTTGCTTCGGGCGACGCCGACTCGGTCGACGCCTTCAAGGCCATCACCAAGTACCTGTGATGCTGAGCGTTCTGCAAAACCGGGTCTATCGTCACCTGCTTGCTGCGCAAATCGTGGCCTTGACGGGCACCGGTCTTGCCACGGTGGCCCTGGGGCTTCTGGCCTACGATCTTGCCGGAAGCTCTGCGGCCCTGGTTCTGGGTACGGCACTGACGATAAAGATGGTTGCCTATGTTACGGTCGCACCGGTGGCGGCGGCCTTTGCGGAACGGCTGAACCGACGAAAACTCCTTGTGACGCTGGACCTCGTCCGCGCCGCAGTGGCGCTGTGCCTGCCGTTCGTGACCGAAATCTGGCAGGTCTACGTTCTGATCTTCGTTCTGCAATCTGCTTCGGCCGGGTTCACCCCGGCGTTTCAGGCCACGATACCAGACGTTCTTACCGACCAGCAGGACTATACCAAGGCGCTGTCGTTGTCGCGCCTGGCCTATGATCTGGAAAGTCTGGTGAGCCCGATGCTGGCCGCGTTCCTGCTGATCTTCGTCAGCTTCGACAGCCTGTTTCTGGGAACAAGCCTCGGCTTTGTCGCCTCGGCCTTGTTGGTCATGTCGGTTACCCTTCCCTCTCCCACGCCCGTCCGGCCGCGCGAGTTCTTCGACCGCACGACCCGCGGTCTGCGGATCTATCTGGCCACACCGCGCCTTCGGGGGTTGCTTGCTTTGAGCTGGAGCGCCGCAGCGCTCAGCGCGATGGTCCTGGTCAATACCGTCGTCATCGTGCGTGCAAGCCTGGGGCTGTCCGACAGTGCCGTGGCCATCGCGCTGGCCGGATTTGGGAGCGGGTCCATGCTGGCGGCATTTGCCTTGCCGGCGGTTTTGCGGCGGTTCGAGGACCGCAAAGTGATGCTGGCGGGTGCCACAATTGCCACCGCTTCCATGGCGTTTGCTGCAATCCTGTCTGCAGCTGTACCTTTGAACCTTGCCGGGCTGTCCGCAATCTGGGCACTGGTCGGCTTCGGATACTCGGCAACCCTGACCCCGTCGGGGCGCCTGCTGACCCGGTCGGCCCACGCCGAAGACCGCCCGGCCGTCTTCGCCGCCCAATTCACCCTGTCGCATGCCTGCTGGTTGGTTCTCTACCCGCTGGCCGGATGGGTCATGACAGCGTTCGGTGCGACAGTGGCCATGGCTTTGTTGACCGTTCTGTCACTGTGCGGTCTGGTCGGAGCTCTGTTGGCATGGCCTCGCGCCGAGCCGGGCGCGGTCATCCACCAGCATCCGGACCTGCCGGTCGACCATCCGCACCTGTCCGGATCGGCAGAGCACGCCCACCCGATCATCATCGACGACCTTCACCCCCGATACCCGCATCAGCCTTGAGCGCAGGCGCCAAACTGGCATACACCCGAACCATCCCTTCGGAACACGGAGCATCGATGGACCAGCTTGATCGCCGCATCATTGCCGCGCTGCAACACAACGCGCGCGCCTCGACCACCCATATCGCGGCAACGCTCGGGGTGGCCCGGACTACGGTGCATGAACGTATCAGCCGGATGGAGAGAAACGGTGTGATCGCCGGATATTCGGTGATCCTGCGCCAGGCCGAGGACACGCCCAAGGTCCAGGTCGTTGTCCTGCTGGAGGTACAGCAGAAAGAAACCGCCCGCATTATCAAGCGGCTGGAAGCCTATCCAGAGGTCAAGCTGTGCCTGTCGATCAATGGAGAATTCGATCTGT
This sequence comes from Ruegeria sp. BC8, assembly GCF_056535705.1. Lineage (NCBI taxonomy): Bacteria > Pseudomonadati > Pseudomonadota > Alphaproteobacteria > Rhodobacterales > Roseobacteraceae > Ruegeria > Ruegeria sp. BC8. The sequence goes on along the minus strand of NZ_JBQFIV010000001.1, from coordinate 3,281,452 downwards.
TGCTGTCCGCCGAAGCGCCGCGGATCGAGGATCTGGACATTCTGGTTGATGAGCTAGCGGCGATCCCGGGAGTGCTGCGGACCAACACCAGCGTTGTGTTCGGCCGCCGCATCGATCGGGGCTGAGGTCCCGATAACCCTCTGTAAACCCAAAACTGGCTAGCTTGGCCCGGACACAAGAATCCCCGGACCGGCAGAATGCCAGAGCTCAAGTTTTTCATCTCGATCGCCGTTTGGCTGGCCGCCGCCGCGCCTGCTGCCCTGGCATGGTCGGATGGCCACGCGACTGAAGTCTGCGACCGGGCCGCGCGCCGGGCGGCAGTGGCCGAAGGTGTCCCGCAGGATATCCTGTTGGCCGTCACTCGAACCGAGACCGGGCGCAAGATGAACGGCCGCCTGACACCCTGGCCCTGGACCGTCAATGTCGAGGGCAAAGGGTACTGGTTCGCCACCGAGACCGAGGCCAAGGCCTTTGTCTTCGACGTGTTCAAAGCGGGTGCGCGCAGTTTTGATATAGGCTGTTTCCAGATCAACTACCGCTGGCATGGCAAAGCTTTCCGGTCCATAGACGCTATGTTTGATCCGGATCAGAACGCAGCCTACGCCGCGCAGTTCCTGAAGACGCTCCATGCCGAACATGGTTCGTGGGGGCATGCGGTTGGTGCCTATCACTCGCGCACGCCGGACCTCGCACAGGCTTATACGGACCGGTTTGAAACCATCCTCGCCAATCTCGACGGCGTGCGGCTGGCGCAACCGGGACCCCCGGGCCGCGATCCTTTTTCCCGGGCGGCCGCGCCTTTGATCCCGCCCGGTCGTGGCCGAACCGGGACGGGCCGCTTGGGCTCATTGGTTCCCTCCTCCGCCGCTGCTGCTGCGTTCATCGCGTTCGATCAGGAGTGACGCGTGCCAAAGCTTGACGCCCGATCCCTGTTTTCACCCACCGTTCTACTGGCGTTGGCCTTGATGACGGTGATCGTCATGATGATCCTGCCAATGCCATCCTGGGTGCTGGACATTGGCCTTGCGGCCTCGTTCGCGCTGGCCATCCTGATTTTCACCCTGACCCTGTTCATTGAGCGGCCACTGGATTTCTCGTCCTTTCCAACGATCCTGCTGGCTTCGCTGATGCTGCGCCTGTCGCTCAACGTGTCGTCGACAAAGCTGATCATCGGGCAGGGTCATACCGGGCCCAACGCCGCCGGTGACGTCATCGAGGGCTTTGCCCAATTCGTCATGAGCGGCAGCATCTTCCTGGGCCTCGTGGTGTTCGGCGTGCTGCTGATCGTGAATTTCATGGTGATTACCAAAGGTGCGGCGCGCATGGCCGAGGTCGGGGCCCGCTTTGCCCTTGACGGTATGCCGGGCAAACAGCTTGCCATCGACAGCGACATGTCTGCCGGCGCCATCGACCATCAGCAAGCCAAGGAACGGCGCGAGCTTGAGCAACAGGAAACCACCTTTTTCGGGTCGCTGGACGGGGCATCCAAATTCGTCAAGGGCGATGCAATTGCCGGGCTGCTGATTACCCTGCTCAACTTGGTGATGGGGTTGATCATGGGGGTGATCGTGCACAGTATGCCGGTCGCCTCGGCGTTTGAAACCTATGCGATCCTGACCGTTGGTGACGGGTTGGTCACGCAGATACCGGCGGTCATCATCTCTATCGCATCCGCCCTGTTGCTGGCCCGCGGTGGTACGCAGGGTGCAACCGATACTGCCTTGTTCTCGCAACTGGGGCGTCATCCGGCTGCGCTGGCAACCGTTGCGATCCTGATGGTGCTGTTTGCGCTGGTGCCCGGGCTGCCTTTTCTGCCGTTCATTCTCGGCGGCGTGATCCTGGGTTATGCGGCCTTTGTTGTTCACAAAAAACAATCAGCTGCCACAGAGTCGGCACATATGCCGGCTTCGGACGCCGAGCCCAAGGCAACACAAGGCATCGGAGACGTCCTTGACCTCGACGACGTTCACCTCGAATTTGCCCCGGATCTGGTCAGCATGGTGTTGAACCCCGGCACCGGATTGGACGCTCGGATCGCCAACATGCGGACCTACGTCGCGTCGAGCTTTGGATTGATCCTGCCGGAGATCCGGCTGACAGACCGGGCCGACTTGCCGACGGGCACTTACGTCATTCGTGTTCAGGGCGTCGAACAGGCCCGGGGGGTGCTTCACCCCGACCTGATCCTGGCACTGGTGCAGGACGGGCTGGACCTGTTGCCGGAAGGCAATGACGTCACCGAACCGGTCTACGGCGCACCCGCCCGATGGATCCTGCCCAAGGATCAAGAGGCCGCCGCCCTGAGCGGTGCAACCATCGTAACCCCGCCCGAGATTCTGGCCACCCATCTGCTGGAAATCATCAAGCAGAACTTCCCGCGCCTGCTGACCCTGAAATCCCTGCGTCGGCACCTGTCCGAGATGACCCGCCTCAGCGACCCGGTCCGGGCCGAGGCGAACCGAAAGCTGCTGGATGAGCTGATCCCCGACAAGGTTCCGATCGACACCTTGCACGCGGTTTTGAGGCTGCTGCTCGAAGAACGGGTTTCGATCCGCAACATGGCGCTGATCCTGGAAAGCGTGGCCGAAGCGCGGATGACCACGACGCAGCCTGAGGCGATCTGTGAGATCGTGCGCCAGCGACTGGGCTTCCAACTGGTGGCGGACCTGAAGCGCGGCGACGGCTCGATCCCCCTGATCCAGTTGGCGCCGGAATGGGAGGAGACCTTCTCCACCTACCAGATCGACACTCCGAATGCTGGATTGGATGTGGCGCTGCCCCCCAATCTGTTCAACAAACTGGCCGATGGCGTCGTCACGACGATAACACGCAGCGCGGATCAGGGTGTGTTCCCGGCGTTGGTAACCTCGACGCGGCGGCGCAGGTTGCTGCGTACCATCATGCACGCGCGGGGAATCTCGAATCCTGTCCTGTCGTTCGAGGAAATTGGGCTCGAAGCGCGGCCGGCTCTGGTCGGAACGGTGCCGGCGTGATTGGGCTGCCGCCGGACTTGCTGGCTCAGCTGGGAGGCGTTCTGTGGTCCTCATTTGTGGTTTTTCTCAGGGTTTCAGCGGTGGTTTCCCTGCTGCCAGCCTTCGGGGAGCGCAGCATTCCAACCCGCGTAAAGCTGGGGGTCGCAATGGCATTCACGCTGGTCGTCGCGCCGTCGGTTTCCATTGCCGAGCCCGACAGTGGCCTGATGCCGCTGGTTCAATTGATACTGACCGAAATCCTGATCGGCCTGACCCTGGGGATCGGACTTCGGCTACTGGTACTCGCCCTTCAAACCGCCGGGTCGATGGCCGCGCAAGCCACGTCGTTATCGCAGATCCTGGGTAGCGCGGCTGCCGATCCGGCCCCGGCGATGGGACATTTTTTGACCCTGTCCGGGTTGGCCCTTGCCACACTGATGGGCGTTCACATCCGGGCGGCCCAATTCCTGATCGAAAGCTATTCACTATTCCCGGTGGGCGCGGCCCCAACAGCGACCGATCTTTCCCGTTGGGGGGTGTCGCAGGTATCGCGCAGCTTTGCATTGGCCTTTGGGCTGGCCATGCCGTTTGTCATTGCATCATTGATCTACAACTTGGCTCTGGGTGTCATCAACCGGGCCATGCCTCAACTGATGGTCGCCTTTGTGGGCGCGCCGGCAATCACCTTTGCCGGTTTGTTCCTTTTGTTCGCGGGAACGCCGATCATCCTTGCGGTCTGGTCTGACGTCCTGTTCCAGTACTTGCTAGATCCGAACGGAGCACCGGATTGAGCGGCTCGGACGACGACATTGACAAGTCCTTCGAGGCGACACCGCAGAAACTGCAGAAGGCTCGGGAAAAGGGTGAGGTCGTCAAATCAAATGACCTGTCCGCCGTTGCCGCCTATTCCGGCCTGACAATCGCTCTTTTGGCGGTCGGGCAGTTTTCGACCGAACACTTGGGATCATCCCTGATGGTTCTGATTGATCAGGCCCCGGAACTGTCACTGTTGTTGACGTCTGGCAGCGCGGCTGCACCGGTCGGCGGGCTGATGACAAAGGTTGCCGTTTCCGCGGGTATTCTGTTGGCGGTTCCAGCGGCGTTTGTGTTGCTGAACCTCTTGGCACAGCGCGCCCTTGTGTTTGCCCCAAGCAAACTGACGCCGAAGATGTCCCGCATTTCAATCCCATCCAATGCCAAGAACAAGTTCGGTCGTGCCGGACTTTTTGAGTTCCTCAAAAGCTTCATCAAGCTGGTGATCTACAGCATCTGCCTTGCCGTGTTTTTGAAATCCAACCTGGCGGACATCCTGACGGCTGCAGCCAGCCCCGCACGAGCCTCCATCCCGCTGATGATGAACCTACTGTTTCGGTTCCTGTTCATCGTCGTCGCCGTCACGCTGACCATCGGGGTCATCGACTACCTGTGGCAGTATTCCGAGCACATGCGCAAAAATCGAATGTCGCGCAAAGAACTGCAGGACGAGACGAAGGACTCGGAAGGCGATCCGCATGTCAAACAGCAGAGACGCCAGCGCGCGCAAGAGATTGCGACCAACCAGATGATGGCCGAGGTTCCAAAGGCCGACGTGGTCATCGTCAACCCCACCCATTTTGCAGTGGCATTGAAATGGACCCGCGCTCGTGGAACCGCACCCGTCTGCGTCGCAAAGGGCGTTGACGAAGTTGCCGCGACAATCCGCCGAACAGCGATGGAGTCAGGAGTTCCGATTCATTCGGATCCGCCGACGGCGCGGGCCCTGCATGCGACCGTCGAGATCGGAAAGGAGATAACGGAAGACCTTTATCGCCCGGTCGCTGCGGCCATCCGATTTGCCGAAGCCATGCGAAAACGCGCGAAGGGAGCGGTCGGATGACACGCGCGAAGCTAAGGGATCTAGCGGCGGTCACCGCGGCTTCTTTCGAAAGAGAGTTTCAGAAACTGAAACCGATACTTGAGGCCGAAAGCCGCATTCAGGCACAGATCAACGCGCTAAACGCGCAGGTCGCCCAAACGGCGTCGGACGCCGCTCAAACCCCTGGGTACCACATCGCTGGCGCGGACGTCTTGTGGCACGGGTGGGAGTCCAGAACCCGGCGTGACCTCAACACTGAATTGGCGCGCGTCAGATCCCGGAAACTGGCAATGATTGAGGACCTTCGCCAAGCATTCGGCCGCAAGCAGGCGGTTGAGACGTTGCAGCGCGATCAAGAAACCGCGCTGCGCATTGCACGCGCCAGGAAACTGATGAACCAGCAAACCGAAAGCTGAAGCCCGCCCTTTTGGCGTCAGGTGCCCTGGCGGCTCACGCTCATGATCAAAACACGGGACACGTCATCGCCAAGGTCCTTTCGGGCAACCTCCAACAGAGACCTTCGCAGCACCTCAAGATTGTCCGATTGCGTGAATTCGCCGTCGAACCCACCAATATTCGCGTGATCAAACAGCACTTGAAGAAACCCGTCCCGCAGTTTCGGTTCGATTTCGTAGAACTCCTCCGAGATGCCCGGCCGGGTTTCCAGGCTCAGCGACATGGTCACCAGAGCAGAGATTTCGTTTTCTTCGACGACCGGAACGACGAACTGTTTGGTCAACTTGAGATACTCATAGGGACCAGCCTTGCCCGATGTCTCACTATGGCCGGAGGTTTTGTTCGCCTTGTCTGCCTTGGCGGTCTCCTCGGCGTGAGGCTCCGGTACTTTGGCATCGGCCACGGTTTCCGCTGGTCCCGGTGTCAAAAATAGCCCAGCCGCAGCGCCGGCCCCGAGACCTGCAATCAAAAAGAGAACGGGGAGCAGTTTCTTCATCATTTGAACACCTTAGAACGGCAACAGCGCGTCCAGCACCTGTTGCCCGTATCGTGGCTGCTGAACATCCGTGATCTGGCCGCGGCCGCCATAGGACACCCGTGCAGACGCAATCTTGTCATAGGTAATCTCGTTCTGGCGCGAGATGTCCTGCGGACGCACATAGCCAGACACCAGCAGCTCGCGAAGTTCGAAATTCACCCTCAGTTCCTGTGTTCCGGAAATCGACAGGACGCCGTTCGGCAGGACATCGATCACCGTTGCGGCGACGCGCAGTGTCAGCTTTTCCTTGCGTTTCACCGACCCCTTGCCCTTGCTGACTGACGCGGAATCGATCGAAACCGCCTCGTCCAGTGACGCACCATCTGGCAGGTGTTTCGCTGCGCGCTGGGGCAACCCCAAGAGGCCGGGAACCTTGAGATCTTCCGAGCTGCCGCGCGACCGGTTTGTATCGTTCGAGATTTCGGCCTTTTCATCAAGCTCGATCACGACAGTCAGAATATCGCCCTTCTTGATGGCGCGCTGATCACCCAGCAGAGACTGCTGACCCCCACTCCACAGAGACGCGCCGTCCACGGCGCGCTGAGATTGAGTGTGCAACGGCAAACCCGGCCACAACATCGCCACGTGTTCCGGAGTTTCCGTAGTTGGCGACAGGCTGGGCGGTTTGCCCAGATGGTCCAAACGCCCGCAGGCGGAAAGGGACAGGATGGCCAGCAACAGGGATCTGGACAGTTTCATGATCAAAATACCTCGATTTGGCCGTCGGAACGGATTTTTCCGGTTACCGTCGTTCGTGACGACAGGTTCATGACTCGGATGCGATCACCGGCGGCTCCGCGGCCCAGCGCGCGCCCTTCGACCGCGATGGACAGTCCGCCTTTCACGAAGACAAGCGTCACCAGATCGTTCCGATCGACCAGGGCGGGAGCGCCGACACTTGCCTTCAGAATTGGCCGACCGGGATACAAAGCGGTTTTGGCTTCCTTCCCGATCAGGTCTGCAGGATCATTTACCGCGCCGGGCGCCTCACCGGATTTCACCTGAAGATCAGCGGATTCGATGATCTCCTTGGCCCGGATCGTTCTGGTCGGCACGACTATGTCAGCGAAGGCGGCAACCGGAAGAAGCCACAGGGATATGAAGCCCACGACCCGCATCAGCGTACCTGTGTCGTCGCGCCCATCATCTGGTCGACGGCCGAAATCACCTTGGCATTCATTTCATAGCCGCGCTGCGCCTCGATCAGATCGGTCACCTCACGTACCGCATCGACCGAGCTGTCTTCCAAGTAGCCTTGACGCAGCATTCCGAGCCCGTCCTCGCCTGGGGTGCCCACGATCGGAGCGCCTGAAGCCTCGGTTTCCTTGAACAGGTTGCTGCCGATGGCCTCGAGGCCCTTGGCATTGGAAAAGCTGGCCAGTGTGAATTCCCCCAGAAGCTGCCCTTCCGCGGTGTCGTCAAAGTAGGCGTAGACCTCGCCGGACGCGTTGATGGAAATCGACCGCGCGTCGTCCGGGATGGTAATTTCGGGGGCAACCGCAAACCCGTCCGACGTGACGATGAGGCCTTCGGCCGATCGCTTCAGACTGCCGTCACGGGTATAGGCCGACTGGCCGTTTGGCAGAACCACCTCGAGATATCCGCGCCCTTCGATCGCGATGTCCAGGTCACTGCCCGTCGCGGACAACGCGCCTTGGGCCAACTCGACGGTCACGGCCGCGGGACGAACACCCAGACCAAGCTGTATTCCCGTCGGCAGGACAGTCCCGTCCGCGGCGTTCACCGTGCCGGCGCGAGCCATCTGCTGATAGTGCAGATCCGCAAATTCAGCCCGCCGGGCGTTGTAGCCCGTGGTCGACATGTTCGCCAGGTTGTTCGAGATCGTCTCGACCCGCATTTGTTGCGCCGCCATTCCAGTCGCGGCAATTTTCAGGGCTCGCATTTCGGTTTCTCCTGCAGTTTCAGATCAGCGCATCAAGGTCTTCAAGGCGCCGCGGACCCTTTCATCTTCGGCGTCCAGAAAACTCTGCCCCAGTTCGTAGGCACGCTGGATTTCGATCAGCCGGCCCACTTGGCCGATGGCGTTGACGTTCGAACCCTCCAGAAACCGGTTGAGAACCACCGGTCGCTCGACCGGCTCGACCTCGCCTTCCGGTTTGAACAGGGTGCTGCCTTCCCGCACCAACTCGGTGCCTTCCGCGGGCTGAACCACCCCGATCTGCCCCAAAGCCTGTCCATTCGCGCTGAGCGTCCCGTCGCCGCCCACATCAATGGTTGCTGCGTCCGGTGGGATGAAGACCGGGGCCCCGTTGCTGTCCAGCACGCGGTGCCCATCCATCGTCACCAGATCGCCATTGGCGTCCGGTAAAAAGCTGCCCGCCCGGGTCAGACGGTTGCCGGACGGAGTTTCAACCAAGAAAAACCCACTGCCTTCGATTGCAAAATCGAATTGCCCACCGGTTTCCGTCATCACGCCCTGCGCAAAAGACGTGTTGCGCGCCTGAGCACGGCTCATGGACAGAGAGGGGCTGCCGGGAAGGTCCCTCACAAACTCGGAAAACACCAAACCCTGCTGGCGGTAACCCGTCGTGTGCGCATTGGCGATATTGTTCGCGACCAGACGCATTTCGTTCATCAGCCCGGTTTGACGGGACAGGGTGACGTAGGCTGTATCCATCAGCGACCTCCTGCAATCAGCGGAACCAGTGTCGAGGTGAAGAATGTGACCAGCGTCTGCGTCATGAAGCCCATCGAGACCCAGAACACGATGACGATGGCCACCAACTTGGGAACGAAGGTCAGGGTCATCTCCTGGATGGATGTCAAGGCCTGGAACAGGCCCACGGCCAAACCCGTGACCAGCGCAACCGTCAGAATCGGAACTGACGTGATCACGGCAATCCACAGGGCCTGACGTACGACGTCATAGAACAGACCTTCGCTGAGCATCGTTCAGACCGGCATCCGGAGAATTTCCTGGTAGGCCTCAACGACCTTATTGCGCACCACAACCGCTGTTTCGACCGCAAGTTCGGTCTGAGCCAGTGCCTGCACGAGGGCATGTGGGTCGGCCTGACCAATCATGGCCGCATTGGCGACCTCTTCGCTGTGTTTCAGGGTTTCCGCAAAGTCCTGAAAAGTTGCGCGCAGCCCTTGTGCCGCGCCACTTGTTCCCGGATCCGCTTGGGTGGCCGGGCGGGCATGCGCATAGCTCTGAGCCGCGGTGATCGATCGGATATCCATTCTGGCTTTCCTTTATTTTCTCAACAATTCCATGAGGCTGGCCGACATCTGTCGGGTCTGGTCGAACATCTTGAGGTTTGCTTCGTAACTGCGTTGCGCTTCACGCGCGTCGGCGATCTCGACCATAAGATCGACATTGGACCCTGCGTAGTATCCGCTGGCGTCCGCCATCGGGTGACTGGGATCATAGATCCGGGGCAACGCCCGCCGGTCCAGCCTGACCCGACCGGCCTGAACCAATTCAGTGCCGTCTTTTTGCACCGTCTCGAAAGGAACCGATTTCCGCCGGTAGCCCGGAGTATCCGCATTCGAGATGTTTTCCGAAACATGGCGCAGGCGCGCGGCTTCCGCCCGCAGCGCGCTGGCCGTAACGGCCAGGGATTTGGAGAAATCGCTCATGACGGCTTCCTCACGCCTTGCCCAGACCGGTGCGCAGGATCCCGATCGAGGTCTTGTAGATGGCCAGCGCGCGGTCATGCTGTCGCTTGACCTCGACCGCATTCACCATTTCTTCTTCAAGCGAAACTCCATTACCATTGGGATCGACGGCGCCGCCGCGCATATGTTCGGCCCAAGTCATGCCGCCCGGCCCGACACCGTTCAGATGACCTTCGCGGGTCGCGCTCATTGCGCTGGTGGCACTGGATTTTTCAAAGGCTTCCGCGAAAGGCTCAATATCGCGAGCCCGGTAGCCGGGCGTATCCGCATTGGCCATGTTGCGCGAGATGACGGCCTGCCGTTCTCCGGCATGGGTTGCCAGGGCGTACGCAACTTTAAAGACGTTCAGGTCCGAGAACATCGGGGCTTCTCCCTCGATCAATTTCAATCAAGGCTTAACCCCGATTCCTTTAGAAACCGTTTTCAGAAACCAATTGGAGCCGACGCCATGTCCGACCTCGATCCCTCGATTCTGAAGTACCAGTTCGATCGACTTTCTCCGGTGCGGCACATGGGTCTGGTCGCGGGTGTTTCCGGTGGGGTGATCGAGGTCGAAGGGCTGGCAGAACAAGCGCGCATCGGCGACCATCTGATTTTGCAGCGACGCCACGACCAACCGTTGGCCGGCGAAGTGTTGCAGGTCGAGGCCGGAGCCGTTCACATGCTGCCTGGCGCAGCCCCTGACGGCGTGCGCTTGGGAGACCGGGTCTATCTTGAGCCGACTCCGGTTTTTGCACCCGGTTTGCATTGGCTTGGTCGCGTGGTCGATCCGTTCGGCAAACCGCTGGACGGCAAACCGCTTCTGCCCGGGGCGCAGGCCCGCAACGTCATGTCCGCGCCACCCCGGGCCGTCGACCGCAAACCGCTGGGAGACCGTATGGCCACCGGGTTGGCGATTTTGAACACCCTGCTTCCGATCGTCCAGGGGCAGCGTGTCGGCCTTTTTGCGGGGTCGGGTGTGGGAAAATCAAGTTTGCTGGCAACGCTGGCCAGATCCATGCAGGCCGATGCAGTGGTCGTCGCGCTGGTGGGCGAACGCGGGCGCGAAGTGAATGAATTCGTCGAGACCGCGTTGGGCGCCGAAGGTATGGGGCGCTCGATCGTGGTTGCGGCCACGTCCGACCAATCAGCTCTGGCCCGCCGGCGCTGCGCCTGGTCTGCAATGACAGCGGCCGAGTTTCTGCGGGATCAGGGTCTGAGCGTTCTGTTCCTCTGCGACTCGGTCACCCGGTTCGCCGAGGCGCATCGCGAGATCGCCGTCGCCATGGGTGAGGCCCCGTCCCTGCGGGGTTTTCCGCCTTCGGTCACACCGATGATCGCCGGCCTTTGTGAACGCGCCGGCCCGGGAACCGCCGATCAGGGCGACATCACCGCCGTGTTCAGCGTTCTGGTCGCGGGTTCGGACATGGATGAACCGGTGGCCGACATCCTGCGCGGCGTTCTTGACGGGCATATCGTGCTAAGTCGCGAGATCGCCGAGCGAGGGCGCTTTCCAGCCATCGCGCTCAGCCGTTCGGTCTCGCGCTCTTTACCGGCTGCGGCGACACCCGAGGAAAACAAGCTGATCACCGAAGCCCGCCGGTTGGTCGGAAGCTACGAGCAGTCCGAAGTGATGATCAAGGCGGGTCTGTACACGCCGGGCACGGACCCGCTCCTGGATCAGGCGGTTCGCATCCATGACGAGCTTGATGGCTTTTTCGGCAAACTCGATCCGGACGGAGTCCAGAACAGTTTCAACCGCCTTTCGGTCATCCTGCGCCGGGCCAGCGCCGGGATCGTCCAATGATGGGTCGGCAAAGGTCTGAACAGTTTTAGGTATTAAGCCGCCCTTAATCCCCGCGCTGTTAATCCAATGGGTGGGTGAAAAAGGGTGGTTTAGATGGGTGCGCAATCAAATGCGGCGCCGATCATCATCAAGAAGAAGCGCGTTTCGGGTGGCGATGGCCATCACGGCGGCGCCTGGAAGGTCGCGTATGCGGACTTCGTGACGGCCATGATGGCGTTCTTCATGTTGATGTGGCTGCTGAACGCAACGACAGAAAAGCAACGCAAGGGTTTGGCGGACTACTTCTCTCCGACAATTCCGATCAATCCCGTTTCCGGCGGGGGCGACGGGGCCTTTGGGGGCGACAATATGTTCTCGGAGAAAACCATGGTGATGGACGGCTCGGGAGCGACGAACAAGAACCCGACCGAGGCCAAGCGCGCGCGGGGTTCGACCGGTGTGGATGCCGATGGCGGCGGGCGCGGCGCGTTCGAAGACTTCTCGTCGCTCGAGGCGCGGCTGCTGGGGCGGTCAGGCGAAAGCATGGTGTCCAAAAAGGCCTTGAAGCATATTGTCACTCGGGTGACGGACGAGGGTCTGATCGTCGAGCTGTTCGATACCGAAGATGAGCCGTTGTTCGAGAGAGGTTCCGATTCTCCAACGCAGATGATGCGTGCACTGGTACTGCTGGTTGCACGTTCATCGGACATGGTGATGAATTCCATCTCGGTCGAGGGTCACGTGCATTCCTCTCCGGTGGTTCTGGCCCGAAATCAGTCGTGGGATCTGTCGACTTCGCGCGCGCAGGTGATACGGCAGATGCTTCAGGACAAGGGGGTCGGCGCCAAACGGCTTGAACGGGTCACGGGTCATGCCGATCGCAAGCTGGCGGTGAAAAACCCGATGGCGGCCCGCAACAACCGGATCGAGATCGTGTTTCTACGCAATCCCTGAGATCGGAGGATATCTGGCATTTTACTTGTTAGCGCGCTGTTAAGGCCCAGCGCGTTAGCTGTTGCGGTAACGATTTACGCAACAGAAGGGCGTGCCGATGACAATTTCCTCTTCGCTGAATGCCGGTGTGGCCAGCTTGAAGGCCAACGCGAACAGGTTGGCGACCATATCGGACAATATCGCCAACTCTTCGACCTACGGTTACAAGCGGGTTGAGACGGATTTTCATTCGATGGTGACGTCGGGCCAGGGCGGAAGCTATTCGGCGGGCGGCGTCCGGACCACCAGCCAGCGACTGATCGATCAGCGTGGCTCGCTGGTTACCACCAACAACTCAACCGACCTGGCCGTGCGCGGCCGGGGCATGCTGCCGGTTCGCCCAAGTTCCCAGATCGGAACCGATTCAAACGAAATGCTTCTGACCACCACCGGATCCTTCCGAACCAATGCGGAAGGGTATCTGGTTACCGAGTCCGGACTTGTGCTGCTGGGCTGGCCCGCCAACGCCGATGGGTCCATTCCCAACGTTTCGCGCGACACATCCGCAGCATTGCAGCCGGTTCAACTCAGCGTCAATCAACTGTCCGGCTCGCCGACCACCGCAATGAACCTGCGCATGAACCTGCCCGCCACGGCCACTGATGCCGGCGCACCTGGTGACACGCAGCCCTTGTCCGTCGAATATTTCGACAATTTGGGCAAACCCGAGAATGTCGATATCGAGCTTGTCCCGACGGTGCCGGCCGCCGGGTCCAGCAACGAATGGACGATGATCTTGCGCGACTCCGCTTCGGGCGGTGCCGTGATCGGTGAATATACGCTGACATTTACGGACAGCAGAACCGCAGGCGGTACCCTTGCCAGTGTGACCACCGTGTCCGGTGGCACCTATGATCCGACCACCGGCAGCTTTGTCGTCAACGTCGCCGGCGGCCCGATGGAGGTCAATATCGGTCTGATCGGTGACAGCGATGGAATCACTCAACTGTCCGACACGTTTGCGCCGGTTTCGATCACCCGGGACGGATCCGCAGTCGGGACCATGTCCAGCGTTCAGGTCGATGAAAACGGATACGTCTACGCGCTGTATGACACGGGCGTCACCCGTCGGATGTACCAGATACCGCTGGCGGACGTCCCCAACCCGAATGGGTTGACCGCACTCGACAGCCAGACATATGCGCCGTCTCGCGACAGTGGAACTTATTTCCTGTGGGATGCCGGCAAAGGTCCGACGGGCGAATTGATTTCCTTCGCGCGCGAAGAGTCGACGACCGACGTTGCGACTGAACTGACGTCGATGATCCAAACCCAGCGCGCCTATTCGTCAAGCGCAAAGGTGATCCAGACAGTCGACGAGATGTTGCAGGAAACAACCAACATCAAGCGCTGATCTGAACCTGCAAAGCGGAAAGGAACGGCCTCATGAGCATGTCAACGGCCCTGAATAACGCGCTGGGTGGGCTGGGCGCGGCAAGCCGCGGCGCCGCCGTCGTCTCGGGCAACATAGCCAATGCGCTGACGCCCGGCTACGCCAAGCGGACGTTGGAGCTGACCACCAACTCTATTTCCGGCAACGGCGTCAGGGTCGTGGGAATCACCCGCCATCAAGATCCTGTTCTGATGGCGAACCTGCGCGCGGCAACGGCGGATAACGCGGCGGCCTCGGCAATCTCGGAGTTTTACTCGCAATTCGAAGCATTGGTCGGTACCCCCGATGACGGCAGATCGATCGCGGTATCTTTGAGCGCATTCGAGAACAGCTTGATCACGGCCGCAAGCATTCCCGGCTCGGTCGAGCGTCTGGATCTGGCGGCGCGCGCAGCTGGGGATCTGGTTGCCGATTTGAATAAGGCGTTCGACGGCCTCAGCAAGATGCGTTCTGACGCGGACCGAACAATCGGGACGTATGTCGAAACACTGAATACAAACCTGAAAGATATCGAAGCGTTGAATGCCAAGATCCCGGCTGTTGAGAACGCGGGCGGCGATATCAATGGGTTGCTGGATCAACGCCAGGTTCTCATTGACCAAGTCAACCAGCTGGTTCCGGTCAATGTCGTGGCGCGCGACAACAACCGCGTCTCGCTGTACTCCGACGGTGGGCTGATACTTCTAGAAGGATCAGCCGCAGAGTTCGCGTTCTCGGTCACCGGTAATACCGAACCGCACATGACCGTAGGAAACGGACTGCTGTCCGGGCTCGAACTCAATGGACGGCCAGTCCGCACATCCGGTGATTCCGCACAGATCCACGGCGGCGCTCTGGCAGCCCAGTTTGACATTCGCGACGTGTTGGCCATCGACGCGCATGAGGACCTGGACGCAGTTGCGCGCGATCTGATCGAACGGTTCGAAACTGCCGGCCTGGACCCGACCGCGATGCCGATTGATCCGGGCTTGTTCACCGATGCCGGCGCCCGTTTCGATGCCACGGCGCCGGCGGGGCTCGCGTCCCGTCTTGAGCTCAACCCGATTGTCGATCCTGATGCCGGCGGCGACAGTTGGAAACTGCGCGCGGGGTTGGGGGCCGTTGGACCGAACGACCCCGGTGAGGCAACCCAGCTGCAGGCTTTTGGCGCCGTATTGACCACGCCGCGCCCTGCCCTGGCTTTCGGCACAGGGGCCCTCCGGGCCAGTGAGGTGTCGGCGGCGCTTTTGTCCAAAGCTGGCGCAGCTGCCCATACCGCTCAATCACGCCAAAGCTACGCATCCAATGCACAACTCCAAATGGAACAGTTAGTGGCCGAGCAGGGCGTGGACAGTGACACCGAGTTGCAGCGCTTGATGCAGATTGAACAGGCCTATGCCGCCAATGCGCGGATCATCACTGTTGTCGACGAATTGATGGATTTGCTGCTGAGGATGTAACGATGACCTTGAATTCGATTGGTGATCTGGCCCGCGGTCTGACCTTGCGCGCGCGCAGCACCGAGATCAAAACGCAGATCGAAACCCTGTCCTATGAGATGTCTACGGGTCAAACCGCTGACATTTCTGGGCGTCTCAGTGGCGATTACTCGCATCTGCTGGACCTGGATCGAAAAATTGCACAGCTGGACGCCTTCTCTACGGCGACCGCCGAGGCAAATCTGTTTGCTGATGCCACTCAGATCAGTCTCGAGACATTTGAGACCTCGATCGGCGAGGTTTCGGCTTCTCTGCTCGCGTTTGGGACGTCCAACCAAGCGACTTCGCATGCTCAGGCCTCGGCTCAGGCGCGCAACGAACTGGACACGATGATTTCTTCACTGAACACGCGGGTCGGTGGCCGCAGCTTGTTCGCGGGAACCGCCACGGACACCTCTCCGTTGAAGTCGACGGACACGCTACTGGCTGCGCTGCGAACCGAATTGGCAGGGCTGACAACCCTGACCGATATTCGCCAGGCGGCCGAAGATTGGTTCAATGATCCTGCCGGATTCGAGGCAGTCATGTACAACGGGTCAAACACGACCCTCGCGCCAATGCAGATTTCGGAGACCGAGCGGGTGAACATGCAGTTCACGGCCAATGATCCGAAACTTCGGGATGGATTGCGCAATGTCGCGCTTGCGGCCTTGGCGACGGAGGGCGCGCTGGAATGGCCACCAGACCTGCAGACTGCCTTGTTTACCGATCTGGGCGTGGCTCTGGCCAACACCAAAGATAACGTCGTGACGATGCGCGCTCAGATCGGAGCGGTGCAAGCCCGCATCGAACAGGCCGAAACACGAAATGCGGCGGCCAGGACCAGTTTTGAATACGCGCGCAACGAACTTGTCGCCGCCGATCCCTACGAAACTGCGGCACACCTGCAGACCGTGCAGTTCCAGCTCGAAAGCCTCTATTCGGTCACTGTCCGCAACTCGACCCTATCATTGGTGAATTTCCTGAGATGAGACTTCTGGCCTTCCTTCTGATCATGCTGCCTTCGGTGGCAGTTTCCGGGGCTGTACGGCTCAAGGATCTGGTGAATTTTGACGGCGTACGCGGCAACGATCTGGTGGGATATGGCCTTGTCGTCGGACTGAACGGAACCGGTGACGGTTTGCGCAATTCCCCGTTCACCGAAGAAATCATGTCGAACATACTGGAACGGTTGGGTGTAAATGTCACTGGTGAGGACTTTCGCCCCAAGAACGTCGCCGCCGTTCTTGTCACCGCCACCCTTCCGCCCTTTGCGCGGGTGGGCGGGCAGATCGATGTGACCGTTTCGGCGATCGGAGATTCCAAAAGCCTGCTGGGCGGCACGCTCGTCATGACACCGTTGAACGCCGCGGATGGGCAGATCTACGCAGTTGCACAAGGCACTGTTCTGGCAGGTGGTGCAGTCGCCGAGGGCGACGCTGCATCGGTTGTTCAAGGAGTCCCGACATCCGGTGTCATCCCCGCCGGGGCCCGGGTCGAGCAGGAGATCGACTTTGAATTGTCAGGTCTTTCCCAATTGCGGTTGGCCCTGCGCGAGCCGGACTTTACGACCGCCGGTCGGATCGAAGCGGCCATCAATCGCGAGTTCAATCGCGCCGTTGCGGTCATGCGCGACTCGGGCACGGTGGAATTGAGCATCCCGGAAACGCGGGCTCCTTCCACCGCGCATGCGATCGGCCGGATCGAAAACATCCTGATTGAACCCGAAACCAAGGCTCGCGTGGTTGTAGATCAACGCTCCGGCACGATCGTCATGGGGCAGGAGGTCCGAATCTCACGTGTCGCGGTTTCCCAAGGCAACCTGACACTTCGGGTAGAGGAATCTCCGATCGCCGTTCAGCCCAATCCCTTTGCCACAGGGGAGACCGTTGTTGTGCCGCGAACCATCGCAGGGATTGAGGAAGACGCCGGCACCGGGTTGGCAGAAATCCCCGAAGCGACGACGCTGTCGCAGGTGGTTGCCGGCCTGAACGCGTTGGGCGTGTCCCCGCGGGATATGATCGACATCCTCAAAACCATCAAAGCCGCCGGGGCCCTTCATGCCGAGTTTGTCGTCAGATAGCGGGACGCCTAGCCGGGTAGCCGATGGTCAAACTGGTTCCCGGTTCTGGTCTATTTTGACTTCCAGCTGTCCAGCCAGCGCCGGAAGCTGGATCTTCGTTCGTCGATCGCATCCCCAGCGGCGTAGAGACCATCCTCGACGCTTTCAAGCATGGGGTCGATGCGGGCTTCGCGGAACCTGCGCCAACGCACCCAAAGCGCCCAGACGATGGCAAAAAAAACGGTCAGGAAAATGATGTTGAACCAGGGAATGATGCGGACGTCCGGTCCTTCGACATGTTTGATGAAGATGGCATTCGGGAAGATCGACAGAAACTCGTTGCGCCAGCCGTAGTGGGTCACGACAACCCAATCCGGATCATCCTTGTCCGAGATCGCGTCGTTGGCTTCGGTGTAAAGGTTGGCGGTATCGAACTTGAAATAGGGTGGCCAACCCCAGCTGGTATCTTCGTTCCGATAGACGATCGGCTTGCCGTTCGCCCGCACGGCTTGGATGAACTGCACATCGCGGTTCGAAAGGCTGGTCGACTGATCATCGGGCTCAGACCAGAAAACGCGGGTCCAATCCGTCAGATCCTGCCGCTCTTCGTAGGTGTTTACGATGCGGACAATGTCGTGCTGCGGCAGCGAGTATTGCAGGATCGCACCCAGCGTGATCCAGAAAATCAGGATGAACGCCCATTTGATGTAGACCATTCCCAAAACCTCACATGTAGTTCACGACATAGATCAGCGCGGCGATCGCCACCCAAGGCACGATATAAACACCCAGGATCAGTTTGCGACGGAACGAATTGTCATAGACATGCAATCCGCGTTCGACAAATGCTTCCTTGTTGCCGGTCTTGCCCTTCTCTTCCCACCACGTCTCAAGCTTTTGCCGCCGGACGCGACGCGAGTAAAGTGACAAGGCAAAGTAGGCAATCGTCTGAACGACAAGCAAACCGAGAAACAGGCGCATTGCTCCGAACATATCACTCTTTCCTTACCGCGCCCCAAGGGCCGACCCGTGCGATCACCGCCTCGCTGACCCGGTCCTCGCCACTCATGTCGGGTTCATGCCCGAACAGTGCGGCGCGGGCCCCGGCCTTGTCCACTTGATATTCACGGGCAAGAAACTCGGCCACATAGGCCTTTTTTGGCTCTGCCCAGCCACCATAGGTGCGGTAGAACAGTTCCTTGTGGCAAATGAACATCTGGCGCGGGTCCAGCGGGGCAAGTTCGGCCAGCAGCATATTCACAAGATCGCGGTTCGGGGTATTGGCGGCGCGCAGCGAATAGAAATAGGCCGGATGATCCGAGGTGATACGCGGCCAAGGCCCGCCATCTGTCGCCCAGCGCAACAATTGCGCGAGGCCATGATAGGCTTCGGGCAAGCGATCCGCGTGATTGCGCGCCAAACGCCGCATGTCGCTGCGGTCCAGCCCGGTCAGATCAATGCCCGCATCCGCGGCGGCGTCAACGGTCAGAAAGTCCATCTTCTGTTGCAGGATCGCGGCGGCATCCACGCCGCGGGCCTTGACGATCGGCTCGACCAGATCGTTGTAATTCAGAAATTTGGCAATCTGGTTTCGCTGCGACGGATCAAAGACATATTTGATCGGCAAATCCTCTGGCCTTTCACCCATGCAGATCGCCGCCGGGTGATCCAGATCCGGGAACAGATACATGCCGCCGAAATGCGCCGTCCAGAAGTTGCGCTGTTCAAACACCGTGTGGCGCAGCCGGACAGGGTTGCGGGTGACGTCGCCGGTTTCCTTAGCGGTTTCGATCATTTTCGCGATCAGCACATCATCGAACCAGGCGTCTTCCTCGGTCTTGAACCGCTCGACCATGCCTGCCAGCTGCTCGGCTTTGCGCAGGGTGCCGCCCACGGTGTCGGCCTCGATTTCAATATTGCGCAGGTTCAGCAGGTCGCGCGGCGTCGTGAGTTTGAAGACCGAGTTCACCAGCTCTCCGGCCACCGCATCGGTGGCGGTCAGGGCGAACAACTGCGCCTCGTTCATCTCGATGAATTCGCGTAGGATATCGCGCGAGGTCGAGAATTTGACGTTCAGCAGCGGCGCGCGTTTCTGTTCGGTCGTCAGCAGAATGAAATGCCGGTTGACCCCGTTGGGGTTGAGGTAAAGCTCATCCTCCAGCTCAATCCCCACCTCCGGCGAATAGCCCGAGATATCGACATGGAAATCCGTCAGCGCCGTGGTCTTGCCCGCCAGATGCTGCAGCGCGCGGTTATATCGCTCGACCAAAGCCGGGCTGGAGATGTGGACGAGATTGCCGAACATCAGGCCTTTTTCGATGAGGCGGATCATGACATTTGCCTTCCCGCGAAACGATAGCGATGCGCCCGGCCCGAGGGTGGGTGCGGAACGCTCCCGCCCTGGGGGGCGGGTCGGGCGCGTCGCGGCTGCGCCGCGATTATATCAGCCACCATAACCAGCTACACCTTGCCTTTCAGTGCTGTCTGAATTTGTTCGAACGCAGCGTTTATGCTCACCGCGGCTTCGCATTTTTGCTTGTAAGCTAAGTCTAAAAGATAGTTTTCTGCATCGTCTCTCCCTTGGATGGCATCTCTAGGCGTGGCATATCTCGTTTCTTCGGTTGCTAAAATTTTGCGCATCAATTCAAGTCCAACAGCGGCCACTGGTTCATAACTCTGTACGACTTTTGCACCCCATCTTAGCTCCGCCTCGGCGAGAAGTGTCTCTACGTCTGCCAAATGCTTCTTAGTTTTCCCAAACCTGTACCAGTAGACTACATAATTTGGTCCGTGAGGTGGTTCTGGCGCGCCATCAAGATTCCTCTCTTCAATAGAGACATCTGGGTATGTGATTGCCAGCAACGACTTCCGGTGCTGGAATACTGCAGCGGCTAATCTCCGTGCGAGATCTGAATCCAGTTGTCTCTTCCACGTGGAAAGACCTTTGAAAGCAGCAATTGGCGTGAGAATTGCACCAATTGCTATTCCAAGGTTTGAAATTGCCTCTAGCAATTCGATATTCTCCCAATAAGCAATGTTTAGTTCCGAAAACATGTAGCCCAGAATTATAATCCAGAGAAAAGTGACCAGCGACCATCTGAAAACCCGGTCAACAATCACCCCTTCCCCTCCAGATACCGCCGCTTGGCCTCTTCCATCCGGCCCATCTCGCGGACGGCGTTTTCGATGGCGACCTCGTCGCTCTTGTCGGCATAGCGGAACTCGCTGTCGGCGTAGCGGTTGATCTCCTGGATCACCATCTCGACGGTGATCGGCTGGCGCAGCTCCTCGATCATCGCCTTCTTGGTGTCGTAGTCGCGGAACAGGAACAGGTCGGGGTTTTCCATCCACTCGTCGGGCAGTTCGAAATCCATCGCGCGGACCTTGACTGCGTCGGTGATGTTCTTGATCGCGCGGCCGGTGAACCGCTCATCCGCCTGCTGGATCGCCTTGAGGTAGGTGCCCAGCTTGGCGATCGTGTCCATCTGGCCGATCTCACCAGAAACACGCTCATAGACCAGCAGCAAAGCATCCTCATGCGGGCGCGAGTGGCTTTCGAAACTGGCGGCGACGGCCTTCTTGATTTCCTGCGCGGCATAGGCGTCGTGCTCGCCCAGCGGGATGTCGTGGTTGCGGCCCATCAGCAGGTGCAGAATGTCAATGTAATCCTCACGCGTTTGCGGGCCGTCCACCAGAAACCGTGCTCCGGCACGCTGGCGCAGGGCGTCGTCCACATTCTCGGGGTAGTTCGAGAACATGCCAAAAGTGCAATTGCCGCGCACGACAGTGTTGGCACCCGCGAAGCTCTCCATCAGCACGGCGGTGATTTCCAGCTGGCCCGCGCTGGACTGCCTGTCGCCGCGTTTGCCCGCCAGCTGGTCGATATCGTCGATCGTGCCAAAGCCGATGACCGAGGGGTCGATGATCGTGTTGATGAACGCCTTGGCATTCTGGCCGGATTTGCCCTGATAGCTGTCGATATTGTCGGTGCTCAGGTTCTGATAACGAAACGGATAGCCCGCGTTCTGGCAGTAGTCATTGATCAGCCCGGCCATCATCTGGATCAGAGTGGTCTTGCCGGTGCCCGGTTTGCCGTCGCCCATGAAGGTAAAGATGAATCCGCCAAGCTCCGCGAACGGGTTCAGGCGACGGTCAAAATCATAAGCCATCAGCATTTTGGCCAGCTTCATGGCCTGATATTTGGCGATATGGTTGCCCACCACCTCGTTCGGTTTCTTGAACGTCATGGTGAGCGTGGTGGATTTGGCCTTCGACGCGGGCTCAAATCCACGGATCGTCAGATCGTCGGCCTCGATATGCCAGGCGGCGTTCTGGAACGGGGCCAGATAGCCAGCCGTTTGCGCGCGCAGAGCAGCTTTTTCCATCAGTTGCTCTGCATAGGCACTGGTGGCCGCGATCAGATGGGCATCATCGGGCGCGTGCTTGGCCAGAACCTGATCCAGCTCCCAAAGGGCACCGTGCAGGGCGAGTTGGCCGTTGTCTGTCAGGACCTCATCGATTTCACCGATTTCGACCGTGGTCTCACCCAGATGCGAGGACATCAAATAGGCCAACGCATTGCCGAAGGTGTGCAAGGTGATCAACGCTTCGGCGGTCAGCAGATCCGAGAATTCGGTCTTGCGCGCGGCGGCAAGATCTCCGGCCAGATTGGCGCGTTTCAGATCGGCCAGCGGGGTCTGGTCCGCATAGGTTTCGGCCACCGCCAAAGCGATGGCAATCGCCCGGCGGATCGCCTGCTGTGTGGTCGCCTGCTGCGGGGACACCAGCGCGTCGCCGTCATCCGCGGCCTCTATCCGTTCGACCAGATGCACCCCATCGGCCCGCGCAGTGCGGCGGGTTACCAACCCCGGCGTGGTCGACCGGAACCGCCGTCCCGTCGACACACCCGGTGACCGTTCGACGGCGGCCTCGGCGGGTTTGGCTATGCGCGGCGCATGCTCGAACCCGTTCAGCAACGCGGTGGCGGCAGGATAGTGCTTGCGAATATCGTCTTCGCGCAATTCCATCTGGTCTGACGTCAAACTCATTTCAAAATCGCCTTTGTATTATCAATATCGCAACACCTGCCCGGACTTGCTGACCACAAACTTGCGCACATCCGCAAAGCCTGGCGGATTGCGTTCGGCCAGAACCTGGAACGGACGCTGGGGAAGAATGATCGAGCGCTGGGTGCGTGTGGCCCCGGTCTCGGCCCCCTGTCCGCCGAAGGGGTCCAACGCAAAGACCTCGCGCTCGACGGTCGAGAACCATCCGGCGCGTTCTTCGATGACCTCTTCGCTGTGCAGCTCTTCGGTGGTCCAGGCCAGAGCCCAATCCTGCCCCTCGGGGGCTTGCGCGTCCTCCAACACCTGCCGCAGGGGGCCGGATTGCTCGGTATAGGCCGAGGAATACATCGGACCCACATGAATGCGGCGCAGATGTTTGGGGTGCAGGTCGTCGAAATCCTGGTCGAAGCCTTTGGCGATGGTCACCAGTTTCAAGCCACCAAGCGACTGCGCCATCAGATGCGCCTGCACTTCGGGCCAGCGACGCTGGTCCTTGGGCAGGGCCGTTTTGCCGCTGTCCTCCAACTGCATCAGGTAGATGACCGGCAGGTTGATCTGGCTGTCATAGACCGCCCAATGAATCAGGAATTTCCGCCGCTCGCCCTCGGTCTCGATCCAATGGCATTCCGGGTCATTGCGAGCCCAGAACAGCTGACCTTTCAACAATTCCTCGTAATAGAGCCTTTGGGACAGTGCGAACTGCAGCTTGGTGGGGATTTCCCTGTCGCTGATGATCGTCCGCACCATCTCGGTTTTCAGGTCCTCTTCCGAGGGCATATTCGCCAAATGTACCTGCGCCTGCTGCGCGTCATTGGCCATGGTCAGCAGTTCGGCCGCCACCGGAAACCCGCTGTCGCGTTTGTCCATGGCGAGGCTGCCAAAGAACCGCCCCGTGTCGCGCCCGACCAGCAGGTATTTCATGCTGAGCGCGCGGAAGGTGTAGAGCAGCCCCGAGAGGTAGCGCGACACGATCCGCACCTCTTGCTTGCTGATCGCGCCCTCGGCCTCCATCGTCGCGGCCACGCGCAGGAGGTGGACGGTGATCACCTCGAATTTGCGGAAATAGCGGCGCGAGGCAAAGGTATCGGTCAGGCCGACATGGTCTTGGGTTGGGTTACTCATTTAGCTTATCGACCAATAGAAGGAATACCTCGAATGCCAACCAAAGTGCGCCCCAGACTGCGAACACGACTGAAACTCCAAATGAGCCGAGCGCGAAGACCAATGGCACGAAGAACATCATCAATCTCAGATCGGGACCAAGGTATGCTGGAATCAATTGGGTCAGGTACCCGAACAGGATGAGAAGCGCCCCTAAGAGCGCAACGCCCACTGCTGAACTTAGCATCTTTAGCGGCGAACGGATCGCGTCCTCACCCCCCATACAAATTCTTATCATGCTTCTCGACAATCGAGGCAAACCGGCGGGCGAACCGCTCATCCGCCTTGGCCTTTTTCTCCAGCACGTCGCGGGCAAAGACCATGTGGTCCTCATGCGCCTCAAGCATGTCGGCCATTTTCTGGTTGGTCGCGGTGCCGATGGCGGCCATTGCCGTCTGAGCCTCTTGGTCGGTCTGCACGCCGATCTCGTTGATGCGGTGGGCCACGTCCTGCTGCTGCGCGGTTTTCAGCGATTTGGTCAGGGCGTCATACAGCACCACGCGTTGCTGCGTGTCTGTCTGCAGCTTGTTGATCAGCACCATCTGCGTCGCCGCCTGATTTTGCAGGGAGTCGACCCAGGTCTTGCCCTTTTCGATATAGCGCTCAAGCGTCTGGGACTTGGCCAGCTTCACCTGTTCTTCCTGAACCTTGGCGTTGTATTGCTTGTTCAGCTCGGCCAATTCAGACTCAAACTGGGTGCGCGCGGCGGCGTCCTGTTCGACGCTGATCTTGTTTTCCAATGTGATGATCGTCGGATCCATGCCCTGAATCTCTGCGCGCAGCGCCTCGAGTTCCGCCACGGTCGCCTCGCGGTCATCCAGCGTGACGGTCAGGTTGTTCTCCACCTTCACGCGCTGCTCTTCCAGCACGGCCAGTTGTCCTTCCAGCAGCTTCACGATCACGTCTGATTTCGCGATCAGGTCCTGCAGCTTGTCGTCGATATTGGCTGAGCGCATCCGTTCTTGGCGCATGGACTCGGATTTACCCTTCGAGAAGATGCCCACGAACGATTCCCACCCGGTCTTCGAGCGCATCTCGTCGAAATCCTTGGAAAACGCGCTGGTGACGTCGTCCAGCCCCATGATCAGTTCGGCGATGTTTGCGTTCATCACCTCGGTATGGGCGTGCACGTCTTCAAGCGTGGCATTTTCGATGTCGATATCCGCTTCGGCCGTTCCGATCTTGGCGCGTGCGGCCTCGATCCGCGAGGTCAGCCCTTCGATCTGCGACTGGCTTTCGCGCACCTTGGCCTGGGTTTCCTCGATCAATGCTTCGAATTGCTGGTTCGACATCTGTCCAATCCTTGTTTTTCTTATCTACCCAACAAGATAGGAAATGTTATAACGATTTACATCCCCCTGGGTCTCTCAAATCACCGGAACTTTGGCAAAACCCTATCGAAAAAGATAGGCGTCAAAACCAACAGCTGGCTGGCTCTTGATGCTTTCCGGCCCTTGCATCGCACGCCGATCTATTTTTTGATCAAATCTGGATTGATTGACGCCCCCGGGTGGCCCTAGACATGTTCTGCGCCACCTGATTGGGTACGCGCAAATTCTTTCCCTGCCCGGAGGCCGACCCATGCTGGATACCACGACCGACCTGAAATCGCTTTTGAAGAACCCCGACCTTCTGGTCACCAAGGCCTATATCGGCGGGCAATGGGTCGATGGTGACAACGGCACCTTTGCCGTCACCAATCCGGCCCGCGGCGACGTGATCGCCGAGGTCGCGGATGTCAGCCGCGCCCAGGTGGCCGGTGCCATCGCGCAGGCCGAGGCCGCACAGAAGGAATGGGCCAAGCTGACCGGCAAGGAGCGCGCCGCGATCCTGCGCCGGTGGTTCGACCTGATGATGGAAAACGCCGAGGATCTGGGCAAGATCCTGACCGCCGAGCAAGGCAAGCCCCTGGCCGAGGCGGTGGGCGAGATCGCCTATGGCGCGTCCTTCATCGAATTCTTCGGCGAAGAGGCCAAGCGGGTCTATGGCGAGACCATCCCCGGCCATCAGCGCGACAAGCGGATCATGGTGCTGAAACAGCCGATCGGGGTGGCGGCCTCGATCACGCCGTGGAACTTCCCCAACGCGATGATCACGCGCAAGGCAGGCCCGGCACTGGCCGCTGGCTGCGCCTTCGTCGCGCGCCCGGCCACCGAAACGCCCCTGTCGGCGCTGGTGCTGGCGCTGCTGGCCGAACAGGCCGGCGTTCCGGCGGGCGTGTTCAACGTGGTGCCTTCGTCACAGGCCAGCGAGATCGGCAAGGAGTTCTGCGAGAACCCCGGCGTGCGCAAGCTGACCTTTACCGGCTCGACCGAGGTGGGCCGGATCTTGCTGCGTCAGGCCGCGGACCAGGTCATGAAATGCTCGATGGAGCTGGGCGGCAACGCGCCGTTCATCGTGTTCGACGACGCCGATCTGGATGCCGCCGTCGAAGGCGCGATGCTGTGCAAATTCCGCAACAACGGCCAGACCTGCGTCTGTGCCAACCGCATCTATGTGCAGGCCGGTGTCTATGACGCCTTTGCCGCCAAGCTCAAGGCCGCGGTCGAGGCATTGAAAATCGGCGACGGCCTGTCCGATGGCACAACGACCGGCCCGCTGATCAGCGACGAGGCGGTGGCCAAGGTGCAGGAACATATCGCCGATGCCACGGCCAATGGCGGCGCGATCCTGACCGGTGGCCTGCCGCACGATCTGGGCGGCACCTTCTTCCAGCCGACGATCATCACCGACGTGACCCAGGACATGAAGGTCGCGCAGGAAGAGACCTTTGGTCCGCTGGCGCCCCTGTTCAAATTCGAGGACGAGGACGAGGTGATCGCCATGGCCAATGACACGATCTTCGGCCTCGCCTCGTATTTCTACGCCAAGGATCTGAGCCGCGTGTACAAGGTGGCCGAGGCGCTGGAATACGGCATCGTCGGCATCAACACCGGCATCATCAGCTCGGAACTGGGCCCGTTTGGTGGTGTCAAGCAATCCGGCCTTGGCCGTGAAGGCAGCCACCACGGCATGGAAGACTATCTCGAGATGAAATACATCTGCATGGCGGTCTGATCGGACGGACCATGAGACAAGGGCGCCTCTGGGCGCCCTTTTTCTTTGCAACCGTCATGAAAAACCCCGCGTCCGGAGGAACGCGGGGTTGTGCGACAACCGAGGGAGGAGACGATCATCGCCGCTTGGGCAGTCTTGGCCTCAGTTCACGGGCTTGGCGTCAACCACGTCCTGTTCGATCGCCTTGGTCGAGGTGATCTCGATCCGGCGCGGTTTCAGCGCTTCGGGCACCTCGCGCTTCAGGTCGATGTGCAGCATGCCGTTTTCCAGGCTGGCGCCGGTCACGCGGACGTGGTCGGCCAGAGCAAAACGACGCTCGAAGGCGCGGGTGGCGATGCCGCGATGCAGATAGGTGCGCTTGGTGTCTTCGGTGGCTTTCTTGCCGGCCACGACCAGCGCGTTTTCCTTGACTTCGATCGTCAGGTCATCTTCGGCAAAGCCGGCGACTGCGATCGAAATACGATACGCATCGGCATCGGTTTTTTCGATGTTGTACGGGGGATAGCTGGGTTGTGACACTTCGCTGGTCATAACCCGATCCATGATGTCGGCAATCTGGTCAAAGCCGACGGTTGCACGGTGCAGTGGTGCAAAATCAAAGCTACGCATGTTCGTTATCCTCATGTTCAGAGCGATTTACGAGTTTTGCCCTCCGATTGGACGGGCGTTGGCGATTGTCGGACCCCGGTTTGGCTGCCCGACACACATGAGATGGGAAAGGATCTGGCTGAGTTCAAGACCCGCCGGAGCTGATGAATTTCGCGCCCGAGCTGGACTTGCCCGAGCCGACCTGCAGCCGCCGGATCTTGGCCTTTGGCTGCGGCGCATCCCGCCGCATGATGGCCTTGAGGTCCGAGACGATCCCCTCAAGTTCCATGCCGAACCCGACCTTGCGACGGCCGTCGGTACCAACCGCCGATACCACAGAAAGGATCTGCCAACGCGGCCCGTTTCGGGCCAGAATGGCCGAACCGGAGGATCCGAACGTGACATCGCAATTGAAGGTAATCAGACCTTGGCGCCGCTCGAGAATCCGGCAGGACCGCTGGCGCGTGATTGCCTCGGACCGGCCGCGCCCGTACGAAGCGATGCTGATCTCGTCCCCGGCGACCCGGCCACTGTGCAACGCAAATGGGTTGGCGACGGTATACGGGATCGGTTGATCCAGTCGCATCAGGGCGACATCGACCCGCACCATCTCGGGTGACAGGCCAACCCGGGGATCATAGTCGGGAAGGACGGCGATCTGCACGACCGTGCCTTCGGCAAGCGCATGTCCATCGCTCAGACCTGCGCGAAAGGTGACTTCGCCGGGTGCATAGGTCCGGCCGGTGGCCTTGTCCGTCGCACAATGGGCTGCGGTCAGAACAAGATCCTGCGCGATCAGCGTGCCTGTGCAGAACGAGCGGTCTCCGATGTCCAGCCGTCCGATCGCCTCCCAACCATACAGGTCGTCCCGATCGGTCAACCGGCGCTTGCCACTGTCCTGGGCCAGCGCCGATGCAGCAATCCCGGCCAAAATCAGGGCCAATGTCACGATACGGCAGGTCATGGCCGGACAAACCTTGCGCCGACGTTCTTTCCAGGCTCGAGCGTATTGCCGGAAGCGCCAAATCCATTCCCTGCGGACAGCTCGGTACGCAGCACCTCCAGCGACTCTTCCAGCGCTGTTCCCAACGATACCCGCCGGCCTTCCAATTCGGCCTTTGCGGACACGACCGATACGATCCGGGGGTGATCCCCTGAGAACGAGAAGATCGGCGCGCCGGACGCACCCAAATCCACGTCACAGGACATGACCAGCACCCCCGATTGCTGCGCCATGACCGAGCAGACCTGTTGCAGCGAAGGGGCTTCTGCGCGGTTGTGGGCGTACGAAACCACTCCGACATCCTCACCACGTGTTGGCCTGTAGCCGGTTTCAAACGGGATCACGGTCGTATTTCGGATCGGCTGCCACAACTCGATCAGCGCGACGTCGTGGCGCACGCGGCTGACGGATGCGGCGCGGTCATACTCGTATTCCGGATGAATGACCGCCTGGCGCGCCGTACGATATGCCGATGCGCGGCCGTGTCGCCACCCCGCCAGAAACTCGATTTGGCCCGGATCAATTCGTTGGCGGGTCGCTTGGTCGAACAGACAATGCGCTGCAGTCAGAACAAGCGTGGGTGAGATCAACGCACCAGTGCAGAAGCCGGTGCCGTCGATGTTCAGCCGTCCGACCGCCATCCATTCGCGCCCGGAATCCGAGGTTTCAAGGCTTTGCAGCCCAGTATCCTGCGCCGTGGCTGCCAATGGCAGAACACATAACGCTATCGCCCTGATCCATGTGCGCACGCGGTTCTCCGGCATGAGGTATCGGCCAATCTACTTACGCGTGGCGTTTGGCGAAAATAGGGCAGAGCCGGACCGCGCCTAATCCGCACCAGACTGATGCGTCGGCGCATCAGGCCCGATCACCGCAGGATCGGCACCGTATCCGCAGGCTGTCCGGCCCGATCCAGCGCAAGGGGCCGAGGCCCGCCCGTGGCCCAATCCAACAGCTCGACCGTATGCACGATGGGCAGTCGGGTGCCCGACCCGATCTGCATCATGCAGCCGATGTTCCCGGCCGCGATCAGATCGGGGTTCCTGGCCTCGAGCGTGCGCACCTTGCGCTGTTTCAGCTTCGCCGAGATCTCGGGCTGCATCAGGTTGTAGGTGCCGGCGCTGCCGCAGCACAGGTGGCTGTCGGCGGGCTCGACCACCGTGTACCCCGCCTGTTTCAGCAGGTCCTTGGGATAGGTCTTGATCTGCTGCCCGTGTTGCAGCGAGCAGGCCGCGTGATAGGCCACCGTCAGCCCCTTGTCGTCACCCTGCGGCAAGTCCAGCTGCATCAGGATCTCGCTGACATCCATGGCAATGCCCGACACCCGCGCCGCGTCCTCGGCCAGTGGATCGTCGCGGAACATGTGCCCGTAATCCTTGACCGTGGTGCCGCAGCCCGAGGTATTGATGACGATCGCATCCAGCCCCTTGCCGTCCATCTCGCGGGTCCAGGCGCGGATATTGGCGGCTGCGGTGGCATGGCTTTCGCGGGTCTTGCCCATGTGATGGGTCAACGCCCCGCAGCAGCCGGCGCCCTCGGCCACAACGACCTCGCAGCCCAGCCGGGTCAGCAGGCGGATCGTGGCATCGTTGATGTCGGTGTTCAGCGCCTTTTGCGCACAGCCCGTCATCAGGGCCACGCGTTTGATCGCCTGTCCCTTGGGCGCAAAGCTTTGGGGGTCGTCATTGCGGCTGACGGGCGGGATGTGTTTCGGCGCCATGTCCAGCATCGCCCGCAGGCGCGCGTCGGGCATTAGAAAGCGGAACGGCCGCCCCAGCTTGGCCCCGATCAGCGCCCAGCGGAACCGCATCGGATAGGGCAGGATCCGCGCCAGAACCCACCGGAGCGCCCGGTCCGAGAAGGGGCGCTTGTAGCGGTTTTCAATATATTCACGCGCGTGATCGACCAGATGCATGTAATGCACGCCCGACGGGCAGGTCGTCATGCAGGCCAGGCAGGACAGGCAGCGGTCGATATGCTTGACGGTCTTTTCATCCGGCACACGCTCGTTTTCCAGCATGTCCTTGATCAGGTAGATGCGCCCGCGGGGGCTGTCCAATTCGTCGCCCAGCACCTGATAGGTTGGGCAGGTGGCGGTGCAGAACCCGCAATGCACGCAGTTGCGCAAAATCTCGTTCGCGCGGCGGGTGCCGGGGTCTTTCAACTGGTCTTCGGTGAATGTGGTCTGCATCGCCCTATCCCATCAGCCCGGGGTTAAACACGCCGCGCGGGTCGAATTTCTGTCGAATCCCCTGTGTCAGAGCAGCAATACCCTGCGGTTCCGGCTGGAACCGGCCCAACCGGGCAAGGGTATCGGCCCCGGCCCGCACCAGCGTGGCGTGGCCGGAAAACGCGCCGATGCGCGCGCGCAGGTCGGTGCCTGCGGGCACCAGCGCCCAGATCAACCCGCCGCCCCAGTCGAACAGGGTCCGATCAGCCTCGGCCCGCGCGGCGATTTCGGGCGCGTCGCCGGGTTTGACCGAAATCCGCCAGACTTCGCCGGGCGTGTCGGCTAAATCGGCCGCATCGCGGATCGCCTGCCACAGGGCGTCCGATGGCTCGACCGGATCAACTGCGCCGAACTGGGCAAGCAACTCCTGCAGACGCCCGGTGCGATACGAGACCGATTCAGCAAACCCCTCGATCCGGATCAAGGCGCGCTGCTGCTGCGGATCATAGGCTGCGCCGGTGACCTCAAAGGGTGATTTCAGGGCCTCGGACAGGATGCGAACCGCAGTCGCGGCGTCCTTGGCGGGTACGGCCAGCGTCGCGCTGGCCTCGGGTTTGGGCAGCACTTTCAGCGACACCTCGGTCAGCACGCCCAGCGTGCCCCAGGACCCGGCCATCAGCTTGACCAGATCATAGCCGGTGACGTTCTTCATCACCCGCCCGCCATTCTTGATGATCTGCCCCTGCCCGTCGACAAAGCGCACGCCCAGCAGGAAATCACGGCAGGCCCCGGCCTGAATCCGGCGCGGCCCCGAGACGTTGGCCGCCACGACACCGCCGATCGTGGGCGCGCCCGAGGATCCCAGCAGGGCGCGATGGTCCATCGGCTCGAACGCCAGCTGCTGACCTTCGGCCTCCAAAGCGGCCTCGATCTCAGCCAGCGGGGTTCCGGCCTGCGCCACAAGCGTCAACGCCCCCGGCTCGTACAGGGTGATCCCGCGCAGCCCCTCGGTGCTCAGCATCCGGTCGGGGCCGGTCACACCGCGCGTGCCGCCACCGACAACGCGTACCGGTTCATTCAGGCCGGCCACGATTTCGGCCAGTTCAGACTCTGATTCAGGTCTCATTGCGGGGTCCGTTCTGTCTTGGGAGTCATTCCGCCGCCATCGGCACGACGCGCCGGGCCGCACTGGCGTCCAGCGGGAACACCTTGGCGGGGTTCAGCAGCCATTTCGGGTCGAACACGTCCTTGACGGCCATCTGCGCCTCAAGGTCCTGAGGCGCGTATTGATGATGCATCAGGTCGCGTTTTTCGATGCCCACCCCATGCTCGCCGGTCAGGCAGCCGCCGGCATCGACGCACAGTTTCAGGATCTCGGCCCCGAAGGCCTCGCACTTTTCCAGATCGCCGGGCTTGTTCGCATCGAACAGGATCAGCGGGTGCATGTTGCCGTCGCCGGCGTGGAACACGTTGCCCACGGGCAGGCCGAATTCCTTGCTCAATTCACCGATGCGGCGCAGCACGTCCGGCAGGGCCGACACCGGAATCGTGCCGTCCAGACACATATAGTCGTTGATCTGCCCCATCGCGCCAAAGGCCGATTTCCGGCCCAGCCAGATGCGGGCGCTTTCCTCGGCCGACTGGCTTTCGCGCAGCTCGACCGGGTTGTGTCGTTTGGCGATCTCGACGATCTTGGCCAACTGGCTGTCGATCTCGGCGTCCGAGCCTTCGACCTCGACAATCAGCAGCGCCTCGCAATTCGGATAGCCGGCATGGGCAAAATTCTCGCAGGCCTCGATGCACAGCCGGTCCATGAACTCGATCGCCACGGGCAGGATGCCGGATTTGATGATGTCCGAGACGCATTCGCCCGCCACCGCATTGTCATCAAAACCCATCAGGACCGGGCGCGCGCCCTCGGGCTTGCGCAGGATGCGCAGCGTCGCCTCGGTGACGACCCCCAGCTGCCCTTCCGAGCCGCAGACCACGCCCAACAGGTCCAGCCCGCCGGAATCCAGATGCGCGCCGCCGATCTCGACCACGCGGCCATCCATCAGCACCATCGTCACGCCCAGCAGGTTGTTGGTGGTCACGCCGTATTTCAGGCAATGCGCGCCGCCCGAGTTCATCGCGATATTGCCCGCGATGGCGCAGGCCAGCTGCGACGACGGATCGGGCGCATAGAAGAAATCCTGCTCTTCGACCGCGCCGGAGACGCTCAAATTGGTGCGGCCGGTCTGCACACGGATGAAGCGGTTGTCATAGTCAATCTCGAGCACCTCGTTCATGCGGGCCACGCCCAGGATCACGCAATCGGCGGTGGGCAGCGCCCCACCAGCCAGCGAGGTCCCGGCCCCGCGCGGCACGACCGGCACGCCTTCGTCGTGGCAGATTCGCAGAATGTCCGAGACCTCCTGCGTCGAAGACGGCAGTACCGCGATCATCGGCGCGCATTTGTAGGCGGTCAGGGCGTCGCACTCATAGGCGCGGGTTTCGGACGGATCGGCAATGACGGCATCTTCGGGAAGAACCTGCCGCAGACGGGCAAGAACGCTGGCCTTGCGGGCCAAAACGTCGGGGTTGGGCTGTGGCATGTCCATGGCGGATCCTCCAGTTTGGTAAAATAATATTACCAATTTCTGCATCTGGCAAGTTGCCTTCGTCGGACGTACTGTCGCGCCATGACATTGACCGAACGCGCCCTGCTGTTTTCGCCCCTGGACTACGCCGCCGTCCTGCTGTTGCTGATCGCCTGGCAATGGATCGGATGGCGGATCGAGAACCCCGCGCCCGGCAAGCGCTCGGTCGCGGTGATGATGGACGAATTCCGCCGCTGCTGGATGCGCGAAATGGTGACCCGTCAGCCCCGCATGTTCGACGCCCAGGTCGTGGGCACGATGCGTCAGGGCAGTACGTTTTTTGCCTCGACCACGATGATCGCCATCGGGGGCGGGCTGGCCCTTCTGGGCAATACCGAGCGGCTGTCGGGCGTCGCCAAGGATCTGGCCATCGGCAGCGCACCGGCCATGGTGTGGGAGGTCAAGATCCTGATCGTGCTGCTGTTTCTGTCGAATGCCTTTCTGAAATACGTTTGGGCGCACCGGCTGTTCGGCTACTGCGCGGTGCTGATGGCGGCGGTGCCCAACGAGCCCGTGGATCCGCAGGCCTATCCCCGCGCGGCGCAGGCGGCCGAGATCTGCGTGACCGCCGCGCGCAGCTTCAACCGTGCCCTGCGCTCCACCTATTTCGCGCTGGCGTCGCTGGCCTGGATCCTGGGCCCGATCGCGCTGATCATCGGCACGCTTCTGACGCTGGGAGTGCTGTACCGACGCGAGTTTGCCTCGCATTCCCGCGCGATCCTGCTGAGCCTGCCGCCGGACACGCAGACGTGATAGCGCCCCGCCCGATCAGATCATAGACTGGCGAAATGCGACACCTGATCCCCTGCCTGTTTCTGGCCGCCCCGGCCCTCGCCGATCCGCCGATGGTCGAAAATGTCACCGCGACGCGCACGGGCGAGACCTGGCGATTCGACGTGACCATCCGCCATCCCGATACCGGGTGGGACCACTATGCCGATGGCTGGCGCGTTCTGGCGATGGACGGAACCGAGCTGGGGATGAGGGTGCTGCATCACCCGCACGAGACCGAGCAGCCCTTTACCCGGTCGCTGGCCGGGGTCGCGATCCCCGAAGGCGCGAGTCAGGTTCAGGTGCAGGCCCGGTGCAGTGTCGATGGCTGGAAC
The DNA here is from genome assembly GCF_056535705.1 of Ruegeria sp. BC8. NCBI lineage: Bacteria > Pseudomonadati > Pseudomonadota > Alphaproteobacteria > Rhodobacterales > Roseobacteraceae > Ruegeria > Ruegeria sp. BC8. The sequence goes on along the minus strand of NZ_JBQFIV010000001.1, from coordinate 3,247,529 downwards.
GCGGACACCACGCTTGTGACGCTCGACTGATCGTCAGAACACGCCCAGCGACAGCCCGGCGCCAAGCGCCGCGCCGATCTCGCTGCATTTGACCAGTTCATCCTCGGGGATGGTCTTTTCCGCCAGTATCGCCTCGTGCGTCTGGGCGTGGGTGCAGACGATGAGGGGCGGTTGCACCTGTTTCAGGCGCCAACCGGTGGCGATGCGCGCCAGTTGCCGCGCCGCGTTCTGACCGTCGGACCCGGCGCAGATCATCTGCGCGTAGGGCCGCCCCTCGATCCGGCCCAGAACCGGATAGTAGCAGCGGTCGAAAAAGTCCTTTATGACGCCTGACAGCGCCGCGAGGTTCTCGGGCGCGCAAAAGATGTATCCGTCGGCCGCCAGCAAATCGTCGGGTCCCGCCTGCTCGGCGGGTTTCAGGCTGACCTCGGCCTCGGCGCTGGCCGCCTGTGCGGCCGCATCGGCCATCTGCCGGCTGCCGCCGGTGCGCGAATGATAGACGATCAGTAGACGGGCCACAGTGGTCAGGCCCGATGATACGGGCCGCCCGACAGGATCGTCGCGGCACGATAGAGTTGTTCCGACAGCATCACCCGGACAAGCATATGCGGCCAGACCATGGCGCCGAAAGAAATCGAAAAATCGGCCTCGGCCCGCAGCGCCGGGTCGATACCGTCGGCGCCGCCGATGACAAAGGCCAGATCCTGCCGGCCCATGTCACGCCACCCGGCCAGCTTCCGCGCGAAATCGGGGGAAGACATCACCTTTCCCCGCTCGTCCAATGTGCAGATCACCGCCCCATTGGGCAGCGCCTTGCGCAGCAAGCCGGCCTCGGCGCCCATACCGGCGTTCTTCTTGTCTTCGACCTCGATCACGCGCGCAGGCCCCAAGCCCAGGCTGCGGCCGGTCCGGTCGAAACGGGTCAGATAGTCGTCAAGCAGGGTCTTCTCCGGTCCGGCACGCAATCGCCCGACCGCACAAATGCTGATACGCATGTCGCTCTCGCCGCCGGCCCTTCAATACGGGCCGGGATGGCGCCTCAGTTGGCCGAGGCGCTGCCGCCCTGAGGCAGCCACATCTTTTCCAGCTGGTAGAATTCGCGCACTTCGGGGCGGAAGATATGGACGATCACATCGCCCGTATCGATCAGCACCCAGTCGCCGGCATCCTTGCCTTCGACCTTCGAGGTGAAACCGAATTCCTGCTTGATGCGATCCGTCAGCTTTTCCGCCATCGCCGACACCTGACGCGTCGACCGGCCCGAAGCGATAACCATGTAGTCGGCCACCGAAGACTTGCCCTGCAGGTTGATCTGCACAACATCTTCGGCCTTGTCATCGGAAAGTGAGGAAAGGATGCGTTCAAGCAGCTTGTCGCTGATTGACTGAGAGCGGGCCATCACAGCGGCCCCTTCATCGGCGGGCAAACCCGCCTGTGTGTGTAGAGACAGGACATGGTCCTCCTTGCTAAAGCGCCGCGTAACCCCGGCGCCGGGGTACTATTAAGGTAGCAAGGCAATTGCAACATTTCAATGAACGGCAACCGTTGATGGCTCGGGGCTGATCAATCCGTGTCCAGATGTGGCACAGCGGTGTCGGTGGCACCCTGCCCCAGCAGGCGCACTTCGCGCTGCGGGAAGGGAATCGAGATGCCCTCGGCCTGGAATGCATCCCACAGCGCCAGATAGACATTGCCGCGGATGTTGGTCAGGCCGGCCGTCGGGTCCCGGATCCAGAACCGCAGCACGTAATCGACGCTGCTGTCGCCGAACCCGGTGATGTGGCAGACCGGTTCGTGCTTGCCGCCGCTCAGCACGCGTTTGACTGATTTCACCGTTCGCACGGCGGTCTCGCGCACCTTGTGCGGGTCGTCGCCGTAGCTGGTGCCGAAGGTCAGATCTAGGCGGACGAACTCGTCGGAATGGGACCAGTTCACCACCTGCCCGGTAATCAGATCCTCGTTCGGGATCAGGTATTCGCGCCCGTCGCGGGTAACGACCGAGACGTAGCGGGCGCCCAGCGCGTTGATCCAACCGAACGTGTCGCCCAGCGAGATCACGTCGCCCGGCTTGATCGACCGGTCCATCAGGATGATGATCCCCGAGATCAGGTTCGACACGACCTTCTGCAGGCCGAAGCCGATGCCCACGCCGACCGCACCGGACAACAGCGCGATCCCGGTCAGGTCGAATCCCAGCGTCCGGATCCCGACCAGAAAGACCAGCCCGTAAAACGCGACCTGGATACCCTTGGCCAGCAGCACCTGCATCGAGGGCGAGATGTCGTCATTGCTTTTCAGCCCGCGTTCAGCCGCCCGGGTGCCAAGCCGCGCCAGCACCAACAACGCGCCGATCAGCAGAATGGCCTTGAGAATCCCCAATGCCGAGATGTGAAGGCTGCCGATCGAAATCGCCACGCCGTCCAGGAACTCGGCGACGTCATCGGTCAGACTCAGCGCGACCAGCGTGGCGTAGATCCACATCGACCAGCGGAAGATGCGCCGAATCGTCCGGTTGCGGACCAGTCGCGAAATCAGCGCGATCGCCAGCCACGCGGTTGCCAGCGTTGCCAGAACACCGATGATGTAACTCCGCGATGGCCAGGTGACCTGCTGCATCACCAGATAAACACCCCAAGCCAGCACGACGAAGTAGACCAGCGTCATCCGCTGCATCAGCTGAACCAGAACCCGCAACCGCCATTTTGGCCATCCACTGCGTGCCCGCGCCCAGGCTTCCCACCGGCTTTTTGTCAGCAGAGTCAAAAGGAAGGACAGCGCCACCAGCCCCAGGATGATGGCGATCTGATACTGCCGCCACCCCGGAGTCACGATCAGCTCGACCAGGTTCCCAAGCTGCAACAGAAAGGCCTCGGCCATGTTGTCGAACAGCTCTGAAATCGAACTTGGGATCAAATCATTGTCCATGCGGGTCTCCTGCCGCCAGATTGAACAGCAATGTGGCGGCTTGCAAGGCCCACCGACCTGTCCAGGGACGCGGATTGAGCCTTGATTGACGAGGGGGCGCGATATATCTGGATCGCATGAGATTCCATCAGGCCCCTGCTCCGAACCTGCAAGACCGCGCGCGCCTGCGTGAACGGTTCTTCGGGGCCGCCCGCACGGTTCTGGCCCGCCTATAATCGGCGCCCAGCCACTCGCCAGCATTTCTCAATACAGACGGGAGAGGACCGATGTCCCCCAAAACACTCTATGACAAGATCTGGGATGCCCATGTCGTGCATGAAGCCGACGATGGCACCTGCCTGCTTTATATCGACCGCCACCTGGTGCACGAAGTGACCAGCCCGCAGGCCTTCGAAGGCCTTCGCATGGCGGGCCGCAAGGTGCGCGCGCCGGAAAAGACGATCGCCGTGCCGGACCATAACGTGCCCACCACGCCCGACCGCGTGAACGGGATCGAAAACCCCGAATCGCGCATTCAGGTCGAAGCGCTGGACAAGAACGCCCGCGAATTCGGCATTCACTACTACCCGGTGAATGATATCCGTCAGGGCATCGTCCACATCGTCGGCCCCGAACAGGGCTGGACCCTGCCGGGCATGACCGTTGTCTGCGGCGACAGCCACACCGCCACCCACGGCGCGTTCGGCGCGCTGGCCCACGGCATCGGCACCTCTGAGGTCGAGCATGTTCTGGCCACGCAGACGCTGATCCAGAAGAAGTCCAAGAACATGAAGGTCGAGATCACCGGCAAACTGCAGCCGGGCGTGACCGCCAAGGACATCACCCTGGCCGTGATCGGCGAAACCGGCACCGCCGGCGGCACCGGCTATGTGATCGAATATTGCGGCGAAGCGATCCGCGACCTGTCGATGGAAGGCCGCATGACCGTCTGCAACATGGCCATCGAGGGCGGCGCCCGCGCCGGCCTGATCGCGCCGGACGAAAAGACGTTCGAATACGTCAAGGGCCGCCCGCACGCTCCCAAGGGCGCGCAGTGGGAGGCCGCCCTGGCCTGGTGGAAGACGCTCTATTCCGACGACGACGCCCATTGGGACAAGGTCGTCACCATCCGCGGCGAAGAAATCGCCCCCGTGGTTACCTGGGGCACCAGCCCCGAAGACGTTCTGCCGATCACCGCGACCGTGCCCAACCCCGAGGATTTCGAGGGCGGCAAGGTCGAGGCCGCGCGCCGCTCGATCGAATACATGGGGCTCAAGCCGGGCCAGAAACTGAGCGACATCGAGATCGACACGGTCTTCATCGGCTCCTGCACCAACGGCCGGATCGAGGACCTGCGCGCCGCTGCCGAGATACTGAAGGGCAAAAAGATCAAGGACGGCATCCGCGCCATGGTCGTGCCCGGCTCGGGCCTTGTCCGCGCGCAGGCCGAAGAGGAAGGCATCGCCGACATCTTCAAGCAGGCCGGCTTTGAATGGCGCCTTGCGGGCTGTTCGATGTGCCTGGCCATGAACCCCGACCAGCTGACGCCGGGCGAGCGCTGCGCCGCCACCTCGAACCGCAATTTCGAGGGCCGTCAGGGCCGCGGCGGACGCACCCATCTGCTGAGCCCCGCGATGGCTGCCGCTGCGGCAATCACGGGAAAGCTGACAGATGTGCGTGAATTGATGTAAGGTCCCCTCATATCTAGATATTTGAGGGAGAGACTGAAATGAGTGAATGGGTCAAATGGCTCCTGATGGGGCTTCTGTCGATCGTGTTCGGCATATTCGTGCTGGGCGCACCGGTTGTGGCATCCGTGGCAGTGACCGTGGTCACCGGCGTCCTTTTGCTGGTGTCCGGCGTTCTGCAGGTTGTCGGCGGTTTCACCGTCGAAGGAACCGGAAACAAGATCCTGGCCTTCATCATGGGTGCGGTCATGCTGTTCCTGGGCTGGTCGTTTCTGGACCATCCGCTGGCAGGCACTCTGACGCTGGCAACAGTGGTGCTTATCTTGTTCATGGCAGGCGGGATCGCACGGATCATTCTCTCGTTTCAGATGCGAGGCACGTCATTTTTCTGGCCAACCCTGATCTCGGGCATCTTGTCGATCATCCTGGCAGGCATCATCTGGTCTTATGCAAGCTCGGAACCGGCGGTGCTGTTCCAGTTGCTGGGCATCCTGCTGGGCATCGAGATGCTGTTCAACGGGTTCGGATTGGTCTTCATGGCGTTCTTCGTCAAGAACGCGCCCAAAGACGAAACAACAGAAGCTCAACAAGCTTGAAACGCGGGGCATGGGGCCTGACCTCTCCCGCAGGAGTGTGAACATGGAAAAGTTTGAAAAAGTCCACGGTGTGGCAGCCCCCATGCCCCTGATCAATATCGACACCGATATGATCATTCCCAAGGTGCATCTGAAAACAATCAAACGGTCCGGCCTCGGCGTCGTCCTGTTCGACGAGATGCGCTATCACGATGACGGGCGCGAGAACGAAGAGTTCGTCCTGAACAAACCCGCTTATCGCAACGCAGAGATTCTGGTGGCCGGCGACAACTTCGGGTGCGGCTCATCTCGGGAACACGCGCCTTGGGCGATCAAGGATTTCGGTATCAAGGTGGTCATCTCGACCAGCTTCGCCGACATCTTCTTCAACAACTGCTTCAAGAACGGCATCCTGCCCATCGTCGTCGAAGAACACCACCACGTCATTCTGATGGAGGATGCCCACAAGGGCGAGAACGCACGTATGACCGTGCACCTGGAAGATCAGCAGATCGTGACCTCGGACGGCGTCGTGATCGAGTTTGATATCGACCCGCACCGCAAGCATTGCCTGCTTAACGGTCTGGACGATATCGGCCTGACGATGGAAAAAGATCACCACATCGACTCGTTCGAATCCCATGCCGGACAGGCGCGCCCCTGGGTGTGATTCTGGGGATGAATCTGTGGATACTCAACCTGACGGGGTCGCCAAGGCGGCCCCGTTCGCATTCTTGGGGTTAAAGTCAAAGCAACCACAACATGTAGAGAACTATTTCCATTACACGTCGAATTTGCGACGTGAATGATGCAAAGCCGCACCAGTTTCGCCATCTTTTTGCCCGAAATCACGTGTTTTCTGCACCTCGGCTTGAGCGAAATGCCGCTTATCGCCAATGATGGCGCTAAAGGGGCATCCGCCAAATATCGAGATTGGCGGGCATCAAGTTGGAACCAAGTCGGCGAAGAATCGACTGGTCCGGTTTGGAAAGGGTTCGGATAGTGATTGCTCGCACAACAGGGGCTGCGATACGGGGATTGTTGGTGGCACTTCTGGTGCTGACACCCGCATTGTATCTGCCCGCATCAACGTCCAACGGGACCGAGATCGTTGTCTTTCTGGCAATCCTGGCATTCATCCTGACCTTCGCCGAATACAACTCGGCCTTTCCCAGCTTTATCGAATTCCGCGATGCGCCACCCGTGAACAGACTGCGCTTTGTCGGCCTGATGTCGATGATCTCGTTCCTGACCTTGATCTGCAAGAACGCCTATGCGCCGACGGAACTGACCAGCACCGTGTATTCGGTCGGCCTGGCCGTCGCGAATGTCGTGGACTTCCCCTATTCACCTGTCCGCCTGGTGGTGTTGATGCTGCCTGCTGACGCGAGCCAACCCCTGGTCGAGTTGGTACGCATCACGGCAAGTGTCGCCTATGTCGCCGCTTTGGTCACGATCGCCAGCTTTGCCTATGCGGTCAAACTGCGTGGGTGGCCCACTGGCAACGGGGCGTTCAATGTCTGGACCAACCTGCCCCTGTTCGACCCCACCAAGGGCGGAGACGTGGTGACTCGCCTGCAGCGTGACGGTCGGTTGAACATCTCGGTCGGCGTTCTGCTGCCTTTCCTGATTCCGGCCCTGATCAAGCTGCTCACGGATTTCATTGATCCGCTGTCGTTGTCCAATCCGCAGACGCTGATCTGGACCATGAGCGCGTGGGCCTTCCTGCCGGCCAGCATGATCATGCGAGGGATGGCAACCCTGCGCATTGCCGGGCTGATCGTGGAAAAACGCCGCGCCTACTCGACCGCCGAGACGACCCAAACCGCATGATCCGTATTCTTGTTCTGCTGTTGCTGCCGTTTGCGGCGCAGGCAGAGCCAGTGCGCGTTGCCAGCTTCAATGCTGAGCTCGGCCGGAAAGGTCCGGGCCTGCTGCTGCGGGATATTCGGCGTGATGATCCCCAGGTGCAGGCCGTGATCGAGGTTCTGACCGCCGCTGCCCCCGATGTTCTGGCCCTGCAAGGCATCGACTGGGACCATGACAACCTGGCCCTGTCCGCGCTGGCTGATCGGTTGCGCGCGGCAGGGCTGGATTACCCGCATCTCTTCGCTGGTCAGCCCAACTCGGGGCTGATGACGTCGCTCGATCTGGACGGGGACGGAGAACGGGGCGGACCCGGAGACGCCCAGGGATGGGGCCGTTTCACCGGAAATGGCGGGCTGGCCGTGCTGTCCCGTTATCCGATCGCAAAGGATGAGGTTCGTGACCTTTCAGCGCTGCTTTGGAAGGACCTGCCCGGCGCGACGCTACCCACCCTTGGCGGGTTGCCTTTCCCGTCCGAACAGGCCCACGCTGTTCAGCGCCTGTCGTCGACCGCCCATTGGATCGTGCCGGTGGAGACACCTCAAGGCCGCCTGAACCTGATGACCTTTCACGCCACCCCTCCTGTCTTCGACGGGCCTGAGGATCGCAACGGATTGCGCAATCGCGATGAGATCCGGCTGTGGTCGGTGTTGCTTGACGGCGGGCTGGGTCCAGCCCCGAAAAGTCGTTTCATCATTGCCGGTGACGCAAATCTCGACCCGAACCTGGGCGATGGGCGCAATGAAGCCATCCGCGATCTGTTACAGCACCCCAGCCTGCAGGATCCGCAACCCGTGGATGGCGCAGGCTCGGCTGTAACGGTGGTTTGGAAGGCGGTGGGTGAACGGCGTGTTGACTATCTGCTGCCATCAGTCGACTGGGTGGTTGAAGACGCCGGCATCCACTGGACCGACGCCAAAGGCGTGCCCCTTGCCGCGGCCCGCAAGGCCAGCCGACATCGTCTGATTTGGGTTGACCTGTCACACCCTGACATGCCGCCGGGCCTATGACAGGCCCTGAACTCGATCCACGTCTGTGGTTCGCGGGATATCATGCGACAGGTCAGACACAGCGGTTTTCAATGCCTCGTGCAGCAGCGTGGATGCGAAATCGCTGATCAACGAGTCGAAGAACGAGCCATCCAAGCGGTGCGGCGTGTCCCACAGATAGCGCATCTCAAGCAGATGCGGGGCCAGTTTCCAGAACGGCTGGGCCAGAACAATTGGCCACCAGTTCATCTGCTTCAAGCGCACCGTAGCCCCGGTCACTTCCGACAAGGCCTGCGCCAATTGGCGGCCGGTCAACGTGTATCCGGCAAAAGGAATGTCGCAATAGCGCGGCAAGTCATGCCGCATCTCGGCCAACTGAACCGCAGCGCGGGCCAGATCCGGCAGGTAGGCCCAGGCATGGGCAATGTCGGGGTCACCGGGATAGACAAAACGCCCCTTGGCCAGCGGCTTGATCATGATCTGGTCGAACCAATTGCCAGAGGCTTGCGTGTCGAGGAAATCCCCGGCGCGCAGGATCACGGTGCGCACGCCCGACGACCGATAGGACTCCTCCATACGGATCCGAATCTGGCCCAGAGGGTTGGTTGCAAGATGCGGCGTATCTGCCGCCCACGGCCCAGGCGTGTCGGCCCCGAAAACATAGACGTTCCCGGGCACGATCACGGTCGCCCCGGTTGCCTTCGCTGCACCGATTACCTGAGCGTGCAAATCCGGCACCTGCCGCGCCCACTCGGTGTATGGCGGGTTCCAGCCATTCACGATGACATCCGCGCCCCGGGCTGCGGTGGACAGATCATCCCTCGCGCGGTCAAATCCCCGCACCGTCCATCCGGCCGCTTGAAACGCGTCTGCGGCATTGCGGCCAAAACGCCCCGAAGATCCTAGGATCAGCACCTTTCCCGTCATCGCAACCTCCTGTCAGCCCTGGCGGTTGAACAAAAGATATCCATTCACTCACCTTTGGGAATTGCCGAAAAACGCAGAGCATGTATTCATCTGCGCATGGATAAAACCTTGGCACTTTCCGATTGGTCTTTGGTGCAGAGCTTTCTGGCAGTTGCGGAAACGGGATCCCTGTCGGCGGCCGCGCGGGAACTGGGGCGCAGTCAGCCGACGCTTGGTCGCCAAGTGCAGGCGCTCGAGACGGATTTGGGCGTGTCGCTGTTCGATCGCCATGCGCGAGGCCTCAAGCTCAGCGCGGCCGGCCAGCAATTGCTGCCGATGGCGCAACAGATGCACGCGGCCATGCGTGAGCTGAGCCTGGCCGCCGCCGGGCAGTCGCAACAGCTGGGCGGTACGGTCCGCATCACCGCCTCGGTCTTCGCATCGCACCATATCCTGCCGTCCATTCTGGCGGACATCCGCAGGCAAGAACCTTCAATCCAGCTGGAACTGGTCGCCACCGACACCAGCGAAAACCTGCTGTTCCGCGAAGCTGATATCGCAGTTCGCATGTATCGCCCCGAGCAGGTCGATATCGTGACCCGGCATCTGGGCGACGTACCGTTGTGTTTCTGCGCAGCCCGGTCGTATCTGGACCGCGCCGGTCGGCCAACCACCCCCGAAGAGTTGTTTCAGCATGACCTGGTGGGTTTCGACTCCAACGACCTGATCATCTCGAAAATGCAGGCCAAGGGTTGGCCTGCCAGCAAGGAAGACTTTGCCACCCGTTGCGATCTTCAAAGCGCCTATTGGGAGTTGATCCGTGCGGGTTGCGGCATCGGTTTCAGCCAGGTTCAAGTGGCCGAGGCTGATCCTGCGGTCGAAATTCTGCCGCTGGATGTGGACATCCCGGTTCTGCCGGTCTGGCTGGCTGCGCCGCAGGCCATGCGGCAGACACCGCGCATTCGCCGGGTCTGGGACCTGCTGGCAGAAGGGCTGAAAGCCAGCCTGTGACCCAGATCGGGTGACCGGCGCATGTTCAGCGGCGTTTTTCGCGCTGTACGGCCCTGATTCCGCGCATTTTGACCAGAACGCCTCATTGACCAGATGCACCGCAAACGCTAGGCCCGATGCTGAAAAACGCAAGGAGACCGTTCATGTCCAACCCCTCGCTCCTCATCCTGCCCGGAGACGGAATTGGCCCCGAAGTCATGGCCGAAGTGCGCAAGATTATCGGCTGGTTCGGCGCCAAGCGCGGCCTTGAATTCGACGTGAGCGAGGATCTGGTCGGCGGTGCCGCCTATGACGTGCACGGCAAGCCCCTGTCGGACGAGACGATGGCCAAGGCGCAAGAGGTCGACGCGGTTCTGCTGGGCGCCGTGGGCGGCCCGAAATACGACGATCTGGATTTCAGCGTGAAGCCCGAGCGCGGCCTGCTGCGCCTGCGCAAGGAGATGGACCTGTACTCGAACCTGCGCCCGGCCCAGTGCTTTGACGCGCTGGCCGATTTCTCGTCGCTCAAAAAGGACGTGGTTGCCGGTCTCGATATCATGATCGTGCGCGAACTGACCTCGGGCGTCTATTTCGGCGAACCGCGCGGCATTTTCGAGGAAGGCAACGAGCGCGTGGGCATCAACACCCAGCGCTACACCGAATCTGAGATCGAACGCGCCGCGCGCTCGGCCTTTGAACTGGCGATGCGCCGCAACAAGAAGCTGTGCTCGATGGAAAAGGCCAACGTAATGGAATCGGGCATCCTGTGGCGCGAGGTGGTGACCCGCGTGGGCCAGGACTATCCCGAGGTCGAGCTGAGCCACATGTATGCCGACAACGGCGCCATGCAGCTGGTGCGCGCACCCAAGCAGTTCGACGTGATCCTGACCGACAACCTGTTCGGCGATATCCTGTCGGACTGCGCGGCGATGCTGACCGGCTCGCTGGGCATGCTGCCCTCGGCCTCGCTGGGCGCGCCGATGGCCAATGGCCGACCCAAGGCGCTGTATGAACCCGTCCACGGCTCGGCCCCCGACATCGCCGGTCAGGGCAAGGCCAACCCGATCGCCTGTATCCTCAGCTTTGCGATGGCGCTGCGCTACAGCTTTGACCAAGGCGCCGAGGCCGATCGTCTGGAAGCCGCGGTCGAAAAGGTTCTGGCCGATGGTGTCCGCACGGCTGATCTGCTGGCCGAAGAAGGCGTTCAGCCGGTTTCGACCAGCGAAATGGGCGATGCGATCGTCGCCGCGCTGGACGAAAGCCTGTAACGACCGATCCGGGCGGCGCCCAGCGCCGCCCGTCTGATCATCTGCGGTCTAGTTGCCGCCAAAGAGATCCTTCAACAGACTGTCGACAGCCTTGGCAAAGCCACCCTGCTGCCTGCGGCGTGGTTGGGATTGCTGAGTTGTCTGGACCGGAGCGGCCGGAGCCAACATCGGCAGCGGTGTCGGAGTAATACCTTCGGTGACCCGCACCATGGTTTCCTTCCAAATCTCGGCTGGCAGCCCACCGCCGGTCACGCCCGACAACGGCGTGTTATCGTCATAGCCCATCCAGACACCGGCCACATAGTCTGCGGTAAAGCCGATGAACCACGCATCCCGGGCGGCCTGGGTCGTGCCTGTTTTGCCTGCAACCTGCCATCCCGGCAACTTGGCGCGTTGTCCAGTTCCCTCGGATACCACGCGTTCCATCATCCAGGTCAGTTGCTTGGCAGCTTCGTCTCGGATCACCCGCTCGCCGATCCCAGTCGTCGTTACCATCATCGGGGCATCGTCACCCAGCAGTTTCAACTCGGTCAGGCCGTACGGTTCCACGGACGAGCCGCCATTCAGGATACCGGCATAGGCGCCAGTCATTTCGATCAGCGTGCTTTCCGACGCGCCCAACGCCAGCGCTGGCCCGGCCGCCAGATCGCTTTCGATGCCGAACCCGCTGGCCACCGTGCGCACATTGTCCAGCCCAGCAACCTCGGCCACCTTGACGGCCGGGATGTTCAGCGAGTTCTTGAGCGCATCCGCGAGGGTCACGCGACCGTAGAACTTGTTGGTGTAATTCTTTGGGCACCACTGGCCGGACCCCGGGATGTCGATGCAATAGGGCTCGTCCACCACCGTGGCCAGCGGTGAATAGCCCAGCTCCAGCGCGGTGGCATAGACAAAGGGCTTGAACGAAGACCCGGTCTGGCGCAGCGCCTGCGTCGCGCGGTTGAACGCGCCCGACACCTTGGTCTTGCGTCCACCCACCATGGCCCGGACCGCACCATCGGCCGACATCACCACGATCGCGGCCTGCGCTTTCGAGCCTTCACTGACCTTTTCGTCGAACACCTGTTTCAGCGCCGCCTCGGCCGCCTGCTGGATCCGCTGGTCCAGCGTGGTCTTGATCACCACGTCCTCGGTGGTGTTGCGTGTAAAGAATTCGGGGCCGCTGGCCATGACCCAGTCGGCAAAATAGCCCCCGGCGCGGGCGGCGGCGGCCTCGGACAGCTCGGCCGGGTTGTTGCGGGCCGCGGTTGCCTGTGACGTGGTCAGGTAACCCTGATCCTCCATCAGGCTGATGACCACCTTGGCCCGGTCCTGCGAGCGTTGCAGGTCGTTGGTGGGCGCATAACGCGTGGGCGCCACCAGCAACCCCGCCAGCATCGCCGCCTCGGCCGGGTCCACCTCGGCTGCGGACTTGCCAAAATAGCGCTGGCTGGCCGCCTCGAATCCGCGGGCCCCGGCCCCCAGAAACGCCCGGTTCAGATAGATGGTCAGGATCTCATCCTTGGAGTATTTGACCTCCATCGCCATCGCGTAGATCGCTTCCTTGGCCTTGCGCCACAGCGAGCCCTGACGGCAGTCGGCTTCATACGCCGCTTCCGATTCCCACTCGGTCGGATCGTACGGGACGCCCAGACACAGCAGCTTGGCCGTCTGCTGAGTGATGGTCGAACCGCCATGCCCCGACAGTGGGCCACGCCCCTCGGACAGGTTGATCTTCACCGCACTGGCAATGCCGCGCGGGCTTACGCCGAAGTGACGGTAAAACCGCTTGTCCTCGGTCGCGACAACCGCATTTTTCAGATGCGGCGACACGGTGTCGGTGGTGATGACGCCGCCGAACTGATCCCCGCGCCAGGCAAAGACCTTGCCGTCCCGGTCCAGCAGCGTGACCGACCCGCGTGCGCGCCCGTCCAGCAGGGCATCGACCTCGGGAAGGGTTGAGTACACAACCCCAACGGCAAGCGCCAGCAGCAGCGCGGCTATCGCACCCACTCGCCAGGTCAGCCCCCAGATCAGGCGCCCTATCCAGCGGAACAGCCGGCGAAAGAAGCCGCCCTGCCCGCCTCCCGAACGTTTGCGCCGGGGCTTGCGGCTGGTCTTTCGGGTCGTAGTCTTGCGCGCCGTCGCCTTCTTGCCCGCCGGTTTCGCCGTCCGCTTGGCAGACGAGGTCTTGCGGCCTCCGGACGGATACCGTTTGTCCGCCACCAGCGGTTTTCGACGCTTGGACTCAGTCATGCTCAAACTCTGCCCGTTTTTGCTTTTGTGGCACCATACCGCGCTGTCGCGCCCATGTAGAGGTGTGAAATAGCGCGAATTCCCCTCTCACACTTGCGTATTTTTTAATCATTTTGCCGTTTTTGTGCAAAAAATGTGCAACTTTGCCTCTCTTCCCCAGCGTCTTTTTGCCGAAATCGTTCCTTGAGCGGCCATGTCGGGCTCTTTTTCTGCAGGTGCAAAGCCGGACCCACCGGAACAGAAGAGGGGAAAGACGTGAAACTGATCATTGCGACAATCAAGCCGTTCAAGCTCGAGGAGGTGCGCGAGGCACTGACCGAGGCGGGCGTGCGCGGCATGATGGTGACCGAGATCAAGGGCTTCGGCTCGCAATCCGGTCACACCGAAATCTATCGGGGCGCCGAATACGCGGTGAACTTCGTGCCCAAGATCAAGCTGGAAATCGTGGTGCCCGCCGCGATGACCGACCAGATCGTCGAGACCATCACCAAAACCGCCAAGACCGGCAAGATCGGCGACGGCAAGATTTTCGTCCTCGATGTCGAGCAGGCCCTGCGCGTGCGGACCGGGGAACTCAACGAGGAGGCGCTGTAAGGCGCCGCGACCGACAATCATTCGAGGACTGAACATGAACCTGATGAAATCACTCATCCCTGCCGCCGCGATCGTCGCGCTGCCGCAGATGGGCCTGGCGCAGGAGGCCGCCGCATCCGGCGAAACCGCGCAGCATACGCAATACATCCTGACTTCGCTGCTGTTCCTGATGGGCGGCTTCCTGGTGTTCTGGATGGCCGCGGGTTTTGCAATGCTCGAGGCCGGTCTGGTGCGCTCCAAGAACGTGGCGATGCAGCTGGTTAAGAACATCGGCTTGTTTTCCTTTGCCGCGATCATGTACTGGCTGGTCGGCTTCAACCTGATGTATCCGGGCGACGGCTGGACCATCACCAACATTCTGGGCGCCTTCTCGCCCACCTCGCTGGAACCGGTCGGCCTTGATGGCGTCGAAACCGATCTGTCCTATGCGTCGGTCGGTTCGGACTTCTTCTTCCAGCTGATGTTCTGCGCCACCACCGCCTCGATCGTGTCGGGCACCATGGCCGAGCGGGTCAAGCTGTGGCCCTTCTTCATCTTCGTGATCGTCCTGACCGGTGTCATCTACCCCATCGAAGCCTCGTGGCAGTGGGGCGGCGGCTGGCTGTCCGAAATGGGCTTCAGCGATTTCGCGGGCTCGACCCTGGTGCATGCCGCAGGTGGCTTTGCCGCGCTGGCCGGAGCCATCGTGCTGGGCCCCCGGATCGGCAAATACAGCAAGGACGGCAAGGTCGTTCCGATCCCCGGCTCGAACCTGGCGCTTGCCACCCTGGGTACGTTCATCCTGTGGCTGGGTTGGTTCGGCTTCAATGGCGGCTCGCAGCTGGCCATGGGCACAATCGGCGACATGGCTGACATCAGCCGCATCTTCGCCAACACCAACATGGCCGCAGCCGCCGGCGCCGTCGCTGCCCTGATCCTGACCCAGGTGATGTACGGCAAGGTCGACCTGACCATGGTGCTGAACGGTGCGCTGGCCGGGCTGGTCTCGATCACCGCCGAACCGCTGGCACCGTCGCTGTTCCAGGCGCTGATCATCGGCGGCATCGGTGGCGTGATCGTGGTCTACACCGTGCCGCTGCTGGACAAGATGAAGATCGACGACGTGGTCGGCGCCATCCCGGTTCACCTGATCGCGGGCTTCTGGGGCACCTTCATCGTGGCCTGGACCAACGGCGACGCGTCCTTCGTGACCCAGATCATCGGCTTTGCGGCCATCGGGATCTTCGTCTTCGTGGTCAGCTACATCCTGTTCTCGATCCTCAAGGCCACCGTCGGCCTGCGGGTGGGCGAGGAAGAAGAGATCAACGGCCTCGATATGGGCGAGCTGGGCATGGAAGCCTATCCCGAGTTCTCGAAGGGCTGAGCTCTCTTCAATCCAAACAAAAAACCCGGGCATTCGTGCCCGGGTTTCTTTTTTTGAAATGCCTGATCTCAGACGCCGACGTCGATGATGGCCTTGGCCAGGATCGGCACGGTGGCCTCGTTCAACCCGGCAATGTTCATGCGGCTGTCGCCGACCATGTAGATGCCGTACTCGACCCGCAGCTTCTCGACCAGCTCGGGCGCGGCGCCCAAGCGCGAGAACATGCCGCGATGCTGGGCGAGGAAGCCGAACCGGTCCGATCCACTCAGCCGCTGCAGCTCGTCGGCCAACTGGCGGCGCAGGCCCAGCATCGACAGGCGAACCTCCTCCAGTTCGGCCATCCAATCGGCGCGCAAACCCTCATCCATCAGGATCGTGGTCACCACGCGCGCGCCGTGATCCGGCGGGAACGAGTAGTTCTGGCGGTTCAGAAACGCCAGCGTGCCCTGGTTCAGCGCGGTCTGGCCGGCATCGGCGCTGATAGCCATCAGCAGGCCGGTCCGCTCGCGGTAGACACCGAAATTCTTCGAACAGGACGCCGCGATCAGGCATTCCTTGACCGACGCAGCGACAAGCCGGGTCGCCTGGGCATCCTCGCTCAGACCGTCGCCGAAGCCCTGATAGGCGATGTCAATCATCGCCACTAGACCACGGTCGTTGATCAGGTTCACCACCTCTTGCCACTGGACCATGTTCAGGTTGGCGCCGGTCGGGTTGTGGCAGCAGCCGTGCAGCAGCACGACGTCGCCCGCCTTGGCAGTCTTGAGGTCCTCGATCATGCCGTCGAAATCGACGCCACGGGTTTCCTCGTCGAAATAGCGGTAGGCGACGGTTTCGATGCCCAGGTAGTTCAGGATCGAGATGTGGATCGGCCAGGTCGGGTTCGACACGAACACCCGGGCCGAGGGGTTGGCCATGCGGATCAGCTCGAACGCTTGCCGGCAGGCACCGGTGCCGCCCGGGGTGGCCACGGCGGCGATGTTGGCGCGCGGCACGCTGGTGCCGAGGATCAGGCTGATCATCGCATCGGCATAGACCGGATCACCGGCCAGCCCGGTATAGGCCTTTGAGTCCTGCTCTTCCCAGATCCGCTGCTCGGCGGCCTTGACCGCCCGCATCACCGGGGTCACCCCATTGGCGTCTTTGTAGACGCCGACACCCAGATCAATCTTCTGTTCGCGCGGGTCCTCGCGATACATCTGCATCAGGGCCAGGATCTTGTCGGCTGGCTGCGGCTTGAGGTTTTCAAACATCAGGAGTCTCCGGTTGCGACGGGCAGGGTCGGGAAGGCGCCCCATTCGGCCCAGCTGCCGTCATAAAGCGAATGGTCTTTCTTGCCCATGCGCTCGAGCGCAAGGCTGAGGATCGCGGCGGTCACGCCTGACCCGCAGGTGGTGATGGCGGGTTTCGACAGATCGACGCCTGCGGCTTCGAACACCGCGCGGCAGTCCTCGGGCGATTTCATGGTGCCATCGGCATTCAGCAATTGTCCGAAGGGCACGTTGCGCGAACCGGGGATGTGCCCCGCCCGCAGCCCCTCGCGCGGTTCGGGCTGCGATCCGGCAAAACGGTCGGCGGCGCGGGCATCGATGATTTCGTGATCGGCCAGCTTGGCGGCGGCTGAGACCTGGGTCACGTCGCGGACCAGGTGGTTCTGCACGCGCACGGTCATGTGGCGGTCGCGGATGACGGGGGGCAGGTCCTCGATCTCGCGCCCCTCGGCAACCCATTTGGGCAGGCCGCCGTCCAGAACGGCGATGTTCTCCTGCCCCATCAGGCGGAACAGCCACCAGACCCGTGCGGCCGAAAACAGGCCCGCGCCGTCATAGACCACGACCTGATGGCCGTCGCCCACGCCCATGGCCCGCAGGCGCGACATGAATTTCTCGACCGGAGGCGCCATGTGCGGCAGGTCCGAGCGGTGGTCCGATATCTCGTCGATGTCGAAGAACCGCGCGCCGGGAATATGTCCGGCCTCGTATTCGGCGCGGGCGTCGCGCCCCTGCTGCGGCAGGTACCACGAGGCGTCGAGGATCCTCAGATCCGGGTCCTTGAGGTGGGCGGCAAGCCACTCGGTGGAAACCAGGGTTTTTGGATCGTCCAGCATCAAAGCCTCCCCTTTACGCGCAGGGATTTCCCTATACGCGCAAAGGTGCGGGTTCAAGGCTGGATCGGGTCCCTGCGGCCCTATCGCGCCCGTCGCAGGCGGAAATGCTGGATGATGCCGATCAAGCTGATGGCGATCCAGAAACTTTCGATCAGCATCGAGGCCAGGTTGAAGTTCTGCAGCAGCGAATAGACGATCAGAACCGACCCCACCAGGTTGACCACCGGAAAGGCCAGATCGTCGGAATTCATCATCCGCATCTGGGTGGCGAAATAAGCCGCGACCACGATCAGCGCCCCGAAGGACCCGATGCCATCGGCCAACGTCAGGGCGTTCAGGAAGTCCGTCATCGGGTCATCTCCTTCTGCCGTATCAACCGGCCGCGGCGGTGGCGGGCCGATGTCCGTAGTGATGCATGTTCAGAAACGCCGCGCCCTCGGGCCCGGCGCGATAGCCATGCGGCAGGTCGGCCGGAAAGCGCAACCCCTGGCCCGCGCTCAGCGGCACCCATTCGCCGTTCCGCAGCACCTCGAGCGCGCCGCTCAGCACAAAGACTTCCTCGGTTACGCCGGCGGCATGGGCGGGGGATTCGTGGCATTGGTTGCGGTCCAGTTCGACGTGAAAGGTCTCGGCCCCCAGAACCGGGTCGAAAGGAAAGACGATCTTGACCTTCAGACTGCCCGGAAAGGTCACGGTGCGGAACCGGGCCTCATCCGCCGGATCGCGCAGGGCGCTGGTGCCGATCAGCGCGCTCAGCGGCATCTGGAACCCCTTGGCGATCTTCCACAGCGTCGCGATGGTGGGGCTTGATTCGCCGCGCTCGATCTGGCCCAGCATGGCCTTGCTGACTCCGGTCAACTCGGCCGCTTTGGCCAGGCTCAGCCCCGATGCCGCACGGACGTCTCTGAGTTTCAGGGTGATGTCATCCGATTCCATGGCCACGTCCCGCGATTTACCTTGTGCGTTATAACGCACATGTGCTACGTGCGCTATAACGCACGCACCCCCGGTTTTGCAACCGGGCAAAAGGGAAACAGCATCATGCCAATGTACCGATCCAGAACTTCGACCCATGGCCGCAACATGGCCGGTGCCCGCGGCCTGTGGCGCGCCACCGGGATGGGCGACGACGATTTCGGCAAGCCGATCATCGCCATCGTCAACTCGTTCACGCAATTCGTGCCGGGCCATGTCCACCTCAAGGACCTGGGCCAGATGGTCGCCCGCGAGGTCGAGGCCGCCGGCGGCGTGGCCAAAGAGTTCAACACCATCGCCGTCGATGACGGCATCGCCATGGGCCATGACGGGATGCTGTATTCGCTGCCCTCGCGCGAGATCATCGCCGACAGCGTCGAATACATGGTCAACGCACACTGTGCCGATGCGATGGTCTGCATCTCGAACTGCGACAAGATCACCCCGGGCATGCTGATGGCAGCGATGCGCCTGAACATCCCGGCCATCTTCGTCTCGGGCGGGCCGATGGAGGCCGGCAAGATCGACATCGCCGATCTGGATGTGAAGAAGATCGACCTGGTCGATGCCATGGTCGCCGCCGCCGATGACAAATACACCGACGAGCAGGTCAAACATATCGAAGAAAACGCCTGCCCCACCTGCGGATCGTGCTCGGGCATGTTCACCGCGAACTCGATGAACTGCCTGGCCGAGGCGCTGGGTCTGGCGCTGCCGGGCAATGGCTCGACGCTAGCAACCCATGCCGACCGCAAGGAGCTGTTCCTGGAGGCCGGCCGCCGCATCGTCGAAATCACCAAGCGCCACTATGAGCTGAACGAAAAAGGCTTCCTCCCGCGCGAGATCGCGACCTTCGAGGCCTTCGAAAATGCCATGAGCCTGGACATCGCCATGGGCGGCTCGACCAACACGGTGCTGCACCTGCTGGCCATCGCGCATGAGGGCGGGGTGGATTTCACCATGTCCGACATGGATCGGCTGAGCCGCAAGGTGCCCTGCCTGTGCAAGGTCGCGCCCAACACCGAAAACGTCCACATGGAGGATGTGCATCGCGCGGGTGGCATCTTCTCGATCCTGGGCGAGCTGAGCCGCGCCGGTCTGCTGCATGACGACTGCTGCACGGTGCATTCGGCCAGCATGGCCGAGGCCATCGCTAACTGGGACATCACGGTGACCAACAACCCCAAAGCGCAAGAGCTGTTCAAGGCCGCCCCCGGTGGCGTGCGCACGACCCAGGCGTTCAGCCAGTCGAACCGCTACAAGGAACTGGATACCGACCGCGTGAACGGCGTGATCCGATCCAAGGACCATGCGTTCAGTCAGGATGGCGGTCTGGCCGTTCTGTTCGGCAACATCGCGCGCGACGGCTGCATCGTGAAGACCGCAGGTGTGGACGAGAACATCCTGAAATTCACCGGCACCGCCTATGTCTGCGAAAGTCAGGACCAGGCGGTGAACGACATCCTGACCGGCAAGGTCAAGGAAGGTGACGTGGTCGTGATCCGCTATGAAGGCCCCCGCGGCGGGCCTGGTATGCAAGAGATGCTGTACCCGACCTCGTACCTGAAATCCAAAGGTCTGGGCAAAGCCTGCGCGCTGCTGACCGACGGTCGCTTCTCGGGCGGCACTTCGGGTCTGTCGATCGGGCACGTCTCGCCCGAGGCGGCCGAAGGCGGTGAGATCGGTCTGGTGCAGAACGGGGACACGATCGAAATCGACATCCCAAACCGCTCGATCCACCTGGCCGTGTCCGACGAAGAGCTGGCAGCCCGCCGGGAAGTCCAGGACGAAAAGGGCTGGGTTCCCGCTGCACCGCGCAAGCGCAAGGTGTCCACAGCACTGAAGGCCTATGCCAAGCTGGCCACCAGCGCTGCAAAAGGCGCGGTGCGTCAGGTCTGAACGCTGACGGCCCGCGTCATGCGGGCCGGTCCGTTGCCTGAAACCGAAGTGCTCCCGCGCCTGACAGGGACCCATCGGCTGCGCCGCTGCCTCCTTCAGTCTTGGGCCGGGCGCCGCGCTGTGCGCGGCGCCCGGCCCAACCAGAGGAGATGTCTCGCCAGAGACCTCGACGATGGGCGGGAGCGCCCCTGCCTGTGGGGTCAATCACCCAGCTTGGCGTGAATCTCATCCAGGTCGATTTCACCTGTCGGCATCTTGTTGGCCGGGTTCTCGAAATCGTATTTGAACAGTTCGAAATCCTGTTTGTAGATCTCATAGACCAGGTGCATCGACAGGTCGTCGAAATAGTCCTCGACCGGGTGCGCACGTTTGGGGCCGTGGCCCTCGGATTCGTTGAAGCGCGGAATTTCGGACAGGGTCACGGGATGCGGGGTTTCCAGCGCGTCCAGCACGCCTTGCATCCCGTCGTTGAATTTCTCGGTCCAGAAAACCCGGTCATAGCGTCCGCCATTCACGATGAAGGTCGACACATGCCCCGACATGGCCGACCAGTGAATGTCCGGGTCCATTGGCCGCCGCCAACGGATCGTGTCGCGGGCAAACAGAAGAAACCGGCGGAAACTGGCAATCTGGTCGAATTCGCCCTTGCCGTCCTCGCCCCCGACCTCGATCCCGTAATTGTAGATCAGCGTCGGCACCAGATTGCCCCGGTACCGTTTCCCGTTGCGCTGAATGCCGCAGATCTTGTCGAAGAACGAACTGAGGATCCGCGTGTAGGGGTTGCGCACACAGGTGAAGGCGAACGACTTGTGCCCGCGCACATTGGCCGAGATCACATCCTGGCTGTGGTCAAACGCCCATTTGTGCATCCCGTCTTTGGCGTCGTGGATATCGCCGTCAAAGAACCGACCGTGATCGGAGTAATACATGATCTGCCCGATGGTCGAGCAGGCGCATTTGGGCACGACGCGATAGACCATGCTTTCGCTTTCGGTCATCCATGTACCGGGAAATCCCATCTGCCATGCCTCCTTAGCCGGCCGAGTCTCAAGGTGATGCGCCAGCTTTTGACGCCAGAGAAGCAAAAATATTCTGTTTATTCAATCGCTCATCCTCAGTATCACGGTTGGAACCGGGCAGTAACGGACTTCATGCAACGCCAATGGCCAAGATCGCCTACATTCTGCTGTGTCACAAAGACCCTGACGCGATTATCGCACAGGCCGAACGGCTGACGGCCGCAGGGGACTGCATGGCCATCCATTTCGATGCCAGCGCATCCGCACAGGACTTTGACCGGATCCAGACGGCCCTGAAAAGCAATCCCAATCTGACCTTCGCGGCCAGACGGATCAAATGTGGCTGGGGGGAATGGTCTCTGGTGCAGGCAACACTGAACGCGGTGCAAGCCGCGGTCGAGGCCTTCCCGCGAGCGACCCATTTCTACATGCTGTCGGGCGACTGCATGGCGATAAAGACCGCGGAATATGCGCATCGGTTTCTGGATGAAACCGACAAGGATTTCATCGAAAGCCACGACTTTTTCGAAAGCGACTGGATCAAGACCGGCATGAAGGAAGACCGGCTGATCTACCGTCACTATTTCAACGAGCGCACGCAGAGCAAACTGTTCTATGCCGCCTACGAGGCCCAGAAACGTCTCGGCCTGACCCGCGAGATCCCGGAGGATCTCCAGATCATGATCGGCAGCCAGTGGTGGTGCCTGCGCCGACGGACAATCGAGATGATCCTGGATTTCCTGCGCCAGCGTCGGGACGTGGTCCGTTTTTTCTCGACCACCTGGATTCCGGACGAGACGTTCTTTCAGACCCTCGTGCGCCACCTGATCCCGAAAACCGAAATCGAAAACCGTACGCTGACTTTCCTGATGTTCTCGGACTACGGGATGCCGGTGACGTTTTACAACGATCACTACGACCTGCTGCTGACGCAAGATTACCTGTTCGCCCGCAAGATCAGCCCCGAGGCGCAGTTGCTGAAGCAGAAATTGGGTGCGCTCTATGCCAGCGAAGGGGTCGCGTTCCAGATCTCGAACGAGGGTCGGAATCTGCACGGATTTCTGACCGGCCGTGGCCGCGTGGGACGCCGGTATGCACCCCGCTTCTGGGAAACCGCCAACACGCTGGGCGCCGATCGCGATCTGTACATGATCGTCTGCAAGAAGTGGCATGTAGCCAAGCGGCTGATCGACCAGATCGCCTCTGAGACCAACCTGCCCTGCACCGAGTACCTGTTCAACGAGGAGGCCGCCCCGCTGCCCGATCTGGGGGGCTTGGAGACCACGCTGGTCAAACGATCCCGGCATCGCAGGGCGGTCACCCGGATGCTGTATGATCACTTCGGCACCGACCGGTTGCTGATCTGCCTCGATCCCGCCAGTCTGGATATCGTACAGGATTTCTGCTCGGACAAGGCGCGCACCCATGTGCTTGAAATCGAGTGCACTTATTCAGACGCGTATCTTGTTGGCCACGCCCACAGGGTCGGGTTGGCCGGAGAAAACAGCCCAGCCGCAACCGTCGAACGCCTGTTACCGACGATACGCGGCGATCTGGCCTATGATTCCGAACAGCTGCGCGGTGCTGGGATCGAGAGGTTCTTCCGATTGCGCGAAACCGCTGACCCGGCCGAGAACGTGGCCGCGATCGCAGGATTCCTTGGGGTTTCGGAGGAAACCGCCCAGTCAATCATGCAGCTTGACTACCTGTTCACGGACTGAACGAAAGTGTTGGCCCGGCCGCACTATGCCGCCGGGCCGGGTTTTCAGATGTCGAACTTCACGCCCTGCGCCAATGGCAATTCGGCCGAATAGTTCACGGTGTTCGTCTGGCGCCGCATATAGCCCTTCCAGGCATCCGAGCCGCTTTCGCGTCCGCCACCGGTTTCCTTCTCACCGCCGAACGCGCCACCGATCTCGGCGCCCGAGGGGCCGATATTCACGTTGGCGATGCCGCAATCGGACCCGGCGGGCGACAGGAACTGTTCCGCCTCGCGCATGTTCAGCGTGAACACGCAAGACGACAGGCCCTGCGGCACGTCGTTCTGCATCTCGAGCGCCTCGTCGAAACCGTCATAGCCCATGACATAGAGGATCGGCGCGAAGGTTTCGGTCTTCACGATCTCGGTCTGGCCCGGCATTTCGACGATCGCGGGCTGCATGTAGACACCGCCCTCGGGCACGCCGTCGGTCACGCGCTTGCCGCCAAAGACGGTGCCGCCCTCGGCCTCTGCCGCCTTCAGTGCGGCCTCCATCGCCTGACCCGAGGCCTCATCCACCAGCGGCCCGACCAGCGTGCCTTCGGCCAGCGGGTCACCGATGGGCAGACCGGCATAGGCCTTTTTCAGCCGCGCAACCAGATCGGCGCGGATCGAGTTGTGCACGATCAGCCGCCGCAGCGTGGTGCAGCGCTGACCCGCGGTGCCCACGGCCGAAAACACGATGGCCCGCACCGCCATTTCCAGATCGGCCGAGGGGCCCACGATCATGGCGTTGTTGCCGCCCAGTTCCAGGATGCATTTGCCGAACCGCTGCGCCACGATCGGTGCGACCGCGCGGCCCATCCGGGTCGAGCCGGTAGCCGAAATGATCGGCACCGCCTCGCTGGCCACAAGCGTCTTGCCCAGATCGGCACCGCCGATCAGCAGTTGCAGCAGCCCGTCGGGCGCATCGCCGAACCGGGCCACGGCCTTTTCAAAGATCTTCTGACAGGCCATCGCGGTCAGGGGCGTTTTCTCGGACGGTTTCCAGATCACCGGGTCGCCGCAGACCAGCGCCAGCGCCGCGTTCCACGACCAGACCGCGACCGGGAAGTTGAAGGCCGAGATCACGCCGACCGGACCGGCCGGGTGCCAGGTCTCCATCATCCGGTGGCCGGGGCGTTCCGAGGCGATGGTCAGGCCATAGAGCTGCCGCGAAAGGCCCACGGCAAAATCGCAGATGTCGATCATCTCCTGCACTTCGCCCAGACCTTCCGAGGTGATCTTGCCGGCCTCCCAGCTGACCAGCGCGCCCAGGTCTTCCTTGGCAGCGCGCAATTCCTCGCCCAGCAGGCGGATCAGCTCGCCCCGGCGCGGGGCGGGCACGGTGCGCCAAGCCTTGAAGGCCGCCGTGGCGCGGGCCAAGACCGCATCCATGTCGGCAACGGGTGTTTCATGCACCCGCGCCAGCACGCGCCCGTCGATGGGCGAGCGGACCTCCAGCGTCCCGCCGGTCAGCTCGGCTGCCGTCAGGCCCAGTTTTTCGAGTGTGTGTTCTGCAGTCATGACTACGTCTTTCATGTTCAGGCCGCCTTGTTCTGGGGGGTCACTTCGCCAGCGCGGTACAGCTGGCCGAATTCGGTGTTCAGGAAGTCATCCAGCCCGACCTGCTCTTGCCGGACAAAGCCTTGGGTGGGCAGCGCGCCGGTGCGCATCAGGTCGACCACGCCCAGAACGCCGGCGGCGGTGGTGATCTGGATCGCGCTCCAGACCTGGCCGTCGATGGTGCGGGCAAAGGATTTGTTGATCAGGGATTTCTCGCGCAGGGCCCCGTCGATCATGCCCTTGGCCGTGCAATAGACCAGAACCACATCCTGATCGGTGCGCGGCAGCGCGGTTTCAAAGATGTCCTTCAACAGGTCGCGGCGCTGGCCCAGGCCCAGATCGGTCAACAGCAGCTTCAGGATGTCGCGATGGCCGGGATAGCGGATCGAGCGATAGGACACCGCCCGCGCCTTGCCGGCCAGCGTCTCGGGCAAGGTGCCCAGGCCGCCCGAAGTGTTGAAGCATTCGTATTCCACACCGTCATGGCCGATGATCTCGTAATCCTCGAGCGGCGCGGTCTTGACCCGTTCGCCATTCACGATGGCGTCGCAGGGGTTGCAGTATTCGTTGATCAGCCCATCGGTGGACCAGGTCAGATTGTATTTCAGCACATTGGTCGGATAGAGCGGCAGCGCGCCCACCCGCATGTGCAGGCTGTCCAGCGTGTCGAAGTCGGCCGCCAGTGCGGCTCCCGCTATGCCGACGAAACCCGGGGCCAATCCGCATTGCGGCATGAAGGCGGTGCCGCTGTCGCGGGCCAGTTCGCGCACGGCGTTGGTCGCGGCGACATCCTCGGTCAGGTCAAAATAATGCGCACCCGCGGCCTTGGCCGCCTTGGCGATGGCAGGCGTCAGGAAAAACGGTGCGGCCGAGATCACCGCATCGAACCCCGCAAGCCCCTGTGCCAGCCCGGCTTCGTCGCCCGCGTCGATCTGGCGGGTGGTGATGCCCTGCCTGTTCAACGCCGACAAGGCCGTCAGGTCATGGTCGGCCACGGTTACGGTATAATTGTGCGATTTCTTCAACAGGGCGGCGATCATCTGTCCGATCTTTCCGGCCCCGACGACGCAGATGTTCCAACTCATTGCGCGCCTCCTCCTCTGCTCTGGTTCCAGTATGACCGCGCCGCCGTCCGGGCACAGCAATCGAGTTGACGAAACGGGCGGCTTTTCCGCCATAATGACGAAAGTTGAATCATAATGTCGGATCACGGCCGCAGCGTCTTGGAACCTGACGTCAGGGGTGGAAATGCCTTGCAACCGATTGCACCATTTTTGCAATGATGCGACATTCAACAGACCCGATCGACCTCACGAAGGAGACCAGGCAAGTGGGCGTTACGCTGAAGGAAGTTGCGGCCTTGGCCGGGGTGTCGCGGTCGGCGGTGTCGCGCACCTTCACGCCGGGCGCCTCGGTCTCGGCCAAGACCCGCGCCAAAGTGGAAAAGGCCGCCAAGGAACTGGGCTACAGCCCCAACGCGCTGGCCTCGTCGTTGACGACGGGGCGGACCAAGCTGATCGGGCTGATCTCGAACAACTTCCACAACCCCATCTTTCTTGAGGTTTTCGACCAGTTCACCCGCGCCCTGCAGGAACGCGGGCTGCGCCCCCTGATCGTGAACCTGACCGACGAGACCGAGCCCGCCAATTCCGTGCGCATGCTGCGGCAATATTCGGTGGATGCGGTGATCGTCGCCTCGTCGACCTTGCCGCCCAGCTTTGCCAAGGCGTTCCACGATGCCGGCGTGCCGGTGGTGCACACCTTCGGGCGCTCGGCGACCTCGCCCGAGGTGCATGTGGTGGGCATCGACAATGTGGAATGCGGACGCATGGCCGCGCGCGAGTTGGTCTCGCGAGGCTATGCCAGCGTGGGCTATCTGGGCGGGCCGATCGATGCGACCTCGGCACGGGACCGGCAACGGGGCTTTACCGAGGAAATGGCAAACCACCCACAGGTTCCCGTCAGCCACTCTTTCGCCGGGGCCTACTCCTTCGAGGCCGGCCGGGCCGAGATGCTGCGCCTGCTGGCGGGTGACCCGGCGCAGGCCTATTTCTGCGGCGACGACATCCTGTCGATCGGTGCGCTGTCGGCGCTGGCCGACCACGGGCTGAAACCGGGTTCCGACATCGGGATCATCGGCCTGAACGACATGGAGATGTCGCGCTGGGAATACATCAACCTGACGACCATCCATCAGCCGATCAAGCAGATCATCACCGCGTCGGTCGATCTGGTCGAAGAGATGCTGAAAACGCCCGATCGCTACCCCGAGGCGCGGATCTTCCCCTGCCGGGTGATCGAGCGGGGCACGTTGCGGCCCCGCCCCTGATCAACGGAACATCGGCGGGCGCGCGTCCTGCCAGGCGCCCTCGGCCCGGGCCGAGGCCACCGCTGCGTGCACCGCGGCAATCGAGCGGACGCCATCGGCGGCGTTGGGCAGCCCATCGCGCGGTTCGCCCCGGATCGCGTCGGCCAGATCGCAATAGATATTGGCCACGGCCAGCGGAAAGCCTTCGGGATGGGCAATCGCCACGCGCGACAGGCGCACCGCGTCTTCATGCAGGCCGCCCTCGCCCTTTTCGATGATCTGGGTTCGTCCACCGACCGGGGTATAGATCAGCTGGTTGGGGTGTTCGGACGCCCAGCGCAGCCCGCCGGTCTCGCCGAACACCTGGATGTCGAACCCGTGCTGCCGCCCGATCGCCACGGACGAGGTCCACAACCGGCCCACGGTGCCGCCCTCCATCCGGAAATTGACCATGGCGTCGTCCTCCAGCTGGCGGCTGGGAATGGTCGAGGCCATGTCGGCCGACAGCGTCGCGACCTCGTCATCGCAGATGAAGCTGGCCATGTGCAGCGCGTGGATGCCGCAATCGGCGAATTGCCCCGACACGCCCGCCATGGCCGGGTCATAGCGCCAGCGCACGCGCGGATTGTCCGCGTCGGTGGCGTCCCCATGGTGGCCGTGGCTGAAATTGGTGACGACCAGGCGCACCTTGCCGATCTCGCCGGCGCGGACCATGGCGCGGGCCTGCCGCACCATCGGATAGGCCGAATAGCAGTAGTTGACCGCACAGATCTTACCCGACTCCCGGGCCACGCGCACGATCTCTTCGCCCTCTTCCACGGTCATGGTCATCGGCTTTTCGCACAGCACGTTGAACCCGGCCTCGAGATACGCCTTGGCGATCTCGAAATGGGTGGCGTTCGGGGTGGCGATGGTTACAAGGTCGATCCGGTTGGGCCGGTCCTTTTCGCCGGCCAGCATTTCCTGCCAGTCGCCATAGGCGCGGTCGGCGGGCACACCCAGCCGCTGCGCATAGGTGCGCCCCGCCTCGGGCCGGTGGTCCAGCGCGCCGGCGGCGAATTCGAACAGGCCGTCGGCCTGTGCGCCCAGACGGTGGGCGGGTCCGATCTGGCTGCCTTCTCCGCCCCCGATCATGCCCCATTTCAACTTTGCCATGGTCTTGGTCTCTCTGCGAACGATGTTGGAAAACGTGCCGGGCCTAGAACGCGCCGACGTCCTGCCAGCCGCGACTGTCGGCCGAGGCCAGCGCCGCCGCCAGCACCCGGTTGACCTCGTGCCCGTCCCGGAAGGTGGGCCAGTTGCTCCGGCCGGAATGAATGGCGGTCAGAAAATCCTTGGCTTCGATGATGATCTGATCCTGATATCCGGTGCCGTGGCCGGGACCCTGGCAAAAGGGCTCATAATCGGGATGCTCCGGACCGGTCAGGATCTTGGTGAAACCGCGCTGGGCCTCGGGGCCTTCGCGGCGATAGAGCCACAGGGCGTTCTGATCCTCCTGGTCAAACCGGATCGCGCCCTTGGTGCCCGAAATCTCGTAGGCATAACCCATCTTGCGGCCGGTCGCGATGCGGCTGAAATATAGGTTCCCCATGACGCCGTTTTCAAACCGACACATCATCTGGGCGTGGTCGTCATTGGTCACTGCACCGCCCGGGCGGGTGTGGTGAACGGTTTCCACATCGGCCATGACCTGCGCGATCGGCCCCACCAGAGCCAGCGCGCCATTGACCATGTGCGGCGCCAGATCGCCGATGGTGCCGTTGGCCATGCCGGTCGTGCGCCAGGTCGCCGGGGCCTCGGGGTCGGCATAGAAATCCTCGGTATGTTCACCGCGGAACCATGTGATGTCGCCAATCGCGCCGTCGGCGATCAACTGGCGTGCAAACTGGCTGGCCGGGGTGCGGATATAGTTGAACCCGACCATGTTGACGGTGCCCGAGGCCTCGGCCGCCGCCACCATGGCACGGCTGTCCTCGAGCGACGCGCCCAGCGGTTTTTCGCACAGCACCGGCTTGCCCAGTGCGAGCGCCGCCTCGGCGATCTGCCGGTGCGTGGACTGGGGCGAGGCGATCACGACGGCCTCGACCGCCGCGTCATTGACCAGCGCCTGCCAGTCGGCCGTGGCACGGCGGAACCCATAGGCGGCACGATAGCGTTCGGCGCTGTCGGGGCTTGAGGCGCAGATCATCTCGAGCCGCGGTCTGAGCGCGGTGTCGAACACGGCGCCCACGGCGGACATGGCCACCGAATGGGCCTTGCCCATATAGCCGCCTCCGACGATTCCAATTCCGATTTCTGGCATTTTGGGCGGCTCCGAACATACTGATTGCAACCGGTTGCAAAATCAGTATCGTGAGAATCGATCCAATGCAAGGTCCATCGGATCGGCGGGATCAAAATGCCTGGGAGGTACAGTTTGAGTCACTTGATCGACGGCATCAAAGGAAACCGGTTTGCCGTTTTCGGGCGCGCTGGCATGGACATGTTCGCCGATCCGGTCGGTGTCAAAAGCGAACATGCCGACATGTTCCGCGCGGACTTGGGCGGTTCGTCCGCGAATATCTGCGCGGGTCTGGTCAAGCTGGGCAGCCAGGCGTCGCTGATCACCTCCGTCTCGGATGACGCGGTTGGGCGGTTCTGCCTCAACAAGTTGCATCACTATGGTGTCGACACCTCTTTCATCCGCGTCGTCGGCGGTGAATACCGCATGTCCTTGGCGGTCTATGAAAGCTGCATCGAGGACTTTCAGAACGTCATCTACCGAAACGGCGCCGTCGATTTTCAGGTCACCGAAGATGACATGGACCGGGTCGACTATGGCCGTTTCAGCGCGGCGATCTCGGCCGGAACCGTGTTTGCCGCCGAACCGTCGCGCAGCGCCACCTTCCGCGCCTTCGAAAACGCGCGCAAGGCCGGGCTGCCGGTGATCTTCGACATCGACTACCGGCCCTACAGCTGGCCTTCGGCGCAGGTCGCCGCCAACGTGCTGTCGCGCGCGGGCGAGGCCAGCGACATGATCGTCGGCAATGACGAAGAGTTCGGTTTCATGGCCGGCGGGATCGAGAAAGGCTTCCGGAAAGCCTGCGATCTGGCCGAGAAACCCGGCCGCATCGTCATCTACAAGATGGGCGAGAAGGGCGCCGTCACCTTAACCGACGGGCAAGAGATCCACACCGGCATCTACCCGGTCACCGCCGTCAAACCCAACGGCGCGGGCGACAGCTTCATGGCCGGGCTGCTGGCCTCGGTCGCGGCGGGCCATTCGCTGGAACAGGCGGTGTTGCGCGGCTCGGCCTGCGCCTCGATCGTCGTGTCCAAACCAGGCTGCGCGCCCGCCATGCCAACCACCGAAGACCTGGACGCTTTCCTTGCGTCCCACCCCGGCCCCACCCCGGCCGGATAGGAGAGCCCGATGCACATCCCCCCGTTCGACAACCAGAACAAACCCATCGTCGATGTCGATGATCCGACCGTGCCGCTGAACTATTTCAACATCGTCAAGTTGAAGCGCGGCGAAGCCTTCGAATACCAGGTCCCAGGGTACGAGACCTGCATCGTGCCCGCCACCGGCAGCGTCGATGTGGATGTCGAGGGCGTGCACTTTGCCCATCTGGGCAACCGGGGCGAGGATGTCTGGGATGGCGAGCCCGAGGGGGTTTATGTCCCGTCAGGGGCACGGGCGCAGATGGTCTGCGTCTCGGATACGGCCGAGGTGTTCGTGGCCGGCGCAAAGTATGACAAGGTGCTGGACCCGTTCGACGTGCGCGAGCATGACTTGGTGCAATATGGCAGCGACGACACCAAGACCCATCGCAAGATCAAGCATATCCTGGGCCAGAAGCAGCATGACAAGGTCGGCCGCCTGCTGGTGAGCGAGCTGTTCACCGTGGGTCAGGGCGGCTGGTCGGGCTTTCCCAGCCACAAGCACGACACCAACCGCCTGCCGGACGAGACCCGGCATGACGAGACCTACAATTTCCGTTTCAAACCGAACTGGGGCTCGGGCCTGCAGATGCTGCAGCGCGAGGACAACGAACCGGGTGACGCCTATCACATCGTCGATGGCTCCACGATCTGTATCGACAAGGGCTATCACCCCTGCTGCGTTCTGCCGGGATACGAGATGTATTACTTCACCATCCTCGGCGGGCTGACCCAACGATCGCTGGTGCAGTATTTCCAACCCACCCATGCCTATCAGATCGAGACGATCCCGGGCATCAAAGACATGATCGCCAAGTTCAAATGACCCTCGTTACGCTCAAAGACGTCCTGCAACCCGCCTATGAACAGGGCTATGCCGTCGGCGGCCTGGTGACGCTGGGCTGGGAGGACATGCGCGCCTATGTCGCCGCGGCCGAGGCCGAGAACGCCCCGGTGATCCTGCAGGCCGGCCCCAGCTGCCGCGAACACACGCCGCTGCCGATCTTGGGCAAGATGTTCCGGTATCTGGCCGAAAACGCCTCGGTGCCCGTCGTGGCGCATCTGGACCACGGCTATACGTTCGAGGAGTGCAAGATCGCGCTGGACAGCGGGTTCACCTCGCTGATGTTCGACGGATCGCGCAAGCCCCTGCAGCAGAATATCGACGAGACCGCCGGGATTGCCGAAATGGCCCACGCCGCCGGGATCTCGTGCGAGGGCGAAATCGGCTTCGTCGGGTATTCCGGGGGCGAAGGCTCGGCCGGGACCGACCCGGACGAGGCAGCCGCCTTCGCCGCCCAGACCAGCGTGGACGCGATGGCGATCTCGGTCGGAAACGTCCACCTGCAGCAGAACAAGGAAGGTGGACTGGACGAGGACCGCATCCGCCGGATTCAGGCCGTGACCAACGTGCCGCTGGTGATCCATGGCGGTTCGGGCGTGCCCGTGGAACAGCGCGCGCGGCTGGCGCGTGAAACCGCGATCTGCAAGTTCAACATCGGGACCGAGCTGCGCATGGCCTTCGGCGCCGCCCTGCGCGTGGCCGTAAATCGCGACCCCGACCGGTTCGACCGGGTGACGATCCTGAAGGAAACCCATGACCCGGTTGAGGCCGCCGCCCGCACCGTGATCCGCGCCTTTGGTGCGCCGCCGCAGCGCTAACCGCTCCGACCTATGCCATACCGCAAAATGCGCTGGCGGGCCCTAGTCGTTGCGCCCCGGTTCGTTTGGATTGCTGGAAAACAGGGCGATCTTGTTGCCCTGTGGGTCCCGCAGATAGCCGACATAGAAACGCGGCCCGTACATGGCGCGAAAGCCCGGCTGGCCTTCGTCAGACCCGCCGGCCCGCAGCGCGGCGGCGTGCAGGTCGCACACCTGCTGCTGATTGCGCGCCTCGAACGCGACCATCGCACCATTCCCGGCCGAGGCCGCGGCCCCGTCAAAAGGCGGTTTGACATAAAATTCCGGCAGAACCGGTTGCTGGCCCGGCGGCACCGGCAGGGCGAAACTCAGCCCCTCGGGACCCTCTTCCAACGCATAGCCGAGATCCGGCAGAAAGGCGCAGTAGAACCGTTTTGCACGCGCGATGTCGTCTGCGCCGACCGTGACATAGGAAATCATCCCGCATCTTTCCTTGCCGGGTGTCGATCCGTCAACCGGCCCCAGCGTATCGACGCACATCCATTCCGGACGGGAACGACCCCATGATCGTCAGATCGAGCCGCCCTCGACCATGAAGTTCCCGGCACTGCACATGGCCGCGTCGTCCGAGGCCAGAAACAGCACCATCCGCGCCACATAGACCGGGTCGATCGGGTCGGGCAGGCATTGGCGGTCGATTTGTTTGGCCAGCGCCTCGGGTGTGACCCACAGGTCTTTCTGGCGCTGGGTCATGATCCAGCCGGGCACGACCGTGTTGACCCGGATCCGATGATCGCCCAGTTCCCGCGCCATGGTGCGGGTCAGGCCGTGCACTGCGGATTTCGCGGTGGCATAGGCGGGAAAGCCCGCCCCGGCCTCCCACCAGGAATTCGAGCCGATATTGATGATCGACCCCGCGCCCTTGTCGATCATGCCGGGCGCCACGGATTGGATGGCAAAGAACATGTGGCGGAGGTTGGTCGCCATGCGCTCGTCCCAATAGTCCGGCGTCACCTCGCGCCAGTCGTGCCGGTCGTCATGCGCGGCGTTGTTGACCAGAACGTCCGCCGCGCCCAGCGCGTCGGCGAGTTCCTCGAATGCCGACCGCAGCGCCGCGATGTCGCGCAGGTCGCAGGCGGCAAAGGCGTGGGTTCCGTCCAGTTCGGCCAGCAGCGCGTTGCCGCCCTCGGCGTTGATGTCGACAAAACCGACCTTGGCCCCCTGCTCGGCAAAGCCACGCACGATCTCACGCCCGATGCCCGATGCCCCGCCGGTCACGAATACGGTGCGCCCTTTCAGGCTGGGATAGTTGGCAAAGGCCTTGGTCATTTGTCGCGCTCCATAATCCATTCCACTTCGGGCGCCGGAACGAAACGCCATTTGCGCAGCGGCCCGGCCATGACGTTCAGGTAATACATCTCGAACCCGTAGGGCGCCCCGCAAGGGTGGTGCCCGCGCGGCACCAGTACCACATCGCCATCGGACACGGCCATGGTTTCGTCCAACTGACCGTCATCGGTATAGACGCGCTGGATGCCAAAGCCGCTGGCTGGGTTCAGGCGGTGATAATAGGTCTCTTCCAGATAGGTGATGCGGGGATAGTCATCCTCGTCATGCCGGTGGCTGGGGTAGGATGACCAATGACCGCTGGGGGTGAAGACTTCGGTCACCAGAAGGCTGTCGGCGTAATCCTCGGCCTCCATCGCGATGTTGTTGATGTGGCGCGTGTTCGTTCCCTTGCCGCGCTCGGTCAGGGTGATGCCCTCGGGCCCGATCCGGCGCGGGGCATGGCCGCCCTTGCCCGGGGCCGAGCACACGGCGATCACGCAATCGGTTTCGGCCGTGGCCTCCCACTCGGTGCCGTTGGGCAGGTACAGGCAATGGGGCGGAGACGTTTCGAACACGTTCATCCGGTCGCCCAACACGCCCCAATCCTGCCCGGCGCCGGTGATCCGGGCCTTGCCCTCGACCATCACCAGAATGACCTCGCGGTCGCCGGTGACCTCGGCGGCGCGATCCCCGGCCCGCAGGTGATAGAGGCCAAAGCCCACATAGCGCCAGCCGGCACTGGCCGGCGTGATGTCATGCACCTTGCCATGGGTTCCGAACGGTTTTCTCAGCAGTTCTGCCATCGGTTTCACCTGTGTTGGGGCAGCACCGGCCGCCCGGGTTCCGTCATGCCGCCTGCCGCGACTGCAGCGCGTCCAGCGCCTGTTCCAACCGTGCCTGCGTCCAACTTTCCGACACCGCCCGGCGCAGGATGTCGGCCTGGCTGGGCGGAGCGTTTCCGCCCACCGGCGGATCGGTATCCAGATTGGTCGGAAAGGGATAGCCTTCGGCGGTGGCCGCGATTGCGGCGCCGATGCGGGCATCATCCAAATCGCCGCGCTGTTTCAACGCCATCAGTGCCGGGAATACGGCCAGACACATCGCCTTGCGGTCCACCGCCTCCATCGCGCGCCCGAAGGCCGACGAAACCTGCAACAGGTTGGCCATCCGGTGGATGTCGGCGCTGCTGTTTTTGCCGGCGGCATGAAACAGCGCAGGGTTGAAGAACACCGCATCGCCCTTGGCCAGCGGCAACTGGATGCAGGCCTGTTCGAAATGCGCCCGATGCGCGTCGTCGTGGAACGCGACGTAGCCGGGGCCATACAGCTGCGAGAAGGGCAACAGCTTGGTCGGGCCGCTCTCAACGGGCATGTCGCAATGGGCAACCGCGCCCTGCAGGGTCAGCGCGGCGGTGACCATATGGGCATGCGCCGGGAACTGCGCCGCCTTGTCGGCGGTCTGGAACCCCAGGTGATAGTCGCGATGCGCCTGCTGCGCCTTGCCGCCAGGCCGCACCTGGTTGATCTGCGCGGTCATCTGGTAGTCGGGGCCCAGCCAGGCCTCGCAGGCGGCGGCAATCGCCGTGTTGCCGAAATAGTGCGCAAAGCCCTCGGGGTCGCGCAGGCATTGCTTCTGCAACGCGTTCCACACCCGGTCATTCGCGCCCGAAGCCGCAAAGTGATCACCTTCGCCGCCCCCGGCCTGACGCTCATCTTCGATGATCCGGCGAAACACCTCGGTCGCCCGGTCGATGACCGCGGCATCGGCATAGGCGCCTTTCAGCGCGATCACCCCGGCCGATCGGCCCAGAACCCAACCCCATTCGGCCAGCAGGGCGCGCCGGGCGTCGGGCGTTTCCAAGGCGGGGCGCAGCGCGTGCATGTCATAGATCGGCACGTTCTTTTCCACCGCGGCAGCGTGGGGCACCTGCTCGGGCCGCAGACTCTGCGAGGTCAGCACCGTGAATTCATCCAGATCACAGGACTCGGGGCCGAAATAGCCGGCGAAACCGGGTTGCTGACGAACCATGAAACGCTCCTTTCCCATGGCGGCGCCCCGGGGGCGCGAAAGATCAGGCCGTGATCGTCAATCCGGCCTGACCGCAGACCTCGACGATGTGGTCATAGCCCATCTTCGAGTATTCATAGGGCGGCGCCTTGGCCGGATCCTGCTCGGCCTCGACCACGATCCAGCCTTCGTAATCCATGGCTTTCAACGCATGGGCGACCTCCTGAAAATCGATGCAGCCATCGCCGGGCACCGTGAAGGCCCCTGCGATCACCGCATCCAGGAAACTGCGCCGGTTGCCGCGGGTGTCGCGCACGATGCCGGGGCGGATATCCTTGAAATGCACATGATGCACCCGGTCGCCCCAGCGGTTCAGCGTGGCCAGCACATCACCGCCGCCAAACAGCAGATGCCCGGTGTCAAAGCACAGCTTCACCTCCGGCCCGGATCCGTCCATCAGCCAGTTCACGTCATCTTCGCTTTCGATGATCGTGCCCATGTGGTGGTGATAGGCCATTGGCATGCCCTGATCGGCCATCCACTTGGCCAGTTCGGTGATCTTGGCGCCGTAGGCCTTGATCTCGTCTTTCGACAGCTGCGGGCGGTCATTGACCGGGGTGCCGATCTGGCCCTGAACCGTGTTCGAGCATTCGGCATAGACGATGCAGGGGCTGTTCAACGCCACGAACTGTTCGACCTGCGCGCGCACCGCGTCGCGTTCGGCGGCGAAATCGTTGATCAGCGAATTGCCCGAACACCAGCCGCCGCACAGGGCGATGTCGTTGCCTTCCAGATAGGCGCGCAGGCCTGCGGTATCGGCGGGCATGCGCTGCCCGCGCTCAACCCCGGTATAGCCGATCTGACGCGCCTCTTTCAGGGCCTGTTCCATCGTGAACGCCGCCGTCAGGTCGGGCAGGTCGTCATTTTGCCACGCAATCGGAGAGATGCCGATCTTCACGCTCATTTGGTGTTTCTTTCCTTGATGGCAGCCTCGTAGGCCGCACGTTTTTCTTTCACTGCAGGGCGGGTGCTGACCTCGGGCACCGCCACTTCCCACCACGTGCCGCCATATTCGGTCGAGGGGTACGGGTCGGTGTCGATGACGATCACATAGGGGCCTTTGACTTCAGCACGCTTTGCCAGCGCCTCTTCCAGCTCGGCGATCGAGCCGACCTTGACCGAGGTCGCCCCCATCGCCGCCGCATGGGCCGCAAAGTCGATGGCCGAGGGCGTCTCGTGCACCGCATGGTCCAGCAAGTTGTTGAACTCGGCCCCGCCGGTGCCCATCTGCAGCCGGTTGATGCAGCCAAAGCCCCGGTTGTCGGTGATCACCACGGTGAAGGACACGCCCATCATCGCCGCCGTCGCCATTTCCGAGTTGGCCATCATGTAGGTGCCGTCCCCGGTGAAACAGATCACGTCGCGATCGGGCTGGGCCATCTTGATGCCCATGGCGCCGGCAATCTCGTAGCCCATACAGCTGAAGCCGTATTCCATGTGATAGGCCCCCGGACGCGGCGCCTTCCACAGCTTGTGCAGCTCGCCCGGCATGGTGCCGGCGGCGCACATCACCACCGTGTCGTCATGTGCCGCGCGCTGTACCGCACCCACCACCTGCATGTCGGTGGGCAGCGCGTTGGCGTCACCCGGCGCATGGGTCAGCGCATCGACCTTGGCAAACCACTCGGCCTTGAGCGTGTCGGGAACCGGGTCGGCGCGATAGCCCTGAAGGGCCGCGCCCAATTCCTCGATCCCGACCCGCGCATCGGCCAACAGCGGCATCGCGCCGTGTTTCGCGGCGTCATAGGCGGCGGTGTTCAGGCAGACCATTTTGCGCTCGGGGTTGGAAAACAGCCCCCAGGACCCGGTGGTGAAATCCTGAAACCGCGTGCCGATGCCCAGGATCAGATCCGCCTCGGCGCACACGGTGTTGGCGGGCTCACCTCCGGTCACGCCAACCGGGCCCAGGTTCAGCGGGTGATCCCAAGCCAGGACCGACTTGCCGGCCTGCGTCTCGGCAACAGGAATGCTGTGGGTCTCGGCAAAGGCCTGCAGCGCGTCGGTCGCGCCGGAATAATGGACACCGCCGCCGGCCACGATGATCGGGCGTTTGGCCGACCGGATGGCGTCGGCCGCGCGGGCCAGCTCGCCTGCGTCGGGGCGGATGCGACGTTGGTGCCAGATGCGCGGCTCGAAGAAGCTGAGCGGATAGTCATAGGCCTCGGCCTGCACGTCCTGGCAAAAGCCCAGGGTCACCGGCCCGCAATTGGCCGGGTCGGTCATGGTGCGGAAGGCGCGCGGCAGAGCGGTCAGCAGATGTTCGGGCCGGGTGATCCGGTCGAAATAGCGGCTGACCGGGCGGAAACAGTCATTGGCGCTGACGGTGCCATCCGTGAAATCCTCGGTCTGTTGCAGCACCGGGTCGGGGCCACGGCTGGCGAACACATCGCCGGGCAACAGCAGCACCGGCAGGCGGTTCACATGGGCCAGCGCGGCGGCCGTCACCATGTTGGTCGCCCCCGGCCCGATCGACGAGGTGACCGCCATGGCGCGGCTGCGCCGCATCTGCTTGGCATAGGCGATCGCGCAATGGGCCATGGTCTGTTCATTGTGACCGCGATAGGTGGGCAGGCTGTCGCGTACACCGTGCAGCGCCTCGCCCAGACCGGCCACGTTGCCATGGCCGAAAATCGCCCAGACACCGGCGATGAAGGGCTCGCCGTTCTCGTTCATCTGCGCGCCAAGGTAGCGCACCAAGGCCTGCGCCGCGGTCAGTCGGATTGTCTTGCTCATCATGATCCCTTTCAGAACGAGGCCGCTATGGGCAATCCGTTGCAATCATTCTGTCGTGAAAGGATCCGACACGCCCACCACCCAGACCGGGTGGCCCGGCCTGCCGGACCCTGGTGATATTGGTGCCCCGCACGATACGGGACACCGGGGAGAAACCTTCAGACGGTACCGCCCAGCGACCCTTCCAGCTCGGCCATCTCCTGCCCGCCGGCCATCATGTCCTGCAGCTCTTCGGGCGAGATCTCGCCGCGCCGGGCGGTGCCCAGCGTCTTGCCGCGGTTCAGAACCGTGAACCGGTCGCCCACGGCCAACGCGTGCCGGACATTGTGGCTGATGAAGACCACGCCGATGCCCTGGTGGCGCACCTTGTCGATGGTGGCTAGCACGTTCGATGTCTGCCGCACGCCCAACGCCGAGGTCGGTTCGTCCAGAATCAGGATCTTGGCGCCGAAATAGACCGCACGGGCAATCGCCACGGTCTGGCGCTCGCCCCCCGACAGGGTGCCTACCGCCTGATCGGGGCCACGCAGGTTGATGCCCATCTTGCGCATCTCTTCCATGCAGACCTCGTTGGCGTGCTCGATGTCGAACCGTTTCAACAGGCCTTTCCCTTTGGTCGGCTCGCGCCCCATGAAGAAATTGCGGGTGACGCTCATCAGCGGGATCATCGCCAGGTCCTGGAACACGGTGGCGATGCCCGCCTCCATCGCGTCGCGGGGCGTGTCGAAGGACATCGGCTGACCTTCGAAATAGATCTCGCCCTTGGTGGGTTTGTGCACGCCCGACATCGTCTTGATGAAGGTCGATTTGCCCGCCCCGTTGTCACCCAGCAGGCAGTGGCATTCACCCGGCTTGACGTCGAAACTGACGCCCGCCAACGCGATGATGTTGCCGAAATGCTTTTCGATCTCTTTCATTTCGACGACCGGGGCCACGTCCTTGACCGCGTCGCCGTGATGGAACTTGGTGTCTTCGGTCATGTCAGCGCTCCCCGGTTACGCGTTTGCGGATCGCGTTGTTGAACAGAACAGCGATCAGCAGCATCGCCCCCAGGAACACCTGGAACCAGTCCTGATCGAAATCGGTATAGGTCAGGCCGATGACCACCATGCCAAAGATGATCGCCCCGAAGAATGCTCCGATGGCCGATCCATACCCGCCGGTCAGCAGACAGCCACCGATCACCGCGGCGATGATCGCCTCGAATTCCTTCTGGAAGCCGCGCCGCGCATCGGTCGAGCCTGCGTCGATCACGGTGATGATCGCCACCAGTGCGGCACAACAGGCAGTCAGCATGAACAGTGAAATCTTGACCCGGTTCACCGGCACGCCCGAGTTCGACGCCGCAACCCGGTCGCCGCCCGAGGCGAAGATCCAGTTGCCGGACGGGGTGCGCAGCAGAACATAGGTGGCGGCAATGGCGAAGGCCACGAACCACAGGATTTCAACCGGGACACCCGGCACTTTGGGCGCGCCGCTTTTGAACGTGTCGATCAAGCCTTTTTCGGCCAGCCAGGTGAACAGGCTGGCAAAGGCTTCGCCGGAAAAGAACGGCGCGAGCCAGTCATTTTCGACCTGATCGCGCACGCCGCGCAGCTGGGTCGATCCGCCGGTGGCGGCCTTGAGCCCCACCAGAGACAGGCCGCGCAGAATGAACAGAAACGCCAGCGTCACGATGAAGGATGGCAGACCCGAGCGGATGACGATGGTGCCGTTGATTGCCCCGACAAAGGCGGCAAAAACAAAAGTCATCGGGATCGCGGCCACCAAGGGCAGCTGCCAGGTCACCACGCAGACCCCGAAGAACAGGCCGGCAAAGGCCACCATGGAGCCGATCGACAGGTCAAACTCGCCCCCGATCATCAGCAGCGCCGCGCCGATGGCCAGAATACCCAGTTGGGCGGCCGGGGTCATGAAGTTCATGATGCCGGCAAGCGTGAACATCGATTCATCGGCCGTGATGGCGAAGAAGATGAAGACAAGGATCGCCCCTGCGATGGCCCCCAGTTCGGGCCGCTTCATCAGCTTGGTCAGGAACGGTTCCTTCTTGATCCGTTCGTCCATCGCCGCTTGTGCAGACTCGGTCATGGTTTCCTCCCGTTTGGCAGGGGCGGCGCCCTGACGCCGCCCCGATTTTCAGCCCGCCGGTATCAGCGGATGCCCTGAGCGGACAGCTCGACCACCTGACCGGCCTTGTCGGCGGTGATCAGGTTCGGACCCGAGGGCACGTTGCCGCCCGGCATCAGGCCGTACTTGGCGTTCAGCGCCATGAACACGACCGGCAGGTAACCCTGCAGATACTGCTGCTGGTCCACGGCAAAGGCCGCGTCACCATCGACGATCGACTGCAGGAAGTTGGCCGACAGGTCGAACGAGGCCACGTTCACGTCGCGCCCCGACCCTTTGACGGCGGCCACTGTGGGCTCACCGGCCGAGCTTGCTCCCAGCGCCATCACGGTATCGACGCTTTCATCCGAAGCCAGAGCCGCCGACACTTTCGACTCGATCTCGGACGGGTCGTTCGACGTGGGCAGAACAGTCACGTTGCCGCCAAAGCCTTCGGCAAAGCCCGCGCAGCGCAGGTCCAGCGCGACGTTTCCGACCTCGTGGTTCACACAGATCGCGTTCTTGCCGCCCATTTCGGCCAGCTTCTCACCGGCGGCCTTGCCGGCGTCGAACTCATCCTGGCCGACATGCAGCGCCGCGCCCAGTTTCTTGGACACGTCCGAGCCCGAGTTCATCGAGATCACCGGGATGCCTGCGGCGACCGCGCGTTCGATCGAGGGGCCAAGCGCGTCGGCGTCCGGGATCGAGACGATCAGCCCGTCGGGCTCCTGGTTCACGGCAGCGTCGATCAGCTGCGACATGGCAACCATGTCGAAGGTTTCGGGCGCGCGGTATTCGACGTTTACGCCCATATCCGTGCCGGCCTGCTCGACCCCGTTCTTGACCACGTTCCAGAACGCGTCATTCGCCTGGCCGTGCGATACCACGACGATGTCCTGCGCAAAGGCCGGAGTGGCCAGCGCCAGCGCGCCGGCGGCCAAAGCACCTTTGAAAAATTTGTTCATTACGTTTCCTCCCACTAGGACAGATATTTGTCTTGTCCGGGTCCTGGACCCATTCATCCGGCAAGGCCGAATCTCTGTCGCACCGATACGCATCGGGGCCGTTTCAGTTTCAATACTTCACGTCATTTTGCAACCGGTTTCAAAATTTCCTCCAGCTTTGCCGGAATACCGGTCCTGGCCGACTTGGTCGCAGCTTCGGCCAGGGCCAGCGCTGCGACGCCGTCTTCCAACGTCACCGGCACAGCGGATCCGGTCTTGACCGCAGTCACGAACGCATCCCATTCCGCCCTATAGGCAGGCATGTAGCGTTCGAGGAAGAAGTAGGTCGGCTTGGCGCTGATCACGCCGTCGGCCGTGGATTTCACCAGGTTGTTCTCGAGCACGTTGCGCGCCTGCAGCAGCCCGCCGGACCCCAACACCTCGACCCGTTGGTCATAGCCGTATACGGCCCGGCGAGAATTCTTGATGACGGCGATCCGACCATCCTTGTAGGTCATGGTGACGACGGCTGTGTCCACATCCCCCGCCTCTGCGATGGCCGGGTCCACGGTTGATGTGCCAACGGCCGAAACAGTGACTGGTACGTCACCCATGATGAAATTGGCGAGGTCGAAATCATGTATCGTCATGTCCCGAAATAATCCGCCCGATACTTTGACATAGGAAATCGGGGGCGGCGCCGGATCAAAAGAAGTGATCGACAGCAATTCGGGGCTTCCGATCTCGCCAGACTGAACGGCGGATTTCAATGCGCCGAAGCCCGGATCGAAACGCCGATTGAACCCGATCATGACCGGTTGACCGGTACCTGCCACGGCTTGCTGGCAGGCAAGGGCGCGGTTCAAGTCCAGATCGACCGGCTTTTCGCACAGAACGGCCTTGCCCGCGGCGGTCGCTGCCTCGATGAGGTCCGAATGCGTATCCGTCGGCGTGGCGATCAGCACCGCGTCGATATCCGGGTCGGCGATGATGTCCTCCGACGTGCGCGCTACGGCTCCATGAGCTTGCGCCAGACGTGCGGCGGCGTCTTCCATTGCGTCCGAAACTGCAACAAGCGTGCTGTCCGGGTGGTCCGAAATGGCTTGCGCGTGGACGGTTCCGATGCGCCCTGCTCCAAGCAATCCGATTCTGAGCATTGTGACCTCTGGGTATATTTCTGGCGGGAGCATGTTCTTTTTTGCAACCGGTTGCAAGGATTAATTGCGACCGGTGCGTGCCCGTGCTCTGGCCCATCATTGCACCGCGGTCAGGACAGAACTCAGCCAGTCGTGGGCGGTGCCAATCTCTTGAATTTGCAGCCCGGGCGACTTTGGATGGCTTGGTATTGGCCCATTCGGTTCGGCTTTTGTGATTTCTCCGTCCTCTGTTAAACCTTTGAGTCGGGGCAGAAATTGACACCGATACCGAACCGCCCCGACCAAGGAGACGATGATTTGATGAATTTGTCCCTGCCGATTCCGCTGCTGGTCATGGCCATTCTCCCTGCTGCGTTGCTGGACCGATGTTCGGGCCAGAACACCGGCACCGCGCTGGGAGTTCTGGCTCGGGACCGGGTCGCACTGACGGCAACGGCCAATGAGATCATCGTGGAACTGCCTGTTGCAGAAGGGTCTCCGGTCAAGGTCGGCGACGTGCTGGTCAGGTTTGACACGGATCTGCAGACCGCGAAGCTGAACCTCGCGCAGGCGGAACTGGAGAAATCGCAGGCCACGCTGCTGAAACTGGAAGTCGGTCCGCGCGAGGAGGAGATAGCGATCGCGCGCGCCAACGTCGCCGGGGCCGAGGCGCGTCTGCTGGACGCAGAAGCCGTGTATCAGAGGAATTCCCAGCTGGTCGTCAACTCGGTCGTCAGCCAGGCGCGCCTGGATCAGGATATTGCCGCACGCGATTCCGCTCGGGCGGCACTGGAAAGCGCTCGGGA
This sequence comes from Ruegeria sp. BC8, assembly GCF_056535705.1. Lineage (NCBI taxonomy): Bacteria > Pseudomonadati > Pseudomonadota > Alphaproteobacteria > Rhodobacterales > Roseobacteraceae > Ruegeria > Ruegeria sp. BC8. The sequence continues at coordinate 3,204,354 of NZ_JBQFIV010000001.1, read as the reverse complement.
GTCCCTGAAAGAACTGGAAAACGGAACCCGCCCCGAAGATCTGTCGGTGGCCCGGGCCAATGTGCGGGCGGCCGAAGCGGCGGTTGCCGCCGAGCAGACCGTCCTGGATGACCTGACGGTTGTTGCGACACGGGACGGCATCCTGGATTCCCTGCCCTGGAACCTGGGGGAACGGGTCGCCCAGGGCAGCCCGGTCGCCGTGCTGGTGTCCGGCGCGGCCCCTTACGCCCGCGTCTATATCCCCGAACCCAGCCGGGTGGACATCGCGCCCGGAGACTCTCTCGAGGTTCGGATTGATGGGCTGGACCAACCTCTGACGGGCACCGTGCGATGGGTCAGCGACGACCCGTCCTTCACCCCCTACTACGGGTTGAACAAGGATGATCGGACGCGCTTGGTCTATCTGGCTGAAATCGACCTGCCGGAAACCGCCCGAGATCTGCCCGCAGGCGTTCCCGTCCAGGTGAAGATGCCATGAGCGATCTGGTGGTCTCGACCCAGGGTCTGACGCGCCGGTTCAAGGAAAAGACAGCCGTCAGCAACCTGGACCTGGAGATACGCCAGGGTCAGATCTATGGGTTTCTGGGCCCGAACGGCTGCGGCAAGACAACGACGATGCGAATGCTGACCGGACTGCTGACACCCAGCAGCGGATCCGTCTCGGTGCTGGGCCGACCAATGCCGCAATACGCCGAGCCGCTGAAGAATGAAATCGGGTACATGACGCAGATCTTTTCGTATTACCGCGACATGACGGTGCTTGAGAACCTGCGCTTTGCCGCCGAGATCTATGGAATGCCGCGCCGCAAATCCGCCGACCGGATCGACGAGTTACTGACAACCTACGACCTGACCGAAAACGCCAATCAACTGAGCGGCAGCATGAGCGGCGGGCAGCGGCAGAAACTGGCGCTGGCCGCCACGGTGCTGCACGGCCCCAAGCTGTTGTTTTTGGACGAGCCGACATCGGCCGTCGACCCCGAAACCCGCCGGTCTTTCTGGGAACAGCTGTTCGACCTGGTCGATCAGGGCGCGACGATGATCGTGTCCACGCATTTCATGGACGAGGCGGAACGGTGTCACAAGCTGGCCATCCTCGAGCATGGGGTGAAAAAGGCGGATGGATCGCCCCGGCAACTGATGGAAGACCTGAACGCCACCGTGATCGAGGTCGAAGGCGAGGGTCTGCGGCAGGTCAAACACCTGCTGGACGACACGCCCAAGGTGCTGTCGACGGCGCAGGTGGGTGCCCGATTGCGCGTACTGGTGGACAAGTCGGAAACCGATCCGATGGCGATGATCACGTCGCGCCTGTCGGACTTTCCCAACGTGGCGATGTCCGTGCAGCGTCCCAATCTGGAAGACGTGTTCGTCAGCGCGACGAAGGGGCCCGCCCAATGAAATCGCTCCGCCGTATCACCGCCGTTCTCAAGAAAGAGCTGCTGCAACTGCGGCGTGACCGGATGACCTTTGCCATGGTCGTCATGATCCCGCTGATCCAGCTGCTGTTGTTCGGATACGCAATCAACACAAACATCCGCCATATACCGGTCGGGATCGTGGATCAGGCCGACTCGTCGCTGTCCCGGACCTTGGCTCAGATCGTTCAGGCTACGCAGGTCGTGACCATCACCGAGGTCTTCGCGACCCCGGAAGAGGCCGAGCAGGCGATCACCGAATCCACCGTGCGCGCCGCGTTCATCATTCCGCCCGACGTCGATGACCGGCTTGCCCGAAGCCCGTCCATCGGATTGGGCCTGCCCAACGCGACGAACCAGACATCCAGCCGCCCCGTGGCTCATTGGATCGTGGACGGGTCGGACACCATGGTGGCCAGCGCCATCAAATCCCTGCGCAGCATGCCACTGACCGAATTGCTGCGACAGCCGCCAAACCGTCAGGTCCCGGCCTTCGAGGTCACGCTGTATTTCAATCCCGAGCAACGATCGGCGGTGAACATCGTTCCCGGCCTTGTGGGCGTCATCCTGACCATGACCATGATCCTGTTCACCTCGGCCGCCATCGTCCGAGAGCGCGAGCGGGGAAACATGGAGATGCTGATCAACACCCCGGTCAAATCCATCGAACTGATGATCGGCAAGATCATTCCCTACATCTTCCTGGGCTTGCTGCAGGTCGCGATCATCCTCGGGCTGGGACATTTCCTGTTCGACGTCCCCATAAACGGAGGGATGATCCCGCTGCTGGTGGTAACGCTTCTGTTCATCATCGCCAGCCTGTCGCTTGGCCTAGTGATCTCGACGCTGGCCCAGAACCAGCTGCAGTCCATGCAGATGACGATTTTCGTTCTGCTGCCCTCGATCCTGATGTCGGGGTTCATGTTCCCGTTCGACGGGATGCCCAAACCGGTTCAGGTGATCGCCCAAGTGCTGCCGGCCACCCATTTCATGGACATGATCCGCGGCGTGGTTCTGCGGGATGCAACGCTTTACGCTCTGCGCGGTGACATTCTGTGGATGATCGGGTTTGCCGTCCTTGGGATGCTGGCTGCGACGCTCAGGTTCAAGAAACGCCTGGGATGAAAGAAGGGCGGCCAAGGCCGCCCCAAGTGTCTGGATTGCCAGTCTCTTATCCGTGTCGGACCGTTCAGATGATCTCGTCCTCGTCGAACATGGGATCATCTTCCAGCTGCGCGTTGATATCTTCCATCGAGTCTTCGGCCTTTTCCACGGACCCGACCCGCCCCAGGTGAAACACGGCATCGCCCTCATTCACCACAGGCATGACCGCACGCCCGACGATCAAGCCGTCGAACGGAGCGATGATGTCCTCGCTGGCTTCGCCGAACGGGTCCGATACGGCACCCAGCAGATCACCTTTGCGAACCAGTTCACCGTCCGCTTTGTAGATCCGAAGGATTCCGCCCATCGGGGCGCGCAACCACTTGCTGGACGAACAGAACTGCGGTGCCGCTTTGGGCTTGGAGATCCGCTTGGCGGGAACCATCCCCATGTGCCTCAGCACCCGCAGAATGCCCGCAAGGCCCGCGCGGATCGACAGTTCATCCAGGCGAAGACCCTCGCCCGCTTCGTACAACAGGATGTCTTTCCCCTGCGCCTTGGCCGCGCCGCGCAATGATCCGTCGCGCAAGGGCGACTGGATGACGATCGGTACTCCGAAAACGCTGGCCAGTTCCTTGGTCCGAGGGTTGTCGGGCGAGATCCGGATCTGCGGATAGTTCGTACGATGGATCGCCGCCGAATGCAGATCGATCCCCAGATCCGAGCGGGCGACGATTTCTGTCATGAACAGATGCGCCAGCCGCGAGGCCAGCGACCCGTTCTCGCTGCCGGGAAACGCCCGGTTCAGGTCGCGGCGGTCGGGCAGATAGCGCGAATGGTTGATGAAGCCGAACGCATTCACGATCGGCACCGCGATCAGCGTGCCTTTCAAGGTCGCCAGGTTGGGCGCACGCAACAGACGGCGTATGATCTCGACGCCGATCACCTCATCACCATGCACCCCACCGCTGACAAAAACGGTGGGCCCGTCCTGTCGGCCGTGCACCACATGCGCTGACATGGTCACCGGGGTATGGTCCGACAGAACGCTGACCGGCAGATCCACGGTAAGCCGCGATCCCGGCGCCACAGTGGCCTGGCCGATCGTGAATGGCTGCCGCTTTGCCATGCCGTTACCCTTTGCCCTTGGTCTTGGTGGCCCCGGCTTTTGCGTTCTTTTCCAGGAACTCGATCATCTTTCCGGCAATATCCAGACCCGTGGCTTTTTCCACACCCTCCAGGCCCGGCGAGGAATTGACCTCCATCACCACAGCGCCGTGGTTGGCGCGCAGCATGTCGACGCCGCAGGCATTCAGGCCCATCGACTTGGCCGCGCGAACGGCCGTTGCACGCTCTTCCGGTGTCAGCTTGACCACCTTGGCCGAACCGCCGCGATGCAGGTTCGAGCGGAAATCGCCCTCGGCGCCGGTGCGTTTCATCGCAGCGACAACCTTTCCGCCCACCACGATGGCCCGAATGTCGGTTCCTCCGGCTTCCTTGATGAACTCCTGCAGCAGGATGTTCACACCCGCACCGCGGAACGCCTCGACAACCGATTTGGCGGACCGGTCCGTATCGGCCAGAACGACACCGATGCCTTGCGTCCCTTCCAGCAGCTTGATGACGATGGGCGCGCCACCGGCCAGTCTCAGCACCTCGTCGGTCTGTTTGGGGTCGTGAGCAAAGGTTGTGACGGGCAGGCCGACACCGTCGCGGGCCAGCAACTGCATCGACCGCAGCTTGTCACGCGACCGGCCGATGGCGACGCTTTCGTTCAACGGGTAGACACCCATCATTTCGAACTGACGCAGCACTGCGGTTCCGTAGAAGGTCACCGAGGCACCGATCCGCGGAATCACCGCGTCATACCCCGTCAGCTTTTCGCCGTTGTAATAGATCTCGGGGCGACGGGTTGCGATGTTCATGTAGCACCGCAGGGTGTCGATGATGTCGAGCTGATGCCCACGCTCCTCGGCCGCTTCCTTGAGGCGGCGGTGCGTGTACAGGTTGGCATTGCGCGCCAGCATTGCAATCTTCATGACAAATCCCCTTTGTCCTGGTGTTTTGGTTTGCCGCGCAACAGATGCGCGCGCTTGGTGTGAACGGCGATCGCGTGGTTCTTCAGCGCCGCCCGGCCCACGATCATCTGAAAGGTCATGTTCGTGCGATCGGTCAGAGACAGATCCAACGGCCAGGTTTCGTCGCCCAACCGGATGGTGGTTCGGATGACGATCCTGTTTTCAGGAATTCCGCTGGTGTTCTTGATGTTGCGCCGTTCCTTGATCGGAGCCTCGATACGGACCATGCCTTCTCCACCCGGCACCTCCGTCAGGAAGGACACCCAATGATGTCCGTCCCGTTGAAACCGCCGAATGTCGGTTGCATGCAGCGCTGACGTGCGGGCGCCGGTGTCGATCTTGGCCTTGATTTCGTTCAAAGGCAGGTCGGGAAGGTCGATGTATTCCATCCAACCAATGACCTTCGGCGTCTGCGGCTGACCCTTGTCGGAAACGTTTGCCATAATCACACCAGCCAGGGCATCAGAAGGGTTGCAAGGCTGAGCACGAAGAAGAAGCCGGCCATGTCCGTAATCGTGGTCAACAGCGGGCCACTTGCGGCGGCCGGGTCCTGTCCGATCCGCTTCAGCAGCAAAGGAACAACACCGCCGATGGATACCGCCAGCATCGTGTTGAGTGCCAGCGCAGTACCAATCACCAGACCCAGAGCTGGATTGCCTTTCCAGAACCACGCGACCAGCCCGATCAGAATACCCAGCGCGATCCCATTGATGACCCCGACCGAAATCTCCTTGATCCAGACCCGCATGGCATCTTGCGGCCGTACCAATCCAAGGCTCAATTCGCGCATGGTGACGCCAACGGCCTGGTTGCCGGAACAGCCGCTCATGTCCGATACCATCGGCAGGAAGATGGCCAGCGCAATCACTGCGGCCAGTGTTTCTTCGTAGGCCGAGATCACGCTGGCCGCGATGATGTTGAGCACGATGTTGGCCGCAAGCCAGGCCAGCCGGCGACGGGACCGAACCGACAAAGGCATCGAGCGCAACTCGTCGCCAACCACACCCTGACGTTTGAGGCTTTCACTTTCCGAGCGTTCCAGAGTGGCTTCTGCCACCGCCGTGCGGGACACGACACCCGCCAGGACTCCGTCGGCATAAACCACCGGCACCCCCAGGAAAGGATGATCGTTGAACACGTCTTCCAGCTGTTCCAACGGGGTATCCACGGTCACGGTCAGAGGTGGAACCATGATGCTTGTCAGCTTTTCGCTGCGCTTGGCGGTCAGCAGGCTGCGCAGCGATACCACGCCCACCGCGCGCCCCTCGGAATCGACGATATAGGGGTGCTGCCCGCGATACCTTTCAAAATCCTCGTCGTCCGAAGCAAGTTCGCGCAGGACATTGCCAACGGTCTGCGTGTCGCGGAACTTGAACACCTCGGTCATCATCAGACCGCCAGCGGTGTCATCCTCGAACGTGCTGAGCAGGCGGACATCCGCAGCCTCTTCGGCGTCCATTTCGGACAAGATGGCCTCGGCATCCGGCGTATCCAACTCGCCGATAACGTCGGCCTGAATGTCCGAATCCAGCTGTTCGATGATCTCGGCAGCACGCTCGGGCTTGAGGCGTTCCACAAGCTCGACCGCCATCTCGTTTGGCGCTTCTTCGACCAGTTCCGCGGCAAGTCCAACGGGCACGATTTCCAGAACGGTATCGCGCTCAGCCGGTGTCAGCTGAAGAACTTCGCGCAGGGCTTCGCTGCTGGTCAGCGGATTCAGAAGCGCCTCAAGCTCGGACGCATTGGACTGCTCGACCGCTTCCTTGATCCGAAGCGAAAGCTCTTCGTCGGTTGAGGGAATGTCTACGTTTCCGTCCATGCCTTGGCCATTCAATTGGGTTGTCGTTCCTTTATATTGGTGATAAATCTTTGTCTATAGCCAAAATTATATGAGATATAGAATGTCTAACTTCACGAATGCCGCGGAAACCCTGGCCGGGCTGTATGCCCGGGAGTTCGGAGGAAAGGCCTCGGGCCGGTATCGCATCCCGCAGAAGCTGCTGCGTGAACTGTGTGGCCGGAGAAGGCTGTACCAGGAGGACATCACGGCTCTGACCCGTGAACTTCTGGAAATGGGCTATGTCATGATTGATTTGGACAGCTTCTTTGTCGTCATGAGCGCCAATTCCTTCGTGAACTATCGGCGAGTCGGCAAGGAAATGCTGGCCCACGCGGAAGGCACCAGCTGAGTCCCATTCCAGGCAATCGTCGCAATGGCGCCCGATCTTGTCAGATCCTCAGTGCGCGAGCCGCCGCAGTCTTTGTTGCAAAAACTTTCTGGACGCCAGGTTCGGTGCCGCTTCTATGGCCTGCCGATAGGCCGCGACCGCCCCGGCGGTGCGGCCCGTCTTCTGAAGAATATGCGCGCGGGCCGCGTGCCATGGCTGAAAATCGTCAAGATCGGGCCGCAGGCTGTCCAGCTTGTCCAAGGCCAGTTGGGCATGACCTGCCTCGGCCATCACGACGGCCCAGTTCAGGGCAACCACCGGGGTTGGCTCGCAGGCCCAAAGGGACTGATACAGCAGCGACATCTGCCACCAATCCGGGGCCGGCGCCATCATGTGGCAATCCGCAATGGCGGCCTTGAGTTGAAACGGTCCCGGTTTTCTCTGGTCGACCGCAGCTTGCAGGAGCCGCTGCGCCTGACGTATCTGACCCTGCCGCCAAAGTGTTCGGTCCTGATCCTCTACGGGCACCATAGCGCCATCAGCGTCGATACGCGCAGGGCGGCGGGCATCGGTCAATAGCATCAGGGCCAGCGCACCTTCGATCTCGGGCTCTCCCGGTTGGAGATCTCGCAGAACCCGCGCAAGGTAGATACCTTCGTGGCAGAGATCCCGCGGTCCCGTATCCTCGGTCACGTATCCGGTGGTGAAGATCAGGTAGAGGGTCGTCAGCACCGTATCCAAACGTTCCGGCCAGATTTCCGGATCGGGAACGGAGTACCCAATCCCCTTGGCGCGAATCTTGGCCTTGGCTCGGGACAGGCGCTGTCCCATCGCCTGGTCGTTGTCCAAAAATGCCGCGGCGATTTCCCGTGTGGTCAGGTTGCAGACCGTGCGCAAGGTCAGCGCGATGCGTGACTTCTGGTCCAGCGCGGGGTGGCAGCAGGTGAAGATCAGACGCAACCGGTCATCCGGTATCTGCTCAGGCAGGTCGTCCGTCACGGAGTCGGGCAGGGTTACGGCCAGGGCTGCTGTTTTCCGACCCTCCCTGTGTTGCGCTCGAAAGTGATCGATGCCCTTGTTCAGACCAACCCGCATCAACCATGCGGTCGGGTTGTCCGGAACTCCGTTGCGGCTCCAGTGTTTCACGGCCGAGATTGCGGCCTCCTGCAGTGCGTCCTCGGCCAGTTGGAAGTCACCCAACCGGTTGATCAGGCCGGCCAATAGCCGCCCCCGATCCCGCCGCAACACATCATCAATGACATGCCCAACTGCGATCGCTTTGGGGGCGGTATTCTTCATGGATCATCCTGCCGGATTGTAGTCCATCAAAGGCCGAACCTCGATGGTACCGTAGTTGGCGGCCGGGATCAGCGCCGCGTATTTCAACGCCGCATCCAAGTCGGCAACGTCAACCACATAGTATCCGCCAAGATGCTCACGCGTTTCGGCATAGGGCCCGTCCATGGTTTCAGCTTTTCCGGAGCGGATCCGAAGGGTGGTTGCTGTTTCGATCCCTTGCAGACCCTCGCCATCGCAAAGAACACCATCCGCTTTCATCCGCTCATTGGCGGCAAAGAAGCCACTCATCATCTCGTCAAACTCCCGGGTGCCATAGGCCGGTTCCTGCGCGGGGTCAGTGTAGATCAACAGCATGTATTTCATAGCAATAATCCTTTTCAAAAGTTATGGGTCAAAGACCGAATATCCGGGCTGCGATGCAGATCATCATGATCAGCGCGGCCAGGACATTGGTGCCATTACCGACATAGCGGAGCGGGTGGCCGGCATTGTCAATCTTCAACCCGAAGGGATGCACAGCTCGTCCGATCACCAGCAAAATGCCCGCCGCGTTGAGGAAAAGCGCTGATGTACCGACCCCTTCGCCCAGCATCATCAATATCACTATGAAGGTCGCCCAGTCCTGGCAGTTTCCGTGCTGGCGCACGCGCAAAATCAGCGCCATATCGCCGCCATCGCCGATGGATTGGCCCGTGGCCGACCGCATCCCCGAGACACGAAACCATAAGACGAGCCAGATCATCGCCACTAGCAACGCATAAATCGGTGTCGTTGAAAAAACCACCTATCGTCCTTCCTGTTTTCAGGTTCGTGCCCCAAGGACGTCTGGTTTTCTCAAATTTCGACAGGTGCTGAGATTTTTTGGTGGCGCGCTGCAATTCTTGCGCATTTTGCGTGTTTCTTACGTTTTGTATGTCGGCGATTGTTGGGTTGGTGCTGAACGAGCGGTGGAAAACGAGCAAAGCCGCCCTTGGGCGGCTCGTTTGGTGTTTTGATTTTGTGGATTTGGTTGCGGGAGCAGGATTTGAACCTGCGACCTTCAGGTTATGAGCCTGACGAGCTACCGGGCTGCTCCATCCCGCGACACTTTGGGTTGGTCTGTTGCCTATTTGGCTGTTTGAGACCTGGTCGTGTTTTTTGATCGTTTTAGAGAGGGGGGGATTTTTCTAGGTTTGGCGGTGACCTACTCTCCCGGGGCTTGAGCCCAAGTACCATTGGCGCTGCAGTGCTTAACTTCCGGGTTCGGGATGGGACCGGGTGTTTCACTTGCGCTATGACCACCAAACCGAGGAAAATCCCCGTCGCTCTTTTTGCTTTGCAAAAAGGCGAAGCGCGGGAGGCGGCGTATTCGCTTGCGAATGCGCGTTCCCGCACGGTTGTGTCACCCCTTGCGGGGTTTCACATCAATCAACACCGTCGCTATTTGCGTAGCAAAAGCGACGTAATTGTCCAACTCAAGGTCAGTGTATGCTTCTGGTCTTGTTTGATCGCCTACCGCTTCGCTACTTGAGGCGGTGAGCTTTGTCTTTCTGTTACTGGATCAAATCAAGCCTATCGGGCGATTAGTACCGGTCAACTGAACGCATTGCTGCGCTTACATCTCCGGCCTATTGACGTGGTGGTCTTCCACGGCCCTCAGGGAGACCTTGTTTTGAGGGGGGCTTCCCGCTTAGATGCCTTCAGCGGTTATCCTGTCCGATCATAGCTACCCTGCACTGCCGTTGGCACGACAACAGGTCCACCAGTGGATCGTTCACCCCGGTCCTCTCGTACTAGGGGCAACTCCTCTCAAGTCTCCTACACCCACGGCAGATAGGGACCGAACTGTCTCACGACGTTCTAAACCCAGCTCACGTACCTCTTTAAACGGCGAACAGCCGTACCCTTGGGACCTGCTCCAGCCCCAGGATGAGATGAGCCGACATCGAGGTGCCAAACACTGCCGTCGATATGGACTCTTGGGCAGTATCAGCCTGTTATCCCCGGCGTACCTTTTATCCGTTGAGCGATGGCCCTTCCACTCGGGACCACCGGATCACTATGGCCGTCTTTCGACTCTGCTCGACTTGTCAGTCTCGCAGTCAGGCTGGCTTCTGCCATTGCACTCAACGAGCGATTTCCGACCGCTCTGAGCCAACCTTCGCGCGCCTCCGTTACGCTTTAGGAGGCGACCGCCCCAGTCAAACTACCCGCCACGCAGGGTCCCGGATCCGGATAACGGACCGCGGTTAGACATCAAGAATGCAAAGGGTGGTATCTCAAGGGAGGCTCCACAGGAACTGGCGTCCCTGCTTCGAAGCCTACCACCTATCCTGCACATTGCAGTCCTGATGCCAGTGCGAAGCTGTAGTAAAGGTGCACGGGGTCTTTCCGTCTAACCGCGGGAAGCCTGCATCTTGACAGGCAATTCAATTTCGCTGAGTCGATGTTGGAGACAGCGGGGAAGTCGTTACGCCATTCGTGCAGGTCGGAACTTACCCGACAAGGAATTTCGCTACCTTAGGACCGTTATAGTTACGGCCGCCGTTTACCTGGGCTTCAATTCAAGGCTCTCACCTCTCCTTTTAACCTTCAGGCACCGGGCAGGCGTCAGACCCTATACGTCGTCTTGCGACTTCGCAGAGCCCTGTGTTTTTAATAAACAGTCGCCACCCCCTGGTTTGTGCCCCCAGCCCCTAGTTGCCTAGGAACCGGGCCTCCTTCTCGCGAACTTACGGAGGTATTTTGCCGAGTTCCTTCAACATCGTTCTCTCAAGCGCCTTGGTATGCTCTACCAGTCCACCTGTGTCGGTTTAGGGTACGGTCTGATGGAGGGCTATTTCCAGGAACCACTCAGCAGCCCAATCAATCCGATAAGATTGAACTACACCTGTGATCCGTCACATCCTCCTGGCCTAGGAATATTAACCTAGTTCCCATCGCCTACGCCTTTCGGCCTCGGCTTAGGGGCCGGCTTACCCTGCTCAGATTAGCTTTAAGCAGGAACCCTTGGACTTTCGGCGAGTGTCTCTCACACTCTTTGTCGCTACTCATGTCATCATTCTCACTAGTGATCTCTCCACCGGATCCCTCACAGGCCGGCTTCATCGAAAGATCCTCGCCTCCAATATCCCCGAAGGGATCAAGGAGGCATGGATCTATGTCACACTACGCTCTGCTACCATGCCTTACGGCATCCTAAGCTTCGGCTCATGGCTTGAGCCCCGTTACATCTTCGCCGCAGGACAACTTGTTTAGACCAGTGAGCTGTTACGCTATCTTTAAAGGATGGCTGCTTCTAAGCCAACCTCCTGGTTGTTTTGGTCGTCCCACCTGCTTTCCCACTTAGCCATGAATTGGGGGCCTTAGCTGTAGGTCAGGGTTGTTTCCCTCTCCACTACGGACGTTAGCATCCGCAGTGTGTCTGCCATCTAGTACTCCCGGGTATTCGGAGTTTGGTTAGGATCAGTAAGCCTGTGGGGCCCCATTACCCATCCAGTGCTCTACCCCCCGGGGTATTCGGATGACGCTCTACCTAAATAGATTTCGCAGAGAACCAGCTATCTCCGAGTTTGATTGGCCTTTCACCCCTAGGCACAGCTCATCCCGATCCTTTTCAACGGATGTGGGTTCGGTCCTCCAGTGCGTGTTACCGCACCTTCAACCTGGCCATGCCTAGATCACTCGGTTTCGGGTCTGATCCCACGAACTCATACGCCCTATTAAGACTCGCTTTCGCTACGCCTACACCTAACGGCTTAAGCTTGCTCGTGAGACCAAGTCGATGACCCATTATACAAAAGGTACGCCGTCAGCTCGCTAGGAGCCTCCGACTGATTGTAGGCGTTCGGTTTCAGGTACTGTTTCACTCCCCTCGTCGGGGTGCTTTTCACCTTTCCCTCACGGTACTGGTTCGCTATCGGTCAGCAAGGAGTACTTAGCCTTCGAAGGTGGTCCTCCGATCTTCAGACAGAATTTCACGTGTTCCGCCCTACTTAATACGTCCGTCAAAGCTTCGAATACGGGGCTGTCACCCGCTATGGCCATGCTTCCCAACATGTTCTTCTCACTTATCCGGCTCGGCTGGTCCCCGTTCGCTCGCCGCTACTAGGGGAGTATCAATTGATTTCCTTTCCTCCGGGTACTTAGATGTTTCAGTTCCCCGGGTTTGCCCTTAAAACCCTATGTATTCAGGTCTTAAGTACCTGTTTAAATCCGTTGTAACATTGCAGAGCAATTTACAACGAACTTTCAGGTGGGTTGCCCCATTCAGAGATCCATGGATCAAAGCTTATTCTCAGCTCCCCATGGCTTATCGCAGAGTATCACGTCTTTCATCGCCTCTTGCTGCCAAGGCATTCACCAAACGCCCTTCTCGCGCTTGATTTGATCCAGAAAGAGAAAGACTTGATATTGGCACTACCGCCTATTCGGCTACTTGAGTGCGTTTGACCGCACACAACCAAAGCTGCGCTAGTAATCAAATCAATCGCGACCGCCCAGCTGGTAACTAAAGGCGATCTTTCTTCTGAACCAAAAGCATACTTTCCCGCCTTCCATCCTGGAACCCGCGCTGCCGATGTCGGTCGGCCCCGCACGGAGAATGGAAGACATGCATGATCGTCAGATCATGCGGGTTAGTGTACTTGACTTGGACAACTCTGTTCGTTTCAGCCGCGATAGCCGTGGACAGGCGAGGAAACACCCGTGTCACAACCCGCTCACCCGAAGATGAGAACGACTGAGATCAACGCCACACTCGGCGCCAATCAAACAGTGTTGATTGATTTCTCTCTTAACGATGTCAAAGGATACGTCCAATCGGACGGCTGAACACTCAAACAAGTGCTCAACGATCTGATCGAAGCGAGGAATGGTGGGTCGAGGAGGACTTGAACCTCCGACCTCACGCTTATCAGGCGTGCGCTCTAACCACCTGAGCTACCGACCCATCTCTCAATAGGGCCGACTGCAAATCATGGTGGAGCCTAGGAGGATCGAACTCCTGACCTCCTGAATGCAAATCAGGCGCTCTCCCAGCTGAGCTAAGGCCCCTTGCCGGATCCAGCACCAATCGCAGGATCCATCTGTCTGAAGAGATATGAGGACGGCTCGGTCCTTGAGTTTGACCAACTTTGTTTGTTGATCTTCTGCTAAGTGTATCACGAGATCTGAGAACAGATCTAACTAGATACATCCTTAGAAAGGAGGTGATCCAGCCGCAGGTTCCCCTACGGCTACCTTGTTACGACTTCACCCCAGTCGCTGATCCTACCGTGGTCCGCTGCCTCCAAAAGGTTGGCGCACGGCCGTCGGGTAGAACCAACTCCCATGGTGTGACGGGCGGTGTGTACAAGGCCCGGGAACGTATTCACCGCGTCATGCTGTTACGCGATTACTAGCGATTCCGACTTCATGGGGTCGAGTTGCAGACCCCAATCCGAACTGAGACAGCTTTTTGGGATTAACCCATTGTCACTGCCATTGTAGCACGTGTGTAGCCCAACCCGTAAGGGCCATGAGGACTTGACGTCATCCACACCTTCCTCCCGCTTATCACGGGCAGTTTCCTTAGAGTGCCCAGCCGAACTGCTGGCAACTAAGGACGTGGGTTGCGCTCGTTGCCGGACTTAACCGAACATCTCACGACACGAGCTGACGACAGCCATGCAGCACCTGTCACTAGGTCACCGAAGTGAAAGACCCATCTCTGGGACGGTCCTAGGATGTCAAGGGTTGGTAAGGTTCTGCGCGTTGCTTCGAATTAAACCACATGCTCCACCGCTTGTGCGGGCCCCGTCAATTCCTTTGAGTTTTAATCTTGCGACCGTACTCCCCAGGCGGAATGCTTAATCCGTTAGGTGTGTCACCGAATAGCATGCTACCCGACGACTGGCATTCATCGTTTACGGTGTGGACTACCAGGGTATCTAATCCTGTTTGCTCCCCACACTTTCGCACCTCAGCGTCAGTATCGAGCCAGTGAGCCGCCTTCGCCACTGGTGTTCCTCCGAATATCTACGAATTTCACCTCTACACTCGGAATTCCACTCACCTCTCTCGAACTCTAGACCGATAGTTTTGGAGGCCGTTCCGGGGTTGAGCCCGGGATTTCACCCCCAACTTTCCGATCCGCCTACGTGCGCTTTACGCCCAGTAATTCCGAACAACGCTAACCCCCTCCGTATTACCGCGGCTGCTGGCACGGAGTTAGCCGGGGTTTCTTTACCTGCTACCGTCATTATCTTCACAGGCGAAAGAGCTTTACGACCCTAGGGCCTTCATCACTCACGCGGCATGGCTGGATCAGGGTTGCCCCCATTGTCCAAGATTCCCACTGCTGCCTCCCGTAGGAGTCTGGGCCGTGTCTCAGTCCCAGTGTTGCTGATCATCCTCTAAAACCAGCTATAGATCGTAGGCTTGGTAGGCCATTACCCCACCAACTACCTAATCTAACGCGGGCTAATCCAAAGGCGATAAATCTTTCCCCCGAAGGGCACATACGGTATTACTCTCCGTTTCCAGAGGCTATTCCGTACCTTTGGGCATATTCCCACGCGTTACTAACCCGTCCGCCGCTCGCCCCGAAAGGCGCGCTCGACTTGCATGTGTTAGGCCTGCCGCCAGCGTTCGTTCTGAGCCAGGATCAAACTCTCAAGTTGAAAGGCTATTGCTAACCTATCCTTGACGTTCGAACCTCTGCACATCTCATCTGGTGGCTAAACCAGATGAAGTCATCTGTTTGATGTACACAGATCTCCTAAGAAATCAGTGAACCACTCAAACAGTGAAGCTGACACTCTATCATCGGGCCGAAACCCTAAGAGCGCGATATACAGACATTCAATCCGTCGAAACGAACCAAACCGCCCACATATCTCTTCAGTATCCAGCAATGTCAAAGAACATAACACCAAGAGCCAAAAACCAGACCGTTGCGCCAATAAATCAGCGCGCCCGCCTAAACCCTAACTCAAGATGCCCCCGGTCTCTCCCAGGCGTCTCAACCGTCTTTCCAGTCCGTCAGGCCGTCACTCCGACCAACCAACACCGCCTCAGCAGCGCCGGTGAAGGGGTATTTACGGATTAGGTCCGGGACCTGCAACCCCCATTTTGAAAAAACTTCGCAATTCTCGGCGGAATCTTTCATGTGTTAATAAAAACAATAGGTTAGCTTAATAACTCCCACGATATTCCCCATTTTTGCGGTTTGCGTCGGCCATTTTTCAGGGTCCCTCTGCGCGGTGCGGGTGGAATCGTGGCCGCGCGTCTTGGCAAGACCAGGACTCGGACACGACAAACGCCGCCACGGTTTCCCGTGACGGCGCTGATCATTGGACCTGTTCCGCCCTCAAGTCAGGTCGAAGCGGTCCGCGTTCATCACCTTGGTCCACGCCGATACGAAGTCACCGACAAATTTGGCGTCGGCATCTTTCTGGCCGTAAACCTCGGCCAGAGCCCGGAGTTGTGAGTTGGAACCGAATACCAGGTCCACCCGGGTTCCGGTCCACTTCACCTCACCCGAAGCCCGATCCCGGCCTTCATACACTCCATTGGCGTCTGCCGCCGGTTTCCATTCGGTGCCCATGTCCAGCAGATTGACAAAGAAGTCATTGCTCAGAACCCCGACCCGGTCTGTCAGGACGCCATGCGCCGTACCACCGAAATTCGCACCGAGAACGCGCATACCGCCGACCAGGACGGTCATCTCGGGTGCCGACAGGGTCAACAGTTGCGCCTTGTCCACCAGCAACTCTTCAGGAGACACGCTGTACTCCTTGCGCTGGTAATTCCGGAACCCATCCGCGATCGGTTCAAGCGGGGCGAAGGATTCAGCATCGGTCTGGTCCTGCGTGGCATCCGTACGGCCGGGCACAAAGGGAACATCGATGTCGTGCCCGGCGGCCTTGGCGGCCTTTTCGATCGCCGCAACGCCGCCCAGAACGATTACATCCGCAAGCGAAACCTTCTTGTTGCCAGACTGCGCGGCATTGAACTCGGCTTGCACCGCCGCAAGAGCGTCCAGCGCCTTGGACAGTTTCTCGGGCTCGTTGACGTCCCAGTCCTTCTGGGGCGCAAGCCGGATGCGGGCACCATTGGCGCCACCGCGTTTGTCCGAGCCGCGGAAGGTTGAAGCCGAGGCCCATGCCGTCGCGACCAGTTCCGACACCGACAGGCCACAAGCCAGCAGCCGGGCTTTCAGGTCGGCCACGTCCGCGGCATCGATCAGATCATGGTCCACCGCCGGCACGTTGTCCTGCCAGATGAGCTCTTCGGCTGGCGCCTCGGGACCGATGTAGCGCGCCTTTGGCCCCATATCGCGATGGGTCAGCTTGAACCACGCGCGAGCGAAGGCGTCGGCGAACTCGTCGGGGTTTTCGTGGAACCGCTTCGAGATCGGCCCATAGATCGGATCCATGCGCATCGCCATGTCGGCGGTGGTCATCATCGTCTTGACCTTTTTCGACGGATCATGCGCAGCTGGTGCCATGTCCTCTTCCTTGACGCCGACCGGCTCCCAGATCCACGCTCCGGCAGGGCTTTTGGTCAGGTTCCAGTCATAACCGAACAGAAGGTCGAAATAGCCATTGTCCCACTTGATCGGGTTCGCGGTCCAGGCGCCCTCGATTCCGCTGGTCGTGGTATCGTCACCCTTGCCTGTGCCGAATTTGTTGATCCAGCCAAAGCCCATCTCTTCGATCGGCGCGGCCTCGGGTTCGGGGCCGACCAGCGCCGGGTCCCCGGCACCATGCGCCTTGCCGAATGTGTGGCCACCGGCAACCAGTGCGACGGTCTCTTCATCGTTCATTGCCATCCGGGCAAAGGTGTCGCGAATGTCACGGCCCGAGGCCAGCACGTCCGGCTCTCCGTCCGGGCCTTCGGGGTTCACATAGATCAGGCCCATCTGCACGGCGGCCAGCGGATCTTCCAGATCGCGCTCGCCCGAGTAGCGGCTGTGCGGGTTTTCGGTCGGGGCCAGCCATTCGGTCTCGGCACCCCAATAGATGTCCTCCTCGGGCGCCCAGATATCTTCCCGGCCGCCGGCAAAGCCGAAGGTCTTGCCGCCCATCGATTCAATGGCGCAGTTGCCGGCCAGAATCATCAGGTCGGCCCACGAAATCTGGTTGCCGTACTTCTGCTTGATCGGCCACAGCAGACGACGGGCCTTGTCGAGGTTGCCGTTGTCCGGCCAGCTGTTGAGCGGCGCGAACCGCTGGTTCCCGGTCGAGGCGCCGCCCCGCCCGTCAGCCGTCCGGTAGGTGCCGGCGCTGTGCCAGGCCATGCGGATGAACAGACCGCCATAATGGCCGTAATCCGCCGGCCACCAATCCTGCGAATCCGTCATCAGGTCATACAAGTCCTGTTTCAACGCGTCATAGTCGATCTTCTTGAACGCGTCGGCATAGTTGAAATCGGCCCCCAGCGGATTCCCGGCCGGCTGGTGCTGGTGCAGGATCGCCAGGTTCAGCTGGTTGGGCCACCAGTCCCGGTTCGATCGGGTTCCGGCGCCGTGCATGATGGGGCATTTGCCCGTGTTGGGGTTGTCGCTTCCGTCCATCTCAATCTCCGATCCTGGCTGGTGTCAGTCTGTTTGCGAGGCAACCGTGCGTATGGCACGTCAAAAAGGGGCGGACCGCAGTCCGCTTGAATACGCCGAGTCATAGCAAATCCCAGCCATGAGAAAAAATTTTGTTTTCGGATTGATTTGATAGCTATTGATTATGGCTCTGCCATGATCTTTCAAACCGATCCCCATTCACATGACGCGGCGTTCCCCGCCGCCCCGATTGCGTTTTGCCGCCGGTGCTTCAAACTGCGGGCCGTGACGCGCGACACCGCGCGGGCCACAGGGGAGGATCGCCATGCAATTCGACTACGTCATCGTCGGCGGAGGGTCCGCGGGATGCGTGCTGGCCAACCGTCTAAGCGCCAATCCGGGCACGCGGGTCTGCCTGCTCGAGGCGGGCGGGGGCGGCAACAGCATTCTGGTGCGGATGCCTGCCGCTGTGGTTGCCATGCTACCGGGGCGACCCAAGATCAACAACTGGGCCTTTGAAACGGTGCCGCAACCGGGGTTGAACGGGCGAAAGGGCTATCAGCCGCGTGGCCGGGCCCTGGGCGGGTCCAGCGCGATCAACGCAATGCTCTATGTGCGCGGGCAGCGGCAGGATTATGACGGCTGGGCCGATCTGGGCTGCGAGGGCTGGGACTGGGACAGCGTTCTGCCCTATTTCAAACGGTCCGAGAACAACGAACGCGGCGCGGATGACCTGCATGGCGCCGACGGCCCGCTTCAGGTGTCCGACCAGAAAGAAGAACGCCCGATCACGCGCGCCTTCGTCAAGGCCGCCGCCCAGTTGCAACACAAGGTGACCGACGATTTCAATCGTGGCGACAACGAAGGCGCGGGGCTGTACCAGGTCACCCAGTTCCATGACCCCGCCAAAAACGGCGAGCGGTGCTCGGCCGCCGCAGCCTATCTGTTTCCAGTCATGGACCGGCCCAACCTGACGGTCATCACCGGGGCGCAGGCGCGCGAGATCACCTTTGACGGCCACCGCGCCACGGGCGTGATTTATCGCCAGGGCGGCAAAGGCGCCGATCTCACCGTCACCGCCACGCGCGAGGTTCTGGTCTGCTCGGGCGCGCTGAAATCGCCGCAACTGCTGCAGCTGTCGGGCATCGGCGACCCCGAGGACCTGAGCCCGCATGGAATCGCCGTCCGCCACGCGCTGCCGGGCGTGGGCAAGAACCTGCAAGATCACCTGGATTTCATCCTGGCCTACAAGACAAAGGACACAGACAATTTCGGCATCGGCGCCGCCGGTACGGTGGGGCTGGTCAAACACCTTTTGCGGTGGCGCAAGACCGGTGCGTCGATGGCGGCCACCCCCTTTGCGGAAGGCGCGGCCTTTCTGAAGACCTCTCCCGATCTGGACCGCCCCGACATCCAACTGCATTTCACCATCGCGCTGGTGGATGACCACGCGCGCAAACTGCACCTGGGCTACGGGTTCAGCTGCCATATCTGCAAACTGCGCCCCGAAAGCCGCGGCACCGTTTCGCTGCACAGCGCCGACCCCTTTGCCGCCCCGGCGATCGACCCGGCCTTTCTGTCCGACCCGCGCGATCTGGACACGATGATCAAGGGCGCGCGGATGACGCGCGAAATCCTCGAGGCACCGGCCCTCGCCAAATACCGCCACAAGGAAATGTTCGGCACCGACACCGCCCGGACCGACCCGGATTGGGAAGGCCATATCCGCGCGCGGGACGATACGATCTATCACCCCGTGGGCACCTGCAAGATGGGGGTGGACGATTTGGCAGTGGTCGATCCGCAGCTGCGCGTGCGTGGGCTGCAGGGGCTGCGGGTGGTCGATGCCTCGGTCATGCCGACGCTGGTCTCGGGCAACACCAACGCCCCCACGATCATGATCGCGGAAAAGGCCGCCGACATGATCCTGGCGGATGTGGTCTGATCAGTCGCCGTTCAACGTCTGATCCGCGTGCAGCGCCTCAAGGCCCACGCGGTAGTTGGGATATTTCAACGTCACGCCCAGATCGGTCTTGATCCGGTCGTTCCGAACGCGCTTATTCTCGTTGTAGAAACTGCGGGCCATCGGCGTCAGGTCGGCCGTGTCGAAATCCACCGCAGGCGGCAGCGGCAGGCCCTGAAGCTGCGCGGCATAGCCGATCACGTCCTGCGGCGGCACCGGTTCGTCGTCGCAGACATTGTAGATCGCGCCCGGATCGGGACGGCGCATCGACGCCTCGAGCACCTGCGCGATGTCTTCGACATGAATGCGCGAAAACACCTGCCCCGGCTTGATGATCCGCCGCAGCCCGCCTTTCTTCAGCTTGGAAAACGGCCCCCGCCCCGGCCCGTAGATGCCCGCAAGGCGAAAGATGTGCAGCGGCAGGCCGGGGATCGCGGCCCAGTCCTGCTCGGCCTGCAACCGCCAGCGCCCGCGCTCGGCCGTCGGCGTCGCCGGGGTGGTTTCATCGACCCAGTTCCCCTGGTGGTCGCCATAGACGGCGGTGGTCGACAGGTACCCGACCCAGTCGAACTGCCCGGCGCGGGCAGCGATCTCATCCCGCAGGGCGGCCAGAACCGGATCTCCCTTGGCCGTGGGCGCGGTCGAAATCAGCAGATGCGTGACCCCGTCCAGATCGGGGGCCTCGCCTGGCCAGACCAGCGGTTCGGCTCCGGCGGCGCGGATGGCGTCCTTCTCGGCGGCATCGCGGGTGGTTCCGACGATGCGCCAACCCTTGGGGGCCAGCCGGCGCGACAGGGCGCGGGCGGTATAGCCGTGCCCGAATGAAAAAAGCGTTCCAGTCATGGTCCCTTGATGATCGCGCCGCGGGCGGGATGCAAGCGCCGGATGGCCGCACTTGATTCGAATCCCCGCCTGCGCCTTCATGGTGTCATGAGTGATGACAAACCCAGCCTGCACGCGGCCTATGCGCTGAAAACTCCGGCAGACAACAAACGGCTCTATGCCGAATGGGCCGGAGATTACGATCGCGGATTCGCCGCGCGCGAGGATTACCAGCTGCATATTCACACCGCCCGCGCTTTTGTCGGCGCAGGGGGACAGGGTCCGGTGCTGGATGTGGGCGCGGGAACCGGCCTGTGCGGCGCGGTTCTGGCCGATCTGGGCGTGGGGCCGATCGATGCCACCGACATCAGCGCCGAGATGCTGGACAAGGCGATGCGCAAGGACATCTACCGCGACGCGATCGAGGCCGACCTGAACGAGGGCATCCCCGTTCCGCGCGACAGTTATTCGGGCATCGTGTCGTCGGGCACCTTCACCCACGGCCATCTAGGCCCCGAGGTTCTGCCCGCCCTGCTGCGGGTGGCCCGGCCCGGGGCGCAATTCGCCCTGTCGATCAACGCCAAACACTTCGAGGCCCTGGGATTCGCAACCGCCTTCGACAATCTGCAGGCCGAGGACCGGATCGAACATCTGACCCTGGCCCCGGTTCGTATCTACGGCGATCTGGCCGCCGGCCCCAACAAGGACGACACCGCGCTGATCGCCCTGTTCGAGAAATCCTGATCCGACTCAGCGGCCTTTCCAGACCGGGTCGCGTTTCTCGGCAAAGGCGCGGGCGCCTTCCAGATTGTCCTCGGAGCCATAGAGAACATCGACCGTCCGCAGTTGCCGCTTGGTGATGCGGTTCATGATGTCCTGGAACTTGGAATCCTCGGCCTCGCGCACGATCTCCTTGATCGCGGCATAGACCAGCGGCGGGCCGCTGGCCAGCAGGCGCGCCAGCTCCCATGCCCGGTCCATCAACTGGTTGGCCGGGACGATCTCGTTCACCAAGCCCCAGCGGTGCGCTTCTTCGGCATCGAACCAGCGGCCGGTCAGCAGCAGTTCCATCGCAATGTGATAGGGGATGCGCTTGGGCAGTTTGACGCTGGCCGCATCCGCCACCGTGCCCGAACGGATTTCCGGCAGCGCAAAGGTGGCGTGATCGGCGGCCAGAATCATGTCGGCGCTCAGGGCCAGCTCCAGCCCGCCGCCACAGGCAATCCCGTTCACGGCGGCGATCACTGGCTTGTTCATGTCGCGCAGCTCCTGCAAACCGCCAAAACCGCCGACGCCGTAATCGCCATCCACCGCATCGCCCTCGGCCGCGGCCTTCAGGTCCCAGCCTGGGCAGAAGAACTTCTCGCCGCCCCCCGTCAGGATCGCCACGCGCAGGTCGGGGTCATCGCGAAAGTCGCGGAAGACCTCGCCCATCACCCGGCTGGTCGCCAAGTCGATCGCGTTCGCCTTGGGCCGGTCCAACGTGACCTGAAGGATTGCACCATCGCGGTAGGTTTTGATCGGGTTCATGGTCATGCCTTTCGGATCAGGGCATCAACGGCGACCACACTGTCGGCCACGCAGATGAGAGGGTTGATTTCAACTTCGTCCACGACCGCCGCGTTGGCAATGACGTAGTTCTGAACCGCCATGACCACCCGCACGACCGCATCGATATCCACGCCGGACTTGCCCCGATATCCTCTCAACACGGGCGCACAGGCCAGCTTGCCCAGCGCGTCGCGGACCGCAGACGGCGTGGACGGGATCAGGATCGAGGTCGAGTCGAGCAGGATCTCGGTCAGAACCCCACCCGCCCCAAGGGTCAGCACATAGCCATGCGCCGGGTCGCGGGTGACGCCGATCAACAGCTCGACAATCCCGGCCGGGGCCATTTCCTCGATCAGAACCTCATCGGTGCCGATTGATCTCGCGACCTCGGGCAGATCTTGTGCAGAAATGCCCAGCCGCACCGCGTCATGTTCGGATTTGTGCGCCAGGCCAACGCCTTTCACCGCAAAGGACCCGCTCAGACCGTCCATCGCCTTTTCCGCCCGATCCGCCCGCGCGACGACCGAGCGGGGAATCGGCACGCCGCAAGCGGCCAGTTCGGCCTTGGCCTGGGCCTCGGTCAGAGCGGTTGTGGCCGCATTGGCGGCGGGCAGCAGAACCGGCTCCTGCGGTTGGGGATGCGGGCGGGCCGCAGCGCGTGTCGCCGCCAGCGCCTCACGCAGCCCGGCAAAGGGCACGACACCGCCCGCCATCAACCGCTCGGCTACGTCCTCGGGCATCAGTTCCGGCAAGGTCGCGGCCACGGCAAAGGGACGACCGGTTTCGCTTGCGCAGGTCAACGCCGCACGGGTGGCGCAGTCCCAATCGGCGGCATCGGTGTGAGGGTAGTCAACGATCGAGATCGTCATCGCCACATGCGGCCCCGTCATCGCCGACCACGCCCGTGCCATCGCGTCAGCGTCGCGCCAGACATAGGTGTGGTAGTCCAGCGGATTGGCCAGCGCCACCATCGGCCCCAGCGCCGCGCGCAGGCCCGAGACCTGATCCGCGGTCAGCGGCGGAAAGTGCAGGCCGGATCCTTCGGCCATGTCGGCGGCCAAGCTGGCCTCGCCACCGGAACAGCTGATCGTCGCCACTCCGGTCCCGTCCAGCGGCCCGGTGACATGCAACAGCTTCAGTGTTTCCAGAAACTCGGGCACGTCGTTCAGCCGCGCGATTCCCAGCCGGTCCAGAAACGCCTGCGCCCCGGCATCGCCCCCCGCCAGCGAGGCGGTGTGCGAAATGGTGGCCGCCTGCGCCTGAGCTGACCGCCCCACCTTGAGGGTCACGATCGGTACGCCCCGGTCACGCGCCTTGGCCGCCAGCGCTTCCCATTTGCGTAGGTCGCCGAAGCCTTCGACATGCAGGCCGATGGCGGTGATCCGGTCATCATCCAGCAGCGCCATCGCGATTTCGGCCTGATGGGTTTGCGCCTGATTCCCGCAGGTCAGCATGAAGGCCAGTGGCAGCGCCCGGCGCTGCATGGTCATGTTGATGGCGATGTTCGAACTTTGTGTCAGGATCGCGACGCCCCGGTCCACCGGGCGCATCCCGTGCTGGTCGGGCCAGATCGCCACCCGGTCCAGACCGTTGACAAAGCCGTAACAGTTGGGTCCGAGGATCGGCATGTCCCCCGCTGCAGTTACAAGGCGCACCTGCAAGTCGGCCCCATCGGCGTCCTCGGCCTGCGCCTCGGTAAAGCCCGAGGCGAAACACACCGCCCCGCCCGCGCCGATGCGGGAAAGAACCTCGACCGCCTCGATGGTGGCGCGGCGATTGATGCCGACAAAGGCCGCGTCGGGCGCTTGGGGCAGGTCCTCGATCGTGGCAAAGACGCGCTCGCCCGCCACCTCGTCGGCCTTGGGATGCACCGGCCAGACCGGGCCGGTGAAACCCAGTTTCCGCACCTGCCGGATGACCTCGGCGCACCATGCGCCCCCGCCAATCACCGCCAGCGAGCGGAACCCTAGCATCCGCCTCAGCGCGGCGAGCTTTCCCGGCGCGAGCGCACCCGCCGCGCCGCTCAGGCCCGGCGTCATGTTCACGCCCCCAACGCGCGCAGAAGATCGCGGCTGATGATGTGGCGCTGGATCTCGCTGGTGCCGTCCCAGATCCGCTCGACCCGGGCATCGCGCCAGAAGCGTTCCAGCGGATAGTCGTCCATCAGGCCCATCCCGCCATGCACCTGGATCGCCGCATCGGTCACCCGCGCCAGCATTTCCGAGGCATAGAGCTTGGCCGAGGCGATCTCGCGGTTGGCGGGCAGGCCCTTGTCCAGCCGGTCGGCGGCGGCCAGGGTCAGCAGGTCGGCGGCGTCGATCTCGGTGATCATGTCGGCGATCTGAAAGCTGACGCCCTGAAACTTGCCGATCTTCTGGCCAAACTGTTCGCGGGTGGCGGCATAGTCCAGCGCATAGTCGAAGGCCCGGCGGGCGCGGCCCACGCACATGGCCGCCACGGTGATGCGAGTGGCATACAGCCAGGTGTTCATCACCTCGAACCCGCCATCGACCTCGCCCAGCACCTGCGCGTCGGGCAGGCGGCAGTCGTCGAAATCCAACACCATGTTCTTGTAACCGCGATGACTGACCGATTTGTAGCCGTCGCGGATGGTGAAGCCCGGCGTGCCGCGATCGACCAGAAAGGCGGTGATGCGCTTCTTGGGACCTTTCGGCGTCTGATCCTCGCCCGTGGCGATGAAGACGATGATGAAATCGGCATGTTCCGCGCCCGAGATGAAATGCTTGGTGCCGTTCACGACCCAATCGCCACCGTCACGCACGGCCGAGCATTTCATGCCCCGCACATCCGAACCCGCGCCCGGTTCGGTCATCGCCAGCGCGTCCATTTTCTCGCCGCGCACGGTGGGCATCAGATAGCGCTCGACCTGATCGCCCTGACAGGCCATCAGGATGTTCTGCGGCCGCCCGAAGAAATGGTTCAACGCCATCGACCCGCGCCCCAACTCGCGCTCGACCAGCGCGAATTCCAAGTGGTTCAGCCCGGCACAGCCCACGCTTTCGGGAAAGTTGCAGGCATAGAAGCCCAGCTCGATCGTCTTGCGCTTGATCTCGTCGGCGATCTCTTTCGGCACATCGCCGGAGCGCTCGACCAGCTCTTCGTGGGGATAGATCTCATTCTCCACAAAGCTGCGGACGGTCGAGACGATCATCTCCTGCTCGTCGGTCAGGCCATATTGCATCGCGGGTCTCCGGTTCCTGAGCGTGCGACAATCCTGACGCGGCTTGAGGTCTCAATAATGCAGAACTAGACTTCAATCATGCAGAGATGGACCAAATCACCCGCCGCACTGCAGCGATTCGGGGTACTTCTGTTCGACGGGTTCTCGAACCATTGCCTGGCCAATGCGGTCGAGCCGCTGCGCGCGGCCAACACGCTGTCGGGGCAGCGACTGTATGACTGGCAATTCCTGTCACTGGATCCAAGGCCGGTCACGTCGTCCTCAGGGTTGCAGGTGGCACCCCATGCGGCGCTTACGGATGCGGATGGGGATATGCTGCTGGTGATGCCCTCCTACGGGTTTCAGGCACATGGTGGTTGGCGCACCCAGGCGGGGTTGCGTGCGGCGACGCGGCGCTTTCGCACCCTCGCCGGGCTGGACACCGGCAGTTGGTTGTTGGCTCAGGCCGGATTGCTGAACGGCCACCGCGCCACGATCCATTGGGAGGAACTGACCGCGTTCACCGAGCGTTTCCCCGAAGTCGAGACCTGCCGCGAGCGCTATGTCATCGACGGTGACCGCATCACCTGCTCGGGCGCCATGGCCGCCTTTGATCTGGTGATGCACCTGATCGGGCAGGATCACGGTCAGGCGCTGGCATTGGAAGTCGCGCAGCTGTTCATGACGCGCGACTCCGCCCGGTCACATTCCGGCGGCGCAGGCTCGGCCAGTTCGCATGTCAACAAGGCGCTGGCACTGATGCAGGAAAATCTCGAGACCCCTCTGCCGATCCCCGAGATCGCCCGGCGCGTGGGACGGTCGCAAAAAGCACTGGAATCCCGGATGCGGGCGGACCTGGGGGCCGGGCCGGCCAAGGTCTATCGTCGGATGCGTCTGAACCTTGCGCGCAAGCTGGCCGCGGAAACCGACCTGAGTATCGCCGAAATCGCTCTGCGCGCGGGCTATGAAGACCCCAGCGCGCTGACCCGCGCCTTTCGGGCCGAGTTCGGTCTCAGTCCACGAGCCCTGCGCAGCCGGTCCGGCTAGGTATACATCTGTTTCTTGTAGGCCCGCGTCCGCGTCGTCGCCTCGGCCGACCCGTCGTGGTAGGTGCCGAACCACTTGTCGAACGGGATCTCGGACGTGCCGTAGTTGCACTCGAAATACCGGTGGTGCAGCTGGTGAAAGAAATCGCCTGCCCGCACAGCATCCGTGTCCCCTGCTTTCAGCTTTTCGAACCCCGAATGGGACAGGACCGGGCTGATCTGCTGGAAATAGACATGAAACAGCAGATGCAACGGGTTTGAGGGCACGATCAGGTGGATGAAATAGGTCGTGAAATACAGCAGATTCTCGTACCAGTGGTTCGAGATGCCCGACCACGGCCCAACATTGACGTTGCGGTGATGAACGGCGTGCACATGCTTGTACAGTTTCGGTTGATGCTCCAGCCGGTGCACCCAATAGAAATGCAGACCCGACCACATCGGAATGAACAGCATCCAGACCACGCACCAGACCGGCGCGCTGGCCCAAGTGACCGTTGGCGCATACCCGTTGGCCATCGCCCAGTAGATACCCCATTGATAGACGGTCGCCACCGTCATGGCGCTGCCCAGGGTCCACCAGATGTTGTCCCAGACCTGATTGCGGAAGGTGAAGGTTCCGTTGTCGCGGGTCAGGTCGCGGCGATCGAACTTTTTGTACATACCCTGCCCCTTGCGCATGTAGAGCCACCAATGCAGCCCACCCGCAACAAGGATCTGAGGCACCATGTTCAGCAGCCAGACGCGGAACATCCAGCCGGGCGCAAAGCTTTGCATCGCCTCGAGCGGCGGCAGGAACAGCACATAAGCAATCACGGCCAGCCCCATGCACAAGGTCAGCGCTGTGATCGGCAGCCACGCCCCGGAATACCATTTCAAAACGGCGATCGGGCGCGGTGGCCAACTGAACAAAGGGTTCAACGCAACAGGGTCAGACGGCCGATAGTGCCAGCGGGCGGCTTCGGGATCATGCGAGGCATCGGTCATGACAAAACCCTCTAGGTGGCGTGGTCCGAGCCTTCGGCATCCAGAACGGCCTTGATCTCGCGCAGATGCGCAGCGGCCTGATCGGGATAGTCGTCCAGTTCCTGCGCGGTCTTTTCCGCGATTTCATCCGACAGCACCCGCAATGGCTGGCCCGTCTGAAGGGCGCGGATATACGTCTCGGCGGCGCGCTCGAAATAATAGAGTCTATTGAAGGCATCTGCCGCATCGCTGCCGATCACCAGCACACCGTGGTTGCCCATGATCATGACTTTCTTGGCCGGGTCCTGCAGCATTGTCGCGCAACGCTCACCCTCGCTTTCAAAAGCCAAACCGCCGAATTCGTCATCAATGACATAGCGGTTGAAAAAGGTTGCGGTGTTCTGGTCGATCGGCGGCAGGTTGCTGTCGGCCAAGGAGGCCAGGACGGTGGCAAAAATCGAATGCACATGCATCACGCAACGCGCATGCGGGCATTTCCGGTGAATCGAACCATGCAGACCCCATGCGGTCGGGTCCGGTGCGCCCGGCTTGCGCATCGTGTCGGGATCGTTGGCATCCAGCAGCAGCAGGTCCGAGGCACGGATGCGCGCGAAATGCATCTGGTTCGGGTTCATCAGGAACTGCGTGCCATCCTCGTTCACCGCAAGGCTGAAGTGATTGGCCACCCCTTCATGCATGTTCAACCGCTCGGTCCAGCGGAAGGCGGCGGCCATGTCCACGCGCTCCTGCCAATGGTCGATATTCGGTTTCAGGCTGGTGACGGTCATCCGGGGGACTCCA
The DNA here is from genome assembly GCF_056535705.1 of Ruegeria sp. BC8. Classification (NCBI taxonomy): domain Bacteria; kingdom Pseudomonadati; phylum Pseudomonadota; class Alphaproteobacteria; order Rhodobacterales; family Roseobacteraceae; genus Ruegeria; species Ruegeria sp. BC8. The sequence goes on along the minus strand of NZ_JBQFIV010000001.1, from coordinate 3,176,440 downwards.
TTCGGCTTGTTCAGGTAGCTGGTGAAAACCGTGCCGGGCCGGGGCGCGGTTGACCAACGAAAAAAATGGCGCTTTGGCATTAGCTGAGCTTATGGTTGGATTATGAAACCCCGGAACCCGCTTCCCCCGCTTGGCTGGCTACGCACGTTCGAGGCCGCGGCCCGCCACCTGTCCTTCACCGGCGCGGCGCGCGATCTGAACATGACGCAAAGCGCGGTCAGCCAGCAGATCAAATCGCTCGAGGGCTATCTGGGCCAGCCTCTGTTTCACCGCCGCCCCCGCGCATTGGAACTGACCGAGGCGGGAATCACCTATCTGCCCGTGGTGCGCGAGGCGTTCCGGACGCTGGTGCGTGGCACCCAGGCCGTGACCGGGCAGCAGGAAAATACCGTCCAGGTGCAGTGCAACATCACCTTCTCGGTCAACTGGCTGGCCCCCCGCCTGCCCGCCTTCCGCGCGCTGCACCCCGATGTCCGCCTGAACATCTTCACCGAGTTGTGGGAGCCGCGCGAGATGGCCGAAGGCGCGGCGGTGGAAATCCGCTATTCCCTTCGCCCGGCCGACACGGTCCGAACCGAGCTTTTGCGCAGCGATCACTACTACCCCGTCTGCGCCCCCGACTATCTGGTCACACTGGAAAACCTTCAGCAGCAACCGCTGTACGACTGTTCGAATCTTCTGTCGAACTGGGCCAGCTGGGCCGAAGATCAGGGTCTAAACTGGGGCAATCCACCGATTGCCTATGCCACGACGTATATGGTCGGCCTGTCCGTCGCGATGGCCGGCGGCGGGCTTTGCCTGGCCCATGACACCATCGCAACGCGCCTCCTGGACGAAGGCCGTCTGATCGCACCGTTCGGGCATCGCGCGCCGATGCCCGAAGCCTATTACCTGCTGCTGTCGCCCCAGGCCGAGGAGACGCCGGGTGCCGTGGCTTTTGCCGAGTGGATCCGGGCGGAAATCGCGGCCGAGCAACACCGCATCTGACTTTCAGCCGTCCTTGGGGCGGCTGGCGACCCAGGCATAGCCGTTCTCGCACAGGATATAGGTCTCGCGCAGACCGTGGGGCTTGTCGGTCGGCTCCTGCAGCACGACCGCGCCTGCGGACCTTGCGCGCTCCGCCGCCTCGTCCGGGTCGGTGTCGTACAGGTGAATCTCGATCCCGCCACCGCGCGGGGGCGTTTCGGGAACCAGCCCCAGCAGCGGGTTGGAATGATAGGTGCCGTCCGAATGCAACTGAAACACCTGATCGCCATAAGTGACGATGGCAAAATCCGCCGTCACCTGATGGGACTTCAAGCAGAAAACAGTCTCCAAGAAGGCGCATTCCGCTGGAACGTCGCGCACCAGCAGGTTCAGCCCGATCCCGCGCAGGCTGCGGCCGAAACTGTCCGCATCGATGGTTTCATAATCCATGTCCCTACCAGACCCCGCATCGCGGCGCGGATCAAGCATTTGCTGCCCCGCGCCCAGTCGCATGACGGTTTCATGAAGGTGGCACGGCAGGGGTTGCACCTTCCGATGCATTCGGGAAAGTTGTGCCATGGAATACGCACCCTTCCCCTCTTGGCCCGACGTCGCCCCCCGCCTGATCGCCGTTGCCGCTGGCCGCGAAGCCGCCGACATGGTCATTCGCGGCGGGATCTGGATCAACGTGCACAGCCGCGAGGCGCTGCCCGATCACGCCATCGCCATCGCCGCCGGACGTGTGGCCTATGTCGGCCCTGACGCCAGCCATTGCATCGGCCCCGACACCCAGATCATCGAGGCCAAAGGCCGTTACATGATCCCCGGCCTGTGCGACGCGCATATGCACATCGAATCCGGCATGCTGACCCCGGCCGAGTTCGCGCGCGCGGTGATCCCGCATGGCACCACCTCGATGTTCACCGACCCGCATGAGATCGCCAATGTGCTGGGGCTGGACGGCGTGCGGATGATGCATGACGAGGCGCTGATGCAGCCGGTCAACATCTTCACCCAGATGCCGTCCTGCGCGCCCTCGGCGCCCGGGCTGGAAACCACGGGCTACGAGATCACCGCCGAAGACGTGGCCGAGGCGATGACCTGGCCCGGCATCATCGGGCTGGGCGAGATGATGAACTTTCCCGGTGTGATCAACTCCGATCCCAAGATGCTGGCCGAAATCGCCGCCACCCAGCGCGCGGGAAAGACGGTGGGCGGACACTATGCATCCCCTGATTTAGGGCCTGATTTTGCAGCCTATGTCGCCGGCGGCCCGGCGGATGACCACGAAGGCACCTGCGAGGCCGACGCCATTGCCCGCGTGCGGCAGGGGATGCGGTCGATGATGCGGCTGGGCTCGGCCTGGTATGACGTGGAAAGCCAGATCACCGCCGTCACCGAAAAGGGGCTGGACCCGCGCAACTTCATCCTGTGCACCGATGACTGCCACTCGGGCACGCTGGTGAACGAGGGTCACATGAACCGCGTCGTGCGCCATGCCATCGCCTGTGGGTGCGACCCGCTGATCGCCCTGCAGATGGCCACGATCAACACCGCCACCCATTTCGGGCTGGAGCGCGAGATCGGATCGATCACGCCGGGCCGCCGGGCGGACGTGATCCTCAGTTCGGACCTGACCGAACTGCCGATCGAGATGGTCGTAGCGCGCGGACAGGTGGTGGCCGAAAATGGCGCGATCACGGTGGATTGCCCGCATTACGACTGGCCCGACCGGGCACGCAACACGGTGCATCTGGGCCATGCCATGACCGCCGCCGATTTCGAGATCCCCGCGCCAAACGGCGCCAACCGCGTTTGCGCCAACGTGATCGGCGTGGTCGAGAACCAGGCCCCTACCCAGGCGCTGAAGGCCGAGCTGCCGATCATCGGCGGGCTGGTCGAGGGCGAAGGTGACGTCTGCCAGATCGCGCTGGTCGAACGGCACCGGGGCACGGGCGGCGTCACCAACGCATTCGTGTCGGGCTTTGGCTATCAGGGCCGAATGGCCATGGCCTCGACCGTGGCGCATGACAGCCACCACATGATCGTGGTCGGCACCGACCGCGAGCAAATGGCGCTGGCCGCCAATCGTCTGGCCGAAGTGGGCGGCGGCATCACCATCTTCCGTGATGGCGAAGAGCTGGCGCTGGTCGAACTGCCCATTGCGGGCCTGATGTCCGACAGCCCTGCCGCGGACGTCGCGGCCAAGGCGCAGAAGATGGTCGAGGCGATGCAGGCCTGCGGCTGCCAGTTGAACAACGCCTATATGCAGCACTCGCTGCTGGCCCTTGTCGTCATCCCCGAACTGCGGATATCCGATCTGGGACTGGTGGATGTCCGCACATTCGAAAAAATTGACCTTCTGGAACCCCTCGCATGACAAAAATAACAACGCCCGACCCACGGGACCCCGAGATTTTCACCGATGCCGCCGCGGCCGTTGCCCGGCTGGAAGAGCTGTACAACGAGGCCACCGCCTTTCTGTGCGACAGCTTTGCCGAGGCCATGGAAAGCGGCACGCCCAAGGTCCGTTACAGAGCCTATTACCCGGAAATTCGTATCCGTACGGCGTCCTACGCGCATGTGGACAGCCGCCTGAGCTTTGGTCACGTGTCCGAGCCGGGGGTTCATGCCACCACGGTGACCCGGCCGGATCTGTTCCGGTCCTACCTCACGCAGCAGATCGCGCTGCTGATCAAGAACCACAACCAGCCGGTGACCATCGGCCCCTCGACCACGCCGATGCCGGTGCATTTCGCCGTGGCCGGCAACCCCGATCTGGTGGTGCCGCATCAGGGAGCGGCCGGGTTCACCCTGCGCGACGTGTTCGACGTGCCCGACCTGACCACCACCAATGACGACATCGTCAACGGTGTGCACGAACCGCAGGATGGCGTCGGCCCGCTGGCCTTGTTCACCGCCCAGCGCATCGACTATTCGCTGGCCCGGCTAGCCCACTATACCGCCACCGATCCGGACCATTTCCAGAACCACGTTCTGTTCACCAACTACCAGTTCTACGTCTCGGAATTCGAAAACTACTCCCGCGCGCAACTGGCCGACCCCGACAGCGGCTATACCAGTTTCGTCTCGACCGGGAATGTCGAGATCACCGACCCCGACGCGCCGCTGGAACAGCCGCTGAAACTGCCGCAGATGCCGACCTATCACCTGAAACGCGCCGACGGGTCGGGGATCACGCTGGTCAATATCGGCGTCGGGCCATCGAACGCCAAGACCGCCACCGACCACATCGCGGTGCTGCGCCCACATGCCTGGCTGATGGTCGGCCACTGCGCGGGGCTGCGCAACACGCAGGCCCTGGGGGATTTCGTGCTGGCCCATGCCTATCTGCGCGAAGACAAGGTGCTGGATGACGATCTGCCCGTCTGGGTGCCGATCCCGCCGCTGGCCGAAGTTCAGGTCGCGCTGGAACGCGCCGTAGCCGAAGTGACCGAGCTGGAAGGCTATGAGCTGAAGCGGATCATGCGCACCGGCACGGTGGCTTCGGTCGACAACCGTAACTGGGAACTGCGCGACCAATCCGGCCCGGTGCAACGGCTGAGCCAGTCGCGCGCCATCGCGCTGGATATGGAAAGCGCCACGATCGCCGCAAACGGCTATCGGTTCCGTGTGCCCTACGGCACCTTGCTGTGCGTATCCGACAAACCGTTGCATGGCGAATTGAAGTTGCCCGGCATGGCGTCCGAGTTCTATACAACTCAGGTCAGCCGCCATCTGGCGATTGGAATCCGGGCGATGGAACACCTGCGAGGGATGCCGCTGGAACGTTTGCACAGCCGGAAATTGCGCTCGTTCGACGAAACGGCCTTCCTCTGACGCAAAAAAGCAACGAAATCCCCATATTTTTTGGGGTTTCAGTGCTACTATTCGTTGTGTTCGCCCACAATATCCCGTTACAGTTACGCGGTGAGGCCCAATAGATCGGGCACGTTAAGGAGACCAAGAAATGGCAAAGCCTATGACGAAGACTCAGCTGGTTGCTGCTCTCGCTGAGGAAATGGGAACCGACAAGAAATCCGCGAACGCGGCGCTGGAGGCGATCACTGGCCTGATCACCCGCGAAGTTTCGGCCGGTGGCGCTGTGACCCTGCCGGGCGTCGGCAAGATCTACTGCCGCGAGCGCCCCGAGCGTCAGGTGCGCAACCCGGCCACTGGTGAGACCTTCACCAAAGAAGCCGACAAGGTTGTGAAGATGACCATCGCCAAGGCCCTGAAGGACAGCGTCAACAGCTGATCCGCGCCTTAGTGAAAACGATCAAGGGCCGCGATTTCGCGGCCCTTTTTCTATGGTATATGTTTACCGGGTCCGTTGGGCCGGACCCGGTTTTGTCGTTGGCCGAGGTCAGTGAACAGTCTCGACCTTGTGGAAATCCAGATCCCGACCTTCGGGCATCGAGTCGATGCTCATCACCTCTTTGCGCTTGGCGATCAGGATATAGACCACGCAGGCGAGGTAGAGGCCAACCACCACGGCGCCGATCCACTGAATCTGCAGCCACTGGCTCTGGAACAGAAGCGTCAGCACAAACAGAAGCCCCACATTACCGGCAACATAGGCCGTCTTGCCGAAGCGTTCGACCGTCATGTTCAGGTTGTCGGTATAGAGCCTGATCAGCGAGTCCAGTGAGTTGATTACGAAGGTCACGCCGACGATCACCATCGCAATGTTGGTGATGCCTGCGGTGCTGATGCCGTTCAGGTGATAGTAATAAAGCACGCTGAACCAGATCGCCAAGGGGATCGACGGAAAGATCAGCAGCGCCGCCAGCAATTGCCAGGTGGTCAGCCCTCCGACAAAGCGCGAGGTGAACTGACCGATCATGATCGACCAGGCAAACCACCAGAACAGGTAGAAGGCGTGATAGTCGGTCAGAGGCAGTACGAACTTGTGGATATTGGCGAAATACGCCCCGATATTGCTGCTGGTTTCCACGAAACCCGCAACGCCCATACCGGCCGCGGCCCACATGCCAAGGATCAGCGCCAGAAACAGAAACGTCGAGCCGACAGAAAGAATCCGCACGTATTTCAGGTCAGTCGAGGAATAGGCCGCGGCCAGAATGACGACAAACACGATGATGTAAAACGTGGTCACTACGGACTCGCCATCGCCAACTTCGGGCAGGTATCCGGGCAGGTAGATCAGGAACAGGCTGGCGGTGAAAGCGCAGGTCCCGATGATCACCACATTGTTGATCAGCTTGACCACCGGGATTTCAAAGAACTGCACTCGGGGCTCGATGACGCAGAAATAGAAGGCCGTCAGGAAATAGAAGGCCCAGATCAGGAAACCCCAGAACCCGAACTCGATCGCCAGCGGGTTTGCGAACGCATAGGCCGGATCTTCGGCATAGCCTCCGAATTCGGTGAGCGGGAACATGATCAGCCCGACATCCAGGCCGGATGTGAACAGGATCGCGATGAAAGTGAACAGATGAACAGGTGTCACGCCCACGCACCGCAGGTTCCACCATTTCACGACGAAGAACGCTACCAGCCCAAGAGCAAGCAGGACCCCGAATGACAGGATGTATTCCAATAGCACCGACAAACCTCCCTTTAGATGTCAGATCACCGAGCGGATATCTTTAATTGGCCAGTCAATCAATAAAACCGGCACCCAGGGAAAACTTGCCCGCACCATGTGTCTTTTTTGACGCTCGGGCGCTTGTGGCCCGAGAGAAAATCGGAAACAGTCGCCGCACATTCAAACAGGAGCGGTCATGGATCTGCGCGCCATCGCCATGGGGCTGGCCTTTGCCTTCATCTGGTCGTCGGCCTTTACATCGGCGCGGATCATCGTCGCGGATGCCTCGCCGCTGTTTTCACTGGCGGTTCGCTTCCTGATTTCCGGCATCCTGGGTGTCGCAATCGCCCGGGCCATGGGCCAAAGCTGGCGCCTGACGCGGTCGCAATGGCATGCGACCATCCTGTTCGGAATCTGCCAGAATGCCCTTTATTTGGGTCTGAATTTCTATGCGATGCAAACGGTCGAAGCCTCGGTAGCGGCGATCATCGCCTCGACCATGCCACTCTTGGTGGCGCTGGCCGGTTGGCTGCTGTTCGGGGAACGGTTGCGTCCGCTGGGTGTTCTGGGTCTGCTGGCCGGGTTCGCTGGCGTGGCCCTGATCATGAGCAGCCGGATCAGCGCCGGGATCGACCTGTTTGGCGTTGCCCTCTGCGGGCTGGGCGCGCTGGCGCTGACCTTCGCCACGCTGGCCGTGCGCGGGGCGACCTCGGGCGGGAATTTCATGATGGTCGTCGGTTTGCAGATGTTGGTCGGCTCGGCGGTTCTGTTCGTCGCCGCCCCGTTGTTCGAGACGATCTATGTCCGCCCGACCTGGCCGCTGGCGCTGGCCTTCACCTACACGACCCTGTTCCCCGGCCTGCTGGCCACGCTGATCTGGTTCCTTCTGCTCAACCGGATCGGGCCGATCCGCGCGGCGACCTTCCATTTCCTCAACCCGGTGTTCGGGGTCACGATCGCCGCGATTCTGCTGGGTGAGCGGTTGGGCGCAATGGATGCCGTCGGCGTTGCGGTCACCACGCTGGGCATTCTGGCTGTGCAGTTGTCACGCCAGCCGGTTCAGCGCAGCAGGGCCTCGACCTGACGGCGCAGCTTGCGAGAGTCCGGCCGGGTCGTCGACCCAAAGGTCGCCACGACCTCGCCTTCGGGGCTCAGCAGGATCTTGTTGAAATTCCAGCCCGGCACAAACCCGGTCTCGGCGGCGACCGCCTTGTAGAACGGGTGGGCCTGCGGGCCGGTCACGGGGGTGATGTCGGTCATGGGCAGGGTCAGGTCATAGTTCAACTCGCAGAATTCCTTGACCTCACTGGCGGTTTCCAGTTCCTGGTTGAAGGAATCCGACGGGACTGCCAGAACCACCAAACCCTTGGGTCCATAGGTGTCCTGCAGCTTTTGCAGCCCGGAATACTGCCCGGTAAACCCGCATTGCGAGGCCGTGTTGACCACCAGAACCGGCTGGCCGCGCCAGTCCGACAGCGACAGCGTGCCGCCATCGATCGAAGGGAACTCTCCGGACACGGGCGCGGCCTGCACCGTTCGACCGATCAACAACATAGCAGACAACAGCAACATTCTGAACATGGCGTGACCTCCTCTTTGATATTGATACGCTCGAAGCACGGCGGCAGATCACCCGCACGATCGCGCGAGCCGGGTGAAACAGGGCTTTGCTTTTGTCGCGGCGCACCCCAAATATCTCGGCAACGTATGCAATGCCGGAGGACCCATGCCCAAATATACCAAAGATCCATCGGTTGTCGCGGCCCTGTCGCCCGAGGAATTCCACGTCACCCAGCGCAACGGGACCGAACGCCCCGGCACCGGAAAACACCTGAACAACAAGGAACCCGGCATCTACGTGGATATCGTATCGGGCGAGCCGCTGTTCGCCTCGACCCACAAATACGAGTCGGGCTGCGGCTGGCCCAGCTTCACCAAACCCATCGTGCATGACCACGTAACCGAGCTGGAGGACCGCTCGCTGGGCATGATCCGGACCGAGGTCCGCTCGAAACACGGCGACAGCCACCTGGGCCATGTGTTTCCCGATGGTCCGCTGGATCAGGGTGGGCTACGCTATTGCATCAACTCCGCCGCGCTGAGGTTCATCCATCGTGACGACATGGAGGCCGAGGGCTATGGCGAATACCTCGATCAAGTGGAGGACCCGAAATGACCGAACACCGCGCCGTTCTGGCCGGAGGCTGCTTCTGGGGCATGCAGGACCTGATCCGCAAGCTGCCCGGCGTTCTGCGCACCCGCGTCGGATATACCGGCGGCGACGTGCCCAACGCGACCTATCGCAACCACGGCACCCATGCCGAAGGAATCGAGATCTGGTTCGACCCCGCGCAGATCACATATCGCGATCTGCTCGAGTTCTTCTTCCAGATCCACGACCCGACCACCGTGAACCGCCAGGGCAATGACATCGGAATGAGCTATCGCTCGGCCATCTATTACTGCGACGAGACGCAGAAACAGATCGCGCTGGACACGATCGCCGATGTGGATGCCAGCGGCCTGTGGCCCGGCAAGGTCGTGACCGAGGTCGAACCCGTGGGCGATTTCTGGGAGGCCGAGCCCGAGCATCAGGACTACCTTCAGCGTATCCCCAACGGCTATACCTGCCACTTCCCGCGCCCGGACTGGGTTCTGCCCAAACGCAGCAGCGCTGCCGAATAGCGCTCAGCCGACGGCCACCCGCGGGCGGCCGCTGGCTTCGACGGTCAGCATCGCCTCGACGAAGACATCCTTGCCTTCGATCCGGGCGGTGCGGATGTCGCGGTTGACGATCACGCGGATATCCTCGGCCCCGGCCGCGCGCACGGCGCTTTCGGTCTCGCGCCGCAGTTCGGCCTCCAGCAGGGCCAGCGCGGGTTCGGGTTCGGGGAAATCCTGCGGCCCGTCGTTCAGATGCACGCGGTACCGGCCTTCGGACGGAGCGGTCACCGTGCCCGCCCGCCGCATGGTCAACCGCCCCACGACGGCCCCGATCGCATTGGCCACCCCGGCATGGTCGGGCAGCACCATGGTACAGCGCAGGCGCTTACCGACCGCCGGGTAATAGCTCGGCGCCGAGGCCCCCAGCCCGACCACATCCACGTTCAGCTTCGCATCCAACGCCAGCAGACCGCGATGCCCGCGCAAGCCCCGCCGGGTCAGCACATGGCGCGCCAGATCCTCGGGCGGCAGGCCGAACGCCTCGGCCTCTTCCGAAAAAGCAGTCTCTAACAAGGTCAAAACGGTCTGTTCGGTTAGCTGATCCACGATCATCCCGGCCAATTCATCAGCCGAGCCCGCGAGCCGATCGCCCGACCCCACACGTCGGCGCGCAATCAACTCCAGCGCCTTGCGCGCGGCATCGGCATCCCAATCGGACAGACGCCCCAGAACGTGGCTGGCATCCGACGGCGTCACCCCCGAAACCTGAACGGTCCCGCGATCCACCAGCCGGGTCAGAGCACCGTTTTCCATCCGGGTGCGCAACAGGGCGCTCAGGGGCAGAACCTTGTCCCCCAGCCGCTCCAGCAGCCCCACCTCGCGCGGTCCCAGACCCTCGGCGTGGATGCCGGGCACGCGGCGGGCGAAACGGGTGTCGTGCTCGCCCACCGTGGTCGCGCGCAACTGCTCGTCCAGCGCGGCATGGACCACTTCGGGCGCCTCAGACGCGATCAGCGACACCGGCAGCACCCGGCGCGGACCCAGGAAAACGCCGCCGCGCAGGCCTTCGGTCACCACGTGCACCTGGCTGTCACCGCCCAGACCATGCGTGCGCATCGCCACCGCCTCGACCATGGTGCGGAACCCGCCGACCCGTGCGCCCGCCGGGTCGATCGCCGGCTTTCCGTCGCGGATCAGAGCCACATCGGTCGTCGTCCCTCCGATATCCGACACCAGTGCGTCCTGAACTCCGGTCAGCCAGCGCGCCCCCACGATCGAGGCCGCCGGACCGCTGAGAATCGTTTCGATCGGCCGCTCCCGCGCCTGCTCGGCGCTCATCAAGGCGCCATCCCCACGCACCACCATCATCGGCGCGTCGATGCCCAGCTCGAGCAACACATCCTGCGCCCGGCCGATCAGGCGGTCGATCATTCCGATCAGACGTGCGTTCAGCACTGCCGTCACCGCACGTTTCGGCCCGTTCAGCTTGGCCGACAACTGATGCGAGCAGGTCACCGGCGCACCGGTCTTTTCGGCGATGATCCGCGCGACCTCAAGCTCGTGCGCGGGGTTGCGCGTGGCGAACTGGGCTGCGACCGCGAACCCGGAAATCCCGGACTGCTGGTCCAGAAATTCGGTCAACGCCCCTGTATCCAACGGCGCGGCCTCAGCCCCGGCATGGCTGTGCCCGCCCGAGATCACCAGCGCCGGGTCACCCTTCAGCGCATCGCGCAGCCCATGCCTGTCCAGATCGCCGTCCCGAAACCCGACATAGATCAGCGCAACGCGCCCGCCCTGCCCCTCGACCAGCGCGTTCGTGGCCAGCGTCGTCGACAGCGACGCCATCGAGATCTGAACGGGCGCGACCTGCGCCTGGTCCAGCACCGCCCGGATCGCCCGCCCGACGCCGATCGCCAGATCCTCGCGTGTGGTCAGGGACTTGGCCGAGGCGATCACCTCTTCCTCGTCCCGGATCAGCACCGCATCGGTGTAGGTTCCACCGGTATCCACGCCCAAAGCCAACGCCATCGGGATCTCCATCCTGTTCGCAGTCACGGGTGTAGCGGTTTGAACCGACGCGTCCAGCCTGTTTGCGGCATTCACGACAGTTGTTCGACCGCCCAGCGCGCCGCGTCGGCCACCGTGGGGTCGGCATCCTCGATCAACGCCTGCGCGACCGGAATCAACTCCGACGACCCGGAATTGCCGATGGCATACAGAACGTTTCGCACGAACCGGTCGCGCCCGATCCGCTTGATCGGAGAACCCGAGAATCTGGCCCGGAACGCCGCATCGTCCAACCCGGCCAGTTCCGCCAACGGCGGCGCCATCAGGTCTTGGCGCGCGGCATATCGGATGTCACTGGCCGCCACCGCGAACTTGTTCCACGGACAGGCGGCCAGGCAATCATCACAGCCATAGATCCGGTTGCCCAGCTTGCCGCGCAACTCCTGATCCACCGGCCCCTTGTGCTCGATGGTCAGATAGGAAATGCAGCGCCGCGCATCCAGTTGATAGGGCGCCGGAAAGGCATCCGTCGGACAGGCATCCAGACAGGCCCGACACGACCCGCAATGATCCACTTCCGGCGGGTCCGTCGGCAGGTCCAGAGTGGTGAAAACAGACCCTAAAAAGGCCCAATTGCCCCACTCCCGGCTGACCAGATTGGTGTGTTTGCCCTGCCAGCCCAACCCGGCCGCATGGCCCAGTGCTTTCTCGGGCACCGGCGCGGTGTCGACGAACACCTTCACCTCGCCCCCGGCTTCGGCAATCAGCCACCGGGCCAGCCGCTTCAGCCGCTTTTTGACCAGATCATGGTAGTCTTTGTTCTGAGCATAGACCGAGATCGCCCCGCGATCGGGTCGGCCCAGAACCTCGGTCGGATCATGATCCGGCGTGTAACTCTCGGCCAGCATGATGACCGAGCGCGCCTCAGGCCACAGCTCCGCCGGATCCCCCCGCCAATGGGCCCGCTCGGCCATCCAGCCCATCTGCCCGTGATAACCGGCCGCCAGAAAGGCGGCCAACCGCGCAGGCACTTCCGGCACGTCCCAGGGTCGGCAGATCCGGCACGACACGAACCCCTCGGCCCGGGCCTGCGACACCAACCTGTCCTTCAATGCCGTCGCGCTGTTCATCTGGCCCAAAATATCCTCGGGGGTGAATTGGCCCAATGGGCCAAGAGGGGGCAGACCGCCCCCTGCCCCAACCTATCAGAAATCCAGGTCGGCGTAATGGGCGGGCGGGCGGAAGCCCGGCACCTGATCCGCCAGAATCGACCGGAAGGCCGGGCGAGACTTGATCTTGGCGTACCAGTCCTTGACCACATGGCTGCGATTCCAGTCCACGTCCGAAATATAGTCCAACGCCGACAGATGCGCGGCAGCCGCAAAATCGGCCAATGTCATCTGATCCCCCGCCAGCCAGCGCCGCTGATCCAGCAGCCAGGCCATGTAATCCAAGTGGAACTTGATTGCCCGCGCGCCTTCCTTGACGTTCTTGCTGTCGGGATAGCCCTGACCGGTCACTTTTTTGTTCACCCGCTCGTACAGCAGCTTGGATGTCACCTCATGGTGGAATTTGTCATCAAACCAACTGACCAGACGGCGCACCTCGAACCGTGCTTCGGGAGTTTTCGGCATCAATGCGGGTTCCGGCCGTGTCTCTTCGATGTATTCGCAGATCGCCGCGCTTTCTGACATCACCCGGCCATCCAGCCGCAGAACCGGGACCTTGGCCGCAGGGTTTCTGCGCAAGAAGTCCGGGGATTTTTCCCAGTACTTTTCCTCGACCAATTCGACTTCGATCTTCTTTTCCGCCAGGGACAGGCGGACTTTTCGACAAAAGGGGGACAGGGGAACGTGAAACAAACGCGCCATGTGGATCCATTCGAACCAATTGAGTACCGCTCAGCAATAGCCGCTGACGGGCAGAAGTTTCAATCCTCGAAGCAATCTGCGCGACCATCTGCGCGGATGGTGGCCGCTCCATCGCGGATCGCGGCGGCTCGTCTGCGGGTGTAAACCGACGGATCCGTGACCGAACGGTTTCGCGGTGACGGAAGGATTGCCGCCAGCCGCGCCGCCTGCACCGGGCTGAGTTGGGCGGAACTGACTCCAAAATTCTTGCGGGCGGCCGCCTCGATCCCGAACAGGCCCTCACCGGTCTCAGCCACGTTCAGATACACCTCGAGTATGCGCTTCTTGCTCCAGAAGATTTCGACGACCGGGGTCATGGAGGTCTCAAGCGCCTTGCGCACCCAACTGCGCCCCTGCCACAGAAAGACATTCTTGACCACCTGCTGAGAAATGGTCGACGCCCCGCGGTTGCCACCATCTTCAAGCGCATCGCGGATCGCGTTTACGTCAAAGCCCCAATGCAGGCAGAAATTCGCATCCTCGGCCGCAACGACCGATCGGGCCATGACCGGAGACATATCCTCGATCGCGACCCATTCCCTGTCCACCTTGCCGAGGCGACGCCACTCGGACCAGATCGTATGGGTGATCGGCGGGTTGACCATGGTGTAAAGCAAAACAAGCGCCACGAACGCCGCGGCCAGAGCCCCAATGACACGCAGTACCCACCGCCGAATCCGAACGATGAGCGTTTCCGTTTTCCGAGACCGGGTTGCCTTTTTGGACTTACCGCGGGATTTGCGCGCTGCTTTCTTCGCCATGTTCCTGCTATACGCCGCAGCACCGGTATTTGGAACGGAATTATGACGCGATCAGCCGTCCTTCGCGCGGGCGCACCACCGGACGGGCGGTTTTCGAACCACCATCTTCCACCGCTGCCAACTGCGGGAACAGGCGCAACAGCTCGGCCTGGGTTTCCCGGTCAGACCGCATAACGGCGTGGCCAGGATAGTAGCTTTCGCTTTTGGCGCCGTTGGCGATGACGATCTCGTGTTGGTCGAACAACAGGTGGAAATACTCGATCTCTCCACCTTCGACCCGGGTCACCGTCGTGCCGTTGACCAGGGAATGTGCGGCAATCAAAACCTCGGGGTGGCCGTAGAAATAAGCCGCGCGCCAATCGTCGATCAGCATCCGGTGCTGGGGCGAGAACAGAGTGTCACGGTCCAGTCCCAAAACCCCTTCGGCAAAGCGGATCGGTGCGGCGTTGCCCTCGGCCGCGACGGCGGTTCTGCCGACCCAGATCAGGGCCCGCGCACCATTGTCGACCGTCGTGACCAGGTCACCGGCCTGCAGATCCTCGACGCGGCGCAATCCATCGGGTGTCTTTATCATTGTTCCGGCAGCAAAACACGGCGGCCCAAGCTCACCCGGAACCACCAGGGGACCTTCGGTATTGACGAAAGTCGTCGAGACTAGCGTCCCCTCTTGCAGCACCTGACCGTCCGTCGGGGTGAACACGCGGCTGCCATCAGCCAGATAGAAGGTGATTCCCGTGTAGGTGACGTTCCCCACACCGGACACGTTGATCGTCACCGTGTCGCCCGGCCAGGATCGGGTGACATCAATGCCGTTGACCGAGTCATTGTCGGAACTGTCGATGTCGCCATCGTCGTTCTGGTCGACCAGATTGTACTTCTCAACCGTCAGAAGGGTCCCCGTTGCCGGCGGGCTGGCCGGATCCATGGCAAAGAACTGGTCAAGATAGGTCGTGGGCATGCGACGACTCCCTGGCGAAATTGGCGGCAAGCGGAAGCATTGGCGAGATTTCCAAACTTTCCGTGTACAGGCCTAGCGACACGCAATGTTTTTTCAAGAAATCCGGAAACGGGAGGGCACAAAACGAAAACCCCGCGTGTCTTTTCAAACACGCGGGGCAGGCTTCACAGGCGGTCTTACTCGGCCGGAACCGCCGCTGCCTCGTGGCTCAGCGGGTAGCTGAGTTTGTTCAGCATTTCCTTCGGACAGACCTGCAGGAAGTTCGCCAGCTCGACATCCCAGTGCTGCAGGATGTCGGCGGCCTTGCGGCTGCCGGTTTCTGCGGCGTGACGCTCGATCAGCGACTTCAGCTGGGTCTCCCAATGCTCGACCGTTACGGGGCAGGTCACCAGGGTTTCCATGTTCATCAGCAGCTGCGCCTTGCCTTCGGGGTCGTACAGATAGGCCATGCCGCCCGTCATCCCCGCGCCAAAGTTCGCGCCGATGTCACCCAGAATCACCGCAACGCCGCCGGTCATGTACTCACACCCGTTCGAGCCGCAGCCCTCGACCACCACGGTGGCACCCGAGTTCCGCACGGCAAAGCGTTCCCCAGCACGGCCAGCCGCGAACAGGTACCCGTCGGTCGCGCCGTAAAGGACCGTGTTGCCGATGATCGTATTCCGGTCGGCCTGCAACGGGCTGACCTGCGGCGGGCGCACGACGATGGTGCCGCCCGACAGGCCCTTGCCGACATAGTCGTTGGCGTCACCCGACACTTCCAGTTTGAGCCCCGGCGCGGCGAAGGCGCCCAACGACTGGCCGGCCGAGCCTTGCAGTTTCACATGCAGGTGGTCCGGCTGGAACGTGTTGCGCATGCCAAAGTTCTGCACGATGTGGCTGGACACGCGGGTGCCGACCGTCCGGTGCGTGTTCTGCACGGCATAAGACAGCTGCATCTTCTCGCCATCCTTCAGGAACCGCGCAGCGTCGCGCACGATTTCAGAGTCCAGCGTATCAGGCACCGCGTTGCGGGGCTTGTCACGGTCATAGACGATGTTTTGCGCGCCATCGACGGTGATCAGCAGCGGATTCAGGTCCAGATCGTCCAGATGCGCCGAACCGCGGCTGACCTGCGCCAGCAGATCCGCCCGACCGATGATTTCGTCGACCGACCGTGCGCCGAGGCTGGCCAGGATCTCGCGCACTTCCTGTGCGTAGAAGGTGATCAGGTTCACCACCTTGTCGGCATTGCCGGTGAACTTGGCGCGCAGGCTCTCGTCCTGCGTACATACGCCCACCGGGCAGGTGTTTGACTGGCACTGGCGCACCATGATGCAACCCATCGCGATCAGGGCGGCGGTGCCGATGCCGTACTCCTCGGCCCCCATCATCGCCGCCATGACGATGTCGCGCCCAGTGCGCAAGCCGCCATCGGTCCGCAGGGTTACCCGGTCGCGCAGGTTGTTCATCGCCAGAACCTGATGCGCCTCGGTCAGGCCCATTTCCCACGGCAGGCCGGCATATTTGATGCTGGTCGCAGGCGATGCGCCGGTGCCGCCATTGTGGCCCGAGATCAGGATGATGTCGGCCTTGGCCTTGGCCACCCCGGCGGCGATCGTGCCCACGCCCGAGGACGCCACCAGTTTCACCGTCACCTTGGCGCGCGGGTTGATCTGCTTGAGGTCATAGATCAGCTGCGCCAGATCCTCGATCGAGTAGATGTCGTGGTGCGGAGGCGGCGAGATCAGCGTCACGCCCTTGGTCGAGTGACGCAGGCGCGCGATCAGATCGGTGACCTTCATGCCGGGCAGCTGGCCGCCCTCGCCGGGCTTGGCACCCTGGGCCACCTTGATTTCCAGCTCTTCGCACTGGTTGAGGTATTCGGCGGTCACGCCGAACCGGCCCGAGGCCACCTGCTTGATCTTGGCCGAGGGGTTGTCGCCATTCGGCTCAGGCACGAAATGTGCGGGATCTTCGCCACCTTCACCCGAGTCGGATTTCGCGCCGATCCGGTTCATCGCCACGTTCAGCGTCTTGTGCGCCTCGGGGCTGAGCGCACCCAGCGACATGCCCGGCGTGACAAAGCGCTTGCGGATCGAAGTGATCGACTCGACCTCCTCGATCGGGATCGGCTTGCCCAGCGGTTTGAAATCCATCAGATCGCGCAGATGGATCGGCGGGTTGGCCTGCATCTTGGCCGAGTACTGCTTCCACAGCTCGTACGAGGCGCGGTTGCAGGCCATCTGCATCATGTGCATCGAGGTCGCTTCCCACGCATGGGTCTCACCCGATTTGCGGGCCTTGTAGAAGCCACCGATAGGCAGAACATCCAGGCCACTCTCCCAGCCTTTGGCGTGGATTCCTTCAGCCTTGGACTGAATGCCGGTGACGCCGATGCCGGAAATCCGGCTGGTCATGCCGGGGAAATATTCGGCCACCATGGCGCGGCTCAGGCCCACGGCTTCGAAATTCAGGCCGCCGCGATAGGACGAGATCACCGAGATGCCCATCTTGGCCATGATCTTCAGCAGGCCCTGGTCGATCGCCTCGCGGTAACGCGCGACGTTTTCAGTCAGGCTGCCTTCCAGCAACCCGCGTTCGATCCGGTCGGCCAACGAATCCTCGGCCAGATAGGCGTTCACCACGGTCGCGCCACAGCCGATCAGCACCGCGAAATAATGCGGGTCGATGCATTCCGCCGAGCGCACGTTGAGCGAGCAGAAGGTCCGCAGGCCCTGACGGATCAAGTGCGAATGCACCGCGCTGGTGGCCAGGATCATCGGCATCGCCACTTTGCCGGGGCCGGAATACTGGTCGGTCAGCACCAGGTGACCCGCGCCCGAACGCACGGCCTCCTCCGCCTCGGCGCGGATGCGCGCCAGCGCGGCGCTTAGCGCGCCGGTGCCGGGTTCGAAGGTACAGTCGATTTCGGCCAGCGGCGCATCGAAATTCGCCACCAGTTCTTCCCACTGGGCGTTGCCGACAAAGGGGCTTTCCAGCACCACGATCTCGGTCTGGCTGCTGTCCTCATCCAGCACGTTCTTGAGGTTGCCGAACCGCGTCTTCAGCGACATCACGCGGTATTCGCGCAGGCTGTCGATGGGCGGGTTGGTCACCTGACTGAAGTTCTGGCGGAAGAAATGGCTGAGCGGTCGGTACTGTTTGGACAGAACCGCCGAGGGCGTGTCGTCGCCCATCGAGGCGATCGCTTCTTTGCCATCCTCGGCCATCGGTGCGAGGATCTGCTCCAGTTCCTCGACCGTGTAGCCCGCCGCGATCTGGCGCTTGCGCAGTTCCTCACCGGTGAACAGCGGCTTTTCGGCGACCTTCGCCAGCTTTTCGTCCAGATCGTTGATCTTGCTGACCCATTCGCCGAACGGCAGGGCCGCGGCCAGCTTGTCCTTGATCTGCTTGTCGCGGTACAGCTTGCCCTTCTTCATGTCGACGGCCAGCATCTGGCCCGGACCCAGCGCGCCTTTTTCCTTAACGCTGGCCTCGTCGATCGGGACCATGCCCGCCTCGGACCCGGCGATCACCAGACCGTCGCCGGTGACTACATAGCGCATCGGGCGCAGGCCGTTGCGGTCCAGCCCGGCGCAGACCCAGCGGCCATCCGTCATGGCCAGCGCGGCGGGGCCGTCCCAGGGCTCCATCACCGAGTTGCAGTAGGAATACATGTCGCGCCAGGCCTGCGGCAGTTCCACCGCCTGTTTCGACCAGCTTTCCGGCACCAGCATCGTCTTGGCCATCGGGGCCGAGCGGCCCGCGCGAACCAGAACCTCGAACACCGAATCCAGCGCCGCCGAATCCGACGACCCACCGGCGATGATCGGCTTGATGTCTTCGGCATAGTCGCCGAAGGTCGCCGAGGCCATGCGGATCTCGTGGCTTTTCATCCAGTTGATGTTGCCCTTCAGCGTGTTGATCTCGCCGTTATGCGCCAGCATCCGGAACGGCTGCGCCAGCCACCATTGCGGGAAGGTGTTGGTGGAATAGCGCTGATGATAGATGGCAAAGGCCGACTCGAAACGCTCGTCCATCAGGTCGGGGTAGAACACGGCGACCTGCTCGGCCAGCATCATGCCCTTGTAGATGATCGACCGGCAGCTGAGCGAGGCCAGGTACAAACTCGAAATCCCCGCGGCGGCGGCGGCTTTTTCGATCCGGCGGCGGATGACGTACAGCTCGCGCTCGAACGTGTCCTCGTCAACGCCCTTGGAATTCGAGATCAGGATCTGCTCGATCTCGGGCCGGGTCGCGTTTGCCTTTTCGCCCAGGCAGGTCACGTCCACCGGCACATGGCGCCAGCCATAGATGTAATAGCCCATCCGCAGAACTTCGGTTTCCACGATGGTTCGGCAGCGCTCCTGCGCGCCGAAATCGGTGCGCGGTAGGAACACCTGCCCCACGGCGATCAACTCGTCCATCTTGGGCTCGTGCCCGGTGCGGCGGATCTGGTCATAGAAGAAGGGGGCCGGGATCTGCACATGGATGCCCGCGCCGTCGCCGGTCTTGCCGTCGGCATCCACCGCGCCGCGGTGCCAGATCGCCTTGAGCGCATCGATCCCGGCCTCGACCACCTTGCGGCTTTTCTTGCCGTCAACCGAAACCACCAGACCGACCCCGCACGAGGAATGCTCTTCCTGCTCGGAATACAGGCCATTTTCGGCCATCCACTTTCGCTTGGCTTCCTCGGCCCGGACCCAATCGGCATCATATTTCGTCATTGGCTGTCTCCTTCTTCCGACGGGGCGTACATGGCCATGACCTCGGCTTCGGTCATCTGGCGGCGTTCACCTGCGAACGCGTAACCCTCGGGCTTCTTGTCGATGTAGAGTTCAAGTTTCAGCGTGTTGCCGGCCGCGTTGTCGAACAGGCCGGCCGCGATCTGTGTCTGGCCGTGCATCTCGCCCGGCAGGGTGATCCGGTACCACAGGGCCGAGCCGCACTCTTCGCAGAAGGCGCGTTCGGCCCAGTCGGACGAGGTGAAGGTCTTGACCGGCCCCAGCGCCGCATAGCCAGGCTGGGCCGGAAAGGTGACCAGCGCGCTGCTGGTCCAACGGCGGCACATGTCGCAATGGCAGGCGCCCAGCGCGTCGCGGGCGGGGGTCGCGGTCACGGTGACTGCGCCGCACATGCATTGGCCTTGCAATTCGGGCATCCTGTCCCTCCTGTCGCTGGGCTGCGGGATCATTCGGCCGCAAGCGCGGCCTTGCCGTTGAACCGGTCGATGATGGCCTGCGCGCAGTCGCGGCCGTCGCGGATCGCCCAGACCACCAGCGAGGCACCGCGCACGATGTCACCGATGGCATAGACGCCGTCCATCTCGGTCTCGCCGGTTTCGAACGCGGCCTTGATGGTGCCCCAGCGGGTCACGGGCAGGTCGGGCTGGCCGAACAGGGTGGGCAGGTCCTCGGGCTCGAAGCCCAGCGCCTTGATGACCAGATCGGCTTCTTCGACGTAATCCGCGCCTTCGATCACTTCGGGGGCCTGGCGGCCGGTGGCGTCGGGTTGGCCCAGGCGCATCTTCTGCACCATCACGCCGGTGACCCGCTCGTCGCCAACAAACCCCTTGGGCGCGCTGAGCCATTCAAAGATCACGCCCTCTTCCTCGGCGTTCTGGGTTTCGCGCTGCGAGCCAGGCATGTTTGCCCGGTCGCGGCGATACAGGCATTTGACCGAGGTCGCGCCCTGGCGGATCGAGGTTCGGACGCAATCCATCGCAGTATCACCGCCACCGATCACGACCACCTTCTTGTCCTTGGCGTTCAGGCGGCCATCGTCGAACTCGGGAACCGCGTCACCAAAGCTTTTGCGGTTCGAGGCAGTCAGGAAATCGATCGCCTTTTCGATACCGGGCAGGCCACTGCCGGGCATGGACAGATCCCGCGACTTGTAGACGCCCGTCGCAATGATCACGGCGTCATGTTTGGCGCGGATATCGGCGAACTTGGCAGCGTCGACGTCACAGTTCAGTTCAAAAGTGACGCCGCCCTCGGCCAGCAGGTCGTTGCGGCGTTGAACCACGTCCTTTTCCAGCTTGAAGCCCGGAATGCCGTACATCAGCAGGCCGCCCGCGCGGTCATAGCGGTCATAGACCGTGACCTGGATCCCGGCCCGGCGCAGCATGTCCGCCGCCGCCAGACCACCGGGTCCGCCCCCGATGATGCCGACGCTTTCGGGGCGTTCGGCGGTTGGAGCGACAGGTTTGACCCAGCCTTCCTCCCACGCGGTGTCGGTGATGTATTTCTCGACCGCACCGATGGTGACAGTGCCATGGCCCGATTGCTCGATCACGCAGTTGCCTTCGCACAGTCGGTCCTGCGGGCATATACGTCCGCAGATCTCGGGGAAGGTATTGGTGGCCTGGCTGGTCTGATAGGCTTCTTCAAGCCGTCCGGTGGCGGTCAGGCGCAGCCAGTCCGGGATGTTGTTGTGCAGCGGGCAGTGCGACTGACAATACGGCACACCGCATTGGCTGCAACGGCTGGCCTGCTCGGCGGCTTTTTCGGCGGCGTATTCGGCATAGATTTCATGAAAGTCCGCTCTGCGATCGGTTGCGGCGCGCTTTTCAGGCATGTCACGATCGATCTGCACAAATTTCAGCATCGGTTGCTTGGCCACGGTCAGACTCCATGAATTGGCTTGGTCGGATTTCTTTATGCGAAGCCAATTCGGATGAAAAGTCAACTGTACTGACCTAAATTGGAAAAAATCAGAAAGATCGATCTCTTTCGGCGACTTTCTGTTCATTTTTAGGACCACTTCGGACCTAAATCCTGACTTTCCTTTTGCTGATCGCGCTTATACGCCTTGAATGCAAAGAACACGGGCGCAAACACGGGCGGGCAGATGAGTCTTTTTCAGCTGATTCTGGTGGCGATCATCCAGGGGATCACCGAGTTTCTGCCGATTTCGTCATCAGGCCACCTGATCCTGCTGCCAAGCCTCACCGGAATGGAAGACCAGGGCCTCGCCATCGACGTCGCGGTGCATGTGGGCACATTGGGCGCGGTGGTTCTGTATTTCTGGAGCGACGTGAAACTGGCCCTTGCGGGCCTGCCACGTGCTTTGCGCGGGCGCATCGACACCCCACAGTCCCGAATGGCCCTGGCGTTGATCGTAGCCACCATCCCGACCGTCATCGTTGGTGCCATCCTGCACCTGACCGGCCTCAGCAGTGCGATGCGGTCCGTGGCGGTGATCGGGTGGACGATGTTGGGTTTCGGACTGCTGCTGTATTGGATGGACCAAAAAGGCCCCCAGACCAAAGAGGCCGGCGACTGGGGGCTGCGTGACGCGGTTATTTTGGGTCTGTGGCAGGTCCTGGCGCTGATTCCCGGCACCTCGCGGTCGGGGATCTGCATCACCGGCGCGCGGTACTTGGGGTATACCCGCGAGGACGGCGCGCGCATCGCGATGCTGATGTCGATCCCTACAATCATCGCCTCAGGCGCGCTGCTGTCGCTGGACGTGATCGGGCAGGCCAACGCTCAGCTGGCCAAGGACAGCGCCATTGCAGCCGTGTTCGCCTTTGTTTCGGCCCTGTTGGCGCTGAGCCTGATGATGCGTCTGCTGCGTAGCGTCAGCTTCACGCCATATGTGATCTATCGCGTGATACTGGGTACGATCCTGCTGATTGTCGCTTACAGCTGATCAGATGCGCAGGTTCCGGGCCGAGTTCTGGATGTCGTCGTACTGACCCGACGGACGGAATTTCCACAAATATTCCGGCAGAACCGATTCCAGCGAAGCAGGCTCGATCCCCAGATCGGCAAAACCCTTCGCTCCTTCGGACACCACATTGTCACGGCGCAGGTTCTTCAACTGGTCGCGGGTCAGAATGTTGTTCGGAAACAGCTGGAAGCTGATGAATTTCAACATGTCCAGAACCCCGGCCATGATCCGCCCAACCCAGAACGGCAGACCGATGATGATGCGGCGGCGGTGGATCACCCCGAGCATCTGCTGCATCAGCTCGCGGAAGGTCTTGGCCTCGGGCCCACCCAATTCGTAGACGCCCGGTGCGGCCTGACCCAACACGCCCTTGACTGCGGCCTGCGCCACGTCATCCACAAACACCGGCTGGAACCGGGTGTCGGCACCAAAGATCGGAAGGAAGGGCGAGATACGGGTCATGCCGGCGAAACGGTTGAAGAACTGATCTTCGGTCCCGAAGATCACCGAGGGCCGCAGGATCACGGCCTCGGGCATATGGGTCAGCACGGCAGCTTCGCCCGCAGCCTTGGTGCGGGCGTATTCGCTGTCGGAATTCGCGTCAGCACCGATGGCCGAAATGTGGACCATGCGGGAAATGCCTTGCTCGGCCGCCAGACGGGCGATGCGGCCCGCGCCTTCGGCTTGCACGGCGCCAAATCCATTCTTGCCCAGTTCGTTCAGAACGCCCACGCAGTTGACGACCGCATCGGCACCATGCATCGCACTGGCCACCGAGGCATCGTCGCGGATATTGCACAGAATGGGCTCGACCTGGCCCACGACGCCATAGGTCTTGACGAAGATTGCCTCGTTCGGACGGCGGACCGCCACCCGTACACGCCACCCTTCGTTCGCCATGCGTCGCGCGATATAGCGGCCGACGAATCCCGATCCACCGTAAATCGTGACCAGTTTGGACATGGTTGGGCTCCTGCTGTGTAGGTCTTGTTCCGATCTACCGCTCCAAAGCCCGGCAAACAAGGCGCAATAACGCCGCGCATAAGGCAAAAAACACTGCCGGAACCGACGGGATCGCGCCGCGAGAAGGTGACCGAAAAAAAACTTTCGATAATCCGTTCGAATCCTGTTGACGCCCTCGGCGAGTAGGCTTAAACGCCCCTCCACGACACCTGCCCAGGTGGCGGAATTGGTAGACGCGCTAGCTTCAGGTGCTAGTGTCCGTATGGACGTGGAGGTTCGAGTCCTCTCCTGGGCACCATATCCCCGAAAAGATTTGACGACCGCGCAAACCACCCTCGAACGGGTGGTCGGCTCTCATTCCGTCTTCTGCAATTCCTCCATCTCGCGGCGACGGATCTTTGCCTGAGACCGCACCCGCTTGATGAATTGCTGGGGAAGGTCCGGTCCGCGCAGCGCCGCGTAGGCCTCGCTGGTCGGGTCGCCGATCAGGTCGGCGTATTTGACCCATGTGCAGAAGGCGAAGACATCGCGCAGGCTCACATGCTCACGGGTGTTGCTGTCCCGGGCCTGTGCCGGAAGCTTGATCGACCTGAAATAGGCCTTTTCGATAGCGGGCCATTGCGGATCGGGAACGAACTCGGGCGCGTCATCGGTTTCCGGAAATTTGAATGCTGGATACTTCTGCCCGTATTCCGAACATCCGTGCGAGATCTTGCTGCTGATTCCTTCAATCCCATGCTTGGCCTGAAGATCGCGGAACGCGTGCAGGCAGGCGCGCACGTCATCAACGGTGTCGCAATAGATATAGGCCTTGTACGGGAATTTGATCCCGTCGCGCAGCTCAATCATGCATTTGCGGGCATTGTCATTGGGTAGATCCAGCTTAAGCAGCAGGGCATAGGTCTGGAACATCGCACGCAGGTCATGCGGCAAAATCTGCACTTTGTAGCAGTCGTTGCACAACGCCGGGATGGCGCCGGTCTCTTTGAAGAAGTCCAGAAAAACGCCGCAATAGGCGTTCTGCCCGCGTACCTTGAGGACTCGCCCGGAAAAGACCTGCCCGATCGGCACCGCTTGCGAAACTCCGCGGCTTCGCAATGCAGCCAACCATGCGCGGTACTGTTTGACCATGTGCTCGGGCTCAAAAAGATCCGCCTGCCAATCGGCGCCCAGCGAGGTAACGATGTCCGCTTGTGCCGCAGAAAAACGCCCAGCCGAACCCGGAGCCTTGGGCGCATGTTCCAGCCGTGTGACCAGCTGACGAATCGACTTGAGGTCACCGGGCTTCATCGCCAGCCAATTCTCAAGTTCGGCAATTTTCGAGGTGGGGGGCACCACTGTCTCCTGCTGCATCAGCACCAAACACTATGCAGGTGCATACCCCCCTCACGCAATTCGTCAACCGGAACGGCGCCGGGCGCCTGCCTCAGGCAGCGGTTTGCGCGGCAACGACCTCGCCGAACCGGGTGAAGAACTTGCCCGAGAGCTTCTTGGCCGTCCCGGCGATCAGACGACTGCCCAACTGGGCGATCTTGCCCCCGACATCAACCTTGGCGGTATAGGTCAGAACGGTCTCGTCACCATCCTCGGTCAGCGTTACGTCCGCACCACCCTTGGCAAAGCCTGCGGCTCCGCCCTTGCCCTCGCCCACCAGCGAAAACCCGTCGGGGGCGTTGGTCTGGTCCAGTGTCACCTCGCCAGCGAACCGCGCTTTCACCGGACCGATTTTCAGCACCACCTTGGCCTCAAGCTCGTTGGGGGCGGTCTGGGTCAGCTCTTCGCAGCCGGGGATGCACTCACGCAGAACCTCGGGATCGTTCAGCGCGCGATAAACCGCGTCCCGGGGGGCCGCAATGCGAATTTCGTCAGTCAGTTCCATTGGGTATTCCTCTGCTCAGCAACATCTGGGAAAGACGCGCAGCGCCTGTTCCGCGGCATCCTCGGGGGTTTGGGCGGGTCGGGGCGGCCATAGCCGCGCCACCCAGCTACGCAAGTTTTTCATCATGAGTTGTCTCCTCGGCAGTGTCCGCATTTCGCCAGCGCACGATCTCGGCCAGGATCGACAAGGCGATTTCGTGCGGATCAATGGCCCCGATATCCAAGCCGGCAGGCGACTTCAGGCGCGCAACCTTCTCGGTGTCCATACCCTGCAATACCAACCTGTCCGTCAGAACCTTCGCCTTGCGCTGGCTGGCCACCATCGACACCCGCCTTGCCGGCGTACCGAGCGCCGAGGCCAACGCTGCCCTGTCGTTCCGGCCTTGCGAGGCGACGACGACAAAATCGCGGGGCTCAACCCCCAACGCATCCACGTCGTCTGGGTCGAAACATGATTGCGCAGCCGCGTCGCTGGTCTCAAACGAAACGAATACGCGCAACCCGGCCAATGCCGCATGGTCCGCCAGCGCATGGGCAATCGGGGTGTCGCCAAAGATCACCAGGCGGGGCGCGTGTTGATAGGGTTCGACCAGCAGATCGACCGTACCGCCGGATGGGCAACCACTCTTGAAGGTCTGAACGCCATCCGGATCGGTCATTGCCACCACCTTGTCCGAGGGTTTCACGCGGATCATCCGCGACGCACCGCTGGCCAGCGCTTCCTGTGCCGAGGCGCGCACCGCCCGCTGGACACAGGCTCCACCCAGATGGCCAAGGATCCTCCCGTCCCGGGTGATCGCCGCCTTGGCGCCCGCCTTGGCCGAGGTCGCATCTGCCGTCCGCACCACCGTTGCGACGCAGAACGCTTCGCCGCTGCTGCGCAACTGGTCAATCGTGTCGAAAATGTCGAAACCAGGCATGGTCGGTTCCTCTCACAACTTTTGAAACTCGGGCTCCAACGCGGCCAGCGCGTCGAGCGTATTTGCCGGAAGGTGCGCATCCAGATGGGGCAAGGCGGCCTGCATGGCGGCGGCGACGGGCTGATAGTTCTCCCAACCTTTCAGAGGGTTCAGCCAGACGATCCGGCGCGCCTTGCGCCGGATCCTCGCCAAAGCCGCACCCAGCGCCTGCGGGTCAGAGCTGCAATAGCCATCCGAAAGGATCAGCACGATGGTGCGCCCATTCAGCGCTCGCGCGCCGTATCCGTCCAGAAATCCTTCGAGACTGCCGGAGATGTCCGTGCCGCCGCCAAAACCTTCGGCCATCAGCGACAACCGGCCAGCGGCGCGCAGTGTGTCGTGGTCCCGCAACGCATCGGTGACCCGCATCAACCGCGTGTGAAACAGATAGGCATCCGCATCCGTTCCGCTGGCCACAAGGCCCTTGAGAAAGGCCAGAAATACACGCGAATAGACGGTCATGGACCCGCTGACATCACACAGCGCGACGATCCGCATCGGGCGTGGTGGTCGGGCACGGCGAAACAGCTCCAAAGGCTCGCCCCCGCGCGCAAGGCTCGCCCGCTGGATGCGACGCATGTCCAGCGCCGGACCCCGCCGCGCCTGTTTGCGCCTGCGCGAACGTCGATCCCGGATCGCCCGCGCCAGGGCGAGGGCCGCGGCTTCGGCCCGGCGCAGGGATTGCTCGTCCATCAACTCGCGCAGATCCCGGCGCGACAGGTTGTCGGTCCGGGTTGCGATCAGCTTCCCGTCCATTCCTTCGGCCTGTCCATCCCCGGAACCCGGAGTGCTGGCATCCTGCGCATCGGGGGAAGCGTCAGCGGAGTCTCCGCGATCTTCGGTCTGCCAGATCATCGGATTGGCCGACTGGACCCTGACATGGGTGTTCTGTGCGACACCGCTCCGCTGCTTGCCCGCGTTGAACCAATAGGCATTGAACAAATCGTCAAAGCGCCGGCAATCCTCGGCATCCCCGGACATCAGGGCACACAAGGCATCCCGCGCCTGCCCGACATCGGTGGCCTCGACCGAGGCCAGTGCGGCCAGCGCATCTCCGGTCTCACGCGGTCCGACCCGCAAACCGTTCCCGCGCAGATGCGCCACGAATCCCGCCATCCGGTCAGCCAATCCGTTCGCCCGCGCTGGAAACCGTGTCACCTGCATCACGCGACCTTTCCGATCAGGCGATCCATCACCTCGGGTGGAACGGCATCGTAATCCGCAGCGGTCTTCAGCAGACAAACCAGTGTGGCCTGTACGGCCTCGGGTGATTGGGACAGATCGTTGACGCCAAGACCCGACAGGGCCGCGGCCCAATCCAGCATCTCGGCAATGCCGGGTGTCTTTTCCAGATCTTCCTTGCGCAGGTTCTGAACCACTCCGATGATCTGGCGCGCCAACAGCCCTTCGACTTCGGGCATCCGTGCCCGCAGGATGGCCATTTCGGTCTCGCCAGACGGATAGTTCAAAAAGCTGTACAGACACCGCCGCCGCAGCGCATCCGAAAGATCGCGCGTACCGTTCGCGGTCAGAATGACGATGGGTCGCGTTTTGGCGGAAATCGTCCCCAGTTCCGGGATCGTGATCTGAAAGTCCGACAGGATTTCAAGCAGGTAGGCCTCAAATTCTTCATCGGCCCGGTCAATCTCATCGATCAGCAGAACGGGCGGATCATCGGCGCTGATCGCCTCCAGCAACGGCCGCTTCAGCAGATAGTCGTCGGAAAACAGCTGGGCCTCGCTGGTTCCGCCGCGCGCCTCGGAGGCTCGGATGGCCAGCAGCTGCCGCTGGTAGTTCCACTCATAGATCGCGTGACTGGCGTCCAACCCTTCGTAACACTGCAAGCGGATCAAACGGGCGTCTCGCCACGCCGCCAGCGCCTTGGCCACTTCGGTCTTGCCGACGCCGGCCGGACCCTCCAGCAGCAGCGGTCGTCCTAGGTTCTGGGCCAAATGCAACGCCATCGCCAACCGGTCGTCGGCAACATAGCCCTGCTGGGCCAAACCGTTCTGAACGTCACTCAGTGTCACACCAGGGTCCAATCTTCGTTTGACCAAAATATCCCGAGGGGGTTGGAGGGGGTCAGCGCCCCCTCCGTTCGGTCGGACCGGGCCTCGCCGGTCCGAAACCGACTACCCGTGCATCCCCAAACCGTTGGCGATCTTCCAGATCCGCCAATGGTCATGCGGCATGTGGCTCTGAACCAGGCCAAACGGTCGGAACGCATCATGCACCGCATTCGAGAACGCCGGCACGCCACCCACATTCGGGCTTTCGCCGACACCCTTCGCGCCGATCGGATGATGCGGCGAGGGGGTCACCGTGTGATCAGTGGTGTAGTTGGGCGTCTCCCATGCCGTGGGCAGGAAGAAGTCCATCAGGGTGCCAGTCTTCACATTGCCCATCTCATCATAGGCGATTTCCTGACCCATCGCGATGGCCAGCGCCTCGGTCACGCCACCATGGACCTGCCCTTCGATGATCATAGGGTTGATCCGGGTTCCGCAATCGTCCAGCGCGTAGAACTGCCGAACGTCCCATTCGCCGGTATCCACGTCGATCTCCATGACACAGATATAGGCACCGAAGGGGTAGGTCATGTTTGGCGGGTCATAGTAGCTGACAGCCTCCAGACCCGGCTCCAACCCCGGGATTGCCTGATTGTAGGCAGCGAAGGCGATTTCCTTCATGGTCTTGAGCCGCTCTGGCGCGCCTTTGACTGAGAACCGGTCCACGTCCCATTCAACGTCGTCGTCATGCACCTCCAGCAAGTAGGCTGCGATCATCTGCGCCTTGGCGCGGATTTTGCGGGCGGCCATCGCCGTTGCCGCACCGGCCACAGGTGTCGACCGAGACCCATAGGTCCCAAGCCCATAAGGCGCGGTGTCGGTGTCCCCTTCCTCCAACGTGATGTCGTCGGCTGGAAGACCGATCTCGCTGGCGATGATCTGGGCAAAGGTCGTGGCATGACCCTGACCCTGAGAGATCGTCCCCAGCCGCGCGATGGCTGACCCGGTCGGGTGGATGCGGATTTCGCAGCTGTCGAACATCCCCAAGCCCAGAATATCGCAGTTCTTCACAGGCCCTGCCCCGACGATTTCGGTAAAATGCGTCAGACCAATCCCCAGAAGCTTCCGCGTCTTGCCGGCCTTGAAGTCCTCGACCCGCTGTGCCTGTTCGGCACGCAGATCCTCGTATCCAACCGCAGCCAGCGCCTTGTCCCAGGCGGTGTGGTAATCGCCCGAGTCATATTCCCATCCCAGCGCGGACTGATAGGGGAACTGGTCGGCCTTGATGAAATTGATCCGGCGCAGCTCGGCCGCGTCCATGTTCAACTTGATGGCCAGAACCTCGATCATCCGCTCGATGAAATAGGCGGCCTCGGTCACGCGGAAGGAACAGCGATAGGCCACACCCCCCGGAGCCTTATTGGTGTAGACGCCGTCCACGGCCAGATAGGCGGTCGGGATGTCGTAGGACCCGGTGCAGATGTTCATGAACCCGGCCGGGAACTTGGTCGGGTCGGCGCAGGCGTCGAACCCACCGTGGTCCGCGGTTGTATGACACCACAGGCCCGTGATCTTGCCGTCTTTGGTGGCGGCGATCTTGCCCTGCATCCAGTAGTCGCGGGCAAAGGCGGTGGACATCAGGTTTTCCATCCGGTTCTCGACCCATTTCACCGGCTGACCGGTGACGATCGAGGCCACGACCGAACAGACATAACCAGCATAAGCGCCCACCTTGTTGCCGAAACCGCCGCCGATATCGGGGCTGATCACCCGGATATTGTGCTCGGCCAGGCCCGAAATCAGGGACACGACGGTGCGGATCGCATGCGGCGCCTGAAAGGTGCCGTACAGCGTCAGCTTGCCGGTCACCTTGTCCATGCTGGCCACGCAGCCGCAGGTCTCAAGCGGGCAGGGGTGTGTCCGGTGGTAATAGACCATCTCCTCGGCCACCACATCGGCTTCGGCCAGAACGGCTTCGGTCGCGTCCTTGTCGCCCTGTTCCCAGGTGAAGATGTGGTTGTGATGCTTGCGCGGCCCGTGGGCGCCTTCGGTCTGACCTTCCAGATCTTCACGCAGCACCACGTCAGATTTCAGCGCCTCGAACGGGTCGGTCAGAACCGGCAGTTCCTCGTATTCGACTTCGACCAGTTCGACGGCATCCGCGGCGACATAGCGGTCTTCTGCAACCACATAGGCCACCTCCTGGCCCTGGAACAGGACCTTGCCGTCGGCCAGCACCATCTGCTTGTCGCCGGCAAGCGTGGGCATCCAGTGCAGACCCAGCGGCGCCAAGTCCTCGGCCGTCAGAACGGCCACGACACCTGGCACGGCCAGAGCGGCCTCTTTGTTGACACTGACAACGCGGGCATGGGCATAGGGTGAACGGACAAAGGCACCGAACAGCATTCCGTCCAGCTTGATGTCATCAACGTAGTTGCCCTTGCCTTGGGTAAAGCGCACGTCCTCGACGCGTTTGCGCGAGCTGCCCATCCCCTTGAGGTTTGCGGCGCGTTCTTCGGGGGTCATGGTCTGGTCGTTCATTCCGCGGCCTCCTTCTGCGCGTTCAGCATGTCAGCCGAGGCCGAGATCGCCTTGACGATGTTCTGGTACCCGGTGCAGCGGCAGAGATTGCCGGCCATGCCAAAGCGGATTTCTTCTTCGGTCGGGTTGGGGTTTTCCTGCAGCAGGCGATGCGCGCGGGTGATCATACCCGGCGTGCAGAAACCGCACTGCAGCCCGTGATGCTCGCGGAACATTTCCTGCAACACACCAAGGCTGCCGTCGTCATTGGTCAGCCCTTCGACGGTGGTGATATCGGCCCGGTTCACCTGCGCCACGAAGGTCGTGCAGGATTTGACGGATTTGCCATCAATATCCACGGTGCAGGCTCCGCAGTGGCTGGTTTCGCAACCGATATGCGGGCCGGTGATTTTCAGATCCTCCCGCAGGAAGTGGATCAGCAACGTGCGCGGCTCGGCCAGGCCCTCGACCTGCTTGCCGTTCACGGTGAGTTTGATATGCATCTTCGACATCTGTGTTCCTCCCCTCAGCCCGCGCGGCTCTGCGCACGGTCGATGGCGCGGCGCAGCATCACGGCGGCCACGTGTTTCTTGAATTCGACGGGGCCGCGGTTGTCGGCCACCGGGTCGATCGCCTCGAGCATCGCGGCCACGCAGCCGTCGACATCGCCCGAAGCCAGTGCCGCGCTGGCCGCGTCAGACCAGACGGGCGTGTCGGACAGGTTGGTCATCGCCACCGATGCCTGACCGTTGCCAACCATCACTGCGGCAGCCGCGGTTGCGTAGTCGCCGATCTTGCGTTTCTGCTTTTCATAGGCCTGCCCGACACCGGGGCCGGGAACAGGGATGGAAATCCGTGTCAGGATCTCCTCGTCCTCGCGGGCGGTAAAATAGGCCGCCTCGTAGAAATCGCGGGCCGGGACGTTGCGGGTGCCGTCTGGGCCGGACAGTTCGAACGACGCGTTCAGGCACTGCATCAGACCCGGCATGTCATTGCCCGGATCCCCGTTGGCCACGTTCCCGCCGACCGTACCCATGTATCGCACCTGCGGATCCGCGATCTGCAGCGCCGCTTCGCGGATCAGCGGGATCGCGTCGGCCAGACCGTCGTGGGTGATCAACTCGTGCTGCGTGACCATCGCGCCCAGGGTCACAGTATCGGACCCGACCTCAATGCCTTTGAGTTCCTCGATGGCCTGCAGGTCGACCAGATGGCCCATCTCGGCCATGCGCAGCTTCATCATCGGGATCAGGCTGTGCCCGCCTGCGATCACGCGCGCTTCGTCCCCGTGTTCCTGCAGAATGCCGATGGCCGAGGCGATGTCGCCTGGCCGGTGATACTCGAAACCGGCTGGTATCATGTTTTCCTCCCTTGGCCCGTTCACGTCGGGGCCTTGAGATTAAGCAAAGTCCTGAGGGCGTGCGCAGGCTATCGCGCAGGAACGGGGGGCGCGGGTTGTTTCACGAAATGCGAATGGGCTGCACGAGTTGCGATCAGAGGCCCAGCGCCTCGCGGATGTCCGTCAGGCGGGATCGGCTGACCGGCACCTTGCTGAGCGCATCGACCTGGTCGAAATAACAGGTGCCGTTGTCCTTGTGCCGCTCAAACCGGGAAACGTGTCGGGGGTTCACAAGGTAACTTCGGTGGGCCCGCAAAAAGCCGTCTGGTTTCAGGCGGGTTTCGGCCTCGGTGATCGACCAAGGGCAGAACAGTTTCTCGGCGCCCATGTACAAAACGGTGTAGTGCCCCTCGGCCCGAATGGCGGCGACGCGCGCTGGTTCGGTGAAAAAGGTCTGGCCCTCGCGCTCGAACGGGACGCCGGCGCGCAGAGCCGGTTCCGGCTGCGGCGCTTCGACCGCCGGCTCGGGCCCGATAAAGGTGATCCCGGTCAGCAGAAATGCCCCGCAAATCAGGAACACCGCAACGGTCACCCCCATCGCAAGAACCTGATTGTTCAAAGCCGGGCCCGCGCCACCTGCGTTGTCACTGGCGGTAAAATCGGTCAGGCCCGTGGCGACGAAGTGCATGGTGAACACGGCCAGGCCGAAACAGACGGTGCCCAGCAGGATATTGCGCTGGGTGCGATTGTCGTAGGCAACCCAGATCGCCAGCACTGACAGCAACACCGAAGCCACGGTCGCGATCGCAACGTCCGATGCGGTGTAGACGGGGCGGCACAGCTCCATCCCGGCCATGCCGATATAGTGCATCACCACGATACCAAGACCCACGATCACACCCGCGCCGACAATCGTGCCCTGGCTACGCGCGCGAAAATGCAACAGCAGCAGCGCCAGCCCGACCATCAGAATGGCAACCAGGGCCGAGATCAGAGTGATCAACGCGTCATAGTAAAACAGGATCGGCAGTTGCAGGCCCAGCATGGCCACGAAATGCATCGACCAGATGCCGCCGCCCAGAATGACCGCAGCCAGGGCGACGACGAACTTCCGCCTCTGGTCATCCAGCTTTGAAGCACCATGCGTCAGATACAGGCCGGTGAAACCGGCCATGAGTGCGACGGCCAACGAGGCCGCTACGAGCCAAGCGTTATGCGAGTAATCCAGCATTTCGGTTTGCACGCCCTCCCCGACGCGAGAGTGACGTTAGCAAAGCGAAGTGTCTGGGACAATCGGCAGGCGGACCCTGCAGGTCACGGGCCGGAAAACGATCCGCCGCCCGACCATTTCGGCGGGCGGCGGACAGGCAGATCAATCGCTGATCGCGCCTTCTTCGTCACGACGCTGGTGCATCTTGGCCTTGACCCGGGCGCCCACGATCAGGGGCAGGACAAAGCCGATGATCGCGATCGCCCACAACCCGATGGACAGCGGGCTGTCGATCAGGGTCCACCAGTTGCCATTGTCGATGGTCACGGCGCGACGCAGGTTGTTCTCCATCGCGTTGCCCAGCAGGGTACCCAGAATGATCGGCACCAGCGGCACGTCCAGCTTGCGCAGGACCCAGCCCATCACGCCGAACCCGATCATCACCAGCAGGTCAAAGCTGGACCCGGAAATGCCGTAGATGCCGACAAAGCTGACCATGGCCACGATCGGCATCAGGATGCGCGACGGGATCATCAGCACGCGGGTGAACAGGCCCACCATTGGGATGTTCATGGCCAGCAGCATGAAGTTGGCGATGAACAGCGCCGCGATCAGGCCCCAAACCACATCCGGATTCTGGGTGAACAACAGCGGCCCGGGCGTGATGTTCAGCGCCAGCAACACCGCCAGCAGTACCGCCGTGGTACCCGACCCCGGAACGCCCAGCGCCAGCATCGGTACCAATGCGCCTCCGGCGGCGGCGTTGTTGCCAGCCTCGGGCGCGGCCACGCCGCGCGGATCACCGGTGCCAAAGGTGTTTTTCTTGTCCACCAGCCGCTTTTCCATCGAGTACGAAATGAACGACCCCAGTGATGCCCCGGCCCCGGGAAGAACCCCGGCGATGAAGCCCAGGAACGAGGTGCGCAGCATCGTCGGCGTGCAGCTCTTGATCATCGACATCGGAGGGTAGAGCTTGCCGATTTTCAGCTTGCTGCCCTCGGCGTCAGACCCGCCATGCCGGTGTTCGAGGAAAATGAATACCTCGGACAGGGCAAACAGCCCGACGATGGCCACCAGGAAATCGATCCCGTCGTACAGATGCACTTCGCCATAGGTAAAGCGCGGCACGCCCGTTTGGGTATCAACGCCGATGGTCGCCAGTCCAAGCCCCAGCGCGGCGGCAAAAGCCGATTTGGCCTGGTTGGTCGACGACACACCGCCCAGCGTCATGAACGCCAGCGCAAAAAGGGCAAAATATTCGGCCGGGCCGAACAGCAGTGCCACTTTGACCAGCTGAGGCGCCAGCAGGATCAGACCCCAGGTCGCCAGGAACGCGCCGACAAACGAGGCGATACCCGACAGCGAAAGAGCCTCACCCGCCAGGCCTTTTTTGGCCATGGGATGCCCATCCAGACAGGTCATCATCGCAGGCTCGTCGCCGGGGATGTTCAGCAGGATCGACGAGATCCGCCCCCCGTACATCGCCCCGTAATAGACACTGGTCAGCAGGATCAGCGACGGTGTCGCGCCCAGCCCCAGCGTGAAGGCCAGCGGGATCAGGATGGCCACGCCGTTCGACGGGCCCAGGCCCGGCAGCGCGCCCATGACCGTGCCCAGAAAACAGCCCAGAAGGGCCAACATCAGGTTCTGCCAAGTCAGCGCGATGGCGAACCCATCGGCCAAGGATGCAAAAGTTTCCATGATCGCCCCCTAGAAACCCAGCGGCCCTTTGGCCAGCGACAGGCCCAGAACCAGGTGGAAAATGACGTAGATGCCAACCGAGGTACCCACGCCGACCAGAACGCTTTCGATCGGGCCGGACCCCAATCGCCAGGCCAGGTAGGCCGCGGCAAAGGCCGTTGCGATGACGAAGCCCAGCTCGGGCAGCAATTCGGCATACAGGATCATGACCACCACCGCGGCGGCGATCTCGACCAGACGGCCAAGGGCCGGCCACTCCGGCTCGGCGTCCGGGCGCAGGGCGATCACCGCGCTGGACACGCCCAGAATGGCGGCGATGATCAAAGGAAAGGCCTTGGGCCCAACGGCATCGGACAGAAAGCTTTCTTCGATCGCCAGCGCGGATATCGCGAAACCAATGGCAAGAAGAAGTCCGACAACCCCGAAGATGCGGTCACTCATCGGTGTCTCCTGTTGTTCGGGAAAAAAGAGTGCGGGCGCCACGCTGTCGCGGCACCCGCCTGCACGTGAGTGGTGAGGTTACTTGATGATCCCGATCTCTTTCGAGATGGTCTGGATCTGACCGACGGACTCGGCAACGAAGTTCTGGAAGTCCTCGCCCTGCAGGTCCAGCGGAGCCAGACCGTTGGCGGCCATCACTTCTTTCCACTCGTCCGACGCATACAGGTCACCGATTTTTGCGACCCAGTCGTTGTAGGCCTCGTCCGACATGCCGCCCGGAGCGTAGAAACCGCGCCAGTTGGCGCCGATGGCATCCACACCCTGTTCCTTGGCGGTCGGGAAGTCAGCGAATTCACCGGGCAGACGCTCGGGCGCCAGAACCGCGATCACTTTGATGTCGCCGGAATCCACGAAACCCTTGGCTTCGGAAATGTCACCGGTAAAGGCCTGGACCGAGCCGGCCAGCAGCTGGGTCACCGCCTCGCCACCGCCGTCAAAGGCGATGTACTTGACCGAGCGGACATCGTCGATGCCATAGGCGTTGGCCGCGATCAGCACCTTCAGGTGGTCCCAGCCGCCCACGGCCGAACCGCCAGCAACCGAAACCGAAGCCGGGTCGGCTTTGATCTGGTCCAGCAGCTCGGGCAGGGTGTTGACGGAGCTGTCGGCAGCCACGGCGATCACGCCATAGTCGGCGCCGATCGCGGCCAGCCAGCGGACCTGATCCATGGTGTTGCCCGGATAGGCGCCCTGGGCCAGACGGGTTGCGGTTGCGGCACTTGCGGCGACAATCAGGTTGTTGTCGTCATTGCGCTTGTTCACCACCTCGGCAAAGGCCACGCCACCGCCGCCACCGGCCAGGTTCACGACCTGCATGGTCTGGTCGATCAGGCCCAGATCCTGCAGCGACTTGCCCACCTGACGGCAGGTAAAGTCCCAACCACCACCGGGGTTTGCAGGTGCAATACATTCCTGAGCGCTGGCGGCAAAGCCGGTCAGGGCGAATACGGCAGCGGCTACGACGCCGCCGGTTCCAAACAGTTTCATTTGGTTCTCCTCCTAGTGTCTTCTTGGCCTGCTGTTACGCAGACGAAACCGGTCCCTGCAGTGAGTCGGACGCGCAGCCCTTCCTTGCAGGTTGATTTTCTTTAACGAATAATGCTGTCACGAACCTGTCATGTTGCGACGGGCGTTCGGGGGGACAATGCGCGTATTGATGATCGAGGATGCCGAGGATCTGGCCGAGGGCGTCGTGGCCCATCTGGGCCGGTCCGGTGTCGTATGCGATCTGGCGACCTCGGTCGAGGCCGCGCGCGATTTCCGCGCGGTCCAGGGCTATGACGCGATCCTGCTGGACATCAACCTGCCCGACGGGTCGGGCCTGGGCTTTCTGGACGAA
The DNA here is from genome assembly GCF_056535705.1 of Ruegeria sp. BC8. Classification (NCBI taxonomy): domain Bacteria; kingdom Pseudomonadati; phylum Pseudomonadota; class Alphaproteobacteria; order Rhodobacterales; family Roseobacteraceae; genus Ruegeria; species Ruegeria sp. BC8. Next base: position 3,139,545 of record NZ_JBQFIV010000001.1, on the reverse strand, counting down.
ATCCGTGGCGGGGGCGACCGCATTCCGGTCTTGATGCTGACCGCGCTGACTGCGGTCGAGGACCGGGTCGCCGCGCTGGATAAAGGGGCCGACGATTATCTGGGCAAACCCTTCGACCAGCGCGAGCTCGAGGCGCGGTTGCGCGCGCTGGTGCGCCGAGATGCCGACCGCAAAAGCGAGCAGATCACGCTGGGCCCGCTGGTCTATGCCCCCAAAGACCGCAGCGCCACGCTGGGCGGCAAACGCCTGAACCTGACCGCGCGCGAGGCCGCCGTGCTGGACGCCTTGATCCGGCACGAAGGGCAGTTCCTGTCCAAGGCGCGGCTGTACGACTCGCTTTACGGGTTCGAGGATGCCGATGTGGGCGTGAACGCGATCGAGCTGTATATCGCCCGGCTGCGCAAGAAATTCTCGGGCAGCGGTGTGACCATCACAACCCAGCGCGGGGTCGGGTACCGGATCGGCCTGCATGGTTAGGCCGCCCCTGCCCCACAGCCTGACCGCCCGGGTGCTGAGCGCGGTGATGCTGATCCTTGTTCTGGGCGGCGTGCTGGTCGGCCTGTCGATCTGGGCCAACGGCCGGTTGGCGGCCCGTCAGGCCTATGACCGGCTGCTGTTGGGCGCGGCCAGCGACATCGCCGAATCCGTGCGCATCCAGGACGGCCAGCCCATCGTCGACCTGCCGGTTTCGGCCTTTGAACTGCTGGCACAGGCCCCGGATGACCGGATCTACTACGCGGTGCGCGGGCCCGACGGGCGCTTCATCACCGGGCTGGACCCGGACACGGTGATCGCGCCCCCGCAACCCTTCAGCCAGTCGGCCCAATATTTCGCGGCAGACCTGAACGGGGAGCCGGCCCGGTTCGTCCGTTTGCCCCGCCTGTTCGCCGAGCGCGACTTTTCCGGCGAGGTCGAAATCGTGGTCGGGCAGACCTTGCTGGCGCGGCGCGCGATGACCGCCGGGCTGATGCTGGATGCTCTGCTGCCGATGGCGGTGGCGGGCGCGTTGCTGCTGATCATGTCCTGGTTCGTCACCCGTTCTGCGCTGCGCCCGCTCGAGGCTATGTCAGATGACCTGATCCGCCGTGACCCCTATGACCTGACGCCCGTGGCCAGCGACGGGCTGCCGCGCGAATTGCAGGTCATGATCGCGGCGATGAACCGGTTCATGGGGCGGCTGGACCGGCAGGTTCTGTCGATGCGCAACCTGATCGCCGACACCGCGCATCAGTTGCGCACCCCGGTCGCGGCGATCCGGGTGCAGGCCGAAATCGCGCAGGCGGATCCGGATGCCCCAGCTCGCCACCGCGCGCTGGACCGGCTGCTGAACCGTACGCGGTCGCTCGGGACACTTCTGGATCAGCTCCTGTCGCGCGCGATGGTCATCCACCGCATCGACAGCGCCCCGCGCCTGCCGGTCGATCTGCGCGAAGTGGCGCTCGAGGCGCTGGAGCAGAGCGACCACGAGGTGATCGCCCCCGGCGTCGAGGTGCATCTGAAAATCGGGGAAAACCCGGTCTGGGTGCGGGGCGATGCGTTTTCGCTGGGCGAGGCCACCAAGAACCTGCTGGGCAACGCGCTGCGTCACGGCAAGGCCCCGGTCAGCATCGGCGCCAGCCTGGAGGGTGGCCGCGCCGTTCTGTGGGTGCGCGACAGCGGTCCGGGGCCGGAAACGTCGGTCTCTGCCCGGCTGGGCGACCGGTTCAACCGCAACGCAGGCTCGGGCGAGGACAGCAGCGGGCTGGGTCTGTCGATCGTCAAATCCACCGCCGAAGCCTTTGACGGCACCGTCGAGATGACCCGCACCGATGACGGGTTTCGCGTATCGCTGAACTTTCCGGCCGCCACCGAAGGAACAGGCGCATGATACGGTTTCTGATCCCGCTGGCCCTGTGCCTGCTGACGTTGGGTACCCGCACCGCGGCGCAGGAAGCAGTTACCGAATTCGGCACCGGGCCCACCCCCCTGCTTGTGCGCTCGACCACGGATATCGGCATTATCCGCCCGGTGATGGAACAGTTCGCGGCGCAGAACCCAGACCTGACCATCACCTATGAACAATGGGGCTCGAACGCGCTGTTCCAGCACAGCAAGACGGCCTGCAAGACCGGTCACAGCCCGGCCGATGCGGTGTTTTCCTCGGCCGTTCAGCAGATGGTCTGGTTGGTCAATGCCGCCTGCGCCCACCGCTACAGCTCGGCCCAGACGCAGGCGCTGCCCCCGGCCCGGCGCTGGCGGGACGAGCTGTGGGGGATCACCACCGAACCCGCGGTCATCGTCTACAACAAGGATCGTCTGGACGATCTGGAGGTGCCGCGCAGCCGCTTTGCCCTTCTGGACGCGATGCGCACCCGCCCCGACCTGCTGCGCGGCCGGGTGGCGACCTACGACATCGCGGCCTCGGGGCTGGGGTATCTGTTTGCCTATGGCGACAGTCTCGAGGCGACCACCTTCGGGTCACTGATCGAAGGTTTCGCGCGCATAGATGCCATCGCCACCTGTTGTTCCGCCGAGATCATTCGCGACGTTGCCGAGGGCCGGTTCCTGATCGCCTACAACGTGCTTGGCTCATATGTCGCGAATGCCCAGGACCCCGCAGTTGGGGTGATCTTGCCTGAGGACTACACCCTCGTCCTGTCCCGCGCCTTTCTGATCCCGAAGAATGCAGGCAACAGCGCCGCCGCAGCCCGTTTGCTGGATTTCCTGCTTTCTGCCCAAGCGCAGGACTTGCTCGCAACCTCGGGGCTTGTATCCCGGATGGATTCGGCCGAGACCGGACTGACGCCCAGCGCACGACGGTTCATCCCCTTGTCGCCCGCCCTTCTGGTGGCCAGCGACCCGAACCGCCGGGCAGAGTTGTTCAAACTGTGGAACGACGCGTTTGACGTCGAAACCGCCCGCTAGGCCGGTTTCGGTCCGGCGTCTTCGGTCTCTGGCTCTTCGGGGGCCTGATCGGCCATGCTGGCATCGACAATCTCAGGCTCGGGGATATCCTCGATCTCGGCGTCCTCGGCCATATCCGAGCGGTCTTCCAACGCCCCCACGATCAGAGGCAGCATGTGAACACCCGTCGCCGTGGCGATCTCAGGGGTTTTGGGGGTCTGCCAGCTGAGCGTGTCAAAGCTGTGACAGTTGGGGCAGACCGGCGCCCATTCAGCCTGGATGTCATGGCAGTTGTCGCAAACCCATTGCGGCCCGCGCGGCGCATTCAACGCTTTGGCCAGCCAGCCCTGAACCACCGCGTCCGAGGCTCCTTCGCCGCGCTCGATGGCGGCCATCAGGGTATAGGCTCGGGCATCGGCACCTTTCTCGACCACATCTCCAAGCGCCCGGCGGGCCTCGGGAAAGTCTTCAGCGACGATGTTCAGCTCGGCCAAAATCAGGCGGGTTTCCAGATGCTCGGGATGGATGCGCGTCAATGCCGTAAAGCGCTTGACCCGTTCCTCGGCGGTTTCGTCGGGCACGATCTCGGCAAAGGCATGGGCCAGATCCGGATGCGGCTGCGCCTCCCATGCTTTTTTGAGAATCTTTGTCGCGGCGCGCGGCTTGCCCTTGGCGATGTAAGCGCGTGCGGCCATGGCTGCCGCCGGCACCAGGTCGGGTGAGAGGCGGTTCGCCTCGATCGCGCGCTCCTGCTGTTCGACACTGGCGGTTTCGTCCAGAATTCCCTTGGCCTCGGACAGGGCCAGAACTGCGTCGCGTCGCTTGTACACATCACGCGGCAGCGCGCCGGACTTCAACTTGGCGGTCAGGGTCGACCGTGCGCCGGCCCAGTCCTGCGCCTTGGTCTGCAGTTTCAGAAGCACATCCTGCGTTTCCTGATGCCGCGGCTTCAGCGCCAGTGCTTTTTCGGCGAGTTTGCGCGCGGTTTCATCGTCGCCCTCGGCCAACTTCTGTTTCATGATTCCGCGCACGCCGACGAAACGTGTGGCCTGATCCGTCACCAGTTTCTTGTAGGTTTCCGAGGCCTTCTTGGTGTCACCGACCATTTCGGCCGCCTGGGCCACCAGAAGGTTCGTCAGTTCCGGCTTGTTCAGCAGCCGTTCGGCCTTGTGCGCCATCGTCATGGCCGTCCGCCCCTCGCCCGAGGCCAGCGCCATCAACCCGTCAGCCAGCGCCTGATAGCCCCGTTTCTCGCGGCTGCGGTCGAAATAGCGCGAAAGGGCAGTTTCATCACCGTTGAGGAATTTCAGGGTCGCAATCAGCAGGTTGAGCAGCTTGAAGAACAGCCAAACCGCCAGAACCAGCAGGCCCAGCGCGATCACCGACTGCAGCGGGCTGAGCGTGACTTCGGTTCCCATCGCGGTGATCTGGATGCCGCCGCTGGTTTCCATCAGAACGCCTGCCCCCATGGCCAGAAGGCCGACGATCGCGACAAAAACCAGGATCTTCAACAATGACCAGAGCATGGCAGGCCCCTCAGTTCGAGTTCACGCTTGTCACAAGCGCATTGGCGGCTTCGACCGCGGATTGGCGGGTTTTGGCAGCCGCGGTCCATTCGGCCATTGCTGGCTGCGCCGCTTCCGGAATCGCGCCCAGCTCGGTCAAGGCCGTGCTGATGTCACCTTTGCCCAACGCGGCCTCTGCTCGTGACAGGATGGCGTCGGGATCATTGCCATCTTTTGGCGAAACGGACCGGGCGCCGGTCTGCCGCTGAAGAAAGGCGACAAGGCCCGTTCCCTTGTCGGCTTCGCGCGCATCTGCCAGCGCAGTTCGGGCGGCAGGCGCAAAACTCTCGCGCAGATCCGTCAGTGTCGGCACACCTTCGCCGGCCGGAGTGGACAGGGCGTCCGGCACCTGCACGCCGCCGGTCTGCAACTGGGCCACCAGATCGGCATAGGGTGCGCCGGCATCCAATTGACCCTGAATCTTGGACAGCGCGGCCAGGTTCTCTGCCGCCTGTGCCCGGGCTTGGGCCTGCGCGTCCAGGGTTTGCGCTTCGGCGACCATCTTTTCGACTTCGGCACGCTGGGCGGCCAGCGACTCCTGCAGCTTCTTCAGCTCGGCCTCGACGGCCGCAACGGTTTCGGGCGAGGCGGCGTCGGTCAACGGACGTGCCTCAAGCTGTGCGACGCGTTGCGCCAAGGGGTCGAGCTTGCCGGACAGATCGTCGACATTGGATTTGAGCGCGCCAAGATCGCTTTCGATCGGTGTCAGCTTGGCGCTCAGCGCCGCGATTTCAGCGGACGGGTCGGGAACTCCAGACAATTGCTTGCTCAGGTCAGCCAGTTGCTGAGCCTGGTCGGACACCTTGGTCTCAAGCGCTGCAATCGCCTCGGACGGATCGGACCCCGCCGGCCAAAGCAGATCGCTGCGTCCGGCGGCGAACCCCAGCGCCGCCGCGATGACGCCACCGATCAGCGCCGGCATGAACCCGCTTCGCTTGGCCTCAGGTTGCTGATCGGTTGCCGTAGCCCGTTCGGCTTCGGCTTCGGCTTCGGCTTCGGCTTCGGCTTCGGCTTCGGCTTCGGCTTCGGCTTCGGCTTCGGCTTCGGCTTCGGCTTCGGCTTCGGCTTCGGCTTCGGCTTCGGCTTCGGCTTCGGCTTCGGCTTCGGCTTCGGCTTCGGCTTCGGCTTCGGCTTCGGCTTCGGCTTCGGCTTCGGCTTCGGCTTCGGCTTCGGCTTCGGCTTCGGCTTCGGAAGGGCTTTGTTCAACCCGATCTTCCGGGTCAAGCGTGTAGGCGTCAGTCTTGGCGTCGACCGCTTCGGGCACCTCATCGACCTTGGGGTCGTCGGCCGGTTTCTGGTCTGTGTCTTTCTTGGCAGCCACCGTCACTTCCCCCTGTCGATTCCCATAAAACCTGACGCGCAGACGCGTCCAAGTTAATCCGCGCCCATCGCACCCTCAAGCCGGATCGCGTATTTAACGAGTTTTTTCACGGCTTTCCGCATTTTCTTGGGCGTCGGGCGTTTGGCAATCCGCAAACAGGCAATCGCCAAGTTTTCAAGGGGCTCGGCGGTCGGTCCGCTCATCGCGGCGACCAAAAGCGGCGCCGGTCCGGGCCAAAGGTCGGCAAATTGTCGCGCGGTCCGCGGCGAGAACAAGGGCGCAATCACCGGGGCCGAACCAGCCGCAGCCGCCCGGGCCTCGGGCGTCAAAGGCAGCAAATGCTGGCGATAGACCGGCTGTTCCCGCACGGTCAGGCCCAGTTCGGTCAGCCGGGCCGCGATGTTTCCCCGGCTGTGTTCGCCGCGCAGATGCAGCAGCGGGCTGTCCGGGCGCTCTTTGAGCAGTTTGGCGACCAGTTCCTCGGCGGTTTCGCCGGCCATTCGGGCCTCCCACCCGGCCTGGCGGGCCGTTTCGGTGGTGGCCGGCCCCACGCAATAGGCGGGTAGATCCCGGCGCACATCCTGCGCCGCGGCGGCCGCCACGCCATTGGCCGAGGTGAAGATCAGGCCCCGAATTCCAGTCGTGTCCACCGCCTGTTCCATCGGTCGGATATCCAGCAGCGGGGAATAGACCACCTGAACCCGCGACCGCAAACGTTCGGGCAGCTGCGCCACGAACCTTTCCGAGGCGGCGCGGGGGCGGGTCATCAACAGGTACACGGGCGGGCGTTCGGGCCTTGAGGATTGTTTGCTGCGGCGCGGGGTGATACCCCGCGACCAGATCATGATGCAATGGTTCAGGCAGATGGTGCAAACACTTACCGTTCTGGGATTGGAAAGCAGCTGTGATGACACGGCGGCGGCCGTGGTGCGCCAGTCCGGCGGGCAACGGGCTGAGGTTCTGTCTTCGGTCGTGCATGGCCAGACGGAGCTGCACAGTGCCTTTGGCGGCGTGGTGCCCGAGATCGCGGCGCGCGCGCATGCCGAAAAGCTGGATGTCTGCGTGCAGCAGGCGTTGGAGCAGGCGGGCCTGACTCTGCAGGATATAGACGCCGTGGCCGTGACCGCCGGGCCGGGACTGATCGGCGGGGTCATGTCCGGCGTGATGTGCGCCAAGGGGATCAGCGCGGCCACCGGTCTGCCGCTGATCGGCGTCAACCACCTGGCCGGCCACGCGCTGACCCCGCGGCTGACGGACGGGATCGCCTTTCCCTACCTGATGCTGCTGGTGTCCGGCGGGCATTGCCAATACCTGATCGCCCACGGCCCCGAGCAGTTCACCCGGCTGGGCGGCACCATCGACGACGCCCCGGGCGAGGCCTTCGACAAGACCGCGCGTCTGCTGGGCCTGCCCCAGCCCGGCGGCCCCTCTGTCGAGGCCGAGGCGCGCGATGGCGATCCCAAACGTTTTCGCTTTCCGCGGCCGCTGCTGGACCGGCCCGGATGCGATCTGTCCTTTTCCGGGCTCAAGACCGCCTTGATGCGGATGCGCGACCAGATCGTGGCCGACAAGGGCGGGCTGACGCGTCAGGACCGCGCCGATCTGTGCGCCGGGTTCCAACAGGCGGTCGTGGATACGCTGGCCGAAAAGACCCGCCGCGCCATCGCCCTGTATCTTGAAACCAACCCGGCCGAGCCGGTCATCGCCGTGGCCGGGGGCGTCGCGGCCAACACAGCCATTCGGACCGCGTTAGAGTCTGTTTGCGCGGATGCGGGCGCACGGTTTACCGCCCCGCCGCTGCACCTGTGCACCGACAATGCGGCGATGATTGCCTATGCCGGGTTGGAGCGGTTCCGGCTGGGCGCGCGTGACGGGCTGGACCTGACCGCCCGGCCGCGCTGGCCGCTGGATCAAACCAGCCCGGCCATGCTGGGCGGCGGGCGCAAGGGGGCCAAGGCATGAACGTCTCGGTCCTTGGATCGGGCGCCTTCGGCACCGCGCTGGCGATTTCGCTGGCGGGCAAGGGTCCGGTCACCTTGTGGGCCCGGTCGGGCGAGCAGGCGCAGACGATGCAGGCGACCCGCCGCAATGACACCCGTCTGCCGGGTGTCACCCTGCCCGACGCCATCACGGTGACAGCTGAAATCACCCTGGCCTGTCAAAGCGACGTGTTGTTGCTGGCCGTGCCCATGCAAAAACTGCGCGATGTCCTGTCGGACTATGCAGCGGACCTGCAGGGTCGCACCCTCGTGGCCTGCTGCAAAGGCATCGAACTGTCCACCGGTCTGGGTCCGATTGCCGTGATCGAACAGGTGCTGCCCGGTGCACGCACTGCCTTGCTGACCGGGCCCAGCTTTGCCGACGACATCGCCCGCGGGTTGCCTACGGCGCTGACACTGGCCTGCGGCGACGCGGACCTGGGCACCCGGCTGCAACAGTCGCTGACCACCGCCAACCTGCGGCTCTACCGGACCACCGACGTGACCGGGGCCGAACTGGGCGGCGCACTGAAGAACGTGATGGCCATCGCCTGCGGGGCCTGCATCGGCGCGGGTCTGGGGGACAGCGCCCGCGCGGCCCTGATGACGCGCGGCTTTGCCGAGATGCAGCGCTTTGCCGCGATGCGCGGCGCCCGGCCCGAAACCCTGATGGGCCTGTCGGGTCTGGGCGATCTGGTCCTGACCTGCTCGTCCGACCTGTCGCGCAACTTCCGGTTCGGCCTGTCGCTGGGCCGCAGCGAGTCCTTTGACGCCGCGACCACCGTCGAAGGCGTGGCCACGGCAAATGCCATGGCCGCCATCGCCGCGACCGAGGCGCTGGACATGCCCATATGCCAGACGGTGGCGCAGCTCAGCCGTGGCGCCTACAGTGTTGCCGAGGCTTTGCAATCCCTGCTCAATCGCCCACTCAAGGAGGAATGACATGCTTATCGCCCTGATCGCCCGCGACAAGGACGGCGCCCTGCAGACCCGGCTGGACAACCGCGCCGCGCACCTGGCCTATATCGAAGAAACCGGCGTGGTCGCACAGGCCGGGCCGTTGCTGGACGGCGATGCCATGATCGGGTCGCTGGTCATCCTGGATGTCGAGGACCTGGCCGCCGCACAGGCCTGGGCCGACAACGATCCCTACGCCAAGGCCGGTCTGTTCAAATCGGTCGAACTGATCCCGTGGAAGAAGGTCATCGGCTGATGGCTTATTGGCTGTTCAAATCCGAACCCTCGACCTGGAGCTGGGACCAGCAGGTCGCCAAGAGCGACGCGGGCGAGGAATGGGACGGGGTGCGCAACTATCAGGCCCGCAATTTCATGCGGCAGATGAAGCTGGGCGACCGGGGGTTTTTCTATCATTCTCAGAAGGACAAGGCGATCGTCGGCATCGTCGAGGTCTGCGCCGAGGCTCACCCCGACAGCACCACCGACGACGACCGGTGGGACTGCGTGGACATCAAGGCGGTGCGCCCCTTCGCCAAACCGGTCACGCTGGACCAGATCAAGGCTGATCCGAGGCTGGCCGACATGGTGCTGGTGAAAAACTCGCGCCTGTCGGTGCAGCCCGTCTCGGATGCTGAATGGGCGGTGATCTGCGAATTGGGCCAGACCGAACCGGATTGAAAAAAGGGAAGGCCCTGACGATGCAGAACCTTCCCTACCCCGCGTGCTCCCTACTCACCACACGCAAAGAAATCTCTGGTTCTGACCGTCCTGGTCACGGGTTGAACGTACCCCAGAACACGGCGGTTTTTCAAACATGAAATCAATAGATTATGATTCAAATGCAAAACGCCCGCCGAACCAGTCGGGCGGGCGTTTCCGAATGTCGCGGTGGAATCAGCCGTAGACCGACTCTTTGCCGAAATGCTTGGTCAGCATGTAATAGACCACTGCACGGTATTTGTTGCGCTCGGACATGCCATAGGTCTCCATGACCTTGTTGATCGCTGCCATCAGCTCGGGGCCATCCGACAGGCCCAGTTTCTTGATCAGGAAGTTGTTCTTGACGGTCTCCAGCTCACCTTCCTGGCTGGCGGCGACGGTCGCGGCATCCGCGTCATAGATGGCCGGGCCGCATCCAATGGTAACCTTGGTCAGCAGGTCCATGTCCGGCGTCATACAGCATTTGTTCGTCAGATCATCCGCGTATTTGGCGATCAACTCGTCACGTTTTCCCATTGTCCTCTCCTGTGTGGGTTGGGTTCCGGCCTTTGCGGCGCTGGCTGAACGGTAACGGCTGACAGCTTTTCAACAAAGGGAAAAATCCTACGGTTTCCCCCCAAGGCAGGGATACGCGCACCTTCGGGTTGATCATTGTTTCAGTTTTATTTAACATTTTAGTTAATCATTGAGTCGAGGAGACTGCCATGACCATCGCCCTACCGAACGAAAGCGCCGAATACCGAACCGCCCGAAATGCTCTGTTGGCCGCCGAAGCCGATCTGCGTGCGCGGGTCGAGGAAGTGGCCGCGCTGCGCCGGACCTTGCCCAAGGGCGGCCAAATCCCGCAGGATTACGCGTTTCGGGACCTCGGGGGCAAAATTGCCCCGATTTCAAGCCTGTTCGGTGATCATGACACTCTGGTCGTGTATTCGCTGATGTTTGGCCCCAAGGCGAAGGACCCCTGCCCCATGTGCTCGGCCTTTCTGGACGGGCTGACCGGGCAGGTCGCACATCTGACCCGAAAAACCGCCTTTGCGGTCGTGGCGCAGAATACACCGGATGCCCTGGCTGCGCTGAGCCAGCGCATGGGCTGGCAGGATCTGCCGCTCTATTCCGCGTTGGATACAACGTACCAGCAAGACTATCTGGCCGAGACCGAGGACGGAAACCAGTTGCCGATTCTGAACGTGTTTCAACGCGATGCGGATGGCATTCACCATTTCTGGAGCTCCGAGCTGTTCTTTCAGCCCAGCGACTGGCATCCACGCCATGTCGATGCTGCCTGGCCCCTGTGGAACATTCTGGACCTGACGCCGCAGGGGCGCGGCGATTTCGTGCCGCCGCTCCGCTGAGCGCAACAAAAAAGGCGGCCCAAATGGCCGCCTTCTCCGCGTATTTCTGACGGATCAATACCGGTAATGCTCGGGCTTGAACGGGCCTTCGGGCGTAACGCCGATGTAATCCGCCTGTTCCTTGTCCAGCTTGGTCAGCTTGACGCCGATCCGGTCCAGATGCAGGCGTGCAACCTTCTCGTCCAGGTGCTTGGGCAGGATATAGACCTTGTTCTCGTACTGGTCGCCTTTGGTGAACAGTTCGATCTGGGCCAGAACCTGATTGGTGAACGAGGCCGACATCACGAAGGACGGGTGTCCGGTGGCATTGCCCAGGTTCAACAGACGGCCTTCGGACAGCAGGATGATGCGGTTGCCCGAGGGCATCTCGATCATGTCCACCTGGTCCTTGATGTTGGTCCATTTGTGGTTTTTCAGGCTGGCCACCTGAATCTCGTTGTCGAAATGGCCGATATTTCCGACGATGGCCATGTCCTTCATCTCGCGCATGTGCTCGATGCGGATCACGTCCTTGTTGCCGGTGGTGGTGATGAAGATGTCGGCGGTCGAAACCACGTCTTCCAGCAGAACCACCTCGAACCCGTCCATGGCGGCCTGCAGGGCGCAGATCGGGTCGACCTCGGTCACCTTCACGCGGGCGCCAGCGCCGCGCAGGGACGCGGCCGAGCCCTTGCCCACGTCGCCATAGCCACAGACCACGGCAACCTTGCCAGCCATCATCGTATCGGTGGCGCGGCGGATACCGTCGACCAGCGATTCCTTGCAGCCGTACTTGTTGTCGAACTTCGACTTGGTGACGCTGTCATTCACGTTGATCGCCGGGAACGGCAGTTGGCCGTCCTTGACCAGCTGATACAGGCGGTTGACGCCGGTGGTGGTTTCCTCGGACACGCCCTTGATCTGATCGCGTACCTTGGTGAACCAGCCCGGGCTGGCGGCCATCCGCTTCTTGATCTGCGCCTTGATGACTTCTTCCTCTTCCGAGGACGGGACGGGGATGATGTCCTCGCCCGCTTCGGCGCGCGCGCCCAGCAGGATGTACAGCGTGGCGTCGCCGCCATCATCCAGGATCATGTTCGGGCCGTCTTCGAACAGGAAAGACTTGTCGAGATAGTCCCAATGCTCTTCCAGAGTCTGGCCCTTGATGGCAAAGACAGGAATGCCCGCCTCGGCGATGGCCGCTGCCGCATGGTCCTGGGTCGAGAAGATGTTGCACGACGCCCAGCGCACATCCGCGCCCAGCGCGACCAGCGTTTCGATCAGCACGGCAGTCTGGATCGTCATGTGCAACGACCCGACGATGCGCGCCCCTTTCAGCGGCTTGTTGTCGCCGTATTCCGCACGCAGAGCCATAAGGCCCGGCATTTCGGTTTCCGCGATATCCAATTCCTTGCGGCCGAACCCGGCCAGTGAAATGTCTTTGACGATGTAGTCGCCAGCCATCAGATGCTCCATTCCGATCAACAACGGTTTGGGCAGCCCCTAACACCGTTGGGGAAAAGTGGCAATGTGGGTGGCAGTGGACCGCGAGCGGCGCTCAGTTCAACTGGGCGTCCCCTCGGCTTGAATCTTTGGGATCGCTTCAAAGAAATCGGTGCCGGCGGCGACAATGCAGCTGATGCCGTTGGCGTGGGTCACCAGAACGGTATAGGTCCCGCTTTCGCGTGAGGCCCATACCTCCATGACCGTTTGTCCGCCTCGCGAGTTCTGCAAGCCGCCAAAGGCAAGCTCCTCTGAATAGGATTGCTGCAGTTTGGCGATCACATCTCCGCGCAAGGCACAGTTCTGTGCCAATGCAGGCGGCGCTGCCGCAGCCATTCCAAAGACAAGTGCCAGTCCGAATACACGCTTGAACATGACAGGCTCCTTTCGGTTGGGTTTCAATCCGAGAGGGGCACACTGGGAGGAGCGTATGCCCCCCTCAGTCTTCATGTCGTGATCACAAGGTGCCGGTTCAAAGCACGATTGCTCAAGAAATTGTTGGCAGCCAGTGATCAGGATGGCTTAAGCATAGCATAAAACCGGATCTCGGGCACGGTGGACAAGATGGGGCATGGCAGAATGGCAACACAACCCAGGGCATGGCAACGGATGCTGTCGGGCCGCAGGCTGGACCTGCTGGACCCGACACCGGTGGATGTCGAGATCGAGGATATCGCCCATGGTCTGGCTTTCGTGGCGCGCTGGAACGGCCAGACGGCGGGTGATTTCGCCTATTCCGTGGCCGAGCATTCCCTGCTGGTCGAAGAGCTGTTCGGCCGGATCGCCCCCAAGGCGCCAGTGAAATGGCGGCTGGCGGCGCTGCTGCACGATGCGCCGGAATATGTGATCGGCGACATGATCTCGCCGGTGAAGGCCGCGGTCGGCCCGGGCTATGGCGCGCTGGACGACCGGCTGGCGGCTGCAATCCACATCCGCTTTGGCCTGCCCGCCGCGGTGCCGAAAACGGTGAAACGTCAGATCAAGAAAGCCGACCGGATCAGCGCGTGGATGGAGGCCACCCAGATCGCGGGGTTTTCCGAGGCCGAGGCAACCAAGTTCTTCGGCCGACCGGACGCGGCGGTGATGGAGAGGTTGCAGATCACACTCAGGCCACCGGTTGAGGTTCGGCAGGCATATACGGCGCGGCACGCGGAGCTGTTGGCGGAGCTATGAAACTCGAATGGTAACGGAATCTTGCTTGCCCCCAGCCGCATATTTGCCTTTGCGGCGCCCACGCAGTCCGTGTGACTAAACTCCGAAGAACGGCCTCATTTACTCAATATCGTTCCGCAGAGAAGACACTGCTTGAGCCAAAAAAAGCGGCTCCAGCGTTCGTCGGTTGACAGAAGAACGGCACCGTCAGTCTAATGAGGCGCAACCGAACCGAGTGATCGTCGTTGTATGAAACGCCTCAGAATTGGAACTTCGGATCTACCGCGCGCATTCCGGCTTCTGTGTTTATCCACAATGATGTTGCTGGGAGCGGCTTCATGCGGCCGCCCGCCGGAATTGGTAGGGATCGATAATCCAAGACTGCCTGCATCTGAGGTAAAAGAGGCCAAGCGCCAAACAGTCTTCATTGCCACGACGCGTCAAGCGTCCGGTGCAGAAGGGGTCTTCTTTTCCGGTGACCGCGGTGAGGGTTTGGGCTTGGCTTCAGTAGTCGTCACCATCCCGCCAATTCACAAAGCAGGGAAAATTGAAAGAGCCAGCTCTCTGCCACCTATTGCCTCAAAGCACTTCACCATAGTTGAACCAAAAGTCTATGTTTCGGAAGCCGCCTTTGTTTCTGAAATTGACAATCAGTTACTGAACCTCAGCGTTTCCGACAGAAACGTTCTGGTCTTTGTGCACGGCTACAACACGACCCTGAGCGATGCCATCCTTAGATTGGCACAGTTTGTCGAGGATACCGAGTATGACGGGATCCCCGTATTGATGTCATGGGCGTCTGCTGCAGAGACTCTGAAATACGTCTACGATATCAACAGCGCCCTCGCTGCCAGATCAGACTTTTTGAAAGCCGGTGAGATCATTTCGCGATCACAGGCTCAACAATTTGACATACTCGCGTTTTCGATGGGAGCGTTCCTTACGATGGAAGCCATCTCACAAGCCGAAATTGCTGGCGAGTTTAATCCCAACAAAAAAATTCGAAACATAATTCTGGCAGCACCCGATATCGATTTGGCGGTATTCGAAAGCCAGCTCTCAACTATCACCCACGACAATCAGAAAATCTTTGTTCTCGTATCCTCGGACGACGGAGCCTTGAGTTTTTCGAAGTTCATTTCTGGCGGAGTCGACCGTGTTGGCACAGCCGATGCCGCCGAACTCGCAAAGTCAGGAGTCACCGTTATTGATCTCAGCCAAGTACAGGACTCTCAAAGCACAAGTCACTCGAAATTTGCTTCGTCCCCTGAGGTTGTTCGAATTGCTGGTGAAGCAATCCGCACGAGCGGACGGACCGGCAGGCGTTCTACAACAGAACTTCAGGACCTTATTGGCGAAGGTTCAGTGGAAGTTGTAGGCGAACCTTAATTTCTTGATTTCCCAAGCCTGTTGCCAGAATAGTGCCGATCGGCAAAACGCTACCGCGGGCTGCGTTTCGCCAGAATCCGCTGCAAGGTCCGGCGGTGCATGTTCAGACGCCGCGCTGTTTCCGAGACGTTTCGGTCACACAGCTCGTAAACCCGCTGGATGTGCTCCCACCGCACGCGGTCCGCGCTCATGGGGTTTTCGGGGGGCGGGGGCAGTTCGTCGCCCTTGGCCAGCAGCGCGTTGGTGATGTCGGTGGCGTCGGCAGGTTTCGACAGATAGTCGGTGGCGCCGATTTTCACCGCCGCCACGGCAGTCGCAATTGCACCGTATCCGGTCAGAACCACGACCCGGCTGTCGGGGCGCTTTTCCCGCAGCACCTCGACCACGTCCAGCCCGTTGCCGTCCTCGAGCCGCAGGTCCACCACGGCAAAGGCAGGCGGGCGGGCGGTGGCGATCGCGCGTCCGGCGGCGACGGAACCGGCGGTTTCCACCTCGAACCCGCGCTTTTCCATCGCTCTGGCGAGACGTCTCAGAAACGGCTCGTCATCATCCACCAAAAGCAGGGATTTGTCGGGGCCGATGTCAAGCTGAGCACTGTCTGCCATGGTGTGGTCTTTCTGCTATTTCATGCCGGTAGGCTTTGAGATGAGTAATAGCAGCGCCACACCAAAGGTCAAACCGACGGTTACTCTGCCGCCTGGTCCACAAAGCAGGCAACGGTGTCGGCCATCTGCTCGGCCGTCGCGTCGCGTTTGAAAAACTCAAGGAACCCGTCCTGCGGCGTGACGAGGTAGGTAAATGTCGAATGGTCGACGAGGTAGTACTCGTCGCTCTTGTCCTGGGCCTTGTAATAGGTCTTGTAGGCCTGGCTCGCGGCCTTGACCTGTTCCGGCGTACCGGTGAGGCCAATCATCTTTTCATGCAGGTTGTAGGCAAAATCCCCCACGACGTCGGGGGTGTCCCGATCCGGGTCCACCGAGATGAAGATCGGAGTGACCGAATAACCGCGCTCGGTCAGCAGGTCGACCGCCTCGGCATTGCGGGTGGTGTCCAGCGGGCAGACATCGGGGCAGAAAGTATAACCGAAATAGATCAGCGAGGGTTCGGTGATCACGTCTTTGTCGGTCACGGTTTCACCCTTGGAGTTGATCAACTCGAACGGGCCGCCGATGGTTGCGGTGCCGCCTGCAATCTGGCTCGACCGGCACTGGGCAAACTTGTCATCCGAGCCGCCGCCGCGCGTCATCAGCCACATGGCGCCCAGGCCCACGGCCAGCACGACGGTTGCAAGAATGGCATAAAGGCGGGTCATGGCGAAATTCCTGACACATGGGGTTGTTGATCGGTTCGGCCGGGACACCTATCAAGTTGACCAGCGGACGCAACAGGACATAATCGCCCGATGACGGATTCCAACACCAGCCTCTGGCGCGGACAGGAACGCAGCAGCTGGATCCGGCTGCGCACGCTGATCCTGCTGCGGTGGGTGGCAATCATCGGCCAGATCACGGCCATCACCGTTGCCCAGCAGACCTATCACGTCCAGCTGGAGCTTGGGCTGTGCTACCTTGCTATCGGTGTTTCGGTCATGGGCAACCTGACCGCCATCCTGCTGTTCCCGCAGAACAAGCGCCTGTCGGAATTTGAAAACTTCCTCATGGTGATGTTCGACCTGCTGCAGCTGGCTTTCCTGCTGTATCTCACAGGCGGTCTGAACAACCCGTTTGCCCTGCTTTTGCTGGGCCCCGTGACGATTGCGGCCAACGTCATGAGCACCCGGTCGACCCTGATCATCGGGGGCGCCGCAATCGTGCTGGCGACGCTTCTGGCCCAGTTTCACCTGCCGCTGCGCACCGATCTCGGCCTTGTTCTGGACATCCCCGACATCCTGCTGTTCGGCAACTGGGCCGCCATCGTGATCGCGATCGTATTCATCGGCGCCTATTCGCACCGCATCAGCGCCGAAGTTCAGTCGATGTCCGAGGCGCTGGCCGCCACCCATATGGCCCTGGCGCGCGAGCAGAAGCTGACCGACCTCGGCGGCGTTGTCGCCGCCGCCGCGCACGAGTTGGGGACCCCACTGGCCACGATCAAGCTGACCAGCTCGGAACTGATCGAAGAATTGGACGACCGCCCGGACCTGAAAGAAGACGCCGCCCTGATCCGCGAACAGGCCGACCGATGCCGCGACATCCTGCGCGACATGGGTCGGGCCGGCAAAGATGACCTGCACCTGCGCCAGGCACCTTTGTCCGCCGTGATCCACGAGGCGGCCGAGCCCCATATACACAGGGGCAAACAGGTACATTTTGACGAAGGCCCGGGGCCTGACGGGGATGTCCAGCAGCCCTCGATCCTGCGCAAGCCCGAGATCATTCATGGGCTGCGAAACCTGATCCAGAACGCCGTGGACTTTGCCCGCGCACAAGTCTGGGTCGAGGCCGAATGGACGCCGGACCGGATCACCGTCAGCATCATGGATGACGGGCGTGGTTATCCGTCACACATCATCGGCCGTATCGGTGACCCGTTCATGCGCCGCAGACGCGCCGAAAGCGATCTGCGCACACGCCCCGAATACGAGGGTATGGGGTTGGGCCTATTCATCGCAAAAACGCTCTTGGAGCGCAGCGGCGCCGAACTGAAATTTGCAAATGGGTCAGACCCTTACCAGGCGGTGACGGACCAGGCCGAGCGACGCGGTGCAATCGTGCTGGTGATATGGCCGCGCAAGCTGATCGATGCGCAGACAGGCGACAACCCGGTGCCATCGGGCGTGAACGAACGGTTCCAGGTCTGAGTTAAGACACCGTTAACTATTTAAGCGCAAAGTCGGGTCCGGTTTGTTTTTGGGGTAGGCGGCACTGTGGCCGACTGGATCATACTTGCGGCGACCAGCCTGGTTTCGTCGGGCTTTGCCCTGCAGTGGCTCATGCCGCGCCGTCCGCGGCGTGGTGACAATTTTGGTTTGTCTGCGCCGGCTTCGTTGTTGGATGCGGTGTTTTTGTTCAACGGAAGCCGCCTGATCAGCCACTCCGACACCGCCCTGTCCGGGTTCGAGGCGGTGAATGACTGGGATGATCTCAGGCGCCTGTTGCAGCGCGACTTTCCGGCCTTCCCCGAGACTTACGAAACCGTCCGCCAGCAAGGCAATATCGTGGTTTCGGCGATAGATTGTACGGTCGAGCGCGAGGTTCGGTGTGAATGGATCGACGGCATCGTCCGGGTGCAGTTGCGTGATCTGACCGGCATCACCGAACCGACAAGGAGGGATCCGAACGATCCGATCCGCCTCGCCATGGATCGCGCGCCCTACCCCGTGTGGCTTTTGGATCATGCCAACAAGGTAAGATGGTGCAACGCCGCCTATGTCGCGCTGGCCCGCAAGGCGCGCGGGCAGGACACGGATCTGACCCAACCCATGTTCCCTGAACTGACCGAAGACGCGCGGCCCGGCAAGAAGACCCGCGTGTCAATTCCGGTGAAGGACAGCAGCAGCAAGCTGTGGTTCGATCTGACGCTTGTGGGGCTGGACGAAGGTCACCTGCATTACGCGGTCGACGTAAACGCCATTGTCGAGGCCGAGACCGCCCAGCGCAAATTCGTCCAGACGATGACGAAAACCTTCGCGCAACTGTCGATCGGCCTGGCAATCTTTGATCGAAACCGCCAGTTGGCGCTGTTCAACCCCGCCTTGATCGACCTGACCGCATTGCCGCCCGACTTCCTGAGTTGCCGGCCGAATATCTCAAGCTTCTTTGACCGCCTTCGGGATCAGCACATGATGCCCGAACCCAAGAACTACCGCAGTTGGCGCCGGCAGATGAACGATCTTCTGGAAGCGGCCGAGGACGGAAACTATCAGGAAACCTGGTCACTGCCGTCGGGCTCAGTCTATTCGGTCAACGGTCGCCCCCATCCCGACGGCGCCGTCGCCTTTCTGTTCGAGGACATCACGGCCGAGATCACCCTGACCCGCCGGTTCCGGTCCGAGATGGACCTTATGCAGTCAATCCTCGACAAGCTTGCGGACGCCGTCGCAGTTTTTGCCGATGACGGGACACTGGCTTTCACCAACTACGCCTACCAGCTGCTGTGGGGAGACTCGGACGAGGTCGGCTTTGAACCAGCCACGGTTCTGGACGTCACGCGCCAGTGGCAGTCGCAATGCCAGGCCAATCCAATTCTGGGTGATATTCGGGACTTCGTGGAAATGCGCAACAACCGGGCCGAGTGGAGCTCTGATCTGTACAAGCGCGACGGCACCCGGCTCTTGTGTACGGTCAGCCCTATCCAGAATGGCGCAACCATCGTCCGGTTCACGATCGAACACGCGCGTGGAGAAACGCCGGATATGTTGCAGATCACCGCCTGAACCGGGTTGCAGAGGGTTCGGCCCCCGTTCATTGTGGCGCCATGAATTCGCCCGCTTCGATCACTCTGACATCACCGGAAGAAACCGCCGATCTGGCCAGCCGCCTGTCCGCCCATTTGGCGCCCGGCGACGTTATTTTGCTGGACGGCCCAATCGGCAGTGGCAAAACCCATTTTGCACGCAATCTGATCCAATCGGCCCTGCCTGTGCCCGAAGATGTGCCATCGCCCACATTCACGCTGATTCAGGTTTACGATGGTGAAGCCGGCGAAATCTGGCACTCCGACCTGTACCGGCTTACCTCGGTGGATGAGATCGAGGAATTGGGCCTGACCGAGGCCTTTGATACGGCGATCTGCCTTGTGGAATGGCCTGACAAGCTGGGTCCGCTACAACCGGCCTCGGCCCTGTTGCTGCAGTTTCACGCCGACCCTGCTGCCGAAGAAACCCGACACCTGACGCTGACGTGGTCCGACCCCAAGTGGACCGACAAATTGAAGAGGATCGCATGACCAACCGCGCAGTTCTGGCCGAGGCGCTGATCGCACGGACCCCTTGGGCCAAAGCCTCGCACGCGCCGCTGGCCGGAGACGCCTCGAACCGCCGGTATGAACGTCTGACCGACCCGGACACCGGGCGGACCGCCGTTTTGATGGACGCGCCCCCGGACAAGGGGGAAGACGTGGAACCGTTTGTCAGGGTGGCAGAATACCTGCGGTCCGTCGATCTGAGCGCGCCCGAGATTCTTGCCGAGGACGCCGAGAACGGGTTCCTCCTACTGGAGGATTTCGGCGACGATCTGTTTGCCCGCCTGATCGAGAAGCAACCGAAAGTCGAGCGTGAATTGTACGAGGCCGCAACCGACGTGCTGATCCATCTGCACTCTGGGCCCCTGCCCTCATTGGACAGCTATGACCCGTCCCTCATGGCGGAATTGTCGGCTCTTGCCTTCACCAAATATGCCCAAGGGATACAAGGCGCCTATGACCAAGACGCCCATGATCGTTTTCAGCATCGGTTCGCCGACATATTGCTGCAGGAAACCTCGGGCACGCGGGTGGCGACCCTAAGGGACTACCATGCCGAGAACCTGATCTGGCTGCCTGAGCGCGACGGGGTCCGCCGGGTCGGTCTGCTGGATTTTCAAAGCGCAATGCTGTGCCATCCCGCCTATGACCTGATGTCGTTGCTGCAGGATGTCCGCCGCACTGTGCCCGCCGCAATCGAAATGAGCATGGTCAACCGCTACATCACGGCAACAGGTGTGGATGACCACGATTTCCGCACGGCGTACAGTGTCCTCGGCGCCCAACGCAACCTGCGGATACTGGGTGGATTTGCCCGCCTTGCCACCGACTATGGCAAACCGCATTACGTGGATCTTATCCCGGCGGCTTGGGCTCATCTGATGCGCGATCTCGAGCATCCGGCGCTGGTCTCGGTCGCGGATCTGGTTCGGCAGGCGCTGCCATCCCCAACGCCCGAAAACCTTGCAAGGCTGAGGGCCGGATGACCGATACACCCGAGGCCATCATGCTGTTTGCCGCCGGTTTCGGCACCCGCATGGGCGCGTTGACCCGCACCCGACCCAAGCCGCTGATCCCAGTGGCCGGACGGCCGCTGATCGACCATGCGCTGGACCTGACGGATGCGCTAAGGCCGCGCCGGGTGGTCGCGAACCTGCATTACCTGGCTGATCAGCTGACAGATCATTTGGCGCCACGTGGTGTCCTGCTTTCACACGAACAGCCGGACATCCTGGAAACCGGCGGCGGATTGCGCGCGGCCCTGCCGCTGCTGGGTCCGGGGCCGGTTTTCACGATGAACACCGATGCGATCTGGTCCGGGCCCAACCCTTTGGAGTTGCTGAAGGCGGCTTGGGATCCGGCGCGGATGGACGCTCTGTTGATCTGCGTGCCGATCGCACAGACGATCGGACATGCAGGCCTCGGAGATTTCAGGATCGACCCCCAAGGCCGGCTTGAACGCGGGCCGGGTCACGTCTATGGCGGCATTCAGATCCTGAAGACCGACGGTCTGGCGGACATTCCGGAAAAAGCGTTCTCGCTCAATATCTTGTGGGACCGGATGCACCGCGATGGCCGGCTGTACGGTCTGCAGTATCCCGGGCGCTGGTGCGATGTGGGCCGGCCCGAAGGCATCGCCCTGGCCGAGGAGATGCTGGCCGATGTTTGAACCCAGCGCCACCCCCCGGGTCTTTGCGGTGCCGCCCGGTGCGGATTTTCCGCAGGCACTGGTGCGTGGGCTGCGGGCGCGCTGCGACGGCCACCCGCCCGAGGCACTGGCCCGCGTGCAACTGGTGCTGAACACCCGCCGCATGGCCCGCCGCGTGCGCGAGCTGTTCGATCAGGGTCCGCCCTGCCTGTTGCCCCGCATTTCGCTGGTGACCGATCTGGGCGAAAGCGTCGATCTGGATCAGGTACCGCCCGCCGTGCCGCCCTTGCGTCGCCGGCTGGAACTGACGCAACTGGTGGCGCGACTTCTGGACCAGCAACCGGACCTGGCCGCACGGTCCTCGCTGTTCGACCTGTCCGACAGCCTCGCCGCCCTGATCGAAGAGATGCAGGGCGAAGGCGTCCCGCCCGAGGCAATCCGGCAGCTGGACGTGACCGACCTGTCGGGCCATTGGGCACGGGCGCAGGCCTTCATCGGCATCGCCGACCAGTTCCTGAAGACCGAGGATGGCAGCCTGGACGTGCAGGCCCGCCAACGCCGCGTGGTCGAGAACCTGATCGCCCGCTGGCAGGACGCGCCGCCGCAACACCCGGTGATCCTGGCCGGGTCCACCGGCTCGCGCGGAACCACGCTGATGCTGATGCAGGCGGTGGCGCGGCTACCGCAGGGGGCGCTGATCCTGCCGGGGTACGATTTCGACCAGCCCGCCCATGTCTGGGAGCGGCTGGATTCGGCAATGACCTCGGAGGATCACCCGCAATACCGGTTCCGCAAGCTGATGACCGAACTGGGGATCGGGCCGGCCCAGATTGCAGCCTGGACCCCGGACCAGCCCCCCTCGCCCGCGCGCAACCGTCTGGTTTCATTGGCATTGCGCCCTGCCCCGATCACCGATGCCTGGATGAGCGAAGGCCCGCAGCTGCGCGATCTGGATGCCGCGACTCGCAACATCACCTTGGTCGAGGCGCAATCGCCGCGGGCCGAGGCGCTGGCCATCGCCCTGCGCCTGCGGCAGGCGGCCGAGACCGGCCAGACCGCCGCCCTGATCACCCCCGACCGGATGCTGACCCGCCAGGTCAGCGCCGCGCTGGACCGCTGGAACATCCTGCCCGATGACAGCGCCGGCCTGCCGCTGCAACTGTCGCCACCGGGCCGGTTCCTGCGCCATGTGGCCGGGCTGTTCGCGCGCCGTCTGGATGCCGAGGCACTGCTGACCCTGCTGAAACACCCTTTGTGTCACAGCGCCGGCGACCGCGGCGCGCATCTGTTGCACAGCCGCGATCTGGAACTGCACCTGCGCCGCAACGGCCCGCCCTTCCCCGACAGCGCCAGCCTGACAGGTTTTGCCGTCGAAAAAGACGTGCCGGATGCGTGGGCTCTGTGGCTGATCCGCAATTTCTGCAACCAGCAGATCAGCGGCACCCTGCCCCTGACCGACTGGGTGCAGCGCCTGCGCGATCTGGCCGAGGCGATTGCTAGCGCCGGAACCGACGGCGCGGGCGAGTTGTGGGACAAGAACGCAGGTCAATCGGCGCTGGCGGTGATCTCGGGACTTGCAGACGAGGCCGAGCACGGCGGCGAGATGACGGCGCTGGATTTCGCCGATCTGCTGGGCGCGCTGCTGGCCGGGCAAGAGGTCCGCGACCGCGACGCCCCCCACCCGCGGATCATGATCTGGGGCACGCTCGAAGCGCGCGTTCAGGGTGCCGACCTGCTGATCCTGGGCGGGTTGAACGAAGGCAGCTGGCCCGAGGCTCCCGCGCCAGACCCCTGGCTGAACCGCCAGATGCGCGACCGTGCCGGCCTGTTGCTGCCGGAACGGCGAATCGGCCTGTCGGCGCATGATTTCCAGCAGGCCATCGGCGCGACCGAGGTCTGGCTGACCCGCGCGGTCCGCTCGGATGATGCCGAAACCGTGCCGTCACGCTGGCTGAACCGGTTGACCAACCTGTTGCAGGGCCTGCCGGATCAGGGCGGCCGCGCGGCGCTGGAACAGATGCGCGACCGGGGCAAGACATGGCTGCGCTGGTCCGAGATGCTGGAACAGGCGCCCCGGATCGCCGCCGCACCGCGTCCTTCACCGCGCCCGCCGGTGGCCGCGCGCCCGCGCCGCCTTTCGGTGACCGAGATCAAGCGGCTGATCCGCGACCCTTATGCGATCTATGCCAAGCACGTCCTGCGCCTGAAACCGCTGGACCCACTGGTACAGGCGCCCGACGCCCTGCTGCGCGGCATCGTGATCCACGAGATCCTGGAACATTTCGTCAAGGACAGCGTGCTGGACGGTGCGCTGCTGACCCGCGACAACTTCCTGAAACGGGCCGAGGCGCTGCTGGATCAGCATGTCGCCTGGCCCACCGCCCGGAAACTGTGGCTGGCGCGGCTGGAGCGGATCGCCGACGACTTTCTGCGCGCCGAGATCAGCAGCCGCAGCGACGGCGGCCCGATCGCGTTCGAGGCAAAGATGCGCCTGACGCTGGAACCGCTTGGGTTCACCCTGAATGGCCGCGCCGACCGGATCGACCGCAACAGCCGCGGCGCGTTGACCATCATCGACTACAAGACCGGCACGCCGCCCTCGGAATCGCAGCAGGCCAAGTTCGACAAACAGCTGCTGATCGAGGCCGCGATGGCCGAGCAGGGCGGGATCGACGGATTTGACCCGATGGCCGTGGCCAGCGCCGTGTTCATCGGTATGGGCGGCACCTACAAAGAGGTCCCGGCACCCCTGGACAAAGAGCCGCCCGACAAGGTTCTGGCCGAGCTGAAAGAGTTGATTTCTGCCTATTTAGAGCCTGATCAGGGCTTTTCGTCGCGCCGGATGATGCACAAGGACAGCGACGTGGGCGATTATGACCACCTGGCGCGGTTCGGCGAATGGGACCGCACCGCCGAAACCAGGCCCGAGGATCTGACATGACCCCGCGCGACGATGCGACCGAACGGCAGGTTCAGGCGGCGCGGCCCGATGCGTCGACCTGGCTGGCGGCCAATGCGGGCTCGGGCAAGACGCGGGTTCTGACCGACCGCGTGGCGCGGCTGCTGCTGGACGGCGTACAGCCGCAGCACATCCTGTGCCTGACCTACACCAAGGCCGCCGCCAGCGAGATGCAGAACCGCCTGTTCAAACGGCTGGGCGAGTGGGCGATGCTGGACGACGCGGCGTTGCTGCGGCAACTGACCGAACTGGGCGTCGAGGGGGTGATCGACCCCGACCGCTTGGCCCGTGCCCGCACCCTGTTCGCGCGCGCCATCGAAACGCCGGGCGGGCTGAAGATCCAGACGATCCACTCGTTCTGCGCCTCGCTGCTGCGGCGGTTCCCGCTCGAGGCCGGGGTCAGCCCGCAGTTTTCCGAGATGGAAGACCGCGCCGCGGCCCTTCTGCGCGAGGAAATCGTCGAGGATTTCGCCGAAGGCCCGCAGGCCCGCCTGATCGAAGACGTGGCCCGCCACATCACCGATACCGGCTTTGACAAGCTGACCGCCGCAATCGCCCAGAAGCGCACCCTGTTCACGCCCGCGCTGCAATGGCCCGAAGTGCTGGCCCGTTTTGGCCTGCCCGAGGGTTTCGACGAGGACGCGCTGCTGGCGCAGGTGTTTCTGGGCGGCGAGGTCGAGCTGATCCGGTCGATCCTTCCGGCGCTGGCGGGCGGCGGCAAGACCGACGCCAAGGCGGCCGAGAAACTGTCGGGCTTCACCGAACCCGCGCTGGGTCAGCTGCCCGTGCTGGAAGACGTGTTCCTGACCGGAAAATCCGCCAAAGAGCCCTTTACCGCCAAGATCGGCAGTTTTCCCACCAAGGCGCTGCGCGAGGGGGCTATGGCGGGGCAGATGGATTCGCTTGAGTCGCTGATGCGGCGTGTCGAGGCCGCGCGGGAAGGGCGCCTGGCGCTGGCAGCAGCCCGCAAATCCATGGTGCTGCACCGCTTCGCGGCGGCATTCCTGCCGGAATATGAGCGCCTCAAGCAACTGCGCGGCTGGCTGGACTTCGACGACCTGATCCTGCGCGCGCGCCTGTTGCTGAACGATCCGGCGGTGGCCGCTTGGGTTCTGTACCGGCTGGATGGCGGCATCGACCACATCCTGGTGGACGAGGCGCAGGACACCAGCCCCGATCAATGGGATGTGGTCGAGAAACTGGCGCAGGAATTCACCAGCGGCGAAGGCGCACGATCAGGGGTCGAGCGCACGATCTTCGTGGTCGGCGACAAGAAACAGTCGATCTATTCCTTCCAGGGGGCCGACCCGCAGGCCTTTGACCGGATGCAGGCCGAGTTCGGGCGGAAACTGCAGGAATCAGGCTCTAAACTGTGGGATTGGACGCTGGAATATTCGTTCCGTTCCTCCAGCTCCATCCTGTCGCTGGTCGATATTCTGTTCGAAAACCGCGCCGAGGCAGGGTTTCAGAAAGAGTCGCAGCACCGCGCCTTCAAAGCCGATCTGCCGGGCCGGGTCGATCTGTGGCCGGTGGTGGAAAAGGTCGAGGACGCGGACGAGGGCGACTGGACCGATCCGGTCGATCGGCCCGCGGCGCAGCATCACACGGTGATCCTGGCCAACCAGATCGCCGCGCGCATCAAGGCCATGATCGACGCCGGAGAAACCATCCCCGAAGACGGCCCCACGCGCGGCACATTCGTACGCCGCAAGGTGCGGCCGGGGGATTTCCTGATCCTGGTGCAGCGCCGCTCGGACCTGTTCGCCGAGATCATCCGCGCCTGCAAGGCCCAGGGTCTGCCGATCGCAGGGGCCGACAGGCTGAAGGTGGGCGCGGAACTGGCGGTCAAGGATCTGGCCGCGTTGCTGAGCTTTCTGGCCACGCCCGAGGATGACCTGTCGCTGGCCACGGTGCTGAAATCGCCGCTGTTCGGCTGGTCCGAGCAGATGCTGTTCGACCTCGCTCATCGCCGGCAGGAAAGGTACCTGTGGGCGGCGCTGCGCCAACGCACCGGGGATTTTGCCGAAACGCTGGCTGTGTTGAACGATCTGCGCGGGCAGGTGGACTTTCTGCGCCCCTATGACCTGATCGAACGGGTGCTGACCCGCCATGACGGCCGTCGCAAATTGTTGGGCCGTCTGGGAGCCGAGGCCGAGGACGGCATCAACGCGCTACTGTCGCAGGCTCTGGCCTATGAGCGGTCGGACATTCCCAGCCTGACCGGTTTCCTGGTCTGGATGCAGACCGACGACCTTGAGATCAAGCGCCAGATGACCGGCGTGGGTAACATGATCCGGGTGATGACGGTGCATGGCTCGAAAGGGCTGGAGGCGCCGATCGTGATCCTGCCGGACACCGGCAAGCGGCAGCCGCCCCGCGATGCCGAGATCATGGTCGCCGACGGAACGCCGCTGTGGAAGGTGCCCGCCGACCTGTCGCCCAGCCTTGTCACCCGTGCCCGCGAAGACGCGCGCCAACGCGAGGAGAACGAGCGGCTGCGTTTGCTGTACGTCGCGCTGACCCGGGCCGAGAAATGGCTGATCGTGGCGGCGGCCGGCGATCTGGGCCGGGACGGGTCCAGCTGGTACCAACTGGTCGAAGAGGCGATGGGCCGGGCAGGGGCAACGGAGATCCCCGACACCGGCATCCGCCGTCTGGCGCATGGCGATTGGGAGGGTCTGCCACTGGACCATCGCCCGACCCCGGAGCCGGTACAGGATACCCTGCCGGACCTGTTCCACCGGCCCGCGCCCGAGCCGATGCCCGATCCCGAGACGCTCAGCCCGTCCGATCTGGGCGGGGCCAAGGCCCTGCCGGGCGAGACCGGACTTGAGGAAGAGGCCGCCAAGCTGCGCGGCACCCGCCTGCACCTGCTGCTCGAGCATCTGGCCCCGGCGCCGCGCGACCGGTGGGATCAGCTCTGCGCCCGGCTTCTGCCCGATATGCAGGACGGTGACCGCCGCGACCTTCTGGCAGAGGCGGCGGGCGTGCTGACCGCACCGGACCTGACCCCCGTCTTTGCCCCGGACGCGCTGGCCGAGGTGCCGGTCTCGGCCACTCTGGACGGTCGCCGGATCCACGGGGTGATCGACCGGTTGATCGTGACGGATGACGTGGTGCAAGTCATTGATTTCAAATCAAACGCCACGGTTCCCGATCGGGCCGAAACCTGCCCCGAGGGCCTGCTGCGCCAGATGGGCGCCTATGCCGCCGCGCTGTCGCTGATCTACCCCGGCCGCGAGATCCGCACCGCGATTTTGTGGACGCGGACGGCGCGCCTGATGTGGCTGCCACACGATCTTGTGACAGATGCGCTGGTGCGGGCCCAGATATCTTGACCTCCCCAATTGGCACACCTACGTTCGAATCCCAACCGCATGTCATTCAGGAGACAGAATATGTCGACCGTAGCCGTAACCGACGAAACCTTTGACGCCGAAGTCAAGAACTCGGACGTCCCCGTCGTGGTGGATTTCTGGGCCGAGTGGTGCGGACCCTGCAAGCAGATCGGCCCCGCTCTGGAAGAGCTGGCGGCCGAATATGGCGGCAAGGTCAAGATCGCCAAGGTCGACGTGGACAGCAACCCCAACTCGGCCGCAGCCATGGGCGTACGCGGTATTCCCGCGCTGTTCATCTTCAAGGACGGTCAGGTGGTTTCGAACCGCGCAGGCGCTGCCCCGAAGGCCGCCCTGCAAAGCTGGATCGACGAATCCATCTGATACCGAACGGAACTCAACAAAAAAGGCGCTCCTCATCGGGCGCCTTTTTTGTGCATGGTCTGCGCAAAAAGAAAAAGCCGCCCGGAAATCCAAGCGGCCATTCGTCTTTAGTCGAATTCGGTCTGAATTCAGATCTTGGCGATATCTTCGCGGACCAGACCGATATCTTCCAGCTGGGCATCGCTCAGTTGCGACAGCAGCTTGCGGGTCTTGCGGGAGGTGTTCCATTCGGCGGCAGCTTCGAAAGCGTGCGAGATGCCGTCCACTACTCGCAGGATGGTAGCTGCTCCGAGCGGCGCATGGATATTTGCGGTGGTTGCCATTTGCGCATTCCTTTTGTGAAACAGCCGACCCTGTGTCGGTTGTAAGCCTCATCTAGTCTTGCGACAGGCGACTCACAATTGCTGGTCCGACAACCCCGTGATGCACGGATTGCATATCTTTTGGGCAGTTTGAGAACGGGTTGCGCGGATCGCGCCTCCGGCCCATATAGGGCATCAACGGATACGGAGGCTTGAATGGCGGAGAACGACTTTCCCGGTTGGCACGGCACCACGATCATCGGCGTCAAGAAAGGCGGCCAGATCGTCATCGCGGGTGACGGGCAGGTCAGCCTGGGCCAGACCGTGATCAAGGGCACCGCCCGCAAGGTGCGGCGCCTGTCGCCCGGCGGGTTCGAGATCGTCGCCGGATTTGCCGGCTCCACTGCCGACGCCTTCACACTGCTGGAACGGCTGGAAGCCAAGCTGGAGGCCACGCCCGGTCAACTGGCCCGCGCCTCGGTCGAACTGGCCAAGGACTGGCGCACCGACAAGTACCTGCAAAAGCTTGAGGCGATGCTGATCGTCACCGACGGCCGAGACCTGTTCGTGATCACCGGGGCCGGGGACGTGCTCGAACCGGAACATGACGTGGCGGCGATCGGGTCGGGTGGCAACTTTGCCCTGGCAGCTGCGCGGGCGATGATGGACAGCGACAAGTCGGCCGAGGAGGTTGCCCGCGAGGCCATGGCAATTGCCGCCGACATCTGCGTCTACACCAACGGCAACCTGACGGTTGAGAGCATTTCGGGCTAGGGGTCAGGCCAGCAGGGCCGAAATCTCCTTGCCCTTCCACCGGCGGTGCATCCCGATCAGCCCCAGAATGGCCGAGGCGATCACGATGTAATAGGGCAGGCGGATATCGATGCTCATCAACCCGCCGCCGATCAGCGACATGATTCCACCCGCCAGGCAGAACACGGCCGTGGTTACGCCCATGACCCAGCCCTGATCCGCCTCGCTGACCGACGAGGAGAACAGGCCCAGAAGGGTCGGGTAGGCCACGCCGAACAGGAAATAGAACAGGAACACCGGCACATAGCTGAGCACGCCGCTGGGGCTGAAGGCAAAGGCAAAGCCGCAGATCACCATGACGATCAGCGAAACATATATGATGTTGTGCTTGCTGAACCGTTCCTGCGCGGGTTTCACGAGAAACGTACTTGAGAAGGCCAGCGCAACACCGATGACGACCATCGCCATGCTGCCGCCGATCACGCCGTAACCAAAAGCGCTGGTCAAGAAATTGTCCACAAACACGTAGAAGGTGACGTTCGCGATCATGAAGAACGCGTAGACGGGCAGGATCTTCAGAACCATGGGGTGGCCACGTACGGCGACCAGGCTGTCGGTCACATCGCGGGGGCGAAAGACGAAGGGTTCGCGTTCGGTTCGGGTATCCTTGAAAAAGAACAGCACCAGCAGGATCGCGATAAGCACCAGGACAAACGCGCCGTAGAATGGGGTCTTGAGCGTGGCAACGCTGCCCAACAGCGCCGCATCCGACAGGACCGCTCCGATGATCGGGCCGCCGACCAGGCCAAAGCTGACCCCTGTCACGATATAACCCATGTTCCGGTCACGATCGGCTGCATCCGTGCTGCCGTCGATCATGGCCGCCTGCGCAATGGGTTGGTTTCCTGCCGTGAACCCGGTGATCGACCGGCCCACGATCAACAGGATCAGGCTGTTGAGATACAGCGCCGCAATGGTGATCGCATAGCCGGCCAGCGCACCGCCCAGGCAGACCAGAAGTGCATTCTTGCGCCCGATGGAGTCCGAAACTTTCGAGACATAGACGACGCCCAGAAACCAGGACAGGAAGAAACACCCGATCACCAGACCGTAGTAGAAGTGCCGGCTGCCCATTGGCGTGCTTTCCGGCAGAAAGCCCGATTTCGTCTCCATGATCAGCGAGTTGATGATCGGAAAAACCAGCCCTTGGCCGATCAAGTCCACGAACACCACGAACAGCAGGGTAATCTTGGCAATCTTGGACATTTCACTCTCCGGGTCCCGCGCACATTCCGCCAACCCTATCAGAGGACACCGAAATCTCCCAACACGGAGGTCAGGAAAGAATTGCATTGGCGCCGGGTCATTGTTAACCAACGCGGCCAAATGTGCGGTCTCGGTTGTTTTTGCCGACCCCGTGCTTACCTAAGCCGCAGCTGACTGCCGACCATCGAAAGGACTGCCCTGTGACCGACCTGACCCCGCGCGAGATCGTCTCGGAACTGGATCGTTTCATCATCGGGCAGAAGGATGCCAAGCGCGCTGTCGCCGTGGCCCTGCGCAACCGCTGGCGGCGCAAGCAGTTGCCGGATGACATCCGCGACGAGGTCTATCCCAAGAATATCCTGATGATCGGCCCCACCGGCGTGGGCAAAACCGAGATCAGCCGCCGCTTGGCCAAGCTGGCCCGCGCGCCTTTCATCAAGGTCGAAGCGACCAAATTCACCGAAGTCGGCTATGTCGGCCGCGATGTTGAACAGATCATCCGCGATCTGGCCGATGCCGCTATCATCCAGACCCGTGAATACATGCGCGAAGAGGTCAAGGCCAAGGCGCATCAGGCTGCCGAGGACCGCGTGATCGAGGCCATCGCCGGCTCGGACGCCCGCGAGAGCACCCGCGAGATGTTCCGCAAGAAGCTGAAATCCGGCGAGCTGGACGACACGGTGATCGAGCTTGAATTGGCCGACACGTCCAACCCGATGCCGATGTTCGACATTCCCGGCCAGCCGGGCGGTCAGATGGGCATGATGAACCTGGGCGACATTTTCGGCAAAGCTTTCGGCGGGCGCACCGTCAAGCGTCGCATGACCGTTGCCGAAAGCTATGACATCCTGATCGGGGAAGAGGCCGACAAGTTGCTGGATGACGAGGCCGTCACCCGCGCGGCGCTGGAATCGGTCGAGCAGAATGGCATCGTATTTCTGGACGAGATCGACAAGGTCTGCGCCCGGGCAGAAACCCGCGGCGGGGATGTCAGCCGCGAAGGGGTGCAGCGCGACCTGCTGCCGCTGATCGAAGGCACGACCGTGTCCACCAAGCATGGCCCGGTCAAGACCGATCACATTCTGTTCATCGCCAGCGGCGCGTTCCATATCGCCAAGCCTTCGGACCTGTTGCCGGAACTGCAGGGGCGTCTGCCGATCCGAGTCGAGCTGCGTGCGCTGACCGAAGAGGATTTCGTGCGCATCCTGACCGAGACGGACAACGCGCTGACCCGCCAGTATACGGCTTTGATGGGTACCGAAAACGTCACCGTCAGCTTTACCGAGGACGGGATCGCCGCGCTGGCCCGGATCGCCGCCGAAGTGAACCAGAGCGTCGAGAATATCGGCGCCCGGCGCCTGTACACCGTGATGGAGCGCGTTTTCGAAGATCTGTCCTTTGTCGCGCCGGACCGTGCCGGTGCGGAAATCGTGGTCAACGCGGCCTTTGTGGATGAAAACCTTGGTGAGCTGACCAAATCCACGGACCTGAGCCGTTACGTTCTGTAACATGATCAGCCGGTTTTCGCCGGTTGATCCTGCGCAATTATCTGGACGCGTCGGCAGGTTACGCTATGCGTAGCACGTAACTGTTGGTCTGGGATCGATCCGTGCTGCGCTATCTGATCATTTTCGTCACGGTTTCCGTTTTGGGAGGCTGCGTTGATCGATCCATCTCGGTCACCTTGCCCGAAGCGTTGGACGTCGGAACGGCGCAGACCGTGTTCGCGGCCACCACCCGCGCACGCGAGGCCGATGGCTCATACGGGTATCGTCGCGCTGACCGCCTGCAATTCCTCGAAACCACCGTCTCGATCCCGCCGAACCACCGCCCCGGGACGCTTGAGTTTTCCTATTCGGACCCTAACCCGAGCCGGCAGTTCGTTTTGGCCGGTGTGCGCGAATTTCCGTCCGAGCAGGATCTGAAAGCACGGCTGAACGGCGCCAAGGAAGTCACGATATTTGTTCATGGCTACAACGCCACCCAGACCGAAACCGTTTTTCGCGCGGCTCAGTTGGCTCACGACATCGGCCTGCCCGGCAAGACGTTGGTCTATTCCTGGCCCAGCCGAGGGGCCGGGTCGGGCTATGCCTATGATCTGGACAGTATGCTGTTTGCCCGCGACGGGCTGCAACAAACCATATCTACGCTGAAATCCCTGGGCGTCCCGCGCGTGCTGATCGTTGCGCACTCGATGGGAGGCGCGCTGACCATGGAGATGATGCGCCAGGCTGAGCTGCGCGAGCCAGGCTGGTCGCGGCGCAATCTGGAAGGTGTATTGCTGATCTCGCCCGATCTCGACGTTGACGTGTTCCGGTCGCAGATGGCGGTGATCAAATCTCCGCCCGAGCCATTCGTGATCATGGTCTCGCGCAAAGACAAGATCTTGAACGTGTCCGGACGCCTGCGCGGAACTGCCAAAGGCGAGCGGCTGGGCAACATCAGCTCGACCGAGAAGCTGGCGCAGTACCCGGTCAGCATCATCGACACCACGGCCTTCAACAAGGATGCGGAGTCCTCGCATTTCGTGGCCGCCACATCTCCGGCACTTCTGTCGATTCTCAACGCGGCGGGCCGGGTCAGCAGGACCTTTGGCCGGGATCAAGGCGGCATTGATCTTCTGGTGCCGCCGGCCGTGCGAAACGATGCCGGTGCGACCGAGGTTGTTCTGACCGAAACCGGGCAGGTGCGGGTCAGCACTCCGTGATAGGGCGAGGGGTCCGCCTTTTCCTTGCGGACAATGCTCCGTGGTTGGGCGCGGGGGTCTTGCTGACCTTCATGTCCAGTTTCGGGCAGACCTTTTTCATTTCGATCTTCGCCGGACAGATCCAGGCCGAGTTCGGCCTCAGCCACGGCGCATGGGGCGGTCTTTATTCGTTGGGCACGACTGTTTCTGCGATCGTCATGATCTGGGCCGGAGGGCTGACAGACATCTATCGTGTCCGAGTTCTGGGCCCGGCTGTCCTGGTTGGGCTTGCGTGTGCCGCGCTGGCGATGGCGGTCAATCACTGGGTGATCCTGTTGCCCGTAGTTATCTTTCTGCTGCGTCTGTTCGGCCAGGGCATGTGCAGTCACATTGCCATGGTTGCGATGGCCCGGTGGTTCACGGCCACGCGGGGCAGGGCGCTCTCCATCGCAACGCTGGGATTTGCCGTCGGCGAAGCCTTGCTGCCCGTGCTGTTCGTCGCCGCCATGGCCTTTGTCGACTGGCATTTTCTTTGGGCGCTCTCCGCCGCCATCGCGTTGTTGGGAATACCGGCGTTGATGCGAATGCTGCGTCAGGAACGGACACCACAAAGCCTAGCCCGGGAAACCAGCGCGACCGGGATGCTTGGGCGGCACTGGACCCGGCGCGAAACGCTATTGAACCCGCTTTTCTGGTTCATGATGCCGGCGCTCATGGGGCCTTCGGCATTCATTACTGCGTTCTTCTTTCACCAGGTCCATCTGGCGCAGACCAAGGGCTGGGCCCACATCCAACTGGTTGCGTTGTTTCCGGTCTATACCGGGGTGTCGATCTTGGCGATGTTCGCCTCGGGCTGGGCGTTGGACAGATGGGGCACGGCGCGGATGATGCCGTTCTATCAGATTCCGATGGCTGCCGGGTTTGCCCTGTTTGCGTTTGTCCAGACAATCCCCGGCGCCGTAATCGGTTTGTCCTGTCTTGCCATTTCGGTCGGCGCCAACAGTACGCTGCCCGCCGCGTTCTGGGCCGAGTTCTACGGCACCCGTCACATCGGGGCGATCAAGGCGATGGCTGCCGCCGTCATGGTGCTGGGGTCTGCTGTCGGGCCCGGCCTGACTGGCGGGCTGATCGATCTGGGCGTGCCACTCAGCACGCAGTTCCTGTGGATCGCCTGGTTCTTCGTAGCCACGTGCGGCATAGTCTGGATCGGTATTCACAGGGCCCGGCGGCTGCTTTAGCGGACCCGCCTCAGATACACGTAGTAAGCCCCATCACCGCCATGGCTGATATGGGCGGGACTGACCTGAAGAACCGCTTGGGCCAGCGGCGGCAAATGCAGCCACTGAGGCA
Source organism: Ruegeria sp. BC8 (assembly GCF_056535705.1). Taxonomy (NCBI): domain Bacteria; kingdom Pseudomonadati; phylum Pseudomonadota; class Alphaproteobacteria; order Rhodobacterales; family Roseobacteraceae; genus Ruegeria; species Ruegeria sp. BC8. The sequence goes on along the minus strand of NZ_JBQFIV010000001.1, from coordinate 3,105,160 downwards.
CCTGGTTGCGCAGCACGCCGCGGGGCGTCGGGATCGGGCCGGGTTCGTCTCTATCCTTGCCTTTGCCGGTGACCACCAGAACCAGTCGTTTTCCCGATGCCTGCGCCGACAGGATGAACCGGATCAGAGCAGGATGGGCCGTATCGACCCGCATTCCGTGCAGGTCCAGTTTGCCTTCGGGCTTCAGCTTGCCGCGTTTCATCCGCGCAAAGGCCTTGCTGTCCATCTGCACGGGTGCGGCGCGCAGGCTATCGCCGATTGCGGGCTTCAAGCTGTGGCCGCGTCCATTTGTCGGTGCATTCTGACCCAGTTCAAAGGCGTCTATCCGCGCTTTTGGGGCTTTTCTCGGCTTGGGTTTCGGCAAGGTCGATGGGTGCACGGATTGGGGAATCTCCGGGTGCAGCCGCTCGGTCTGCCGGGTTACCTTGTGCCACAGTTCGATCTCGTCTTCGGTCAGCTTGCGACGGGTCATCAGAACTCATCCGGCAGCATGGCATAGGCGCGCTGGATCGGCAGCAGAACGATCATGCGACCGGGATCCTTGAGCTGGCCCGCCGCCTGTCCCGCAGCGTCCCCGGTTCCGAAAAAGATGTCGGCCCGTTGTGCGCCCTTGATTGCCGAGCCGGTATCCTGTGCGATCATCAAGCGCCTCAGCGGAGTCTTACCGTCTTTTTCGACCCAGACCGGCGCGCCCAACGGGGTATAGGCCGGATCCACGGCGATGCTGCGCATTGCGGTGATCGACCGGTTCATTGCGCCCAAAGGTCCACGGTCTGCAGCCACCCGCGAAACCTCGCGGAAAAAGACGTAGGACGGGTTGTGCATCAACAGCTCGGCCCCAATCTCGGGGTTCTTGCGCACCCACGACTGGATCATCCGGGCGCTCACATCATGCGCACCCAGAATACCGCGCCGGACCAGTTCAACCCCAACCGACCGATAGGGGTGGCCGTTGGCCCCGCCATATCCAACACGCACGGAACTGCCATCCGGCAAACGGATGCGCCCCGAGCCTTGAATCTGCAGAAAAAACAACTCGACCGGGTCATCGACCCAGGCGATTTCCAAACCGCGGCCCTTCATCACGTCACTGGTCAGCAACTCGCGCCGGCTGAGCCATTGCCCGGTCGCCCGGGCCTCGGGCGGCATCTTGTAGACCGGGTATCTGTAGGTTTCAGTCCGCGTCCGCGAGCCATTCAATTCCGGTTCAAAGTATCCGGTGAACAGCGCGGCCTTTTCATCCTCGATCAGGATGGGCCGGAAGAACAGCTCAAAAAAGGCGCGCGCGGCATCGGGCTCGTATGTCCGTGCGGCCGCACACAACGAACGCCAGTCCGGATCGTCCAGGTCCCCGCAAGTGTCCAGAAAAACGGACAAAGCCGCGCCGTGGTCATCCTCGGCCCAGCCATCAAGGTCAGCAAATGACAGGATGGATCGCGTCGCCTCAGCTCCGGCGGCATTGGCGGCGGTCAGAACCGCCACCAGCATCAGCGACCGGAGCGTTCCGATCATGCGTCCGTGGCGACAAGCAGCCAGTTCGGATCATCCGCGCCCATGACGCGAGCAAAAGTCCAGCTGTCCTTTTGGCGCTTGATCGTGTTGGGGCTGCCTTCGATGATGTCACCGCCCCGGTCACGCACGACCGACGTCAGCTCGCCGACGAACCGCACAGTGATCTCGGCGCGGTTTGAATCCTTGTCGAATTGTGCATCCACCAGGCCCATCTCACGCACACCGATGAACTCGGCCTCGATCGTCAGGCCCTTGTCCTCGCGATCGGCGACAACCGACACGAAGGTTTCGAACACTTCCTCGGACAGGAAGGGCTGGATTTCATCCAGATTGCCCCGCTCGAACCCCATGACGATCAGCTCATAGGCGCCACGGGCGCCCTGCAGAAACTCGCTGACCGAAAAGCTGGGCTCGACTCGCTTCATTGCGGCCAGCGTCTGCGCCAATTCGCTGTCTTCGGGCACATGGTCGGTAATGTCACGATCCGGACCGCCGTCGATCACTTCGAAATCACGACGCGACTTCCCGGTGTCGGGTTGCTGCGGCACCGGTGGTTTTTCAAAGCCTTCGCGCGTGCCCAGCACGCTTCTGAGACGCAGGATCAGGAAGATGGCTATGCCAGCCAGCACCAGAAGCTGGATCAGGGGTGAATTCATTTCGTCCTCTTTTCAGCACCGAGACTTTGTACACGCGGCCTCGTGCCACTATGTAGGTGACAGTTGGTGGCAAGTCCACAGCCCGGCCTATGGGAAAGGATAGCGCATATGTATCTGTTCTTGGCATTTTTATTGGTGCCGATCATCGAAATCGCCCTTTTTATCCAGGTCGGCGGTCTGATCGGCCTGTGGCCGACGCTGGCAATCGTGGTTTTGACCGCCGTTCTGGGTACCGCGATGGTGCGGACACAAGGTCGCATGGCGATGGGTCAGCTGCAGCGCGCCTTTTCCGAACTGGACGACCCGACCGAACCGCTGGCCAATGGTGCAATGATCCTGCTGTCGGGCGTTCTGCTGATGACTCCTGGGTTCTTCACCGACGCAATCGGCTTTGCGCTGCTGGTTCCCGGGGTGCGGGCCGCGGTTTTTCGGTATCTCAAATCACGGGTCACGATTGCCCAGTTCGAGATGGGTCCCGGCCCGCAATACGGGGCGGCGCGCGATCCGTTCGGTGGGGATGACATCATAGATGGAGAGTATTCGGAAGTGCGCACAAAACCCGCACAACCGTCGAAATGGGTGGAAGGGCCGCACCAGCATTGAGGTGCCCGGCCCAACTTGATAAGCAGTGGCGAATTTAAATTTTGGAGCGGATCCATGACCGAAGAAACCACCGCCGGCACAACCGAGCCCCAGGCAGCCCCCCAAATCCAGATGCGCATTCTGGGACAGTTCATCCGGGACATGTCCTTTGAAAACGTGATGGCGCAAAAAGGCGTCTCGGGCGACGTGCAGCCCGAGATCTCGGTCCAGGTGAACCTGGATGCGAAAAAGCGCTCGGCCGATCACCAGTACGAGGTGTCGATCAAGCTGAACCTCAAGTCCAAGGCCAAGGGTCTGGAGGACATCCTGTTCCTGTGCGAGATCGATTATTGCGGCCTGTTCCACGTGGAAGGCGTGCCAAATGATCAGTTGCACCCGTTCCTGATGATTGAATGCCCGCGGATGCTGTTCCCTTACCTGCGCCGCATCGTCAGCGACATCACCCGCGACGGTGGCTACCCGCCGGTCAACCTGGACAACATCGATTTCGTCGGTCTGTACCGCAACGAGTTGATGCGCCGTCAGGCCGAGGCGTCCGACAAGACCGAGGCGTGATCAGGCAACCCGCATCTGACCCAGATCAGGTGCGGGACCACAGGGCGTTTTCGCCCAGCTTTTCGACAAATGCATCATGCGCAGCGCGCTCATCCTCGGTAATCCGGGGCTGCAGTGGGTTGGGCCGTGGACCGGGGCGCCAAATGTCGCCACCGGTTGAGCTTTCGGCAGACGCCGAAGACAGGCCAAAATCTGGTTGGCGTCCGCCGATCAGCTCCAGATAGACTTCTGCCAGGATTTCCGAGTCGAGCAACGCACCGTGCAGAACCCGGTTCGAATTGTCGATGTTGAACCGCCGGCACAGCGCATCCAGCGAGGCGGGCGAGCCGGGAAACCGCTTGCGCGCGATCGCCAGCGTGTCCAGCGCCTGCTCCATCGGAATCGGGGGCAGGCCCATCCATCCCAACTCGGCATTGAGGAACTTCATGTCGAATGAAGCGTTGTGGATCACCAGCCGTGCATCCCCCACGAAATCGCGGAAGGCCTGCCCGACCTTCGCAAAGACAGGTTTGTCCTTCAGGGTGATCTGGCCCGGTTCGGCAGGTTGCGGCGGCTCCAGCAGGTCAGGGCCGATGCCGTGCACGCCGAAGGCCTCGGCCGGCATCGAGCGTTCGGGGTTGATGTAGACGTGATAGGTCTCGCCCGTGGCGACGTGGTTCCACAGCTCGATAGCCCCGATCTCGACGATCCGGTCGCCGCTTTCGGGATCGAATCCGGTGGTTTCCGTATCCAGTACGATTTCACGCATCTGTCAGTCCTGCCCTGATCTGCCTGACCACATCCTGCACCTGTGCGCGGGCATGGTCCAGAGTGTCGGTGACGATCACGAAATCCGACCGCGCGCATTTTTCGTCATTCGGCATCTGCTTGGCGCGGATCTGCTCGAACTGCGCCTCGGTCATCGTGCCCCGCGCCATGACGCGGCTTTTCTGCTCGTCCGGGGGGATCGAAACGCAGGCCACCGCATCCATCTGCGCCTCGCCGCCAGTTTCGAAAAGCAGAGGAATATCAAAGACAAGGATGTCCGACTTGGCCGCCTGTCGAAACGCCTCGCGATCTCGGGCCACCAGCGGGTGGACGATGGATTCGATCCGTTTCAACGCGGTCGGATCGGCGCCGATAATCCGTTTCAGCGCGTCGCGGCTGACGGCCCCATTCTCGATGGCCTCAGGGAAAGCCGCGCGGATCGGTGCGACCGCCGCGCCGCCTTCCGCATACAGCCGATGCACCGCGGCGTCGGCATCCCACACGGCGCAACCTTCCTGCGCGAACAGGTCGGCGGTAGTGCTTTTGCCCATGCCGATCGACCCGGTCAGACCCAGCGCAAAGCTCATGCCAGAACCGCTGCGCGGGTTTCTTCCGTGACCTCGGGGCGCAGGCCGAACCACCGCTCAAACCCCGGGACCGCCTGATGCAACAACATGCCCAGCCCATCGACGACCGTACAGCCGGCAGCCTCGGCCTGTTCCAGAAGGCGGGTCTTCAACGGCGTGTAGACCAGATCTGTCACCACCGTCCCCGGCTGCAACCCGTCCAGCGGGACGCGCAGCTCGGGCTGACCCTGCATACCCAGCGACGTGGTGTTCACCACCAGCTCGGCGTTTTCGATCACGTTTCCGGCCTGAACCCAATCAACCACGGTGATGCGCTGGCCGAATTCCTCTTTCAGGTGATCGGCGCGTGACCGCGTGCGGTTCGTCAGCAGGATTTCGGGCACGCCGGCCTCGGCCAGCGCCTGCAGCACCGCCCGCGCAGCACCGCCCGCGCCGAATACCACAGCCGGACCATCCTGCGGCACCCAATCCGGCGCGCCCGCGCGCAGGTTCTGCATGAACCCGTACCCGTCGGTATTGTCCGCGTGGATCGAGCCATCGGCCCGGAACACCAGCGTATTCGCCGCCCCGATCACCGAGGCGCGGTCCGACACATGATCGGCCAGACGCAACGCGGCCTCTTTGTGCGGAACGGTGACATTGGCCCCGACGAACCCGGCCTTGGGCAAGCTGCGCAGGACCGTTTCAAGATCGGCAGGCGCAACATCCATCGGCACATAATGGCCCGGCAAACCATAGGTCTTCAGCCAATAGCCATGCAGGGCAGGCGATCGGGAATGGGCAATCGGGTGTCCGATGACTCCGGCCAGTGGAATGCGTTTGTCGGTCATTGTTCGATCACCCCTCGGACCGCTAGAAAATTGAGCAGCTCCAGCAGGGGCATACCCAAGACGTTAAAATAGTCGCCGTCAATGCTGCTGAACAGGCGCACACCCTCTTCTTCCAGCTTGTAGGCCCCGACCGCATGGCGAATGCTGTCCCAGTTGCGCGCGACATAGCCCTTCAGATAGGCATCCGAACTGGCGCGCATCCGCAACCGCACCTGACCGACATGGCGCCAGACCGGTTCGCCGTTCTGATAGATCACCGCCGCCGACAGCAGCATGTGACGCTTGCCGCGCATCGCCTTCAACTGCGCCAGCGCCTCTTCGGGCGTTTTGGGCTTGGACAGCAGACGTCCATCGAAATCCAGAACCTGGTCACAGCCCAGAACCATCGCGCCGGGCGTCTTGTCACTGATCTTGCGCGCCTTGAGCTCGGCCAGAGCATCGGCGATGTCACGGGGCGGCGCGCCCTCGGCCACAAGCGCGCGTTTGGCGGTATCCTCGTCCACGCGGGCGACCTGGACGGAAAACGGCACCCCGGCGTTCCGCAGCAGCTGCGCGCGGATCTCGGACCCCGAGGCAAGTACGATGGGGACAGTCATGTGGAAAACCCCGTGGGCAAGTGGATCATTGGTCTTGAACGGTTTGTATGGTTTTCCGGTTGACACGCAAGCCCGCGATTTCGGCCTGAAACTTCCCTGAGTCGCTCAAAGACTGTCCGGTCGGGACAAGGATAACTCGGGATCTTGGGACTTCCTGTTCATCAAAAGATGTCCCTTGAGTTATCCCCAAGACAGGTCCGAGATTTATAATTTAACTGTTTGTTTTTATTATGTAAAAAACGAAATCACCAGAATCAACCAGTTTTGGAATTTATTCATCCACCTGGGGAAAACTGGCGGACAAAACAATAATCCACAGATTTTGCCCACCCTACAAAACCATCATCCTTTCTCTTTTCTATTTTTTTTATTAGGGAGGGTCCGACCAGTGCCGGGAAACCCGATGACCGATCTTCTCTTCACGCTGTACCCTTGGGTGAAATCGCTGCACATCATGGCGGTGATCTCGTGGATGGCGGGTTTGTTCTATTTGCCTCGTCTGTTCGTCTATCACGTCGAAAAGGCGCAGGCCGTCGACGGCGCGCCCGAGATTTTCTTTGAAATGGAAGAAAAGCTGCTGCGCGTGATCATGCGGCCGGCGATGATCGTAGCCTGGGTCTGTGGCCTCATCATGGTATTCACTCCCGGCATCGTCGGGTGGGACTGGTCCTGGCCCTGGGTCAAGGGCGCGGCGGTGATCGGCATGACCTGGTTCCATCACTGGCTGTTGGCCCGGCGCAAGGATTTCGTCGAAGGCCGCAACACGCTCACAGGGCGCCAGTACCGCATGATGAACGAGGTTCCGACCGTTTTGATGGTCATTATCGTTCTGGCGGTCATTCTGAAGTTCTGAGGGCCATTTCCGCACCGGTTTGACTCGGGCGGCGACCGGCCTTATGTAGGGATCAACCCATCCGTCCGGATGGCGCATCTTCCTGTTTGAAATTCAACGCTGTGCCGCACCCTTGCGGCCAAGGTCCGTATCATCATGACAACCGAATCCCTGAATCTGGCCGATCTGAAGGCCAAAAGCCCCAAAGACCTTCTGGCCATGGCCGAAGAGCTCGAGATCGAAAACGCCTCGACCATGCGCAAGGGCGAAATGATGTTCCAGATTCTGCGCGAACGCGCGGATGAGGGCTGGACCGTGGGCGGTGACGGCGTGCTTGAGGTGCTGCAGGACGGCTTCGGCTTTCTGCGCTCGCCCGAGGCGAACTATCTGCCCGGCCCGGACGACATCTATGTCTCGCCCGAGATGATCCGCCAGCACTCGCTGCGCACCGGCGACACGGTCGAGGGCGAGATCAAGGCCCCGGAAGAGAACGAGCGATATTTCGCGCTGACGAAGGTGACCAAGATCAACTTCGAAGACCCGGAAAAGGCGAAACACAAGATCGCCTTTGACAACCTGACGCCGCTCTATCCGGACGAGCGGCTGAAGATGGAGATCGAAGATCCGACCATCAAGGACAAATCCGCCCGTGTGATCGACCTGGTTGCGCCGATCGGCAAGGGCCAGCGGTCGCTGATCGTGGCACCGCCGCGGACCGGTAAAACGGTGATCCTGCAGAACATCGCGCATTCGATCGAGCGCAACCATCCGGAGTGCTACCTGATCGTCCTGCTGATCGACGAGCGCCCCGAAGAGGTGACCGACATGCAACGCTCGGTGAAGGGCGAGGTGGTATCCTCGACCTTTGATGAACCGGCGACCCGCCACGTAGCCGTGTCCGAGATGGTGATCGAAAAAGCCAAGCGCCTGGTCGAACACAAACGAGATGTTGTTATTCTTCTCGACTCGATCACAAGACTTGGTAGGGCATTCAACACTGTGGTCCCGTCTTCCGGCAAAGTTTTGACCGGTGGTGTGGACGCAAACGCCCTGCAGCGGCCCAAACGATTCTTTGGTGCAGCGCGCAACATCGAAGAGGGCGGTTCGCTGACCATCATCGCCACCGCGCTGATCGACACCGGCAGCCGGATGGACGAGGTGATCTTTGAAGAATTCAAGGGCACCGGCAACTCGGAGATCGTTCTGGATCGCAAAATCGCAGACAAGCGGGTGTTCCCGGCGATCGACATCCTCAAGTCCGGCACCCGCAAAGAGGACCTGCTGGTCGACAAGGGCGATCTGGCCAAAACCTTCGTTCTGCGCCGTATCCTTAACCCGATGGGCACAACCGACGCGATTGAGTTCCTGTTGTCCAAGCTGAAACAGACCAAGACCAATTCCGAGTTCTTCGACTCGATGAATACCTGATACGGTCTTGTAACCGACGCGAGGCCTTCGAATGGATACGATATTCGCCTTGGCCAGCGCGCAAGGCAAGGCAGGGGTTGCTGTTATCCGCCTGTCAGGACCGCAGTCGCACCACGCGGCCAAGGTTCTGTCGGGTGGAGATTTGCCATTGCGTGGCATGTGCCTGCGTGAGTTGCGGGCACCTGACGGGTCGCGTCTGGATGACGGGCTGGTCCTGACCTTCCACGGTCCGTCCAGCTTTACCGGCGAAGATGTGGCCGAGTTGCAGATCCATGGCAGCACGGCTTCGGTCAACGCGGTTCTGCGCGTCTTGTCCGAAATGCCGGATCTGCGACTGGCTGAGCCGGGCGAGTTCACCCGGCGTGCTCTTGAAAACGGGAAGATGGACCTTGCCCAGGTCGAAGGCTTAGCTGATCTGATCGACGCAGAGACCGAGGCCCAGCGCAAGCAGGCCCAGACCATCCTGGCCGGTGAATTGGGCGACTTGGCGGAACGGTGGCGGCGGGATTTGATCCGGGCGGCCTCGTTGCTGGAGGCCGTCATCGATTTTGCCGATGAAGACGTGCCAACGGATGTGTCGCCCGAAGTCCGATCGCTTGTAACTGCTGTCATGGCGGATCTGGAGCGGGAGGCGAAGGGCGTGAGGATTGCCGAGCGGATTCGCTCCGGCTTTGAAGTGGCTATCGTCGGCCCACCGAACGCGGGTAAGTCGACCTTGCTGAATGCACTTGCGGGCCGGGAGGCGGCAATTACTTCGGAATATGCTGGCACAACCCGTGATATTATCGAGGTGCGGATGGACCTGGCAGGCTTGCCGGTCACGTTGCTGGATACGGCCGGGTTGCGCGAAACCGAGGACCACGTAGAGGGTCTTGGGATCGCTCTGGCCAGAAAGCGGGCGGAAAATGCCGACCTTCGCGTATTTCTGACCGAGGACCCGGAAGCGTTGGGAATCGGTATGCAATCCGGCGACATCCAGGTTTTGCCGAAGTCCGACCTTCGTTCAGACGGGACCGAGGGTGTATCGGGGAAGACAGGTCAGGGAATCGACCGCCTGATCCACAACATATCGGTAGTCTTGAGAGAACGAACCGCAAGTTCTGGTATTGCCACCCGGGAACGTCATCGTGTTGCAATGCTGAAATCCTCGGCCGCTCTGTCCGAATCGCTCAGCGTTCTGGATTCCGGCCCGGACCTGTACGATATTGCAGCAGAAGAGCTGCGAACCGCCATCCGCGCGTTGGAGTCTTTGGTCGGTCGAGTAGATGTGGAAAATCTGCTGGACGAAATTTTCGCCAGCTTTTGTTTGGGTAAATGAGGAGTGTTTCACGTGAAACATTCGGAGTTTGACGTCGTCGTTATCGGAGCGGGGCATGCGGGGGCCGAGGCGGCCCATGCCGCGGCCCGGATGGGTGCTCAGACAGCTTTGGTGACACTTTCGGAAACCGACATCGGCGTCATGTCGTGCAATCCGGCGATCGGCGGACTTGGAAAAGGCCACCTGGTTCGTGAGATCGACGCGCTGGACGGCGTTATGGGGCGGGTTGCAGACCGGGCGGGAATTCAGTTCCGCCTTCTGAATCGCCGTAAAGGGCCCGCCGTACAAGGGCCTCGTGCGCAGGCCGACCGTGCGCTGTACCGGGCTGCAATGCAACAGGAAACAAAGGCGCGCAAGAACCTCGAAGTCATTACAGGAGAAGTCATAGATTTCCGAATGGACGGTCATCGCGTTGCCGGGGTGGTTCTGTCCGACGGATCTGAAATCACTGCGAAATCGGTGATTCTGACCTCGGGAACGTTTCTGCGGGGCGTGATTCATATCGGCGATGTTCAGAGGCCAGGAGGCCGTATGGGCGACAGGCCGTCTGTACGACTGGCTGAGCGGTTGGATAGCTATGACCTGCCGATGGCGCGGCTGAAAACAGGAACGCCTCCGCGCCTAGATGGGCGCACGATCGACTGGGACGGATTGGAACGGCAGGACGGTGATGATGACCCGGCCATGTTCTCATTCTTGTCCAAAACACCGGTGGCGCCGCAGATATCTTGCGGCATCACTCACACGAACGCCCGAACCCATGAAATCATCGAGAAGAACCTGAGTCGCTCTGCGATGTATGGGGGGCATATCGAGGGAGTAGGGCCGCGATATTGCCCTTCGATCGAAGACAAGATCGTTCGGTTTGCGGACAAGGACTCTCATCAGATTTTCCTAGAGCCTGAGGGGGTCAATGACCACACTGTGTATCCAAACGGGATTTCGACTTCGCTGCCGCAGGATGTCCAAGTCGAGTATGTCCGATCCATCAAAGGCCTTGAGTCTGCAGAGATCTTACAGCCGGGCTACGCCATTGAATACGACTATGTGGACCCGCGTGTGTTGAACGCGTCCTTGGCCTTGCCGGATATCCCAGGACTATATCTTGCGGGGCAGATCAATGGAACCACAGGATATGAGGAGGCGGCCGCTCAGGGCTTAGTCGCAGGCCTGAATGCCGCGCTGGAAGTTCAGGGGCGAGATGCAATTCATTTTATCCGAGCCAATAGCTATATTGGTGTGATGATTGACGATCTGACCACACGGGGTGTAGCGGAACCGTATCGGATGTTCACCTCGCGCGCCGAATTCCGTCTGTCCTTGCGCGCGGACAATGCGGATCAACGCCTTACGCCGCAAGGCCTGGAAATTGGGTGTATATCGGATCATCGTCGCCTGGCTTTTGAAACAAAAATGGAAAAGCTGGATGCTGTGAAGTCAGTACTGACCGAACGGACCTATACACCCAAGGAAATCCGCGCAGCTGGCATCGAAGTAAATCAGGATGGTAACCGCAGGGACGGAATGGCAGTCTTGGCGTTTCCGAACGTGTGCTTCGAGGACCTTGTGCCGCTGATCCAGCAGTTGGAGGATGTCGACCAAGACACCCGTCGGCAGATCGAAAGGGACGCGCTCTACGCTAACTATATAGCTCGGCAACAACGAGATGTTGAAGCCATGAAGCGCGACGAAACCTATGCCATACCCGCGGATTTTGACTATTCGTCGCTCACAGGCCTTTCGAATGAGTTGAAGCAGAAGCTGTCAGCCGCGCGGCCGGCAAACATTGCCCAGGCGAGCCGCGTGGAGGGTGTTACGCCTGCTGCTTTGACCTTGGTGCTGGCAAAACTCAGAAGCAGTCAGAGAGCAAAAAAGGCATGAACGGAGACTCCTGCGCTTCGCCCGATGGCTTGAATGTTTCACGTGAAACATTCGAAAAGCTGTCAATCTTTGTCGATCTTCTGCGGAAGTGGAATCCAAAGATCAACTTGGTTTCGCGCAGCACTCTGCCTGAAGTCTGGTCGCGGCACGTAAAGGACTCGATCCAGGTCTTTCATTTGGTTGAGCCAAAAAACCACTGGGTCGACCTGGGAAGCGGTGGGGGATTTCCAGGGCTGGTCTGCGCGATACTGGCCTCTGAAGCTTCGCATGAGACGGAATTTACCTTGGTTGAGAGCGATCAGAGAAAATCGGCGTTTTTGCGCACCGTCATCCGTGAAACCAAGGCCAACTGCTCGGTGATTTCAAAGCGGATCGAGGCTGTTGATCCCCTAGGCGCCGATGTCCTGTCCGCGAGGGCGCTCGCGGACCTTACGACTTTATTGTCATTTTGTGACAGGCATTTAAGGGAAGATGGAGTGGCCGTGTTTCCCAAAGGCGCCACCTGGAAAAAAGAAATCGACGCGGCACAACGGGAATGGAATTTCACCACGGAGACGGCTAATAGTTTAACTGACCCCCAGGCTGTCATCCTGAAGATCAAAGGAGTCTCACGTGGTTGATCTGTCGCGCCCTGCAGGACCTCGTATCATGGCGGTTGCCAATCAGAAGGGTGGGGTTGGCAAGACTACGACAGCGATCAATCTGGCGGCGGGTTTGGCCGAGGCAGGATGCAAGGTTCTGGTCGTGGATCTGGACCCGCAGGGAAACGCGTCCACCGGGCTTGGGGTCGAGGATCGTGATTGGACCACGTATGATTTGATCCTGGACGAGGCGCCCTTGGAGGCCGTCGTGCAGGAAACTGAAATCGAAAACCTCAGTATCGTTCCGGCTACGGTTGACCTCAGCTCGGCAGATATTGAGCTGATCTCGAATGAAAAACGCAGCTACTTGCTGCACGACGCGCTCAGGCAACCGGCGATCGACAAGTTCGGTTTTGACTTCGTTCTGATCGACTGCCCGCCGTCCCTCAATCTGCTGACAGTCAACGCGATGGTGGCGGCGCATTCGGTGTTGGTTCCGCTGCAGAGTGAGTTCTTTGCGCTGGAAGGCCTGTCGCAACTGATGCTGACGATTCGAGAGGTTCGCCAGTCCGCAAATCCAGACCTCAGAATCGAAGGTATTGTGTTGACCATGTATGACAACCGCAACAACTTGTCCCGGCAGGTCGAAAAGGATGCGCGTGACAATCTGGGAGAGATGGTATTTAAAACCAAGATACCCAGAAATGTCCGGGTCAGCGAAGCGCCGTCATTTGCACTTCCGGTCCTTCAATATGACTCGGGGTCTCTGGGGGCGATGGCGTACCGGCATCTGGCACGCGAAATCATGCAAAAGAATAAGAAAGTGGCTGCCTGAGCGGCTGTCAGGAGGGCGAAGTGAGCGCCAGAAAAGGAAAACCTCGCGGATTGGGGCGCGGCTTATCCGCCTTGATGGCGGATGTATCACAGGATCCTGAAGGCCGGGTCACGGCTGAACCACGTCGGCCGGACATGAAGGTTCCGATCGAGAAGCTGCGGGCAAACCCGAATCAGCCGCGCCGCACATTCTCGCAGGATCAACTGGACGAGCTTGCTGCCTCGGTCAAAGAGAAAGGGATCATCCAGCCCCTGATCGTTCGCCCGGTCGGCGGCGGCGAATATGAAATCGTCGCGGGTGAGCGCCGCTGGCGCGCCGCGCAGATGGCACAGTTGCACGACATTCCGGTCGTCGTGCGCGAATTTGACGACACCGAAGTACTTGAAGTCGCCATCATCGAGAATATCCAGCGCGCTGATCTAAACGCCGTGGAGGAGGCCGCTGGCTACAAGCAATTGATGGATCGGTTCGGCCACACCCAGGAAAAGTTGGCCGAAGCCCTGGGCAAAAGCCGCAGCCATATTGCCAACCTTCTGAGGCTGCTGTCCCTGCCGGGTGACGTTCAAGCCCTTGTTATTGAAGGTAAACTTTCGGCCGGACACGCACGCGCCCTTATCACGGCGGATAACCCGTCCGAACTGGCGAAAATCGTCGTGAAAGACGGCTTGTCAGTCCGCGCGACCGAGGCGCTGGTCAAGAAGCAGCAACAGGGCGACAAAGATCGTCCCGCACCGCGGTCGCGTGACCTGAATGCAGGTAAGGACGCGGATACGCGGGCCTTGGAAAAAGACCTTTCCGCGATTCTGGCGATGAAGGTGGTCATCAACCACAAGCCCGGAACCGAGACCGGGCAGGTCGTGCTGACCTATGAAAACCTGGATCAACTGGATGATCTCTGCGCCAAGCTCAGCCGTTAGGGCGTGACCAGATAAAGATCATCACCGCGCCCAAGGTCACGGCCTGAATAATCAGGACATGGCTGGGCACAGAGACCAGAACCGACAAACCAAAGACGGCGGCAACCGACAGGGTCGCCGCCTTTTTTGCGGCTGGCCGGATCGCGCCCGAGGTTTGCCAATCAAGGATCAACGGGCCGAAGGTTCGGTGAGACATCAGCCAGTCGTGCAGCCGGGAAGAAGAGCGCGCGAAACAGAAGGCGGCCAACAGTAGGAACGGAACGGTGGGCAGCAGGGGCAGGGCAACACCGATCATGGCCAACGCGACGCAGAGCAATCCCAATGTGGCCCACAAATAGTGCATGACTAATCCAGCAACTCACGGATCACCGCATTGAGAACCGCGCGGCCGTCAGCAGTGGCGGAAACGCGGGGGCCGTCTTGGGTGATCATTCCGATGTCTTGCAGATAGTCCAGTTTGGGTTGAGGCAAAGGGTGCCCGGACAGGCGATTGAAGCGGTCCATATCTAGACCCTCAGTCAAGCGAAGACACATCATGAGGTATTCATTCGCTTGTTCTTCGGCGGTCAGCGGGGTCCGCAGCTTTTCGCCATTTCCTTGCGTGGCAGCATTCAGCCATGCGTTCGGTGCCAAACGGGTTTCGGTTGCGATCCGTTGGCCGTTCACCGTGATCCGCCCATGGGCGCCCGGTCCGATGCCAACATAATCGCCATAGCGCCAATAGATCAGGTTGTGCCGCGACTCGGCCCCGGGGACGGCGTGGTTCGACACCTCGTAGGCGGGCATGCCGTGGGCTTCGCAGATTTCTTGCGTGGCCAGATACATGTCGGCGGCGCTGTCGTCCTCGGGCAGGCCGCGCAGCTTGCCGACAGAATAGCGGTCGCCGAATGCGGTGCCGGCCTCGATGGTCAACTGGTACAGCGACAGATGATCGATCGCCATCGACAGCGCCTCGGTCAGCTCGGCGCGCCAGGCCTCAAGCGTCTGGTACTGGCGGGCATAAATCAGGTCAAAGCTGACCCGGTCGAAACAGCTGCGGGCAATGTCGAAGGCGGCGCGCGCCTCGGCCACGCTGTGGATTCGGCCCAGCCGCCGCAGATCTTCATCATTCATCGCCTGAATGCCCATCGAGATCCGGTTCACACCGGCATCGCGATAGGCGGCGAACCGTCCGGCCTCGACCGAGCCGGGATTGGCCTCGAGCGTGATTTCCATGTCGTTGGCGGGCCGCCAAAGGCTGCGGGCGGTGTCGATCACGGCGGCGACGGTTTCGGGCGCCATCAGCGACGGGGTGCCGCCGCCAAAGAAGATCGTATTCAGAACCCGGTCGGGGGTTTCGGCGGCCGAGCGCTTCAGTTCGGGCAGATAGGCGTCAAGCCATTGTTTTTGATCAATATTTCTGGAAACATGGCTGTTGAAATCGCAATAGGGGCACTTGGCCTCGCAAAAGGGCCAATGCACGTACAGGCCAAAGCCCCCGTTGCGCCAATCATCCGCCAAAGCAGCCTTTCACGAACAGCTCGACCGCGCGACCACGATGGCTGATCTTGTTCTTTTCCCAGCGATCCATCTCGGCAAAGGTAATGTCGAATCCTTCAGGGACGAACATCGGATCATAGCCGAACCCGTCCTTGCCGCGGATCGGCCAGACCAGATGACCGGGTGCGACGCCCTCGAACACCTCGTCATGGCCGTCGGGCCAAGCCAGTACCAGCGTGCAGCGGAACTGGGCGGTACGTGGATGCGGAGCGTTGCGCGCCTCAAGCTCGGTGTGGGCGCGGGCCATGGCCATCAGGAAATCGCGGCCATTTCCGGTTTCGGCCCAGTCGGCGGTGTACACGCCCGGCGCACCGTCCAGCGCATCAATGGTGATGCCGGAATCGTCGGACAGGGCGGGCAGGCCGGTGGCCTGTGCGGCGGCGTGGGCCTTGATGCGCGCGTTGCCGACGAACGTGTCCTCGGTCTCTTCGGGTTCGGGCAGGTTCAACTCGGCCGCGCCCACGACGGTCACGCCAAAGGGCTCGAGCAGATGGGCCATCTCCTCGAGCTTGCCTTTGTTGTGCGTGGCCACCAACAGCCGATCGCCTTCGAACCGGCGGGTCATGCGGTGGCGGCCTTTTGCGCAGCCACCAGCTCGGACACGCCTTTTTCGGCCAGTTCCATCAGCTGATCCATCTGCGCGCGGCTGAAGACCGAACCTTCGGCGCTCATCTGCACCTCGATCAGTTTGCCCGAACCGGTCATGATGAAGTTGCCGTCAACGCCGGCCTCGCTGTCTTCGGGATAGTCCAAGTCCAGAACGGGCTGGCCGGCATAGATGCCGCAGGATACGGCGGCGACCGGATCGACCAGCGGGTCCGAGATCACGTCACCGGCCTTCATCAGCTTGTTCACCGCCAGCCGCAGCGCGACCCAGCCGCCGGTGATCGAGGCGCAGCGGGTGCCGCCATCGGCCTGCAGCACGTCACAATCCACGGTGATCTGGCGTTCGCCCAAGGCGACGCGGTCGACCCCGGCGCGCAGGGCGCGGCCGATCAGGCGCTGGATCTCGACGGTCCGGCCACCCTGTTTGCCACTGGCGGCCTCACGCCGCATCCGGGTGTTTGTCGCGCGGGGCAGCATGCCGTATTCGGCGGTGACCCAGCCCAGGCCCGACCCCTTGATAAAAGGCGGCACGCGATCCTCGATCGTGGCGGTACACAGAACATGGGTGTCGCCGATCTTGATCAGGCAGGAACCTTCGGCATGTTTGGTAAACCCGGTCTCGATTGAAACCGGGCGCATTTCGCTTAAATCTCGTCCAGAGGGTCGCATGAGATATCCTTTGTCTGCTGGCTTGGGGATAACGCCCGGCATGGCAGCGATGCAACCCCGATTGACCTTTCTGTTGGCAGCTATTTAATGGCCACCCAGCAAGGGAACCACCGATGAGTGAAGCGAGCAAAATTCTGGACGAGTTGAACGACCGGTCGCGGGAAGTGTTTCGCCTGATCGTCGAAAGCTATCTGGAAAGCGGCGAACCTGTCGGCAGCCGCACACTCAGCCGGTCGCTCAGTGAAAAAGTCAGCGCGGCAACGGTTCGCAATGTCATGCAGGATCTCGAGTTTCTGGGCCTTTTGGGCAGTCCGCATGTCAGCGCCGGCCGGGTGCCCACACAGGTTGGGCTGCGCATGTTCGTCGACGGCCTGCTGGAAGTTGGCGACCTGGGCGAGGACGACCGCAAGAAGCTGGATGAGACGCTGGGCAGCAATTCCGGTGATGTCAGCGGTATGCTGGATCGCGTCGGGGCCGCCTTGTCGAACGTCACGCATGGCGCGTCGCTGGTGCTGACACCCAAGCACGAATCCGAAATCAAGCATATCGAGTTCGTTTCCCTGGGCCATGACCGGGCCCTGGTGGTATTGGTTTTCGCAGATGGCCATGTGGAGAACCGGCTGTTCACGCCACCACCGGGTCAGACGCCCAGTTCGATGCGTGAGGCGGCCAATTTCCTGAACGCCCTGATCGAGGGCCGGAAACTGTCCGATGTGCGCCGGATGATCCAGACCGAGATTGCGGCGCGCAGGCAAGAGATCGACGTGCTGGCCCGCGAGCTTGTGGAAAGCGGCCTTGCGGCCTGGGAGGGCGAGGCGTCGGACTCGGCGCGTCTGATCGTGCGTGGTCGGGCGAATCTGCTGGGCGACACCGGTCAGGAAGAGGAGCTGGAGCGAATCCGGGTCCTGTTTGACGATCTGGAACGCAAGCGTGACATAGCCGAATTCCTCGAATTGACCGAGGAAGGCGAAGGCGTGCGCATTTTTATCGGCTCGGAGAACAAACTTTTCTCACTTTCGGGTTCCTCTTTGGTGGTGTCTCCTTATATGAACGCTGATCGAAAGATAATCGGCGCCGTTGGCGTGATCGGGCCGACCCGTTTGAACTATGGGCGGATCGTGCCGATCGTGGACTATACGGCGCAACTGGTTGGGAAACTGATTTCCGATCGGAGCTAGAGGGTAAAAGATGGCAGAGCCGAAGAACGAAGACTTTCTGGACGACATTGCAACTGCCGAGGCGGAAGAACTGGCCGAGGAGATGGCCGAGATCAGCGAAGAAGCGCTGGAACTGGATGCCCTGAAGGCCGAGCGCGACGAGTTGCGCGACAAGTTCATGCGCGCCCTGGCGGATGCGGAAAACGCACGCAAGCGTGGCGACAGGGCCCGCCGTGAGGCCGAACAGTATGGTGGGTCCAAATTGGCGCGCGACATGCTGCCGGTCTACGACAACATGAAACGAGCGCTCGAGGCGGCTACGGACGAGCAGAAAGAGGTTGCGGCCGGCCTGATCGAAGGTGTCGAGCTGACCATGCGCGTGTTGAAGGACGTATTCCAGAAACACGGGATCGAGGTGATCACACCCGAGGTTGGCGACAAGTTCGACCCGAATCTGCACGAAGCCATGTTCGAAGCCCCTGTGCCGGGCACCAAAGCGGGCGAGATCATCCAGGTCTCGGCCGAAGGGTTCATGCTGCATGACCGCCTGCTGCGTCCGGCGCAGGTGGGGGTCAGCTCGACCCCGGCCAGCTGACGGGCCAGTGCTTCACTGACAATTGAATGGGGCGGTCAGGATTTGGCCGCCTCTTTCAGTTTGTAGATCAGGTCCAGCGCTTCGCGCGGGGTCAACTCGTCCGGCAGGATCTGGTCCAGCATGTCGGTGATTGGCGAGGCCTTCGCAACCGGTGGCGGCGGGGGCGGTGCTGCGGAAAACAGCGGCAGATCATCGATCAGCGCTTTTTGCTTGCCGCCCTCGCGCTCGGTCTTCTCCAACTGGTCCAGAACCACCCGTGCGCGCTCGACGACCGAAGCCGGCAAGCCCGCCAGTTGCGCGACCTGCACGCCATAAGACCGGTCGGCCGCGCCTTTGTGGACCTCGTGCAGGAAGATCACCTCGCCCTCCCATTCCTTGACCGCGACGGTGGCGTTTTCGACGCCCTCCAGCTTGCCGGCCAGCGCGGTCAGTTCGTGGTAATGGGTTGCGAACAGGGCGCGGCAGCGGTTGGCGGCGTGCAGATGTTCCAGCGTGGCCCAGGCGATGGACAGGCCGTCATAGGTGGCGGTGCCGCGTCCGATCTCATCGAGGATCACCAGCGCCCGGTCATCGGCCTGGTTGAGGATGGCCGCGGTTTCGACCATCTCGACCATGAAGGTCGACCGGCCCCGCGCCAGATCGTCGGAGGCACCCACGCGGCTGAACAACTGGCTGACCAGTCCGATATGCGCGCGTTCGGCTGGAACGAAACTGCCCATTTGCGCCAGCAGCGCGATCAGCGCGTTCTGGCGCAGGAAGGTCGATTTACCCGCCATGTTCGGACCGGTCAGCAACCAGATGGCCGCTCCGTCCTCTGCGCTGAGGTCGCAGTCATTGGCGATGAAAGCATCACCGGATTGCTGGCGCAGCGCGTGTTCCACCACCGGGTGGCGGCCTGCGACGATGTCGAAGGCGCGCGAGCTGTCCACCTGCGGGCGGCACCAGTTCTCGCCCCGCGCCAGATCGGCCAGCGCGGTGGTCAGGTCCAGCTCGGCCAGCCCGCGCGCGGCCTGATTGATGCGGCCAGCCTGCGCCAGAATCTCGTCAGACAGCCTTTGATAGAGCCGCTTTTCGATCTCAAGCGCCAGGTTGCCGGCGTTCAGGATGCGGGTTTCGATCTCGCTGAGCTCAACCGTAGTGAACCGCACCTGGTTGGCGGTTGTCTGGCGGTGGATATAGGTCTCGCTGAACGGCGGGTTCAGCATCTTTTCGGCATGGGTGGCCGTGGTTTCGATGAAATAGCCCAGCACGTTGTTGTGCTTGATTTTCAACGAGGCGATGCCGGTATGTTCCGCGTATTTCTGCTGAAACCCGGCAATGACCGAGCGACCTTCGTCGCGCAGGGTGCGGGCCTCGTCCAGTTCTGCGTCGAAACCGGGGGCGATGAAGCCGCCATCGCGCGCCAGCAGCGGCGGGTCGGTGACCAGCGCCTGATCCAGCAGGTCGAGCAGGTCGTCGAAGCCCACAAGGTTCTGCACCGCGGTCGCCAGCAGCACCGGCAGGTCCTGACCGGCGCAGATCTCGGCAATCGCCTGCGCCTGCGTCAGCCCGTTGCGGATGGCGGCCAAGTCGCGCGGGCCGCCGCGCTCCAGCGACAGGCGCGACAGGGCGCGGTCCAGATCGGGCGTCTTGCGCAGCGCCTCGCGCAGATCGGCGGCAATAAGGCTGTCCTGGGCGGCAAAATCGACCGCGTCCAGCCGGGCATGGATCACATCCAGGTTGCGGGAAGGGCTGGACAAGCGTTGTTCCAACAGGCGCGCACCGCCCGGGGTCACCGTGCGGTCCACCACCGACAGCAGCGATCCGGCCCGTCCGCCCGACAAGGATCGCGTCAGTTCCAGGTTCCGGCGGGTGGCCGCGTCGATCTGCACGACGCGATCCTCGGATTCTTTCATCGGCGTCTGCAGCAGCGGCAGTTTGCCCTTTTGCGTGATCTCCAGATAGTCGATCAGCGCGCCCATGGCCGAGATCTCGGCCCGGCCAAAGCTGCCGAACGCGTCCAGCGTGCCCACGTGAAACAACCCGCAGATGCGTTTTTCTGCCGCAGTGCTGTCAAAACTGGCCCGCCCGATGGGGGTGAGCGCGATGCCCAGGTCCTGGACCGTGTCGCGCAGACCGGCCTCAGTGCCGTCGGCCACGATCAGCTCGGACGGGGCCAGCCGGGCCAACTCGGGGCTGAGGCGCACCGACGTCAGCGGCATCACGTGAAACGCCCCGGTCGAGATGTCGGCCCAGGCCAGCGCGGCCTCGTCGCGCACCTCGGCATAGGCGGCCAGAAAGTTGTGGCGGCGGGCCTCCAGCAGGGCGTCCTCGGTCAGGGTGCCGGGAGTGACAAGGCGCACGACATCGCGCTTTACCACCGACTTAGAGCCTCTTTTCTTGGCCTCGGCCGGGCTTTCCATCTGCTCGCAGACGGCGACGCGAAAGCCCTTGCGGATCAATGTCAGCAGATAGCCCTCGGCCGAATGCACCGGCACGCCGCACATGGGGATGTCTTCGCCATTGTGCTTGCCGCGCTTGGTCAGGGCGATGTCCAGCGCCTCGGCGGCGTTCACGGCGTCGTCGAAGAACATCTCGTAGAAATCGCCCATGCGATAGAACAGCAGGGCGTCTTTGTGGGCCTCTTTGATTTCCAGGTATTGCGCCATCATCGGCGTGACGTTGGACAAGGCTGCTCCCCTCTGGCGTATTCCGGCGCGACCTTACAAATCCCCCAACCGCGACGAAAGGTGAAATCGCATAGTCGTTGAGGCGCGCCCCTGCCTGCGGTATGAGGCGAAAAGCCCCGAAGTCATGGAACCGACCGTCAAAATGCCCAAAGCGAAGATCACCAAAGAAGAGGCGCTGGCCTTTCACCTGGAACCCACCCCCGGAAAGTGGGAGGTGCAGGCCACCGTTCCCATGACCACGCAGCGCGATCTGTCGCTGGCCTACAGCCCCGGCGTGGCGGTTCCGTGTGAAGCCATCGCCGAGAACCCCGAGACCGCCTATGACTATACCAACAAGGGCAACCTCGTGGCCGTGATCTCGAACGGGACGGCGGTTCTGGGGCTGGGCAATCTGGGCGCGTTGGGGTCCAAGCCGGTGATGGAGGGCAAATCCGTCCTGTTCAAACGCTTCGCCGACGTGAACTCGATCGATATCGAGTTGGACACCGAGGACCCCGACGAATTCTGCCGTGCAGTGCGGCTGATGGGGCCGACCTTCGGCGGCATCAACCTAGAAGACATCAAGGCGCCCGAGTGCTTCATCATCGAACAGCGCCTGAAGGAAGAGATGGACATCCCCGTCTTTCACGACGACCAGCACGGCACAGCGGTGATCTGTGCGGCGGGGCTGATCAATGCGCTGCACATCTCGGGTAAGAAGATTGAGGACGTGAAGATCGTTCTCAACGGGGCCGGGGCGGCGGGGATCGCCTGTATCGAACTGCTCAAGGCGATGGGCGCCCGGCATGAAAACTGCATCGTCTGCGACACCAAGGGCGTGATCTACCAGGGCCGGACCGAGGGCATGAACCAGTGGAAATCGGCCCACGCGATTTCGACCGAACTGCGTACGCTGGAAGAGGCCATGAAAGGCGCAGACGTGTTTCTGGGCGTATCCGTCAAAGGTGCGGTCACGCAGGAGATGGTCGCCAGCATGGCCGACAATCCGGTGATCTTCGCCATGGCCAACCCCGATCCGGAAATCACCCCGGAAGAGGCACACGAGGTGCGCGTTGACGCGATCGTGGCCACCGGGCGCAGCGACTACCCCAACCAGGTCAACAACGTTCTGGGCTTTCCCTACCTGTTCCGCGGGGCGCTGGACATCCACGCCCGCGCCATCAATGACGAGATGAAGATCGCCTGCGCCCACGCGCTGGCCCGTCTGGCGCGCGAGGACGTGCCCGACGAGGTGGCGCTGGCTTATGGCAAATCGCTGACCTTCGGGCGCGACTACATCATTCCGACGCCGTTTGATCCGCGCCTGATCTATCGCATTCCACCTGCCGTCGCGAAGGCGGGGATGGACACCGGCGCGGCCCGGCGGCCGATCATTGACATGGAGGCTTATGAGCTGAGCCTCAAGTCGCGTATGGACCCGACCGCCAGCATTCTGCGTGGCCTGAACGCCCGGGCCCGCGCGGCGCAAAGCCGGATGATCTTTGCCGAGGGCGACGATCCGCGGGTTTTGCGCGCGGCGGTGACGTATCAGCGGTCGGGCTTCGGCAAGGCGCTGGTCGTGGGCCGGCCCGACGACGTGAAGACCAAGCTGGAAGCCGCCGGTCTGGGCGACGCGGTGCGCGAATTGGAGGTGGTCAACGCCGCCAACACCACGCATCTCGATGCCTACAAGGACTTTCTGTATCAGCGACTGCAACGCAAAGGCTTTGACCGCAAGGACATCCACCGCCTGGCCGCGCGCGACCGGCATGTGTTCTCGGCCCTCATGCTCGCGCATGGGCATGGCGATGGTCTGGTGACCGGGGCCACCCGCAAATCGGCGCATGTGCTGGATCGCATCAGCCATGTGTTCGACGCCGACGCCGCCCATGGCGCCGCCGGGATCACCGCGCTGCTGCACAAGGGCCGGATCGTGCTGATCGGCGACACGCTGGTGCATGAATGGCCCGACGAGAACGATCTGGCGACGATTGCCGAACGCGCCGCCACGGTTGCCCGCCACATGGGGCTGGAGCCTCGGGTGGCCTTCGTCAGCTTCTCGACCTTCGGCTATCCGGTCTCCGAGCGGACCGAGAAACTGTACAAGGCGCCGCAGGTGCTGGAGGCGCGCGGCGTCGATTTCGAATACGAAGGTGAGATGACCGTCGACGTGGCGCTGAACGCCCACCAGCAAGAGGCCTATCCCTTCTGCCGCCTGACCGGGCCGGCCAACATCTTGATCGTGCCCGCGCGGCACTCGGCCTCGATTTCCACCAAGCTGATGCAGGAAATGGCCGATGCTACGGTGATCGGCCCGATCCTGACCGGCATCGACAAGCCGATCCAGATCTGTTCGACCGGCTCGACCGCGAATGACATCCTGAACATGGCCATCCTGGCCTCGTGCGACATGGCGTGATCCGATGGCAATCTGGAACCTGGGTTCGATCAATGCCGACATGGTCTATGCGCTGCCGCACCTGCCGACGCCGGGTGAAACCCTGGCGGCCAGCGATTTGCAGCGGTTTCTGGGCGGCAAGGGCGCGAACATGTCGGTTGCGGCGGCGCGGGCCGGGGCGCATGTGCGCCATATCGGCGCCGTGGGGGCCGACGGGCTGTGGGCGCGCGACCGGTTGACCGAATACGGGGTCGACACGCGGCACATCGCGCAGGTCGATCAGCCCACGGGCCATGCGATCATCGCCGTGGATGCGCAGGGCGAAAACCTGATCATCCTGTACCCCGGCGCCAACCATGCGATCGGAGCCGGTCAGGTTTCCGCCGCGCTGGCAGACTCTGACACGGGCGGTCTTCTGGTGCTCCAGAACGAGACCACCGCACAGGTCGAGGCCGCGAAGCTGGGCCGCGAGCGGGGTTTGACGGTGTGCTATGCCGCAGCCCCCTTCAGCGCAACGGCGGTGCAGGCGGTGCTGCCCTATCTGGATTTCCTGATCCTGAACGAGGTCGAGGCCGCCCAGCTGCAACAGGCCACAGGGATGGCTCCGGCCGATCTGCCGGTCGAGCATGTGATCGTCACGCAGGGGTCAAAAGGCGCCCGCTATCATCAACGCGGGCAGGCGGCGGCAGAGTTTCCCGCCCACAAGGTCAAGGCCGTGGACACGACCGGGGCCGGGGACACCTTTACCGGATATGTTCTGGCGGGAATGGACCGGGGGATGCCGATGGCGCAGGCCATCACCCAAGCCAACCGGGCCGCTGCCCTGATGGTGATGCGGCCTGGTACGGCGGACGTCATTCCCGATCTGAAAGAGGTGCGCGAGGCCGCGCTGGATTAAGATCCGGCAAACGGCGCGGCGTTGCCCCACAATTGCCGGACCCGTGCATCGCGGCCGCAGGCCTTGCGATACGCCTTGTAGGCATTCAGCTGGCGTTTCGGCCCGAACCGGGTGAACACCAGCTTTTTGCCCTTGTAGTAATCCTGATGATAGGCCTCGGCCGGATAGAACGCCCCAAGCGACAGGACCGGAGTCACGATGGCCTGACCCAGCGCACGCTGTGCTTCGGCCTTGCTGCGTTCGGCCAAAGCTTTTTCGCCTGTGTCAGAGACGAAAATCGCGGTGCGATAGCTGTCGCCCCGGTCACAGAACTGTCCACCGGCATCGGTGGGATCGACCGAGCGGAAAAACAGGTTCAGCAGGGTTTCACGGGAAACGCGGGCCGGATCGAAGGTGATCTGCACCGCCTCGTAATGGCCGGTGCCGCCGCTCGTGACCTGGCTGTAGGTGGGGTTCGGAGTCGTGCCGCCGGTGTAACCCGAAACCGCCTCGATCACGCCGGGTACGGATTCGAAATCGGCTTCGACGCACCAGAAACAGCCGCCCGCCACGGTCAGCGTCTCGGTTCCGGCCGCCGGGGAAGGCTGAGCGCGCAGGATCAGCGCCAGCGCAATCAGCGAAAGCAGAAGGGTAAGCTTGATCTGGTCGAGGCAACGGGTCATGGCGGATCTCCTTTCCGCCTCAGGCTGCCGCGCAACGGGCCGGCTGACAATCGGCTGAAACCGTTTGTCACGCGGTGGTGAGACGAGTTTATCGCCTAGCCCAGCAACTGCCCCAGCTTCATCGCGACGCCCATGTCGCCCGAGATCTTGAGCTTGCCCATCATCACCCCGGTCATCGGGTTCAGCTTGCCGGTCAGCAGTTTGCCCAGGTTTTCGCGCGAGATGCGGATGGTGCAATCGGTTTCGCGGTCCTGGGTTGTGGCCGTGTTGTCGGCCAGCACGATCACGCCATCGGCGCCGCAATCGAATTTCAACGAGCCGTCAAAGCGTTTGTCGGCCAGCCCTTTCTGGATTCCCTCGGCGATCTCCTGCAGCATCCCTGCCTCCCTTTTTCGCACTTGCGTTCGGGGTGACAGAGGGCAGGGGCCGGGGCAAGCGTGACCTTACGGGAAACCGCTCAGCCCAGGGCCTGCTGCGTGCGCAGGCAGGGCTGACCGTCGTAGAACGCATCCAGAACCGCCTGGAATTCGGGCGGAGCATCAGGCACGGCGGCGAACAGGGTCATGGACGACCGCAACTTCTTGGCGTCCACCTTGCCTAGAATCTCGGCCGGGTCCTTGCCTGCGTGGGTCAGTATCAGCCGGGCCACCTCGGTCAGGCGGCGGCGCAGTTCGGGGTGGGCCAGGTAGGCCGCAGCCTCGTCCAGATCCTCGATCCCGTAGAGCTGCGCCATGTGTGATTGGCCCAGCTCGGCCAGTTGCGGAAAGACGAACCACATCCAATGGCTGGTCTTCTGTCCCCGTTCCAGTTCGCGCAGGACATCGGACCAGACCGTGTCCTGCGCTTCGATGAACATTTCCAGTTCGTCGTTTATGCTGTCATCCTCGGTCACTTGGACAACCGCTTGTCGCGCGCCGCCAGCAGCTTGAGCCGCAGCGCGTTCAACTGGATGAAGCCCGCAGCGTCTTTCTGGTCATAGGCACCGGCGTCTTCCTCAAAAGTCACATGCGCCTCGGAATACAGCGAATGATCCGACCAGCGGCCGACCGTCGAGGCCAGACCCTTGTACAGCTTCACGCGGACGGTGCCGGTGACATGTTCCTGGCTCTTGTCGATGGCGGCCTGAAGCATCTCGCGCTCGGGGCTGTACCAGAAGCCGTTGTAGATCAGCTCGGCATATTGCGGCATCAGCTGGTCCTTCAGGTGCATCGCGCCGCGGTCCATGGTGATGGATTCGATGCCGCGATGCGCCTCCAGCAGGATGGTGCCGCCCGGTGTTTCGTAGATGCCGCGCGATTTCATGCCCACGAACCGGCCTTCGACCAGATCCAGACGACCGATGCCGTGCTTGCCGCCGTATTCGTTCAGCTTGGTCAGCAGGGTGGCGGGACTCATCGCCTCGCCATTGATGCTGACCGGGTCGCCTTTTTCAAAGCCGATCTCGATATATTCAGGCTCGTTCGGGGCGTCCTCGGGGTGGACGGTACGCTGATAGACATAGTCGGGCGCCTGTACAGCGGGGTCTTCCAGAACCTTGCCCTCGGACGAGGTATGCAGGAGGTTCGCATCCACCGAGAAGGGTGCCTCGCCGCGCTTGTCCTTGGCGATCGGGATCTGGTGCGCCTCGGCAAATTCCAGCAGCTTGGTACGGCTGGTCAGGTCCCACTCGCGCCAGGGCGCGATCACCTTGATGTCAGGGTTCAGCGCATAGGCCGCCAGTTCGAACCGCACCTGGTCATTGCCTTTGCCGGTGGCGCCATGCGCCACCGCGTCAGCGCCGGTTTCCTTGGCGATCTCGATCAGGCGCTTCGAGATCAGCGGCCGCGCGATCGAGGTGCCCAGCAGGTACAGCCCTTCGTACTGCGCATTGGCGCGGAACATCGGGAAGACGAAATCGCGGACGAACTCCTCGCGGATGTCCTCGATATAGATGTTCTCGGGCTTGATCCCCAGCAGCTCGGCCTTCTGGCGGGCGGGCTCAAGCTCTTCGCCCTGACCCAGATCGGCGGTGAAGGTCACCACCTCGCAGCCATACTCGGTCTGCAGCCATTTCAGGATGATCGAGGTATCAAGGCCACCGGAATAGGCCAGAACAACTTTCTTGGGCGCGGACATCTGACTTCCCCTTATGCGTAAGACGATTGGCCCCTAGCGGGTTTTCGACGTGGGGGCAAGAAGCTGTGGATTGACCGGGCGGCGGAATTGCAGTCAAACGGTAACAACCATGGATTGATTAAGGAAATTTCGGAATGCTCGGATGGAATATTTTTGCCCACTCGCTTCGGATGGTTTTTGGCAATCTCAAGCAGGTGGCGCAAATCGTTATCGGACCGGCCGTAATCGGAACGGTTGCAATCATCGGCCTGTTCATGGTGTCCGGAATTCCTCTCGAGGCATTTGATGACAATCCGAACGGGCTGCCGCCGGGAGTGAACCCGGGGGCCATTGTTCTGTTCGCGTTTCTCCTATTCGTCGTGATGGTCCTCATCATGGGCTGGATCGCGGTGGCCTGGCACAGATACATTCTTCTGGAAGAGTATCCTTCCGGCGTGCTGCCCACCTTTCGGTTCGATCGCATTCTGGCCTATTTTGGACGCGGACTGATGCTCGGGATCCTGATGGCAATTGCATTCCTGCCGATGGGGATCCTGACAGGCATGCTGGGCGAAGGACTGATCGCCGTTTCGATCATCCTGACCATCGGCTACCTGGTTTTCCTGGCTATTTGCTTCTATCGGCTGTCCATCATCCTGCCGGCTGCGGCAATCGGCCAGCCGATCACGTTGGCCGAGGCTTGGAACAACACTCTGGGTACCGGAGGTACAATCGTCGTTCTTATCGTGGTCTCGTTCCTGTTTCAGTTTCTGGTTCAGCTGGCGATCGGAGTTTTGTCGATCATTCCGGTACTGGGTGTATTGATCGCCCTGTTTTTCGGGATTCTGATCCTGCCGATGATCAACGTCAGCATCCTGACCACGATGTACGGCGTGTTCATCGAAAAGCGCGAACTGGGCTGATCGCCCGTACACCGATGTATTCCTTGCCCTTGTCGGCCTGATGGGGCAGGGAATGCGGCATGAGTGATTTCATGACCCGCGCCCGCGCCGCCGAACAGGCGATGCGCACCGTGTTTCCTGCAACGCCGTTGCAGCGCAATGCCCATCTGTCCGAGAAATACGATGCCGACATCTGGCTGAAACGCGAAGACCTCAGCCCGGTGCGGTCCTACAAGATCCGCGGCGCGTTCAACGCCATGCGCAAGCAGCAGGGACAGGACCTGTTCGTGTGCGCCAGCGCTGGCAACCACGCGCAGGGCGTGGCCTTTATGTGCAAGCACATGGGGGTCAAAGGCGTGATCTTCATGCCGGTGACGACACCTCAGCAAAAGATCCAGAAGACCCGAATCTTTGGTGGCGACAACGTCGAGATCCACCTGACTGGCGACTATTTCGACCACACGCTTGCCGCGGCTCAGGACTGGTGCGCGCAGCAGGGCGGGTATTTCCTGTCGCCCTTCGACGATGACGACGTGATCGAGGGGCAGGCCTCATTGGCCGTCGAAATCGAGGAACAGCTGGGCCGCCTTCCCGATCACGTGGTGCTGCCGGTGGGCGGGGGCGGCATGTCCTCGGGCGTGGCGACGTGGTTCGGCGACCGCACCCATTGCCTGTTCGTCGAACCCGCGGGCGGGGCCTGTCTGCGCGCGGCGCTGGCGGCGGGCCATCCGGTGTCGCTGGACAAGGTGGACAATTTCGTCGACGGCGCGGCGGTGGGCCGGATCGGTGACAAGCCGTTCCAGCTGTTGCGCGACCGGCATCTGTCGGACGTGATCGTCCTGCCCGAAGACCGCATCTGCACCACCATGATCGAGATGTTGAACGTGGAAGGCATCGTGCTGGAACCCGCCGGGGCCCTGGCGATCGAGGCGGTGGGCGACGTCCAGAGCTTTGTGCGCGGCAAGACGGTCGTCTGCGTCACCTCGGGCGGGAATTTCGATTTCGAGCGTCTTCCCGAGGTCAAAGAGCGGGCGCAGCGCTACTCGGGCGTCAAAAAATACTTCATTCTGCGCCTGCCGCAGCGACCCGGTGCGCTGAAGGAATTTCTGAACATCCTCGGCCCCGAAGATGACATCGCCCGGTTTGAATACATGAAGAAATCAGCGCGCAATTTCGGTTCAGTCCTGATCGGGATCGAGACCAGCAAGCCGGACAATTTCCTGCGCCTGTTTGCGCATCTGGACGATGCCGGGTTCGTCTATACCGACATCACCGAGGACGAGACGCTGGCACAATTCGTGATCTGACCGATTACAGGTTGTCCTTTAGGCCGGACATGAATTCCGCGCGCGAGCGGTCAAAAGCCGCAATGACCGCGTCCAGATCGACTTCCGCCCCATGGCCCGCAGCAGCGCGCAGTTCGCCATCCTGACAGAGTTTGGACAGGCTCTCAAAACCAAGGCTCAATGCACTGCCCTTGAGGAAATGCAGGTTCTGCTCAAGCGCGGATCGGTCGGTGTCCGACGTCAAGCGGCCCATGACCTCACCGACTTCATCCAGAAAAATCCGGACGACCTCGTCGAACTCCTCGGACCCGACTTCATCACGCAGCTGGCGCACCCTTGGCCAGTGTATCATCACCGTCCTCCACCTTGACCGAAACCGTCTCTGAATACCGGTCCGGGGTAAAATCCGGGTTAAGCCACTGCGGTGAACAGCTTTCATCGGTTGTTAAGCCGAGCGCCGTAGCTTTGCCCCACCCCAGTTGGAAAATACGCAGAGGTTTCGCGTGCGAGTGTCCAGCCAAATTGAGGCCAAGGCTGACCTGGATTTTGGAGCCATCCGGACTGTGCTGGTGGTCGATGACAGCCGCCTGCAACGCCGTATTTTGGTGGCGTCGCTGAAGAAATGGGGATTTACGGTTGTCGAGGCTGACAGCGGTGAAGAAGCGATCGAGATCTGCAAAAAGGCCCTGCCTGATCTGGTGCTCAGTGACTGGGTGATGCCGGGCATGGGCGGGCTGGAATTCTGCCGCGCGTTTCGCGCGTTGGAGAACGACCAGTATACCTATTTCATCCTTCTGACCTCAAAAAGTGAGAAGCAGGAAGTCGCGCGCGGTCTGGATGCCGGTGCGGATGATTTCCTGATCAAACCGCTTGAAGCAGACGAGTTGCGGGCCCGCATTTCGGCAGGGGCCCGCATTCTTGATATGCAGCGCGAACTTTCGGACAAGAACCGGTTGATCGAAACAGCTTTGGCCGAACTGCGCCTTGCGCATGACGCCATCGACAAGGATCTGATCCAGGCGCGCAAGATTCAGGAATCACTGGTGCCGGAACTGTATCGGGAATTTGGCAGGTCCCGGGTCAGCCTGCTGCTCAAACCCTGCGGCCACATCGGGGGTGACCTGGTGGGGATGTTCTCGCCAGGCGCGAACCGGATCGGGTTCTACAGCATCGACGTCTCCGGCCACGGTATCACGTCAGCAATGATGACAGCGCGGTTGGGCGGATATCTGACCAGCCAGCATTTCGATCAGAACGTCGCAATGGAGAAGCGGTTCAACAAGTTCTACGCCCTGCTGCCACCCGAGCAGGTAGCCGCTATCCTGAATGCCCGCCTGATGGCCGACACGGGGATCGAGGAATATTTCACCATGGTCTACGCCATCGTGGATCTGCGCAACGGCCACCTTAGAATGGTTCAGGCTGGGCACCCCCATCCACTGCTGTTGCGCCGGACCGGCCGGGCAGAGTTCCTTGGGGATGGCGGCCTACCCATCGGATTGCTGCCCGATGTGGCGTTCCAGCAGACCGAAACCTATCTGCAGCGCGGTGACAAGCTGCTGTTGTACTCGGACGGCTTCACCGAATGCCGTGTCAAAAACGGTGATCTTTTGGATGAGGACGGGCTGCAACGGATGGCGCTGGAATGCCTAGGAGCAAACAGCGGGCCCGAGTTTCTGGACGACATGTTCTGGCGATTGACTCAGGGTATGCCGCCGGGAACGGGGATGGAGGATGACGTTTCAGCCGTGTTTTTCGAGTACAACGGAAACTAAAACCCGGATAGATGCAGACGCGCGAAGTGCCGGTCGCCTGCATTGCCCAACATGTGAACCGCATCGCCGGTGTTCATCCAAACCGCCTCGTGAAAGGGTTCGGTCGGTGGTCCTTTGCGCTGCACCGGGCGGGCCCGGTAGATCAGACAGACCTTCTCGGCCCACAAATCATATTCGGGCATGTAGGTGAATCGCCGGAACGCACCAACCCGCCGCGGGTCCGCGATCGACCAACCGGTTTCTTCGAAAACCTCGCGATGCAGGGCGACTATTGGCGACTCGCCGGCGTCGATCCCACCACCGGGCAGCTGCAAGTCGGGTCCGGGTTCGGTCTGGCAGGTCAGCAGCAGGCTGGCCCCGCGCGGCAGCAGCGCATAGACGCCGACCCGGCGCGTGTATTTCCGCCCCGGTTCCGGGGTTTCGCCGAACCGTCTGATCATGTAAGGACCCTTTCAACCCCGAATGTACGACCTATATGGTGGCGATATGCCAACTTGCGGCGCTTAAGGAAACCCCATGTCTCTTGGAACGAAAATCGCGTGGGACGATACCGTCCTGCCCTTTCAACTTGATGTATCGGATATGCGTGGCCGCGTGGCCCGGCTGGACGGGGTGCTGGACGGCATCCTGAAGCAGCACAACTACCCCGCGCAGGTTGAGGCGCTGGTGGCCGAGATGGCCTTGCTGACCGCGCTGATCGGCCAGACCGTCGCGCTGCGCTGGAAGCTGTCGCTGCAGGTTCAGTCCAAGGGGCCCGTGCGGATGATCGCCACTGACTATTACGCCCCGCGCGAAGAGGGCCAGCCCGCGCAGATCAGGGCCTATGCCAGCTTTGACCGCGACCGTCTGACCGAAGGTGCTCCCTTTGATCAGGTGGGCGAGGGATACTTTGCGATCCTGATCGACCAGGGCAAGGGGACGCAACCCTATCAGGGGATCACGCCGCTGGCCGGAGGATCGCTCAGCGCCTGTGCCGAGGCGTATTTCGCGCAGTCCGAACAGCTGCCGACCCGCTTCTCGCTCAGCTTTGGCCGGTCAACCGAGCCGGGTGTGGGCGAACGCTGGCGCGCCGGCGGCATCATGCTGCAGCACATGCCAAAGGCGTCTCCGTTTGTCGCCAGCGGCGAGGGCACAGGCGAAGTTCTGACAGCCGCCGATCTGGTCGATGGCCAAGAAGAAGAGAACTGGGGCCGGGTCAACATCCTGCTGGACACGGTCGAGGATCTTGAAATGATCGGTCCGTCCGTGGCACCGACCGATTTGCTGGTGCGCCTGTTCCACGAGGAACAGCCCCGCGTGTACGAGGCCCAGTCGGTGCAGTTCGGCTGCACCTGCTCCGAGGACCGCGTGCGTCAAAGCCTGTCGATCTACTCGGCCCAGGACATCGAGAAGATGACCACGGACGAAGGCACCGTCACCGCCGACTGCCAGTTCTGCGGCGCGCATTACGTGCTGGATCCGAAATCGGTCGGGTTCGAGGCCGAAGATCCGGATGCCGGCTGACCTGATCCCGCGTCTGAGCGCGGCGTTGGCCCGTCCGGGTGACGGGTCCAGCGACTTCGACCTCAATCCCGGCACGGTTCTGCCTGCGGGGCGCAAACTGCGCCCTGCGGGTGTTCTGGTCGCCGTGGACCTGGCCCGCAGCGATCCGCGCCTGATCCTGACCAAGCGGTCCTCGGCCCTGAAACACCATCCGGGGCAGATCGCCTTTCCGGGCGGCAAGCAGGACGACACCGATGCGGATGTGACCGCCACCGCCTTGCGCGAGGCGCAGGAAGAGATCGGCCTGCCGCCGGACCTGCCAACCATTCTGGGTACGTTGCCGGTGCATGAAACGGTCACGTCATTCGCCGTGACACCGGTGGTCGCGGTTCTGGAGCGCGGCTTTGACCCGGTGGCCGAACCGGGCGAGGTGGACGAGGTGTTTTCGGTTCCGCTTGCGCATGTGCTGAACCCTGCGAATTATGTGGTTGAATCGCGCATCTGGCGCGGAACACGGCGGTATTACTTCGCGGTGCCCTATGGCCCCTACTACATCTGGGGCGCCACGGCCCGCATGTTGCGCGGGTTGGCGGCACGGATGAACGAATGATGCGGATCACCGAAGACTGGATCACGAACCCGGCTACGCAGAACGTGTGTGCGGCGCTGACCGAGGGCGGTGCGCAGGCGCTGTTCGTGGGGGGCTGCGTACGCAATGCGCTGCTGGGGGCATCGGTCTCGGATCTCGACATCGCCACCGACGCCCGCCCGCAACAGGTGATGGACCTGGCCGAACGGGCCGGGCTGAAGGCAATTCCGACGGGGATTGATCATGGCACCGTGACCGTGGTCAGCGACGGCATACCGCATGAAATCACCACCTTCCGCCGCGACGTCGAAACCGATGGGCGACGCGCGGTCGTGGCCTTTTCCGACCAAGTGGAAGAGGACGCCGCCCGCCGCGATTTTACGATGAACGCGCTTTATGCCCGCCCCGACGGCGCCATTCTGGACCCGCTGGGTGGCCTGCCTGACCTGCAGACGCGGCGCGTGCGGTTCATCGGTACGGCCCAAGATCGCATCCGCGAGGACTATCTGCGCTCGCTGCGGTATTTCCGGTTCCACGCCTGGTATGGCGATGCGCAGGCCGGGATGGACCCGGATGCGCTGGCGGCGATTGCGGCCGATCTGGACGGGCTCGACCGGCTGTCGCGCGAACGGGTCGGGGCCGAGATGCTGAAACTGCTGGCCGCGCCCGATCCGGCCCCATCAGTGGCGGCCATGCGCAGCATCGGCGTTCTGGCGCATCTGCTGCCCGGCGCCGACGATCGGGCGCTGCCGATCCTGATCCATCTTGAAACGCAGGCCGGGCTTGCCCCCGACGCGCTGCGCCGTCTGGCAGCCATCGCTGCGCCCGAGGTTGCCGGAACCCTGCGCCTCAGCAAGGCGCAGTTGGCTCGCTTGATCCGAATCCGAGACGGGGCGCAGGGCGGTGCCGGGGCCGCCGAGCTGGGGTATCGGCTGGGACAGCCAGACGGACAAGACGCTGCTCTGCTTCGCTGCGCCTTTCTGGAACAGCCCTGGACGGCTGAGACGGGCGCGGCCGTTAAAAAAGGGGCCGCAGAGACATTCCCGGTCAGGGCCGCCGATCTGCTCGGGCGCTACTCCGGCCCTGCGCTGGGCGCGAAACTGGCCGAACTGGAGAGCCGCTGGATCGCCTCGGAATTCACGCTGGACCGGGACGCGCTGCTGCAATATTGACGGGAAGTCTCAAAAGGGGATGACAAGCCCGCAGGTGTTCGGCTAGGTTGCGCCTGTCACATGGATGGAGGACTGCGAATGTATTACGGGATCTGGTTCGGCTAAAGCCAGAACACCTGACCCGTACGGGTGGTGTTTTGGCGCCATCTGCTTTCGCATTTTCAATTTTCCTGCTCAATCGGAGCACCTCCATGTTTCGCTATTTCGAAAACCTCGTAGACCCTTTTGTTGCATATGAAGAGGTGGACACGCCGCCGACGCGGCTGTGGCCTTTCATGCTGGATTATTCCCGCCCTTTTCGGCGCGTCTTCTTCTGGGCCGCGCTGATGTCGATCATCGTGGCCGCGGTCGAGATCGGGCTGATCTATTATATGGGCCGGGTCGTCGACCTGCTGGGCGCATCGCCGTCCGAAGTCTGGCAGGCCCACGGGACCGAGCTGGTCCTGGTCGCGCTGTTCATCCTGTTCCTGCGCCCGATCCTGCATGTGCTGGACGTGCTGTTGCTGAACAACGCGATCCTGCCCAATTTCGGAACGCTGATCCGCTGGCGGGCGCACAAGCACGTTCTGCGCCAGTCGGTCGGTTGGTTCGAGAATGATTTTGCCGGGCGCATCGCCAACCGCATCATGCAGACCCCGCCCGCCGCGGGCGAGGTGGTGTTCCAGGTGTTCGATGCGATTTCGTTCTCGCTGGCCTATCTGATCGGCGCGGCGATCCTGCTGATGGCAGCCGATCCGCGCCTGCTGCTGCCGTTGCTGATCTGGTTCGCGCTCTATGCGCTGCTGGTGCGCTGGACGGTACAGAGGGTCGGGCCGGCGTCGCAGGCCGCGTCCGATGCGCGGTCCACGGTGACGGGCCGGGTGGTCGACAGCTATACCAACATCCACTCGGTGAAGATGTTCGCCCATGCCCAGCAGGAGCTCGACTATGCGCGCGAAGCAATCGAAGAGACCCGGCGCACCTTCCAGACCGAAATGCGCATCTTCACCATCATGGATGCCGTTCTGGTCGCGCTGAACGGCGTGCTGATCATCGGTGTGGTCGGCTGGGCCATTTACCTGTGGATGCAGGGCAGTGCCTCGGTCGGGGTGGTGGCGGCGGCCACCGCGCTGACGCTGCGGCTGAATGCCATGACCGGCTGGATCATGTGGGCTCTGACCAGCTTCTTCCGCCAGCTGGGCGTTGTGGCCGAGGGGATGGAGACCATCGCCCAGCCCGTCGACCTGCTGGATGCGCCGGGCGCCAAACCATTGCAACTGACCGACGGCCGGATCGAGATCCGCGACCTGTCGCACCATTATGGCCGCGAGACCGGCGGGCTGGATCACGTCAATCTGACCATCCAGCCGGGCGAAAAGGTCGGGCTGATCGGGCGCTCGGGGGCCGGGAAGTCGACCTTGGTCAAGCTGCTTTTGCGGTTCTACGACGTGGAAAGCGGTGCGATCCTGATCGACGGGCAGGACATCCGCACTGTCACCCAGGACAGCCTGCGCCGCAATATCGGCATGGTTCAGCAGGACAGCGCGCTGCTGCACCGCTCGGTGCGCGACAACATCCTGTATGGCCGTCCCGATGCGACAGAAGACCAGATGATCGCCGCCGCCAAACAGGCCGAGGCGCATGACTTCATCCTCGACCTGCAGGACCCGCAGGGCCGCACCGGCTATGACGCCCATGTGGGCGAGCGCGGCGTCAAGCTGAGCGGCGGGCAACGGCAGCGGGTGACGCTGGCGCGGGTGATCCTGAAGGACGCGCCGATCTTGTTGTTGGACGAGGCCACATCCGCCCTAGATTCCGAGGTCGAAGCCGCAATCCAGGAGACGCTGTACGGCATGATGCAGGGCAAGACCGTGATCGCCATCGCGCACCGGCTCAGCACCATCGCCCAGATGGACCGCATCCTGGTGATGGACGGAGGCCGGATCGTCGAGGAAGGCACCCATGCCGATCTTCTGGAGCAGGGCGGTCTTTACGCCCAGTTCTGGGCGCGCCAATCTGGCGGCTTCATGAACCCCGAGGCCGCGGACGAGGCAGCAGAATGACGGTCGCAGACCTGATCAAACCGTTTGAACCCACCCAGACGCCCCCGCCGCAAAGGTTGGGGGCGTTCATTCGCTGGTGCCTGACAGGGGCCTGGCCCATGTTGTTCGCCGCTGCGCTGTTTTCGGCCCTGGCAGGCGCGATGGAGGCCGGAACCGCCTGGATTCTGGGCTGGGTGATCGACATCGCGACCGCCAGCGGCCCCGAGAACTTTCTGACACCGCGAAACCTGTGGATGATCCTGGGCGCCGTGGCGTTCTTCATGCTGATCCGGCCGCTGCTGTTCGGGCTGTCCTCGGTGTCGAACAACTATATCGTCATGCCCAACATCCCACCGCTGGTGCTGGCCAAGCTGAACCGCTGGACGCTGGGCCAGTCGGTCACCTATTTCGACGACGATTTTGCCGGTCGCATCGCGCAGAAACAGATGCAGACGGCCAATGCGCTGACCTCGGTCGTATCGGAAACCATCAGCGCCATCGTCTTTGCCTTGGCCTCGCTCGTGGGATCTTTGCTTTTGTTAGGGTCTATTCATCCCCTGGTCATGCTGCCCTTCGTGGCTTGGCTGGCGGTGTATTTCCTGCTGGTGCGCTGGTACCTGCCGCGCATCCGCACACGCTCGGCCGCACGGGCCGGGGCACGGGCGATGGTGTCGGGGCAGGTGGTGGACACGATCACCAACATCAAGACGGTTAAGCTGTTTGCCCATTCCGAGTTCGAGGATCAGGCGGCGCGCGACTCGATGGTTGCGCTGCGCGACAAGTCGCTGGCCTTCGGCAAGCTGTCGGCCAGTTTCCGGTTCATTTTGATGACACTGGCGGGGCTTCTGCCGGTTCTGCTGTTGGGCGCGACGCTGTGGCTTTGGCAGGCCGGGTCGGCGACCACCGGGGATATCGTGGCGGCGGGCGCCATTTCGATCCGCATCGCGCAGATGACGGGCTGGGTCAGCTTCACCCTGATGGGGATCTACGCCCATGTGGGCGAGATCGAAAACGGCATGAAAACCTTGGCGCGGCCCGACCGGGTCGAGGATGCGCCGGACGCCACCGAGCTGACGGTGCCTGAAGGCCGGATCGAGTTCCGTGATGTCAGCTTTGCCTATGGTCGCGACGTGGGCGGGGTCTCGGACCTGACGCTGACGGTGCAGCCGGGGGAGAAACTGGGAATCGTCGGTGCCTCGGGGGCGGGGAAGTCCACCTTGGTTTCGCTGCTACTCAGGCTCTATGACAGGGAAAGTGGGCAAATTCTGATCGACGGGCTGGACATCTCCCGCGTCACGCAGGACAGCCTGCGCCGCCAGATCGGCATGGTCACGCAGGAAACCGCGATGTTCAACCGTTCGGCCCGCGACAACATCCTGTACGGTCGGCCCGATGCCACCGAAGACCAGATGATCGCCGCCGCCAAAAAGGCCGAGGCGCATGATTTCATCCTCGATCTGCAGGACGGGCAGGGGCGCAAGGGCTATGACGCGCATCTGGGCGAGCGCGGCGTCAAGCTGAGCGGCGGCCAGCGTCAGCGCATCGCGTTGGCCCGCGCGATCCTGAAGGACGCGCCGATCCTCGTGCTGGACGAGGCGACCTCGGCGCTGGATTCCGAGGTCGAGGCCGCGATCCAGACCGCGCTGCACCGGGTGATGGAAGGCAAGACCGTTCTGGCCATCGCCCACCGCCTTTCCACCCTCAGCGAGATGGACCGGATCATCGTTCTGGATCACGGGCGCATCGTGGAAAGCGGTCCGCATGACACCCTGCTCGCGCAGGGCGGGTTGTATGCGCGGTTCTGGCACCGCCAGTCGGGCGGGTTCATCCAGACCGAAGCCGCCGAATAAGGGTTTTGTTGGCGCATCAGCCCAGCTATCAGGCAGGCCATGACGCAGGAATACACCATTCTCCGCCTCGGGCATCAGGGCGACGGCATCGTCGAGGGCCCGGTCTATGCCCCCCGAACGCTGCCCGGAGAGCGGGTCAGCGGCGCGTTGGACGGCTCGGTGCTGACCGATATCAAGGTGCTGACGCCGTCGGACGATCGGGTCAAGCCGCCCTGCCGCCACTACAAAAGCTGCGGCGGCTGCCAGTTGCAGCATGCCTCGGACGCCTTCGTGGCGGATTGGAAGGTCGAGGTGGTGCGTACCGCCTTGGCAGCTCAGGGGCTGCAGGCCGAGATGCGCCCGATCCTGACGTCGCCACCGCAGTCGCGTCGCCGCGCCACCATCGCTGTGCGCCGCACCAAGAAGGGCGCGCTGGCGGGGTTCCACGGCCGCGCCTCGGACGTGATCACCGAGATTCCCGATTGTCAGCTGCTGGACCCGGCGCTGACCGCCGCCATCCCCGTGGCCAAGACGCTGGCCGAACTGGGCGGCAGCCGCAAGGGAGTGTTGTCGGTCACCCTGACCCTGTCCGAAGCCGGACTGGACGTGGCGGTGCAGGGCGGCAAGCCGCTGGATGGCCCGCTGGAACTGGCGCTTGCGCAGGCGACTGAGCAGCACGGGCTGGCGCGGCTGGCCTGGGATGGCGAGGTGATCGCCATGCGCAACCCACCAAAACAGCGGTTCGGACCGGCCACAGTGGTCCCGCCGCCGGGGGCCTTCCTGCAGGCCACGAAAGATGGAGAACAGGCTCTGACACAGGCTGTTTTCGAGATTGTCGGCCCAGCCAAGCGGGTGGTTGATCTGTTCGCGGGCTGCGGCACGTTCTCGTTGCCGCTGGCGCAACGGGCCGAGGTTCATGCCGTAGAAGGCGCGGCCGACATGACCCGTGCGCTGGATCAGGGCTGGCGCAAGTCCACGGGATTGAAACAGGTCGCGACCGAGGCGCGCGACCTGTTCCGCCGCCCCTTGATGCCGGACGAGCTGCGCCGCTTCGACGCCGTGGTTCTGGACCCTCCGCGCGCCGGCGCCGAGGCCCAGGTGGCCGAGCTGGCTCAGGCCCGCCGTCCGGTCATCGCCTATGTGTCCTGCAACCCTGTGACCTTCGCGCGTGATGCAAAAATTCTGGTTCAGGCGGGCTATGCCCTTGAATGGGTCCAAGTGGTTGACCAATTTCGATGGTCATCCCACAGCGAACTGGTGGGCAGCTTCAAACTGGCAGAGACCCCATGACCCGACAGGAGACCCTCCGCATGACGATCCGGCAGCGCCTGCAGGCCTTTGTCGAAAACCCGCGGTTTTCGCAATTCATCACCGGCGTCATCCTGGTGAACGCGGTTCTGCTGGGCATGGAAACCTCGGACGGCCTGATGGCCAAATTCGGGCCGGCGATCGTGCTGCTCGACACCATCTGCCTGACCATATTCGTGGTCGAGATTGCAATGAAACTGGTGGCCAACGGGCGCCGGTTCTTCCTCAATGGCTGGAACATTTTCGATTTCGTGATCGTCGGTATCGCCTTGGTGCCCGGCGGTGCGGGTCTTTCGGTGTTGCGTGCGCTGCGGATTCTGCGGGTGCTGCGGGTGATCTCGGTTGCGCCACGCCTGCGCCGGGTGGTCGAGGGCTTCATCTCGGCCTTGCCGGGCATGGCAAGCGTGTTCCTGTTGATGGCGATCCTGTTCTATATCGGCGCGGTGATCTCGACCAAACTGTTCTCGGACAGCTTTCCGGAGTGGTTCGGTGATCTGGGTCTGTCGGCCTATACCCTGTTCCAGATCATGACGCTGGAAAGCTGGTCGATGGGCATTGTCCGCCCGGTGATGGAGGTCTATCCCTACGCCTGGCTGTTCTTCGTGCCCTTCATCATGGTCACCACCTTTGCGGTCGTGAACCTGCTGGTCGGTCTGATCGTGAATTCGATGCAGGATGCCCACCACGCCGAGGATGAAGTCAAGACGGATGCCTATCGGGACGAGGTGCTGGACCGGTTGGAGTCGATCGAACGCCGCCTGACCGAGCATATGAACAGCAAAAAGTGATTTCCGTTTCTGCCGGATTTTGGCATTATGCGAAAAAACGAGCAGGCAGTGAAATCATGGATCGTCGAGCATTTGGATTGGGTGCACTGGCAACACTGAGCCTTTCGGCTTGTGGAAGTGCGGGCCCCCGGTTTCTGACCTACAACGGACCCGAGGTGACATCCATCGTGGTGAACAAGGGCGCGCGCAAGATGTACCTGCTGCATCACGAGCAGATCTTGCGTGAGTATGATGTCGAGCTTGGGTTCGCTCCAAGCGGCACAAAGGTCAAGCGCGGAGACGGTCGCACACCCGAAGGCAGTTACCTGATCGACCGCCGCAACCCTCGCAGCCGATATCACCTGTCGCTGGGGATTTCCTATCCCAACAGCCAGGATATCGCCAAGGCAAAGGCGATGGGCTTCGACCCGGGTGGAGATATCTTCATTCACGGCCAACCGAACCTGCGCAAGGAGTTCAAGCGCGCGAAGAAGACACCGGATTGGACCGCTGGCTGCATCGCCGTCAAAAACGAAGAGATCGAAGAGATATATGCGATGGTGAACGAGGGTACGTTGATCACCGTGCGTCCCTGATAGGCCGCCATTTCCCGAATCCGAACTGCAGATAATCGCGCTGATAGGTTTCCTCGGCCAGCGCCTCGAGTTTGCCATCGTAGATCTGATCCAACGAATAGGGCTGGTCCGGCGCGGGCACGCCGGGCTTCGGCGGGGCATTGTGCCCCAGGCCGCGGGCCAGATCCGGTAGCGCGGTCGCCATCTCTTCTTCGCGCAGTATGAGGTCGGGCAGGGCAAAGCCCGCAATCCCCTCCAGCATGCGGGCCTGCGTGCACCACAGCCCGTCGACCCGGATCGGGGTCTGGCCAGAGAGATTCAGCTGCAGAAACTCAAGAAACGCCGAAAACGCCTGATAGTGCTGCTCGAGCGAATAGTTTCCATCGCGCACCTGGCCCGGGATCGGCAACTTGAACCCGTTGCGCAGCCGGTTTCGGATTCCGGCATATGCGCCGGGCCCGGTGTCGAGGATCCGTTCGCAAAACACCGAATGCGCCCGCGCCAACGGGTGTCGCAGGACCGTGAATTTCCGGTGACCCGGATGCGCCTTCATCCAGCGGCGCACCTGTTTCTGGTTTCGGTCGGTGATTAGCTCGCCGCCATCAAGTTCGGACATCCATTGAACCACGATCTGTTCCGGTC
This sequence comes from Ruegeria sp. BC8, assembly GCF_056535705.1. Lineage (NCBI taxonomy): Bacteria > Pseudomonadati > Pseudomonadota > Alphaproteobacteria > Rhodobacterales > Roseobacteraceae > Ruegeria > Ruegeria sp. BC8. Next base: position 3,063,668 of record NZ_JBQFIV010000001.1, on the reverse strand, counting down.
CACCACGGATCGGCAGATACATCAACGGCGTTTCCGCGGCCGCGATATGACGCGAAACGGCCGGGCCCCGTCGTGGTTCAAAGTTCGGCGTTCGGTGCAGGTTGAACCGGTCCAGCGCCGCAAGGGCAGCATCCATGGCTTCGGGATTGGTCACCTTTGACAAAGCCGGTTCCGGGTTCTGAGGTTTGAGATCCGGGGCCAGTTGATCCAGACGCGCCTCAACCCCCAGCCATGCCGCCAGTCCGTTCAGAACATCCAGTTGGGTCAGATCCTCGTAACCGATGTAAAATGCGGTCTGGCCCGTTTTTTGCAGCTGGTTGACCAAACTCAGTTGAAACGCCTGCTGCTCATCCACGTAGTCTCGAAACTCGTCCGCATCAAACGCAACCTTGCTGGCCCGCCTTCGTTTCACGTTGGTCAGCATCCACTGTTGGGTCTCCCGCGCAATCTTGAGCGAGATGTAGCTGTCCAACGGGTTGCGGTTGAGAATGATCTTTGCGCAGCGCGGATCGTTCAGCGCCTTCGTCAGGGCCCGCGGGTCGTGCGAGTGAAAAAACCGGAACCCGTGCAGACCCTCCGGCGCGGAACGCATTGCTTCGATCAGGCGGTCCGGCGCAGCATCCCTGTCTTCCAGTGAAAATCCTAGCACTTCGGTTGCTTTCGGGTATCCGATGAAGTGGGGATTGAACGCCTCGCCATGACACTGCACGCCGTCCAACGCATTCAGGTTTGCCTCCAGCAGGTTCGACCCGGTGCGCATTTCGGCAAGAATGATGAAATAGTCAAAGTCGGTCGGCATGCGGGGTCATTGCACCAGGTAGGGCTTGCGATACGGGCGGGTCTGATTGCCGAATACATCGTCGGCAGGAAAGTCGCCCATCAGGTGAGGGTGCATTCCCTGGTTCTTGAGGTTTTGCAGGAACTTTCCAAACCCGGCCAGATCAACCATCGTCGGCGCCTCGATCAGATGGCTGGGCTGCGTCGCGCCCATCTCTTCAAGAACGGTTTGCAGGTGTTCCATCGGAGATTCGACGAATTCGGCCATTGACCAAACATTCACGCGCGCTTTGGTCCACACGGAATCCAGCACCTCAAGCTGTTCGGTCTCGATCTTTTGCAGGCGGGCCGCTTCGGCGCGGATGTCGGCGAAATTCATGTTCGACCGAAACAGCGGAACAGCCCAGGCACCGGTGACCACGCAGACCTGAGCGTTCTTGTCTCGCGCCAGAAACCAATTGATCTTCTGGGTGTCGGCGGGGCCGAATTGAAAGCACTGGCGTTCGCCCCGGGTGTTCCAGATCAGGTTCGACAGAAACGCCGTCGGATTGTAGTCGCGCAAAATGGCGTTGTCGCTGAGGGACCCGTTCAGGATGGTCTCTCCTTCGGCGAATTCGGCGCGCTTGGGGTTGAAAAGATGCCCATGGACGCGGGCGCCTGACGCATTGCCCAGCCAGCTTTCAAAGTCCTCAAACAACTCGGAAAAACCCTGAAACACGGAGTAAGGAAACGCGGTCAGGCCATTTTCGCTGCCATGGCGGGGAAAACGGCTTTGCATGTACAGGCCGTCGCGGCCGCGGGTACGACGCTCGACCGCTTTGGAGAAAACGCGGTCGATCTTGCCGGGATTTGGCTCGGCGGGTTTTCCGGCGAGGGACTGATCGTTCAGAAACGCCTGATACAGCCGTTCGGCGCGCGGCCAGATCTTGCGGGCGACGAAGCAATCGGATCGGCGCAGCAACTGCAGGTGATCGTCATAGAAGATGTGCGGGCGGCCCTGATAGTCGAATTTCGACAGGGTCAGCGATCGGCTTTCGATCTGTGTGGAATAGAGCCGCGCCAGCGTCTGGAAATAGCTTTCGTCGGGGATCCAGACATGCCGGAAATATCGATCATAGACCTCTCGCTTGGGATCCTGCAGGATCGCGGTCAGGGTTTGCCGCGTCAGGCACCACCACTGGCTGCCCATATGCGGGATCAGCCCGTTGGGGATTGTCCGTCGATATCCGACCGCCCGCTGAAGCTTGACGAAGCGGTCAAACAGCTTGCGGTGTTTGCGCCACGAGAAGGGAAACCTCAGGGTAAAGCGTTCAAGGTCCAGCCCGCCCACGGTCCAGCTGACATCGGCAGTGGTGGCGCTTTCAATGAAATCCACGCGGGGCCGGTCGCTCAGGTAATCGATCAGGTCCTGAACCGGGCGCAATGGCAGGCAAGAGCCCGATGACAGAAAGACATGGCGTACGTCGGGAAAGCGCTCCAGCATCAGCGTCGCGGCCGATTGCGAAGCGGCAACGATGCCCCAGCCGCCCCACTCGCAGATCTGGCGGTCGCAGAACAGGATCAGCGGATCATCCCCGCAGGCTGCGACAAAGTCTTTGAACACAGCCGGGTCGACCTTGCGGTCGACGTGGATGACCACCGGACAACCCGCCGCGGTCCAGTGCCGGGCAACCTGCTCAGCCCGGTCCAGCGCAGTGTGGACCAGCATCACGATGCCCAGGGTCCCGCTCATGCCCAGTTCCCTTTGGACATCAGACCCAGAATCTCAAGTTGGCGCCAGTTGATGTATTTCTCGGACCATTTGCACCAGAAAACCGGTTTGCTCTCCAACTGGTCGACATAGGCCCTGTATTCGCCGGACGCGCGGTAGTGTTCACCGCGCTGCAGTTCTTCGCGGGCTTTGTCACCCAGCGTGTTGATCAGCTTGGCATGCAGCAATGCGCCGCTGGTTTTCTCGCCGCCCCACTCGTCGTAGACCTGGTTCAGGCCGCGCGGCAGCAGCGCATGGGTCGAGCTGACATAGACATAGCGCCGATCCCATTTGACCAGAGGGATCTTGTTCAGCGCGGGCGCTTTCGCGGGCTTGTCCTGAAAGAAAACCCTTGCTCGTGGCCCGCCCTGAATCCACAGGTTTCCATAGGCCGGGTTCTTGGTGATCATGTAGTTGCCCGAGTCGAACCATGCGGCAATCTCGAACGGGTCCTGCCCCTCGTGATAGGTGGCGTCCTGTATCGGCCCCTCGGGATACATGTCCAGCAGCATCGTCCCGAAACTGCGCACCCCGGTGCCGTCCAGCCAGTCGGTCAGCGCGTCGATGGGACGTGTGTCGCAGAACGGATAGATCAGGAACTCGTCCGGATCTACGGTCAGGACCCAGTGTCCATGGGCGTATTTCCGCAGCAAGTAGTTGGACCAGTCGATCCCGAATGTAGAACGGCGATAGCTGGCATTCGTATACCAGACCGAGACATCGGGCTGCGCCTTGAGATAGTCCAGCGTGCCATCCGTGCTGTCATTGTCGACGAACAGGAAATGCCGGACGCCCAGCTTGCGGTAATAGTCCAGAAAATAGGGCAGGCGGATCTTTTCGTTGCGCACGACGCTCATCAGCAGAACATCACCGGACCGGATCTGCCGGGTGTTGTTGCGGACGGTGCGCAGATCGCGTCTTCGGCGGATGCAGCGCACAAGACGGCGCTTGCGCCGCAGTCTCATCCGGTAAGAATCCAAAAGGCTCACGCGCTGCCCAACCTTCTTGTAATACGCGAGCATGCCCGGGGTCCGCATTTGGTCAGACGGGAGCCGGACACTAACGTTTTATGACATTTTCGCACCTTGCGAAGCAATGTATTTAAAAGCCATTAGCCAAGCATGGGTTTTTGGGGCACAGGATTCCCCGTTCACGTCCACCCGCCCGCTGACAGCAGTCCAAGGCTCTGCAGATGCGCCCAGCCTGAATACCGTTCTGATTGTGGAGTCCAAAGGTCGGGCCCGGCAATGATGCCATCATAGTATGGCCCGAATTGGTCGGGATCATGAAAATGCTGGCGCCTTTGTTTTTCGATGCGCGACTTCTCGACGACTTGCGGCAGGAATTTCGTGTGCAACAGGACGCCCGAGGGGGTTTGCCCGGAAGGCCCGCCATAGGCAAAATTCAGGTGTCGGGGCAGGGCCGAGTGACAGGAGTTCACGAAGGCATAGCGACGGTCCCACTTCACCAACGGAATCTTGTTCAGGGTCGGAGACCGGTCCGGGCAATCGGCAAAGAAGGCGCGTTCGCGAACGCCGCCTTGCACCCACAGGTTTCCCAGCGGCTCTTGCCGGCGGGCCCTGTAAGGGCCGGAATCGAACCAGTTCAAAGTTTCGGTCGGGTCGGTCTCGGGATCATAGGGCGCCGCGCCCAACGGGCCTTTCGGGTATAGATCAAGCATCAGCGCGCCAAAGGCCGGCTGTCCGATTTGGTCCAGCCATCCCGTCAGATCGTGCAGGTCGCGGCCGTCGTGATGGGCATAGATCAGCAGTTCGTCCGCATCCACCATCAGCGTCCAATGACCATGGCCATGCCGCATCTGCAACCAAGTCAGCCAGTCCAGCCCGAACCGAGCCTCGCGATAGCTGGCCTGCGTTTGCCACAGCGACACGTCCGGCTGGTTCAGCAGATAGGTGGTCGAACCGTCATCGCTGCCGTTGTCGACCATCAGGAAATGATCGACCCCCAGCCTGCGATAGTGGCGCAAGAACCAGGGCAGGCGCTCGATCTCGTTGCGCAGGGTGGTAAAGGCCAGAATGTCGGTGGGCGCGATCAGCCGGGTCTTGTCGGAAACCGGCGTCAACGCGTGGCGGCTGCGGAAGGACCGCCACAGCAGGCGCTTGCGTTTCAGGCGCAGGCGGTATCTGCGAACCCAGCCCGGGGCGTTTTCGTCATGGTGGTGCGCGGCGCCCATGGCTCGATCACTTTTCGTAATGGCCATTCTGATGCCAGCGCCAGGCATCGGCGATCATCACTTCCAGCCGCGACCGTTTGGGCCGCCAGCCCAGTTCGGCCTCGGCCCGGGTCGAGCCTGACACCAGCTTGGTGCAGTCGCCCGCCCGGCGCGGACCGGTGATGAAAGGCACCTCGCGATTGGTCACGCTGTGCGATTGCGCGATCACCTCTTTTACTGAAAACCCGGTGCCGGTGCCCAGGTTGAACACCCGGCTGCCCTTGCCCTGTTCCAACCAGCGCAGGCCCAGCACATGCGCATCCACCAGGTCGCAGACATGGACATAGTCGCGGATGCAGGTGCCGTCGGGCGTGTCGTAATCGGTGCCATAGACGGTCAGCGCGTCGCGCTTGCCGTCGATCGCGTCCAAAAGCAGCGGAACCAGATGCGTCTCGGGGCGGTGGAACTCGCCCACGTCGCCGTCAGGGTCGGCACCGGCCACGTTGAAATAGCGAAAGATCACGTGGTTCAGCCCGTGCGCCTGTTCGAAATCGCGCAGGATGTCCTCGATCGCGCGTTTCGAGGCGCCATAGGCGTTCAACGGGTGTTGCGGCGTGGTTTCGTCCAGCACCACGTTGTCGTGGTCGCCATAGGTTGCACAGGTGGACGAGAACACAAAATCCAGGCAGCCGGCGGCCACGGCCGCCTCAATCAGGCTCAGCGATCCGGTGACGTTGTTGCGCCAGTACCGGCCCGGCTCGCTCATGGCTTCGCCGACCTGGCTGAGCGCGGCAAAATGCATCACTGCCGCCGGCTGGTACTTGGCAAAGACCTGCTCCAGCCGCGCGCGGTCCAGCAGATCGCCCTGTTCGAAGGGGCCGAATTTCACCGCATCCTGCCAGCCGGTGACAAGGTTGTCATAGGTCACGGGCACATAGCCCGCCTGCGCCAGCGCCTTGCAGGCATGAGATCCGATATATCCGGCGCCGCCGGTCACAAGTATGTTGGTCATCCGTGGTCCTGCCGAATGTCTGCCCGTCATGAGTTAGCTGCCAGGCTGCCCGCGCGGAACGGGGAATTTGCGCCTATTCCAACCCCATCGCAGCCATCATGCTTTCGATCTTGGCCACGTCCTGCGGATTGTTCAACTCCCAGAACTGGCGGCCTTTTGCCTCGACCTCGACACACAGAACCTTGCGCCCGTTTTCCATGAACCGCAGCTGTTCCAGCCCCTCGAGCTGCTCCAGCGGTCCGACCGGCCAGCCCGGATAGGCGGCCAGCGCGTCGGGGTGGTAGGCGTAGACGCCCACATGGTGGAACACCGGCGTCGGATCCGACCCGGCATAGGTTTCGGCCGTGAAGGGGATCACTTCCTTCGAGAAATAGAGCGCGCTGTGATCGGTCGCGAAGACGGCGGTGGTGCCGCCCACCCGGCCATGCCTGCGGTCGTTCAGCAGCCCGTTCAGCGCCTCGCCGTCGCACCGCAGCACCGGCGTGGCTACGCCGGCCTCGGGCGCGGCGCGCAGGCCATTGACCAGATCCTCGATGAACCAATGCGGGGTCAGGGGGGCGTCGCCCTGCAGGTTGACCACGATCTCGTACCCGCCGCCCAGCCTGTCATGCGCCTCGGCGCAGCGTTCGGTGCCGTTGGCGCAGCTTTCCGAGGTCATCACCACCTCGGCGCCAAAGCCCTCGGCTGCGGCGCGGATGCGGTCGTCATCGGTGGCCACCACCACCCGGTCGACGTCTGAGACCGACATGGCCGCGCGCCACGACCGCTCGATCAGGGTCATGGACTTTCCCGTTGCGCCGGTCAGCGGCACCAGCGGTTTGCCCGGATAGCGGGTCGAGGCATAGCGGGCGGGGATCGCGATCAGAACCGACATCAGGCCTCCTTGAGTTCGACGCCCGGGGCATAGGCGATGAAGAACGGGTTGGCATAGCCTTTCTTGCCATAGGTCAGCGGTGCGTGGTCTTCGAAACGCACCACATGGCCCCCGGCACCGGCCAGCACCGCGTGGCCAGCGGCGGTGTCCCACTCCATCGTGCGGCCGACACGCGGGTAGAGGTCGGCCTCGCCCGTGGCCACAAGGCAGAATTTCAGCGACGAGCCCGCCGACTTGCTGTCTTTGACTTGGTATTTGTTGATGTAGTCATCCGTGGCCTGATCGCGATGCGATTTCGAGGCCACCACCAAAAGCGCCGAATTGTCCGGATCAGAGACTGAAATCGGGGTCACTTCGCCCGGTTTGTCCTTGTCCAGGCCGCCGGTTTCCTCGACCGAGCGGCCATCGGCCAGGGTATAGAACATGCGCCCGCGGGCCGGGGCATAGACCACGCCGCGGGTGGGCACGCCGTTTTCGACCAGCGCGATGTTCACGGTGAAATCCCCGCGCCGGTTGATGAATTCCTTGGTGCCGTCCAGCGGATCGACGATCAGAAAGGTGTCGCCCTGCTGGCTGTGCGACGCGGCCTGTTCCTCGGTCACCAGCAGGATGTCGGGGAAGGCGGCGCGCAGCCCGGCCGAGATCAAGGCATCGGCAGCTTCGTCGGCTTCGGTCACGGGGCTGGAATCGGACTTGACCTTCACGTCAAAATCATCGGCATCGTAGATCTCCATGATCTTGTCGCCCGCTTCCAGGGCCAGGCGTCTGATCACGGGGATGAGGTCGTCATAGGTCACAAAAATGCTCCGTTTCCATGGTTTGTTGATCCGAAAACCTGACGAACTTATGCTGTGCCGGATACGGAACGGCAAGGAATTCGTGCCACGCTGGCGGAACAAAACCGGGAAAGAGCGTTCGAGTGTTCTATTACAAGCGAAGCAGCAGCCTTGTGGGTGGGGCATTCAACCTTGCGGAACTGGTGTTTCATGCCGTGGTCCGCAACATCCGCTCGCAGCATTCCAACGCCGTAATCGCCATCATGATGAACATCGTCCAGGTCGTTTTGATGGCGACCGTGTTCTATTTCATCATGTCGTTTCTGGGCGGACGGGTTGCCAAGATACGGGGTGAGTTCATCCTGTACATCCTGTCCGGCATCTTTCTGTTCATGACGCATATCAAGTCCGTCGGTGCGATCGCGGGGCTTGGAGGCACCAACAATCCCATGATGCTGCATTCGCCGATGAACATGATGGTTCTGCTATTGGCCGCCGCCTTCGGGACCTTGTACACGCAGGTCGTTTCAATCCTGGTGATCCTGTTCGTCTACAGCGTCGCGGTCAATCCGATCGAGATGCAGGACCCGGGCGGCGCGTTCGCGATGCTGATCCTTGCGTGGTACACCGGCTGCGCGGTCGGTCTGGTCTTCATGGCGCTCAAGCCGTGGATGCCGCAGACCTCCACCATTCTCAGCAATGTCTATCGCCGGATGAACATGATCTTCTCGGGCAAGATGTTCGTGGGCAATGCGCTGGGCGGATGGATGCTGGCCATGTTCGCCTGGAACCCGTTGTTTCACGTGATCGATCAGTGCCGCGGTTTCGTGTTTCGCAACTATTTTCCGCGCAATTCCAGCTGGGAATATGCGCTTTGGGTCGGTATCGCCCTGATGATGATCGGGTTGCTGGGAGAGTTCTTTACCCGCAAGCACATCTCGAAAAGCTGGGATGCGCGCCGTTAGGTTGCCACGCGCAGCGTCAGGTTGATCCGGCCCCCTTTGGGCAGCAGGCGCGAAGAGCCGAAGCGGATCCGGTCGATACCGTGATAGGCCAACCGGGCGGGACCGCCCATGACGACCACGTCGCCGGAACTCAGCCAGACGGACTCGGTTTTGCCGCCGCGGGTCGTGTTGCCGATCCGGAACAAGGCGTCATCGCCCAACGAAACCGACAGGACCGGCCACGAGAAATCGGCCTCGTCCTTGTCCTGGTGCATTCCCATCTTTGCGCCTTCGCCGTAGTAGTTGATCAGACAGCAATCGGGATCTCGATCGGTTCCGGCAAGGTCGCGCCAGATCGACAGGATCGGGTCCGGAATGGCAGGCCACGCCATGCCCTTGGGGTGCGCGTCTTGGTACCGGTATCCAGCCCCGTCCGACACCCAGCCCAGGGTTCCGGCAGACGTCATGCGAACCGACATTTTGCGCCCCGAAGCGGTGCTGGGATGAAACAGCGGAGCGGCTTTCAGAATCGGCCGCAGTAGCTCGATGATCTGCCGCTGAGCAGCGCCGTCCAGATGGCCTTTTCGGATGTCGAACCCCCGTAAATTCAGGCGCGTCATGACAGAAACCTCATTCCTTTCGAAATCCTTGCCAAAAAAGGCCCAAGATTCCCGAAAACCTGCATTTCACAACGCTTGCAGGCCTCAGGCCTCGCCCTTATATACGCCGGGACGCGCGATGGTGTAGACCTGTCGCGCCCAGCAGATCGGGGCAGGGATGCCGTAACGGGTTCCGGCCTCGGGACATCGCCTTGAAAAGAAAGGGATCGAAAAATGGGAAAAGTAATCGGGATTGACCTCGGGACCACCAACTCGTGCGTAGCCATCATGGACGGCGCGCAGCCGAAGGTCATCGAAAACGCGGAAGGGGCGCGGACCACGCCCTCGATCGTCGCCTTCACCGAAGACGAGCGACTGGTCGGGCAGCCGGCGAAACGCCAGGCGGTCACCAACCCCGACAACACGATTTTTGGCGTCAAGCGCCTGATCGGGCGTCGTGTGGATGACGCAGAAGTCCAGAAGGACAAGAAAATGGTGCCTTACGCCATCGTCGATGGCGGCAACGGCGACGCTTGGGTCGAGGCCCGCGGGCAGAAATACTCCCCAAGCCAGATCTCGGCCTTCATCCTCGGCAAGATGAAAGAAACCGCTGAAAGCTATCTGGGTGAAGAAGTCACGCAGGCCGTGATCACCGTTCCGGCCTATTTCAACGACGCTCAGCGTCAGGCCACCAAGGACGCAGGCAAGATCGCCGGTCTGGAAGTGCTGCGGATCATCAACGAACCGACTGCCGCCGCGCTGGCCTATGGCCTGGACAAGCAGGACAGCCAGACCATCGCGGTCTATGACCTTGGCGGTGGTACCTTCGATGTGACCATCCTAGAAATCGACGACGGCCTGTTCGAGGTCAAATCGACCAATGGTGACACCTTCCTGGGTGGTGAAGACTTTGACATGCGCATCGTCAACTACTTGGCCGACGAGTTCAAAAAGGAACACGGTGTCGACCTGAGCCAGGACAAGATGGCGCTGCAGCGTCTGAAGGAAGCCGCAGAGAAGGCCAAGATCGAGCTCAGCTCGACCACCCAGACCGAGATCAACCAGCCGTTCATCTCGATGGGCGCGAACGGCCAGCCGCTGCACATGGTCATGAAGCTGACCCGTGCCAAGCTGGAATCGCTGGTCGGCGACCTGATCAAGAAGTCGCTGAAGCCCTGCCAGGCCGCTCTGAAAGACGCCGGCATCTCGGCCAGCGACGTGGATGAGGTTGTTCTGGTCGGTGGTATGACCCGGATGCCGAAGGTCATCGAAGAGGTGACCAAGTTCTTCGGCAAAGAGCCGCACAAAGGCGTGAACCCGGACGAAGTCGTTGCCATGGGTGCTGCGATCCAGGCCGGCGTTCTGCAAGGCGACGTCAAGGACGTGGTTCTGCTGGACGTGACCCCGCTGTCGCTGGGCATCGAAACCCTGGGCGGCGTGTTCACCCGTCTGATCGACCGCAACACCACGATCCCGACCAAGAAGTCCCAGGTCTTCTCGACCGCTGAGGACAACCAGAACGCCGTGACCATCCGGGTGTTCCAGGGTGAGCGTGAAATGGCTGCGGACAACAAGATCCTGGGCCAGTTCAACCTTGAAGACATCCCGCCGGCCCCGCGCGGCATGCCTCAGATCGAGGTGACCTTCGACATTGACGCCAACGGCATTGTTTCGGTTTCGGCCAAGGACAAGGGCACCGGCAAGGAACAGAAGATCACGATCCAGGCCTCGGGCGGACTGTCGGAAGAAGACATCGAAAAGATGGTCAAGGACGCCGAGGAAAACGCCGAAGCCGACCGCAAGCGCAAGGAGCTGGTCGAAGCCAAGAACCAAGCCGAAAGCCTGATCCACGCGACCGAGAAATCGATCGAGGAGCATGGCGACAAGGTCGATCCGTCGACCATCGAGGCCATCGAACTGGCGCTGGCGGCCCTCAAGGACGAGGTCGAGTCGGACAATGCCGACAAGATCAAGGCTGGCATCCAGAACGTGACCGAAGCGGCCATGAAACTGGGTGAGGCGATCTACAAGGCGCAGTCCGAAGAGGCCAGCGACGAACCGGCAGCCGCGGATGCGGGTCCCGGCGATGACGACATCGTCGATGCCGAGTTCGAAGACCTGGACGATGACAAGCGCAACTAACGGGTAACCGGGCCAATTCGGGCCGGTCCGGATGCCGGGCCGGCCCGTTTACGTTGAGGCAGAAGGAAATACCGATGTCAAAACGCGACTATTACGAAGTGCTCGGCGTGTCCAAGGGTGCTTCGGCGGATGAGATCAAGAAAGCTTTTCGCCGGAAGGCGAAAGAGCTGCACCCCGATCGCAACAAAGACAACCCGGATGCCGAGGCCCTTTTCAAAGAGGCCAACGAGGCCTATGACGTTCTGCGCGACGCTGACAAAAAGGCCGCGTATGACCGGTTCGGCCATGCTGCGTTCGAGAATGGCATGGGCGGCGGCCAGCGTGGTGGCGGCTTTGGATCGGGCGATTTCTCCAGCGCGTTTTCCGATGTGTTCGATGACCTGTTCGGCGATTTCATGGGTGGACAGCGTGGCGGTGGCGGACGCCGTGCCGCTCGCGGTTCGGACCTTCGCTACAACCTGAGGGTTTCGCTGGAAGAGGCTTATTCCGGCCTGCAGAAAACCATCAACGTGCCGACAGCCGTGGCCTGTTCGTCCTGCGAGGGCACCGGCGCCGAGGGCGGAGTTGAACCAACCACCTGCCCGACCTGTTCCGGCATGGGTAAGGTGCGCGCGCAACAGGGCTTTTTCACTGTCGAGCGCAGCTGCCCGACCTGTGCGGGTCTGGGGCAAATCATCAAAAACCCCTGCAAATCCTGCCACGGCTCGGGCCGGGTCGAGAAGGAACGCGCGCTGTCGGTCAACATTCCGGCAGGCGTCGAAACCGGCACCCGCATCCGTTTGGCGGGCGAGGGCGAGGCCGGCATGCGCGGCGGTCCTCCGGGTGATCTCTACATCTTTGTCGAGGTGACTCCGCACAAGCTGTTCGAGCGGGATGGCCCGAACCTGTATTGCCGCGTGCCTGTCAGCATGGCGAAGGCGGCGCTGGGCGGCTCGATAGAAGTGCCCACCATTGACGGTGGCCGCGGCCGGGTGCAGATTCCGGCCGGCAGCCAGTCGGGCCGGCAGATGCGCCTGCGCGGCAAGGGTATGCCTGCGCTGCGGGGCGGCGGTATCGGTGACATGTTCATCGAGCTTGCGGTCGAGACTCCGGTCAACCTGACCGCGCGGCAAAAAGAGCTGCTGCAGGAGTTCGACGATTTGGGAGAGGACAACCACCCGGAATCGAAAAGCTTTTTCTCGTCCGTTAAATCCTTCTGGGAAAGGATGCAAAGCTGATCCCAGCGTTCCAGACCCCGAAAGGCCGGCGTACCATCGCCGGCTTTTTTGTTTTCTAAGTCCAGATTGGCCCGAAACTGCGCGGAATTGGCCCTTGATTCTCGGCCTCAGCCTTGAGAATGTCCGCGCCAACCGTTGGGGTGCCCCGGAGCCGGGGCTGAGAGGCGCGAGCCAACCCATCGAACCTGATCCGGGCAATACCGGCGGAGGGAACGGTCTAAAACACTCAGACGTTTTCCATGCCCGTGTTGCCCCACATGCAAGAAGGGAGCGACATGGCGCATATCGCTTTGACCATCGCAGGATCCGACAGCGGCGGAGGGGCCGGTATTCAGGCCGATCTCAAAGCGATGTCGGCGCTGGGTGTGTTCGGTGCCAGTGTCATCACCGCGGTCACCGCCCAGAACACGCAGGCGGTCACCGCTGTGCATGGTATCCCGCTGGACGTGATCGCCGCGCAGATCGACGCGGTTCTGTCCGATCTGGACGTGCGCGCGGTCAAGATCGGCATGTTGGCCACGCCCGAGATCATCCAAACCGTCGCCGACGGCCTGTCCGGCTTTGCCGGACCCATCGTGCTGGACCCGGTGATGATCGCCAAATCGGGCGATGCCCTGCTGGCGCGCGAGGCGGTGCAAACGTTGCGCGAGGTGCTGCTGCCCCGCGCCACCGTCCTGACCCCGAACCTGCCCGAGGCCGCCTGTCTGCTGGACCGGCTGGTCGCCGAAACGCCCGAGGAGATGGTCGCGCAGGGCCATGACCTGTGCACCCTGGGGGCTGGGGCCGTCCTGATGAAAGGCGGACACGGGAAGGGCGATACCTGCCATGATCTGCTGATCGATCAGAACGGCGTCATCGGTGAATTTACCGCGCCCCGTCAGGACACGCGCAACACCCACGGCACCGGATGCACCCTGTCCTCGGCCGTCGCGGCCGGTCTGGCCAAGGGGCTGCCTCTGGTCGATGCGGTGGTGCAGGCGCATGACTACCTGCAAGGCGCGATCACCCGCGCGGATGAGTTGCAGGTCGGCTCGGGCCACGGGCCGGTACATCACTTCCACCGGGTATGGCCGGCGTGACGGTCTGGTCGGTCATAGGTGCCGGCGTCGCCGGCTTGGCCGTGGCCTCGGAACTGGTGGCGCGGGGCGCGCAGGTACAGGTGTTCGATCCGGGCGGGCCGCCCGGTGCGCATGGGTGTTCCTGGTGGGCCGGCGGCATGCTGGCGCCGTGGTGCGAATATGAAAATGCCGAGGAACCGGTGCTGAGGCTGGGGCAGCAGGCGATCGACTGGTGGGCGGCCCGCACCCCGGTCGCGCGGCAGGGAACGCTGGTCGTGGCCAACACGCGCGACCTGCCCGACCTGCGCCGCTTTGCCCGCCGGACCGAGGGATTCACGCAGGTCGATCAAGCGAAAATCTTCGAATTAGAGCCTGATCTGCACGGGTTTTCCCAAGGTCTGTTCTTCACCGACGAGGCGCATCTGGACCCTCGCCGCGCGCTGCAGGACCTCTATCGCGGTTTGCAGGACAAGGGGGTCGAATTCCACCGCAAGCTGGCCCCGTCGCGGCTGGACAACGCCATCGACTGCCGTGGCCTGCACGCGCGCGACATCCTGCATGATTTGCGCGGTGTGAAGGGGGAAATGCTGGTGATCCGCTGCCCCGACGTGACGCTGACCCGGCCCGTGCGCCTGTTGCATCCCCGGATGCCGCTCTATGTCGTACCGCGGGGCGAGGGCATCTATATGCTGGGCGCAACGATGATCGAAACCGAGGACAGCAGCCGCATCACCGCGCGCTCGATGCTGGAGCTGCTCAGTGCGGCCTATGCGCTGAACCCGGCCTTTGGCGAGGCCGAAGTGCTGGAGATCGGCGTCGATCTGCGCCCGGCCTTTCCCGACAACCTGCCGCGGATCCGCCGGCTGGGGCGGACGATCTATGCCAACGGGTTGTATCGCCACGGCTACCTGCTGGCCCCGGCGCTGGCCCGGGGCGTGGCCGATCTGGCGCTGAACAACACACATTCGGAGATGGTCGATGAAGATCGTGCTTAACGGCGAGCCGCGCGAGGTGCGCGCCGAAACCCTTGGCGAATTGCTGGCCGAATGCGGCTTTTCCGGCCGCGTCGCCACCGCGGTGAACGAGGAATTCGTGCCCTCAAGCCTGCGCATCGCGCATAAACTGGCCGAGGGCGACCGGGTCGAGGTCGTCGCACCGATGCAGGGGGGATGAAGATGAAGACGTTTTACGGCACCGAACTGCCCAACCCGCTGATGTTGGGCACCGCGCAATATCCCAGCCCGGCGATCCTGGAACAGGCCTTCCGAGCCAGCGGCGCGGGTGTCGCCACCGTCTCGCTGCGGCGCGAGGGCGCCGGTGGGGCCGGTCAGGCATTCTGGTCGATGATCCGCGATCTGGGCGTGCTGATCCTGCCCAATACCGCCGGCTGTCACACCGTCAAAGAGGCCGTCACCACCGCCCACATGGCGCGCGAGGTGTTCGACACGCCGTGGATCAAGCTGGAACTGATCGGCCACACCGACAGCCTGCAACCCGACGTGTTCCAACTGGTCGAGGCCGCGCGCGTTCTGACCGACGAGGGGTTCCAGGTGTTTCCCTACACCACCGAAGACCTGATCGTGGCCGAGCGCCTGCTGGCCGCCGGGTGCCAGGTGCTGATGCCTTGGGGTGCGCCGATCGGGTCGGGGCGCGGGTTGAACAACGAATACGCCCTGCGCGCGATGCGGGCCGAGTTTCCCGACGTGCCGCTGGTGGTGGATGCGGGCATCGGCCTGCCCAGCCACGCCGCCCACGCGATGGAGCTGGGCTATGACGCGGTTCTGCTGAACACCGCCGTCGCCCGTGCAGGCGATCCGGTGGCGATGGCGCGGGCCATGGCGCTTGCGGTGCAGGCCGGGCAATTGGCGCATAAGGCCGACCCGATCGAGCCGCGCGACATGGCCGAGCCTTCGACCCCGGTGATCGGAAAGGCCTTTCTGTCATGACGCTCGACCGCTTCTATCCGATCTTCGATCATAGCGACTGGCTGCGGCGGATGCTGCCGCTGGGTGTGAAGCTGGTGCAGCTGCGGATCAAGGATCAGCCTGACGCCGTGGTGCGCGCGGAAATCGCCACCGCGCAGGCCCTGTGCCGGGACCACGGCGCGGTGCTGGTGGTGAACGACTATTGGCAGGCGGCCATCGACGCGGGATGTGACTGGATTCATCTGGGGCAGGAGGATCTGGACGACGCCGACCTGCCCGCCATCCGCAAGGCCGGGCTGAAACTGGGCGTGTCCACCCATGACGATGACGAGCTTGAACGCGTGCTGTCGATGGATCCGGACTATGTGGCCCTGGGGCCGGTCTATCCGACCATCCTGAAAAAGATGAAATGGCACCAACAGGGCCTGCCGCGCGTGACCGAGTGGAAACGACGCGTGGGCGACATCCCCCTGGTCGGCATCGGCGGCATGAGCGCCGAGCGCGCGCCGGGTGTGTTTCAGGCCGGGGCCGACATCGTCTCGGTAGTAACCGACATTACCCTTAACCCCGACCCCGAAGCCCGGGTGCGCCGGTGGATCGAGGTCACGCGATGAGCCGCTATGCCCGCCAGATGATCCTGCCCGAGGTCGGGGCCGAGGGGCAGAACCGCCTTGCCCGCGCGCGGGTTCTGGTGGTGGGCGCCGGGGGGCTGGCCGCGCCCGCACTGCCGCTGCTGGCCGGGGCCGGGGTTGGGTATCTGACCATCGTCGATCCCGATACGGTGGACCTGTCCAACCTACACCGCCAGACGCTGTTCACCGAATCCGATTGCGGCCGCCCCAAGGCCGATGCCGCCGCCGAACGCTGCCGGGCGCTGAACAGTGAGATCACTGTCGAGCCGCAGAAACACCCTCTGACACCGGCGAATGCCGCTGATCTGTTGGCCGAGGCCGATCTGGTTCTGGACTGCGCCGACAGTTACGCGGCTAGCTTTACGCTGTCGGATACCTGCCTGGCGCAGGGCACGCCGCTGATCAGCGCCTCGGTCCTGGGTCTGTCGGGGTATGTCGGCGGGTTCTGCGGCGGCGCGCCGTCCCTGCGCGCGGTGTTCCCCGACGCGCCCGACAGCGGGGCCAGTTGCGCCACCGCAGGCGTTCTGGGACCGGTCGTGGCGATGATCGGCGCGATGCAGGCACAGATGGCGCTGGGCGTGATCCTGGGCCTCGATCCCTCGCCGCTGGGCCAGATGGTGCAGGTGGACGGGCGAAGTTGCACCAGCAGCGGTTTCCGCTTTGACACCGCGCCGGAACCCGACAGCCATTTTCCCTTTGTCGCGCCCGCGCAGCTGACTCCGGACGACCTGATCGTCGATCTGCGCAGCGTCGATGAGGCCCCCCAGCCGATCCACCCCGACGCCCGCCGCCTGACGGTCAAGGCGCTGAAAACAGACCCTAACAAAGGCAAAACGCTGGCCCTCTGCTGTGCCACCGGGCTGCGCGCCTGGCGCGCGGCCGAGGAACTCCACCCCCATTGGCCCGGCCGGATCGTTCTGGTCGCCGCCGCAACGTCGTGAAGCAAAAGGAAACGCAGACCATGAAGAAACTGATCACCGCCCTTGCCCTGCTGGCCGCCGCGCCCGCCTGGGCTGAGGACAAGATGACCGTCCTGCTGGACTGGTTCGTGAATCCCGACCACGGGCCGATCATCGTGGCGCAGGAAAACGGCTATTTCGCCGAACAGGGGCTTGAGGTCGAAATTGTCCCGCCCGCCGATCCGTCGGCCCCGCCGCGCCTTGTGGCCGCCGGTCAGGCCGATCTGGCCGTGTCGTACCAGCCGCAGCTGCACCTGCAGATCCACGAGGGCCTGCCGCTGAAACGGGTCGGGACGCTGGTCGCCACGCCCCTGAACTGCCTGCTGGTTCTCGAGGACGGCCCGATCAAATCGCTGGCCGACCTCAAGGGCAAGAAGATCGGTTTTTCGGTTGCCGGTGTCGAAGAGGCGATCCTGACCGCGATGCTGAATGCGCATGGCGTGTCGCTGGACGATATCGAGATGATCAACGTCAACTTCTCGCTGTCGCCGTCGCTGATGACGGGGCAGGTGGATGCCGTGATCGGCGCCTTCCGAAATTTCGAGCTGAACCAGATGGACATCGAAGGCGTTCCGGGCCGCTGCTTCTACATCGAGGAAGAAGGCGTGCCTCCCTATGACGAGCTGATCTATGTGGCCAACCCCGAAACGATGGACAAGGACATGATTGCCCGCTTCCTGGCCGCAACCGAGAAGGCCACGCAGTATATCGTGAACAACCCGGAAAAAAGCTGGGAGATCTTCGCCGCCACCTCGCCCGAGCTGCAGGACGAGCTGAACGCCCGCGCCTGGGTCGACACGCTGCCGCGTTTCGCGCTGCGCCCGGCGGGCTTTGATGCCGGCCGCTATGCCCGGTTCGAGGCCTTTCTGAAAGACTCCGGCATGATCGACAGCATCAACCCGGTCAGCGACATCACCATCGACGTGACCGCGCAATGAGCGACTATGGCAAAGCCTTCGCACTGATGCGCGATGCGGCGCAGGGGCCGTGGCGGGACTATACCCGCCACGCCTTTGTCGAGGGGCTGAAGGACGGCACCCTGCCGCGCGAGGCGTTTCTGCATTATTTGCGGCAGGATTACGTGTTCCTGATCCATTTCTCGCGCGCCTGGGCGCTGGCGGTGGTGAAATCGGAAACCCATGCCGAGATGCTGGCCGCGTCGCGCACGGTGAGCGGTCTGATCAGCGAAGAGATGAAGTTGCATATCGGCATTTGCGAGGCCGAGGGCATCAGCCAGGACGAGCTGTTCGCCACGCCCGAACGCCCCGAGAACCTGGCCTATACACGCTATGTACTCGAGGCCGGCTACAGCGGTGATCTGCTGGATCTGCTGGCGGCGCTGGCGCCCTGCGTAATGGGATACGGGGAAATCGGCACACGGCTGGCGGCCGAGGCCGCCTCGGACACCCACCGCGATTGGATCGACGCCTATTCCAGCAGTGAATATCAGGAAGCCTGTCAGGCTGTGGGTGAACTGCTGGATTCGGCTCTAATAAGGCGACTTGGGGCGGATTTCCGTACCACACCGCGTTGGGATCGTCTGTGCCGGACCTTCCGCACCGCGACCGAGCTCGAGGTGAATTTCTGGCAGATGGGCCTGACCCCATGACCCCGCCCCCCGATCTGACCATCAGCGGACAGGCTAGTATCGACGGCGCGCCTCTGTTCGCGCCGCTGACCCTGTCGCTGAAGGCCGGGCAGTGGACCTGTCTGCTGGGCGGATCGGGGGTCGGCAAGACCACGGTTCTGCGCCTGATCGCCGGGTTGGCGACGGGGGCCGAGTTCACCGGCGAGATCCGCGCCAGCGACGGGCTGCCGGTGGCCGAGCGCGTGGCCTACATGGCGCAGGACGATCTGCTGCTGCCCTGGGCCACGGTCGCGCAGAACGTGGCGCTGGGCGCGCGCCTGCGCGGCGAACGGGTCGATCAGGACCGCCGCGCCCGGTTGATCGAACGGATGCGGCTGCAGGATCACATGGCCAAGAAGCCCTCGGAACTGTCGGGCGGGCAGCGTCAGCGGGTGGCATTGGCCCGGACCCTGATGGAAGACAAGCCGATCATCCTGCTGGACGAGCCGTTCTCGGCGCTGGATGCGCGCACCCGCGCCGACATGCAGGATCTGGCTGCCGAGGCGTTGCAGGGACGGACCGTCCTGCTGGTTACCCATGACCCGGCCGAGGCCGCGCGTCTGGGCCAGTCGATCATGGTGATGGCGCGACACGGCCTGACCCCATGCCAACCGCCTCACGCGCCGGTGCCGCGGAAGGTGGACGATCTGGAAACGCTGGAGACGCAGGGCGCGCTGCTGAAACTGCTGCGCGAGGAGGTGGCATGAAGACGCTCTCGGCCCTTGCCGCGACGCTGTTTGCGCTGGTCCTCTGGCAAGCGATCGTCACCCTGACCGGCCTGCCGAAATTCATCCTGCCCGGCCCGGCATTGGTGGCTGAGACCTGGTGGCAGAACCGCTGGCTGATCGCCGAACACACCTGGATCACCGCCATCGAGGTGCTGATCGGATTGGCCTGCGGCACCGTGCTGGGCGTCGTCACCGCGCTGCAGCTAGCCAATTCCCGCGCTGCGCGAGTGCTGGTGCAGCCGATGCTGGTGTTCACCCAGGCGCTGCCGGTCTTTGCGTTGGCACCGTTGCTGACCCTGTGGCTGGGCTATGGGCTGTGGTCCAAGGTCGCGATGGCGGTGCTGATCATCTATTTCCCCATCACCTCGTCGTTTTTCGACGGGCTGATGCGCACGCCGTCCGGCTATCTGGACTTGGCCCGCACCATGCAGGCGAGCCCGCGCAGCGTGTTGTGGCATATCCGCATCCCGGCGGCGCTACCCTCGCTGGCTTCGGGGATGCGGCTGGCGGCGGTCTATGCCCCGATCGGGGCCGTGATCGGCGAATGGGTCGGCTCGTCGCAGGGACTGGGATACCTGATGCTGCTGGCCAATGGCCGCGCCAAGACCGACCTAATGTTCGCCGCGATGCTGACGCTGGGGGTTTTTTCGATCCTGCTGCACCTGGCAGTGCGCCGCGCCACGGCCCGCATGGCCGGTGAGGCGCGTTAACCATTCGGAAACCGATTCTGAGGCAATCATGGGCGCATGACCAAGGACGCCTTTGCCGAAGCCCCATCGCTGTTCGAAACTGACGAAGCGCCGGTGACGCCGCTGCCCACGGGTCGGCTGCCCTCGTATATCAAGGACCACCGCAAGCGCCTGCGTGAACGGTTCATGTCGGGCGGCGCCGGGGCGATGCCGGATTACGAGTTGCTGGAACTGGTCCTGTTCCGCTCGATCCCCCGGCAGGACGTGAAACCGCTGGCGCGGCTACTGCTGGATACATTCGGCGATTTCAACCGGGTGCTGACCGCCCCTGTGGAACGCCTGCGTCAGATCAAGGGCGTGGGCGATACGGTCATCACCGACCTCAAGATCCTCGAGGCCTGCGCCCATCGCATGGCCCGCGCCCGGGTGATGCAGCGGCATGTGATTTCCAGCTGGGACGCGTTGCTGGATTATTGCCACACCACCATGGCGCATCGCGAGATCGAGCAGTTCCGCGTGTTCTTCCTGGACCGCAAGAACGTGCTCATCGCGGATGAGGAGCAGGCCAAGGGCACCGTCGATCACGTACCCGTCTACCCGCGCGAGGTCGCCAAACGCGCGCTGGAACTGAACGCCTCGGCGCTGATCCTGGTGCACAATCATCCGTCGGGTGATCCAACCCCGTCGCAGTCGGATATCGACATGACCAACCGCATCAACGATGCCTGCGCCGCACTGGGGCTGACCTTGCACGACCACCTGATCATCGGCAAATCGACCGAGCTGAGCTTCCGCTCGGAAGGTTATCTCTGACCGCTAGCGCACCCAGACTTCGACACGACGGTTGGCCTTGCGGCCCCATTCCGTGTCGTCGCAGGCCATGGGCATGGCTTCACCAAAACCTTCAACGGCGATCTCGACGGTTTCTGGTACTGCGGTCTCGATCGCGGCCAGGATCGCGTTGCGCACGGTCTGTGCGCGCCGCAAGGCGATGCGGGCATTGGTTTCCGCGGCACCGTCTCCGTCACTGAAACCAACGAAGACCAGTTCGCGCCCGTCATACTGGCCCGATTCAAGCGCCTGCGCCATTTGCAGGATGTTCGACCGAGACTGCGCGTCTGGCCGCGACGATCCGGGCTCGAACCGGAAAGACACTGACAGGCGCGACAGCGGGCGCAGAGTTTCGATCATCCGTTGCAGTTCTTCCAGACCCACCTCGGACCCACCCGAGGTGATGGCGTTGGCCAACCGGTCACCCTGAAGCCCAAGACGTACCAGTTCGTGGGACTGGTCGACGAAACCGGCTTGCCGGATGACCATCTGAGCCTCGGGGCTTTGGACATAGGCCAGAAACTGGCGGGCGATCTTCGGGAGGCGCCGCTGCGGCAGATACAGGAACATCGGCAGGGTCAGCGGATAGTCCTCGGTCTTGATGGCGGCGCGCGTGGCGCGCAATGCGTGACCGCATCCGCCGGCCAGTGGCAGACTGCGCACGTTTTGCGGGTCAGCGTGGCTGGCGATACCAAGTGCGAACGGATCGCGCGCAACCGCTGCTGCCAGTTCCGCGCTGCGGGTGTGGCGGATCACGGCCTCATGCGCCTTCACACCGGCTGGCTGCATCACCTGGTCTTGCACGGCCTGACCAACGCCGGTTGTCACATCCGGCAGATGAACGGCGATGGGGGCATCCGGGCCACCGAGCTGTGCCCAGTTGGCGACCTCGCCATTTATGACCCGCGCCAAGTCCGAAACCGAGATCTGCTGGATCGGATTGTCCAATGAGACCACCGGCACCAGTGCCCCAAGGGCCACCACCCGCGAGCGGCGCGGTCGGGACAGGTCGCCCAGACCGTTTTCCTGCGCCGCCGCGGCCTCCTGCGGGCGGATTTCGCGCATCGCCAAAGCGATGTCTGCCTGATCGGCGGTCAGATCGGCAAAACCGCGGTCGGTGTCCGAAACGAGCAGGAAAAACCGCGCCAAAGGGGCGGTCCGATCCGGCTGCGTCAGGGCAAAGACAAGCTGCGCAGGGTCCGTGCCTTCGCTTAACACGTTCAGGTTTTCTCGTTGCGCAAAGCCTTCGATCAAGGCCGGAAGTAGGGATTCGGCCATCACCGATGCGCCAGAGAAGTTCACTTCGGCCACAAAGTCGATCAGGTTGGGGCAAGCCGGACCGTCGCAGGTGACGCCGGATCCATCCACCGTCAATTCGCCGAACTGGGTGTCCACACGGTAGAACTCACCATCAAACCCCAACAGGTTCCCGGTGATCTCGACCTTGCCGTCATGCGAGGTCAGCGTGATGTCCTGAGCGAGGGCGCCTGAAGCGCCAGCCATCAACGACAACACCGTCATCGTCGCGCGAAGATACTTCATAGAGACCTGTTGACCTGCCTGCCGTTACTTTGCGGCGATTGTCAGGTTTTGGAACAGATTATTCAACACCAGAAAGTCCTGTCCGCTGTCGCAGGCCGGGAGGGTGATCGACAACTCTCGCGACCGCAGCCCTTGATCGTCCAGCAACTCGAGCGCTTGCAGATCCAGGTCCTGCCCACAATTCCGGGGAGTCACTTCGGCCTCGACGCTCAGGGCGACGGTGCCATTTGCGTCGGCTGCGTTGCGGGGGATCGAATAGATCTCGACATTGCGCTCGCCGGCCATGCCAAAGTGGACAACCTGCCCGGTGCCGGAACCGCTGGCGTTCGACCAGACATGCCCGGCCTCGCCGTAGGATGCACCGAACTCCAACGCGTGCAGTTGCAAATCGGTGTCCCCCGTCCATTGCAGCGCAACCCGGTCATAGTCTGAAAAATCAGGAATGTGAGTGGTGGCGACAGTGCCGCGCTGGTTTTTGAACGAGATCAGGAAAATGGCATATTCCGACAGGGCGGGAATGGACAGGTCCAGACGGCCGTCCTTGTCGGTTCGGGCGCTGAACGTCATGCCGCTGTGGTGCAGCTCGACGGTTTCATCGGGGTTGCAGGGGGCCTTCAGGGTCAAACGTGCTGTCGCGTTGGGGGCCGCCATTGCGCGGGCCCGGAGATCGCAGTTGACCTGCGCCTGAGGAACGGCAGGCTCAGCCCGGGGCGGAGCCTTGGCCGAGGGTTCGGGGGCCGTGGACGCATTCGGCGACGCCGAAGTCAGAACGATACCTTCCAACCCGGCAATCACGGTGCCTTCTCCAGACGGCTGGATCATCGCTTGACGTGTTTCCTGCACGTCCGGCTGCGAGGCCGGTCCGTTCTGCATCAGGTAGCCGATGGCCAAGGCGCATGCGACCGTGCCACCTGTGGTCACGTAGTTCCGAATTACAAACAAGACACCCTCCCCAGTTGAAGGAGCGAGTCGGAGAGTGCTTAACAATCGCGGCCAATATGTGGCCGCGACGGGGACTCATTATGTCGGGAATCTGACCGGATCAGGCAAGCCGACCATGGCAGTGCTTGAACTTCTTGCCGGACCCGCAGGGGCAGGGATCGTTGCGCGACGGATTACCCCAGGTTGACGGGTCGTCCTCGACAAATCCGGGCCGCGCATCGCCTGAGGCCTGCGCCTCGGCCACCGCTTCGGCCTGTTCGGCGGCTTTCTTGATCTGGGCCTGCTGCGCCTGCATCTGCGCCAGCATCTCGCGCTGCTCTTCTTCAGTCAGCGGGCGGACGCGGGCCAGTTGCTGGGTAACCGTTTCGCGCAGGCTGTCGAGCATGTTCTCGAACAGCTGGAAGCTTTCGGTCTTGTATTCGTTCAGCGGATCGCGCTGGGCGTAGCCGCGGAAGCCCACGACCGAGCGCAGATGTTCCAGGGTCAGCAAGTGCTCGCGCCACTTGCTGTCGATGGTCTGCAGCAGCACCTGCTTTTCGATGTTGCGCATGTTCTCGGGGCCGAAGGCGGCGGCCTTCTGGGCCATCATCTCGTCGGTGGCCTTGATCAGGCGCTCGCGAACCACGTCGTCGTCGACCCCATCCTCGGCTGCCCACTCTTGCACCGGAACATCAATGTTCAGCTTTTCCTTGAGGGTCGCGTGCAGCCCGTCGGTGTCCCACTGGTCGGCGTAGGTTTTGGGCGGCATGTACTGGTCGATCAGATCGTCGATGACCTGTTCGCGCATGTCCGAAACGATTTCGGACAGATCGTCGGTCGACATGATTTCGCGTCGCTGGTTGAAGATCACCTTGCGCTGATCGTTCATCACGTCGTCGAACTTGAGAACGTTCTTGCGCATGTCGAAGTTGCGGCCTTCGACCTTGGCCTGCGCGCGTTCGAGCGATTTGTTCACCCAAGGGTGGACGATCGCTTCGCCTTCTTTCATGCCCAGGGTGGTCAGAACCTTGTCCAGCCGTTCCGAGCCGAAGATGCGCATCAGGTCGTCTTCCAGGCTGAGGAAGAACACGGTGCGGCCCGGGTCGCCCTGACGGCCCGAGCGGCCGCGCAGCTGGTTGTCGATGCGGCGGCTTTCGTGGCGTTCCGAGGCCAGAACGAACAGACCGCCGGCCTCCAGCACCTTTTGCTTTTCTTCGGCATGACGCGCCTCTTCCCGGGCGCGCAGTTCTGCCGGGTCGGCGTCGGGGTTTTCGGCCAGCGCCTGCATGACGCTCATTTCAACGTTGCCGCCCAGCTGGATGTCGGTGCCGCGGCCGGCCATGTTGGTGGCGATGGTTACCGCGCCCAGACGTCCGGCCTCGGCCACGATCTGGGCCTCCTGCTCGTGCTGGCGGGCGTTCAGGACGTTGTGCTTGATGCCTTCCTTGGTCAGCATCTCGCTGAGCATCTCGGACTTCTCGATCGAGGTGGTGCCCACCAGAACCGGCTGGCCCTTGGCGTTGGCCTTCTTGATCTCTTCGATCATGGCCGCGTATTTCTCGGCCGCGGTGCGATAGACCTGATCATCCTCGTCGACACGGGCGATCGGCTTGTTGGTCGGCACTTCAACCACGCCCAGGCCATAGATTTCGGCGAATTCCTCGGCCTCGGTCAGGGCGGTACCGGTCATGCCGGCCAGCTTGTCATAGAGGCGGAAATAGTTCTGGAAAGTCACGCTGGCCAAAGTCACGTTTTCGGGCTGGATGGGGGCGCCTTCCTTTGCTTCGATCGCCTGATGCAGGCCTTCGGACAGACGGCGGCCCGGCATCATGCGCCCGGTGAATTCGTCGATCAGAACCACGTTGCCGTCGCGCACGATGTAGTCCTTGTCCCGCTGGAACAGTTTGTGCGCGCGCAGGCCCTGGTTGACGTGGTGCACCACCGTGGTGCTTTCAGGGTCGTACAGCGACTGGCCCTCGGGCAGCAGGCCACTGGCGTGCAGCTGCTCTTCAAGGAACTCGTTGCCTTCATCGGTGAAGGTCACGCTGCGGGACTTCTCGTCGATCGTATAGTGATCGTCCTGCAGGGACGGAATCAGGCCGTCGATGGCCGTGTAAAGATCGGACCGGTCCTGAGATGGACCCGAGATGATCAGCGGGGTCCGTGCCTCGTCGATCAGAATCGAGTCGACCTCGTCCACGATCGCGAAATTGTGGTGCTTCTGGTAGACCTCGTTCAGATCCGCCTTCATGTTGTCGCGCAGATAGTCGAAGCCCAGCTCATTGTTGGTGGCGTAGGTGATGTCACAGGCATAGGCCGCTTTTTTCTCGGCATCGGGCTGGCCCGACCAGATCACGCCGGTGGTCATACCCAACGCGCCGAACACGTTGCTCATCCATTCGGCGTCACGCTTTGCCAGATATTCGTTGACTGTGACGACATGCACGCCCTTTCCGGTCAGTGCGTTCAGATAGGCGGGGAAGGTGGCGACCAGGGTCTTGCCTTCGCCGGTCTTCATCTCGGCAATGTTGCCCTGATGCAGGAAGATGCCGCCCATGAGCTGCACGTCAAAGGCCCGCAAACCCAGCGCGCGCTTGGCGCCTTCGCGCACGTTGGCGAATGCCTCGGGCAGCAGGTCGTTCAGGCTCTCACCCTCGTTGGCCCGCTTGCGCAGCTCTTCGGTCTTGGCTTTCAGATCGTCATCCGAGAGTTTTTCGAACTCCGGCTCCAGCGCGTTGATCTTTTCGACCAGCGGGCGGGTTGCCTTGATCTTGCGGTCGTTCGGTGTTCCGAACACCTTTTTGGCAAGCGTACCGAGTCCCAGCATGTTCACTCCAGCGGATCTTTTCTTGTCTTGGTTGCGACAGGCTTGCCCACCTTGCGCGCAACCCATAGATAGCTGGGAGGAAAAGATGGTCCTGTCAAAGGCTGCAAGCGATGTAAGCGGCAGGTTCCAGAGTGTCAACGCCACGCCCTGTCGCGGCCAGAATATAGGATGAATTCATGCCCAAAGGTCTCACTTTTCTGCCATCGCTGGCTCTTGCGGCCATGATGGCCCTGCCTGTCGCCGCTGAAACCGAACACTCTGCCGATACGGTTGTGGCGCGCGTCAACGGCGACGAGATCACTTTGGGTCACGTGATTGCCACTGCGGCTGGCCTGCCGCCGCAATATCAGCAGTTGGAAGACGAGGTCCTGTACCAGTTCATCGTCGAGCAGCTGATCCAGCAACAATTGCTCAGCCAGGAGCAGGAAGACTTGACCCGCCTGAACGCGCTGATGCTGACCAACGAAGAGCGCTCGCTGAAGGCGGTGCAGACGGTGAACCAGATCACCGATGCCGAGGTGACCGACGACGCGATCCAGGCCGCCTATGACGCGCAGTTCGCGGACTTCCAGGGCGAGGACGAGTTCAACGCCAGCCACATCCTTGTCGCGACCGAGGAGGAGGCCAAAGAGATCAAGGCGCAACTGGATGACGGCGCCGATTTTGCCGAGCTGGCCAAAGAGAAATCAACCGGCCCGTCCGGTCCCAATGGCGGTGCGCTGGGCTGGTTTGGCAAGGGCCAGATGGTGCCCGAATTCGAACAGGCCGTGATCGGGCTGGAAAAAGGTCAGGTCTCGGACCCGGTACAGACCCAGTTCGGGTGGCATGTCGTGATCCTGAACGACAAACGCAAATCCGAAGCGCCCGAGTTCGCGGCGGTGCGGGATGAACTGGCCCAGTCCGTTCGTCAGGAGGCCATTCAGGCCAAGATCGACGAACTGACCCAAGCCGGCAACGTCGAGCGCCCCGAGGTCGAGGGCCTGACCCCGGATGTGGTCCGCAAGCTGGACCTGGTTCAGGAGTAAACCCCAGTGGCCCAGATCACCAAGGTGTCTCCGCTGGCCCCCGCGGCCTTTCCTGATCTGCCGGTCATCGGCGGTGTGCGGTTCGCCACAGTCGCCGCCGGGGTGCGGTATCAGGGCCGCACCGACGTGATGCTGGCGGTGCTCGATCCGGGCACCGCGGTGGCGGGGGTGTTCACCCGCTCGGCCACCCGTGCGGCGCCGGTGCTGGATTGCCAGGACAAGATCGGCGGGCCCAGCGACGGGCCGGCGGCGATCCTGGTGAACTCGGGCAATGCCAACGCCTTTACCGGGCAGTACGGGCAGGCCTCAGTCGAGCAGATTACCGCTGCCGTGTCGCAGGTCACCGGCGTGGCGCAGAACCGCGTGTTCACCTCGTCCACCGGGGTGATCGGCGAGCCGCTGCCGCATGACCGGATCGTGGCCCGGCTGGACGAACTGACCGCCGGCCTGCGCGCCGACGCGTTGGAAGAGGCGGCGCGGGCGATCATGACCACCGACACCTTCCCCAAAGGCGCCAGTGCGCAGGTTGAGATTGACGGCAAAACAGTCTCTATTGCGGGGATTGCCAAAGGGTCGGGCATGATCGCACCCGACATGGCGACGATGCTGGTCTATATCTTCACCGATGCGAAGGTTGACCAATCAGCGCTGCAACGGATGCTGTCCGAGCAGACCGACCGGACCTTCAACTGCATCACCGTGGACAGCGACACCTCGACCTCGGACAGCCTGCTGCTGTGCGCGACCGGCGCGTCGGGCGCGGATGCCACCGGCAATGCCGATTTCGCGCGGGCGCTGGAATCGGTGATGCTGGATCTGGCGCATCAGGTGGTGAAGGACGGCGAAGGCGCCACCAAATTCGTCGAGATCCGCGTGACCGGCACCGCCTCGGATGCGGATGCCAAGGTCCACGGCATAGCCATCGCCAATTCACCGCTGGTCAAGACCGCCATCGCGGGCGAGGATCCGAACTGGGGCCGGGTCGTCATGGCTATCGGCAAATCCGGCGCGGCGGCCGATCGCGACACGCTCAGCATTTCCTTCGGCGATATCCTCGTGGCCGAAAAAGGCTGGGTCAGCCCGACCTATCGCGAGGAAGACGCCGCCGCCTACATGAAGGGCCAGGAACTGGTGATCGCGGTCGATCTGGGGCTGGGCGAGGGCAAGGCCACTGTCTGGACCTGCGATCTGACCCACCGATACATCGAGATCAACGCGGATTACCGGTCGTGACATCAGAGCTATTCGAGCAGAAGTGGAGCCCGATTTTGCGTCCGGGATTGCGACCATGAAAACGGTTCTCGTCTCTGCCGTCGCCTTGATCGACGTGGATGGGCGGGTGCTGCTGGCGCAGCGCCCGGAGGGCAAGGCCATGGCTGGCTTGTGGGAATTTCCCGGCGGCAAGATCGAGCCGGGCGAAACCCCCGAGGCCGCCCTGATCCGCGAATTGCACGAGGAACTTGGCATCGACACCTGGGCCTCGTGCCTGGCGCCGCTGACCTTTGCCAGCCACAGCTATGACGATTTCCATCTGCTGATGCCGCTGTTTGCCTGTCGCAAATGGCAGGGCATTCCGCAGTCGAAAGAAGGTCAGGCGCTGAAATGGGTGCGCGCGAACGATCTGCGCAACTATCCGATGCCGGCGGCAGATGTTCCACTGATCCCGATTTTGCGGGATTGGTTGTAGGGCGCAAAGCCAAGGACGTTCGAGTTGATAGGTCTGGATGTCTTGTATGCGGGACGAACTCGACATTCGCGGCAAGCGGCTTGAGCCGCCCAAAAACAACAAACGAAACCGCCCTACGCGGTTATCTAAGCTGTGTGTTCAGGCTAACCCTCAAAATGATCTTTCGATCACCTTTTCAAGTGAAACTGGTGTGACTTTAACAATCCGCTCGAATGGATTCCCCATAACGACGATTCCAAAAAGCACTGCTCCGTTCAATGCCGCAAACATCGCCATCACCGCCGCAGAAGCACTACTCAAGGGGTATGCTAGCAAACAAATCGCAGTAAAAACAAAACCGACTGAAGCGATCGTCCAGAATAGCCGGGTTGGGCCAGACAGGACATTCAAACTGAGAGTGGCACGGGTCTCTTGCACAACCAGATGACTGGTAAGAAGGTCTTCTGCAATCGGTTCGTTTGCGTTTGACCGCAGATGTATCAAGCCAGTACCGATCTCACGCATTAGCGCGTCTGCTGCCAACGAAAGCTCGCCTTTCCTGAGAAGGGGCCATTCCTCATTGACTAAGACGTTTGCCAGTTCCGCCACTTTGGCTCTTATGATCGCAGCTTCCGGGTCGCTCGACCAACCCAAGCCTTTATAAATTCGCTCTATTTCTATGGCCTGCTGGTTGGCAACAGATCTCAATTCGGTGAAGTCGTCTCGAGTTACGCTAAAGCCAAGTGTCAGCAACAGCGAGTGTATCACTGATATTCTGAATGCGCCCCAATCAAGAATCTTGATGTGTTCGTCGGCAATTCGGTTGTGTATCACGGCGTACATCAGGCGGTACAGCAAAGTTGTGACGAGGGTGAAGCATGCGACACACAGCAAGAATACGGGTATCAGATCATTAGAAAAGGCCAAGGTCCGTACCTTTCGATCACTTTTTCGCCGCTCAACACCCACTTTTGAATGAGCATCCAGCAACTTTATATTGGAAACGTACGATCGCAAACACTGCTACTTTGGGTCGCCGAGGACAAACGTCAGCTTCGAGCTCGAAGCTGCCATTTATCACGCTCTGCATATACGACCGTTATCATATTCTCTTTAGCGTTTCGGCGTAGAAGCAGAATGCAAACCCACGCCGCTCTTTTTTGAAGCGTGATGTTCCGATTTGTACAAGACGTACAAATCGGAACATCACCCCGGCATCCCTGTTACAATTCGTAAGAATTGAGAAAACATCACGAAAAAGTTGACGCTGATCGTCCTCCTTGTCCTTAATCGGGGCAGCGGCGCGCGGGTCTGACCCGGTAACGCCGTTCCGGCCCAAACCGGGGCCGGATGGGGAGGAGAGATAGAATTGGCTCAGACGCAGTCGGGCGCCGAGGGGATGCACTCCCTTCCGGCGCTGCTACACCGCAATACGACGCAGTTCGGGGATGCCCCGGCCTACCGCGAAAAGGAATTCGGGATCTGGCAGTGCTGGACCTGGGCGGAAACGGCCGCCGAGATCCGCGCGCTGGCGCTGGGGTTCCTGGAGCTTGGCGTTGAAAAGGGCGACCATATCGCCGTGATCGGGCGCAACCGCCCGGCGCATTACTGGTCGATGGTCGCGGCCCAGATGGTGGGCGCGGTGCCGGTGCCGCTGTATCAGGACTCGGTCGCAGAAGAGATGGCCTATGTGCTGGAACACTGCGGCGCGAAATACGTGGTCTGCGGCGACCAGGAGCAGGTCGACAAGGTCATCGAGATCCAGCAGGACCTGCACCAGGTCAAGCACATTCTGTACACCGACAAGCGCGGCATGCGGAAATACGACCACAGCCAGATGAACGCGCTGAGCGACATCATGGCCGAGGGGCGCGCCGGGCATCACCGGTTCGATGCCGAACTGGACCGCCGCATCGCCGAGATCACCTATGACGACACCTGCGTGATGCTCTACACCTCGGGCACCACGGGCAAGCCCAAGGGCGTGGTTCTGTCGAACCGCAACGTGATCGAGAGCGCAAAGAACTCGGCCGAGTTCGACCACCTGACCCGGAACGAGGATATCCTGTCCTATCTGCCGATGGCCTGGGTGGGCGATTTCATCTTTTCGGTCGGTCAGGCCTATTGGTGCGGATTCTGCGTGAACTGCCCCGAAAGCGCCGACACGATGATGACCGACCTGCGCGAGATCGGCCCGACCTACTTCTTCGCGCCGCCGCGCGTGTTCGAGACCCAGCTGACCAACGTGATGATCCGCATGGAGGATGCCAGCCCGATGAAGCAGCGGATGTTCCGCTATTTCATGGATCACGCCAAAAAGGTCGGCGGGCGCATCCTGGACGGCCACCCGGTCGGACTAATGGATCGCCTGAAATACGCGATCGGAAATGTGCTGGTTTACGGACCGCTCAAAGACACGCTGGGCTATGGCCGTTTCCGTGTCGGATACACCGCGGGCGAGGCGATCGGGCCCGAAATTTTCGATTTCTACCGTTCGCTGGGGATCAACCTGAAGCAGCTTTATGGTCAGACCGAGGCGACGGTGTTCATCACCGTCCAGCCCGACGGCGAGGTGCGCGCCGACACGGTGGGCGTGCCCGCCCCCGACGTCGAGCTGAAGATCGCTGAGAATGGCGAGATCTTCTATCGCTCGCCCGGCGTGTTCGTTGAATACTTCAAGAACCCCGAATCCACCGCCTCGACCAAAGACCCCGAGGGCTGGGTGGCCACGGGCGACGCGGGATTCATCGAGGAAAGCAGCGGCCATCTGCGGATCATCGACCGCGCCAAGGACGTGGGCAAGATGGCCGACGGTTCGATGTTCGCGCCGAAATATGTCGAGAACAAGCTGAAGTTTTATCCCGACATCCTGGAGGCGGTGCTGTTCGGCAATGGACGCGACCGCTGCGTGGCCTTCATCAACATCGACCTGACGGCGGTGGGCAACTGGGCTGAGCGCAACAACATCGCCTATGCTTCGTACCAGGAACTCGCGGGCCATCCGCGGGTGCTGGAGACGATCCGCAGCCATGTGGAAGAGGTCAACAAATCGGTTGCCGCCGACGAGATGCTTTCGGGCTGCCAAGTGCACCGGTTCGTGGTGCTGCACAAGGAGCTGGACCCCGACGATGGCGAGATCACCCGCACCCGAAAGGTGCGCCGCAAGTTCGTCGAGGACAAATACGCCGACATCATCGCCGCGCTCTATGACGGGTCCGAGACGGTCTCGACCACGACCGAGGTGACCTATGAGGACGGACGCAAGGGGTCGATCAGCGCCACGCTGCAGATCGTCGACGTGCCGGTCGTGCCGGTGTCGCATCAGAAGGTGGCCGCGGAATGAGGCCGGTCGTGCGCCGCTCGGCCTGCGGCCATCGCCCCGCCCGCCGTCCCGTTCACCCGCAGTTTGAGGAGTAGACGATGCTGGATGCATCCGACGACGGATATGTCACCGAGGATGGCCGCAAGATCGGCGGCGTGGTGATGGAGATGAAGAACATCACCCTGCGGTTCGGCGGCGTGGTGGCGATCAAGGACATCTCGTTCGACATCCGCCAGGGCGAGATCCGCGCGATCATCGGGCCCAACGGCGCGGGCAAGTCCTCGATGCTGAATGTGATTTCCGGCTTCTACATTCCGCAGGAGGGCGAGGTCTGGTTCCACGGGGCGAAACGCCCGCAGATGAAACCCTATGAGGTGGCCCGACAGGGCATCGCGCGGACCTTTCAGAACATCGCCCTGTTCGAAGGCATGAGCGTTCTGGACAACGTGATGACCGGCCGCCTGAACTTCATGAGGACAAACATTCTGCAGCAGGCGATCTGGCGCGGCAAGGCCGAGGCGGAAGAGGTGGAAAACCGCGAGGCGGTCGAGAAGATCATCGACTTTCTGGAAATCCAGCACATCCGCAAGACGCCGGTGGCGCGGCTGCCCTATGGCCTGAAGAAACGCGTCGAACTGGCCCGCGCGCTGGCCGCCGAACCCAAGCTGCTGCTGCTGGACGAGCCGATGGCCGGCATGAACGTCGAAGAAAAAGAGGACATGAGCCGCTTTATCCTGGATGTGAACGACGAATTCGGCACGACCATCGCCCTGATCGAGCATGACATGGGCGTGGTGATGGACCTGAGCGACCGCGTGGTCGTGATGGATTACGGCAAGAAGATCGGGGACGGCACGCCCGACGAGGTGCGCAACAACCAGGAAGTCATCGACGCCTATCTGGGGGTCAGCCATGACTGAGCACCGCACAGAATTGAGGGGAGGCGCAGATGCCTGATCAGTTGATTTTCGCGATGGAGGTCTTTCTGAACGGCCTCATGGCCGGGGTGCTGTATGCGTTGGTCGCGCTGGGCTTTGTGCTGATCTACAAGGCGTCGGGGATCTTCAATTATGCTCAGGGGGTTATGGCCCTGTTTGCGGCGATGACCCTGGTGGGGATCATGAACGGGCAAGTTCCGTTCTCGCATCTGATCAACGCGATCTTCGGCACGCATATTCATTACTTCGGCTGGAACGTGCCGGCGCTGCTGGCCATTCTGCTGACGATGGGCGTTATGGTCCTGCTGGCCTGGGCGGTGCAGCGCTTTGTCATGCGCCACCTTGTGGGGCAGGAGCCGATCATCCTGTTCATGGCCACGATCGGCCTGGCCTATTTCCTGGAAGGCGTGGCTGACCTGATGTGGGGATCCGAGATCAAGACACTGGACGTGGGTCTGCCGCAGGGCATCAACCTGTGGATCGACGAGACCACCTACAACATCTTCGGCTACGGCTTCTTCATCGACAACCTGGACATCGTGGCGACGGTCATCGCGGCGCTTCTTGTGGCGGCATTGGTCGCGTTCAGCCAGTACACCAAGCAGGGCCGCGCCATGCGGGCCGTGGCCGACGACCACCAGGCCGCGCTGTCGGTGGGGATCTCGCTGAACTTCATCTGGATCATGGTCTGGTCGGTGGCCGGGTTCGTGGCGCTGGTCGCGGGCATCATGTGGGGCACCAAGTCGGGCGTGCAGTTCTCGCTGTCGCTGATCGCGCTCAAGGCGTTGCCGGTTCTGATGCTGGGCGGGTTCACCTCGATCCCCGGCGCCATCGTCGGCGGGCTGATCATCGGTGTGGGCGAAAAGCTGTTCGAGTTCGCTGTGGGTCCGCTGGTGGGCGGCGCGACCGAGAACTGGTTTGCCTATGTGCTGGCGCTGATCTTCCTTGTGTTCCGGCCGCAGGGCCTGTTCGGCGAGAAGATCATCGAGAGGGTGTAGGCCATGACCAAGCTGATCGCCATCATCAACGTGATTGCGTGGGCGGGGTTCTGGGCCTTTGGGTACATCGCCCTGACCTCGAACGATCTGACCGCCAATCAGCTGACCGTGGCCGCGCTTTTGGCCTTTGCCGGGCTGGTGATGGGCGTTCTGGCCTACATGAAACTGGTGCGCGCCTCGGAGGCGAGCGGATATGCCAAACGGTCCAGCCAACTGGACGCCGAAGCCCGCAACCGGGCGCAGGAACAATGGGGAAAGTAAGACATGTTCTATCGTGAGGCCGGAGACTTCAAGACCTCCTACAGGGACGACAACCAGACTTTCCCGATCAAGTTCGACCGGTATCGGTACTATGTGGTGCTGGCGGTGGCGTTCGGGATCATCCCGTTCATCATCAACGACTATTGGGCCAACGCGCTGCTACTGCCCTTCCTGATCTATGCGATCGCGGCGATCGGGCTGAACATCCTGGTGGGGTATTGCGGGCAGGTTTCGCTGGGTACCGGGGGATTCATGGCCGTGGGCGCCTATGCCTGCTACAAGCTGATGACCGCCTTTCCCGACGTGTCGATGTTCATCCATGTGATCCTTGCCGGCGGCATCACCGCCATCGTGGGCGTGCTGTTCGGCCTGCCCAGCCTGCGGATCAAGGGGTTCTACCTGGCGGTGGCGACGCTGGCGGCGCAGTTCTTCCTGGTGTGGCTGTTCAACCGGGTGCCGTGGTTCTACAACTATTCGGCCTCGGGGCAGATCAACGCGCCCGAGCGTGACGTGTTCGGCATCATCATCACCGGCCCCAACGCGCCGGCCTGGGCGACCTATCTGTTCTGCCTGATCTTCCTGACCGCCTGCGCGATCATCGCCCGCAACCTGACCCGCGGCACCACCGGGCGCACCTGGATGGCGATCCGCGACATGGACATCGCCGCCGAAATCATCGGTGTGAACCCGCTGCGCGCCAAGCTCAGCGCCTTTGCCGTCAGCTCGTTCTTCGTGGGCGTGTCGGGCGCGCTCTTCTTCGCCATCTACCTGGGCGCGGTCGAGGTGGGCGAGGCCTTCGGCATCCAGAAATCCTTCCTGGTGCTGTTCATGGTCATCATCGGCGGGCTGGGCTCGATCTTCGGATCCTTTGCCGGCGCGGCCTTCCTGGTCCTGCTGCCGGTGGTGCTCAAGGTCGTGGGCGCGGACATGCTGGGCTGGCCTACCGACATCGTCGCGCATCTGCAGCTGGTGATCGTGGGCGGGCTGATCATCCTGTTCCTGATCCTCGAACCGCACGGTCTGGCGCAGCTGTGGCGCGTCGCCAAGGAGAAACTGAGACTCTGGCCTTTCCCGCACTAGGGACCGGCCCAATCAAGAAAGGGGCGCAAAGCCCGAACCAACATCGGACAAACCAAGGGAGGAGACACCCGATGAACAAGAAACTGGCAACAATGGCGCTGGGTGCGCTGATGGCCGCAGGTCCGGCAATGGCCGACCTCGTGTTCCCGTCGCTCAGCTACCGCACCGGGCCTTACGCCGCGGGCGGCATCCCCTTCGCGGATGGCTACGCGGACTATTTCACTCTGCTCAACGAGCGGGACGGCGGCATCGGTGGTGTTCCGGCCAAAGTCATCGAGTGCGAAACCGGCTACAACACCGAGAAGGGTGTGGAATGCTATGAATCGACCAAAGGCGAAGGTGCGCTTGTGTATCAGCCGCTGTCGACCGGCATCACCTATCAGCTGATCCCGAAAACCACCGCTGACGACATCCCGATGCACACCATGGGATATGGCCGCACCTCGGCCAAGAACGGCAAGGTGTTCAGCCACACGTTCAACTACCCGGCCAACTACTGGGACGGTGCCTCGGGTGCGATCAACTATCTGCTCGAGGAAAACGGCGGTGATCTGAGCGGCAAGAAGATCGCGCTGGTCTATCACAACTCGGCCTATGGCAAGGAGCCGATCCGCACGCTGGAAGAGCTGTCCAAGAAGCATGGCTTCGAGCTGGTGGCCCTGCCGGTTGATCACCCTGGCCAGGAGCAGAAATCGCAGTGGCTGCAGATCCGCCGCGATCGTCCCGATTATGTCCTGATGTGGGGCTGGGGCGTGATGAACCAGGTGGCCATCCAGGAAGCCGCGAACATCCGGTTCCCGATGGAGAACTTCATCGGTATCTGGTGGTCGGGCGCTGAACATGACGTGATGCCCGCCGGTGCGGCCGCGAATGGCTACAAGGCGCTGACCTTCCACAACGTCGGCTCGGACTATCCGCTGTATGACGACCTGCAGAAATACGTCATCGACGCGGGCAAGGCCGCCGGCGCCGGCGATCAGGTCGGTACGGTCCTGTACAACCGTGGTCTCTATGCTGCGATGCTGGCCGCCGAAGCCGCCAAGAAGGCACAGGAAATCTCGGGCAAGGCTGACATCACCTCGGGCGACATGCGCGACGGTATGGAAGCACTTGAGATGACCGAAGCGAAGATGGCCGAACTGGGCCTGCCGAACTTTGGTCCGACCTTCTCGGTCAGCTGTGAAAACCACGGCGGGGATGCCCTTGTGGGCGTGACCCAGTGGGATGCAGACAGCAAGACCTGGACTCTGATTTCGGAGTTCAAGGCTACCGATACGGACGTGATCGGCCCGCTGATCGAGGAAGACTCGAGCGCATACGCGGCTGAGAACAACATCGAACCGGGCTGCAACTAAGCGGCACGAACACCGGGGCGGCGGCTGACCGCCGTCCCGAACCGGACAAGCCCCGAACGGGGCAGGCATGAGGACACGCGCTGATGCTGGATGCGGCACAAACCACTGACGTGCAGGCGGAAACCCTGCTTGAGGTCAACAATATCGAGGTGATCTACAACCATGTGATCCTCGTGCTGAAAGGCGTCAGCCTGACCGTGCCCAAGGGCGGGATCACCGCGCTGCTGGGCGGCAACGGGGCCGGCAAGACGACGACGCTCAAGGCGGTGTCGAACCTGCTGCATTCCGAACGCGGCGAGGTCACCAAGGGCTCGATCAAGTATCGCGGCCAGAACGTGCACGAGAGCGATCCGGCCGATCTGGTGCAGAAGGGCGTCATCCAGGTGATGGAAGGCCGCCACTGTTTCGAACATCTGACCGTCGAGGAAAACCTGCTGACCGGGGCCTATACCCGCAAGGACGGCAAGGCCGCCATCCAGCAGGACCTCGAACTGGTCTACAACTACTTCCCCCGCTTGAAAGAGCGGCGTCGGTCACAGGCAGGCTATACCTCGGGCGGGGAACAGCAGATGGTCGCCATGGGCCGCGCGCTGATGAGCCGCCCCGAGACGATCCTGCTGGATGAGCCCTCGATGGGCCTTGCGCCGCAGCTGGTCGAGGAGATCTTCACCATCGTGAAGGACCTGAACGAACAGGAAGGCGTGTCCTTCCTGCTGGCCGAGCAGAACACCAACGTGGCGCTGCGCTTTGCCCATTACGGATATATCCTGGAATCGGGGCGCGTGGTGATGGACGGCCCTGCCGCCGAACTACGCGAGAACCCGGACGTCAAGGAATTCTACCTCGGCATGTCCGACGAAGGCCGCAAGAGCTTCCGCGACGTGCGGTCCTATCGTCGCCGCAAGAGGTGGCTGTGAGCGGATGGAGGATCTGGCGATGACATTCTACGACGCTCTGGAAACCCGTTCGGCCGATCAGCGCGCCGCCGAGCAATCGGCTAGTCTGCGCGAACAGCTGGCGCGGGCGAAATCCGCGCCCGGTTTCGCGGCCCATTTCGCCGATGTCGATCTGGATGCGGTCCAGACCATCGCGGATCTGCCCAAGCTGCCGGTTCTGCGCAAGTCCGACCTGACCAAGGCTCAGGGTCAGCACCCGCCCTTTGGTGGCTTTACCGTCAAACCTGCGCATGGCTTTGCCCATGTGTTCCAGTCGCCGGGGCCGATCTATGAACCCGGCGGGGTCGATCACGACTGGTGGCGCATGGGCCGGTTCCTGCATGCGGCGGGCGTGGGCCGGGGCGATATCGTGCAGAACTGCTTTGGCTATCACCTGACACCGGCGGGCATGATCTTTGAAAACGGCGCGCGTGCCGTGGGCGCCGCCGTGCTGCC
The DNA here is from genome assembly GCF_056535705.1 of Ruegeria sp. BC8. Lineage (NCBI taxonomy): Bacteria > Pseudomonadati > Pseudomonadota > Alphaproteobacteria > Rhodobacterales > Roseobacteraceae > Ruegeria > Ruegeria sp. BC8. Next base: position 3,025,629 of record NZ_JBQFIV010000001.1, on the reverse strand, counting down.
CGCGGGCACCGGCCAGACCGAACTTCAGGTGACTGCCGCGCGCGACGTGGGTTGCACCGCCTATGCCGGCACGCCCGATTACCTGAAGGTGATCCTGGACAAGGCCGACGAGATGGGCGTCGCTTTGAACTTCTCGAAGGCGGTCGTGGGCGGCGGGGCATTGTTCCCCAGCCTGCGCCAGGCCTATGCCGATCGGGGCATTTCCTGCCTGCAATGCTATGCCACGGCCGATCTGGGCAACATCGCCTATGAAAGCGCCGCAATGGAGGGCATGATCATCGACGAGCATGTCATCGTGGAAATCGTGACCCCCGGCACCGGAACACCGGTGGCGGAAGGCGAGGTCGGCGAGGTCGTGGTGACCTCCCTCAACCCCGACTACCCGCTGATCCGCTTTGCCACCGGTGATCTGTCGGCGGTGCTGCCCGGGCAGTCGCCCTGCGGCCGTACCAACCTGCGCATCAAGGGCTGGATGGGGCGTGCCGACCAGACCACCAAGATCAAAGGCATGTTCGTGCGCCCCGAACAGGTGGCCGCGCTGGTCGCCAAGCATGACGAGATCGTCAAGGCCCGCGTCATCGCCGCCCGGCAGGGCGAGATGGACACGATGACCGTGCAGATCGAAAGCCCCGGCGGCGATGATGGCACCTATGCCAAGTCGGTGGTCGAGGTGCTCAAGCTGAAGGGCACGGTTCAGGTGGTGCCGCCCGGTTCGCTGCCCAAGGACGGGCTGGTGATCGAGGATCAGCGCGTCTACGACTGATCCGGCCCGGGGTTCTGCGGCCAAATGCGCCGCAGAAACCTGTGCCTGCCCACTGGCGTTTCCGAGTTTTTTGGTCGATTAAAGGGGAACCGCAACCTTTGCCGACCCGAGGCCATGGCCCAGATCGAATTCTCAGAACATGGATCGCGCAACCGCGGGGCTTTGGGTACCCGGTTCGTCGGGGCCTTGGCCTATCTGGTGGCGGCGGCCTGCCTGTTACCGATGGTCGCCGTGGTGCTGGCGGCCGTCACCGGCGGCACTGACACGATCCGGCATCTGCTGGACACGGTCCTGCCCGGCTATGCGGCCACCACGCTGATCCTGGTCTCATTGGTTTCGGTGGGAACATTCGCCATCGGGGTCGGAGCCGCGTGGCTGGTCACCATGACCCGTTTTCCCGGCGTACGCCTGTTCGAGGTGGCATTGGTGCTGCCGCTGGCCTTTCCAGCCTATGTGCTGGCCTATGCCTATACCTTCATCCTCGATCATCCCGGCATCGTTCAGACCACGCTGCGCCAGGTGACCGGCTGGGGTCCGCGCGACTATTGGTTCCCCGAGATCCGCTCGACCGAGGGCGCGGCAGTGATGCTGATCCTGGTGTTGTACCCCTATGTCTATCTGTTGGCGCGCGCCGCCTTTCTGCAGCAAAGTGCCACCGCCTTTCTGGCGGCGCGGGCGCTGGGCAGCAGCCCGTGGTCGGCCTTTTGGCGGGTCTCGCTGCCGATGGCGCGGCCCGCGATTGCCGGTGGCGTGCTGCTGGCAGTGATGGAGACCATCGCTGATTTCGGCACCGTCGCCTATTTCGGGGTTCAGACCTTTGCCACCGGCATCTACACAAGCTGGTTTTCGATGGCCGACCGCGCGGCGGCGGCGCAGCTGGCGCTGTGCCTTCTGGCCTTTGCGCTGGTCATGGCCGTGACCGAGCGCACCCAGCGTGGCAAGGCCAAATACTACCAACCCGGCAAACGCCACGCGGCATTGCCCGCTGCACAGCTGAGCGGTTGGCAGGCTGTGGCGGCATGGATTTTGTGCGCCATTCCGGTTTTGTTCGGCTTTCTGCTGCCGGTGATCGTGCTGACTCAGATGGGATTGGAGTCCGAGCAGAACCTGCTTTCGGTCCGCTATCTCGGGTTCATTCGGAACTCTCTGACGCTGGCTGGAACGGCGGCGGTGATCACCGTCTGCGCCGCGGTCTGCGTCGGTTTCTTCCAACGGCTGAGACCCGGGCGCGGTTCGGCCATGGCGGCTTATGTGGCGCGGTTGGGCTATGCCGTGCCGGGCGGCGTGATCGCGGTGGGGTTGATCGTGCCCTTTGCCGGGTTCGACAACGCGCTGGATGCCTGGATGCGGCAGACCTTCGGCGTGTCGACCGGGTTGCTGGTCACGGGCTCGATCTGGCTGTTGGTGGCGGCCTACATGGTGCGTTTTTTGGCCGCCGCGCTGAGTGCCTATGAAAGTGGGCAGAGCACGGTGCATGCCAACATGGATGCCGCTGCCCGCTCGCTGGGGCAGACGCCATTGGGCACGTTGCGGCGGGTGCATCTGCCGATCCTCACGCCCTCGCTGCTGACGGCGCTGCTGATCGTGTTCGTGGACGTGATGAAGGAACTGCCGGCCACGCTGATCATGCGGCCCTTCAACTTTGACACGCTCGCGGTTCAGGCCTATCGGCTGGCCTCGGACGAACGGTTGGAGGGCGCGGCCGTTCCGTCTCTGGTGATCCTGGCCGTGGGGCTGCTGCCGGTGATCCTGATCTGCCGACAGGTCGGGCGCCGGCCCTGACGGGCGGTTCAAAAATACCACACCATGTCGTGACAGGCTTGATCTGATCGCATTTTCCGGCAAGGCTGAAGACATGAACATGCAGCCTCCCAGCCGGAACCCTGCAAGTCCGGTCCAGATGCCGGTGGCCTTCAACCGGCAAGAGATGTCACAGATTCTCTCCGTCTATGGACGGATGGTCGCCGCCGGAGAATGGCGTGACTACGGAATATCAAATCTGCGCGACGTTGCCATATTCTCGATCTTCCGGCGTACCGCCGAGCACCCGATCTATCGTGTTGAAAAACACCCCCGGCTGCGTTCAAAGCAGGGGATGTATTCGGTGATGGGTATGGACGGGCGCATCCTGAAACGCGGGCACGACCTGCGCGCCGTTCTGCGGGTGCTGGAGCGCAAGCTGATCCGCTCGGTCGACCCGGATTAGAGCCGCTTGTGCGCCGTGACCGGCCCGTCGCCTTGGGCTTCGATCCGGGAAATGGCCTGATCCATCGGTTCAAATACCACCGCCATGTGATGGGCATTGGCATGCAGCAGCATGTTGTCGCCGGACACCCAAGCCACATGGCCTTTCCAGAACAACAGATCGCCGCGCTGCGCCAGGGTGCCTTCGGGCAGTGGGGTGCCAAGCTCCCGCTCCTGGTCGCCGCTGTCGCCGGGGCAGGCAACGCCGCAGGCCAGCAGCCCGGCCTGAATCAGGCCTGAACAATCGAGCCCCCACCGGCTGTTGCCGCCCCACAGGTAGGGGGTGCCCAGAAACAGTTCGGCCACCGCGACCGGGTCGTTCAGCAGGGTTCCGACCGGTTTGACATGCACTGCGGGGATGAACCCAAGCTCGGTCTCGACGAAGCGGTCCTGCTGCGACAGCACCACGATCCGGCTGCCAAAGCTCAGGCTGACCCGGTCCGGGCTTTTTATGTCGGGTTCCGAATAGGCATGGGTCGCCGGGGCCCAGATCCAATGCGTGGCCGGGGCGTCAGGGCCCAGCTGGTCGGCGCGGAGCCAGCCTTGATACCCATCCTTGTCGGAAGTCACCCGGCACCAGCCGCCGGACTGTTCGGTGACGTCAAGGCCGTCGCCACACAGCAGCTGCCGGTCGCGCGGGCCCTTGGGGTTGCGCAGCAGGTCCACGACGGGGCGGATGACGCGAGCGCGGTTCACAGGCCCAACATCCCGGGCAGGGCGGTCAGCAGGGCGCGCGGCCCTTGTCCCAGCCCGCCTTTGCTGCGGCCGGGCTCCTTGGCCTTTTGCCAGGAGTAGATGTCGAAATGCATGTACCGGCTGTTTTCCACGAACCGCCGCAGGAACAGCGCCGCAGTGATCGACCCCGCGAACCCGCCCGCCGGCGCGTTGTCGAGATCGGCGATGCCCGGCTCGATCAACGTCTCATAGGGCGTGTGGAACGGCATCCGCCAGACCGGGTCAGCCGCCTGAACGGCGGCCTGCGTCAGGGCCTGCGCGGCGGCATCGTCATCGGTGTAGAACGGGGCCAGATCCGCCCCCACCGCCACCCGCGCCGCGCCGGTCAGCGTCGCCATCGAGACCACCAGATCCGGCGCACCCTCATCCGCCAGCGCCAGCGCGTCGGCCAGAACCAGCCGCCCCTCGGCATCGGTGTTGTTGATCTCGACCGTCAGGCCCTTGCGTGAGGTCAGGATGTCGCCCGGCCGGAACGCGTTGCCCGCCACCGCGTTTTCCACCGCCGGGATCAGCACGCGCAACTGCAGCGGCAGATCCAGCGCCATGATCATGCGCGCCAGTCCCAGCACGTTCGCCGCGCCGCCCATGTCCTTTTTCATCAACCCCATCGAGGCACCGGGCTTCAGGTTCAGTCCGCCGGTGTCAAAGCAGACGCCCTTGCCGACCAAGGTCAGCTTCGGGCCGCTTGTGCCCCAGGTCATCTCGATCAGGCGCGGAGCCTGTTCGGCGGCCCGACCCACCGCGTGGATCATGGGAAAGTTCTGTTCCAGCAAGCTGTCGCCAATGGTGACGGCACAACGAGCCCCGTACTCCTGCGCCAGCGTTTCAACGGCGTTTTGCAGGGCCTGAGGTCCCATGTCGGCCGTCGGAGTGTTGACCAGGTCACGGGTGAGAGCTTCGGCATTGGCCATGATCTCAACCCGTGGAGCATTCACACCGTCCGGCGCGACCAATCGGGCCTTTGCGCCGGACTGTTCGGCATATCGGTCGAAACTGTACCCGGTCAGCAACCAGCCCAAGGCTTCGATTTCGGCTCTGTCTGCCGACAAACCGGACGCAATCCGGTAAGTGCCTTCGGGCAGAACCTCGGCGGCGGCGGCAAGCGGAAAGCGTACCCGAGCGCGCCGGGTGTCTGTTCCATAGCCTGCCAGCGCGAATTGCGGCGCACCCGTCGGTCCGGGAACCAGCAGAACCTGCCCGATTGCGCCGCTGAATCCGCTCGCGGCTACCCAGGCCTGTGTCTCATCGGGCTGAGACTTCAGCCAAGGCTCGAGCCCGTCCTGCGCAAGAACATGCAGATCAATGGCAGGGGCATCGGAAGGTGCAAAAGACAGGGACATGGGCGCCTCGGACTGTTCTGGTGCCGCCTACACTAGCCGCCTGTTGTTCGCCCGCAACCCGTCATATCGAAAGATCCTGTTGATCCCAAACGGCGGTCAGCGACCGCTCGCCCACCCGGATCAGTCGGCTGAGCGTGGCTCCGGTCGCCACCGCATCGCCGGCATCTACCGTCCGGGCCACGTCGCCGGCGACCCGGGCCAGCGCCGTCATGCCGACCTGTTCGGATATTGCGACCAGAGACTTGGCGCATTTGCGAAGCCCCGCCCAGTCACGTTGACGCCAGAGCCGTTCACAATTCGACAGGCGTACTGCCAGCTCCTCGACCGTTCGGCACAGAACGTCGACCGCGTTCGTGTCACCCAATTGCCGATACAGCCCGTTCAACCGGTCCGGATCCAGGCTCACGGACTCCTTCTGTTCAAGCGAGACGATCTTGTCCACCTCATTCACCCCAATCTTTCTGCCCCCACGGCATCTGCGAACCTGTCACAAAAGACCTTTGCAATTCCTTTCGGCCAATCGGGATAATGTCTCGAATTTTGTTCGAACTTGCGTTAGATCGGCGGTCGAACCGCAAATTTGGGAAAACGCGATGCACCACGCCAAACCTCTGCCGAGCTATCTGGTCAAACGGTACCACGGTTGGAAAGCCACGTCCTATTCCGAGAACCAGGCCTGGTATCGCCGGCTGGCGACCGAGGGTCAGCGTCCGCGTGCGATGGTGATTTCCTGCTGTGACAGCCGGGTCCATGTCACCTCGATTTTCGGGGCCGACCAGGGCGAGTTTTTTATCCACCGCAATATTGCCAACCTGGTGCCGCCCTACGAACCGGACGGCGAGCGCCACGGCACCAGTGCAACCATCGAATATGCGGTGACGGCATTGAAAGTGGCGCATCTGATCGTGCTGGGACATTCGCAATGCGGCGGGGTGCAGGGCTGTATCGACATGTGCAAAGGCGAAGCGCCGCAACTGGAAGCCAAAGAGAGTTTTGTCGGACGCTGGATGGACATCCTCAAGCCGAAATTCGATCTGGTCTCCGATGTCGAGGACCCCGCCGAACAAGCGCGCCAGTTCGAGCGTCAGGCGGTTGTCGCGTCGCTCGAAAACCTGATGACCTTCCCGTTCGTGGCCGAGGCCGTACAGAACGGCTCGATATCGCTGCACGGCTTGTGGACCGACATCGGCGAAGGCGGTCTGGAGTATTATGATCCGTCAGGAAAAAAATTCCTGCCGGTTTAGTCTTTAAATCGGAGAAACGCACCCTAATTGAACGATAGTTCAATTAGGGTGCGTTGACTGTATGGAAAACCTGTTGTCTTTGGCGGCCGACAATCTGGTCTCGCCGATCATTCTCAGTTTTGTGCTTGGTCTGTCAGCCGCATTGGCCCGATCTGACCTGACTATTCCCGAGGCCATCGCCAAGGCGATGTCGATCTATCTGCTGTTTGCGATCGGCTTCAAGGGTGGTGTCAGTGTTGCCGCACACGGGATCGACGCCACGCTTGGCTTGTCCCTCATTGCAGGTGTCATTCTGTCCGCATTGCTGCCCCTGGTGGCGTTCGGCCTGTTGCGCGTGCTGACCAACCTTGACCATGTCAACGCAGGCGCGGTTGCAGCGCATTACGGCTCAATCTCGATCGTCACATTCGTGGCCGGTACGTCGGTTCTGGAAAGTCAGGGCCTGGTGTACGAGGGCTACATGGTGGCTGTTGCGGCGGCGATGGAAGCGCCGGCGATCCTGTCCGCTCTGTGGCTGATCTCCCGCGGCGGCGGAGCCCGCCGGATGGACTCGGATCTATGGCGCGAGATTGCCCTCAATGGTTCGATCGTTCTGCTGGTCGGGTCGTTTGCAATCGGCTGGATCACGGGCGAGGACGGTCTGGCCGAGATCAGCAGCTTCGTGGTCGCACCGTTCAAGGGGGTTCTGTGCCTGTTCCTGCTGGACATGGGTATAGTCGCCGGGCGCGGATTGCGTGCCGGGCGCGGGCTGATCACGATGGGTCTGCTTGGCTTCGGCGTGCTGATGCCCCTGATCGGGGCCGGTGCCGGGTTGGTGGCCGCGCTCCTGTTGGGTCTGTCCACCGGCGGAGCGGTGTTGCTGATGGTGTTGGGCGCCTCCGCCTCGTACATCGCGGTTCCGGCGGCGATGCGCGTGGCCGTGCCCGAGGCGAACCCGTCCATCTATCTGACCCTGTCTTTGGGCGTCACGTTCCCATTCAACCTGGCGCTGGGCCTGCCGATCTACGTCTCGGTCGCCCGGGCCGTTACCGGAGGATAAAGCGATGCAGACACATGATGCCAAACGGGTCGAGATCACCATCGAAGCCATCGTGAAGTCCCGTCTGACGGATGCTCTGGTCGATCAAGGTGTGACCGGGTTCACGATCCTGCCGGTGCTCGGCGGATCGGGACGATCGGGTGAATGGAGCCGTTCTGGCCAGGTCAGCCGCGCCAGCGGGATGGTCCAGGTCATCTGCATCATTCGCCCCGATCGCTTGGACGGGCTGCTGAGCGCGATCCTTCCCGTACTTGATCGCCATATCGGGGTTGTAAGCGTCACTGATTGCCAGGTTCTGCGGGCCGAGCGTTTCTGACCCGGATCTGTGCGACTATTCGTTCGCGGACATACAGCCGGAGCTTCTTGAGGTTGCTGAGATGCTGCACCAGCTCGAGGGCCGCCACAAAGTCGTCTGGCTGGATCGGATACTGTGCGATGCTGACGGCATGTGCCGCGCCAGCTACGGCTCGACGGCATACTATCGGGATGGTCGCCATCTCTCGAAAGAAGGTTCGCGCGAACTTGGGTGCCGCACCGGTGGATGGTTCCTGTTCGGGGACGAACCTAATGGGCCAGCCGACACTGGTGCTGTGGGTCCTGCTAATGACCGTACCTGCAGCCAGTTTCAACAGAACGCCGACCTGGCCCAGAGCGCCCCGACCGGAGAGTGATTCCTCAGCCCTGCATTGGTCTGCCGCCTGCGCGCTGAACTACTGCAGTGCGAGGTCCGGGTTGTGTCGATAGTAAATTTTATTCGAATATCCAAATCCGTGATAGGCTGCCGTCATTTCCGGAACCAACCGAATGGAAATGACACACCTGGGAGGGATTTCATGACCAAGTCTTTCGCAATCGTTTCACAACGTCCTTTGTGGACGTTGGCCTGTCTGGCCGCGCTGACCGCCACATCCGTGTCCGCGCAGGAGTTCCAGACCGAGCAGGACAGCACGGACGTCGTGTTGGCGCCTGATGATTTCTCTCCCTATGCGGGGCGGAACTTTCCCCAACGGCCGCTGTGGGGAGACTCGCATCTGCATACTTCGGTTTCGGTTGATGCCGGCACGATGACCCGGCTGACCCAGGAACAGGCGTTTCGCTTTGCCCGCGGCGAAGAGGTCACGACAACCCACGGCCTTCGGGCCAAGCTGTCCCGTCCGCTCGATTGGCTGGTCGTCTCGGACCATGCCGAGATGTACGGGCTGATGCCGCAACTGCTGGCCGGAGACGCCGAGGTTCTGGCGACACCCCAGGGCAAGGCCTGGTACGAGGCGCTGACGGCGGGTGACAGCCAGCTTGCGTTTGACACGGCAATGGAGATCGTCGCCTCGTTGTCGGATGACGTCCCGCCCATCGACAACCCGAAGGCCATCAAGCATGCGTGGGAGGCGTACACGGCCCTCGCCGACAGCTTCAACGAGCCGGGAGTCTTTTCAGCCATCATCGGCTATGAATACACCACCGAGGGCGCCAACAACCTGCACCGGAACGTGCTGTTCCGCGATGGGCGCGACCGGGCTAACCAGACCCGCCCGTTCTCGCAATATGACAGCAAGAACCCCGAGGACCTGTGGGCCTTTCTGGCCGAATACGAGGAAAGGACAGGCGGCGAGGTCCTGGCCATCGCGCATAACGGCAACCTGTCGAACGGGCGGATGTTCTCTCTGAACGCCTATGATGGATCCGCACTGACCCAGGAGATCGCAAGCCTGCGCGCCCGGTTCGAGCCGCTGTACGAACCGACGCAGATCAAGGGCGACGGTGAGGCGCATCCGTTCCTCAGCCCCGATGACGAGTTCGCAGATTTCGACACATGGGACGCGGCCAATCTGAACGGAACCGAGTTGAAGCAACCCGAGATGCTGGCCGGTGAATACGCGCGCGAGGCGTTGAAGCGTGGGCTCAAGATCGAACAGGAGCTGGGTGTGAACCCGTTCAAGTTCGGGATGGTCGGCGCGACGGATTCGCATACCGGTATGGCAACGGCCCAGGAAGACAACTTTTTCGGCAAACACTCCGGGGTCGAGCCCGGCCCGAACCGTTGGGAACACCTAGTAATCGAAGCACCCGATCCAGAGCTGTCGATCTATGGCTGGAAACAGGCCGCTGGTGGACTGGGTGCGGTCTGGGCGACGGAAAACACCCGCGAGGCGATCTTTGACGCGATGCAACGTAGGGAGACCTACGCGACCACGGGGTCGCGTATGGGGGTTCGGTTTTTCGGCGGCTATGACTTCAACGATGAGGATGCCGCAAGCCGTGTTCCTGCGGATGCCGGCTACAAAAAAGGCGTACCGATGGGGGGCAACCTGCAGGCGTCTCCCGATGGGCGGGCTCCGAACTTTCTTGTTTTTGCATTGAAGGACCCGATTTCCGGCAACCTGGATCGCATTCAGATCGTCAAGGGCTGGGTCGATGCTGACGGGGCCTTGCAGGAGAAAGTCTACAACGTCGTCTGGGCCGGCGATCGCCAGCTGGACGAGAACGGCAAGCTGCCCGAAGTCGGCAACACCGTCGATGTCGAGAACGCCACGTGGACCAACACCATCGGAGCAAGTGAGTTGATCACCACGTGGCAGGATCCAGATTTCGATCCCAACCTGTCTGCGTTCTACTATGCCCGTGTGATCGAGATCCCGACCCCCCGCTGGACCGCCTACGAGGCCAAACGGTTCGGGATCGAGATGCCGGACTATGTTCCGATGATCACGACCGAACGGGCCTATACATCGCCGATCTGGTACACCCCGGGATAAACGATCGTTCCGTGAAGCGAAGCCCCGCCTCGCGCAGGCGGGGCGGTCTTGTTCATTCGGCTGGGTTGGGGTTGCCGGCCACCGGCCTGCGGTTGTCCGCGTCTATCGCTCCGAAACCGTGACGCAGCAGGATGAACACGAACAGGACCATGGTCAGAACCGCCAGAAGCGATCCGATCTGGGCAAGGGTTTCGCCCCTTTCGGTAATTGCCAGCACGATCCCGGGAACGAGCACCAGAACCGTTGCCACGGACAGCCCATAGTGGAGTTTCGCCAGACCGCTGCGCGCCGCCTCGGGGGTCAGAGCGTAGTAGAATCCGAACACTGCCAGCGCAACGAACCCGATCAGGTTCAGGTGGCCATGTGCTGGCGACAGCGTGTGATCATGGCTGGCCGACATCTGGATTCCCCACAACATGCCCAAAACGGCAAATATGGCTGCGGTGGTCAGAAAAAAGATGGGCAATCTGGTCATAACGGTCTCCTTTGAATATTCGATGAGCCGCACGGGGCGCTGAAAACTGGGTTTGCCGAAAAAAGGTGTGTTCTGACGCGGGCATCCAAACCACGCTGCCCAACCCGGCCCGAACCGTCTGGCAGTGCGGCGTCGAGCACCGAAGGCCAGAAAAACATGGGCCTAGTCAGCGGTTCCAGAGCACGTGGGATCGCGCGGTGTCGAACCCCGGTTCCTGCGACAAGTCAGGCTCTGTTTGGTCAATCATGGCTCGTTTCCCCTCGGCTGAGATTGAAACGAAGGCGCCTTCAATGGGCGGAAAAATACCAGCAGCTGTGAAATATGAAAAATTGATTATGTGAATAATAGATATTCACCTGGCGAATTTACTTTTGCTTGGGCAGAACCTGCGGTGATGCCTGGCGCGCCTTCCTTCTCGCATTGCCAAAAAATGAAAACCCCGCAGCCCATGCCGCGGGGTTTTAAGATTTCAGTCTGGTCCGGCTATCAGCCCTTCTTCAGGACCTCGCGGCCCAGCAGCTCGGCGATTTGCACTGCATTCAGGGCCGCGCCTTTGCGCAGGTTGTCCGAGACACACCACAGGTTCAGGCCGTTTTCTACGGTTGAGTCCTGACGGATCCGGCTGATGAAGGTGGCGAAATCGCCGACGCATTCAACCGGCGTGACATAGCCACCGGCCTCGCGCTTGTCGATCACCATCACGCCCGGAGCTTCGCGCAGGATGTCGCGGGCCTCGTCCTCGTCCAGGAATTCCTCGAACTCGATGTTCACCGACTCCGAATGTCCGACAAAAACCGGCACCCGCACACAGGTCGCGGTGACCTTGATCGACGGGTCGACGATCTTCTTGGTCTCGACGACCATCTTCCACTCTTCCTTGGTCGAGCCGTCTTCCATGAAGACGTCGATATGCGGAATGACGTTGAAGGCGATCTGCTTCTGGAATTTCTTCGGGGCGACCTCGTTGATCGGGTTGTAGACGGCCTTGGTCTGATCCCACAGCTCGTCCATGCCTTCCTTGCCGGCGCCCGACACCGACTGATAGGTCGAGACCACGACGCGCTTGATCTTGGCGCGGTCATGCAGCGGCTTCAGCGCCACTACCATCTGCGCGGTCGAGCAGTTGGGGTTGGCGATGATGTTTTTGTTCTTGTAGTCGTGGATCGCCTGCGGGTTGCACTCGGGCACGATCAGCGGGATCTCGGGGTCGTAGCGATAAAGCGACGAGTTGTCGATCACCACGCAGCCGGCCGCTGCCGCTTTGGGGGCGTAATCCTTGGTCGCGGCGGACCCCACGGCGAACAGCGCCATGTCCCAGCCGGTGAAATCGAAAGTGTCCAGATCCTGGGTCTTGAGTGTCTTGTCGCCAAAGCTGACTTCGGTGCCCAGCGAACGACGGCTTGCCAGAACGGCAATTTCGTCCACGGGGAACTGGCGTTCAGCCAGGATGTTCAGCATTTCGCGGCCCACGTTACCTGTGGCGCCGACGACAACGACGCGATAGCCCATGTCTAGTCTCCTGAATTAAGGACGCGCGTTCATAGCCGCGTTGCAGAAAATAAAAAAGGGTCTTCGCGGCGGAATTGACCGAATGACGCAGTTTTGCGGCGACTCAGGCCTTCAGCAGCTGCTGATAGAGCGCAACAAGCGCCTGCGCCTCGCCGTTGATGTCGAAATTCCGTTCCACATGGGCGCGGGCGGCCCGGCCTGCGCGGGCCAGGGAATCACGGTCCGCCAGCATCTCGGCCGCGGCCGCGGCCAGCGCCGGAATGTCGCCTGGAGGCACCACCCGACCCAGCGTCGGGTCGGTCACGATCTCGGAGAATGCGCCCACATCGGTGGCCACGACCGGCACACCGCAGGCCATCGCTTCGAGGGGGGTCAGTCCGAACCCCTCCCAGCGTTGGGGGGCGATGAACATATCCAGCACCTGGTACCATTGGGCAATCTTGTCCACGGTGACCTCGGGCTTGAACAGGATGCGGTCGGAAAGGCCGGCTTGGGCCACCTTGTCCTTTAGTTCGGTCAGGAAAGCGCTGTGTTTCTCGGTTGCGCGGCCCATGACGATGCCACGTACGTCGGGGACCTGCCCGCACAGGTCGATCATCGCATCGACGAAGGCGTCGGTGCCTTTCTGGTGGCGGATGCGGCCATAGCAGCCCAGCAGCAGCCCGTCGGGCAGGCCCATCTGCGCCCGCAGCGCCGCCTTGTCGGCGGGTGGCGTAAAATCTTGCAGGTTGATGCCGTGCATGATCACCTGCGCGTCGCGCTCGAGGTATCCGGCTGTCTTGCGCGAGGTCGCCACCACCGCGTCCATCTTGCCGATCAGCCACTTGGTATAGCCCGTATGCGCCCGCTGCGAGGCGCTGGTGAACAGCAGTTTCAGCCGCAGCCGCAACAGGTCGCGCAGGATCAGGCCCAGCAGCATCTCGGTATTTCGGCGGGCGTGCCAGACCCGCAGCGTCTTGCGCGACAGAAAGGGCAGGCGGCCCAGCGGGATGTGCGGGATGTCCGAAGGCAGGCCCGGGCCGGTGGCGGCGATGTCGATCCACTGCGCCTGCAACGGCACCAGCCGCGCGATCGTGGCGGTCACGCCGGACAGGCGGCGTTTGAGGTTTGGGGCAATAACAACGGGGTCGTTCAAGGCGCGCGCTCCTGCGGGTCTCACTCCATGCTGTCACGGCTGAACAGGTAGATCACGCAGCCGATCGTCAGCGTGACGGCAAAGAAGGCGAATATCGCTGTGTAGGGTGCGGTTGGCCCCATGTCCACCGTCGCCGCATGGATGCGGCCGGTGGCGAACTGCGCCAGCCCCACGCCGCCGATCCCGAACAGGTTCAGTAGGGTCACGCCGCGCCCCACCAGATGCGCCGGGATGAAGGCGCGCCCATGCGCCATGATCACCGGGAAGGAGGCCCCCAGAAATCCGATCAGCGCCATCAGCAGAACCGACAGCCAGACGGCATCGGCGACCCACAGCCCCAGCAGCCCCAGCGCCAGCACCGCCGACGCGTTGCCGCCGAAGATCACCCATTTGCGGGTGTTCAGCAGCCGGTCCAGCGGGCCATAGGCAAAGGTGCCCGCGATCATCGCGGCGCCCATGACCAGCGTAGCCTGCCCGATCTGGGTGGCGCTCAGCCCGAACACGTCCAGCAGATAGGGGCCGGCCCACAACCCACGCAGCGCGGCCGAGGGTGCATAGGCCACCAGCATCAACGGCAAAATCGCCCACAGCGCAGGTTCGCGCAGCAGGTCCAGAACCGACCCTTTCTGCTCGGACACCACCCGCGCGGGGTCTTTGACCGTGACCCAGATGCCCACTGCCACGGCGCCTGAGATCGCGGCCAGCCCAGCCAGAGTCGCGCGCCAGCCCATCAGCTCGACCGCCAGCGCCGTGGGGTACGAGGCCACGAGGTTGCCGACCGACCCCACGCCCAGCATAACAGCGGCCAGGGTAGCGAACTTCGCGGGCGGGTATTCGCGGGCAAAGATGAAATACGAGGCCATCAGAACCGGCGAACACCCGACCCCGATCAACGCCATCGCCACCGCCACATGCAGGGGCGTCGCGGCCAGCGCGAACACCGCGGCCCCACCCGCGCCGCCGATCAGCAGCAGAACCGCCGCCGTCTGCCGCGGGCCAACCCGGTCCAACGCCCAGCCCACCGGGATCTGCATCGCCGCAAAGACCAGAAACCACAGACCCGAGGCCCAGGCCAGATCCTCGGGCGTGGCGCCGATGTCTCGCGCCAGATCGGCGGTCAGAACCGCAAGGAACGCGCGGAAGAACTGGCTGAGGACATAGGCCAGACACAAGATCACCAAACCTGCCTGCATGTCGGTCTCCCTGCCGTCCGCCTTGGTGGGATGCTTGGCACGTCCCGATGCCATGCACAAGCGCGTGTGATATGTTGCAGTATCGGGAAACGCCCCCGCACTACGCTATCATTGCGGCAAGCAAACGGGAGGGACAATGAAGACCGCCGATATCGGATTCTATGACCGCGTACCCATTGCACGCGACTTTCTTGCCCTGTCGGATCCGGAACAATTCACCCCGGTCCCGGATGACTGGATCGTGGGCGTCGCCGATATCGTGGACTCGACCGGCGAAATCGCGCGTGGACGCTACAAGACGGTGAACATGGTGGGCGCGGCGGTGATCTCAGGCATGATCAACGCGCTGAGCGGGCGGGTTTTTCCCTATGTTTTTGGTGGCGACGGCGCCGGATTTGCCATCCCGAAGGAGGATGCCGACGTGGCGCGCGACACCTTGGCTGCGCTGCGCAGTTGGGCGGAAACCGAGTTCGGCATCGCGCTGCGTGCGGCTTTAGTTCCTGTGTCCGACCTGCGCGCGGAGGGGCTCGACTTGCGGGTGGCGCGCTATGCGCCGTCCTCGGGGGTGGATTACGCTATGTTCACGGGTGGCGGACTGGCCTGGGCCGAGGCGCAGATGAAAGCTGGCCGGTACAAGGTTCCGCCCGCCGGGTCCGACGCAAAGCCTGACCTGACGGGACTGTCCTGCCGCTGGTCCAACAGCCCTGCGCGGCATGGGCAGATCGTTTCACTTGTCATCCAGCCCACTGCGCAGGCGACAGAACGCGACTTTGCTGATCTGGCGCAATCAGTCCTGTCCGCATCCGAGGCTCTGGAGCGCGCGGGTCATCCCGTGCCGGCCGGCGGCCCTCCGATCAAGTGGCCACCTCCGGGGCTTGCACTGGATGCCCATGTTTCGCGCGCTGGGCGCAATCTGGCCGTGCGCAAGGCCGCGTTGCTTGTGCAGAACTTGCTGATCTGGCTGCTGTTCAAATCGGGCAAGCGACTGGGCGAGTTTGAGCCGGGCCACTACAAGAACATGGTCAGCCGAAATGCGGATTTCCGCAAATTTGATGACGGGTTGAAGATGACGCTGGATTGCGACGACGAGACCCTGTCGCGCATCGCCCGGACCCTTGAGGATGCGCGCGGACGCGGCAAAATCAGATATGGCATCCATTCCCAGCAAGAGGCGATGATGACCTGCTTCGTGCCCGCCGCCACGCGCGACGATCACGTACATTTCGTCGATGGTGCATCGGGCGGCTATGCGCAGGCCGCCGCCGCAATGCAGGGGTGAGCCGCCCTCAGGAACGCCATTTCGCGGCCAGCCCGCGGGCGGCCTGAGCCAGCAGCATGACGTCGATACCGACCGCCAGGAACTGCGCGCCCATGTCCCGATACGCTTGAACCGCTTCATCATTGGTGCCCAGAATACCCGGCGCCTTGCCTGCCGCCCGGATCCGCTTCAAAGCATCGGCGATGGCGGTGCGCACCTCCGGCACCGTGCTGTCGCCTTTGTAACCCATGTCGGTGGACAGATCGGCCGGGCCGATGAAAACGCCATCCACGCCCTCGACCTGAAGGATGTCGTCCAGCGCGGCCATGCCCGCAAGGTTTTCCACCTGAACCAGCAAACAGATTTCGGGGTCGGCCGTGGCCACGTAATCGGGGGTGGTGCCGTACATTGTCGCCCGTGTTGCGGCGGCCCCGACACCCCGCACACCTTTGGGCGGGTACTGGCAGGCCCGAACCAGCTCGCGCGCCTGATCCGCGCTTTCGACCATCGGTACCAGAATGGTCTGGGCGCCGGCGTCCAGCACGGTCTTGATCATCCAGGTCTCGCCGATGGGCAGCCGCACCACCGGGTGCGAGGGGCTGTTGGCCAGCGCAATCAGCTGATCGCGGATCGAACGGATGTCATTCGGCGCATGTTCGCCATCGATCACCAGCCAGTCGAAACCGGCGGTTCCCATGATTTCAGCGGTGATGGCTTCGGCAAAGCTCATCCAGCAGCCGATCTGCATTTCGCCCTGTGTCAGAGCCTGTTTGAACGGGTTTTTGGGGGCGGGCATCAGCGGTCCTCCTGCGGGGGTGTGGGCAAGGTGCGGGCGATTTCGGTGATCACGTCAAAGGCCATCCGGACGTCCTCCTCGGTGGTTTCGAACTGGCCAGCCTGAAAGCGGATGACGATGTCGCCATCGACTCGGGTCTGGGTCAGATAGATGCGCCCGTCATCGTTGATGGCGTTCACCAGCCGCAGATTCAGGTGGTCCAGATCCGCGGCTCCGGGTGGCTCATATCGGAAGGTCCACAGGGACCACATGGGCGGGGTGGCGATCCGGAAATCCGGCTCGGCCGCCAGCCGATCATGCAGGTCGCGCGACCAGTTGACGTGGTTGCGCAGCCGCGCGCGCAAGCCTTCCAGCCCGTAGGCGCGGATCACGAACCACAGTTTCAGCGCCCGGAACCGGCGGCCCAGCGGCACCGACCATTCCGAGTAGTTGATGATCCCGTCCTGACCATGGGTTTTCAGATATTCGGGGCTGATCGCCAGCGTCTGCACCAGATCGTCGGGGTTCTTCAGGAAATGCGCGCAGCAGTCGAACTGAACCCCCAACCATTTGTGCGGGTTGAACACGATGCTGTCGGCCTGGTCGATCCCCGGCCAATAGTGGCGGTATTCGGGGCAGATCATCGCCGACCCGGCCCAGGCCGCATCCACATGCGTGTACAGCCCATATTTCTGCGCGACTTTCAGACACTCATCCACCGGATCGGTCGCGCCGGTCCCGGTGCCGCCGACGCACAGGATCACCCCCGCGGGGTGAAGGCCGGCGTCCAGATCGGCTTGGATCGCGGCCTCGAGCGCTGCGGGGTCCATCCCGCGCCAGTCACCCTTGATCGGGACGCGCACCAGATTGTCCTGCCCGATCCCGGCGACCCAGATAGCGCGGTCGATTGATGTGTGCACCTCGGACGAGCAATAGACGCGCAAGGGTGTCTGCCCAAACAGGCCCTGACGGTTGCCCTGCCAGTTCAGCGCCTTTTCCCGCATGGTCAGAACGGCGGCCAGCGTGGCCGATGAGGCTGAATCCTGGATCACACCGGCAAAGCCTTCGGGCAGGTCCAGCGCCTGCCGCAGCCAGTCCATCATCCGGGTTTCCATCTCGGTCGCCGCGGGCGAGGTCTGCCACAGCATGCATTGCGGCGCGATCGCGCTGGCCAGAAACTCGGCCAGCACCGAGGGCGCCGAGGCGTTCGAGTTGAAATAGGCGAAGAAGCGCGGATGCTGCCAGTGGGTGATGCCCGGCATCACGATCCGTTCGAAGTCTTGAAAAATCCCTTCTATCGGTTCGCCTTGCTCCGGCGCCGTCGCGGGAAGCGCGTTCAGCACCTCGCCGGGCTCGGTCCGGGCGCGCACCGGGTGCTGGCCGACGGTTTGGTGATAATGCTGCGTCCACTCGGATATGCGTTTGCCCCATTCCGAGAATTCATCCCATCTCATCTGCCCTGCCTTCCGCCTTCGCATCTTTCGCGGGCAAGTGATGGCGATGCAGGCGGGCAGGTCAATCAAATTCCGGACGACGATGGCGCTGTGAGGTGGGACCGTGGCGGCCGTTCGGGCCAAAATCAGGCTCTAATAAAGAAAATCGCACCGGCTGTGCGGATCGGAGAACCCCGCCGGAGAAACTAGGGGTCGACTCCGGCGGGGTGGCCAGACGGTGTCTGAAGTTATTTGCCTGGCCCGGGGCCGAAGAATCCCTGTGTTGAAGGGCTCCGGCCCTGAATCGGAGAATGTGAGGTGCCCAAATTGCACCCCGACAGCGCAGCCCAAGCACCCAGGGGGATGAGGCCAGAGCGGCGGTTCTCCGAAACCGTAATTTTTCCTTGGTATTCGTGACGGTGGCACGCCGATGAACAAAGCTTGATTGGCTGGGCGCGCCGACCGCCTGAAAGAAAACCTAGCGCACCTGACCGCGAAACCAAGTCGCAATAAAGTGACGCGGCCAGTGGGCCTGTTGCGCTGCCTTCGAATATCTGCCCGATATTTCCGTTCATGATGCGCGGCCTGTGCGGTTTTTCAAAGAGGGTGGTTCCAAGTTTCCCTAGATTAAAGCCGGATAGTCTGTGCGGATGAAACTGGCTTGCGCCCAGGTCCGCGGCCTTGGCAACTTCGCGCCGAAACTTACAGACGGGGCGGCAATAATCGGCGTGTTTGCCGGGTTGAACAGCGGTGTGTCTCCTTTAGTCTGCGCGGCAACGTGAAGGAAAGGATGCAACATGGCCAAATCTCTGTTTTCCCTGCCGGATGTGGTGCAGATACCAGTAGTTGGAGAGGCCAACACCTATCCGGTGGGGCGCATCTTTTGCGTCGGACGGAACTATGCCGCCCATGCGGCCGAGATGGGAAACGAGGTCGACCGCGAGGCGCCGTTCTATTTCACGAAGTCCCCGCAGAATGCCATTCTGACCGGCCAGACCGTGCCTTACCCGCCGGGCACCGAGAATTATCACCACGAAATGGAACTGGCCCTGGCCATCGGCCGCCCGGTGTTTCAGGCGACGTCGCAGCAGGCTTGGGATGCCGTGTTCGGATATTGCTGCGCGCTGGACATGACCCGGCGCGACCTGCAGATCCGCGAGCGCAACAAGCAGCGCCCCTGGGATCTGGGCAAGGATGTGGAAAACGGCGCGGTGTTCGCGCCGCTGACCCGCGCCGCCGATTGGGCGCCGACCGATGACATCCGCATCCATCTGAGCGTGAACGGTGAGGTCCGGCAGGACGCCACCCTGTCCGAACTGATTTGGAAGATCGACGAGATCGTCATGCACCTGTCCCGGTTCTATCACCTGCGGCCCGGCGACCTGATCCTGACCGGAACGCCCGCCGGCGTCGGCCCGGTCGAGGCCGGAGACGTGCTGACCGGCGGCATCGACGGGTTGGAGCCCATCCGCCTGACCCTCGGGCCGGCGGAATAGACCCTAAAAAGGGATTGTCGGCCGCTCAAACAGGCGCGCGCAGCCAGTCTGCGTTAAAGGTGACCCGATCCAGCCCGGCAAAACGGCGCACCCGGTCCAACTCGGCCTCGAGCCGCCGGGTACGGGCGTCCGACCATCTGACCCCACGCTCGGGCCACAGGGCGCGGACCCGCAAGATACCTTCGTCGCGATGGGCCTTCATGTCGATCCGTCCAATCAGACGGTCTTTTTCGAGGAGCGGAAAGACGTAGTACCCATAGGTGCGCTTGGCCTCGGGCACGAAGACCTCGATCCGATAGTGGAAGCCGAACAGGCGCTGGGCGCGGTTGCGGTCGCGCAGCATCGGGTCGAACGGGCTGAGCACACGGATCCGCCCCGGGGCGGGGGCAGGGTCGGCAGCCTGGTCCGCCAAGCCGGGCCACGCAAACACGCGGCGCATTCGACCATCAGCGCATTCCACTTCGATTTCCTGCAAATCCCCCCGTGTCAGAGCCTGTTTGCACCACTCTTTCGCCTCGGCAGCGGTGACCGTGTCCCAAAACGCGGCCAGTTCGCCCGAGGTGGCAAAGCCCAGCCGGTCGAGCGCCGCGTGGCACAGCCAGTCCACCGTCGCCTGGTGGTCACACTCCATCACGCCGGGGCACAGATGGGTATCGATCACGCGCTCGGTCAGGTCGTATTGCTTTTGAAACCCTCGGCGCCCCACCACCGTCAGCGCCCCCGAGCGCCACAGGTATTCCAACGCCGTTTTCGAGGGGTGCCAATCCCACCAGCCGCCCGAGCCCTTTTTCTCATCCTGTCCCAGATCGGCCGAGCACACCGGGCCGTGGTCGCGGATGTGTCGCAGCACGGTTTCGAACTGCTGCTCGAACCCGTCGCGTCGCCAGTTGCGCCAGCGGGCCCGCAGCATCTCGGCGTCGCGCTGGAAGCGCAGGTGCCAATGCGGGTAGAACCCCATCGGGATCACGGCGGCGTCGTGGGTCCAGTGTTCGAACAGGCTGCGGTCGCGCTCGTACAGGCGCTTGAGGTCGTTCGGCCGATAGGATGGGCGGCGCGAGAACAGGATCATGTCATGGGCGCGCGCCACGGTGTTGATGCTGTCGAGCTGCACGAAACCCAGCCGGTGGATCAGATGCAGCAGATCGGGCCCTTTGGCCGGACCTGCGGGCTGTTCCGCCAGCGCATGACGATCCATGAACAACGCACGGGCGGTTCGGTTGTCGAGTTGTTGCAGCTTGCCCCGTTCAGCGCCGCTTGAGCGTGTCGCCATAGCTGATCTTGGGGGTCAAGGTTATGCGTGTTTCGATCTCGGTATTCGGGTCGGCCAGTTGGGCGGCGATGATTTCCGCCGCCTTGCGACCGATTTCAAGCCGGCAGGCGTCCATGGTGGCCAGCTTGCGCGGCAGACCCTGCAGCAGTTCGACGTTGTTGAATCCCGCAAGGCCGATCTGCCCGGGCACGTCGATACCCTGCTCAAGCAGGTACAGCAGCCCGCCCGCGCCGATCATGTCGTTGGAATAATACAGGAAATCCAACTCTGGGGAGCGTTCTAGCATGGCTTTGGTCATCTCGCGCCCCTTGGCCAGGGCCGAACCGCCGGAATAGAACTCTCGGTCCTCGATCTCGATCCCGTGCTTGCCTAAAACTTCGGTGAAGCCCTCGAACCGTTTGCGCGCGCGGTGGTCCAGCGGCATCTTGGTGCCCATGAAGCCGATATGCTGATACCCGGCCTTCAGGATCGCCTGCGCCATCTCGCGCCCGGCCCGGCGGTGCGAAATGCCCACCATCGCGTCCACAGGCTTGCCGTCCGTATCCATGATCTCGACCACCGGAATGCCCGCCGAATCCAGCATGGCCCGCGCGGCCTCGGTGTGTTCCAGCCCGGCGATGATCACGCCGGAAGGCCGCCACGACAGCATCTCGTACAGGACCTTTTCCTCTTTTTCCGGCAGATAGTCGGTGACGCCGACCACGGGCTGCAGCTCGGTATCCTCAAGCACCTGGTTGATGCCGGTCAGCACCTCTGGGAAGACCATGTTCGACAGCGACGGGATGATCACCGCCACCAGGTTCACCCGGCTCGAGGCCAGTGCGCCGGCGATCTTGTTGGGCACATATCCCAGCTCTTTCGCGGCGGCCAGAACCCGGGTGCGGGTCGCGTCCGACACATCGCCCCGATTGCGCAGGACCCGGCTGACCGTCATTTCCGACACACCGGACGCTTCTGAGACATCACGGAGGGTAAGCGGGCGTTTCGTTTCTGTTGTCACCGGGGATACCTGCATTGTTGTTTCCCCGATGCTAGCGCGAACAGGGCAATCTGTTCAACTGTTGTGCAAAGGTCATGACAAGCCGAAAAAACCCGGCTACAGAAGGCGCCGCGCGGCCCCGTGGCTCAACTGGATAGAGCAGCCCCCTCCTAAGGGGCAGGTTGCAGGTTCGAATCCTGCCGGGGTCGCCATTACTTTTTTATCTTGCAATTAAAATAGTTTAAGAGGTAGGCGTCACCGTGTCGTGGTGGAAAGGACACCACTTTGGGACACCACTGGAGTTAAGAGTTGTCATATATCGAACAGCCAAAAGGCGCTGGAACAGCCTATCGTTTTAGGATGAAAACACCGAAAAGCCTCCAAGGCACCCCTAACCCATGGTCCGATGACAAGCCCTTTGGAACGTGGATCATCAGATCAATGGGGGGAGAGCGCCACCTTCCGAGCGCCAAGAAGCTGCGTGACATTTATTTGGCAGAAGTTCGGGCGCTGGAAATTGATTACCGGGCAAGAAAAAGATTTAGCTTAGAAAAAGCTGAACTTTGGGCTGAGGCGCTAGATACTGCACGGAAGGCCGCAATACCGGAAAGGCATGAACCCGGTATCATTCCCAACGACGAAGAGGTCATGGAAATATACGAAGTGGATAGCACATTCGTTCGGGACCTTATCAATGATGAAGTTGAACGGGCACCGGAAGGCGACCGAATGGCCTTTGCAAAAGTGGCAACCGCAACGACACTGCCACTGTCGATAGCAGTGGAAAAATACCTGCAAGCTCGAGCACCTGACAATCCGTATGGAAATAAACCTCTGAGTGCATCGTCAGGGGAAGAAACTCACACAGCCGTAAACTACCTGTGTGCCTTTTTAGACAGAAAGCCAGAAGCGCTTTTTCTTGATGAGGTGACGCCTGAGTTAGCCTCTGAATTTCGCTATGAGTTTTTGCCTAAACAAACTTCCAAAAGGTCAGGTAAGGGCCTCACAGCAGGAACCGCCGACAAACTCGTAACCCTGCTCCGAGGTCTCTGGCGCTGGGCGATAGCTAGGCGCAAAGTCCACTTGGATGGCAACCCGTTCAAGCCACCAGAAGATGATGTTCCGAGAGAAACCAAATTCACTGAACCAAAGCGGGACCAATTCAAACCTACAGAAACGCAGAAAATCCTTAAGGCGGCACCTCAAGGTGAACGTATGGGTGACCTATTTCGAGTTGGGTTGGTTACTGGAGCAAGAGTATCGGAAATTGCAAAGGTTACAGTAGATGACGCAAAAGAGGACGGCTCCGTATTTTTGATCGCTGGCGGCAAAACCGAAAATGCAAAACGCGTTGTGCCGGTTCCAGTGGTCGCACAGCCAATCATTCAACGCCTGCGTAAGATCGCCGTTGAGGGAGGACACAACCGTCTCTTCCACGAATTTCCGCTCAGTCCCTCTAAGGGCAACGCGAGTTCTGCATCCAAGGCTTTCACCTACTTGAGACGGAAAGTTCTCGGAAGAGAAACCGACGAGCGTCTAGCCTTCCATTCCCTCAGGCACACTTGGATGACCGTGTCACATCGAGCGGGAGTGTCGATTGATGACGCACACAATCTCGGCGGTTGGTCTGGCGTGAAGCGGTCCTCTACACCTTACAACCATGGTTTGAATGACGAGGAGCTTGCGGCGGCACAGGAAAAGGTAGCTTCGTTGTTGAACAAAGAAGGATACCTGAAATACTTCTGAGCTAGCTCCGAAAATACAAACCACACGCTACGAAATTCGAAACATATTGAGACACACCAATTACTCACCCTTGCGTTCTTAGGCTGAGTGAAAAAAGACCGGACACTTAATTATGCATCTCATCTACTGTGACGAAACAAATATCGAGGAGAATGCAGGCGACTTCTTGATCTACGGGGGGTTGATGGTCAGCTCATCGCAGGCGCACGCTCTGACGGCAGCTATGGAAGACTTGCGCTCGCGGTTGAGTGTGCCGAATGACTACCGGCTCAAATTTAATCCCGGCCCAGACGGGTTTTCCCATCAGCAGTTCATTGACTTGAAACAGCAGGCTCTGGAATTGGCAATTGCTCACGGTGCGAAATTGCTCGTTTACGTCATTTTACATGATGTTTCCAGTGGTCCAGATGTTGCTAGACGAAACGGTATAAACACCCTTTGCTACCATTTTCATTGCGTCTTGAACCGTGTTGGAGGACCGGGGCTTGTCTTGATCGACCGTTTCAACGATGAAGGGAATAGAATTGATGCTCACCTTCGCAAAAAATTTTCAGTCGGAATTGAAGGACTTCCACGTAGTTCAGGACCAACGCGATTGGAAAACATAATCGGTTTTCACTACTCCGCAGTCGGACAAAGCCATCTACCCGGCCTCGTAGATGTTGCCGTCGGTTCATTGAGGTTTGCCATCAACGCCCATACGAGAAGTCAGCAACAATATCTGGCATCGGCAGGGAACATACTCGGTATTTTAGCCCCCATGTTTTGGCGTGAGAACGACGGGGAGCAAATTCCTGACATAGGTTTCACGTTTAGCCCTATGACCGTGCGCGCGCCGCAGTATCACGCCAAATACATGGCTCTTAAAGAATTTCTTGCTGCCTCTGGCGTGCGAACCGGGCAAACGATCTACAACGAGCGACCATACTAAGCTGTTAATTTGATAGGGTGCGGTTTGGTTTTCTGTGCTCGTCTATATCAAAGCAGTCTCGGCGCTCAGCTGAAAATCAGTGTGAAATCAAGATCAACACTTTCGGCACCAAAGCAATCTCCCAATCAGTTTTCAAGGTTTCCGCTACCTCGAAACGTAGCATTTCACTTTGAATTCGCGACACTCCATCTTCTGTGTTCTGCTTGCGCAATGAACTTTCCAAGGAATTGTTGGCACTTTGGTAGCGTTACAGTTGACCGAATACCTACAAAAACGTGTAGTGAGGCAGGTTTAACACCAAAGGAAGATGCATGACGCCACAAGAATTCATCACTAAGTGGCGAAATGTCGAGCTTAAAGAGCGAACAGCGTCGCAATCGCATTTTAATGACCTGTGCCGGTTATTGGAGATTGATGAGCCGGTAGCAGCCGACCCAAAGGGTGAGTGGTTCACTTTTGAAAAGGGCGCATCGAAGACAAGCGGAGGTGAGGGATGGGCTGATGTCTGGCGCAAGGACTGCTTTGCTTGGGAATACAAAGGCAAGCGCGCCAATCTGGACAACGCGTTTGACCAGCTATTGCAATACGCCATCGCGCTGGAAAACCCGCCGCTTCTAATCGTGTCGGACATGGATGTGATACGCATCCACACCAACTGGACCAATACGGTGCAGCAGGTTCACACTCTGACACTGGACGACCTCAAGGACGCCGCCAACCGTGAAAAGCTGCGCAACGCCTTCCTTAACCCTGAGACCTTCAAACCTACCAAGACCCGCCAACTGGTCACCGAACAAGCCGCCCAGAATTTCGCCAATCTCGCCCAGCGCCTTCGGGAACGCGGTCACGACCCGCAACAGGTGGCGCATTTCGTCAACCGTCTTGTGTTCTGCATGTTCGCCGAAGATGTGGAGCTTTTGCCGAGCAAAATGTTCGAACGGATGATAAAGGCCGCACGCCCTGACCCGGCCAGCTTTGCCACGCACGCCAAGGCGCTGTTTGCCGCGATGAAGGATGGTGGGCTAGTCGGGTTCGAGAAGGTCGACTGGTTCAACGGTGGCCTGTTCGACAATGACGACGTGTTGCCGCTCGAATGGGAAGATTTGGACGACCTCATTCGCGCCGCGCATCTGGACTGGTCCGACATTGACCCCTCCATTCTTGGCACCCTTTTCGAACGTGGTCTGGACCCTGCCAAGCGCAGCCAGTTGGGCGCGCATTACACCGACCGCGACAAGATTATGCAGATTGTGAACCCGGTCATTGTCGAGCCGCTCTTGGCGGAATGGGCCGAGGTGAAAGCGCAGATTGAAGACCTGATCGACAAAGCGCCCAAAGCAACCAAGGACAAGCTTCTCAGCACGGCGCAAAAGGCCGCCGTGACCCGCGCTCTGGATAAGGCCGAGGCGCTGCACCAAGCGTTTCTTGATCGGCTGAAGGCATTCCGGGTGCTGGACCCGGCCTGTGGGTCTGGCAACTTCCTCTACATCGCGCTTCTGGAGCTCAAGAACATCGAACACCGGGTCAACCTTGAGGCCGAGGCATTGGGCCTGCCCCGTGGGTTCCCGCAGATGGGTCCCGAGGTGGTTTTGGGCATTGAACTAAGCGCCTATGCGGCGGAACTGGCCCGCGTATCGGTCTGGATTGGGGAAATCCAGTGGATGCGCCGCAACGGCTTCGAGGCGGCAAAAAACCCCATCTTGCGGTCCCTCAAGACGATTGAGAACCGGGACGCGGTGTTGAACCCAGACGGGACGCGGGCGGAATGGCCAAAAGCGGATGTCGTTGTGGGCAACCCTCCGTTTTTGGGGAACAAGAAGATGATTTCAGAACTAGGCGAGGACTATACAGTCGCATTACGCAA
Source organism: Ruegeria sp. BC8 (assembly GCF_056535705.1). Classification (NCBI taxonomy): domain Bacteria; kingdom Pseudomonadati; phylum Pseudomonadota; class Alphaproteobacteria; order Rhodobacterales; family Roseobacteraceae; genus Ruegeria; species Ruegeria sp. BC8. Next base: position 2,999,447 of record NZ_JBQFIV010000001.1, on the reverse strand, counting down.
GGCATACAAAAATTCACCGGGCGGCATTGATCTGGTTGCATATTGGTTCGTTAAGGCTTGGACGCAGATGCAGACCGGAAAACTGAAGCGCGCTGGCCTTGTCTCAACAAACTCAATTCGAGGTGGCGCAAACCGCGAGGTGATTAAGCCTATAGTCGAAGGCGGTGATATATTCGCCGCTTGGGGGGATGAAGCTTGGACTGTTGAAGGGGCCGCTGTCAGGGTTTCTTTGATTTGCTTCATCCATGGGACAAGCGAAAGCCCTGAGTTGAACGGCTCCCCGGTCAAAAAAATATTTTCTGACCTTACCGCAAGCCTTGATGACTTTGACATCACAGAGGCTAAGCAACTCTACGCTAACCAATCTCTGGCGTTTCAAGGAATGAAGTTCGTTGGCCCATTCGAAATTGAAGCACAAACTGCAAGAGACTGGCTTGTCCTGCCAAGCAATCCCAATGGCACTAGAAACTCACAGGTAGTCAAAAGATGGGAAACCGGTATCGACCTGACCCGAAGGAAAGAAGAGCGTTGGGTCATAGACTTTGGCAACGAATTTACTGAGCAGGAAGCCGCTTTTTTTGAAGCACCTTTCCAACGCGCTTTGGCTACAGTCCGCCCCAACAGACTTCGCTTGAACGAAGATGGGAGTTTCGCGGTCCGTCGTGAAAATCATCGCAAGTATTGGTGGCGATATGGAGAAGCTAGACCCGGAATGCGCAGCAAACTTGCACCATTGAACAGATACATCGCCACGCCCGAAGTCGCAAAACACAGGTTCTTTAGTTTTCTGGAGAAGACAGTCGTTCCGACTGGTTCAATCTACGCAATTGCCCGCGAAGACGACACCACTTTTGGTATTCTGCATTCCAGTTTTCATGAACTCTGGGCGCTGCGCATGGGCACCTCATTGGAAGACCGCCCGCGCTATACCCCCTCGACAACGTTCGAAACCTTCCCCTTCCCAGAAGGTCTCACCCCCGACATCCCTGCCGCCGACTACGCCGATGACCCGCGCGCCATCAAAATCGCCGCCGCTGCCCAGCGCCTGAACGAGTTGCGGGAAAACTGGCTCAACCCCGCCGATCTAGTGGACCGCGTGCCAGAGGTCGTGCCCGGCTACCCCGACCGCATTCTTCCCAAGGATGAAGACGCCGCCAAGGAACTCAAGAAACGAACCCTGACAAACCTCTACAATGCCCGCCCCGCATGGCTCGACCACGCCCACAAGGCGTTGGACGAAGCGGTGGCAGAGGCTTATGGCTGGGGCAATGATTGGCGCGACGGCAAGCTGGCCGAAGATGAAAGCCTGGCCCGTCTGTTCAAGCTCAACCAAGAACGTGCTGCAGCTGAAGAAAATGCCAACAACGAAAATACATCCAAAAAGAAACAGAAAGGACGCGCTAATGCCAAATGACCCAACAGTGTGGGGCGTTCACATGGGCGCGCATGTCTCTGATAGACCGACCGAGGGCAACTACGTCGCTATCGGTTGGCCCGAGATGGGTGATCTGACGAAAATCCCACCAGACCGTGAAGCCTATAAAACCCGTTTGGTAACGGCCTATCCTGACAAGAAAGCGGGCGCTGTCCCTGTTGACGCTGGAACCATGTATAAATTCGTTCACGTGATCAAAGCAGATGATCTGGTCATATACCCTTCAAAGTCAGACCGCATGATCAACATTGGTCGTTTTATAGGTGCCGTGAGCTATCACGAAGGAGACCGTGATGGTTATGCAACCCGTCAGCAAGTGACATGGTTAGGGCATTTCCCCAGAAATGAATTCAGTCAGGCCGCGCTCAATGAAATCGGGTCATTCCTCACACTCTTCCGTGTTCAACGTCACGCTGAGGAATTCCTCGCAAAGGTGAACCTTGAGGTGCCCGGAAATGGGACCATAAAAGTCGAAGCTGCAGATGACGCGCAAGATGAAATCACGGATGACGACACTGCTACGGTTTCTGCTGCCATTCAGGCAGAAGCCAGCACTGGCGATTTTGTTATCAAGCGCCTCATGACAGAACTGACTGGCCATCAATTCGAAGAGTTCATGGCGCACATTCTCGAGTGTATGGGGTATACGGCCCGCGTTACGCCAAAATCAGGGGATGGTGGCGTCGATGTAATCGCACATATGGACCCACTGGGCTTTCAACCGCCTATTGTGAAGGTGCAATGCAAACGTACGACAGGTCAGACACCACGTCCTGATGTAGACCAGCTTTTGGGCACTCTCGGCGACGGTGAATATGGACTGTTTGTAAACTTGGGGTCTTTTGCTCGAGGTGCCGTCGAACTAGAGCGCAATCGGGCCAAGCTTCGATTGATAAATGGCGAACAGTTTGTGGAACTGATTATGGAGCATTACGCCAGCTTATCGCCCCGCTATCGCGCCATGATACCGCTTAAGCAAATTTTCGTGCCAGACCTACAACAGGATTAATAGAGCGGATGAAGCGAAGACTTCGTTTTTATTTCGCCGCAAAAGTCTTAGAGGCCAAGATTGATAGAGCGGAGAGCGTATCCCCCCCGTCGGGGTGGCTCGCGGCAAATTAACAACGCACCTGTCCACAATCCATTTCGCAAGCACTTCGAGGCTTTGACACGCAGTGACTGCGACACTCTTAGTCCGGCCTGACAAGTCATGTTCGGGCGGTAAGTTCACTAGAGTATACCTCAATGAACATCGCCAAGGGTTGTCCAAAAGGTGTTCATAAGGGTTGACTTTGATTTGTGAACATACCATCTGTATGAACACTACTCTTGTGAACAGGTGATCAATGTCCAAAACAATTCTTTATGCCCGCGTCTCCACCACTGAACAGACCAGTGCGCATCAACTCGAACAGACTCAACAGGCTGGCTTTCAGGTTGACGAAGTGGTGACCGACCACGGCACCTCTGGGGTGACTGTTAAGTTGGCCGACAGGGAAGGCGGGAAGCGGCTCTTCGACATGCTGCGTGAAGGAGATACTCTCGTCGTCCGCTGGGTAGACCGTCTGGGGCGCAATTATCAGGACGTGACCAACACCATTCGTGAGTTCATAAATAGAGGCGTGACAATCAAGACTGTGATCAATGGCATGGTCTTCGACGGGACCACTAAAGACCCAACTCAGAAGGCTATTAGAGACGCACTGATAGGCTTCATGGCGGCAATGGCAGAGGCACAGGCGGAAGCCACCAAAGAGGCTCAGAGGGCCGGTATAGCGCACCACAAGGCGAACTCTCCCGAGAAGTTCAAAGGGCGCAAGCCGACGTTCGACAGGACGAGTTTTGAGCAGGTGACGGCCATGCTAGATGCTGGCCAAGGGCATTCAGCAATCGCCAAAGCGACAGGCGTCAACCGTAATGCGGTCATAAGGATTGCCCAAGACCCAGCAAAGGCCGATGCGGCGCTGGCCAAGTGGGGGTTGTGACACCGCAACCCACATACCAGACCCATTTCGGATTACGATCACAGCCCCTTTTGCGGGGTGGCTCAAGCCCTTGTTTCGGCTGGGAATTTAAATAACCCACATCTTAGCCCCAAACGACGCTTTTGCAGTGATGCTGAGGGGCTGACAATTCACACACATACTGGACGCAAAGAGCCGTTTGGAGCGTTGGTATTTGCCCCACTATAGCCGTAGCACTCGCTTTGTCGCTGTGAGCCAATTAACCCCCACCCTAGCCTTATACACCGAGACCATAGCGATTAACCCGCAACTAAGACCTGTGCGGCGCCCCAAACAGAACACCACGATAGTGTTTGGCCGCACCATTCAGCAGGGGTGTATCAGTTCTTTTGAAGGCAGTTGCTTTGCCTATGAAGCGACCCCGCCATTCGGTCTTCAATCGACAATCTCAAAAATCATGCGCATGTAGAAAGGAAACAATCATGCATAACCAATCACGTCTTCTCTCAAGAGAAATCTGCTTCAGTGACGAGCTGAGCATTCGGTCCACTGGCATTGATGCAGTGCACGTCCGCACCCTTAAGACCCTCTATCGCAATGGTGTCATGGTGGACCCCATCACAGTCTACAGGGCAACACGTGATGCGCCCTGCGAGTATGTTCTGGTTGATGGTTTGCACCGCCTAGCTGCTTTCGGCGAAGCCTTCCCGAACTCCAACGAGGGCATCCTTTGCAATATCATCGAGGGAAGCCGAAAGGACGCTTTCATGGCCGCCGTTATGGCGAACCGTAAAGTAACACGAAGCCTAACCGCCATGGAACGTGTGAACGCTGCATGGAAGATCGTCAGGTTGTTCCCTGAGGTATCGAAAAAAGAAACCGTGGAGGCAACGGGTGTTTCACGCACCACAGTGGGCACCATGAGAGCACGTTGGAGGGAACTTCACGAAGCCGGAACAGTGGATGTTTCGGGCAACTGGATGAGTGATAACGGCAACCAGAGTTGGGAACCTGAAGATATGTCACAAGAAGAGTTCAAGAGAAGAGCTACTGCGATGAAACGTAAATTCAGACAGGCCGCCGGAAAGGCGCAACGATACAATTTCGACTTGTTCGCGACGGCTCTTGTTGGTGCATTTTCAATTGAAGAGCTTAGAGAGGTCATCAGATACATTGACGATTTCGAAGATGCGATGGCGAACACCGACTTTTAAAGGCACCCAAACAAGCCCCTCTCTGCACACCGTCATGGAAACTGCTGGGGGGGGTCATATTGACCACCCTGCCTCTCGGGGAACCTCAACAGGAACCAGCAATTGCACCTTGAATGGGCACTTAGATGGTCAAGTTGTATGCTCGATTTGACCACCTTAAACACAAAGCAAGCACAGTTAACCACCGCGACGTAATCCGAGGTTCTCGCGGAACCGTTCGATCTCGCTGGCCATTTGAGCTCCACTGTATACCAGAGATGTCTCATGTCTGGCATATTTTCCGATACGATCTGCGCTCAACCAATTGAATGAACCGATGCAAAAAATATCCTCATCGGCGGCGACGATCTTGCTATGCAACTGTTGGACTGGGTGGACGGTAACGCCAATGGATGAAAGGCTGGCTTTAGCTTCATCAAATTGGCTTACGCCGTCGTTGTTGGTTTTCTCATTTAATATCGGGTCAGCATAAACATCGATCTTTACATCACGTTCAGAAGCTTCTCGCATTAGCGACAACAACCCGTTCTTTTCCATGGTGCTGTTGATAATCCAAGGGCTGACAATCTCTACCGTCTTTTTCGCAGATGTGAGAACGTCGCGGAGGAATACGTCATGATCATCGGCATCACGCAGCATTCGGATGCCCGTGGCTTTTATCTTCAGGTCTTCACGAGGTTGAACATCGAACTCCAGGGCATTTTCTGGTCGTGCAAACAAGAATTTGCTGAGCAACCCGCGTGGGCTACTACTAAGAGCAGACGAAAAAAGGTCCATATCTCCAAAGACCAAGAAGTTGTCCTTAGCGCGTGACACAGCAACGTTCAGCATCGAGGTGGTAGCGTCGATAAAGGCACCGTCCATGCCTTTTGTATATGTCGGAGAAAACAGGACTATGGGTCGTTCTGCTCCTTGCAGTGAATGCACAGTGCCGATTGTCATGGCTCCTGCACCTATCGTGCGGATGCCAACAGTGTTGCATGCCTGACGCAACTCTTGAGCTTGTTTCCCGAAGGGTGTGACGATAGCTGCAATGTCTTCGAGCCGCTTTTGATATTGGTTTTCGAGCTTGGTGCGGTTTTCATTCAGCCATGCAGCAATGGTTTTCGCTTCTGTGGGATTGAACCTACTGCCACCCGCGAAGAACGTAGCTCCATCGATATGCAGGTAGCCCATTGGAGGGAAGGCTAGTTCCGTGGCTGGGCCTCGCTTTGGCTGCAAGTGTCCGCGATAGCACAAGGCATTACTGAATTCGATAATTTCATCGTAACACCGTCGATGCTCGAAAAGGTATAGACCTCGATCTAAGTCCGGGTAGGGCTGATAACGGGAGGCGTTTTGAGCGCACGCCATCACACTACCAGAGCTGGAAAGAAACCCAGATGCTAAAACATCCGACAAAGCAGTTTCATCCAAGTCTTCTGAAATTACGTCATATTTTGCGAGGTTCCCTTGGTCGATTGCTTTGGGAATACTTGAAATTGGTTCAATTTGCCTTGTGTCGCCGACGACCAATGCTTGCTTTGCCAACGCAAGAGACGGCGCAGCTATCTCAGGCAACACCTGTCCTGCTTCATCGATGATCAGTAAGTCGACAAAATCATACAGGTAGTCGTCAACGAACGCGTTGCCTCGCCTAGCGCGACAGGTCATTTTGCTTGGCAGAGTTGCGAAAGTCGCCACTGCACATGGTGTCAACATCATACGGCGTCGCCAGCGAGGAACGACGGTTTTCTTTCCAGTGCGCTTTTGTTCCTTGTCGATGTCTGGGAGGACTTCCTCCATTTCGAGAAGCCAACGGCCTTCCCAATAATGTGTTGCGAGAAGAAACAAAGGAAATCGGATATTACAGTCAACAAAGCTATCAATTTCGTCAATATCCGCGTCTTTCAGCTCTGCGGATAGCAACATTGCTGCTGACTGAAATTCCTTGGAAGCAGCCTTTGCATCTTCGGTGATCGATATTGCCCGTTTGAGAGAGTTTGAAGCGTCACTGACACCTGATTGAGCGTCAGTTTTCATTTTCTGGATGCTGCTTCCAGCGTTTGGCAGGCTCGACAGCTGATCGGCGAAAACCTCGAACCCCGCGCCTCGGATAACGGCTCTTGCTGCCGCCAAGCGTTTCCGTCTCACAGGTGGCAAGAACGAGAATATCGCCAGCAGAGCCGGTTCATTCGCGACGTGGCTGTCCCATCGATTAAGCAACTCTTGAACTTTTGTTAAATCGTCTTGCTTCCCATTTAAGTGTTTCTCCAACTCCGCCAGCGTCACTTTCGGTTCGTCGCCTAGTTCTTTTGCTACCGTTTCTCGCGCTTTCTCCCACCGCGCATAAGTTTCATCGAGCTTGGCCACCTTGGCTGCCAGCGATTTAATGCGTTCGTGCAATCGCTCATTTACATCTTCGATGTCTTGTATTTCTTCCTCGTTGAATGCTTCGCGTGCTTTTGAAAGGAAAGCCTCTTTCGCATTCGAGACGAACGCGTGAGTTTCCAGCGTTTTAATAAATGTCTCTGTCTGGTAAGTCTTTGATGCTTCTTCTTCGCGAGCGGCTGAAGACAAAAACAGACCGAAACTCCGAATTTCCGGCAACCAACGTCCAGCAAATGGGCCAGTCCCAATTGCGTAGTCTTTTCCGAATGCGTCGATAATGTTTGTGACCGCTTGATTGTTGGCGGAAGCAGCGATGATCACTGGTGGCTCGCTCTTCTCCAAAGCCGCCTTGACCCAAGCACTAGCGATAGCCGAAAGAAGCAACGTTGTTTTGCCCGTCCCCGGAGGACCATTCACTGCGGTAATTTCGCCATGCTCCGCCTTGGCTAGGTGAGCCAGCACGTCCCGTTGGTTTCGTGCTGTTGGGAACCTGTCGTTTGAGTGCCCCAAACGCTCTGACAAGGCATAAGGTTTTGGGAGCGAAGGCGACAATGGACATGGAGAAACACGCGCATAATTTCGCATTAGAGGTGGGATTTCGTCGTTGTCTACAAGGTCATCGTAAAGTGACAGGATACCCCGAACCATCGCTGAAGCGTCATCTGCAACTTCGAAAAATCCCGGGCTGCGCTCAGTGAATTCTGCGGTTTTATCAAACCAATCACCGGAAACTTCTTCGAGCAGCTGTTCGATAAATGTCAGATAACGGGTCCAGCCTTCAGCATGTGCTTCAATTGAATGTTCTTCTCCAAATCCACCATCCGCCAAAAAAGTATCCTGTTGTTCCACGGTGCCGATTGACAGCGCCCCAGTAGTCAAAGGTTCGAGAAGATCGCGTGGGATAAGTGTTCGCCCCGGTAGAATATAACCCGCTCGCGTCACGTTCGCTTCGGTAACAATAGGCGCAATGACATCTGGCAAGCCGTCTTGCCGCGCTGTGCCATGGCTAAGCTCTCGTGCGTAGACCCGTGGCCAAAGCCGGATAGGCACCGAACCTTCGTTTTCGTTTCGATCATCGAAAAGCTCTTGCGTTTGCCGTGGGGGCAGTCGACCAGCTTCCAGCGACTGGATGCTGAGCCGCATATTTCGCCGTAGTTCATTTACCCGGAAACGCCCCTTTCCAAACATGCTGTCGGAGACACTTGCCCTCCAATACTTGAGAAGGCTCTTTGACGTCTGAAGGTTAGAGGCAAGACTGTCTTTGGGCATAAACTGAACCGGATTTCATAGTTTCGAGTTACTGATAGATGATTGGAGTGCAAATTTTGAGGCAAGGACTACCTCCAATAACGACATATGAACGGTGCCTCACACACGCTTTTGATTTCGCGCCATATATTTAGGAAAACTTGCCAGTTCTGGCATTGTCTACACTGCGCGAAGTCGTAGGCTGTTAGCAACTATGGGTAAACCGACAGTTTTCCAGAGTGGTGACCTTTACACCACCTTTTAGGGACACCACTAAACACAGATTATTTTATATATGTTTCAGTTACTTAAATTGACTAACAACAATGGCGCACTCCCTCCTGCCGGGGTCGCCAGCAACTCAGCGCGAGTCGGATTTCGGGTTCGGTTTCACCGCTCAACCGCGATGGCGCGCTTACTTCGTACATGCAGTCCTGGCGATCCTGTTTGCCGTGCATACACTTCTTTTGGTGCAGTCGCCCTGAGAGTTTCTGCCTCTCTCAAATCTGCATTCTGGTGCGGTTTTGGACCAGCCTCGGCTCGTCGTGCATTTGGTATTCCCAGTGCATTGCGCTCCACCGCAGGTTTTCGGCTGCCATTTTCGGTAGGAATCGTATGAGCGCCACCCCTCTGGGCATGCTCCGCCCGCGAACGCGCAAGCGGTCTTTCCCTTGATCTTGACGGTTTTTCCTCCCGCACTATCGCACTCTGCTGCCGTTGGGGCCGCACTTCCGGGAAGTGGCGATACCAACACCAAACACAGACCAACCAAAGATAGTATCTCAAGAACACGCATAGCGTTCTCCTTGCTGCGCGACAGGCAAGTCCAAGCTTACGTGACCGACAGACAATCCCAAAGGGTCAATCCCACGGTACCTTCGAGACGATGTATCGCGGGGATCATCTGCTCTTTGAAGCACCGCAGCATTGGCCCGCGGACAGTCAGTATTCCGCGTTTGACAGCTTGTTAAGGCAACGGCTGATCGGTGCGCCTTTGGGCAGGGCACAGTACCCGTCCGACCGCATGTCGGCCGACGGGGATACACCTCCTCCAATCAAGATCACCAGGAACTCCTCAACCGGGGGCAACAGCGTATCGGCGTTCTCAATCGTCTCTTCGGTCGAGACTGCCCGGAATGCCTCAAACAGTGGAAGGGTGATTTCGCCTTCTACGCCGTCAGGATGTTCGTCCAGAAACTGGCGCGCGCCCCAGTCAGGGTCTGTGAAGAATCTGTGATAGTAGGTGCGGTCCAACCGATCTTTCTGGATTTCCAGACTTTCCGGGACAACGCCTCCGTCGCGGACGCCCTGATAGATTTCCATGATCTTGCCGTGGACCTCGGACCATGCGCTGGCTTCGACGGTCGCGCTCAGCGCGATCACGGCCTTGTTCTTGCCCACGACCACAAAGTCCGAACGTGGATCGTAGGATGCACGCATGGACTGGCGGATGACCCGAAACATCTCCGAGCCCTGATTGGCGCCGATGTAGTCAACAAGAAGGTTCGAGCCAAGCTGGTCCTGTGCGTTCGAAAACGCCTTTGCATTGGTAAACAGGATCAACATTTCGGATGCGTCGGGATCGGCGAGATGCACGATACCTTTGGGCAGGGCAAAGGGCGCCCCGTTCGCGCCGGTCCACCCTTCGGCCCATTTGCTCAGGGCGCGCCCCAGCCGGAACCGCGCGCCCGGCAGCGAATTGATCAATCGGACGGTGCGGCGCGTTACCTCTTCTTCCTCTGATCTGAGGATGACCTGAGCAGGTCGTCCGAACTGAAAGTCGGTTTCAAGGGTTTCTTCGTCCGTGGCGGCAGGGTCGAATTCCAGATAATTGGTAATTTCGTTCAACACATCCGACGGCCGTCTGGTTCTGGTCGAGATAACTGGGCGAAACGCCTCAAGCTCTCGTGCGTACCAGTCTGGTTTGTATCGGGGTTCGAGCAATACGTTCTCGAGGTGCACCAGGACTTCCGGGAAGACGTCGCTTGGCGCCGAGACGGTGAGCGTCAGGTTCTTGCCGCTTCTGCCGATTTTCTGTTCGACACCTTTCAGCTTCAGGAACGAACTGACTTCGTAGGATGAGCGGGTCGAGGTCCCGCCTGTCACCACGCTCGCAATGGCGGCGGACATGGCGGCAGTGCGGTCCAGCGTCGGGTGGTCAATCGTCCAAACCAGGGTCAGCGCGGACGTGCCGTTCTCAAGCGGAGAGAGCTCGACCAGTTTCGTTTCGCCTGCAGTCGCAATCAGTTCCGCCTGTGCCCGCTCACCCGGCAGCAAGGTAAGCGCCGCAAAGAGAACTGTGAGAAGCCGGCCCTTGAAAACGCGCATGTCAGTCGGCTTTCTCTGCAAGAACGAAAGATGTCGCCGAGGGCTGCAAGACTTTTTCCGCAAAATCGATAACTTCCTGATCTGTGGTGTTGCTCAGCGTTTCGGCAAAGACCGACGGGCTGATGGGCGGGAATCCGTCGGCGGCGACGTTCTGCAGAAACCACAGAAAGGCCGAAGGACGGCGGGCCATGTTCTGGGACCAGACCACCTCCTTTTGACGGAGCTGATAAATTTCGTATTTGCTGATCGGCTCGTCCAGCAAGCCAGCCAAGGTTTCGGTCAGCAGATCCTTGGCTTCATCCACGCTGAAGCCGGGCATGAGTTGCAGGTCGATCACCAGTTCAACATCGGCATTCTTCGCAAAATACCAGTTGACGCCATGGTTGAGTATCCGCGTGTCCTCGTGGCGTAGAACCTTGGCGATCCGTTCGTTCAGGATCCCGCTTGCGATGAAGAACGCGCCTTGCATGTCGATGCTCGTGGAGCGGTCTTCGAATTCCACGAATTTTGCGAACAGCACGGTGTCGCGTTGCAACCGATCCGACTGCAGGCGCACGACGGACTGTTTCTCGGGATCCGGCTTTTGATCCAACCACGGTTTTTTCGGAGCGTCAGATGGCTCGGTATCGCCAAACAACCGCGCCACCAGTTCTTCGGCCCGGGCTGGTTCAATGTTTCCGGAGACAATCAACGTCACGTTAGACGGCACATAGTGTTCCTTGTGAAACTGATAGGCCTTCTCGAGGCTCAGCTTGGGCAGATCCTCGACGGTGTTGTCTGCCCGGCCGCGCAAGGTGCCGTAGAGGTTTTGAAGTGCCATTCGGCTGAGCCAGCGAAACGGATATTGCCGTTCACGCAGCAAGGTTTCCCGCTGGACGATAGCGACTTCGCTCTCCGCAAATTGCCTGGATACGGATGGCATGTCCAGAACGGCGCGGGAAAGCCGCAACAACATCTCTGCCTCGGATGGCAGCCCGGAATTCGTGTACACGGTCGCGACATTGTGCGTGGTGGCGTAGATATCGCGCTCGCGCGGTTTTCTGAGAATGGTGGCGTCGGCCGAGAACGCGGCGAGATGCTCGGTCAGATGGGCTGTGCCGGACGGGTCCGGGTCGTCATACGACCCCGAAAGAACAATCAACTGAACATCCACGCGGTCGAAGGTGTCCACTGGAACCACATATGCCGCGTGCAGCCCGCCCTTCTGGGCAAGCGGAATGATGCTCTGAGCCTGAGCGGATCCGGAAAAAACCAAAAAGACGATCGACAAGAAAAATACGGCGGCGCGCATCAAAATCCTTTGAACTATTAGATTTTCGCAGAAACGCCGGTCAACCGACGCTCAACCAAAGGGGTAACGGTTGCGTCAATGCTTGCGGGGCGCGGAGTGTTTTTCAAGTCGTAATAGGCATCGCAAGTCGGGGTGTGCTTCTGGGGCTGCGGGCGGGGCTTGCTGGGGCGAACAACTGGATCACGTCAGACCAAGGTCTGTGGTGCGGTTTTCGATTGTGGGTCATAGTCGGGACCAAGATGAGGACGAAAGTTGCTGAGCTGACGATTGGGAATTGGTCGTTGTCGCGAGTTTTTCTTGCGGCAAGCATCCTTGTGATGGGATCTGCAACCGCGATTGTCGGTGTGTGGGTTTCAAATCGAATCCAGAACGCGGTTGTGCAGAACTCGGCCAATTCGGCGGCGCTGTATATGGAAAGCATCGTCTCACCTCTCAGCCAGGAACTGGCTTTGGGTGACCGCCTGTCCGAACAGGCGAGGCGGGCGCTGGACGAGATATTCATGACCCAGCCGATGCGCGATCGTATCGTATCATACAAGTTCTGGAAGCAGGGCGGTGTGGTCGTACACGCCTCGGACACAAGCATCATCGGTAACCGTTTCGAGCCGACGGGCGACCTTCAGCGCGCCTGGATCGGCGAAATCTCGGGCTCGTTCGAGGAACTGGATCATGATGAAAGCGCTGCCGAAGCGGCGTTGGGGATACCGCTGCTCGAGGTCTACAGCCCCATTCGTGAGCTGTGGTCCGGTGAAATCATTGCCGTGGCCGAGTTCTATGAAAGAGCCGATCAATTGGAGATGGATCTGGCAAAAGCCAGGCGCACAAGCTGGTTGGTGGTCGGTTCCGCCTTTCTGGCAAGCACGGTTGTCCTTTTTTGCATCGTTGCGATCGGGGACAACACCATCCGGCGGCAGGCGAGGCTATTGAAGAAACGGCTGGCGGAAAGCGAAAGGATGGCGGCGCAGAATGCGATGCTGCGGTCGCGGGTGGTCGAGGCCTCGGGGCGGTATGCCGCGCAGACGGACCGGTTTCTGAAGAAACTCGGCGCCGAACTTCATGACGGCCCGGCGCAGTACCTTTCACTTGCCGCCCTTCGGTTGGAGGCCGCGTTTTCGGACAAATCCCCAAAACCGAAGGAGGCCGAGGAAATCCAGCAGTCGCTGCAGAAGTCCTTGACCGAAATCCGCGCGCTGTCCCGGGGGCTGTCCGCACCCGATATCGACAACCTGACCTTGATTGATGTCGTGAAAAGAGCGGTCGAGGACCACGCGGAGCACAGCCCGTTGCGGCCTGAAATCTCGTTTCATGGCAGTGACATGCCGAATTTGTCGGTGTCTGACAAACTGTGCGTTTTCCGCTTTCTTCAGGAAACACTCTCGAATACCGCGCGATATGCCCCGCAGTCCCGCTGCAGCGTCACCTGCCATGTACGCGACGATTGCATTGTCATTCAGGTCAAGGACGATGGACCCGGCTTTGATCCTTTGGACGGTACTGTTCTGCGCGATGATGGCGGCCAGGGGCTGCTGGGGCTGCGCGATCGGGTCGAAAGCATCGGCGGCAGGTTTCAGGTCTCGTCCAGTCCCGGCCAGGGCACCACCGTCGAAATGACCCTGTTTCCCAACAAAACGAGCTCACCATGACCAAGACACTTGTCATAGCAGATGATCATCCGATTTTCCGGGATGGGCTGCGGCGGACCTTGGATGAAGCAGAAGGGTTCGAAGTTCTCGCGGCCGGATCCAGCGCCGACGAGGCTGTTGCGCTTGTCGCTCAGCACCAGCCCGACGTCGCAATTCTCGATCTCTCGATGCCCGGAGGTGGGATCAACGCGACACGCCGGATCGCCGCAATGAAAAAACCGCCCTGCATCGCGATTCTGACGGTTTCGGAGAACAGCAGCGATGTTGCCGATGCACTCGAGGCCGGAGCGATTGGATACATTGTCAAAGGCGTAACCGCGAGCGAACTGACCGCCTCCCTGCGCAGCATCGCCGCGGGGGAGGGGTTCGTTTCGCCGGGGCTGGCTTCGCGGGTACTGCTTCAGATCAACAACGACGCAAGCCCTGCGAACAGCAGCGATGTCCTGGATGATCTCACGCATCGCGAAGAGGAGATACTCAGGCGCGTGGCCAAGGGTTTGAGCAATCGCGAGATCGCCGTGGAACTGAATCTTCAGGAAAAGACCGTGAAACACTATATGACGGCGATCCTGTCCAAGCTGCACGCGCGGAACCGGGTCGAGGCCGCGCTTATCGCGCACGACGCGTGGGGCAAGAAAAACAAGCCCGCATAGCCTGTGAACGCCGAAACGGCCTCTCTGACCGAGAGACCGTCCGGGAATTTCGCGCTGTTCGTCAGTTCGCGACCGATTGCAGCCTCCGGATGTCTGCGGCCGTGGCTGTTCTTTCCACAACGGTCCGGTTGAAGGGGTCTTTCAGCTCGTAGCGCCCGAACTCGATCTCTTCTTTCCAGCCGTTGGCGTAGTTGACTTCGATGTTGTTGCCTTGACGTTCGATCTTTGTGGGGCGGCTTCCGGCCGTACCACCTTGCCCGGATGCGCTTACATTCTTGATCGAAATGCCGTTCGCCAGGGAACGAAGCCTTGAGATATCGGCACCTGTGGCCGGCCGTTCCTCCACGGTCCGATTCTGAGCATTCTTTCTCTCGTATCTGCCGTTTTCGATTTCTTCCTTTGTTCCGTCGGCATAGCGAACTTCGATACCGTTTGCAGTTGTCTCGACCTTGGTTATGCCGGCCGACCCGGTCGCGGTGCTTCCGGATTGCGAAGATCCCTTTTTGCTGCCGCTGCGACTTGACCGATCGTCGTCATCGTCGTCGTCATCCCGATCATCATCGTCGTCGTCATCCCGGTCGTCGTCATCATCGTCCCGATCGTCATCGTCATCATCGTCGTCCCGACCGCTGCCACTCTTGCCTTTGCCGCTTTTCGCAAACGCGTAAGCGGGCTCAAGCTGTAAGCCGCCCTCGGTGCTGAACTTGGGAGTGTATGGCGCCGCCGAAATCAACGTCGCCAGTGCCACAGTGCTGAGAAGTTGTCCCAGTTTCCGGTTCGCAATCATTTCAGCCTCCTTTGCTGTTCGACAAATGTCTGGTTGTCGAAGGGAGGCTAAAGCGGGTTGGATCCGTCCACATCGGGCTTAGGTCTGACGAATTTCCAACCAAACGTCCGAAGGGGGAAGCGAAAAGGCACAAGGTGCCAAGATCACGTCGACTGGCGAACCGCCAAGGCTCGTAGGTTGCCGGGGGATGTGGGCGTCGGCTCAGTCTGTTGTGGCGTCGTTGGCCGGTACCGGAACAACCTTGAGATATGCGGCAATCGCCAACCGGTCCTCATCGGACAGACGGGAAGTGTTCTCGATGACCTCGGCCATCTCTCCGCCGGCACTGTCATAGTCCGGAGTGAAACCGGACTTCAGGTATTCGGCGATGTCGGCTTCGGACCAATCCAGGTGGTTGGTGGTCAGGCCGGGAATGCGCCCTTTTCCGCTGGGATTTGGCGCACCCGCCAGCCATTGATCCCGGTTCATGCCGCCAAGACCATCTCTGGGTGTGTGGCACTCGGCGCAATGGCCCAAGGCTTCGACCAGGTAGCGCCCGCGCTGCTGCTGCGCATCGAGATCACCGTCCACCACCCACCCTGGTTCAAGGTAGAGAAGCTTCCAGCCGCCCAAACTTCGCCGGATGTTGAAGGGGAAACCGACCTCATGCGCGATACTTTCCTGCGAGGCGGCCGGCAGGGTGCCGAGGAATGCGTGCAGCGACACGACATCCTCCGGCGTCATGTTCGTATAGGTCGTGTAAGGGAAGGCCGGGTAATAGTGCTGCCCGGCCGGCCCGGTTCCGTAGATCAGGGCATCCGCCAGTTCCAGCGCCGACCATGACCCAATCCCGGCTTCTGGGTCGCTGGATATGTTCGGAGCTATGAACGTACCGAAATCTGTCTCGAACCGGCGTCCGCCCGCCAGCACCAGCTTTTCCTCACCCTCGGAGTTCGGCGCTGAATGGCACGAGGCGCATCCGGCCGCAAAGAACACGGTCTCGCCCCTGACAAGATCAGGGGCAATACCGTCCAACTCGGCCGGATCGACGTGTTGCGGTCGGGTCAGAACCAGACCGGTCAGCCCGGCCACGACCGCGACGCCCGCGGCAATCGACAGAAGCCGCCGCACCGTCAGGGCCTTGTCAGTTCTTTGGGGCTCTGTAAGCCTTGTGACATGCCGAACAGGCTCCACCCAATGGTCCCATCGCTGCTTTCAGCGCTTCGACATCTTGCCCGGCGGCGGCCTGCATCGCAACCGCGGCTTCAGCCATTGCCTTGCCCTTGGCGCTGACATCCGGGAAGTTCTCCCAGATTGCCGGAAGCGCACGAGAAGATGGGTCGGAGACATTGTCGGACCCGGCTGGCCACATGGCCGACTGATCGATCTGCGTCACGGCAACCAGGTTGTTTGCCGCGCGCGTCGCGGCCTCGGCGTTGTATTCCACCTCGCCCTTGGCCATGCCGCCAAGCGTGCCCAGATTAAACGCATACAGCTGCATGACGGCCTTCCGCGCCTTGACGGCCGGGTTTTCGCTTTCCTGGGCTACGGCCGTGCCAATAACGGCCGCAGAAAACAAACTCGCCGCAAGGATTGAGAATTTCTTGATCATGGTATCTCTCCCACATGAATGTGTCGAATGGTAACTTGATCGAAATTTCTTGTAATTGTTTATTTCTCTGCGTTTCTTGTTAACTTATGAACAATCAAAACTGGGATGACATCCGATACGCACTCGCCGTAAGCCGGCACGGCTCGTTGAATGCAGCGGCCACAGCGCTGGGCGTGACCCATGCAACGGTGCTGCGCAGGGTGGCCGCGTTTGAACGACGCCATGGGTGCGTGATCTTTCAAAAGAACCCGACGGGCTACAGCACGCTGCCCGAGGCCCGGGCCATTCTTTCTGCCATGGAAAATGTCGAGGATGCGGTGCTTTCGGTTGAACGGGCAATCGTGGGCGCGGACCGTTCGCCGACCGGGCGGGTGCGGATTGCCTCGACCGACAGCCTTTGCCAGCTTGTTTTGCCCGGGATACTGAACCGCATTTCTGCGCTTTATCCGGGTTTGGAACTGAGTCTGCTGAGCGGGAACAATCACCATGACCTGTCGCGGCTGACCGCTGACATTGCCGTGCGTCCATCAATACGCCTGGGCGAAGACTTGGTGGGCGAGCGGGCTGGCGCGTTGGCCTTCGGGGTCTACGACGATGGGTCCGCCAACCGAAAATGGATGCGTTTGGACGGGGCGCTGAGCGGTTCGGTCCCGGCCAGATGGATGGCCGAACATGTGCGGGATGAAGACACGACCATCGGCGCGGACAGTTTCCTTGTGCTCCAGCAGATGGCTGCGACAGGTGTCGGCAAGGCATTTTTGCCGACGTTCATCGGTGATGCGGACCTGCGGTTGCGGCGGGCGCCGGACATCGATCCGAAAATCGAGGTTCCTCTGTGGGTTGCCACGCTTGAAGAGATTGCGCGCACACCGCGGTTTGCCGTCGTGCAGCGGGCCTTGGTGGAACACCTGCCCGAAGCACTGGGCCGGTAAGATCAAACCGAAACGGCCGCCCTGAGCTGCTGCTGACCAAGTTCGGATTTTGATCCTTTCAGGAATGGCGACCCGCGTTCCAGCACCAGAAAACTGTCGCCCAGAGAATACGCGAAATCAAAATACTGCTCGACCAGGACAATCGCCATCTCACCTTGATCGCGCAACAGGCGGATGACTTCGCCGATCTGCTTGATGATGTTGGGCTGGATGCCCTCGGTTGGTTCATCCAGCAAAAGCAGCCTGGGTTTCGTGATCAAGGCCCGCGCAATTGCGAGCTGCTGCTGCTGACCGCCTGACAGATCACCACCGCGCCGCGACAGGAACTCTTTGAGAATCGGGAACAGTTCGAAGATGTAGTCAGGTATCCTGTGTTCGCTGCGGGGCAGGCAGGCAAAGCCGGTTTCCAGGTTCTCGCGGACCGTCAGAAACGGAAAGATTTCTCGTCCTTGCGGAACATAGGCCACACCTTTTCGAGCCAGCTCATAGGATGTGGCCTTGCCGATCTCCTCGTCGCCAAGCCGGTATTCACCGCCGCTGCGGGGGTGCGTTCCGGAGATGGCTTTCAACAGGCTGGTCTTGCCGACGCCGTTGGTGCCCATCACGCAGGTGACCTGGCCCTGACGCGCGGTGATGTCGATCCCGCTTAGGATCTGGCTGCCGCCGTAGTGCAGGGACAGGTCCGAGATTTCCAGAAGCTCAGCGGCCAAGATACACCTCAATCACTTTGTCATTATTGGTGACGTGGTCCAGCGACCCTTCGGCCAGAACCGACCCCTCGTGCAGCACCGTGACCTTGCAGTTCAGGCGGCGGACGAACTCCATGTCATGTTCAACCACCACCACGGCGCGGGTTTTGGCGGCGGCGACAAGAATGTCGGTTGTGTGCTCGCGCTCGGCGGGGGTCATTCCGGCGGCCGGCTCATCGACCAGCAGCAACTGCGGATCCTGCGCCAGCAGCATGCCGATCTCAAGCCACTGCTTCTGCCCGTGGCTCAGCTCACCCGCCTTGCGGTTCAAGGCATTCTGCAGTCCGATTTCCTGGGCCAGGTCAGCGACTTTCTGATAGTCCGCCTGTCCGGCCCGAAACCGCAGGACCGCCAGCGGGCCGCGTTTGTTCCTGAGGGCCAGCATCAGGTTCTCGCGAACGCTCTGGTCCTCAAAAACGGTGGGGCGCTGGAACTTTCGGCCGATGCCGGCCTGGGCAATCTGGCTTTCGCTCATCGACAGGAGCGACACGGATTTGTCACCCCACAGTACATGGCCGTCATCCGGTTTGGTCTTGCCGGTAATGATGTCCATAAACGTCGTCTTGCCTGCCCCGTTCGGGCCGATGACCGCGCGCATTTCGGCTGGGCCAATCTGGAATGTCAGGTTGTTGATGGCTTTGAATCCGTCGAAGGTTACGGACACGCCGGAGACTTCAAGCAACGTGCTCATTCGTCGGCCTCCTTTTCGCGCAGCGACCCAAGGTCCGGGCCCAGATCGGCGCCGTGGCGGTCCGGGGCGCGCCGCTCGGCAAATCTGTCGATCAGACCGCCGATACCCCGAGGCGCAAACAGCGTGACCGCGACAAATGACAGCCCAAGCAGGATGGTCCACCAGTCGACCCATTGGATCGTGTAGAACCCCAGCGAGATGTCGGGGGCCTGACCACCTGTGAACCAGGTGGACAGCAGAGAAACGAATGCCGCGCCGATCACTGCTCCGTACAGACGGCCCCGTCCGCCGATCGCCACCCAGACAGCCAGGTAGATTGATGCAATGGGCGCGATCTCGGCTGGATTGATGATGCCGGCTTGCGGGTAATACAGGGCACCCGCGATGCCGCAGATCACGGCGGTGAAGGTGAAGATGAACAGCTTGTAGGCTTCGACCGAATACCCAAGGAACCGAACCCGGCTTTCGTCGTCCCGGATGGCGCGAATGACCGATCCGAACTTGCCGGACACCATCCAGGCACACACCAGATAGCCCAGCCCCAGCGCGAGGGCCGACGCCCAGAAGAACAGGATCGAAACCGTCGATTGCGGCACCGAATCCAGACCCGGCAGATTCTGCAGACCCGACAGGCCGTTGTTCCCGCGCAGCCCGCTGTCGTTCTGAAACAGGTACAGAGACAGCGCCAGCGTCATCGCCTGTGTCAGGATCGACAGGTAGACCCCGGTCACGCGACTGCGGAAGGCCAGCCACCCGAACACAAGGGCCAGCAAGCCGGGCACCAGTACGACCGCGGCCAGTTGCAAGGGCAGCGAATGCGCAACAGCCCAGATCGGTGGGAACTCGGATGCGCCGACGACGCCGAAGATCTGGGTGGCGATACCATCAGAGATTTCCTGGGCCGTTGGTGGCAAGGCCGAGGACGCGAGGCTTTCGATCACGATGATCTCGGTCCGCGCATACATCAGCCACATGCCGATGGCGTATCCGCCGATACCGAAGAAGGCCATATGCCCCAAGGACAGGATGCCCGTGTAGCCCCACACCAGGTCCATCGCCAAGGCCGCAAGGCACAGGCAGAGGGTCTTGCCCAATGTCTTGACGAAGCTGGTGGATATCAGGCCGATCCCGAACCCTTCGCCCAGCACTGTTATGGTCGCCGTGAACAGGGCCAGAATGATCAAGAAGATCGCGACCGAGGGATATCGCAGCACAAATGGCTTTCGCATCGGGCTGGCTGTGGATGTCATGTCAACCATATCACGCTTCCGCCGCCCGACCCTTGAGCGCGATGATGCCGCGCGGCCGGAATTGAATGAACAGGATGATGAACAGGATCATGTAGGTCTGCGCCGCCAGGGTATTGGACGGGTTGAACCATTCGATCCCCTTCTGCAGCGTGCCGACCATCGTGGCCCCCAGCAGCGTCCCCCAGATGTTGCCCACACCGCCCACGACCACTGTCATGAAGCTTTGCACGATATAGTCGGATCCCATCTCGGACGTGACCTTTGCGTAAAGCCCGATTGCCACGCCGGCAATGCCCGCGATGCCCGAGCCAAAGCCGAAGGTCAGCATGTTGATCCGGTCGGGATTGATACCCATCGAGGAAGCCATGCGCGGGTTCTGCGTCACGGCGCGCACCTCAAGCCCCAGCCGGGTCCGGTTCATGACGATGAGGAAAAGCGCGAGGAACAGCAGCGCCAGAACAAAGATCGCGATGCGGATGTAACTGATGGAGACGATATCGTTCAGCACCATCGAACCGTCCAGCCAGGCCGGGGCGGTCAGGGGACGCGCCTGGGTTCCAAAGATGTTCTTGGCCAGTTGCTGCAGCGCGATGGAAACCCCGAAGGTCGCAAGCAGCGTCTCCAGCGGACGGTGATACAGCCAGCGAATGACCAGACGTTCCAGCAGAACACCGGCGCCGAAGGTCACCAGGAATGCGCAGGGAATGGCGACAATGATCGACAGGGTCAGGTCCGGAATGAACAGTTGAACCACATATCCGGTATAGGCGCCCATCATGATGAACTCACCATGCGCCATGTTGATGACGCCCATGACGCCGAAAGTGATGGCAAGGCCGATGGCGGCAAGGAAATAGATCGAGGCGAGAGACAGCGCATCCAGAACCAGATCCGCCGTCTGGTTGAGAGCGACTTGCATCTCGATATCGTCCAGCACGGCCTGCGCGGCCAGCGCCACCGGCAACGGTGCCGAGGTGTAGACTCGGTAGAACTTGTACTGTTGCACGGCCTCGGCGATGTCGTCCTGCGTCACCAACGGAGCGGCGAGCCCCTGATCGGCCAGCAGCTGGTATGCCGCTTGTCGTGCCGCATCTTCGTCCAGACTTGCCACCTGTACGCCTGCGACCCTGTCACCGTCGATATTCGAAATCAGGGTCTCTTTGATGGTGCCGTCGTCCACCAGGGCCGGTGCCAACCCGTTCTCAACCAACAGGTCATAGGCCTGTTTCTGTGTCAGTTCGTCCGACCCGGCCTCGATGGTCACAGCGCCATCCGGAGCCGTGTCGGACACCTTGATTCCAGATGCAACTAGGGGATTGAGCGTTGCGCGCACGTCAACGCCCAGATCGCCGGCGAAGCTGTCGATTGCAGCCAGCCTTGCGACCGCGTCATCATCAAACCGGATCGTCAACAGACGCTCGAGCCGGTCCTTGCGGGCCCGCAGATCCGCGTCCTGCTCTCCGGCAATGGCGCCGCGCAGGGCGGATAGGTGCGAGGGTTCCGCGTCCCGCTCGATTGCCGTCAGCGCTGCGCTTCGGTTCAGTGGGTCGGGGTCGTTCAATTGAAACTGCACCAGCGCCGAAGCGATCAACCCGCGAATGCCCGAGTTCGGCTTGAGTTGTTTGTAGTTCTTCTTGTCGACGACACCGATCTCGGCCCCATCCGAGATGTCAAAAACCCGCAAACCGCCATCGGCTTTGGACGCAAAAACGAAAAGGCCCGTATCCCGGTTGAACCACATGTCCTTGGCCTGCCACCGCTCCAGGACGGTTTGTGCCTCGGGCAATCCACTCTGCGCCAGGGCGTCAATCGCAGGGCCGATCGTCTTGCGAGAGGATTTTTGAATGACCTCCGCATGGGCCTGCAAAAGCTTCTGGACCGGCGCGTCGGAGGATTGGGCTTGCAAAAGACCAGGGGCCACGAACAGCAGCAGGGCAAGCAAAGCCCGGCAAATCGAAAGCGTCATTTGGGGAGACCTCGGCATTGGGCCCCGGGGCACATGTGATGCGCCCCGAGGTATTCCGGTTCAGATCTTAGTAGTTCGATTTGATCTGTACGCAGCTTTTAGTTTCGGTGTTGTACATACCGCAACCCAGCTCTTTCCAATCCGAGATCAGAACCGCGGATTCGGGCAGGTAGTCCGTCCAGGCATCGCCCGGAACCTCTTCGGTCTGGCTGATGATGTCGAACTGACCGTCTTCCTGGATTTCGCCGATCAGAACCGGCTTGGCGAGGTGGTGGTTCGGCAGCATGACGGCCGTGCCGCCCGTCAGGTTCGGGAATTCCTGGCCGTACATGGCTGCGCGCACGGCATCGACATCCGTCGAGCCCGCCTCGGTCGCGGCGTTAACCCACATGTTGAAGCCGATGTAATGCGCTTCCATCGGATCGTTGGTCACCCGATCTTCGCCCATGCGGGCTTTCCAGGCGGCAACCCAGGCCTCGTTCGCTTCGCTCTCTGCCGACTGGAAGTAGTTCCACGCCGCCAGATGCCCGACAAGGTTGGTTGTGTCCAGACCGGCCAATTCTTCCTCGCCGACCGAGAAGGCAACTACTGGGATGTCATCCGCCGAGATACCTGCGGCGGCCAGTTCCTTGTAGAAGCCCACATTCGCGTCGCCGTTGATGGTCGAGATGACGCCGACTTTCTTGCCGTCCGCGCCCAGCGCAACGACATCCGCCACGATCTTGGACCAGTCGGAATGGCCAAAGGGGGTGTAGTTCACGAAGATGTCCTCTTCGGCGATGCCTTTCTGCTTCAGATAGCTTTCGAGGATGTTGTTCGTCGTGCGCGGATACACGTAGTCGGTGCCCAAAAGGGCGAATTTCTCGACCCCCAGTTCCTCAAGGAAGTAGTCCGTTGCGGGGATCGCCTGCTGGTTCGGTGCGGCACCGGTGTAGAAGACGTTCTTCGAGCTTTCTTCGCCTTCGTACTGAACCGGATAGAACAGCAAACCGTTGAGCTCTTCGATGACCGGCAACACGGATTTGCGGGAGACCGATGTCCAGTTGCCAAAGATCACGTCAACTTCGTGGACGGTCAGCAGTTCGCGCGCTTTCTCGGCAAACAGTGGCCAGTCCGAGGCGGGGTCGACAACTACGGCTTCCAACTCGCAGCCCAGCAGGCCACCAGCTTCGTTCTGCTGTTCGACCAGCATCTCCATCGTGTCTTTCAGCGTGGTCTCGGAGATGGCCATCGTGCCGGACAATGAGTGCAGAACGCCCACTTTGATCGGGCAATCGGCCAGCGCGGGCAGGGCGGTTGCGAACAATACAGCAGCAGTAGTGTTGAGTAGTTTGGAGTGCATCAGCGTTTCCTTTTGTGCGATGCGCAGCAGGCTTGTCCGGAACGTCGAAACATCCCATATACCCCCCACGCTTAATTGCGGTGTGCGAGGGCGTCATCAGGTTCCTAGGCCGGGCACCTTCGCACATTTTCCAAGCCGTCTTTCGGCGCACCACATTGCTAGGTCAGCTTTTGCCGGGGCTCAGAGTCCGGTGGCGTGAGTTTTTGGATTGATTCAGCGTGTTGCCCAAATTTGCGGCGGTGCCGCATGGTTCGCCCAAAAATGCGGCGCTGCAGCGAAGAGTGGTCTTAGACGCCGCCCAGTATCAGCAGGCTGCACTGATCGAGAAGGTCGCTGGCCGTTTGCCGCGCGGCGCTGGCCGCCGTGATGTCCGAGCCAAAGGTTGCCGTATGGAGCAAGCGCGCATGGGCGTGTTTTGAGTTCACCCGGTGGCTCAGGACCAGTTCGGCCTCCTCTGCCGTCACGGTCGCCTCAAGCAAGGACACGAAACCGCCGCGAAGCAACTCATAGTCCTGCGCCTTGGGGTCGTTCAGAAGCCAGGCATGCTCCATCTCGGCCGAAAAACGCCCGGCGCAGCCGGCAAACGATTTGACCATGTCGGTTTCAGCATGAAGCAATCCGATGGATGAGAAAGTGCATAGTGCTGAAACGAAAATAGTTTTCAAAGCGCCCATGTTTTGATCATTGCAACCGAAAAAGCGCCCGTCAAGGCAGCGCTTTGTGAACTGGCCTGCCCATTTCCCGACAGGCTTCGGTCGCAACGGGTCATGACGGAACCGGTTCCGCGCGCTATTTGCGTCCTGGTCCTACCGGGGCGCATTGAACCCGGTTGAGGGCTGGCCGGACCAGACTAGCTATTGCCCAGATTTGGTTCGGAGAACGGTTTTGCAGATCGTTTGGTTCAAGCGGGATCTCAGGGTGCAGGACAATCGTGTCCTGGCTCATGCGGCACAGCGGGGGGCGCTGGTGCCGCTTTACGTGGTTGAACCCGATCTTTGGCGTCAACCCGACATGTCCGCTCGCCAATGGGCGTTCATCCACGAAACCCTGGTCGAGCTGCGCGGGCAGCTTGCGGAATTGGGCCAGCCCCTGATCATACGGACGGGCGAGATGCTGTCGGTCCTGGACGATTTTGCGCACAGGTTCGACCTCACGGCCCTGTGGTCGCATGAAGAAACGGGAAACGACTGGACCTTTCAGCGGGACAAACGCGTGGCGTCCTGGTGCCGAACCCGGGGCATTCCATGGCACCAGCCGCGCAATCACGGGGTTCGCCGTCGTCTGGCGTCGCGCGATGGCTGGGCCAAAGAGTGGGATCGCTTCATGAGCGAACCGATCACGCCCGCACCCATGTTGCGGCCCATCCCGATGGACCCGGGTGGGATCCCGTCAAGCACGGAATTGGGGTTGTACCCGGACCCATGTCCACGGCGCCAGTCGGGCGGCCACACGGCGGCGTCGGACCGGTTGACCACATTCCTGAGCACGCGCGGCCGGACCTATCGCAGCGCGATGTCCTCACCGCAGCTGGGGGAACACGCGTGTTCGCGCCTGTCCCCGCATCTGGCGTGGGGAACGCTGTCGATGCGCGAGGTGATGCAGGCCACATGGGCGCGGCAAAAAGCGTTGAGCCACACCTCCGACAAACAGTGGCGGGGGGCGATGTCCTCGTTCGAAGGTCGGCTGCATTGGCACTGTCATTTTATCCAGAAACTGGAGGATGACCCCCGGATCGAGTTCCAGAACGTGCATCGCGCCTATGACGGGATCCGCCCCTCGGCCCCGGATTCGCATCGGCTGGAGGCCTGGGCCAACGGTGAGACCGGCCTGCCATTTGTTGACGCATGCATGCGGTACTTGCGGGCAACGGGGTGGCTCAACTTTCGAATGCGCGCGATGGTGATGGCGACGGCCAGCTATCACCTGTGGCTTGACTGGCGCGCGCCCGGTGAGGTTCTCGCCCGCCTGTTCAACGATTACGAACCGGGCATCCACTGGAGCCAGGTGCAGATGCAGGCCGGCACCACGGGTATCAACGCGCTGCGGATCTACAACCCGGTGAAGCAGGGCCATGATCAGGACCCGACCGGGACTTTTACCCGCCGTTGGTTGCCGGAATTGGCGGATATCCCGGATCGCCATCTGCAAGAGCCGTGGAAGGCCGAGAACGCAGGTGCCGTGCTGGGCAAACGCTACCCGATGCCCATCGTTGATCACGTCGCGGCGGCCCGATTCGCCCGGGATCGGATCTGGGCGGTGCGGCGCGGGGAAGGTTTCCGGGACGAGGCTGCGAAGGTCTTGGCCCGGCATGGCAGCCGTAAGGGGCGCTTGCGGAAAGGAAACAGCCGTGCGGTCACCCGCAACCCGGCGCAATTGTCATTGGATCTGGGGGACTAGATGCGGATGCGGAAAAAGTCGGATCTTCCGACGAAAACCTGCGCCACATGCGGGCGTCCTTTCACCTGGCGGCGAAAATGGGCCAAGGTCTGGGACGAGGTCCGCCACTGCTCGCAGCGTTGCCGCCGAGCCCGATCATCTTCGACCGGCCAACGCTAGAGGCTGTCGAGTATCTCGCGCGCGCTGTCGCGGTATTGGGCCTGTTTTTCGGGGTCCATCCGGTCCCAGGTTCGGTAGGCATGGCCCAACCTGGGATTGCCACGCAGCTTGTCGGCGTTGCGTGCTAGGAAATCCCAGTACAGTGGATTGAAAGGGCAGGCATTCGCACCGAACTTGCGTTTCACGTCATAGCGGCAATGCGAACAGTGATCCGACATCTTGTTGATGTAGTTTCCGCTTGCTGCGTAGGGTTTTGACCCAAGCAATCCGCCATCGGCGAATTGGCTCATTCCGATCACGTTGGGGGCCTCGACCCATTCATACGCATCGGCGTAAACCGCCAGGTACCACTCGTGGACTTCGTGCGGATCGACCCCGGCCAGCATCGCGAAATTGCCAGTCACCATCAGGCGCTGGATATGGTGGGCATAGCCGTGGTCGCGCGTCTGCCCGATAGCGGCCGCCATGCAGGCCATTTCCGTTTTGGCCGTCCAGTAGAAATCCGGCAGCGGGCGGGTTGCCCCGAAGTGGTTCCGTTCCGTGTACCCGGGCATGTTCAGCCAATAGAGGCCCCGAACATATTCTCGCCAGCCGATGATCTGACGGATAAAGCCCTCGACCGCATTCAAAGGCGCGCGGCCTTCATAGTAGGCACGCTCGACCTGCCGGCAGATCTCCATCGGCCCCAGCAGACCCGCGTTCAGGTAATGCGACAGGACCGAGTGATAGAGGAACGGTTCTGCCTGTAGCATTGCGTCCTGATGGTCCCCGAACAGAGGCAGAGCGTGTTCCACGAAATGGTCCAGCGCCTCGAGCGCGCCGGCGCGGGTCACCTCGAACCAGAACGGGCGCAGCTGTCCGAAGTTGTCGCCAAACTGGGTTTCGACAAGGCTCAGAACCTCGGTGGTGATGTCATCCGGGTCGGATCGGGGCGGTCGGGGCATAAACAGATCGGCAGTGGCGGGTTTGCGGTTTTCCGCATCAAAGTTCCAGCGCCCGCCTTCGGGTTGGTCGCCGTTCATCAACAGCCCCGTTTTGCGCCGCATCTCGCGATAGAAATATTCCATCCGCAACTGCTTGCGTCCGTCCGCCCAATTGCGGAACTCCTGATGCGTGGCGACAAACCGGTCATCTTCCAGCATATGTAGATCGGTTTGGCTTTGGTCCGCCCACTCCAGCAAGGCGGTTTGCAGCCGATACTCGCCGGGCTCGGTCACCTGAACGTTTGTAATCGACAGATCCGCGATGGCCCGCGCGATCTCGCCTGTGATGGAGCCGGTATTGTCAGGGTGATCCAGCCTGACATAACGGACCTGCCACCCCGCCGCACCGAGCTCATCTGCGAAATGGCGCATTGCCGAAAAGACAAACGCGATCTTCTTTTTGTGATGCGGAACATATCCCGCCTCGTCCGCGACTTCGGCCATCAACACCGTGTCTCGCGCCTTCTCCGCCTGACTCAAGGCGCTTAAGTCTTGGCTCAGTTGGTCGCCCAGCACCAAGATCAGCCGGCTGGGGGAGCGTTCGTTTGTCTGCGTCATTTCCGTCGAGTTAGGGCCGCCACGCGGATGAGCAACCCAAACTTCCGGAAAGGTTGCACGGCAGATAAATTGAAGAACCTAAGCAACAGACGGGAAAACTGGCGGCAAACCACCGAAGTCTGTTCCGAGAAGCTATGGTGCCGCTGAAGGGACTCGAACCCCCGACCCCATCATTACGAATGACGTGCTCTACCAGCTGAGCTACAGCGGCCCATTTTTCGACGCGCACCCGTTCCCGTGGGGGCGCGGTATGCGGTGCGAAGGATCGTTTAAACCGTCCAACCGGCGTAGGCAAGACCGGTTGTTGACCCCGATGTGAGGTTTTGCTGGTGGGCGACTGGCCTTGTTCACCCGTCGTTCGACCCGAGTGCCGCTCTGGCTGAGGGCAGCCGACGATCCGGTCGGGATCAGGCGCGTTTTTCGCCGATTGATGCGATGCCCAGAACGGCAAGCACCTTGGCTTCGATATTTTCGGCGTTCATGCCTGCGACCGCGTACATGTCGGCGGGGCTGGCCTGGTCGATGAAAATGTCCGGAAGAACCATCGAGCGGTATTTCAGTCCGCGGTCGAACACGCCCTCATCCGCCAGCAGTTGTGCCACGTGGCTGCCGAACCCGCCGATGGCGCCTTCTTCGATGGTGATCAGCGCCTCGTGGTTGGCGGCCAGGTCCAGGATCAGGTCGCGGTCCAGCGGCTTGGCGAACCGGGCGTCGGCGATGGTGGGGGTGATGCCGCGCGCGGCCAAAGATTCGGCGGCCTTCTGCACCTCGGCCAGGCGCGTGCCGAAGGACAGGATCGCCACCCGCGCCCCCGACTGGATCAGGCGGCCCTTGCCGATTTCCAGAACCTGTCCACGTTCGGGCAGATCGACGCCCACGCCTTCGCCCCGCGGATAGCGCAACGCGATCGGTCCGTCGTCATGGGCGGCGGCGGTGGCGACCATGTGCACCAGCTCGGCCTCGTCGGCGGCGGCCATCACCACCATGCCCGGCAGGTTGGACAGGTAGGCGATGTCGAACGACCCGGCATGGGTCGCGCCATCAGCACCAACCAGCCCCGCACGGTCGATGGCAAAGCGCACCGGCAGGCGTTGGATCGCCACGTCGTGCACCACCTGGTCATAGCCGCGCTGCAAAAACGTGGAATACATCGCGCAGAACGGCTTGAGCCCGCCCGCAGCCAGCGCGGCCGAGAAAGTGACCCCGTGCTGCTCGGCAATCGCCACGTCGAAACAGCGCGACGGGTAGCGTTCGGCGAACAGGTTCAGCCCGGTGCCGTCGGGCATCGCCGCGGTCACCGCCACGATCTTGTCGTCGCGGCTGGCCTCGTCCACCAGGGTCTTGCCGAAGACCGAGGTGTAGGATGGCGCGTTCGACGGCGCCTTCTGCTGCTTGCCGGTCACCACGTCGAATTTGGCGGTGGCATGGCCCTTGTCGCGGGCCTGCTCTGCCGGGGCATAGCCCTTGCCCTTTTTGGTCAGCGCGTGGATCAGAATCGGCCCGGTCGCCCGCGCCTTGACCGTGCGCAGCACCGGCAGCAGCTGGTCCAGGTCATGCCCGTCGATCGGGCCGACATAGGAGAATCCCAGCTCTTCGAACAGCGTGCCGCCCACGGCCATGCCCTTGAGCATTTCCTTGGCGCGCTTGGCGCCTTCGCGGAACGGTTCGGGCAGCAGCGACACCGCCCCCTTGGCGGCGGCCTTCAGATCGTGGAACGGCTCTTCGGCATAGATGCGTGAAAGATAGTTCGACAGTGCACCCACGGGCGGGGCGATGCTCATCTCGTTGTCGTTCAGGATCACGATCAGGCGTTTTTTCAGGTGGCCAGCATTGTTCATCGCCTCGAAGGCCATGCCGGCCGACATCGACCCGTCGCCGATCACCGCGATCGCGTCGCCCAGCCCCTCGGGCGTGACCCCGCCCAGGTCGCGGGCCACGGCAAAGCCCAGCGCCGCGCTGATCGAGGTCGAGCTGTGCGCCGCGCCGAACGGGTCATAGGGGCTTTCGCTGCGCTTGGTGAACCCGCTCAGGCCGCCTTTCTGGCGCAGGGTGCGGATGCGGTCGCGCCGCTCGGTCAGGATCTTGTGGGGATAACACTGGTGCCCGACATCCCAGATGATCTTGTCGCGCGGCGTGTCGAACACCGCGTGCAGGGCCACGGTCAGCTCGACCACGCCCAGCCCCGCGCCCAGATGCCCGCCGGTCACCGATACGGCCGAGATCGTCTCGGCCCGCAACTCGTGTGCCAGCTGATGCAGCTGCACGTCCGAAAACTGCTTGAGATCCGCCGGGCGGTTCACAAGGTCCAGAAGCGGGGTGTTCGGACGGTCTGACATGGCATCCCTTACGGTTCAGCTTTCACGCGCAATAACGAAGCGGGCGGCGTCCTTCAAGGTTTCGGCCCGCGGTCCGTACGCGTCCAACGCGGCGCAGGCCTGCTCGACCAGCTCGGCAGCGCGCGCCTTCGCTGCATCCAGACCCAGCAGCGAAACGAAAGTTGCCTTGCCCGCCTGTGCGTCCTTCTGCAATCGTTTGCCCGCCTTTTCGCTGTCACCCTCCACATCAAGGATGTCGTCGGCGATCTGAAAGGCAAGACCCAGCGCACGGGCATATTGGCGCAATGGGGTCGGATCAGCCTCCGACAGAACAGCACCGGCGCACGCCGACCATTCGATCAGCGCCCCGGTCTTGCCGGCCTGAAGATGCGTGATTTCCGGCAGGGTCAAAGGTTGTTCGGCAGTTTCGGCAGCGATGTCCAACGCCTGACCCAGAACCATGCCTTGCGCACCGCTGGCCCGGGCGAGGGTCAGCGCCAGTTCGGCCCGAACGCCTGCAGATCCGACCTCGGGCCGGGTGCAAAGCTCGAACGCCAGCGCCTGCAAAGCGTCGCCAGCCAGAACCGCGATGCCGTCGTTCCATTGCTTGTGCACGGTCGGACGACCGCGCCGCAGATCGTCATCGTCCATGCAGGGCAGATCGTCGTGTACCAGGCTGTAGGCGTGCAGCGCCTCGATCCCGGTCGCGGGCCAGATCGCGCAGGTCTCGTCCATTCCGTGCAGCCGGGCGCTTTCCAGCACCAGAAATCCGCGCAGCCGCTTGCCGCCCTGCGTGGCATAGGCCATCGCCCGGGTGACATCGACCGGTTCGAACGCATTCAGAACCAGATCGAACTGCGCCTGGATCAGCGCAGCATCCTGCACCAGCCTTTCGGAAAACATTACAGGCCTTCGACAGGGGTCGTCCCGGTGGGCTGCCCATCGGCATCCAGCGTGATGGCGGCCACTTTCTCCTCGGCGCGCTTCAACTCGTCTTCGCAGCGTTTCTTCAGCTTGGCGCCGCGCTCGTACAGGGCGATCGACTGGTCCAGCGCCACGTCGCCGCGCTCCAGCTGGCCGACCACGGCCTCCAGCTCTTTCATCGCCTGTTCGAATGTCATCTGTTCAACGGGGGTCTCGGTCATCGGGCTGCCTTCATCAGTTCTTCAACATGGGCGCGTGTGGCCTTGGCCAGTGCGTTCAGATCATACCCGCCTTCCAGAGTCGAGACGATACGGCCCCCACACAGCTCATCAGCGATCCGGCACAGCTGCGCGGTGATCCAGGCGAAGTCGTCGGTGGACCAGTTCAGATTGGCCAGCGGATCGTCCTGATGCGCGTCGAACCCGGCCGAGATGACGATCAGCTCGGGCCTGAACGCGCGCAGCCGAGGAAAGGCCTGCGCCTCGTAGGCCGCGCGCATCTCGGCCCCACCGGTGCCGGGGGCCAGCGGGATGTTCACGATGGTGTCATGCGCCCCGGTTTCATCCGGCCGTCCCGAACCCGGCCACAGTGGCATCTGCTGGCTGGTGATCACCAGCGCACGGGCCTCGTCCCACAGCAGATCCTGCGTGCCATTGCCGTGATGCACGTCGAAATCCACCACCGCGACCCGATCCAGCCCGTGATGATCCAGCGCATGTTTCGCCGCCAGGGCGGCATTGCCGAACAGGCAGAACCCCATGGCGGTTTCCCGTTCGGCGTGATGGCCCGGCGGCCGAATGGCGCAGAACGCATTTGGCGCCTCACCGCCCAGCACCATGTCCACCGCCCGCACAACGGCCCCCGCCGCCCGATAGGCCGCATCGACCGAGCCGGGTGACATGAACGTATCCCCGTCGATCTGGCGGAACCCTTCGGTCGGGCGGCTGTCACGGATTTCGCGGATGTAACTCTCGGGATGAATCCGTAGCAGATCATCATCCGCCGCCAGCGGCGCGGTCACCCGCTGCAGGTCCAACGACTCCAGCGCATGCAGGATATGTTCCAGCCGGGCCACCCGCTCGGGGTGCCCCTCAGGGGTGACATGACCCAGACAGTCGGTATGCGTCAAAACAGCGGTCTTCATGAATATCCCCCAACTTCATCTGGCCAAAAATATCCTCGCCGAAGGCAAGAAAACGCCGGGCGGCGGCAAAATCAATCCGGCGCCAGCATATATCCTGCGCCCCGAACCGTTTGCAGATAGCGCGGCTGCTTCGGGTCCTGTTCGATCTTGCGGCGCAGGCGCGTGATCTGCACGTCCACCGCACGTTCCTGCGCCTGCCCCTTGTCGCGCCCCAGATCCTCGACCAGCTTCGACCGGCTGATCGGCTCGCCCGGTTGGGCCGAGAAGATCTTCATCAACTGGCTTTCGGTGGCGGTCAGCCGCACCGGCTCTTCGCCCTGCCACATCTCGCCGCGTTCGATGTCATAGCGGATCGGCCCCAGATGCAGGATCTTGGCAGCCGTA
This sequence comes from Ruegeria sp. BC8, assembly GCF_056535705.1. Lineage (NCBI taxonomy): Bacteria > Pseudomonadati > Pseudomonadota > Alphaproteobacteria > Rhodobacterales > Roseobacteraceae > Ruegeria > Ruegeria sp. BC8. The sequence goes on along the minus strand of NZ_JBQFIV010000001.1, from coordinate 2,967,129 downwards.
TCCTGCGCCGTGGTTTCCGGCATCCGCCGCAGGATCGCGTTGATCCGCAGCAGCAGTTCCTTGGGCTCGAACGGCTTGGCCAGGTAATCGTCTGCCCCGGCTTCCAACCCGGCGATCCGGTGCTCGGTCTCGCCGCGTGCGGTCAGCAGCAGGATCGGCGTGTCATGCGTCTCGCGCAGGGCCCGGGTCAGGCTAACGCCATCCTCGCCCGGCATCATCACGTCCATCACGATCAGGTCGAAATCCAGCCCCGACAGGATCCGCCGCGCATGGGCGGCATCACGCGCCGCCGTCACCAGAAATCCGCTGCGCATCAAGAATTTCTTGAGCAGATCGCGGATGCGTTCATCGTCATCGACGATCAGAAGATGGGCGTCCACATCGCTCATGAAGTTGAATCCCGCAGTTTCGTGTAAGCCCGACGCATATCAGCATCCATCATCGCTTCAAGAACTTTGCGGAACCCGGCAACCGCCTCGGGGCCGGCCTCCTTGTAGGCCGCGCGCATCCGGGCGCGCTGGGCGTCCGACAGCTGCGACTCGAGCGCTTTGCCCTTTTCGGTCAGGTACAGGTGGCGTTCGCGCTTGTCGACGGTGCCGACCCGGCTCTCGACGAGGCCGTCGTCGATCAGCGTGCGCAGCACCCGGTTCAGCGACTGCTTGGTCACCCCCAGAATCGCCAGCAGGTTGTTCACCGTGGTGCCCGGCGCACGGTTGATGAAATGGATCGCCCGGTGATGCGCCCGGCCATAGGCCATTTCGCTCAAGATGCGGTCGGGGTCGGCGGTAAAGCCGCGATAGGCGAAGAACATCGCCTCGATCCCCTGCCGAAGCTGTTCATCTGTCAGAAACAACAGGCTTTCTCCGCCAAAGACCGGGGCGGGGCGGATCTCGGACATATCGGGCCTCATTCGTTACACGCCCCGACTTTAAGTCAGCGTTATTGACATTCCAAGGGCGGACAGGTATCGAATCGCAGTTTTTGCGCAATTTTGTGTCCGGGTCGGACCTAAGTGGCGCAACAATCGGAAATGTGACCCGGGTCAGGAGGTTTCGGATGGCGGGATATGACGATCGTGATGGTGTCATCTGGATGGATGGCGAATTTGTGCCCTGGTGCGATGCCAAAGTGCATGTCCTGACCCATGCGATGCACTATGCCAGCTCGGTCTTCGAGGGCGAGCGCGCCTATAACGGCAAGATCTTCAAAAGCCGCGAGCATTCCGAGCGGTTGATCAAATCGGCCGAGGCGCTGGACATGCCGATGCCCTACACGATCGATCAGATCGAGGCGTCCAAGGCCGAAACGCTGGAAAAAAGCGGCCACAAGGACGCATATGTGCGCGCGCTGGTCTGGCGCGGCTCGGGCGAGGACATGGGCGTGGCCTCGGCGCGCAACCCGGTCCGCATGGCCATCGCGGTCTGGCCCTGGGGCGCCTATTACGGCGATGCCAAGATGCAGGGCGCCAAGCTGGACATCGCCGAGTGGAAGCGGCCCAGCCCGGAAACGATCCCGGTCCATGCCAAGGCGGCGGGGCTGTACATGATCTGCACCATCTCCAAGCACAAGGCCGAGGCCAAGGGCTGTTCGGATGCCTTGTTCATGGATTACCGCGGCTATGTGGCCGAGGCGACCGGTGCCAACGTATTCTTCGTCAAGGATGGCGAAGTGCATACGCCGCTGGCCGACTGCTTCCTGAACGGGATCACCCGCCAGACGGTGATTCAGATGCTGAAAGACAAGGGCATCACCGTCCACGAACGCCACATCCTGCCCGAGGAGATGGCCGATTTCGAACAGTGCTGGCTGACCGGCACCGCGGCCGAGGTCACGCCGGTGGGCCAGATCGGTGAGTATACCTTCGAGGTCGGCGACCTGACCCGTGAGATCGCCAACGATTACGAACAGCTGGTTCGCAGCTGATCCGACATCCGCTCGGGCGGCGGCCGACCGGCCTTGCCGCCCGTCCGGGGTTTGTTGCAGATCGTCCGCTGCGCTGGACGGTCGGGTGCGAATCCGTATCCTTGGCGCATGTTGGACCTGCTCAGCGATATCCTGACGCGCCTGTCTTTGCGGGGCACCCTGTATTTCCGTACCTCGTTCACGCCGCCCTTCGGCGTGCAGGTGCCTGCATTCGAAAACGTCGCCCGGTTTCACTTCGTCCAGCGCGGAGAGCTGAAGGTGCATGTGTCCACCACCGGCGAGACCCTGCGGTTGCGGCAGGGGGATCTGATCCTGATCCCGCACGGGGCCGCACATGCGCTGCTGTGCAACGAGGTCCGGCCCGTGGATGCTCTGCCGCTGGAGCAGGTTCTGGACCGGGCCGGCTACAAAGGTGACGGTGTGCTGGTCTATGGCGGAGCCGAGCAGGACCGTGACACCCAACTGATCTGCGGGCATTTCTCGTTTGCCGGTCCGGCCGGGCGGCGCGGCACAGGGCATATGCTGATCGACCGTCTGCCGCCCTATATCCTGATCGAGAATTACGGCGAATCCGCCGGGGCCTGGATCGAGGCGACGCTGCGGATGATCGAATCCGAGGTTGCGGGTGCCCGGATCGGCGGGGACCTGATCGCGCTGAAACTGTCCGAGGTTCTGTTCGCCCAGGCGATCCGCGCCTATCTGGAGCATCAAAGTCCCACCGATGCGGCCCTGTCGGGCTTCGCCGATCCACGTATCTCGCGCGCGCTGGGCGCCTTTCACCGCGACCCGGCCCGCGAGTGGAGCGTGGCATCGCTGGCGCGTGAAGCCGGAATGTCGCGCACGACCTTCGCACAGCTGTTCACCCAGAAGATGGGCGCCACGCCCATGCAATACCTGACCGACTGGCGTATGCAGATCGCCTGCCACGGACTGATCGAAAGCCGCTGGAACGTGGCCGACGCGGCGGCTCAGGTCGGCTATGCCTCCGAGGCGGCGTTTTCGCGGGTGTTCAAGAAGCAGATCGGCCTGTCTCCAGCCGCCTACAGGGCGATGCACTGATCCGGCAAACTGGCGGACGATTTGCAAGGTATTCCAAACGATCTGGGCTGCTACGTTCGGGCTGGCGAACATATCCTTGATCCGTCCTCAATCAAGGAAAGGAAACATCATGTCTCTGCGTTTCGTTACCCGCACCATTCATGCCTATCTGGACTACCCGGTTGCCCTGGCCCTGATGGGGTTGCCATTTCTTCTGGGACTGGGCGCGTCGAACCCGATTGCGCTGTGGCTCTCGGTGGCCACCGGCGTGGCGGCTTTCATGCTGACGGTGCTGACGGATCATCACCTGGGCGTCTGGCGCGTGCTGCCCTACAGGTTTCACCTGGCCGTCGATCTGCTGGTGGGGCTCACCTTCCTGTTCGCGCCCAGCCTGTTCGGCTTCACCGGTCTGGATGCGGTCTACTACTGGCTGAATGGCGCCGCCGTGGTGGCCGTAATCTCGCTCAGCGCGCCCGACCAGACAGCCACCGCCTGACCCCTTGCTCCGGCCATTTGGCCGGGGCGAATTTTGGTCTTGAAAAGTCCGACAGAAATTGTCAGTTTTAGCCCAACGCCAGATACCCCGGTATCAAGCCTTTGATTCCGAGACGGCTTGCACGCCAAGCCGTACACCCGCGAGGGCGCGCCACCGTCTCGGAAACGATTTCGGAAAGGCCACGCGATGCGCGACCCGATACTTGAACTTCTGTCCAGTTCAGACCTGCCCCTTGGCAGCGGGTGCTGCGCCGGTGGCGACCTGGTGGCCTACCTGGACTGCAAATGCCAGGACGGACGCTGTGACCGGGCGGCCGGGGTTGCGGACGCCCGGATCGCCACTGTCCCGCAGAGCACGCCGGCGGCACCGGCAAGTGGTGCCGTCCCGCGTTGACCGATCAGAAATCGACGCCGCGCTGGGCCTTGATGCCGGCCTGAAACGGGTGCTTCTCCTCGGTCATTTCGGTGACCAGATCGGCATAGTCGCGCAGCTCCTGTGGCGCGTCGCGCCCGGTCAGGAACACGCTGGTCCGGTCCGAGCGCGCCTTCAGCCCCTCGATCACCGCGTCCACCGACAGGTATTCATAGCGCAGGGCGATGTTGATCTCGTCCAGCACCACAAGGTCATAGTCGCCGCTGGACATCAGGTCGCGCGCCTTGTCGAAGGCTGCGGTGGCGGCCGCAATGTCGCGCTCGCGGTCCTGGGTGTCCCAGGTGAAGCCTTCGCCCATCGTGTGCCAGGTGACCAGATCGCGCTCTTCGAAGAACCGCCGCTCGCCGGTCTTCCATTTGCCCTTGATGAACTGCACCACGGCGACCTTCTGACCCCAGCCCAGCGCCCGGATCACCACACCGAAGGCGGCCGAGGATTTGCCCTTGCCCTTGCCGGTGTTGATCAGCACCAGCCCGCGGCCGGGATCTACGGCCTCGGACACTTTCTTGCGGTGCTGGGCCTGCACCTGTTGCATCTTCTGTTTGTGGTCCTGTGCGTCGCTCATGGCAAAACCTCGTTGATTGTCCGCGCCAACCTAGGCGATGGGCGCGAAAGGTAAAGTCAGGGTTTGTGATCGGTCAGCGACCGCGCCTTGCCGCGTTCCAGACCCAGCTGGTGTTCGCGCCAGATCACCACCGCATTGCCGGCGATCACCAGTGCCGCCCCCAGCAGGATCGCCAGGGTCGGCAGTTCGTCGAACCAGACATAGCCGATGAAGATGGCAAACAGCATCGACGTATAGTCGTAGGGCGCCAGCATCGAGGCCTGCCCGAACCGGTAGGACGAGGTCACCAGAATCTGCGCGACGCCGCCGATCAGCCCCATCGTAATCAGGATCAGCAGCTGGTTCAGGGTCGGCATGGTCCAGCCCCAGAACACGGTCAGCGCTGACAGCAGCGTGGCGGTCATCGAAAAATAGAAGACGATTGCGGCGGGGTGATCGACCTGAACCAGTTGCCGGATGTGGATCTGCACGAAGCCACGGGCCACGGTCGCGCCCAGCACGCACAGCGCGCCGATCGTGGCGCCGGTACCCAGATCGGCCGAGCCCAGCCGGGGCCAGATCATGATCAGCACGCCCAAGAGCCCGATCGCCACTGCGCCGATGCGGATCAGGCGGATGCGCTCGCCCAGCAGCAGCGCCGCCAGGATCAGGGTGAAGATCGGAGTGGCATAGCCGATCGCCGTAACCTCGGGCAGCGGCAGCAGGCTGAGCCCGGTGAAGGTCAGGCCCATGGCGGTGGTGCCCAGCACCCCGCGCCAGAAATGGCCCATGGGTTTCCTGACGACAAAGCCCTGCGCCAGTTCCCCGCGCGAGATCAGCCAGGCCACGATCACCGGCACCGCGAAAAGCGAACGGAAAAACACCATCTGGCCTGGCGGGAAATCCGCCGACAGCGCCTTGACCAGCGCCGACATCGCCGTGAACAGGAACAGCGCGCTGAGTTTCAGCGTCACGGCCAGCACGGGGCGATGAGAGGTCAGGGATTGGGCCATCGGCGCGACCCTGCGCCTTTGCGCGGCAAAGATCAACGGGTCGGATTGGGGCGTGTCCAGCTGTCGGGCAGGGGGCTGCCGATCTCTTCGGCAAATTCGGTCAGAAACCGGATCATGCGCCGGACCCGTTGCTGAGCGATCTGCCGTCCGGCTTCGGTCAGCATGTCGTCGGGCAGGGCCAGCAGCTTCACCTTCCAGTGGTCGATGGAATAGTGCAGATCGTCCAGCGGCCGGTGCGATGCGAACGGATCGGCCGGATCATAGAGCGTCCGCCCCAAAGCGCCGGACACCGAGAAATTCCGCGCGATCCCGATGGCGCCCAGCGCATCCAACCGGTCGGCATCGCGCAGGATTCGCGCCTCGGGCGTCTCGGGCGGGATGTTGGCGGAAAAACTGTGCGCCTCGATCGCGTGGCGGGTGGCGGCGATCTGGGCATCGCTCAGGCCCAGTTCTCGCAGAACAGGCTCGGACTCCTGGGCCGACCGGCGCGAGGCCAGGTGTCGGTCGGGGTCGTTCTTGGGCAGGTTGACCAGATCGTGCAGATAGCAGGCCGCCAGCAGCACGGTCCTGTCGGTTTGCGCATCGGCGATGGCGCGGGCATTTACCCAGACACGGTCCAGATGGGCCAGGTCATGGGCCGGGTCGGTGATCATCCGCTGCGCGACGACCGCGCGTAGACGGTCGCGCAGCTCAGCCAATCCGTCCACGGTTTTCACCGATCTGGCCGCGATGCAGCAGCAGGTGGTCCAGGATCACGCAGGCCATCATCGCCTCGCCCACCGGGACGGCGCGGATGCCGACGCAGGGGTCGTGGCGGCCCTTGGTGATGATCTCGGTCTCTTCGCCCGATTTGGTGATGGTCTTGCGCGTGGTCAGGATCGATGAGGTCGGTTTGACTGCAAAACGCACCACGATGTCCTGCCCGGTCGAGATGCCACCCAAAATGCCGCCCGCGTGGTTCGAGCTGTATTGCGGGCCGTCCTGGCCCATGAAGATCTCGTCGGCATTGGCCTCTCCGGTCAGTTCGGCGGCGGCCATGCCTTCGCCGATCTCGACGCCCTTGACCGCGTTGATCGACATCATCGCTGCGGCCAGATCGGTGTCGAGCTTGCCATAGACCGGCGCGCCCAGGCCCGCGGGAACACCACGCGCCACCACTTCGACCACCGCGCCGACCGAGTTGCCGGATTTGCGCAGATCGTCCAGGTAGGCCGCCCAGTCCCGTGCCGCCTGCGCATCCGGGGTCCAGAACGGGTTCTGTTCGATCTGCGCCCAGTCAAAGTTGGTGCGGTCGATCCGGTGCGGCCCGATCTGGGACATGTAGCCGGTGATCTGCACGTTGGGCGCGATCTGCTTGATGGCCTCGCGCGCCAGCCCGCCCGCAGCCACCCGCGCCGCCGTTTCCCGGGCCGAGCTGCGCCCGCCGCCGCGATAGTCGCGGATGCCGTATTTCTGCCAATAGGTGATGTCGGCATGACCGGGGCGGAACTTGTCCATGATGTCCCCGTAATCCTTCGAGCGTTGATCGGTGTTCTCGATCATCAGCTGGACCGGGGTGCCGGTGGTCTGGCCCTCGAACACGCCCGACAGGATTTTCACCTGATCGGGCTCGCGCCGCTGGGTGGTGAACTTGTTCTGCCCCGGTTTGCGCTTGTCCAGCCAGTGCTGGATCATGCCCTCGTCGATCGGGACGCCGGGCGGGCAGCCATCCACCGTGGCGCCCAGCGCGGGGCCGTGGCTTTCACCCCAGGTGGTGACGCGGAAAAGGTGTCCAAAGCTGTTCATCGACATGGGGCGTGCTCCTTTGAGGGTCGTGATTAACGGCGAGAGCCTGCCGCCTCAAGCTGATTTGCGGTTGGGGCATCGCTGCCCCAACCCGGTGTGCCTAGGCCGCACGGGTCAGTGCGGCGCGAGTTTCGACGATTTTCAGCGCCGCCCGAGCTGCCTCGCGCCCCTTTTCCACGAAATGCGCGCGGTAGATGGCGTTGTGATGGTCGGTTTCCTGGTACTGGTGCGGCGTCAGCGACACCGACAAGACCGGCACGCCGGTTTCCAGCCCCGCGCGCATCAGCCCGTCAACCACGGCCTGCGCCACGAAATCGTGCCGATAGATACCGCCATCGACGACAAAGGCCGCGCAGGCCACGGCGGCATAGCGGCCCGTCCGGGCCAGGTCGCGGGCCAGCAGGGGCATTTCAAACGCGCCCGGCACGTCGAACACATCGACCTGATCGGCGGGGATCAGCTCCAGAAAACCGTCCAGCGCGCGGTCGACGATATCGGCATGCCAGTTGGCTTTGACGAAAGCATAGCGGGTGTGTGTCATCGTGATCTCCTTTCAGCTTGGTGGCCTGCTGGCGGGTGCGAATGGTTTCGCGGCCAGCGCGGCATGACACGTCACCCAAGGCGATCACGGACAGACGCGCCCTTGGCGAGGCGCGCTGCTCGTTCTCTTTCATCCGGACTTTAACCGTCGGCTCTGGCCTCTCACCAGATCTGCTGACACTCTGCCGGTTGGATGACAGAGCCGCTCGCGGGCTGGCGGGCCTGGGCCCGCATACCGCCGGTGGGGAATTCCGCCCCGCCCTGAGAACGGCGCGACCTTGCCAAGCGTGCGCGCGATCTGCAAGACCTGTCTGCAGGAGGACGGCAATGCACCCCAACCCAGCCTTTCGCGCCGAGGACCGCGCGCGCCATGTGGAGTTTGCCCGCAGCCGGGGATTCGGCGTACTGGCGCTGTCGGTCGACGGCCCGCCATTGATCAGCCACGTGCCCTTTCTGCTGTCCGAGGATGGGGCGGCGGCCGAGCTGCATCTGGTGCGTTCGAACCCGATCGTGCGGGCGCTGGCCAACCCGCAGGAGGCGCGGATCGCGGTTCAGGGGCCCGACGGCTATGTCTCGCCCGATTGGTACGGGGTCGCGGATCAGGTGCCCACGTGGAATTACGTGGCGGTGCACCTGACCGGCCGGCTGGAATTGCAGCCGCAGGACCGGCTGCGCGATCTGCTGGACCGGCAATCGGCCTTTTTCGAACAGCGGCTGCAACCCAAGCCGCCCTGGCGCGCCGACAAGATGGACCCGGCGGCGCTGGAGCGGATGATGCGCATGATCGTGCCCTGCCGCATGCAGATCACCCAGATCGACGGCACCTGGAAACTGAACCAGAACAAGCCCGAGGCGGCGCGACTGGCCGCGGCCGAGAATGTCGAGCAGTCCGGGATCGGCACCGAGCTTGGTCAACTGGCCGCCCTGATGCGGGACAGTTGACTGGCGCCGGGTTGGGTTCAGTCGGTGAACGTAGCCAGATAGGCGGCGATATCCTCGGCGCCTGTCTTCAGCTTGACGCTCATGTTCGGGCGGGCGGTGTCGTCATTCAGGAAGTCCTGAATGAACCCGATCGGGTCGCGGGCGTAGGCGGCGATATTTTCCTGCGTCCAGACCAGGCCGTTTTCACCGGCGCGGATCATGTCATCGGTGAACATGCCGATGGGCAGCCGTTCACTGCCGTTCAGATAGTCGTTTTCGGTTCCGGCGGCCCTGCCGACCACACCATAGAGATTCGGGCCGGTGATGCCGCCTTTGATCAGAACCTCGCCATCCTTGATGATGGCGTGACAGGACGAGCAGCGGTTGTAGAGTTTCTCGCCGCGCGCGGCGTCGCCTTCGGCGGCGGCGTGGTGTGCGGCGGCGAACGCGAGCAGCAGAATGGAATTTTTTAACAAAGTCATTTGGGTCCTCATTCAGGTCGGTCGCGCGCCCGCCGCCTTTGCTTGAAAAACCCCGGGGTCGCAACCGGGAAATTCACCGCAGCGCAACCGAAAAAATAATTTCAGAATAGAAGTTTACATGAGTTCTCTGGGCCCGAATCCGCGCGGTCCGGTTGCTGTCATGTTTGCCTCGTGCCGGGTACCCGAGTGAACAGGTGCTCGGCCGGGCCAGGGGCGACAGCCGTGGCGAAGGGTCAGAGAATCACCTGCGAAGTGATTCGCGCCTTCGAACGGCGATTTTCGCAACATCCGAGGAAGTTCTTGAAAAATGACCCCTTCATTGTGACATGAATGCCCAGATGCGGCGTAGTGCGCGCCTATGACCGCTGGACGAACCGATTTCCGCCAGCTAGATACCCGCGATGAGACGCCGCTTTGATGCGGTGCTGATGCATGTTTGCCCGTAGCCGGGCGCTGGAATCGGAGAAAACCTCGTGTCCCACGCAGAAGACCACGAAGGCACCCGCAGAGATTTCCTCTACTACGCCGCCGGCGGCGCAGGTGTCGTTGCAACGGGAGCCGCCGTGTGGCCCCTGGTCAACCAAATGAACCCCTCGGCAGACGTTCAGGCGCTGTCCTCGATCCGCGTGGACGTCAGCGGCGTCGAGATTGGCACCCAGATCACGGTCAAGTGGCTGGGCAAGCCCGTCTTCATTCGTCGCCGTACCGAAGAAGAGATCAACTGGGGCCGCGAAGTGCCGCTGGAGGATCTGCCGGATCAGAACGACCGGAACGAAAACAAGCCGAACCTGCCCGCGACCGATGAAAACCGGACGCTGGACGAAGCCGGCGAATGGCTGGTGATGATGGGCGTCTGCACCCATCTGGGCTGCGTTCCTCTGGGCGACGGCGCTGGTGATTTTCACGGGTGGTTCTGCCCGTGCCACGGATCGCACTACGATACGGCGGGCCGTATCCGCAAAGGTCCCGCTCCGGAAAACCTGCATATCCCGGTCGCCGAGTTCCTCGACGAAACCACCATCAAGCTGGGTTAAGGAGACGCGCTCATGTCCGGTATCCCGCACGATCACTATGAACCGAAGACCAACGGCGAGAAGTGGCTGAACAGCCGTCTGCCCATCGTCGGCCTTCTATACGACACTTTGATGATCCCCACCCCGAAGAACCTGAACTGGATGTGGATCTGGGGCATCGTCCTGACCTTCTGCCTGGCGTTGCAGATCGTCACCGGCATCGTTCTAGTGATGCACTATACCCCGCATGTCGATCTGGCCTTTGCCAGCGTCGAGCACATCATGCGCAACGTAAACGGCGGCTACATGCTGCGGTACCTGCACATGAACGGCGCGTCGCTGTTCTTCGTGGCGGTCTATATCCACATCTTCCGCGGCCTGTTCTACGGTTCGTACAAGGCGCCGCGCGAAGTGACCTGGATCATCGGCATGCTGATCTACCTGATGATGATGGGCACCGCCTTCATGGGTTATGTTCTGCCTTGGGGTCAGATGTCCTTCTGGGGCGCCACCGTGATCACCGGCCTGTTCGGCGCGATCCCCTTCGTGGGCGAAGCGATCCAGACCTGGCTGCTGGGCGGACCGGCCGTCGACAACGCGACGCTGAACCGCTTCTTCTCGCTGCACTATCTGCTGCCCTTCATCATCGCAGGGCTGGTCATCGTGCATATCTGGGCCTTCCACACCACCGGCAACAACAACCCCACGGGTGTTGAAGTTCGCCGCACGTCGAAAGCCGAGGCCGAGAAAGACACGCTGCCATTCTGGCCCTATTTCGTGATCAAGGACCTGTTCGCGCTGGCCGTCATCCTGGTCGTGTTCTGGGCAATCGTTGGCTTCATGCCGAACTACCTGGGCCACCCGGACAACTACATCGAAGCCAACCCGCTGGTCACGCCCGCGCACATCGTGCCCGAATGGTACTTCCTGCCGTTCTACGCGATCCTGCGTGCCTTCACTAGCGAAGTCTGGGTCGTGCAGTTCGCCAGCTTCATTACCGGTGGCATCATCGACGCCAAGTTCTTTGGTGTTCTGGCGATGTTCGGTGCAATACTGGCAATGGCGCTGGCGCCGTGGCTGGACACTTCGACCGTGCGTTCGGGCAAGTACCGCCCGATGTTCAAATGGTGGTTCTACCTGCTGGTCATCGACTTCTTTGCCCTGATGTGGCTGGGTGCGATGCCGGCGGAAGAGCCCTATGCGACCTTCTCGCTGATCGCGTCCGCCTACTGGTTCGCCTATTTCTTCGTGATCCTGCCGATCCTGGGTGTCATCGAAAAGCCCGATGCCCAGCCGGAAACCATCGAAGAAGACTTCAACGCGCATTATGGCAAGGCTGACGCCGACGCCACGCCGGCCGAGTAAGAAGAGGGACCGGAAACCATGTTCAAGAAACTTGCAATCGGTGCCGCGTTTGCCATCGCCCTTGCTCCTGCTGCGGTATCCGCAGCCGGAGGCGGCGAGCAGCATATCGAGGACTTCGACTTCTCGTTCGAAGGGCCCTTTGGCGCTTACGATCAGAACCAGCTTCAGCGCGGCCTGCAGATCTATACCGAGGTTTGCGCGGCCTGCCACGGTCTGAAATACGTACCGCTGCGCGACCTCACGGCGCTGGGCTACTCGGAAGAAGAAGTCATCGCTTATGCCGCTGGCTCGTTCGAGGTGTTCGATCCCGAGCTGGACGATTTCCGCCCGGCTAGGCCGACCGATCACTTCCCGGCCAACGATGCCGTGGGCGCACCTGACCTGAGCCTAATGGCCAAGGCGCGTGCTGGCTTCCACGGCCCCTACGGTCTGGGGATCAACCAGCTGGTCAAAGGCATGGGTGGCGCTGAATACATCGCGTCGCTGCTGGACGGTTATACCGGCAAGGAAAAAGAAGAGGCCGGCACTATCCTGTACGAAAACACCGCCTTCCCGGGCGGCTGGATTTCGATGGGCCCGCCGTTGTCTGACGAACAGGTCGAGTTTGCCGACGGACACGAAAACACCGTCGAGGCCATGTCCCAGGACGTCGCTGCGTTCCTGATGTGGGCCGCCGAACCAAAAATGATGGATCGCAAGGCCTCGGGCTTTGTCGGGGTTCTGTTCCTGACCATCATGTCGGTGCTTCTCTACCTGGTGAACAAGCGTCTGTGGGCGCCGGTCAAAGGCAAAAAGTCGGTTTGACCTGAGCGTCGCCTGCAAAAGCAAGACAACCCCGCGCATGGCGCGGGGTTTTTTCTTTTTGCGGTCGGAAACCCGCCGAACCGGGCATCAGCGCGGGCTTATTCACGGCTTTTAAGCGGAATGCGCATGGCGCCGGCGGTGTCGGCTGCTCAGGTTTTCGACAGCGTCAGGCGGTCTGACGCAGGATCGAAACCGAGGAGACCCGACATGAAACTACCCATACTTGCAGCCGCGTCGCTTGTGGCCACTCCGGTTCTGGCTCTGGACCTGGTGCCGGATACGGAACTGGGCAAGACAGAGACCGAGGTGCGCGCCACTCTGACCGAGCTTGGCTATGACGTGCGCAAGATCGAAATGGAGGACGGTGAAATCGAGGCCTATGTCGTGAAAGACGGACAGATGGCCGAGATCTATGTGGACCCCGCGTCCGGCAAGATCCAAAAGATCGAGGACAAGTGACCGGCAATGTCCGAGTCAATCCAGTACGAGAGCGGGCGCGAGGGCGCCCGCACCATCCGGGTCTGGGACCCGCTGGTCCGCCTGATCCACTGGTCGGTGGTTCTGGGCATTCTGCTCAACGCCGCTTTGACTGACCCTGAGGGGCTGTTGCATGAATATGTCGGTTATGCCGTGCTCGGGCTGGTTCTGTTGCGCCTGGCCTGGGGCGTCCTTGGGCCGGCCCCGGCCAGGTTCTCGGCATTTCCGTTCAGCCCGAATGCTGCGGTCCGACATTTGCGTGATACCGTCCGGGGCGACCGGTCGGTTCACCTTTCGCACAATCCTCTGGGCGCGCTGATGGTCTACAACATCTGGATGACGTTGGGCGTCATCTGCGCCACAGGCATCATGATGGGTACCACGGCCTTCTTCGGGGTGGGTTGGGTCGAGGATGCGCACGAGCTGGCGTTCAACTGGCTGATGCTAAGCGTTGTTCTGCACGTGCTTGGCGTGCTTTTGGACCAACGTCGAACCGGTGTCGCTCTGGTTAAAGCCATGGTATCAGGGGACAAGAATATTCCTGATGGCTGGTCGACCAAATGATCAAATGGATCACCGAAAACCTGCGGTCCGGCGATACGGATGCACGCCGGGCCGTTCTGATGGCGGCGATGATCGTGGTTCAGGGTCTATGCGCCGCATTCTACATGGGCGACGCCATTCTGGACCTCGATGGCAGCGAGCCCCTGGCACATCTCGTTTTGGAATCCCTGGTCGCGACCGTCCTTTGCCTTGGCGTCCTGTTCTTCATGCTCGAGCTGCGCCGATTGCTGGCGCGAATGGACCAGGCAAAACAAGGACTGCGCGCGGCGCAGGGAGAAATGAGCGCCGTGATCGACACTTTCTTTACCCGCTGGGGCCTGACCAGCGCCGAGCGCGAAGTGGGCCTGTTGATCCTCAAAGGCGTCGACAATGAGAATATCGCCCGGATCCGAGGCCGTGCCGTGGGTACCGTACGCGCGCAGTCGGCTTCGATCTATGGAAAAGCCGGCGTGGACGGACGCGCCCAACTGATCAGTGTTTTCATGGAAGAGCTTCTGGCAAGCGACGGTCCGGCCTGAGAGACGTCAGGCCACCAACTGCTGATCGCGAACCCCGGTGATGGTGGCAGTCACGATCTGCCCTTCGGGTTGCGCGTTCGCAAATGTTACCTCGGTGAACTGCTCGGTCCGGCCCATGTGGGGATTTTCCATCAGTATGTGATGGGTCTTGCCCAGCTGGGCTTCCAGGTGTCTGGCTACCTGCGCGTCACCCGCCTCACGTAGCCTGGCGGCACGTTGCTTTGTCACCTTGCCGTTGACCTGCTGCGGAATGCGCGCCGCCGGCGTGCCTTCGCGCTTGGAATAGGGGAAGACGTGCAGCCAGGTCAGGTCGCAGTCGGTGACCAGTTTCAGCGAGTTCTCGAAATGGGCCTCGGTTTCCGTCGGAAAGCCCGCGATGATGTCGGCACCAAAGGTGATCTCGGGGCGCAGCCTGCGGGCCTCTTCGGTGAAGCGTATGGCGTCGTCGCGCAGGTGGCGGCGCTTCATCCGTTTCAGGATCAGATCGTCACCATGCTGCAGCGACAGGTGCAGATGCGGCATCAGGCGCGGCTCGGTCGCGATGGCCTGCATCAGGTTCTCGTCCACCTCGATCGAATCGATCGAGCTGATGCGCAGGCGCGGCAGGTCGGGCACCAGTTTCAGGATGCGCATGACCAGATCGCCCAGCTTGGGGCTTGCGGGTAGGTCGGCGCCCCATGAGGTCAGGTCGACCCCGGTCAGCACGACCTCGTTGTAGCCCCGGTCCACCAGCCGCTTGATCTGGTCCACCACCACGCCCGCCGGGACGCTGCGCGAGTTGCCGCGGCCATAGGGGATGATGCAGAAGGTGCAGCGATGATCACAGCCGTTCTGGACCTGCACATAGGCGCGCGAGCGGGTGCCGAATCCGTCGATAAGGTGGCCGGCGGTTTCGGTGACCGACATGATGTCATCGACCTGAACCGTCTCGGTCTCGCCGATGAAATCGGCGGCCATGCCTTTCCAGGTTTCGGGGCGCATCTTTTCGGTGTTGCCGATCACCGCATCGACCTCGTCCATCTCGGCAAAGGTCTGGGGTTCGGTCTGGGCCGCGCAGCCGGTGACGATCAACCGGGCGTTGGGGTTCTCGCGGCGCAGCTTGCGGATCTCCTGCCGGGCCTTGCGGACGGCTTCGGCGGTGACGGCGCAGGTGTTCACGATCACCGCGTCCGTCAGCCCGGCCTGCTGCGACAGCTCCTTCATCGCCTCGGTCTCATAGGCGTTGAGCCGGCAACCCAGCGTGGTGAATTTCGGCGGGTTCATCACAGCGGCTCCAGAAACTCGGGCTTCAGCGTGCCCGAGAAGACATGGCAGGTGGGGCCGGTCATCCAGACGCCGTCCTCGCGCCAGTCGATCCAGATGGTGCCGCCGTCCAGTTCGATCTGCACCTTGCGTCCGGTCAGGCCGCGCCGCGCCGCGGCCACGGCCGTGGCGCAGGACGACGAGCCCGAGGCCAGCGTAATGCCCACGCCGCGCTCCCACACCCGCATGCGGATGTGATCCGGCCCGATGATCTGGGCGACCTGCACATTGGTGCGCTGCGGATAGAGCGGGTGATGCTCATAGCGTGCGCCAAACTCTGCCAGCGGAATCGCCTCGGCGTCTTCGACGAAGAAGGTGCAATGCGGGTTGCCCATGCCGGTGGCCACCGGTCCGCCTTCGATCGGCAGTTCCAGCGTATCCACCTCTTCGGCCAATGGAATGTCGGCCCAGTCCAGCTGTGGGTGCCCCATGTTGACCGAAGTCAGCCCGTCGCCCGCGTCCCGCGCCTGCAGCGTGCCGTGGCTGGTGGTCAGCGTCAGTTCGGATTTGCCGCTTTCCTGCATCAGGAACCGGGCGATGCAGCGGGTGGCGTTGCCGCAGGTGGCCGAGATCGACCCATCAGCATTGTAGAACACCAGATGCGCATCCGATTCGCCGTTTTCGATGACGGCCAGCTGGTCGAATCCGACCCCGAACTGCCGGTGTCCGATCCCGCGCGCCAGCGCCGGCGTGATCTGCACCGGATGCGCGCGCGCGTCCACAATGACGAAGTCATTGCCAAGCCCGTGCATCTTCATGAAGGGCAAACCGGTGTCGGATCGTTGCTGCATGGCGGGCATATAGCCTTGCCGCAGACATGAATCCAGCCCGGCGCGAAGATTCCTGAAAAAAGGGGTTGACCCCCCGCCGCCTCAACCCTAATTAGGCCGCCTATCGGGACGCCGGGAACACAATGATTTCAGGCGGAACGCGGTGCGAAAAAGGGCTTGTACCCGGTCGGGAAAATGCCTTAGACAGCGCCACGGATCGCAACGATCCGATGAAAAGAGTGGGCCGTTAGCTCAGTTGGTAGAGCAACTGACTTTTAATCAGTGGGTCGCAGGTTCGAATCCTGCACGGCTCACCACTTTTTCCAAAGATTGATCGAGACGCCGCGCGGTCACTTCTTTTCAAAGAACAGCACGACTTCGCCCAGCCGGATGCCAAAGCGCGAGACATAGGCGCGGTTCAGCAGGCGGTCATCGTCCAGCAGCCACATCCAGTCGTCGAAATCGACACGCATCGTACCATCCTTCACTGGCAGGTCGATGCGGTACTTCCAGTTGAACGTGTCACCACGCTCGGTTCCCGACGCGGTGCCCAGAACGCCGGGCGCGGTGCCGGTCCAGGTATCCTCGCCGGTTTTGGTCAGGGTCCAGATGCGCTGTTCGGTGGCGCCGTCGTCATAGACGAAGTCTTCGACCAAAGTCAGGGTCTGGCCGTCCCATGTCCCGTTGATGTCGACCGTGAACCGCCGCGGGATGTTGCCCAGAACGTCCTGGAACTGCCCATAGGCCACGGTGTGGCCCTCAAAGAACTCTTCGAGGTTCAGCTGGCGGTCCGACAGGAAAGTGGTCGGGACTTTCGGTTTGAAGGCACAGGCCGCTGTCAGCAGCAGGCACGCGAAGGCCAGTTGTTTCATGAGCCGGGTCATTGCAGGGCCCTCGGGTCGGCGGTCCGGTCATGGCCGTTTGCGCCGGGCACATGCGCCGTCTTTTCCGGCGGGGCGGGGCGCATCGTGGCGACCAGCTCGGCCACCTTCAGCCCGAACTTGCGCATTTCCGAGCGGTTCATGATCGCCCCGCTCTCGGTCAGGTACATCCAGTCGGTGACGTCCAGGGTGTGGCCTCCGGCGTCTTCGGGCAGAACGATGCGATAGGTCAGCTTGACCGTCGCGCCCGAGATCACGCCGCGGCCTTCGCCGACGATGTCGTCGGCGGTTGCGGTAAAGCTGTTGCCTGTGCCCATGGTCAGGTACCATTTGCGGGTCATCTGCTTGCCGTTCGAATAGGTGAAATACTCGGTCAGAGTGCCGGAATTGCCGTTCCATTCCCCGATCATCCGCGCCACGAAGCTGTTCGACATCTTGCCGGTCGGGCCATAGATCAGCCCTTCGGACAGGATTTCCCCGTTCAGATTGTCCTTCAGCGAGAAATCGGGGCCGGTTCCGGTATAGTCCGACGGCGATTGCGCGCGAAAGCTGAGAAGGCGGGTTTTGACCGCGATCAGGGCCAATACGGCCAGTGCGGCAATCAGAAGAAATGTCATTTTGCGGGTACCTCTGTAGGCAGCGTCAGGACCATTCCGAACGCGCCGAGTTTCAGGATGCAGGGCAGCACGGCATAGGCCAGGTTGAGCGTTTCCAACGCCTGCGCCGAATTCGTCTGACCGGGCACGAAGCCGCTGCGTTCCAGCAGCGGAAGGGTGAAGAATGCGGCCAATGCCAGCCCCAGTTTGCCGGCGAAAGACCAGATGCCAAAGGCGGCCGAGGCATTCAGCCCCGCGCGTGTCAGCACCACCGAGAACATGGCCGGCAGAACCACCATGTCCGCCCCCAGCGCCGCCCCCGACGCCAGGCAGATCACCGCGAACCCGGCCAGGTTGCCGGGCGCCAGCATGGCCGCGCCGACAAAGCCCAGAATGGCCAGCGGCATCGCGATGATCAGAGTCTGTTTCGGGCCGATCCGGTTGCTGAGCCGTGCCCAGAGCGGCACGGTCGCCCCGGCGCTGAGGAAAAACAGGATCAGCAGCGGCCCGGCCTTGCCCGGCAATTGCAGCCGGTCCTCGACGAAGAACAGGAAAAGGGTCGAGGTGATCGCAACCGGCAGGCTGTTGACCAGCGCCAGCGCCAGCAGACGCAGGGCCCCGGCCTGACCCAGCCCGTTGAACGACAGCCCCTGCCCGGTGATGGGCGCGCGCCGCCAGATCGGCAATGTCAGCACCATGGTGACCAGCGCCAACGCGCCCAGAAACAGCCCGAAGGCCGGATAGCCCTGCGCGCCCGCGCCCAAAGCCACGAACAGCGCCGGTGCGCTAGCGGCCAGAACCACGCCGGCCAATTGCCCGCCCTCACGAAAGGCGGCGAGGGTCATCAACTCGCGCGGGGTGGCCTGTTTCGCCAGCGTCGCGCTGCGGCCATAAAGCAGAATGGTGCCCAGGCTGTAGGCGGAAAACAGCAGGATCAGGATCGCCACAAGAGCGGCGACGCTCGCCCCCTGCGGCAGTGAGAACAACAGCGGAAAACCGATCGCTAGGCCTCCGGCGGCCAAGACGGCAAAACCCATCTGCGCGCCGGGCCAGCGGTCAATCGCCCAGCCGATCAGCGGGTCTTGTACCAAATCCACCAGCCGGATCAGCAACAGAACTGTGCCGATCACGCCCAGGCCGATCCCGAGGTTCACCGCCGCAAAGCGCGGCAGGTGGATGTAGAGCGGGATACCCGCCGCAGCAAGCATCAGCGCATAGAGGCTGACACGCGGATACAGCATCACTGACCCCGCAGCTGACGCGTGAAAGCAGCGGACCGGGTGTTGTTGCCCAGAAAGATCGACATGAAGCTGCGCTTGATCCCCGGATAGGAGAGGGTGCAGGTCTTGCGCCCGTTGCGCCAGAACTCGATCGCGTCGGGGCCTTTGGTGACCGCCAGATAGCTGTCACCGGCGCCGACCGCCTGATAGCAGGTTTTCAACTGCGCCTCGATCGGGGCGCTGTTGCCCTGCCGGGCCATCTCGTCCAGCGTGGATTCGATCAGCGCCTTCTGCTTCAGCGATTTCCGATAGGTCAGCTTCAGCCCGAAATCCTGCGACCAGCTGAGCGGGCCGCCGCCTTTGGTGAACAGCTGCGCGTCGTAGATCGGCAGACCGAGGAACCGGAAGGTGGCAGTGCCACGCAGCTCGGCATCGGGCAGCACGTTGGTGACGGGCGTGGCCGCCAGCCCGGCAGGGGCCAGCAGAACCAGGCTCAGGATCGCTGCGTTACGGGCTGGCCGTAACCGGGACAGCGACGCTTGGATCAGGTATCGCATTTTCAGCTCCGATGGTTTGCGGATCGCCGTTCAACAGCCCGACAACATGCATCGCGCTGGCGATTCCGTCTTCGTGGAACCCGTGCCGGTTGTAGGCACCGGCGAACCAGGTCCGGTTGCGACCCTGCATCTCGCGGATCTGGCCCTGCGCTTTCAGCGCGGCCTTGTCGAACACCGGATGGGCGAATTCCACCTCGTCATAGATCTTGTCGGGCGCGATGTCGGAAGACGGGTTCAGGGTGACGAACAGGGGGTCGCTTTCGGGGATGTTCTGCAACCGGTTCATCCAGTAGGTCACGCCCACGTTGCCCGCCTGCGAGCGGTATGTCCAGCTGGACCAGCAGGCGCGGCGGCGCGGCATCTGGCTGGGGTCGCAGTGCAAGACCGCGCGGTTGGGCTGATAGCGGATCGCGCCCAGCGCCGCGGCCTCGTCGGCGGTGGCGTTCTGGCCCAGAATGGCCAACGACTGGTCGGAATGGGTGGCCAGGATGATCTCGTCATACTGATCCGAGCGGCCCTGCGCCTGAACGGTCACGCCCAAGGCATCGCGTTCGACGTTAGAGACCGGCGCGCCCAGGCGGATGTCGCAACCCCGGCCGCGCAGAGCGGATTCGATCCGGCGGACATATTCGATGCTGCCACCCTTTACGGTCCACCACTGGTGCTGGGCGCCGCGTTTGCTGGACAGCAAGGCGTGGTTGCGGAAGAACTGCACCAGCGACCGCGCCGGAAACTGATCGACGAACTCCACCGGAGTTGACCAGATCGCGCCGCACATCGGCATCAGGTAATTGTTGCGGAACCAGTGGCCCAGCCGCATCTGGTCAACCAGCTCACCAATCGTGGTGTCATCATCCCGGGCGGCCTCGGGCGCTTCTTTGCCAAAGCGCAGTATGTCGGCGATCATCTTGTAGTAGGAGGGCCGCACGAGGTTGCGCTTCTGCGCGGTGATGGTGCGCAGATTGTTCAGGCCATATTCGATGCGACCATTGTCGATGGTGGCGCCAAAGCTCATCTCGCTTTTGATGACCGGCACGTCCAACTCGCCAAACAGCTTGGTCAGGTAGGGATAGGTGGCGTAGTTGAAAACGATGAACCCGGTATCGACAGGTTGGTCGCCGTTGCGCCCGGCCATCACCGTGCGCGCATGTCCGCCCAGACGGGGTTCGGCCTCATACAGGGTGACGTCGTGACTTTCCGACAGGTAATAAGCCGCTGATAATCCTGAGATGCCTGCGCCTACAATTGCGATTTTTTTCCGTACGCCCCGGGTTTCGTCGAACATGCCATCCTCTTTATGCGACATTTTACAATAAGATACGCAGGGTAGGCCGGAGCGGATCAAATCCGGGCCATGTTTTTCCCTGTTTCCCACTGATCGGCGGGCAGTGCGTCAGGATTGCATCAATCGCGGTTGCTGGTGATCCGGGGTCTGCCCGTCCGCGTAATGAAAGATGTTATGATCGAGACAACCCAACCCAAGACCGCGGCTGTTCACGCTTCGGCAAATGCGAACCGCCCGGCATGAGCAGTTTTGACGGAAAAACCTATTGGATCATCGGCGCCAGCGAAGGTCTGGGCCGGATGCTTGCCGAAGCCTTGGGCGGTCAGGGCGCGCACCTAGTGCTGTCCGCGCGCAGTGCCGAGCGGCTTGAGCAGATTTGCGCCGCGCTGCCCAATGCCCGTGCGGTACCGCTGGACGTGACCGATCTGGCGCAGGTGCGCCGCGCCGTGGCCGAGATCGGCCAAGTTGACGGTCTGGTCTACAACGCCGGGGCCTATGAGCCGATGCGCGCGCAGGACTGGCAGACCGAAGCCGCGCTGGCCATCAGCGACGTGAACTACTCAGGCGCGCTGCGGGTTCTGGGGGAAACCGTGCCGGCCATGGTGAAGGCGGGGCGTGGCGACATTACCCTGATCGGGTCGCTGGCGGGCTATCACGGACTGCCTGCGGCGATCGGGTACGGGTCCAGCAAGGCGGCGCTGATCTCGCTGGCCGAAACGATGCGGCATGACCTGGCCGGAACCGGGGTGACGGTGCGCATCGTCAATCCGGGGTTCATCAAGACCCGGCTGACCGACAAGAACAGCTTCAAGATGCCGATGCTGATGGAGCCCGAAGACGCCGCGCAGCGCGTGCTGCGCGCAATGGCGCGCCGGCGCTTCCGGACCGACTTTCCGGCGCCGTTCTCGTGGGTCATCCGGCTGATCGATTACCTTCCGGATATTCTGGTCTATCGTGGAAAATAGACTCTAACCAAGGCGCCCTTGGCAGAACCAGCCCGCCGACATGGTGCCGCCATGGCCGTAGAACAGCCACAGCCGCTCGCCCTGTTCAGTCACCACCACCCAGTAATCGCGCACGCCGCTGCGCCAGTTGGGGTCGTCCAGCCACCATTCCGGGGCGATCCGCTCCGGGCCGGTGGCCTGCGCCAGGTGCCAGTCGCGCCCGCGCCAGCGGAAATTGGCGGGCACATCGGGACGGTCGGGGGCCATCACCGGCTCGGGCCGCCACATCAGCAGGGGGCGCGGGCGCGGCGGGGCGGGCCAGTCGCGCGCCGGTTCCGACCAGGCCGCCGCCAGCGTCTGTGCGGTTTTCTCGGGGATGTGCGAGGCCGCCGGGTGCTGCCGCGTGATCGCCTCGAGCCCCACCCGCGCGCCCAGCTTTCCGATCAGATCGTCCAGCGCGGTGTTCCCCTCCAATCGGTTGCGGACGGCGCGGCTGGCTTCGGCATGGCCGGTCAGGGTGCGGGCATGCACCGGCTCGGTCTGCACCGCCGCAAGGCGCAGCATGTCGATGCCATAGCCCGCGTCGATCTGGTCGATCTTCATCTCTAACAAAGGGCGAATGCGGTGTTTGTCGTGGCTCGGCCGGGCCAGCCCGATCTCGATGATCTCGGCCGCCTGATCGGTTCGGTGCGCCTCGAGCCGCAGGGTCCGCGCCCCGCGCGCCTTTTCTTCCAGCCGCGCGCACAGGGTCGGCAGCATCCGGTCGATGGCGGCCATCACGTCCTCGGCCAGACCGATCGGGTTGGGCAGGGTCATCCGCACCGCAAAGTGATGCGGGGGCCGCGCGGGCGAGACCGGCTCGGGTGCGCTGCCCATCGCCTGATCCAGCCGCAGCACCAGCCCGCGCCCGAACCGGCGGGCAAGGGACGCGCGCGGCTGGCCCAGCAGGTCGCCGATCCGCCGCAGGCCCAGCCGGTTCAGCTGCGCCACGGTCTGGTCGTCCAGCCGCAGCGCGGCGATGGGCAGGGGGGCAAGCGCGCCATAGGCCTGCCCCGGCGGCGCGACCCTGGCTCCGCCGCCCACGGTCACCACCTGCGGCGCGGCGCCGCCCTTGGTCCAGTGCCGCCGCTTGCCAGCCCGGGCGCGGGTGGCGCGGGCCTCTTGGGAAATGGCGTCGCCATTGCGGTCGGACGTGGCCTCTTGCCCGGCATAGCGCGCCAGCGCCCAGGCCGCGCCCAGCGTGTCGGCGATGCCCATCTGCACGCTCAGCCCCATGTCGGCGCAGTCGGTCTCGATCACGTCCAGCAGCGCCTCTTCGCCGCCGAACAGATGGGCGCAGCCCGACAGATCGACGATCAGGCCGTCGGGTGCCTCTTCGGCGACCCAGGGGCTGAACTTGCCCGCCCAGCGGCGCAGCGCGGTCAGAAAGGCGGCCTCGGCCGGGGCGTTGCGGGGGCGGGTGACAAGGGCGGCGCACATGGCATGGGCATCGCGCACCGGCTGGCCCACGCGCAGACCGGCTGCTTGTGCCTCGGCATTCAGCGAGGTGATGACCTGCATGTTCGACTGTTCGGCCACCACCGCCAGCGGGCCAGAGTGCAGGCCCCGCGCGGCGCGGATCAGCCGTTCGGCCCCCAGACGGGGAAACCACAACGAGAGTATTCGGCGTTTGGGCATCGGGCAGACATCAAAATGTTCTCATTTTGTTCTTATCTGAGAATCATACCCCGAGTCGAGTCCGCCCTTATCCGCAGGTCAGCCGCTGAATGACCCCGGCTCCGTTCACATAGACGTTCAGCCGGTCGATGCGGTAATCCTGCGTGGCGATGTCATCAGGGCCCAGAACGCGGCTCCGTTCCGGCAGGCTGGCCTGAATGGTCGAGACCGGTTGCCCAACGGACTGGGCAAAGGGTTCGCCCTTGCAGAAGGCCAGATCCACCGGGGCGGCATCCAGCTCGGCAGAGCCCGGTTCGGGCAGGTCGGTTTCGGCGCAGGCGGCCAGGACGATCAGGATCGGGATGAACCGGTACATTGGCGCTCCTCTTTTCGGCAATGTCGTTTCTGAAATATCAAAAGCTTACAGAGACTGCCATGAAAGCGCAGTTGAAAACACCCTGTATTTGACGCAGGGTCGGGTCAAACAAGACAGGGAGACAAGCAACATGCGAACCCGTGCCGCCGTCGCCGTTCAGGCGGGCAAGCCCTTGGAAGTGATGGACGTGAACCTCGATGGCCCCAAGGCGGGCGAGGTTCTGGTCGAGATCAAGGCCACCGGCATCTGCCATACCGACGAATTCACCCTGTCGGGCGCCGACCCCGAAGGCCTGTTTCCGGCCATTCTGGGCCACGAGGGCGCGGGCGTCGTGGTCGAGGTCGGCCCCGGCGTGACCAGCCTGAAGCCGGGCGATCACGTGATCCCGCTTTACACCCCCGAATGCCGCGAGTGCGAATACTGTCTGCACCCCAAAACCAACCTGTGCCAGGCCATCCGCGAGACGCAGGGCAAGGGTTTGATGCCCGACGGCACCTCGCGTTTCTCGACGCTGGATGGGGATCCGATCCTGCATTACATGGGATGCTCGACTTTCTCGAACCACACGGTTCTGCCCGAGATTGCACTGGCCAAGGTGCGCGAGGACGCGCCGTTCGACAAGATCTGCTATATCGGCTGTGGCGTGACCACCGGCATCGGCGCGGTGATCAACACCGCCAAGGTGGAAATCGGCAGCCGCGCCATCGTGTTCGGCTTGGGCGGCATCGGACTGAACGTGATTCAGGGCCTGCGTCTGGCCGGGGCCGATCAGATCGTCGGCGTCGACCTGAACCCCGCCAAGGTCGAGATGGCCGAAAAGTTCGGCATGACCGATTTCGTGAACCCGTCCGAGGTCGAGGGCGATCTTGTCCCCTATCTGGTGAACCTGACAAAGGGCGGAGCGGATTACACCTTTGACGCCACCGGCAACGTGCAGGTGATGCGCGCGGCATTGGAATCGGCGCACAAGGGCTGGGGCGAATCGATCATCATCGGTGTGGCGCCTGCCGGGGCCGAGATCTCGACCCGTCCGTTCCAGCTGGTCACCGGCCGGTCGTGGCGGGGCACCGCCTTCGGCGGCGCGCGTGGGCGCACGGACGTGCCCAAGATCGTCGACTGGTACATGGAGGGAAAGATCGAGATCGATCCGATGATCACCCACACCATGGGTCTGGACGACATCAACACCGGCTTCGACCTGATGCACAAGGGCGAAAGCATCCGGTCTGTGGTGGTTTACTGAGGCTTGGGTCACCTTGAAAAAAATTGGACGGCGCTGTCGATCTGCGCCGTTTTTTTTGTGGCGGCTCAGCTCAAGACTGGTCGGTGTTGGACTTCGGCCTTGCTGATGCGCCCGTATCTACGCGTGGCGAACGCACACGTAGAACTGGTTTGTTCGTGGACACGTCTGCCCGGCTTTCGCGCCAGACGACGAAGATGCCCGATGCGATGATGATCGCGGCCCCCACGGCCACCCATTTGTCGGGCTTTTCCCCAAAGAACACCGCGCCGAAAATCGTGGCCCAGATGATCTGGCTGTACTGGCTGGGTGCAACAACGCCGGCGGGCGCCGCGCGATAGGCCAGGATGATCAGGTGCTGGGCGATCACCGAGAACACGCCGACCAAGGCCATCATCGCCAGATGGATCAGCGAAGGCGGCTGATAGACCGCTGGTTGCGCAAGGCTCATGACCGCGATCGCCAGCAGCATCGGATACAGGATCAGCACGGCCGAGCGTTCCTCGTTTCCGATCTTGCGCACCAGCACGGATGCGAAGGCGCTGCAGAACGCGGCCGTCAGGGCGGCAAGGTGGCCGAGGGTGATCTCGGTCGCGCCGGGGCGCAGGACGATCAGCACTCCGATCAGACCCACGCCCACTGCGGCCCAGCGTTGGGCGCGCACGACCTCGCCCAGTATCGGGATCGACAGGACGGTGACGATCAGCGGAAAGGAAAACAGCAGCGAATAGACTTCGGCCAGGGGCAGGACCGAAAAGGCGTAGAAGGCACAGGACATCGACGTGACCATCAGCCCCGAGCGTAGCATCACCAGCCACGGGTGATGCGGCCGAAAATTGCCAGCGGTCCGGTCCGCGAGGATCGTGACCGCCATCGGCACAAAGGAAAACAGCGTGGCAAAAAAGATGATCTGCAGCACGGAATAGGTGCCGCCCAGCGTCTTGATCAGCGCGTCATGGGTGGCAAAGACGGCAAACCCGAGAAAGGCAAAGCCAAGTCCCTGCAGGGTCGAGTTCTGTGTGCTCATCTGGCTGGTCCCGGGCGATTGGATGCTGTGGCAGGTGTCTGAGGCCTGATTAAACCCAATCGGCAGAGTCGGATAGTCCAAACTTTACCGCTAACATCCCTGCGGGGCCGGCCGTTCAGCGCAGGATCGGCGGAGCCCCGGCCGGTTGGCGGGCGGCCGCGACACCGGCCTGCATCCCCGCGCCGATGCGTCGGGCCAGCGCCACCCAGGGCGTGGCCGTTTCCGGGGGCAGGGTGCCGTGGGCGACCTCTTCGAACAGGTCCAGCCAATGGGCAAACATTTCGGGTTTCACGTCCGGACGCTCGATATGCACACGCTGCGGATTGCCGCTGTAGCCGCGCTCGTACAGGATGGCGTTGCGCCAGAAGGCGGCGATCCGGTCCTCATGCGCGGGCCAGTCGGTGACGTGGCGGTTGAAGATCGGGCCCAGCAGGGCGTCCTGCCGGACGCGGGCGTAGAATGCGGTGACCTGCGCGCGGATCTGGTCGGGCGTGGCGGGAAAACGTGGGGGCAGCACGGGCCGGGTCATGGTCGAGGCTTTCGATTCAGGCTCTGTTCAGGGCAGATACCGCGTTTTCCGGCCCGGATGCAGGGGCGGAATTGTCGCGCTGCCCCGGCGTCAGCAGGTGCCGCAACAGGGCCACCGGGTGTGCCCGCAGGCTCAGGCGGGTGGCGACGTAATCCTCGACCACCTGCTCGCCCAGCGACATCTGCGGCAGATGGGCGGCGGGTTCGTCCAGCGCCTCGCCTTCCAGATCCTGCGCGAACAGGGGCAGGGGTTTGGCGGTGGCGATCGCCTTGGCCTGCCACAGCGCCTCGCGCCGGGTCAGGCCGCAGGCGGCAAAGGCATCGGCCTCGGCCAGACGCTCGATCACCGAGGGGCCAAGGCCCGCGCGGCGCCAGACGTCGTCAACCTGGTGGTAGCCGTTGCCGCGCGCGGCGGTCAGCCAACTGGCGTCCTCTTCGCTCAGGCCCTTGATCTGGCGAAAGCCCAGCCGCAGGGCCAGCCCGCCATGGCCGTCTGGCTCCATCACGTTGTCCCAGAAGCTGGCATTGATGCAGACCGGACGCACTTGCACGCCATGCTCGCGCGCATCGCGCACGATCTGGGCGGGGGCATAGAACCCCATTGGTTGCGAATTCAGCAGCGCGCAGGCAAAAATCCCCGGATGGTGGCACTTGATCCAGGCGCTGGCATAGACCAGCAGCGCAAAGCTGGCCGCATGGCTTTCGGGGAAGCCGTAGGAGCCGAACCCCTCGATCTGCGAGAAACAGCGCTCGGCAAATTCGGCGTCATAGCCGTTGCGCTGCATCCCGCGCAGGAACAGGGTGCGGAATTCGCTGACATTGCCGTGCTTCTTGAAGGTCGCCAGCGACCGCCGCAGCCGGTCGGCCTGTTCGGGGGTGAAGCCCGCGCCGACGATGGCGATCTGCATCGCCTGTTCCTGAAACAGCGGCACGCCCAGCGTCTTGCCCAGCACCTCGCCCAGTGCGTCCGAGGGGAAGCTGACCTCCTCCTCGCCGTTGCGGCGGCGGATATAGGGATGCACCATGTCGCCCTGAATGGGGCCGGGGCGGATGATGGCGACCTCGATCACCAGATCATAGAAATTGCGCGGCCGCATCCGGGGCAGGAAGTTCATCTGCGCACGTGATTCCACCTGGAACACGCCCACCGAATCCGCGCGACACAGCATGTCATAGACCGCCGGGTCCTCGGGCGGCAGGGTGGCGAGCGTGTAACTCGTCTGATGGTGCTGGGCGATCAGGTCGAAGGCCTTGCGGATGCAGGTCAGCATGCCAAGGCTCAGGACATCGACCTTGAGGATGCCCAGACTGTCGATGTCGTCCTTGTCCCAGCAGATGACGGTGCGGTCCTCCATCGTGGCGTTCTCGATGGGCACCAGCTCGTCCAGACGGCCCTCGGTGATGATGAACCCGCCCACATGCTGGGACAGGTGGCGGGGGAAGCCGTTGATCTGATGCACCAGTGTCAGAGTCTGTTTTAGGCGGCGGTCCTCGGGGTCGAGGCCGATTTCGCGCATCCGTTCCGCCTCGAGCCCTGCGGTCGAGAAGAACCCCCACAGCTGCGAGGACAGGGCGGAAATCGTGTCCTCGGTCAGGCCCATGGCGCGGCCCACCTCGCGGATGGCGCGCTTGCCGCGATAGTGGATCACCGTGGCGCACAGCCCCGCGCGGTGGCGGCCATAGCGTTCATAGATGTGCTGGATCACCTCTTCGCGGCGTTCATGTTCGAAATCCACGTCGATGTCGGGCGGCTCGTCCCGCGCCTCGGAGACGAAGCGTTCGAACACCATGGTGCCCATCTCGGGGCTGACCGAGGTGACGCCCAGGCAGTAGCAGACCACCGAATTGGCCGCCGAGCCGCGCCCCTGGCACAGGATCCCGCGACCGCGGGCGAAGTGCACGATGTCGCGGACGGTCAGGAAATAGGGCTCGTATTTCAGCTTGCCGATCAGGGTCAGCTCATGCGCCAGCATCGCCTTGACCTTTTCGGGCGCGCCGGCGGGATAGCGCCAGGCCAGCCCCTCATGCGCCAGACGGTGCAGGCGCTGGGCGGGGGTTTCGGTGCCGCTGACCTCGCTTGGGTATTCATAGCGTAGCTCGTCCAACGAGAAGGTGAGTTCCTGGCTGAGCGCATAAGCGCGGGCCACGGCGCCTTCATGCCCCTTGAAGATGCGCAGCATCTCGGGTTCCGAGCGCAGGCGCTGTTCGCCATTGGCCAGCGCGTGACGGCCCAGATCGTCCACCTTGCGGCGCAGCCGGATCGCGGTCAGCACATCACCCAGCCGGCGGCGCGAGCCGTGATGCATCATCGGCGCGGCGCTGGCGATGGTGGGCAGGCCCAGGTGGCATGATTCAGTCTCTAACAAATGGAAAAACGCCGAATCCGCCCCGTCATAGCGCGGATGCATCAGCAAATGCATGCGCCCGGTAAAGCGGCGCGTCAGCTGTTGCGCCTGTGTCCGCCACCCGCTCGCGCCGCCGGTCGGACGGCCCGCCTGTGGCCAGAGCAGCAGGTGGAGGCCGTCGGAAAACTCCAGCAGGTCGGACAGGTGCAGGATGCAGTCGCCCTTGGCCGCGCGCAGCCGTCCGGTGGACAGAAGGCGGCACAGGCTGGCCCAGCCCTGCCGGTTGAGGGGCAGGGCGGTGACGGGCGGGGCGTCGGTAAAGATCAGCCGCGCCGCCGGGATCAGGCGCGGCACCGCATGCACCGGGAACGAGGGCGGTTTCGGGATGTGATCGGGGCGGGGCGGGCCGATGGGCGTGTTCTGCTCCTCCCACGCGCGGCGCTCGCGCACCTTGCGGGCGATCTCGCGCGCCTGGGTATGGGCGCGGACGATGCCGGCCACCGAGTTGTCATCGGCGATGGCGATGGCGGGCAGGCCCAGGGTGACGGCGCGCTCCATGTACTCCTCGGGGTGCGAGGCCCCGGTGAGGAAGGTGAAGTTCGACGTGATCGACAGCTCGGCATACATGGCGAGTCGTCATTATATT
The DNA here is from genome assembly GCF_056535705.1 of Ruegeria sp. BC8. Classification (NCBI taxonomy): domain Bacteria; kingdom Pseudomonadati; phylum Pseudomonadota; class Alphaproteobacteria; order Rhodobacterales; family Roseobacteraceae; genus Ruegeria; species Ruegeria sp. BC8. Next base: position 2,937,841 of record NZ_JBQFIV010000001.1, on the reverse strand, counting down.
CTTGTTTTGTTCTTTTTCGAGTCCCTGTCTGCATTGCGCAGGAATTGGGGTGTTGATTCAGGTGCGGTGAAGGTTTGGTTCGAGCCCACAGCGGACAAAGGTGCTTCGTATTGACCTTATCCAGTAATCTGTATTTGATTCGAGCTCGAATTGGAGCACGGCCTTTGAAGAAAAACTTTATCCTGATCGACTTCGAAAATGTTCAGCCGAAGAACCTTGAGCTCCTCAGTGGGCATGACTGCCAGTTGATTGTCTTCGTCGGCGCTAACCAAAAGAGTGTACCTTTTGACTTCGCAAAAGCACTTCAAAGCTTAGGAGAAAGTGCTGGTTATAAGAAGATAACGGGTAACGGCTCGAATGCCTTAGACTTCCATATCGCTTTTTATTTGGGAGAACTCGCGGCCAATAATGCCGATGCATACTTTCATATTATTTCTCGTGACAAGGGCTTCGACCCTTTGATTGCACATTTGCGACAAAGGAAGATCCCTGCTCTCCGTCATATTGACATATCCGAAATCCCATTCGTCAAAATCTCGAACGCAAGTTCGTTAGATCAAAAAATTGATGCGATTGTTGACAGTTTGCAGTCTAGAGGAACTTCGCGTCCAAGGAAGATCAAAACCTTAAAAGGAACGGTGAATGCCCTTTTTCGAAAGACCTTGGAACACGAAGAACTAGAAACGCTAGTTGGTGAGTTAATAAGACGTGGTCATGTTGTCTGCTCTGATCAGTCAGTCAGCTACGGCCCTCGTATCGTCCGAAACTGACCTGCTTTTCGGCTGAGAATTGCGTGTGCTGGATGACCGCTTGGCCCGCACTGCCGCCACACAAGGGCGGCCCGGCGGATGGCCTTATGATGTTCGGAAAAAACCTCATCTGCCCAGACCGAAGTGTCACAGGGCCCAGTCACAGCTTGACCCGGTGCAGGCCCCGGCGCGGCTGGTCCTGATCGTCGGCCGGGGCATCGTCGGTGCGTGAGGAGGTCAGGGCAAGGAACACGTCCTCGAGATCGGCCTCTTCGGTGCGTACGTCGCGGATGCGTATGCCGGCCTGACGGACCGCTTCGAGCACCTGTTCGGCGCTGGTTTCCGGGCTGCGGTAGTGCAGCGCCAGGCTGCCGTCGTCGCGCAGGCTGGCCTGAACGCCGGGGGCGGCGGGCAAGGCGGTCACGGCGGCCTCGGGGGTGATGACCATGGTGCGGCCGTCCATGCGGCCCAGCAGGTTGGCAGTGCTGTCCTGCGCCACCTTCTCGCCGTGGTTGATGATGGCGATCTCGTCGCACATCTCCTGCGCTTCTTCCAGGTAATGGGTGGTCAGGATGATGGTCATGCCCTGCTGGTTCAGCTTGCGCACATTGGCCCACAGCATCTGGCGCAGTTCGATGTCCACGCCGGCGGTGGGTTCGTCCAGCACCAGGATTTTGGGGTGGTGCACCAGTGCCTTGGCCAGCAGCAGGCGCCGGCGCATCCCGCCCGACAGCGTGCGGGCATAGGCCTCGGCCTTGTCGCTGAGGCCCACCAGTTCGAGGATCTCGTCGCTGCGCCGCTGCGATTTGGGGACGCCATAGAGCCCCGCCTGCACCTCGAGCGCGCCGCGCGGGGTGAAGAACGGGTCGAGGTTCAACTCCTGCGGCATCACGCCGATGGCGGCGCGGGCCTGGCGCGGGTTGCGGTCCTGGTTAAAGCCCCAGATCGTCACCTGGCCGGCGGTCTTGATCACCAGCCCCGCCAGAATGTTGATCAGGGTCGATTTGCCCGCCCCGTTCGGCCCCAGCAGGCCGAAGACCGAGCCGCGCGGGATATCCAGATCGATACCCTTCAGTGCGTGTTTCTCGGGCTGGCCCTTGCCGCCGCGATAGGTTTTGCGCAGGCCGCGAAGGCTGATCGCTGCATCGGTCATTGCTGGCTCTTGCCCCCGGTTTCCTGATCGCTCATAAACGCACCTAATGCATGCCCGCGAGGCCTACAACCAGTGAAGGATCGCACGCCGTGACAATCGAAGCTCCGGAAACCAAGATCGTCGAGACAAGCCGTGTCGCCTGTGATGGCGGTGAGGGCGCGCTGGGCCATCCGCGCGTCTGGTTGCAGATCCCCGAGGATCAGGGCTGGGTCGAGTGCCCCTATTGCGATTGCAAGTATGTTCTGAAGGACGCACAGCAACACTGATTGCCTGCCCAACCGCGGTCCGCCCAAATCTCGCCGCGATTTTCACCTAGTGCGTTGGTGTGACCAACGTAGGTGCGAATGATGACCGATATGACTGCTGCTGATACCGGCAATCCGGTTTTTGGTTGGGCCGGGTTTATGCTTGCGGTACTGGCCCTGTTCGCAGCCTTGTTCGTGTTCTGGGCAGGGCCGTTCGCACCGCAGCAATCCTCCGGCGTGACGCTGGGCGAACTGGCCGCCGAGTTGGGCAAATCGACCCTGCGGGCCGCCGCGGGGATGGAGCAGCCCGCGGCGGTCGCCCCAACCCGCGATCTGGATGACTTTCTGCAGATCGGCGTCGCCATGCTGGGCGGGTTGGCGATCGTCGTCTCGGTCATCGGCATCCTGCGGCACGAAAAACGCCGCCCGGCCATCGCCGGGGTGGTCATCGGAACGGGTGCGATCCTGTTCCAGTTCTTCGCGATGGCGTTTTTCGCGTTCCTCGGTGCGCTGGTCATCATGGCGCTGCTGAACAGTTTCTCGGATGTTTTCAGCGGTCTGTTTGGCGGCTAGGGCGCGTTCCTGACTGGTCACCCGGCTGCCCCTGTGGCAGAACCGTCCCTGACCGACAGGGAGAGCGCGCATGAGCAAATTCGGAAAAGGCTGCCATCTGCATCTGATCGACGGATCGGCCTTCATCTTTCGCGCCTATCACGCCCTTCCGCCGCTGACGCGGAAATCGGACGGGCTGCCGATTGGCGCCGTTTCGGGCTTTTGCAACATGCTGCAGCGTTACGTGGATGGCGACCACGGCCCTGACGCGCCGACCCATCTGGCAGTGATCTTCGACAAAGGCTCGCACACCTTCCGCAACGACATGTACGACCTTTACAAGGCCAACCGCGAGGCGATGCCCGAGGACCTGCGCCCGCAGATCCCCCTGACCCGGCAGGCGACCGAGGCCTTCAACATCGCCTGCAAAGAGCTGGAGGGGTACGAGGCCGACGACATCATCGCCACGCTGGCCTGCCAGGCGCGCCAGGCCGGGGGGCGGGTGACCATCGTCAGTTCCGACAAGGACCTGATGCAGCTGGTGGGCGACGGTGTCGAGATGCTGGATGCCATGAAGAACAAGCGCATCGACCGCGAAGGGGTGTTCGAGAAATTCGGCGTCTATCCCGAGCGCGTGGTGGATGTGCAGGCGCTGGCCGGCGACAGCGTCGACAACGTGCCGGGTGCGCCGGGGATCGGGATCAAGACGGCGGCGCTGCTGATCAACGAGTTCGGCGATCTGGAGACGCTGCTGGACCGCGCCGAGGAGATCAAGCAACCCAAGCGCCGCGAAACCCTGATCGAGAAACGAGATCAGATCGAGTTGTCGAAGAGGCTGGTGCAGCTGGATTGTGAGACACCGCTGGACTTCACGCTGGATGATCTGGAGCTGCGCGATCCCGATCCGGACAAGCTGATGGAGTTTCTGGCCGAGATGGAGTTCCGCACTCTGACCAAGCGGATCGCCGACAAGCTGGGCGTCGAACCGCCGGTGATCGCGGATACTCCGGCGCCGGCGGCAGATGAGCCGCAGGCCGAGGACATTCCGTTCGATGCCAGCAAATACGAATGCGTGCGCGATGCGGCCGCGCTGCGGAAATGGATCGATCAAGCCTATGAGCGCGGCTGGCTGGCCGTGGACACCGAGACCACGGGCCTGAACGAAATGATCGCCGATCTGGTCGGCATCTCGCTGTGTATCGAGCCCGGCGAGGCTTGCTATATCCCGTTGACCCACCGCGATGGGTCCAGCGACGACCTGTTCGGCTCGGACGCGCTGGCCGAGGGGCAGATGCCGCTGGACGAGGCGCTGGAGATGCTCAAGCCGGTGCTGGAGGACCCGTCGATCCTGAAGGTCGGGCAGAACATGAAATATGACGCCAAGATATTTGCGCGTTATGGCGTGGGTGTGGCCCCGATCGACGACACGATGCTGATGTCCTATGCCATGCATGCGGGCGAGCATGGGCATGGCATGGACACCCTGTCCGAACGCTATCTGGGCCATACGCCGATCCCGATCAAGCCGCTGCTGGGCTCGGGCAAATCGGCGATCACCTTCGACAAGGTGCCGATCGACGAGGCCACCGGCTATGCCGCCGAGGATGCGGACATCACCCTGCGACTGTGGAAGCTGTTCAAGCCGCAGTTGCACCGGGTTCAGGTGACCACCGTCTATGAAACGCTCGAGCGCCCCCTTGTGCCGGTTCTGGCCGAGATGGAGATGCATGGCATCAAGGTCGACCGCGACGTGCTGAGCCGCATGTCGAACGCCTTTGCCCAGAAAATGGCCTGTTTAGAGGCTGAAATCCACGAGCTGGCCGGAGAAACCTTCAACGTCGGCTCGCCTGCGCAGCTGGGCGAGATCCTGTTTGAAAAGATGGGTCTGGAAGGCGGCAAGAAGGGCAAGACCGGCAAGTATTCGACCGGTGCCGACGTGCTGGAAGATCTGGCGACCGAGCATGAACTGCCGCGCCGTGTGCTGGACTGGCGGCAACTGTCCAAGCTGAAATCGACCTATACCGACGCGCTGCAGACCCATATCAACCCCGACACGGGGCGGGTGCATACATCCTACGCCATCACCGGGGCGAACACGGGGCGTCTGGCCTCGACCGACCCCAACCTGCAGAACATCCCGGTGCGCACCGAGGAGGGCCGCCGCATCCGTGAGGCTTTCATCGCCGAGCCGGGCAATGTTCTGGTTTCGCTGGACTATTCACAGATCGAGCTGCGCATCCTGGCCCATATCGCCGATATTCCGGCCTTGAAACAGGCCTTTGCCGACGGGCTGGACATTCACGCCATGACCGCGTCGGAAATGTTCGACGTGCCGTTGGACGAGATGACGCCCGAGATCCGTCGCAAGGCCAAGGCGATCAATTTCGGCGTGATCTACGGCATTTCGGGCTTTGGCCTGGCGCGCAACCTGCGTATTCCGCGGGCCGAGGCGCAGGGCTTCATCGACCGCTATTTCGAACGCTTCCCGGGTATCCGGCGCTACATGGATGACACCATCGCCTTTGCCAAAGAGCATGGCTATGTGCAGACCCTGTTTGGTCGCAAGATCCACACGGCAGAAATCAATGCCAAGGGGCCGCATGCGGGGTTTGCCCGCCGGGCGGCGATCAACGCGCCGATCCAGGGTACCGCGGCGGACGTGATCCGGCGGGCGATGGTGCGGATGCCCGAGGCGATCGACGGGCTGCCGGCCAAGATGCTGCTGCAGGTGCACGACGAACTGCTGTTCGAAGTGGCCGAAGACGCGGTGGACAAGATCATCGAGATTGCCCGAGACGTGATGGAAAACGCGCCCGATCCAGCGGTGAAGCTGGACGTGAAACTGACGGTGGATGCGGGCAAAGGCGCCAACTGGGCCGAGGCGCATTAGGCAAGCGCCGTGCCGCTCATCAGGCCCGGCGGGCCATCTTCGCGGCAGGTCAGGCCTCGGGCCTGACTAACAGCGCGACCAGCCGACGGATCAACGGTGCCATGACCAGAACCACAGCAAACGCCACCGGCCAGCTGATGCTCCACGCGCCCATCCAGCTGACAAAGGTCTCGGGGCCCAGCCCGATCTCTTTGACCGTTGCGATGCAGGTCACGATGCAGGACATCAGCCCCGACAGGATCAATCCGAACAGGACGGGGGCAAAGCGGGCGGGGATCATGCGGCTGTTCCTCTGCTGAGTTGCCGCTTCGTATGCGATATCCAAGATGTGATTTCCAGTGCGCAGGTGCACAGGCCTATCGCATCCAGTGCAGAGAGGCGTCGGTGCGCCGCGTCGAGGGCGTGTATTCGGCGCTGACCCAGCCATCATAGCCGCTGTCGTCGATCGCTGCGAACAACGCGGGGAAATCGGTCTCGTCCCGGCCAGGTTCCGACCGGTCGGGGGCCGATCCGATCTGAACATGTAAGATCCGGTCGCGGAATCTGTCCCAGATGGCCTGTGCATCGCCATGGATCATCCGGGCATGAAAGCTGTCGAATTGCAGGCCCACATTCGGACGGTCGATCCGGTCCAGGCACGCGGCGGCCAGATCATAGTCATTCAGGAAGTATCCCGGTTGCGAGACGGGGTTCAGCGGTTCGATCGTGAACTGCTGATGCGGCGCAAAATCCGCGGCCCATTGCAGGTTGCGTACGAAACAGTCCTGCGCGTCCGCCTCCGAGGTATAGCCCGCCATCACGTGGATCAAACCGGGCTTCAGCGCCTCGGCATAGCGCAGGACGCGGCGGATGTCGGACTGGAACCGCCCCTCGCCCCCCGGAACGGCCGCATAGCCCGGCTGGCCGCCGGTATAGTTGGGCGGCGGCGCGTTGATCAGCACCAAGTCCAGACCGTTGGTCATCAATGCGCGGCGTGTTTCCTTGGCCGCCAGGTCATAGGGAAACAGGATCTCGACTGCCTTGAACCCGGCATCCGCGGCCGCCTTGAACCGGTCGAGGTAAGGCAGCTCGGCAAAGAGCAGCGAGATATTGGCGGCAAATCGGGGCATTGTCCTCTCGGTCCGATGGCGTGCTGACCTTAGTCGCGGGCGGTGCGCAGAGAAAGGGTTTGAAAACGACAATATGTCGAAAATCGGCCAGACCGGCGTGGGCCGAATGTGAAGTGTCGGGGTATTGCAGCGAATCATTTTCGTAGCGCTGCACCAACAAAAGGATTGAAACCGATGGCCATGAGTCCGGACCCCGTTCGCGGGCCCAGTTTCGCTGTGCCCGGTGCGCGGCAATCCGCCTTGTCCGGAAACGGGTTGGCGGTGGCGTCGATGCTGGCCTGGGCGGCCGGATTCCCGGCGGCCGAAATCCTGCTGCAGACCTGGCCGCCGGTTGCCTTGCTGGCCGCGCGGCTGATGCTGGCGGTGGCCGTGATGATTCCGATCTGGCTGTGGATCGATGGCGCGGATGCGGTGCTGCGGGCGCGCTGGGCCCATGCGATGAGAGTGGGCGGGTTTGGACTTGGCTTGGGCATGTTCCTGATCATCCTGGCGCAGAAACTGACCGATCCCGTAACCGTTGCCATCATCGCCTCCTGCGCGCCTTTGATTGCGACACTGCTCGAGCTGGCTGCAGGAACGCGCAGATTGCGGTGGAACTTCGCGCTGGGGGTTGCCGTTTCGATCATAGGCGGCCTGATCGCAACCAGCGCGGTGGCGCCGGCCCAGCTGGGGTTGGGCGCGCTTTGCGCCATCGCCTCGACCGCGCTGTTCTGCTGGGCCAGCATGGCGACCGCGCGGGACTTCCCGGACCTCAGCCAGACCGGACGTACCACGATCACGCTGATCGGCGGCACGTTCATGGCCGGCGCGCTGTTCTATCTGTCGAGCGTCCTCGGGTTCGAAGTCTGGCCATCGTCGCCGATCGACCCGCAGCAGGCAGGAATGCTGGCGATCTACGCCGTGATCTCTCTCGGCCTCAGCCAGGTCCTGTTCATCGCTTCGATCGGCCGGCTGGGTGTTGCTCTGGCGTCATTCCACATCAATGTGGCCCCGTTCTACGTGATGCTCATCATGGTGGTTCTGGGTTCGGAGTGGAACTGGACCCGGGCGCTGGGCGCCGGAGTCGTGGCGCTGGCGGTTGTCCTTGCGCAAGACCGTCCCGCACGACGGGTTGCCTAAGGCGTTTCCTCGGCGCGACCCAAGACAAAGAACTGCCCGCCGGACCAGACCCCGACCTGCCCGGCGCGTTCCGTCGCAATGTCCACAAGGCGGTAGAAACTCTTGCGGTCGATCCGCGCCTCAAGGTTTGATCGCACCAATATATAGGGTCTGGGTTCGTTTGTTTCCGGGTCGATGGCCACCCGTATCGGGTGATCCGGACCCGCCGACACCGTATCGCCGACATGGGTGGTAAAGGTCAGAACCTGATCCTCGTCCGCGCCGGTCCGGTCGAAATCGACCGCCACAAACGGCGCGTCTTCGACCCTGATGCCGACCTTCTCGACCGGGGTGACCAGAAAATAGGCGTCCCCTTCTTTCTTAAGAATTGAGGAAAAAAGCTTCACAAGCTCGAACCGGGTGATGGGCGACCCTAGGTAATACCAGGTGCCATCGCGCGCGATGCGCATGTCCAGATCGCCGCAGAACGGAGGATTCCACTTGTCCACAGGGGGCAGACCCCGCGGTTTGGCCGCCTTGACCGAGGCCGCCAGACCCTCGGGCGAAGGTTTCACAGGATTTTGTCCGCTCATTGTTTTTGCCATTTCCTCGCAGCGCGATACACTTCATCTATAATAAGTCCACGGAAGGGAAAGTCATGACCGAACCCGCCGACCTCGTGTCCGAGATCGAAGCGCTGGAAGAGAAACTGCAACAGGCCAAATCCTCGATCACCCGCCGCTTCATCGGGCAGGAGAGGGTCGTCGACCTGACGCTGACGGCGCTGCTGTGTGGCGGTCATGCCCTGCTGATCGGGCTGCCGGGCCTGGGCAAGACGCGGCTGGTCGAAACCTTGTCCACCGTCATGGGCCTGCATGGCAACCGCATCCAGTTCACGCCGGACCTGATGCCGGCCGACATTCTGGGGTCCGAGGTTCTGGACACCGCCGAGGATGGCAGCCGCCATTTCCGTTTCATTCCCGGCCCGATCTTCTGTGAACTCTTGATGGCGGACGAGATCAACCGCGCCAGCCCGCGTACCCAGTCGGCGCTGCTGCAGGCGATGCAGGAACGCACGGTGACCGTCGCGGGCGAGGATCGCGCGCTAGGCGTGCCGTTCCACGTGCTTGCCACCCAGAACCCGATTGAACAGGAGGGCACCTATCCGCTGCCCGAGGCCCAGCTGGACCGTTTCCTGGTGCAGGTCGACGTGAACTATCCCGACCGCCAGACCGAGCGTGACATCCTGCTGGCCACCACCGGCGTGGCCGAGGAAGAGGCGCACCAGATCTTCACCAAGGAAGAATTGCTGGCCGCGCAGGTTCTGCTGCGCCGGATGCCGGTGGGCGAGTCGGTTGTTGAACTGATCCTCGATCTGGTGCGCGCGTTCCGCCCCGAAGAACCTGGCGTGTCCGAGCGCGTGTCCGAGACCGTCGCCTGGGGCCCCGGCCCGCGCGCGGCGCAGGCGCTGATGATGACGGTGCGGGCGCGGGCGATGCTGCAGGGCAGGCTGGCTCCCAATGCCGAAGACGTGCTGGACATGGCGCGCCCTGTGCTCAGCCACCGGATGGCGCTGAACTTCGCCGCGCGGGCGCGCGGTGACAGCCTGCCCGACCTGATCGAAACCACCGCGGCCGGGCTTGTCCGGGCTGAGGCGGCGGCGTGAACGCGGCCCGCACCCTTCGCGAAAGATCCGAGGCCGAAGCGTCCCGGCTGCCGCCGCTGCTGGCGCGGGCCGAACACCTGGCCGGAACCGTGCTGCTGGGCGATCACGGCCGGCGGCGTTCGGGGTTGGGCGATGATTTCTGGCAATATCGACCGGCCCAGATCGGCGACAGCCGGCGGATGATCGACCATCGGCGCTCGGCCCGCGGCGATCAGCAATATGTGCGCGAACGCGAATGGCAGATCGCGCAGTCGATCATGCTGTGGGTCGATCAGGGCGCCTCGATGCGCTTTGCGTCCGATAAATCCCTGCCCACGAAGGCCGACCGGGCGCGTTTGCTGGGGCTGGCCACGGCGATCCTGCTGGTGCGCGGGGGCGAGCGTGTGGGCCTGACCGGCACCACCCTGCCGCCCCGGCGCGGCAATGCCCAGATCATCCGGCTGGCGCAGGCCTTGTCCGAAGATACCGAGGCCGATTATGCCCCGCCCGAGCACCGCGCCATGATTCCCCATGCCCGCGCCGTGTTCATGTCTGACTTCCTCGGCCCGCTGGACGAGGTCGAACTGGCCCTGACCAAGGCCGCCGACCGCGGCGTGCGCGGTGTGCTGCTGCAGGTTCTGGACCCGGGCGAGGAGAACTTTCCCTATCGCGGGCGCACCATCTTCGAAAGCGTTGGCGGCACGGTCCGGCACGAGACACTGAAGGCGGGCGACCTGCGCGAGCGCTATCTGGCGCGGCTGGCGCGGCGCAAGGATGACCTGACGCGCCTGTGCCGCGTCACCGGCTGGCAGCTGGGCCTGCACCATACGGGCGACAGCGCGCAGGCGGCTCTGTTGTGGCTCTATCGTGCCCTGGACGGAGGGGCGCGATGACGGTTCTGGCGGGCATCGGCTTTACCGCACCATGGGTGCTGCTGGGTCTTCTGACCCTGCCGATCCTGTGGCTGATCCTGCGCGCCGTGCCGCCCGCGCCGATCCGCCGGCTGTTCCCGGCGGTGACCCTCTTGCTGGGCCTGAAGGACGACGAGAGTGTATCCGACCGCACCCCGTGGTGGCTGCTGCTTCTGCGGATGCTGGCGGCAGCGGCGATCATCATTGGTCTGGCCGGCCCGGTGCTGAACCCGTCGCGCGACCAAACCGGATCGGGGCCGCTGCTGCTGGTGCTGGATGCCAGCTGGGCCGGGGCCACGCGCTGGCCCGCCACGCTGGAGCAGATCGACGCGCAGCTGACCGAAGCCGGGCGGGCCGGGCGCCCGGTGTCGATCCTGCGACTGACCGAGCCGGAACCGCCGGTTTTCCAGGCCGCCGAAGCCTGGCGCAACCGCCTGCCCGGGCTGGTTCCGCAGCCGTGGCAGCCGGACGCGGCGCAGATCGAACAGGCGCTGGCCGACCTGTCGGCGGTCGAGGGCGGGTTCGACACGCACTGGTTCACCGACAAGCTGGACTATCCGGGCCGTGAAACCCTGCTGTCTGCACTTCAGGCGCGGGGCGCGGTCACGGTCTATCGCGCGGCGGCGCCGATCCTGGCGCTGCGGCCGGCCACCTATCAGGACGGGGCGATCCGGCTGACCGCGGTGCGCGCCACACCCGGTCCGGCGCAGACCGTCACCATCAATGCGCAGGGGCGCGACCCTGCGGGCGTGATGCGCCTGCTGCAATCGGTCGAGGTCAGCTTTGACAGCGGCGCGACCCAGGCGCAGGCCGATCTGGCGTTGCCGTCCGAACTGCGCGCCCGCATCACGCGGTTCGAGCTGCAGGGCCAGCGGTCGGCCGGGGCGGTGTCGCTGACCGATGACAGCCTGCGCCGGCGCGAGGTCGCCCTGATCGCCGGAACCGTCAATCGCGAGGGGCTGGAGCTGCTGTCGCCGCTGCACTACCTGACGCAGGTGCTGATCCCCACCGCCGATTTCGTCGAGGGCGGGCTGACCGAGGTTCTGCCCGCCAACCCAGATGTGATCGTGCTGGCCGATGTGGCCAAGCTGACCCCCAGCGAACAGGCCGGGTTGGTCGAATGGGTCGAACAGGGCGGGCTGTTGCTGCGCTTTGCCGGTCCGCACATGGCGGCCAGCGATCTGGGCCGCGATGCCGAAGACATGCTGCTGCCGGTGCGGCTGCGCAGCGGTGGCCGCTCGGTCGGCGGCGCGATGAGCTGGGGCGAAGCGAAGGGGCTGGCGCCCTTCCAGGAGGGCTCGCCCTTCTACGGGTTGCGCATCCCCGACGACGTGACCGTCAGCACCCAGGTGATGGCGCAGCCCGACCCAAACCTGGCCGACCGGGTGATCGCCGCGCTGTCGGATGGCACGCCGCTGGTGACGCGCAAGCCGCTGGGTTTGGGTCAGGTGGTGTTGTTCCACGTCACGGCCGATGCCGAATGGTCGACCCTGCCGCTGTCGGGCCTGTTCGTCGAAATGCTCGACCGGCTGGCCGTGGCCTCGGCCGCCAAGACGCGGCAGGTCGAACAGTTGCAAGGCACCACGTGGGAGCCGATTCAGGTGATGGATGGGTTCGGAACCCTGTCCGATGCGGGCAATCTGGCCGGTGTCGATGGCCCGGCGCTGGTGTCCGGCGCCCTAGGCCCCGACCTGCGCCCGGGTCTGTATGAAAGCGGCAAGCAGAAACTGGCCCTGAACGTGCTGACCGGGGACAGCGTGCTGCGCCCGATAAGCTGGCCTGCGGATGTGCCGATCAAGGGGCAGGAGGTCAGTGCCGAAACGCCGATCGGGGGTCTGCTGCTGAGCCTGGCCCTGATCCTGTTGGCGGTTGACGTCGTGGCCTCGCTGGCGCTGTCGGGGCGTCTGGGGCTGGCGCGGGCGGCGGCGGTCGCGCTGGGCGCGGTACTGATCGCGCCGCAGGCGCAGGCGCAGACGCCCGAGGAGACCGAATTCGCGCTGCAGGCAACCAAGGAATTGGTGCTGGCACATGTACTGACCGGCAATGCCCAGATTGACGACGTCGCCCATGCCGGGCTACGCGGCCTGTCGCAAACCCTGTTTTATCGCACGTCCGTCGAACCGGCCGAGCCCATGGGCGTGGACCTCGAACGTGACGAACTGGCTTTCTTCCCGCTGCTCTACTGGCCGATCACCCCGGATCAGCCCCAGCCTTCGGCCGAGGCTTATGCCAAGCTGAACGCCTATCTGCGGTCCGGCGGGATGATCCTGTTTGACACGCGGGACGCCAACATCGCCGGGTTCGGCGCCTCCAGCCCCAATGGCCGCAAGCTGCAGCAACTGGCTGCGCCGCTGAATATCCCTGCGTTAGAGCCTGTTCCCCGCGATCACGTCCTGACCCGTGCGTTCTACCTGTTGCAGGATTTCCCCGGCCGCTTTGCCGGAACCGAAGTCTGGGTCGAAGCCGCGCCCCTGGACGCTGAACAGATCGAAGGCATGCCCTTCCGCAACCTCAACGACAACGTCACCCCGGTGGTGATCGGTGGCAACGACTGGGCCGGGGCCTGGGCAATCGACCGGAACGGGCAGGCACTGCTGCCGGTCGGGCGCGGCTATGCCGGAGAGCGCCAGCGCGAGCTGGCCAACCGGTTCGGCGTCAACCTGGTCATGCACGTGTTGACCGGGAACTACAAATCCGATCAGGTGCACGTGCCTGCTCTGCTTGACAGGTTGGGCCAATGACCGGTTCCGTCATTTTTGACCCGCTGATCCCGTGGCCCGTGCTGGTGGTTATCGGTTCGATCGCTTTGGCCGCGACGGTTCTGGCGCTGTGGCGCGGGCTGTCAGGTTGGGCATTGCGCGGACTGGCGGCGCTGGTACTGCTGGCGGCTCTGTCCGGCCCGGTCTACCAGATCGAGGACCGCGCCCCGCTGACCGACATCGTGCTGATGATCGAGGATGAAAGCGCCAGCCAGACCCTGTCTGACCGCGCAGAACAGACCGTGCAGACTGCTGAGGCCCTGGCCGCCGAGATCGAAGCCCGCGACAACACCGAACTGCGCCGCATCACCGTGGGCGACGGCGACGGAGACGAAGGTACCCAGGTGATGGCGGCGCTGAATGCCGCGCTGGCCGAGGAACCGCGCGCCCGGATCGCCGGTATTCTGGTTCTGTCGGACGGCATCGTGCATGACGTCGATCAGGCCCCCGACCTGCCCGCGCCGATGCACCTGTTGCAGACCGGTCGCGCGCAGGACTGGGACCGCCGCCTGATCGTGCGCAATGCGCCGGCCTTTGCAATCATCGATGAGCCCGTCACTCTGACCTTGCGGGTCGAGGACAGTGGCGCGGTGCCCGCCGGCCCGGCGTCCGCCCCGCTCGAGATCGCGGTGGACGGGGGCGAGCCGCAGCAGTTCAGCATCCCGATCGGTGTGGATGTCGAGCTGCCGGTGACCCTGCCCCATGGCGGACGCAACGTCATCCAGTTCACGGTTCCGCAGGCCGATGGCGAACTGACTGACCGCAACAACACCGCCTTGATCCAGATGAACGGCGTGCGCGACCGGCTTCGGGTTCTGTTGGTCTCGGGTGAGCCGCATCCGGGCGGACGAACCTGGCGCAATCTGCTGAAATCCGACAGCTCGGTCGATCTGGTGCATTTCACCATCCTGCGCCCACCCGAGAAACAGGACGGGGTTCCGGTGGACGAACTGTCGCTGATCGCATTCCCCACGCGCGAGTTGTTTCTGGAGAAGATCAACGATTTCGACCTGATCATCTTTGACCGCTACAAGCGGCGCGGCATCCTGCCCGCGATCTATCTGGACAACGTGACCAACTACATCAATGACGGCGGTGCTGTGCTGATTGCGGCCGGGCCTGACTTTGCCACCGCCGACAGCATCTTCCGCTCGCCCCTGTCTGCGATCCTGCCGGCGCAACCCTCGGCCCGGGTCATCGAAGAACGCTACGTGCCCACGGTTACAGACCTGGGCCAGCGTCATCCGGTGACCGCCGATCTGGGTGAGACGGGAGACTGGGGCGCATGGCTGCGGCAGATCGACGTAAAACAACGCTCGGGTGAGTTGCTGATGACCGGCGTCGACGACCGCCCGCTGCTGGTGCTGGACCGGGTAGTGGAAGGGCGCGTGGCGCTGCTGGCCTCGGACCATGCCTGGCTGTGGAGCCGCGGCTACGAGGGCGGTGGCCCGCAGTTGGAACTGCTGCGCCGCCTTGCCCACTGGATGATGAAAGAGCCCGAGCTTGAAGAAGAGGCGCTGTGGGCCGAGGCCAACGGGCAGTCAATGCGCATCATCCGCCAGACCCTGAACAAAGAGGTGGGCCCCGTCACGGTCACCCGACCCAATGGCGACACGCTTGAAGTGCCCTTGCGCGAATTGTCCCCCGGCCGGTTCGAGGCGCAGTATTTCGGCCCTGAAATTGGGCTTTATCGCCTGCAGGAAGGTGAGCTGTCCTCGGTCATCGGCCTTGGCCCTGCGGCGCCGCGGGAATTCGAACGCACCATCGCAACAGCCGAAATCCTTGAGCCGGTCATGGCCGGGATGCGCGGCGGGGTAATCCGGGTCGAGGATGGGCTGCCGGCAATCCGCAACGTGCGCGCCGGGCGTCCTGCGGCCGGGCGTGGCTGGATCGGTCTGACCCCGCGCGAGGCATATGAAACCCGTGACGTGACCCAGGCCGGACTGTTGCCGCCCTGGCTGGTGCTGCTGCTGGCGGGTGGCTTCCTGCTGGCGGGCTGGTTGCGCGAAGGACGGCGCTGACCGGACTTTGGCCTTAAACAGATTTTCACGGTCTGCGGGAATGCTGATCCCGAACCGACCGGGAAGATGACCATGAGTCTTGCAGAAAAACTGGCACAGGAACGGCGGGCGCGTCTGGCCGCCGAACGCATGCTTGCACTTAAGCAAAGTGAACTGTCCGAGGCCAATCGCAAGCTGGGCGAATATGCGATGGCCCTGACCAAACGTATCGGCGAGACCGAGGCCGAGGTCGAAACCGTGCGTGGCGAGAATGAAAAGGTCAAATCGGACCTGACCGTTGCAAATGCCAAGATCGAAGTGGCCGAACGCCGCCTCTGGCACTCGATCCAGACGATCCAGGACGGTTTCGCCTTCTTCGACGGCAGTGATCGGTTGATCAGCGCAAATACGGCCTATCTGAGCGTATTCGAAGGACTGGATGAGGTCGCGCCCGGGATTTCATACCCCCGCATTCTTGATCTGCTGACCACAGAGGGCATCATCGATATCGGGTCGGAACCGGCCGAGGCGTGGAAAACCCGCATGATGCGCCGCTGGACCCGGATCAACCCGCCGCCCGAAGTGATCCAGCTGTGGAATGGGCAATATATCAAGCTGATCGACCAGCGCGGGCAGGGCGGCGATGTGGTCAGTCTGGCCCTGAACATCACGGCCTCGGTCCAGCATGAGGCGCAACTGCAAGCCGCGCGCGAAAAGGCCGAGGCCGCCAACCGGGCCAAGTCGGCTTTCCTTGCCAATATGAGCCATGAGATCCGGACCCCGATGAATGGCATCGTCGGGATGACCGACCTGCTGTCGGAAACCCCTCTGAATGAGGAGCAGAGGCTTTATGTCGATACGATCCGCAATTCGGGGGACGCGCTGCTGGTCATCATCAATGACGTTCTGGACTATTCCAAGATCGAAGCGGACAAGCTTGTGCTGCATCCGGAGGATTTCGATCTTGAACGTTGCATCCTCGAAGTTGCGATGCTGCTGCAGCCCACGGTGCGCGACAAGGGGCTGACCTTGCTGGTCGACTATGACCTGTTCCTGCCGACGCTGTTCGTGGGCGATCCAGGCCGGGTGCGTCAGGTGCTGACCAATCTGGTGGGCAACGCGGTCAAATTCACCGCCCAGGGCCATGTTCTGATCCGGGTCACCGGAGTACCGCATGCCGATCAGAAGACCTGCGACATCCACATTGCGATCGAAGACACCGGAATCGGCATCGAAGCGGACAAGATCGAGCACATCTTCGGCGAGTTCAATCAGGTTGAAAACGAAAAGACCCGCGCCTTTGACGGCACTGGCCTTGGTCTGGCCATCACCAAACGCCTGATTACCTTGATGGGTGGCTCGATCTGGGTCGAGAGCGAGGCCGGCAAGGGATCGTGCTTTGGGTTCCGGATCACACTGCCCACCGCCGAAGGCCCTCAACCGGCTCCGCCTGCCTTGGCGGACAGGCTGAAACATGTCCTCGTGGTCGAGGATCTGGCGGTCAATCGGGCCATTCTGAACAAGCAGCTGCGGCGTTTGGGGGCCGAGGTGACGGTTTGCGCCACAGGCACCGAAGCGCTGAGGGCGGTGGAAGCGTCGATCGACCTGATCCTTTGCGATCACGATCTGCCTGACATGGACGGGCTGGATTTGGCGGAAACTCTGCGCAAGCGAGGCTGGTCCGACGTTCCGATCGTGCTGATGTCCGTAAACCCGGCCATCGTGCACGCCGATCCGAACCATCGGCTGATACAAGGGGTGGTTCAGAAACCGATCCCACGGGCCGAGCTGTTCTCACGGCTTCAGGCGCTGGGCGCGGCTGTGTTGCCTGCGCCTGTTTCCCCGCCCTGCCGCGCGGAACCGGCCCAATCGCCCGGCGGAGACACGAAGCTGCGCAAGATGCGGGTTCTGGCCGCCGAGGACAATCGCACCAACCAGTTGATCCTGAGCAAGATGACCAAGGATCTGAACATAGACCTCAAGCTGGTGGCCAACGGGCTTGATGCTGTCGAAGCCTTTGCGGAATTCGCCCCTGACCTGATCCTCATGGACATCTCGATGCCCAAGATGGACGGAAAGCAGGCCACGGGTGAGATCCGTAGACGCGAAATCGGCACAGGGCAGCATGTGCCGATCGTGGCGCTGACCGCTCATGCCTTGGCGGGTGACGAGCACAGCATCCTAGCGGCCGGGCTGGATCACTACCTGACGAAACCGCTTCAGAAGAAGCTGATTTGCGAGATGATCCAGTCCAACTGCCCGACGGATGCGCAACCCGTCATTGTCGCGCCGGCCGGTGCGGTCTAGGCTGGCGCTATGTCACAGGAACGAGGTTTTCGCCCCCGCGCTTTGGGTGAAATAGCAATACGCTGCGCCGACATGGCAGCGATGGTCGATTTCTATGAAAACGTCATCGGGCTGACCCGCCTGCATGGCGGTCATGACAGCGCCATAACGTTCTTTCGGATTGCGGAAGGGTTCGAAGGACACACACAGGTTCTGGCGCTGTTTCACCATGAGGCGGCGCCGCGGCCGGGCTTGCACCCCACCGGTGCCGACAAACCCATGACCGGGGCGCAATCGTCGCTGCACCATATCGCCTTGTCTCTTCCTTTTGCGGAACAGGAGGCCGTCATGCGCTGGTATGATCAAATCGGCCAGCCCTATCGCGTCGAACGGTTCGGCTGGATCGGTTGGCGCGGCGTATTTACCACGGACCCCGAGGGCAACACGGTCGAATTGGTGGCGTATGATGCCTCGATGCTGGATCAGGCTTGATAGGGGCGCACGAATACCGGTTTGTCCGGTTCCGACAAATCAGGCCGGTACACATAGCCGCCGGTGTCGAAATCCCGCAGGCCCGCAGGGTCGGTCAGCCGGTGCTGGATGATGTACCGCGCCATCGAGCCGCGAGCCTTTTTGGCGAAGAAGCTGACGATCTTCGGTGCGCCGTCCTTGTCCTCCATGAAGACAGGGGTGATGACCCGCAGTTTCAGCGCCTTGGGGGTCACCGCGCCGAAATACTCCTGGCTGGCGCAGTTCACCAGCGTACCGGTGCCGATCTCGTCGGCCTGCGCATTCAGCGCCTTGCTCAGCTGGTCGCGCCAATAGTCGTACAAGGACGTGCCGCGTCGGGTCTTCAGCCGGCTGCCCATTTCCAGCCGATAGGGCTGAATGGCGTCCAGCGGGCGCAACAGGCCATAAAGCCCCGACAGGATGCGCAGATGGTTCTGCGCCCAGGCCAGTTCGTCGACGTCCAGCGAAGCGGCCTCGAGCCCCTGATAGGTGTCGCCGGCAAAGGCCAGCGCGGCTGGGCGGGTGGCCTCGGGCTGCGGCGCGTCGGCAAAGGCGCGGAACCGGTCACGGTTCAGTCGGGCCAGATCGTCGCTGAGGCTCATAAGCCTTTTCAGATCCCCCAGTGTCAGGTTGCGCGCGGTCTTCGCCAACCGGATCGCGTCGTCCTGAAAATCGGGCCGGGTCGGTGCCACGTCCCGCTCTGCCCAGTCCAGCCGTTTGGCCGGAGAGATCACCACCAGCATGTCTGCCCCCGTGTTCGTGCCTGCCCGTCGATACCTAGCCCGCCGCGCGCAGCACGTCCAGAAAGGCGGCCGCGAAACGTTCGGCGCGGCGGTCGCCCAGGATCTGCTCCAACGCGCGTTCGTCTTTGGGGCGCATCTGCGCCACCTTGGCCAGTTGCGAGGCCGAACAGCTCAGCGGTTTGTCGATCCCGTCCGGTCCTCGGGCCAGCTGCGCCTGCACCTCGAGCAGACGGTCGTAGATATCGCCCTGTTCGCGCCCGGCCAGCTTCCGGCGCGCCGGATGCGGCGCCTGCGCCTCGCCCGCGATCACCTCGAGGAAGGTGTCGCCGTATCGGTCCAGCTTTTTCGCGCCCACGCCGCCGATCCGGGCCATCTCGTCCAGGGTCATGGGGCGTTTTTCCGCCATCTCGATCAGCGTGCGGTCGGGGAAGATGACATAGGCGGGCACACGGGCGGCCTCGGCCAGGGCGCGGCGCTTGGCCTTGAGCGCCGACAGCAGGGGCGCATCCTCTTCCGAGACCATCATCTTGACCGCGGGCCGCCGGGTGGCCTTGCGCAGCGTGTCCTTGCGCAGGGTGATCTGCGCCTCGCCCTTCAGGATCGGCTTGGCGGCCTCGGTCATGCGCAGGGCGCCGTGGCGTTCAGGGTCGGGGCGGACCAGGTCATGGCCCATCATCTGCCGGAAGATCGCCTGCCATTGCGGGCGCGACCAGTCCTTGCCGATGCCGTAGGTGGGCAATTCGTCATGCCGCCGGGCGCGGATCTTGTCGGTGTCGTTGCCCAGAAGGATGTCGATCAGGTGGCCCGAACCGAACCATTCCTCGGTGCGCAGGATCGCCGACAGGGCCATGCGCACCGGGGTGGTGCCGTCGAACAGCTCGGGCGGGCTGTCGCACAGGTCGCATTTGCCGCAGGGCTGGGCCTCTTCCCCGAAATAGCCCAGCAGAGTCTGGCGGCGGCAATGCAACGCCTCGGCCAGACCCAGCAGCGCGTTCAGACGGGCATGGTCGGCGGCGCGGCGTTCGGGCGGGGCCAACCCCTCGTCGATCTGGCTGCGGCGCAGGCGGATGTCGTCGGGGCCGAACAGGGTCAGGGTTTCCGCCGGCCCACCGTCGCGGCCGGCGCGACCGATTTCCTGGTAATAGGCCTCGATCGATTTTGGCAGGTCCGCATGGGCGACCCAGCGAATGTCGGGTTTGTCGATGCCCATGCCAAAGGCCACGGTGGCCACCACGATCAGCCCGTCCTCGCGCGCGAAACGGGTTTCGACGATGCGGCGGTCCTCGGCCTCCATCCCGCCGTGATAGTGGCAGGCGCTGTGGCCCTGTTCGCGCAGCGCCTGCGCCAGCACTTCGGTCTTGTTGCGGGTGCCGCAATAGACGATCCCCGACTGGCCCCGGCGGGCATCGGCGAAATCCAGGATCTGCTTGCGCGGGCTGTCCTTGGCGGCAAAGGCCAGGTGGATGTTCGGGCGGTCGAAGCCACGCAGGAACTTGCGCGGGGGCGTGCCGTCGAACAGTTTCTCGACGATTTCGTCCTGGGTTTCCCCATCCGCCGTGGCGGTGAAGGCGGCCAGTGGCACGTTCAGCGCGCGCCGCAGCTCTCCGATCCGCAGATAGTCGGGGCGGAAATCATGGCCCCACTGGCTGACGCAATGCGCCTCGTCCACAGCGATCAGGCTGACGTTGATCCGCCGCAGCATGCCCAGCGCCGAGCCCGCCGCCAGCCGTTCGGGCGCCATGTACAGCAGTTTCAGCCGCCCGGCCTCGAGCGCCTCCCACACGGCATCGGTTTCCTCGGGCGTGTTGCCCGAGGTCAGCGCGCCGGCCTCGACCCCGGCCTCTTGCAGCCCCCGCACCTGGTCGCGCATCAGGGCGATCAGCGGCGAGATCACCACCGTGACGCCGTCGCGCAGCAGGGCAGGCAGTTGGAAACACAGGGATTTGCCGCCCCCGGTGGGCATGATGGCCAGCACGTTCTCGCCGGCGGTCACGGCATCGACGATCTCTTCCTGCCCGGGGCGGAACTCATCGAATCCAAAGACATCTCGCAGCAGAGGCGCGGCGTCGAACATGTGCGGGGGTGCCCTGTTTCAAGATTTGACTGCTCTTGAACGGACAATCACACAGTCGGAATCGGGGAACAAGAGGTCAGTAGAAATAGACCGCGTTGTTGATAAGGATGATCCGCAGCGCATAGACCCCGATCAGCACCACCAGAGGCGTCAGGTCCAGACCGCCCATGTTGGGCAGAATGCGGCGGATCGGGCCGTATATCGGCTCGAGCAGGCGGTTCAGGCCGTACCAGATCTGGGCGACCAGCTGTTGATGCAGGTTCAGGACCTGGAAGTTGATCAGCCAGCTCATGATCACATGGGCCAGGATGATGAACCAGACGATGTCCAGGATCAGCAGCAGGATTTGGATCAGCGACAGCATGAGCACCTCGTTTTCCGTACGGCCTGAGACCTAAGTGCCCAAGCGGCAATAGGCAAGCCCGCAGTCACAGAACGCTTGCGAAATGGCCCAAAGGCCCGTCTTATGAAATCAAAAGCAGGCAAGGGGCAGAGATGGCAGAGATTTCCAAGCGCAGGCGCATCTGGGGCTGGTGGTTTTTCGACTGGGCCAGCCAGCCGTATCACACCCTGTTGGTGACCTTTGTCTTTGGCCCGTATTTCGCCGGTGTTGCGGCTGAATATTACGCAACCGCCGGGATGGATGCCGAAGCTGCCGCCGCGCAGGCGCAGACGGTCTGGGCCAACTGCCTGACGATCACCGGTCTGATCATCGCTTTCGGCGCGCCGCTCTTGGGGGCGATGGCCGATGTCTCGGGGCGGCGCATCCCGTGGATCTTTGCCTTTTCGGTGATGTATGCCGTGGGCTCCGCGGCGCTGTGGTTCACGCTGCCGGACGGGTCGAACATGTGGCTGATGCTGTCGGCCTTCGGTCTGGGCTTCGTGGGGGCCGAATACGCGCTGATCTTCATCAACTCGCAACTGCCCGATCTGGGGGACGACGATGAGGTGGGCGAGATCTCGGGCTCGGGCTTTGCCTTCGGCTATTTCGGCGGGCTGATTTCCTTGGCGATCATGCTGGCGCTGTTCGTCGAGCAGCCCAACGGCAAGACGCTGATCGGGATGGAGCCGCTGTTCGGTCTGGACGCCGGCACGCGCGAAGGCACGCGTTTCGTGGGGCCGTTCACCGCCGGGTGGTTCATCCTGTTCATGGTCCCGTATTTCCTGTGGGTGCGCGACGATCCCGCCGCCGACAAAAAGGGCAGCGTATCCGAGGCGCTGAGCCTGCTGGGCAAATCCGTGGCTGCCTTGCGGCACCGGGTCAGCCTTGCCAGCTATCTGGGGTCATCGATGTTCTACCGGGACGCCCTGAACGGGCTGTACAGTTTCGGCGGCGTCTATGCGCGGCTGGTGTTGGAATGGGACCTGATCAAGATTGGCGTCTTCGGCATCATCAGCGTGCTGGCTTCGGCAGTCTTCGCCTGGATCGGCGGCAAGCTGGACCGGAAATTCGGCCCCAAGCCGGTGATCCTGACCGCGATCTGGGTTCTGATCCTGGTCTGCACCACCATCGTGTCGATGGACCGGACGCAGATCTTCGGCATCGCCCTGCCCCAAGGGTCGGGCCTGCCGGACATGGTGTTCTTTGGCTGCGGCATCCTGATCGGCGGGATGGGGGGCATTCTGCAATCGGCCAGCCGTTCGTTGATGGTGCGCCACACCGACCCGGCCGCCCCGGTCGAGAGCTTTGGCCTCTATGGTCTGTCGGGCCGCGCCACCGCTTTTGCCGCGCCTTTGCTGATCGGAATTGCAACAACCGCGACCGGCAGCGCTCGGTTGGGGGTGTCTCCGATCGTCGGGTTGTTTATTCTGGGATTGTTCCTAATGCGCTGGGTCAAACCGGAAGGGGATCAGAGCAGATGATTTCATTACGTTTTTTGGTACTTTTGGCGGGAATTGCGCTGGCCGGGGCGGCTGGGGCTCAACCGCTGGCCAAGCAGTTGTTCGGGGCTCAGAAGGACAGTTCGCAACAAAAACCGGCCGCTTTCGGCAGTTATTCGCGCGGATGCGCCGCCGGATCGGTGCAACTGCCCGAGACCGGACCCACCTGGCAGGCGATGCGTCTGTCGCGCAACCGCAACTGGGGCCACCCGCAGTCCATCGACTTCGTGCAGGACCTCAGCCGTTTTGCGGCAAAGCAACCGGGGTGGAACGGGCTTTACATCGGGGATATCAGCCAGCCGCGGGGCGGGCCTATGACTTCGGGCCACCGCAGCCACCAGCTTGGCTTGGACATCGACATCTGGATGCTGCCCGGTGACAACATGCGCCTGTCGCGCAAGGCGCGCGAGAACATCTCGTCGATCTCCTTGCGGCGCTCGAACGGCGCCTATGTGAACGGCAACTGGACGAAACAGCACCACGCCATCCTGCGCGAGGCGGCCAAGGACAAACGCGTGGCCCGCATCTTCGTGTTTCCGGGCGCCAAGGTGCAGATGTGCAAGGAAGAGAAGGGCAACCGTGCCTATCTGCGCAAGATCCGGCCCTGGTGGGGGCATCATTATCACTTCCACGTCCGGCTGAACTGCCCGCGCGGCTCGCGCGGGTGCGTCAATCAGGATCCGCCGCCCAAGGGTGACGGCTGCGCCGAGGCCGAACAGTGGGTGCGCAACATCCTGAACCCGCCGCCGCCCGACCCCAACGCGCCGCCTCCGAAGAAACGGCGTGAGTATGTTCTGGCGGATCTGCCCCAGCAATGCGCCGCCGTCTTGCAGTCCAACTGATCGCCAGCCTGTTTCTGGCCGGTTCCGCCTGGGCGGTCGAAGTCAAATCGGCCGAATATCTGGGCAGCTTTGCATGGCGCGCCGGCCATGACTGGTTCGGCGGGTTTTCCGCCATCCATGTCTCGGATGACGGGCAGCACGCATGGGTGCTGAGCGACCGCTCCACCCTGGCATCGGTCCGCATCGACCGGGATGGCGATGAGATTGTCGGCATCCGTATTGTTGGCCACTGGCCGGTTCTGTCCAGCCGGGGACGGATCATGCCCGGCAGCTCGGGTGACTCCGAGGGGCTGGCGCTGGCGCCTGACGGCAGCTTCTACATCTCGTTCGAAGGCGTGCATCGCGTGGCCCGGTATGCCGCGCCCGGTGCCCATGCGCAGGTGCTGCCGCGCCCCAAGGCCTTTGACGCGCTCGACCAGAATGGTTCGTTCGAGGGGCTGGCCATCGACGCGCAGGGCCGCCTGTACACGTTGCCCGAGAAAAGCCGCACGGCAAATGGCGACATTCCGGTCTATCGCTGGAACGGGCGCGCCTGGTCCACGCCCTTCGTCCTGACGCAGCGGGACGGTTTTCTGCCCGTAGCGGCCGATTTCGGCCCGGACGGGCGGTTCTACGTGCTGGAACGCGCGGTCTCGCTGACCGGGTTCCGGTCGCGTCTGCGTCGGTGGCAGATCGAGGGTGATACTCCTTCGGCCGAGGAAATCCTGTTCCAGACCGGAACCGGAACCCATGACAACCTCGAGGGGCTGTCGGTCTGGCGCGACGGGGAGGGGCGGTTGCGGGCCACGATGGTCTCGGACGACAACTTTCTGGCGCTGCAACGTACCGAACTGGTCGAGTATCTGCTGCCGGATTGACACGGGCCGATCCCGGGTCTAGAAGCGCGGCTTGCCTTGGGACGGTCCCTTGGCCAAGTCGCCGCTACCTTGTCAAAACGGGCATCAGAACATGCAACGCAACTTTATCCCCGGCATTCTTGCCATGGCCGCCATCGTCGTGGCCTCGAACATCCTGGTCCAGTTCCTGATCTTTGACGGGCTGCTGACCTGGGGTGCCTTCACCTATCCGCTGGCCTTTCTGGTCACCGACATCATGAACCGCGTCTATGGCGTGGGCCCGGCCCGCAAGGTCGTGTTTGCCGGCTTCGTCACCGGCGTGATCTGCTCGCTGATCGGCAGCCAGATCATGCTGCAGGGCGACGGCTTCACCTACGCCGCCGTGCCGCTGCGCATCGCCGTGGCTTCGGGAACCGCGTTCCTGATCGCGCAGCTGACCGACGTCACCGTGTTCAATGCGTTGCGCAAAGGTCGCTGGTGGCGCGCGCCGCTGGTGTCCACGCTGGTCGGATCGGCACTGGATACCGCGATCTTCTTCACCATCGCGTTCTCGGCTTCGGTGACCGTTTTCGGTGCCGATGCGGATGCGGCCATCAACTGGGCGTGGGAGCCCGTGCCCTTCATGCTGTCGGGCCCCGAGGCGCCCCTGTGGGTGACGCTGGCCTTTGCCGACTGGCTGGTGAAGCTGTCGCTGGCCTTGGTCGCACTGATCCCCTTCAAGGTGATCGTTGCGCGATTGACCGCTGCACAGCCTGCGTAAAAAAAGTGCTTTGAGAATGGCGCATCTTGTGTCACGCTTCTTTTCAACCGCAACAGATAGAAAAGGAGGTGATCCAGTGTCGAGAAAGAGATTGGAGAGAGGTGTCGGAACAACCGGGGGGACCGCCTGCTAGGGCAGCCCTTGGCGGAGCGCGCGCTCCGGCTGGTCGATTGATCTAACCGACCCGACCTCCTGAACTTTCGAAGGGCCGTCCCGCCGGGGCGGCCCTTTCTGTTTCCGGGTGGCGCCTGTAAGGTCGCGCCCATGTTGCGCATCACCGACGATATCACCCTGCACGATTGGGAAATGACCGAGAGCTTCATCCGCGCTTCGGGTCCCGGCGGGCAGAACGTGAACAAGGTCTCGACCGCGGTCGAGCTGCGCTTCGAGGCGGCGCGCTCGCCCTCGCTGCCCGATCCGGTCAAGGCGCGGCTGAAACGGCTGGCCGGGCGGCGCTGGACCAAGGATGGCGCGATCATCATCCAATGCGACGAGACCCGCAGCCAGGCCCGCAACCGCGAGATCGCCCGCGCCCGTCTGGCAGAGCTGATCGGCAAGGCGCTGGTCAAACCCAAGCGGCGGATCGCCACGAAACCCACCTATGGCTCGGTCAAGCGCCGGCTGGCGGCGAAAAAGGCCCGGTCCGA
Organism: Ruegeria sp. BC8; assembly: GCF_056535705.1. Classification (NCBI taxonomy): domain Bacteria; kingdom Pseudomonadati; phylum Pseudomonadota; class Alphaproteobacteria; order Rhodobacterales; family Roseobacteraceae; genus Ruegeria; species Ruegeria sp. BC8. Next base: position 2,912,151 of record NZ_JBQFIV010000001.1, on the reverse strand, counting down.
CGTCAAGGCGCTGCGCGGCAAGGTGGCGGAAGATTGATCTGGTATCTTTCCCTGCCGTTGCTAGTCTGACGACGACAGGCGGCAGGGAGGCAAGGCTATGAGGCTGGAGGGAAAAACCGCAATCGTGACCGGTGGCGCATCCGGGTTCGGGGCCGGGATCGTACAGAAATTCCTGTCCGAGGGCGCACGGGTGATGATCGCCGACATCAACGGGGATGCCGCGCGTCACATGGCGGCGACGCTGGGCCCTCTGGCCGACCACTGCCAGGTGGATGTCTCCGACGGCGACTCGGTCCAGGCGATGGCGGATGCGGCGCTGAGACTTTACGGCCATCTGGACATTTTGGTGAACAATGCCGGTGTGACCCACCTGCCGACGCCGCTGGAGGAGGTCAGCGAAGAAGACTTCGACCGCGTCTATCGCGTGAACATGAAGTCGGTCTTTCTGACTGCGCGGGCGCTGGTGCCACATATGAAATCGCGCGGGGCGGGGGCGATCCTGAACGTCGCCTCGACCGCCGGATTGTCGCCGCGCCCGAATCTGAACTGGTACAACGCCTCCAAGGGCTGGATGATCACCGCGACCAAGACGATGGCGGTCGAACTGGCCCCCTCCGGTGTCCGCGTGAACGCGATCTGCCCGGTAGCGGGGGAAACGCCCCTGCTGAAATCCTTCATGGGCGAGGACACGCCCGAAATTCGCGCCAAGTTCCTGTCGACCATCCCGTTGGGCCGGTTCTCGACCCCGCAGGACATGGGCAACGCCGCCTGTTTCCTGTGCTCGGACGAGGCCAGCATGATCACCGGTGCCGCGCTTGAGGTGGACGGGGGCCGCTGTATCTGAACACCCCTTCATCTGGCCCGAAATATCCCCGCCGGAGGCAGCGCGCGCCAGCGCGCTTTTCCGCAGAAAAGGACGAAACCGCATGACCCCCGGACCCAGAAACCTGATCACCGACGTGCCCGGTCTGCTGGTGGGCAATGCACAGGACGCGGCCCTGAAATCAGGTGTCACCGTCCTGACCGGAGATCAGCCCCTGCGGGCCTCGGTACATGTGATGGGGGGCGCCCCCGGCACGCGCGAGACCGATCTGCTGTCGGCCGACAAAACCGTCGACCGGGTGGATGCGATCGTGCTTTCAGGTGGCTCGGCCTTCGGGCTGGATGCCTGTTCGGGCGTGATGGACGCGCTGCATGCACTGGGACGCGGGTTTCAGGTGGGCTCGGCTGTGGTGCCGATCGTACCCGGGGCGATTCTGTTCGACCTGCTGAACGGCGGCGACAAGGCGTGGGGTGAAAACCCGTACCGCGCCTTGGGCCGCGCCGCATTTGACGCCGCGGCGGAGACGTTCGATCTGGGCAGCGCCGGGGCCGGAACCGGCGCGCTGACGGCCATGTGCAAGGGCGGGCTGGGCTCTGCCTCGGCGGCGTTGCCTGGCGGCGTGACCGTGGGTGCGCTGGTTGCGGCCAACCCGCTGGGCAGCGTCACCACCCCGGGCGACCGGCATTTCTGGGCCGCCCCGTTCGAGATCGGGGCCGAGTTTGGCGGGCTGGGGCCGGATGCGGCGTCCGGTCTGGGGGACCCCGCGCCCAGCCGCAAGGCCCGGGCGATGGGCCATCCCCCGCCCGACAAGGCCAACACGACCATCGCCATCGTCGCCACCGATGCGACGCTGAGCAAACCGCAGTGCCAGCGCATGGCGGTGGCCGCCCATGACGGGATCGCCCGCGCCATCCTGCCCGCCCACACGCCGGGCGACGGTGACCTGGTGTTTGGCGTCAGCACGGGACGGATCCCTTCGGCCGAGGCCGATCTGGCCCTGCTGGGCCACGCTGCGGCTCTGTGCCTGGCCCGTGCTATCGCACGCGCGGTATTCCATGCGAAACCGGCGCCGGGCGACCTGTTGCCGTGCTGGTCGGATCTGCAAAATACGCCTTGAAAATATACCTTCTCGGCTGCGTCAGGTCGCCGCCGCGCGTCAAATTGCGCATTGACTCTGCGCGCGTTTGATACTGGTTAAAGGGCAGCCAATTCATATCGGAGCAACGCCAATGAAACGTATCATCGCGACTGCCATCGTCGGCCTGCTGGCTGTGCCGGCCCTGGCCGAAGGCGACGCCGAAGCCGGCGCCAAGACCTTCAACAAGTGCAAGTCCTGCCACATGATCGCAACGCCCGACGGCGAAGCCATCGTCAAGGGCGGCAAGACCGGGCCGAACCTGTACGGTATCGCTGGCCGCGCCGCAGGTGCAGAGGAAGGCTTCAAATACGGCGACAGCCTGGTTGCGGCCGGTGAAAAAGGTCTGGTCTGGGACGAGGAAAGCTTTGTTGCCTATGTTCAGGACCCCAAGGCGTTCCTGAAGGACTACCTGGGTGAAACCTCGGCCAAGTCGAAGATGACCTTCAAGCTGAAGAAGGGTGGCGAGGACGTCTTTGCCTATCTGCAGAGCGTTTCGGCCGAATAAGCCGCACTTGCCAAAAAATCGGAACAAGTACAAAAGGCCGCAGCCCTGCGGCCTTTCGTGCGCTTGATTGCAACGTCGATCATCGCCAGTTTTGTCGCAGACCAAAAAAACACTGCGCCCAATCCGCCAGCGCATCGCGCCCGGTCGCCGATGCCGCCAGACCGACGCAGTCACATCAGGAGAGGACAGATGGGAATCATGATCCCGGCTTGGGTTCATGGCGAGCTGACACCCGTGGACAAGCTGGAAGCCCACGAAAAGGGGCTCAAGCACAAGGCGGTCTCGGTCTTCGTCGTGCGGGGCACCGAGATTCTGATGCAGCGCCGCGCGCTGGGCAAGTATCACACGCCCGGCCTGTGGGCGAACACCTGTTGCACCCATCCCGACTGGGACGAAAACTCCTCGGACTGCGCCGTGCGCCGCCTGCGCGAGGAGTTGGGCATTACCGGCCTGTATCCGGAATACCGGCACCGGCTGGAATATCATGCGGATGTCGGCAACGGGATGGTCGAAAACGAGGTCGTGGACGTGTTCTTGGCGCATGTGCGTGGGCCGCTGAAGATCGAGCCCAATCCCGACGAGGTGATGGAGATCCGCTGGATCGACTACCACGATCTGCTGGCCGAAGTGCGCCGTCACCCCGAACGGTTCACCCCGTGGCTGAAGATCTACCTGCACAACCACGCAGACACGATCTTTGGCCCCGACCTGATCATCTCGGCCAAATCCTGACGCGCCCATCTTGCAAGGGCTGACGAAGCCGCATACATCACGGCGTCATGGCCAAGCAGAAGTCAGACCCCAACTACAAGGTGATCGCCGAAAACCGGCGGGCCCGCTTCGATTACGCGATCGAAGAGGATATCGAGTGCGGCATCGTGCTGGAAGGGTCCGAGGTCAAGTCTCTGCGCGCGGGCGGGGCCAACATCGCCGAAAGCTATGCCGCGGTCGAAGATGGCGAACTGTGGCTGATCAACAGCTACATCGCGCCCTACGAGCAGGCCAAGGCGTTCAAGCACGAGGAGCGCCGCCGGCGCAAGCTGCTGGTGTCCCGCAAAGAGCTGTCGAACCTGTGGAACGCCACGCAGCGCAAGGGCATGACCTTGGTGCCGCTGGTGCTGTATTTCAACCACAAGGGCCGGGCCAAGCTGAAGATCGGCATCGCCAAGGGCAAGAAGATCCACGACAAGCGCGAAACCCAGGCCAAGCGCGACTGGTCGCGCCAGAAACAGCGCCTGTTGAAGGATCACAGCTGACCCGGGCTGCGCCGTGGGTCAGGATGGATCAGAACGCCATGGTGGCCTGCACCGCCCGTTTCCAGCGCGCATAGGCCGCCTCGCGGTCAGCCTCGGGCAGGATCGGTTCGAACCGTTGGTCCAGCGCCCAGGTGTCGGCAAATCCGGCCTGATCGGGATAGACCCCGGCCTTCATCCCCGCCAACCAGGCCGCGCCTAGCGCCGTGGTTTCCTGCATCACCGGCCGGTCGACCGGCGCGCCCAGAATGTCCGACAGACCCTGCATCGCCCAGTCGGACGCGCTCATCCCGCCATCGACCCGCAGGATCACGTCGGCCTCGGCGCCCCAGTCGCCCTGCATCGCGTGCCACAGGTCGCGGGTCTGGAAGGCGATGCTCTCCAGCGTGGCTCGTGCGATCTCGGCCCGGCCCGAGTTGCGGGTCAGACCGAACATGGCGCCACGACAGTCGGGCTTCCAATAGGGCGCGCCCAGCCCGGTGAAGGCGGGCACCAGAACCACATGCTGGTTGGGGTCGGCCTGCGCGGCCAGTTCACCGCTTTGCGGGGCCGAGTCGATTATCCGTAGCGCGTCGCGCAACCACTGCACCGCCGCGCCCGCGATGAAGATCGAGCCTTCCAGCGCATAGGTCCGCTGACCGTCCAGCTGATAGGCGATGGTGGTCAGCAGGCGATTTTTCGACTCCACCGGCTGCGTGCCGGTGTTCAGCAGCGCAAAACAGCCCGTGCCATAGGTCGATTTCATCATCCCCGGTTGGAAACAGGCCTGCCCGATCGTGGCGGCCTGCTGGTCGCCGGCCACGCCCAGAATCGGGATTGCTCCGCCGAACAGGCCGGTCTGGCCGAAATCGGCCGCGCAGTCGCGCACCTCGGGCAGCATCGACAGCGGCACGTCCAGAAGATCGCAGATCTCGGCGCTCCAGTTGCCCTTGTGGATGTCGAACAGCAGGGTGCGTGCGGCATTGGTGGCGTCGGTGGCGTGGACACGGCCCTCGGTCAGGCGCCAGATCAGGAAGCTGTCGATGGTGCCGAACAGCAGCTCGCCCGCCTCGGCCCGGTCGCGCGCGCCGGGTACGGTGTCCAGTATCCACTTGACCTTGGTACCCGAGAAATACGGGTCGAGCAGCAGGCCGGTCTGGGCGGTCACGTCATCCTCGCAGCCCGCGTCGCGGAACCGCTGGCAGATTTCGGCGGTGCGGCGGTCCTGCCAGACGATGGCGTTGTGGATGGCCTTGCCGGTCGTCTTGTCCCAGACCACGGTGGTTTCGCGCTGGTTGGTGATGCCGATCCCGGCGATCTGGTCGGCCGCGACGCCCACCTTGTCCATCACCTGCCGGCAGACGTTCAGGACGCTGTCCCAGATTTCCTCGGGGTCGTGCTCGACCCAGCCTTCCTGCGGGAAATACTGGGTGAATTCCTGCTGTGCGGTGCCCACGCGCTGCATCTGCGCGTCGAACAGGATCGCGCGCGAGGACGTGGTGCCCTGATCGATTGCCAGAATATAGGTCATGCCCGTGCTCCCCCTGTCGTCATTTTCAGGGGACCTTAGGCGATTGGTCGGGGCCGTTCCAGACCCCAGTTTCAGGCCAAAGGCACGTCGGTATTGTCGATCAGGCGCACGCCTTCCAGCCAGGCGGTGGCGAACAGGCGCGCGGGGCGGGTGGCGGCGGTCAGCGGCGCAAGCGTTTCGGCGCAGCGCAGGTCGATATATTCCACCTCGGAAAAGCCCGCCGCCAGCAACGTGTCGCGGGCCGGCCCCACCAGATCGGCGAACGCGACGCCCTGCGCCAGCTGCCCGGCCATGTCCTGCATCACCGCATGCATCCGCGCCCCGGTCGCCAGCCCCTGGTCCGACAGGCGCAGATTGCGCGAGGACATCGCCAGCCCCGAGGGCTCGCGCACGGTGGGGCAGCCGATCACCTCGATCGGGATGTCCAGATCGCGGGCCATGCGCTGCACGACCATCAACTGCTGATAGTCCTTTTCGCCGAAATAGGCTCTGTCTGCCTGCGTCTGCAGGAACAGTTTTGCCACGACGGTTGCCACGCCGTCGAAATGTCCGGGGCGGAATTCGCCCTCCATTACGTCGGTCAGGCCGGCGACGGACACCGTGGTGACGAACCCGTCCGGATAGATCTGGTCCGGGTCTGGGACATAGATCGCATCGACCCCCAGCGGTGCCAACTTGGCCGCGTCGTCCTGCTCGGTGCGGGGGTACTTGGCCAGATCCTCGGGGTTGTTGAACTGTTTGGGGTTGACGAAGATCGTCACGATCACCCGGTCGCAATCGGCCCGCGCCGCCTGTGCCAGCGACAGGTGCCCCTGATGCAGCGCGCCCATGGTGGGCACCACGCCGATGGTCTGGCCCGCCCGGCGCCAGGCCCGGGTCTTGGCGCGCAGCTCCGAAAGGGTGCGCAGGATGGGCGCGGTCATGCCTTGCCCCCCTTGGCGGGCGCCTGATCGGCAAACACATGCTCGGCCGCGGGGAAGGTGCGGGCGCGCACCTCGGCGGCGTATTCGGCGATGGCGGCCTCGGCCAGCAGGCCTAGATCGGCATAGCGTTTGACGAATTTCGGTTTGAAGGCCGTGAAAAAGCCCAACATGTCGTCAACCACCAGGATCTGACCGTCACAGCCGGCCGAGGCTCCAATGCCGATGGTAGGGATGGGCAGCTCGGCGGTGATCCGGTCGGCCAGACCCTGCGGAACCTTCTCGAGCACGACCGAAAACGCCCCGGCCTCGGCCACGGCGCGGGCGTCGGCCAGCACCGTCTCGGCCTGTTCGTCGCGGCCCTGCACCTTATAGCCGCCCAGCGTGTTGATCGATTGCGGCGTCAGCCCGATATGCGCCATCACCGGGATGCCGCGCTTGACCAGAAAGCGGATCGTCTCGGCCATCTCGACCCCGCCTTCCAGCTTGACCGCGCCCGCGCCGGTCTCGGCCATAAGCCGGGCCGCGTTGCGGAAGGCCTGCTCGGGGCTTTCTTCATAGCTGGCAAAGGGCATGTCGATGACCATCATCGCCGTCTCCAGCCCGCGCGCCACGGCCTGCCCGTGCAGGATCATCATCTCCATCGTCACGCCCAGGGTCGAGCTCAGCCCGTGCAGCACCATGCCGACGCTGTCGCCCACCAGGACGAAGTCGCAATGGGGGTCCATCAGCCGGGCCATCGGCGTGGTATAGGCGGTCAGGCTGGCCAGCGGATCGCCCCCTTTGCGGGCGCGGATATCCTCGGCATTCGGGGCTGTCTTGCGGGCGGTGGCGCTCATGCTCGCTCCTCGCGGGGTTCATGTTGCAGCGCGGCATAGCAGATCGGCAGGGGCCAGAGAAACCCCGGTTGCGCGAACATTTCCTTGAATGACCCAAGGTTTGCAGGGACATTGTTACCGTCAGGGCCGCGTCAGCCGCCGCCCATCCGCACATTCTGGGAGGGAATTTACATGACCAAGCCGTTCTTTCGCACCTTTGCCGGCGCCATGGCGCTGGGCGTGGGGCTTCTCGCCTCGCAGGCCATGGCCCGGTCGGACATCACAATCGCCATGCAGCTGGAGCCGCCGCATCTGGACCCGACCAGCGCCGCCGCACAAGCCATCGATTCGGTCGTCTACACCAACGTGTTCGAAGGGCTGACCCGGTTCATGGGCGATGGCTCGGTCGTGCCGGGGCTGGCCGAAAGCTGGGAGATTTCCGAGGACGGAAAGGTCTATACCTTCACGCTGCACGATGGCGTCACCTTTCACGATGGCACCACGATGGATGCCGAGGACGTGAAGTTCAGCCTCGACCGCGCCACCGCCGAGGACAGCGCCAATGCGCAGAAGGCCCTGTTCGCCGGGATCGAAAGCGTTGAGGTCGTGGACCCGCTGACCGTCAGAATCACTCTGGCGGAACCCAACGGCAATTTTCTGTTCAACCTGGCCTGGGGCGACGCGGTGATCGTGGCGCCCGAAAGCATCGAGGGCATCAAGACCAACCCGGTGGGCACCGGTGCCTACAAGTTCGCCGAATGGGTCCAGGGCGACCGCATCACGTTAGAGCGAAACCCCGATTACTGGGGTGACCAACCCGCGCTGGAGAAGGCCACGTTCAAGTTCATCTCGGACCCCACCGCCGCCTTTGCCGCGATGATGGCCGAGGACGTGGACGTGTTCGACAATTTTCCCGCCCCCGAGAACCTGCCGCAGTTCGAGGCTGATCCTAGGTTCCAGGTGCTTGTCGGCTCGACCGAGGGCGAGACCATTCTGGCGACCAACAACAAGAAGCCGCCCTTTGACGACGTGCAGGTGCGGCAGGCGCTGGCCCATGCGATCGACCGTCAAGCGATCATCGACGGCGCGATGTTCGGCTATGGCACGCCGATCGGCACGCATTTCGCACCGCACAACCCGGCCTATGTCGATCTGACCGGCAATTCGGCGCATGACCCGGACAAGGCCCGCGCCCTGCTGGCCGAGGCCGGGTTCGCAGACGGGTTCGAAACTACGCTGCACCTGCCGCCGCCCTCCTACGCCCGCCGCGGGGGCGAGATCGTGGCCGCGCAGCTGGCCGAGGTCGGGATCAAGGCCGAGATCATCAACGTGGAATGGGCGCAGTGGCTGGAAACCGTGTTCAAGGGCAAGGATTTCGCCCTGACCATCGTCAGCCATACCGAGCCGATGGACATCGGCATCTATGCCCGGCCGGATTACTACTTCCAATATGACAACCCGGACTTCCAGGCCCTGATGGCGACGCTGAACGCGACCACCGATCCCGATGAACGCACCCGCCTGCTGGGCGAGGCGCAGCGCATGATCGCCGAGGATTACGTCAACGCCTATCTGTTCCAGCTGGCCAAGCTGGGCGTGGCCAAGGCCGGGGTTCAGGGACTGTGGGAAAACGCGCCCACGGCGGCCATCGACCTGACCGCGATCAGCTGGGTGGAATAAGCCTTGCGGGTCCGCCCGGCGGACCCGTTTCTCCATATTAGGGTCTGTTTCAGATGACACGTTGCCTGGTTTCGGTGTTTTTCTTCATGGTCGCCCTGGCCCTGACGGGGCCTTTGGATGCACAAGGGTTGTTTCAGGATGGCCACAGCGCGCTGTTGGGCACCCCGGAAAACCCGGTCGAGGTCGGCGTCGGCATCAAGATCGATCAGATCACCTCGGTCGATCAGAAGGCCGAGAATTATGGCGCCGTGGTCGTGCTGCGGTTTGAATGGAGCGATCCGGCCCTGGCGTTCGATCCGGATGAACTAGGTCGCGATTTCCGCGTGTTCGATCCGCCGGCCTTCGTGCGCCATGCAGCCACGCGGGATGCCGTGGTTCCGGCCTTTGTCATCCACAACCAGCAATCCAATCGCTGGGTGCACGAATCCGCGGCCGCCCTGCGCCATGATGGGCATGTGACCTTTGTCGAGAAATCCTCGCTGACGCTGCAGGCGCCGCATTTCAACTTCCTCAGGTTCCCCTTCGACACGCAGGAGTTCCACTTCGAGGTCGTTTCGGTCTTTCCGTCCGACTTCGTGCACTACTACGCGCTGGACCAGTTCTCGAGGCTGGGCGACACGCTGGGCGAAGAGGAGTGGATTTTGGGCAACGCCCGTATGCTGGCCTCGACCACGACGGGCCTGTCGGGCAATGAAAGCGATCAGGTGTCGCTGGTCTTCGAGGGCAAGCGCCACCTGACCTACTATGTCATCCGGGTGTTCCTGCCCATGCTGGTGCTGGTTCTGGTCGGCTGGGCGCTGTTCTTTCTGGACGAATACCGCAAGCGGATCGACATCGCCGGGGCCAACCTGCTGGTCTTTGTCGCCTTCAACTGGGCGATCTCGGCCGATCTGCCCAAGTTGGGCTATCTGACCTTTCTGGATTTCATCCTGCAATGCATGTTCCTGATGACCGGGGCGCTGGTGGTGTTCAACGTTATGCTGCGGCGGCTCAAGGTCTCGGGGCGCGAGGACACGGCGCGCAAGCTGGACAACTACGCGATCAAGTGGATCTATCCGCTGGGCTATGCCGCGATCGTGGGCTATGCGGTCTGGGCGTTTCTGATGCAGTCCTGACGCGCTGTGCCGCTGGACCGGCGGCCAATCCCGGCCTAACGTGGCGGCAATGCTCCGATATGCGCTCAAACGTCTGATTTCGCTGGCACTCAGCCTGGCTATCGCTTCGGTGGTCATCTTCGCGGTGATCGAGGTGGCGCCGGGGGATCCGGCCTCGTTCATGCTGGGGGTGAACGCCCAGCCCGAAACGCTGGCCGCCCTGCGCGCCGAGCTGGGCTTGGACGTGTCACGGCCGCAGCGCTACCTGAACTGGGTCAGCGGCATGCTGGCCGGAGATTTCGGCACCTCGTATACCTATCGCACGCCTGTGGCGCAGATGGTGGCCGACCGGCTGTGGGTGTCGCTGCCGCTGGCGCTCTATGCGCTGACACTGTCGACGCTGATCGCCTTTCCGGTCGGCATCTATGCGGCCGCGCGCCGGGGGAAACCGGGCGATCTGGCGGTGATGGGGGCCACGCAGTTGGGCATCGCGGTGCCGAACTTCTGGTTCGCGATGATGCTGGTGCTGATCTTCGCGATCAATCTACGCTGGTTCAACGCGGGCGGGTTCGCGGGGTGGGACAACGGCCTGTGGGCCGGGCTGCACTCGCTGACGCTGCCGGCCATCGCGCTGGCCCTGCCGCAGGCGGCGATTCTGTCGCGGGTCATGCGCTCGGCGCTGCTGGACATTCTGGGTGAGGATTTCATGCGCACCGCCCGCGCCAAGGGGCTGTCGCGCCGCCAGGCGCTGTGGCGGCACGGGGTGCGCAATGCGTTTATCCCAGTGCTGACGATCATCGGGCTGCAGTTCTCGTTTCTGCTGGCCGGGTCGATCATCATCGAGCAGGTCTTCTACCTGCCCGGGCTGGGGCGGCTGGTGTTCCAGGCGATCTCGGCGCGGGACCTGATCGTTGTGGAGTCGGTGGTGATGCTGCTGGTCTTTGCGGTCACCACGGTGAACTTCCTGGTCGATCTGGCCTATGCCGCGGTCGATCCCCGGTTGCGGAGCCGCACATGAGCCGCGCGCTGATTCTGGGGGCGGGGCTGACCTCGGTGGTGGTGCTGATGGCGCTGCTGTCCTTCGTCTGGACACCCTATGACCACGCCGCGCTGAACATCCCCGAGAAGCTGCAGCCGCCCAACGCACAGCACTGGTTCGGTACCGATCATTTCGGGCGCGACATGTTCTCGATGATCATGGTGGGTGCGCGCACCTCGATCGCGGTGGCGCTGGTGGCGGTGGGCATTGGCATGGGGTTCGGCGTGCCATTGGGCCTGACGGCCGCGGCGCGCAAGGGGTCTTGGCTGGACGAGCTGATCATGCGCGGCAACGATCTGGTCTTTGCCTTTCCCTCGCTGGTGATTGCCATCCTAATCACCGCCGTCTTCGGCCCCGGTGCGGTGAACGCGATCATCGCCATCGGCATCTTCAACATCCCCGTCTTCGCCCGCATTACCCGCGGCGCGGCGCTGTCCCTGTGGGAGCGCGAGTTCATCCTGGCGGCCCGCGTCGCGGGCAAGGGCGCGGCGCGCATCTCGGCCGAGCACATCCTGCCCAACGTCGCCAACCTGTTGATCGTGCAGGGCACCATCCAGTTCTCTCTGGGTATTCTGGCCGAGGCGGGTCTGTCCTATGTCGGTCTGGGCGCGCAGCCTCCCACGCCCAGCTGGGGCCGCATGCTGGCCGATGCGCAGACAATGGTCAGTATTGCCCCGCATCTGGCTCTGATTCCGGGGCTGGCGATCATCGTGACGGTGCTGGGGCTGAACCTGCTGGGCGACGGGCTGCGCGATTGGCTTGACCCTCGCATCCGGGTGGCCCGCGCATGAGCCTGCTGGAAATCCATAACCTGTCGCTGTCGATCCACGGGGTCCCTGTTCTGGACCAGGTCAGCCTGTCCATCGACCCCGGGCAGATCGTGGCCGTCACCGGTGAGAGCGGCTCGGGCAAGTCGATGTCGGCACTGGCGGTGATGCAGTTGCTGCCCGCAGGGGCCGTGGCCAGCGGCTCGGTCCGCCTTGACGGGCACGAGGTTCTGAACAGCCCCGAGGACGAGATGTGCCGCCTGCGCGGCGCGGCCGTCGGGATGGTGTTTCAGGAGCCGATGACGGCGCTCAATCCGGTGAAGACTATCGGTGATCAGGTGATGGAGACCATCCTGATCCACAAGGCCATGCCCCCCGACGCCGCTCGTGCGCGCGCCCAAGAGGTTCTGACCCGCGTCGGCCTGCCGCCCGACCGCTTTCCCCTGTCGCGCTATCCGCACGAACTGTCGGGCGGGCAGCGGCAGCGGGTGGTGATCGCCATGGCCATCGCCCTGCGTCCCCGGCTGCTGATCGCGGACGAGCCGACAACTGCGCTGGACGTGACCACGCAGGCGCAAATCCTCGATCTGCTGCGAGGGCTGGTCACGGAATACGGCATGGGCCTGCTGATGATCACCCACGATCTGGCGGTGGTGGCCGACATGGCCGACCGGATCGTGGTGATGCAGAAGGGTCGGGTGGTCGAAACCGGGGCCACCGACCACCTGCTGCGCCACATGCAGCATCCCTATACGCGGATGCTGTTTCAGGCCTCGGGCCACCGCGTCGCATTGCCTGCGCCGCCCGCGCCCGCGCCGCTGCTCGAGGTCCGCAACGTGGTGCGGGACTATCGCCTGCCGCGCACGCGGCTGTTCGAAAAGCCGGGTCATCACCGGGCCGTGGATCACGTCAGTTTCACGCTGAACCGGGGCGAACGCCTTGGACTTGTGGGCGAGTCCGGCTGCGGAAAATCGACCCTAACACGGGCTATTTTGGGGCTTGAGGAGGTTCAGGGCGGGCAGATCCTGCTGGACGGCCAGCCAGTGTTCACCGGGCACAAACCCAATCTGGCCGTGCGCCGCAAGATGCAGGTGGTGTTCCAGGACCCGTTCGGCAGCTTCAACCCCCGCCACCGTGTCGCCCGCCTGATCACCGAGCCTTTTCACCTGCTGGAAGCGCCGCCCACCGGGTCCGAGCGGCAGGATCGCATCGCCGAGATGCTGATTGCCGTGGGACTCTCGACGGACGATGCGGGGAAATACATCCACGAATTTTCGGGCGGGCAGCGCCAACGCATCGCCATCGCCCGCGCCCTGATCATCCGGCCCGAGCTGATCCTGTTCGACGAGGCCGTCTCGGCACTCGATGTGTCCGTGCGGGCGCAGATTCTCGACCTGCTGGCCGAGCTGTGCGCGGCCTATGACCTGACCTACCTGTTCATCAGCCATGACCTGAGCGTGGTGCGCACGATCACCGACCGGGTGATGGTGATGCAGTCGGGAAAGATCGTCGAGCAGGGCGAGACCGAGCGCGTGTTCTCGGACCCGCAGCACCCCTATACGCAAGCCTTGATCCAAGCCGTGCCGAAATTGCCCGAGATCGGGCAGGGCGCAGCATGAAAGCCCTTTGTCAGAGCCTGTTTTGGAGGCAGATATGCTAAATCCCATCTGGTTTGATCCCACCCTGTGCCTGATCGGCGGCGATTGGATCGCGACCAAAGACACGCTTGATCTGACCAACCCGTCCGACGGCACGCCGCTGTGCCGGATTGCGCGCGGTGAGGCGCCGCAGATCGATGCCGCCGTGCGGGCCGCGCAGGCGGCGCTGGACGGTGACTGGGGCCGGATGACCGCGCTGGAGCGGGGCCGCATCCTGACCCGGCTGGGGCAGTTGGTGCAGGACAGGGCCGAAGAGCTTGCTTTGCTCGAAGCGTTGGACGTTGGCAAACCCCTCAGCCAGGCCCGCGCCGATGCGCTGGCGCTGGCGCGGTATTGCGAGTTCTACGGCGGTGCGGCGGACAAGGTGACGGGCGCGACCATCCCCTATCTTGACGGCTACACGGTCTACACCCTGCGCGAGCCGCATGGCGTGACCGGCCATATCGTGCCGTGGAACTATCCGATGCAGATCATCGGCCGCTCGGTCGGGGCGGCGCTGGCCATGGGCAATGCCTGCGTTCTGAAACCGGCGGAAGAGGCCTGTCTGACCGCGTTGGCCTTCGCCCATCTGGTAACCGAGGCGGGCCTGCCGCCGGGGGCGCTGAACGTGGTGCCCGGAATCGGGGCCGAGGCGGGCGCGGCCCTGTCGGCGCATCCGGGTGTGCACCACATCTCGTTCACCGGATCCGTGGCGACGGGCGCGCTGGTGCAGCAGGCGGCCGGGGCCAACGTGGTGCCGGTGACGCTGGAACTGGGCGGGAAATCTCCGCAATTGGTGTTCGATGATGCCGATTTGCAGGCCGCGCTGCCGTTTCTGGTGAATGCGGGCATCCAGAACGCGGGTCAGACCTGCTCGGCCGGGTCGCGCGTTCTGGTGCAGCGCGGGGTCTATGCCGAGGTCAAAGCGCGCATGGCTGCCGCCTATGCCGACCTGACCGTCGGCCCCGCGACCGAGGATCTGCGGGTCGGGCCGCTGATTTCGGACCGGCAGAAACAGATCGTGACCGGGTTTCTGGCGCAGGGGGCCGATCTTGAGATCGCAGCACAAGGCCGGATCGTGGATCACGCGCCGCCGGGCGGGGCCTATGTGCGCCCGACGCTGTTTGGGGACGTGCCGCCCGATCATCCGCTGGCGCAGCAGGAAATCTTTGGCCCGGTGCAGGTTCTGATCCCCTTCGGCACCGAGGAACAGGCCATACAAATCGCCAACGGCACAGAGTACGGGCTGGTGGCCGGGGTCTGGACGCGGGACGGCGCGCGGCAGATGCGGCTGGCCAAACGTCTGCGCGCGGGGCAGGTGTTCATCAACAATTACGGCGCGGGCGGCGGGGTCGAGCTGCCGTTCGGCGGGGTCGGAAAGTCGGGCCATGGCCGCGAAAAGGGGTTCGAGGCGCTGTACGGTTTTTCCCAGTTGAAAACCGTGGCCGCCCATCACGGCTGAGCCGGGCTAGACGATCACTTCGATCACTTCTTGTTCCCCTACGCCAAAGACGCGCTTGTAGCGCTCGATCTCGTCTTTCGGCCCCATCGCCTTTTCGGGGTTGTCCGACAGTTTCACCGTCGGGCGCCCATTGGCCGAGACCGCCTTGCACACCAGCGAGAACGGCGCCAGCGCATCCCCCGGCACCAGACCGCGGAAATCGTTGGTCAGCAACGTGCCCCACCCGAACGAGACCTTCACCCGGCCCGCGAATTGGCCATGCAATTCGCGGATCTTGTCCACGTCGAGCCCGTCCGAGAATATGATCCGCTTCTGGCTGGGATCCTCGCCGCGCGATTTCCACCAGTCGATGGCGATCTCGGCGCCCTTGGCCGGATCGCCGCTGTCGATGCGGATGCCGGTCCAGCCGGCCAGCCAGTCGGGCGCGCGGTCAAGAAACCCCTTGGTGCCATAGGTGTCGGGCAGGATGATCCGCAGGTTGCCGTCATGTTCGTCATGCCAGTCGCTCAGCACGTCATAGGGCGCGCGGGCCAGTTCCTCGTCGGTTTCGGCCAGCGCCGAATAGACCATCGGCAGTTCATGCGCATTGGTGCCGATCGCCTCGACCTCGCGCCGCATGGCGATCAGGCAGTTCGACGTTCCCGTGAAGGCCGGGCCCAGCCCTTCGATCATCGCCTGCACGCACCAGTCCTGCCACAGGAAGGAATGCCGCCGTCGGGTGCCGAAATCTGCGATCCCCAAACCGGGAATGCCGCGCAGCGTTTCGATCTTTTCCCAGACACGGGTCATGGCGCGGGCATAGAGAACCTGCAACTCGAACCGGCGCATGTCGTTCAAAACCGCGCGAGAGCGCAGTTCCATCAGCACCGCCAGCGCCGGAATCTCCCACAGCATGACCTCGTGCCATTTGCCTTCGAATGTCAGCTCGTACTGATCGCCGCGGCGTTCGAGGTGATAGGGCGGCAGGCGCAGATTCTCGAACCATTCCATGAAATCGGGGCGGAACATCTGGCGTTTGCCGTAGAAGGTGTTGCCCCGCAGCCAGGTGCTTTCACCCCGGCTGAGGCTGAGCGAACGGATGTGGTCCAGCTGTTCGCGCAGCTCGCCCTCGTCGATCAGCTTGGCCAGCGGGACGTGATTCGAGCGGTTTATCAAGGAAAACTCGACCGTTGTTTGAGGTCGGTTTCGAAACACTGACTGGCACATCAGCAGTTTGTAGAAGTCTGTGTCGATCAAAGACCGGACAATCGGGTCGATCTTCCATTTGTGATTGTAGACACGGGTCGCGATGTCGACCATGGGGAACTCCTGCCATTTCCGTTGTTAGATCAATCAGGGCGGTGAATGGCAAGAGTCGCGGATTTGGTAACAATGCCAAGGACAGGCCATAATGCGGGCATAATGTCTGTTCTTTTAGCGGTCTAGTTAGATGGTGGGATGGTACGAGAAGGTAGTAGTTGGTTGAATGGTTCTGGCTTACGACTTTGATATTGTAAAGATTGCGAAGGATGGGGGTGATTGCGGTTCGGCGACTGCGGCAGACTCGAAAACCGCAACCGTCTACGCGCGGTTTCGCGACGTAAAGACGGCCGATGCTCTTAGGGGGGCGTCACCGCAGCTGCGCCAGATGTTCGTGGATGCCGGGTTCATTCTGGACAGCCACGGCAACGGTGAACCACGTGGTTTCTATCCGCCCGAAGACGCCGAGGCCCGCGAAAAAGTCTTGCGTCGGCTGTTTGCAAATATTCGGGCAACGGGATTGCGCGGCCAGTATTGCGGTGAATTCTATCTGCACGGCTTTCTGCGCCATGTTCGAAGCGCGCAACCCAGTGTCGATATCAAACGCCGCGATCCGGTGCGCCGCCCGCAACCGGCCACTTCTGAGCCTCCAAAACCTGACCGAAGAACCGTGCCGGGGCGCATTGGCTTCGCCCTTGGCCTTGCGGTTATCGTGTTCGTACTGCTGAAGTATCTGGCTGCGGCCGGAGCGACGCCTTGAACCGCTAGGCCAGCGTAACACCCGCGTCGCGCATGGCCTGTTCCGCCGCTGCGAGCGATCCATCCAGATCGATTGCGCGGCAAGCGTCGGTTCTGACGGCCACGTCAAAGCCCAGCCGGGCCGCATCCACTGCCGAATAATGTACGCAGAAATCGGTCGCCAGGCCTACCAACGTCAGCCGGTCGATCCCGCGCGTGCGCAGATAACCTTCCAGCCCGGTGGGCGTGGTCCGGTCGTTTTCGAAGAAGGCCGAATAGCTGTCAATCGCGCTGCGGAAGCCCTTGCGCAGGATCAGGTCGGCATCGGTGCGCAAGTCGGGGTGGAATTCGGCGCCGGGCGTACCCTGAACGCAATGGTCGGGCCACAGGACCTGCGGGCCATAGGGCATCTCGACCAGATCATAAGGCGCTTTGCCCGGATGGGATGACGCGAACGAGGAATGACCCGCCGGGTGCCAGTCCTGCGTCAGGATCACCGCATCGAAATCGGGCATCATGGCATTGATCGGGGCGACGATTTCATCCCCGTTGGGAACTGCAAGCGCGCCGCCGGGGCAGAAGTCGTTCTGGACATCGATCACGATCAGGGCATGGGTCATGGCGGCCTCCTTTGCGTGTCCTATCGGTAGGCGGGCGGGCGGGGGTCGTCAATGCGGTCTCTTGCGTTGCGGGGGGCCGCGCATTAGATCGCGGCCATGTACACGATCGCCGCACTGTATCACTTTACCCGTTTTGCCGACCCGGACGCCCTGCGCGCGCCGCTGCTGGAGCTGTGCCGCGCGCAGTCGGTCAAGGGCACGCTGCTGCTGGCGCATGAGGGCATCAACGGCACCATCGCCGGCCCACGCGCCGGGATCGACGCGGCTCTGGCGCATATCCGGGCGCTGCCGGGCTGCGCCGATCTGGAATGGAAAGAGGCCACCGCCAGCCAGCCGCCTTTTGGAAAGATGAAGGTGCGCCTGAAGAAAGAGATCGTGACCATGGGCCAGCCGGATGTCGATCCGCGCGCCCGCACCGGCCACTATGTCGAGCCTCAGGACTGGAACGATCTGATCCGTTCGGATGATGTGGTGGTGATCGATACGCGCAATGATTATGAGGTGTCGATCGGTACGTTCGACGGCGCAATCGACCCTAAAACGGCCAGTTTCCGTGATTTTCCTACCTGGTGGGAGCATAACAAGGACCGGTTCCACAACAAGCGCGTCGCCATGTTCTGCACAGGCGGCATCCGTTGCGAAAAATCCACCAACTATCTGCTGGGGCAGGGGGTCGAGGATGTCTATCACCTGAAAGGCGGCATCCTGCGCTATCTCGAGGAAGTCCCGCCCGAAGACAGCACATGGAAGGGTGAGTGCTTCGTGTTCGACAATCGCGTTTCCGTAGGGCACGGGTTGGCCGAGGGACCGCACCAGCTGTGTCATGGCTGCCGCCGCCCGATCCTGCCCCAGGACATGGAGCGCCCCGAATACGAGCATGGCGTGTCCTGCCACCAGTGCATCCACGAGACGTCCGAAGCCGACAAGGCCCGGTTTCGCGAACGGCAGAAACAGATCACGCTGGCACGGGCACGGGGCGAAGAGCATATCGGCGGCCAATAGCTTCGAATCCCGCAAAAAAGCTTGCGATGATGCGCCCGGCGTTAAAAAATGGTCGGTACCCGTGCTTGGGGAGGGGGGCGATGGCGCATGATCCAACCACATTGCAGGATTGGAAGCCTACGCTGATCGCAGCGATGGGCCTTGTCATACTCAGTGGTCTGGCTTGGTACATCCTTTCACACCTGACCGAATCCGCCGCCGGCGACACGATCGGAGCCGCGGCCACCATCGGGCTGGCGATTTGGCTTTTCTCGCAAACCTGGTACTACATGGCGCTTGTGCGCTCGCCCAAGCGGCAGTTGCTGCTGATGGGGATTTCCTTCATCCAGGTCGTGCCGTTTCTGTTCGCTGCAGTCTACGGGTCATACGGGTACTACGATCTGTGCGTTGAAGGCGCCCGCGGTCCGGCGGATGTCCTGTATTTCTCGTATGTTACCTTCACGACGGTTGGTTTTGGTGACTTGCGGCCAGTTGGCGTGTGCCGCGCCCTTGCCGTGGCTGAGGCGATTACCGGCTATATTCTACTGGGCCTATTCGTGGCAGCGGCCGTAGGGCTGTATGGTCGGTCGCATCGCCATCGCCATGACAAAGACGCCTGAGCCCGCCGGCCACATTTCTTCACTTGTTCCGATCAATCCATTGCGACATCGCACGTTTGTCGCGGAAGCACTCGCTGGGGATCGGGCGGCGTTTGGTGCGCGAGATCCGCTCGGCAAAGACCACCTGTTTGCCCGTCGGGTAGTCGGCAAAGGGGGAGGGATCGTGCGGCTTGTGCGCCGAGATCCAATCGGACATCGATCGCCGGTCGCGCTGCGCCTCGACCGGGATCTCCAACGCGGACTGCTGGGCGATCGCGCGCGCATAGCGCATCTGACGGTCCGTGACGGGCAGAATGTGGTAGTCGTTGGTCGGCCCCATCGGGGTGGTTTTGCGCAATGACTGTTCCATCGGGTGATCCTCCGATCATGTAGAACAGAAATGGAACATTAACCATTTTTTTCAAGGGGGGCCCTTTTTTTGTTGGCAAGAATTCGCCTAAAGCAGTGCTTTATTGACTGATCAATCAATAATCATTACCTGCGGATGAAACCGACCGGCACCGGTTCCCCGGGGCCCGAGTAAAAAAGGATCCGCGATGAAAGTTCAGCCCAAGGCCAGCCACTTTATTGATGGCGAATATGTCGAAGACACCGCAGGCACCCCGATCGACGTGATCTATCCAGCTTCGGGCGAGGTCATCGCTCGTCTGCATTCGGCGACGCCGCAGATCATCGAACAGGCTCTAACAAGCGCCAAACGCGCGCAAAAGGCCTGGGCAGCCATGACCGGAACCGAGCGCGGCCGCGTCCTGCGCCGCGCCGCCGACATCATGCGCGAGCGCAACCGCGAGCTGTCGATCCTCGAAACCCATGACACCGGCAAGCCGTTGCAGGAAACGTTGGTGGCCGATGCGACCTCGGGCGCGGATGCGTTGGAATATTTCGGCGGGCTGGCCGGGTCCCTGACCGGCGAGCATATCCCGCTGGGCGGCGGCGATTTCGTCTATACCATCCGAGAGGCGCTGGGCGTCTGCGTCGGCATCGGCGCGTGGAACTACCCGACCCAGATCGCCTGCTGGAAGGGCGCCCCGGCGCTGGCCTGCGGCAATGCTATGGTGTTCAAACCCTCGGAAACCACGCCCCTGTCGGCGCTGAAAGTGGCCGAGATCCTGATCGAGGCCGGCGCGCCCAAGGGCATCTACAACGTGGTTCAGGGCTATGGCGATGTGGGCGCCGCGCTGGTCACCGACCCGCGCGTGGCCAAGGTGTCGCTGACCGGATCGGTGCCCACCGGCCGCAAGGTCTATTCCGCCGCGGCCGAGGGCATGAAACATGTGACGATGGAGCTGGGTGGCAAGTCCCCGATGATCGTGTTCGATGACGCCGACATCGAAAACGCCGTCTCGGGCGCGATCCTGGGCAATTTCTACTCATCCGGTCAGGTCTGTTCCAACGGCACGCGGGTCTTCGTGCAGAACGGCATCAAAGAGGCGTTCCTGGCCCGCCTGACCGAACGCCTTGCCAAGGTGAAGATCGGCGACCCGATGGATGAGGCCGTGAACTTCGGCCCGATGGTCAGCGAAAACCAGATGAATATCGTTCTGGGCTATATCGAGAAGGGCAAGGCCGAGGGCGCGCGGCTGGTCCATGGCGGCACGCGGCTGGATCGCCCGGGCTTCTACCTTGAACCCACGGTCTTTGCCGACGTGACCGACGACATGACCATCGCCCGCGAGGAGATCTTCGGCCCCGTCATGTCGGTGCTGGATTTCGAAACCGAAGACGAGGTGATGGCCCGTGCCAACGCCACCGAGTTCGGCCTGGCCGCCGGCGTGTTCACCAACGACCTGACCCGCGCCCATCGCGTGGTGGCCGGGTTCGAGGCAGGCACCTGCTACATCAACACCTACAACCTGGCCCCGGTCGAGGCCCCGTTCGGCGGGTCGAAAATGTCAGGCGTCGGGCGCGAGAATTCGAAGCTGGCGATCAACCACTATTCGGAAATGAAAACCGTCTATGTCTCGATGAACGACGTCGAGGCACCCTACTAGACGTTCCCAAACCGGGAATCCGGTCCAACTTGCCCTGTTCCCGACATTTGGGGTCGGGAACAGAGCATACGGTGTCCGCACACTGTGGCTGACTTCTGAGGCAGAGGGGTGACGCGCCCCCGCCAGTCAGGAGAAAGCCCAATGAGAACCCATGCACAGGCCGTCGTGATCGGGGGGGGCCTTGTCGGTTGTTCGATCCTTTACCACCTTGCCAAGCTGGGCTGGACCGACGTGATCCTGCTGGAGCGGGACGAACTGACCAGCGGTTCAACGTGGCACGCGGCGGCCAACATCCACGGGCTGCACGACAACAACAACGTCACCCGCATCCAGCACTACACGATGAACCTGTACAAGCAGCTGGAGCAGGAAACCGGGCAGGGCTGCGGCGTGTTCCAGCCGGGATCGCTGTATCTCGCCCAGACCGAGGCGCGCGAGCACCAGCTGCGCCTGCAAGAGGCCAAGGCGCGGTTCTACGGCCTGAATTTCCATGAGATCAGCCGCGAACAGGCGATGGAGCTGCACCCGCTGGCGCAGTTCGATGACATCCGCTGCATCATGTATGAACCCGACGGCGGCAACGTGGACCCCTCGGGCGTGACCCACGCCTATGCGGCCGGCGCGCGCGCGCTGGGGGCCGAGATTCAGCGGTTTTGCCCCGTAATAGGGACTGAACAGAAGCCTGACGGCTCGTGGATCGTGCGCACGGAAAAGGGCGACATCCACACGCAATGGGTGGTCAACGCCGCCGGGTTGTGGGGACGCGAGGTGGCCGCGCTGGCGGGGCTGGAATTGCCGCTGCAACCGACCGAGCACCAGTATTTCGTGACCGAAGCGATTGAAGAGGTCGCCGCCCTTGGCCGTCGCCTGCCCTCGATCGCCGACCGCGATGGCGAGTATTATTTCCGGCAGGAAGGCAACGGGTTGCTGATTGGCGCCTACGAGAAAGACATGCGGTTCTGGGCCGAGGACGGCACGCCGCTGGATTTCGCCCATGACCTGTTTCCCGACGATCTGGACCGGATCATGGAAAACGTGATCCGCGCGACCGAACGTGTGCCGGTGGCCGCGACCGCAGGCGTGAAACGGGTGATCAACGGCCCGATGATCTGGTCGCCGGATTCCAACGCCATCTGGGGGCCGGTGCCCGAACTGCGCAACTATTTCTGCTGCACCGGCATCATCCCCGGATTCTCGCAATCGGGCGGGCTGGGGCTGTTGGCCGCGCAATGGATGATCGAGGGCGAGCCGCAATACGACATGTTCGCCTGGGATCTGGCGCGGTTCGGCGACTGGGCCGACAAGAACTTCACCAAGGCGCGGGTCGCCGACCAATATTCCCACCGCTTCGCCATCCATTTCCCTAACGAGGAACGCAGCGCTGGTCGGCCGGCTCGCGTGCGCCCTGCCTACGAGATGCAGAAACAGATGGGCGCGGTCTTCGGCCTCAACTGCGGCTGGGAACACCCGCTGTGGTTCGCCGACCGGCCCGGAACGGTCGAGACCGCCGGCTTTACCCGCCAGAACTGGTTCGAACCGGTGGGGCACGAGGCCCGGATGCTGCGTGAAAGCGTGGGCGTGATCGACATCTCGAACTTTGCCAACTACGTCATCAAGGGGCCGGGCGCCCATGACTGGCTCGACCAGCTGGTGGCCAACCGGGTGCCGACCGAGGTTGGACGTTCATGCCTGACCCCGCTGATTTCCGTACGAGGCGGCGTGGCGGGCGATTTCACCATCACCAAGACGGCCCAAGACGACTACATGATGATCGGCTCGGGCATGGCCGAACGCTATCACCAGAGGTTCTTCAACATGGTGGACCTGCCCGAGGGCACCACCTTCGACGTTGCCACCAACCGCATCGCGGGCTTCAACATCGCCGGCCCGAAATCGCGCGAGGCCTTGCAACGGCTGACCAACGCCGACCTCTCGAACGATGCGTTCCGCTTCATGCGCTCGGCTACGATCGAGGTTGCCGGGGTCACCTGCCTTGCCATCCGCGTCAGCTTCACCGGCGATCTGGGGTGGGAGCTGCACTGCGCCGAAGAGGACCAAATCAGACTCTATACAGCGCTTCTGGACGCTGCCCGCGCCTGTGGTGGCGGGCCGGTCGGCGGCCGTGCTCTGGGCGCGTTGCGGATCGAAAAGGGTTATGGTTCATGGGGGCGCGAGTATTCGCAGGAGTACTGGCCGCACGAGGTCGGTCTGGATGGGCTGATCAAGCCAGACAAGGATTTCCTGCACAAGACGGCCTGGCTGGCGATCAAGGACAATCCCGCGCGCGAGGTGTTGTCGATCTTCGAGGTTGATGTCACCCACGATGCCGATGCCAGCGGGGGCGAGCCGATCTTCACCCCGGATGGTACGCCCGTGGGCCGCGTCACATCGGGCGCTTATGGCTATACGGTCGGCAAGTCGCTGGCCATCGGATACGCCAACCCTGAGGTCGCCCAGCCGGGTGATGAGGTGCATGTCCTCATTCTGGGCAAGCCGCACAGGGCGCGGATCCTGCATGCGCCTCCGTTCGACCCAAAGGGCCTGCGCCTGCGAGACCAAAAACCGGCGATGGAGGGCGCCAGGTGACCGAAACCTTCGCCCGCGTTGCCGAGTTTGTTCTGAACCGCCCGGCGGACCAGATGCCCGACAGCGCGCGCGAAGCGGCAGCCCTGATGCTGCTGGATACTTTGGGCATCGTGATCGCCTCGACCCCGATGGAGGCCGGCGTGATCGCCCGCGACACTGCCGCACTTCTGTACGGAACGACCGATCATGCGTTCTCGGCGCGGATGCTGTGCGACGGACGCCGGGTCAGTCTGGCGGGCGCGGCCTACGCGGCCGCCACGCAGACCGACAACCTAGACGGGCACGACGGCTACAACCCGACCAAGGGGCATATCGGCGTGGTGGTCGTGCCCGCGCTGTGCGCATTGGCCGAGCATTGCCCTGACCTGTCCGGACCCGATGCGCTGGCTGCCGTCATCACCGGCTATGAAATTGCGGGCCGCGCAGGTATCGCGCTGCACGCCACCGTCAGCGACTATCACACCTCGGGGGCGTGGAACGCACTGGGCGTGGTTGCCATGGCGGCCCGCTTGCGGGGCCATTCACCGGACCAGTTGCGCCAAGGCCTTGGTATTGCCGAATATCACGGCCCTCGCAGCCAGATGATGCGCGAGATTGCCAACCCCACCATGCTGCATGACGGTTCAGGCTGGGGCGCGCTGGTGGGCATGTCGGCGGCAATTCTGGCCGAGCGCGGCTTTACCGGCGCCCCCGCCATCACCATCGAGGAGGACCGCGCCGCACCCTATTGGCAGGACCTCGGAACGTTTTGGCAGATGGAACGTCAATATGTGAAACCCTATCCGATCTGCCGCTGGGCCCATGCCGCCATCGACGGGCTGCGCATGGTGATGAACTCGCACGGTCTGACCCATGACCAGATCGCCCGCGTCGAGATCCACAGTTTTCACGAAGCGGTTCAACTGTATTCGGGGATGCCCGAGACGACGTCGCAGGCGCAATACTCGCTGCCATTTGCCGTCTCGACTTTTGCGGTACACGGGCGGATCGGGGTCGAGCACATCAGCGGCGATGGACTATCCGATCCGATGGTCGCCGATTTCCTGAGTCGCATCACCGTATCCGAGTCGGACCGCCATAATTCCCGCTTTCCCGCCGGGCGCTGGGCCGACGTTCAGGTAACGACGCAAGACGGTCGCGTTTTCCGCTCGGGCGACATCCATGCCCGGGGCGGGCCTGAGTCTCCGATGTCGCGACAGGACGTCATCGACAAGTTTGTCGAGTTTTCTTCTCCGGAAATCGGAGGGTCTGCTGCCAAGAATCTGAGCAGGGCGGTTTTGAACCTTACCGATCCCGGCACCCGGTTTAGTGACATAGTGCAGCCTCTCTACCGGTCGGTGAAGTCGTCAGCCTGACCCGACCAGCCTTGCAGTTGCAAAGGATAGGTCGACAGCGTTTCATATCGTGCGCCGTCCGGCCGAAGTGTGGAAGAGTTCAGGTTGAACTGGGTCACCACCATGGTGGTTTGGGGAACTGGGATATGCAAAATGGCCTTGTTTAGAGCCGATTCAATACCCCGAACTATGGTGATATGCGGTCGAAAGCGGCGGCGTTGCAGCGTCAGCCCGGCCCGCCCAATGCACTGCAGGACGCTTTAATGCAGGTGCAGGAGTTCAGGATCGCGCTCTACCACCATGTGCAGCGAGTTTCCGAAACTGCCCAGCCCGGACAGTCTGACGGAAAAGGCCGGGCGCCTCAGCACTTCGAAGTGATCATTCAATTCGATCAAGGCGTTTCGGGTCTGGTCGCCCAGGAAAGCCAGCGTCAGATGAAGGTTTTCAGCAGGCAAACTTCGACCGCAATGTGCTGCGCGAGCGACGTCGGCGCATATCTGGGCGATTTCGGAAGATATGGGAATGGCGACAAAACATCGAATGAGCGCTCCGGACATCCGTTGTCCCTTATCTGGATAAGGTTGAATTTGCCGGGCAGTCTGCCGGTGCTTGCTCTTTCAGACAAGCGCATGCTCTCAATGCGAGGCGCACAAGCCGGCTGTTCGTCGCGCGGATCCTGACTATTCCAATTCAGTTGTCACGTTCAGCAATTCGGTTATCTTCTGCCGCGTGTCGGCGCTGGCCTCAAGCAGCTGTTCAGCGTCCGAAATCGGCTTGTCCGGTTCTCGCTGCACTGGCGCACGCAGGGCCGAGCTCAGATCTATGACCTGCCCCAGCGCGGTGTCCTTCGCCCCAACTTCTTCCAAGTTGAATCCCGCCCACCATGACAGGCGCGCGGCGGTATCTTCATCCCCTATGTCCCGCCAAGCCTCAACGGCGGCCGTGTAATTGCCCATATCGGTCAGGGCTTGGGCCCGCAGCCTTTCAGCGACATCGGAGGGATCCTCGGCCAATTCGCGCAGGGCCAGATCCGGTCGGTTTTCCAGCAGCGCGGCCCGGGCCCGAATGATGGCGCGGTCGCGCCTGCGTGTCCCATCCGAACCTGCATCAGTCAAGTCTCGGGCTTGCTTGGCAAAGCCGAGGTCCGCAAAACGCTTGGCCAGCAACAGCGAAGCCCCGGTCGAAATAGACTCTAAATCATGTGGTTTCAGGGTACTTGCATACAGCAGAAAGGTCAGGTCATCCGCGCGCTCTGCTGCCAGATGCAAGATGCGATTGCGCGTGCCGGCCCAGGTATCGTCTCTGCGATGGGCATCAAGAATATTGAAGGCCGCAGAAAACTCGCCGCCCAGGGCAAGCGCCAGGGCGTGACCGCGGGCCATGACCGGGCCCAATTCAGAATTGCGCAGTTCGATCGCGTAGCCCGAGATCAGATCGATTTGGCGTCGCGAAACCGCCCCACCCTCTGCCCACTTCTTTTCAACAAGCCGGGCCAGTGCAAGCGGGGCTTCCAAATCCGAGCTTGGGTTGTCGATGACGTCGTTCAACAAAGTGTCGCTGGTGTCCGCATCTCCCTCAGCGGCAGCAACAGTTGCCTGCGCGAATGTGACCTCGGGGTGTTGCAGAGTTTGGACGCGATCTACCGAACGCAGTACCCGCCGGGCGGCCTCAAGCCGGCCAGAGTTGACGAATATCTCGGCCAGCCGGGGGCCGAGGATCCGGCGTAGATGCTCAGGAAGCTTCAGGTACGCCTGTTCCATCCGTTCCTGCTGCGCATCATCCCGCAATTGGCCATCCGCCATCGCGGCCCACATGGCAACCGCGCCGTCGCAGCGTTGCAACCCACGCAGTCGGATAGGCTCTGATACAGGCTGATCATCAATTATTTGCGCGACCGCTCGAACCCATTCCTGTTCCGGCGATGCATCTTCCATCAACTGCAGAACCTGAATGGCCTCTGAACCGAAACCCCAGTGTGCCAACAGCTTCGCGAGCTTTAGCGCGATGGATCTGTCGACCCTGTCGAACTCCAGGAACAAGCCCGCTCGCAGCTCAGCCACCTGATGCGCAAAGGGCCGACCGTCAGACCAGGTGTCGAACCCCAATTCGGCATCCGAAATACAGGCTGGCAGCGACTCCAGAGGTTGCAGCGGTGGCTCTCCCAGTTTGCCCAACTCGTCAAGGATCGAGCTTACCTGGATATGAGCAGGCAGATCCCGCGCGATGTCCGGAAGCGCTTCCGGCACCGAGGCACGCGGACCCGGAGGTGTGACGTTCAGGTCGACAAGCTCGCGATCCGAGCCTTGCAACAGATGGGTCGAAAGGCGCTGCTGCAGGCCATCGCGATCCAGTTGCGGAAGTGGGGCAACGATTTCAATTGATGGGGCTTCGGCCTGTGGACGACGTTTGGATGTCTGTTCTGGGATCACAATCGATGGAATGTCCAGACTTGGCGGAGGCAAGGCTTTTTGTGCCGCGATGTCTACAACGATCATCGTATCCTTGTACAAAAAAGCGGTCGCGGCGCAGTCACAGCCGAAGTCCAGCTCAAGCGGCGCGCCGGAATCGGCCTGCGATATCGCCTCAAGCCGGCCTGCGGACAATCGTGCAAAGACCGATCCGGTCTTGAATTCCACGTCGTCCAATTCGACCGCCAGGCGCGCACCGTTTTTCCGGTGGGCGAGGCTCCAGTTGGTGCCCGCAGGAACGCTGAGAACAAGCCGCGTGAAGCCGTCATGTTCGCCGGACCGCACCGGAACATCCTTTGCCAGCACTCCAGTTGCCGATGCGCTCAGGCCAAGGGTCAGGAGCAAAACCCGGATCATGCTGCCGCCTGCTTGATCTCTTTCAAGGCTTCTTCCAATTCGGTGAAGCCGGGGCGATTGTGGGTCGGCGTGTTCTGGCGACCAACCTCGATACACATTGCGGGGTTGTGATTATGCAGGTTGGCAACCAGAACTTCCCGGATCAGTTGATAGAAGTGATTGTCTTCCTCCACGACCGCTTTCAGCTTTCCGGCGAAGGGGCCGACCAGACCGTAG
The DNA here is from genome assembly GCF_056535705.1 of Ruegeria sp. BC8. Classification (NCBI taxonomy): domain Bacteria; kingdom Pseudomonadati; phylum Pseudomonadota; class Alphaproteobacteria; order Rhodobacterales; family Roseobacteraceae; genus Ruegeria; species Ruegeria sp. BC8. The sequence continues at coordinate 2,884,355 of NZ_JBQFIV010000001.1, read as the reverse complement.
GCCAGAAAGACGCCCAGGAAAGTCCCGACAAGGGCACCACCGATCAACTTGCCCAAGACCTCGGGCGGTTGGTCGATCGAGCCCATGGTCTTGATCACGCCGAGAACCGCCGCAACGATTCCCAGTGCCGGCAACCCGTCCGCCACGGTTTGCAGGGCGTGGCTGGAATGCATGGCGTGGTGGAAATTGGCATCCATCCGCTTTTCCAGAACCTCTTCAACCTGATGGGGATCGTCATAGTTCATCGCCGCCGACCGCATGGTGTCGCAAATCAGGTCCACCGCCTCTTTGTCCGCCTGTATTTTGGGGAAAGCCGTAAAAATGGCCGAGTTTTCAGGGTCTTCGATGTGCTGCTCGAGCTCGACCGGATTTGAACGGGCAAGCCGGATCAGCGAGAACAGAAGGCATAGCAGATCGCGGTAGTCTTCGGGCTTCCACTTCGGGCCTTTGAAAACCTTGCCCAGATCCTTGATCGTGTGTTTGACCGCCGACATGTCATTGCTGATCAGAAAGGCGCCGATGGCAGCCCCGCCGATCATCATCATCTCGAACGGCAGAGATTTGAGGATGATCGCCATCTTGCCGCCGGCGGCGAGGTAGCCGCCGAACACCATTACGAAAATAACGACGATTCCAAGAATTCCGATCATGTGGTCTCTCCGGCAGAGCGGTCTTTGAGGGTGGGGCTCATGGCGGCTACTCAGTGGGGGCGTTGGCGTTGCGTCCGGCCATTACGACGCTGATGGTATAGGCGGCCTCGGGGCTGAGACCGGCCATCACACCCGCAGCAGCCTCAGGCGGCATACGCGACAGGAAACCGGCCGCAAAAACCGGATCCATCGTTTCGAACAACGCCGCGGCGTCCTTGGGCTTCATGTTCTGATAGACATCGGTCAGACGGGTGAGGTCGGTTTCAGCCGCCTTGTCCGCCACGGCCAATGTCTCGCGCAGCGATGCCTCGGCCTCTTGCAAAGCGGAAAGGCGCGTCGCAATGGCCTCGTTGGCAATCTCCAGGGCACGCTCCCTGTCGCGCAGCGCGCTCTCACGCTGTTTGACGGCTGCTTCCCGACGCAGCAATTCGGTCAGCAAGGCTTGCATGTCCGGTTTTTCGTCCGAGCCGGCGCTGTGTGCAGAGACTTCCGAGGGGTCAGACCCCCTTGCCAAAGCCGGCCCAGCCTCCAGCCCCAGCCGTATGATGGCGGAACTGATCATCAAGGCTGAAATGAGGGTCAGAACGCCACCACGTGGTCGACGCTGGGCAGGTTGCAGGCTGCGCATCAGGATCGGGCCTCGCTACCTTGCGCCTTGTGCCTGAAGAACAATACGCCCTTGGGAATCGGGGCCGGATCCTCTGCGGGGTCGTTGGTGGATTTGACCTCGGCTTCCGGCTTGGATGGAATTTGTTCCACCGCCCCAGGCTCAGCGGGTTGCTCGGGGTCCTTTGGCCCGACCTCTTCTTCCAACGAGACCGGTTCTACCTCAAGAGGTGACGGCTTTTTGGTTTCGGCCGAGGAATTTGCAGGCTCTTCAGCCGCGGGTTTGTCCTCGGGGATCACGTCGTGCATCGACGCCATGATCAACTCAAGCCGCTGTGCGACTGACTCGGCGCGCACGGTCAGATCCTGCAGTTTGTGCCCGGACTGGTCAGATGCAGCACGCGCGGCATCCAGGGATTTTTTCAGTTCTTCCGCCTGTGCGGACAGCACGGAAACCGCGCCACCGACGCCCCGCTCCAGGTCCGTGAACCGCCTGAGGCGTCGGGACAGAACAAAACAGTACAATCCGGCCCCCAAGGCGCCGGCGACCAGCAGAATGTCCGAGATCAGTTCCAATTTCGCCTCCTAGTTCAATACGAATTCCGTGACCAGAACGTCACGTACCCGACCTTCGCCAACGACGATGCCCGTGCGCCGCAGCAGGTGCCCGCGGATGCGAACCAGGGCCAGCGAGTCTTCGAGGTCGGACAGGTTGATGGCCCGGAGATAGCCGTTCATCACGTCCATGATGCGGGGAATCATCTTTTCCACCTCGGCCTCGTGACCGGCGGCCACCTCAAGTTGAGCGTGGAATTTCAGATGGCGCGAATCGCCGGAATTCACGGACACGATCACGGGCGGCAGGTCGACGAACCCGACATCCGGCAACGCATCGATCGCATGTCCGGCGTCCGCGTTTTCCGCTGTTTTCCCCTCGGCCTCTGGGGCTTTGCCCAAAAGCCCCGACGCGGTCACATAGTACCCTCCCGCAGCACCCAGAAGCGCCAGAATCGCGCCAATCATCAGTCCGTTTTTGCTCGACTTCTTCGGGCCTTCTGCCTCATCCACGGTCGCGTCTGTCATGGCGTCCTCATTCTTGCGTTCGGCACCCGTCATAACCCCGCAGGGACTAACCGATTGTTAAGGGCAATCGTTCAAACAGGGCACGAGCCGCACAGAATGTCGGCGAGTCGGAGGTGAGCGTGCAGCAGATCGGAACTGTCTGGGCAAGTTTGGGCAGGCGCAAACAAATCATCGTGGCGGGGGCAGCTGTCGTCGTGTTCCTGAGTGTCCTGGCGATGTCGCGGTTGGTGACATCTCCGTCCATGACACTCCTCTATGCGGGGCTGGAAAGCGGGGCGGCGGGGGATATCGTCCGCGCCCTGGATCAACGCGGTGTCACCTACGAGATTCGTGGCGGCTCAATCTATGTTCCGGGCTCGCAACGCGACGAGTTGCGCATGACCCTGGCAAGCGAGGGTCTGCCTGCAAATGGCAACCGGGGTTATGAACTGCTGGATACGCTGAGTGGGTTCGGTACGACCTCGCAGATGTTCGACGCTGCCTATTGGCGCGCCAAGGAGGGTGAACTGGCGCGAACCATCGTCAGCAGCCCTCATGTAGGGCAGGCGCGGGTTCACATTGCCAGCGGGTCCACAAGCCCGTTCCAGCCCAGCGTTTCGCCAACCGCTTCGGTCTATCTGGTGCCATCCGGGGCCAAGATCACGGTTGAGCAGGCCAAGGCGATCCGTTTTCTGGTGGCCTCCGCCGTGACCGGCCTCGCGCCCGAGGATGTTGCGGTGATCGATTCCACCGGCGCCGTGATCGGCCCTCAAGAGACGGCGGTTGCCGCCGACACTGCCGACGACAAGGCCAAGGTCCTGCGCGACCGCGTCCTGCGGCTGGTCGAGGCACGCGTCGGACCCGGCAATGCGGTGGTCGAAGTCAGCGTCGACACGGTCACCGAGACCGAATCCATAAGAGAGCGGCGGTTCGACCCCAAGGGCCGTGTCGCAATCAGCACCGATGTCGAGGAACGGTTGGATACCTCCCGCAATCAGTCGTCTGATGTGACGGTCGCGTCCAACCTGCCGGACGGGGACGGCAATGGCAGCGATGAATCGAATTCTTCAGCCACGCAAACCCGCGAGCGGATCAACTATGAGGTTTCAGAGACCGAGCTTGAAGTTCTGCGGGTGCCGGGGGCCATCAAACGCCTGACGGTTGCCGTGCTCGTCAACGGAACCCGCACAACGGACGCCACCGGTGCCGAGGTTTTTGAACCGATGGCACAGCCGGAACTGGACGCTCTGGAAGAGCTTGTCGCCTCGGCCGTGGGCTTCGATGCGGATCGCGGGGATGTCATCACGCTGAAATCCCTGGAACTGCCCAATGTCGAACCGCAGGGAACACTGGCGACCGCTTCGGTCTGGCAAAGCATCCATCTGGATACGATGTCGCTGATACAAATGGCAGTGTTGGCCATCGTCTCGCTGATCATGGGGCTGTTCGTGATCCGGCCGATTCTGACCGGTTCGGCCGCAGTGCCAGCCTTGCCGCCTGCCGCAGCCTCCGCCGAGGGCGGCGCGCCATACCTTGTCGGTGAAATCTCAGATGCTGATGGACAGGAATTCAGCGCTCTCACCGGCCAGGGTGAAAACGGAGGCTCTGTGCCTGCGATTGGGTCCACGGCAAGCGAAGATGCGGTCGGCCGTCTGCGCGCCATGATCGGGGACAAACAGGAAGAAACGGTCGAAATTCTGCGGAGCTGGCTGGAAGAAAACGAGGAGAAGGTGTGATGTCGATCGCCCACCTGCTCGAGGATTTCACCGCTCAGGCCGACGGCGCGAATCTGCGGTTGCTGGACGAAGAAGCTTTGGAGGAAGAGCGGCTCGCCGCTTTCGAACGCGGATATGGTGCGGGGTGGGAGGATGCGCTGCAGGCCCAAGCCCAAGGTCGTGCTGCGCTGACCGAGGATATGCGGGCTGCCTTCTCCGATATGTCCTTCACCTACCAGGAAGCTCTGACCCGGATGACCTTGTCGCTTGAACCGATGTTCAGCGCTCTGGTTCAGACTGTTCTACCCAAGGTGTTGGATCGGGGGCTTGCCGCTCGTGTAATCGAGCAGTTGAGCGAAATGGCCAAGGCGCGGGTCGCACAACCGATCCTTTTGTTGGTTCCACCCGGTGTTGAGGGGGATGTCGAGGCGTTGTTGCCCGCCGACATAACGCCCCTCCCCAAGGTCGTCGCGGACCCCGAGTTGATGCCGGGTCAGGCGCGGTTGCAGGTCGGCACCGCCCGGTCCGAGGTTGATTGCACCGCGCTGCTGGACGCGATCGCCGCCGCTTTCGACGCATTTGTTTTTGAGGCAAAAGAGGCTTTGTCAAATGAGTGACGCACCTGCATCCAAACCTGAAAGACCCAACCCGTTCGAAGCCGTTCCCATAGAGGTGACGGTTTCCGTCGGTCGGGCGCGCCCCTTGATACGCGACCTGTTGAGCATGGGTGAGAACGCCGTTCTGACCTTGGACAAACGGGTCGAAGATCCGGTGGATCTGTATGTCGGCGACCAATTGGTCGCCCGTGGTCTGCTCGAGGAAATGGAGGGGGACAATGCCGGTCAATTGGCGGTGCGTCTGACCGAGATTTCGGATTTCCAGAACGGACTTGGATGATGCGTCGGGCGGCCTGGTGTGCAATTGTGATCCTTGTGCTGACACCCGCACTGGCATCGGCACAGGAGCTGTCGCTGTCATTGGGCGACGGCGGATCCATATCGGCGCGAACCATTCAGTTGATCCTGCTGATCACGGTGCTCAGCCTAGCACCCGGCCTTGCGATCATGGTGACCTGTTTTCCATTTCTGGTCACGGTACTGGCCATTCTGCGGCAGGGGATCGGGTTGCAACAGTCCCCGCCCAACATGTTGATCGTCAGCCTGGCGCTGTTTCTGACCTACTTCATCATGGAGCCGGTTTTTACCCAGGCTTGGGACACCGGGATCCGACCGATGGTCGAAGAAACGCTCGCGGTAGAGCCTGCATTGGAACGTGCCATGGTGCCGTTCCGCGAGTTCATGGTGGCGCGGCTGGATGGTGACACGTTTCGGGCCATGGCGGCCTTGCGCCCCGACACCGCTTCGATGCAGCTGTCGCCGGAGGCGCCACTGTCGGTTCTCATGCCGTCGTTCATGCTGTCCGAGGTTGCCCGCGCGTTCCAGATCGGATTCCTGATATTTCTACCGTTTCTGATCATCGATCTTGTAGTGGCTGCGGTACTCATGTCGATGGGGATGATGATGGTGCCGCCCGCCACGGTTTCGCTGCCGTTCAAACTGGCGTTTTTCGTGATTGCAGATGGGTGGTCCCTGATCGCCAGTGCCTTGGTGCGAAGCTATTCCTAGCCTGCGTGTGGACGGTCTCAGCGCCGGATTTGCAGCCGTGCCCGCAGACCCTGATCACCCGCTTCAAAGCGCAGCGAGCCGCCATGCTGCTCTGCCACGGTTGCAACGATTGTCAGGCCCAGCCCGAACCCGTCGGACGACCCGATGTTCGAACCGCGCCGGAACGGGGCCATCAGCGCCTCGATATCCGAAACGGACAAGTTGGTTCCCTTGTCTTCGACGACAATCGTGGCGGTTTCCGCGTCGGTTTCCAGTTCAACCGTTGCGTGGCGCCCGTATTTCAGCGCGTTGTCGATCAAGTTCGTCAACGCCCGTTTCAATGAGATCGGTCGCGCCATGACAAGGATGCGGCGGGTTTCCGGAAGCGAACCATGCCCGCGCCGCGACATGAAGAGCGACGCCGCGCCCTCCATCTCGACCGGGGCGACCTGTTTCAGGGTCACAGGCAGATCCATGTCCTGATAGTCGGCAACCAGCGACTCGACCAGTGAGGTGAGGGAGATTTGGCGCGGGTCCTCGATGCTCAGTTCCGAGCGGGTGTAGGTCAACACGCTTTCGATCATGCCCGTCATCTGGTCGACATCGGACTCCAGCTTCTCTCGCAATTCGGCGTCCGGAATCAGCGCCGCGCGCAGACGCACGCGGGCCGCTGGCGTACCAAGGTCGTGGCTGACGCCGGACAGGACCGTGGCACGCTTTTCCAGCTGTGCGCGTTCGTCCTCCAGATGCGTATTGACCGCCGATACGATGTCGCGCAGTTCGGCCGGCCCAGACATGTCGTAGCTGTCCGGACCCCCGCTGCGCCGGCGGTCACGCAGCGACTGGGAGAACCGCGAAAAGCTGTCTGTCACATTGCCGACCGATGTCAGAATGATCGCAAGTGCCACGACGGCCAGAAAGATCGCAGGCAGGCGCAGGTCGGTCGGGGCCGCATCGCACCCCCAGACCTGCGTACCGTCGATCTTCTGCCAAGCGCCCTGTCCGAACCGGGCCACCAGAATGGGTTCGCTGCAATAGGTGGCCAGCAGGCGTGTCAGGTTGCCCATCTTCTGCGGCCCGGTCTGATCGCTGCCTGACACGATGTCGGATACCGGATAGACCAGCCGGTCGGACAAGACCGCAAGCGTCAGGTTCCGTCCGCTGAGCGGTGCGGAGCTGTCGGTCAGAATGGACAGGTTGGTCAGAAACCGGCGCCCTGCAAGGTCGGGCAACTGCTCGAATTCACCCGCATTGGCCAGCCTTGCGGCCTCGGGCGGCAGTGGCGTGATCAACACGTCGGGATGCGAGGCGCGACCTGTGCGCAGATCTTCGTAGACCGAGAACCCGGCAACATAGGCCCGGGTCAGATAGGCGTCCCAGTTGCGAACGGAAGAAAACCACAGTCCTGCCGCCAGCAACCCGGCAGCAAACGCACTCAGGCTCCAAGCCCAGCCCAGATCCCGCAGGCGCAGGGTCATGCCTCCTGTTCCACGGTGACCTCGCAGGCGAAGACATAGCCGACACCGCGGGCCGTGCGCAGCATCTGCGGATCTTTGGGGTTGGTCTCGATCTTGGACCGCAGCCGCCCTACCAGGACGTCGATGGCCCGACCCTGCGCTTCGGGTTTGTCACCGGTGCCGGTCACGTCCAGCGCGGCGGCGATCTCGTCGCGGGTCAGCGGAATGTGCGGGTTGGCCAGCAGCACCTTGAGCAGCGCGGTTTCGCGCTGCGACAGTGACACCTGGTACCCATCCGGGGCATGCACCTCGTCGCGTTTGCCGTCATAGACCCATCCGCCAAAGCGGAACGTACGGATCCGCCGGCGATAGGCCAGCGATGGCGTGCGCCGCGCGCGCTGCATCACCGCGCGCACGCGCGCCAGCAGCAGTTGCGGGTTGAACGGCTTGGCGATGTAGTCGTCGGCGCCCACCTCGTACCCGGCCATGCGCTGATGATCGGCAGACAGGGCCGACACGAAGATGATAGGCACGTCCTGTTCGCGGCGCAGCCGGGCGCAGATCTCGACCCCGTTCTCGTCACCCAGCATCACATCCAGAAGGATCAGGTCGATGCGGCCTGATTTCAGGTGTGCCTGCACCTCGCGCTCGGTGGCTGCTGGCAGGGCAATGAACCCGTTCTGGTGAAAGAACTGGGTCAACATCGACCGGATTTCCGGATCGTCATCCACAACCAGCAGACGTGGAATGCTCACGCTGTTCCTCCCCGATTTCCCCCTCGACGCTGCCCTCAATTGTAACGGACTGCAACAGATTCAAGGTCAACGTAACACGCTGTAACAAAAGGCGGGAAAATTTGCAGCCCGCGCCGGATACATGGGAAATTTGCCATTGCCAGACGGCAAGCGGCTACCGGTAATGTCCCGCATCGCTGCCCCGCGGCAGCAAACAAGGATCTGGGAGGATACCAAACATGAAACGTTTCGCACTCGCCACGGCGTCGTCGCTGGCCGTTCTGGCTGGCACGTCGGTGATGGCCGAACCGCAGGCCGAAGTTCTGCACTGGTGGACATCGGGCGGCGAGGCCAAGTCGGTCGCCGTTCTGCAGGAAGAATTCGCGGCCAATGGCGGCACCTGGACGGATATGCCCGTTGCAGGCGGCGGCGGAGACGCGGCGATGACCGCGCTGCGCGCCCGCGTTCTGGCCGGCAACGCGCCGACCGCCGTTCAGCTGAAAGGCCCGGCGATCCAGGAATGGTATGAAGAGGGTGTTCTGGCGGACATCTCGAACGTTGCCGAGGCCGAGGGCTGGGCCGAAGTCCTGCCCGCCTCGATCGCGGCGCATATGCAGTGCGAAGGCACCTGGTGTGCTGCACCGGTCAACGTGCACCGCATCGACTGGATCTGGGCAAATGCCGACATCCTGGCCGCCAATGACATCGAGATGCCGACCACCTGGGACGAGTTCAACGCCGCTGCCGAGAAGCTGCAGGCCGCAGGCATCATCCCGCTGGCCCATGGTGGTCAGGCCTGGCAAGACGCAACCGTCTTCGAAGCAGTTGCGCTGGGCATCGGCGGACCCGAGTTCTTCAAGAAGGCCTTTGTCGATCTGGACCCCGAGACTCTGACCTCGGACACGATGGTTCAGATTTTTGACCAGATGCGCACCCTGCGCGGGTTCGTTGATGAGAACTTCTCGGGCCGCGACTGGAACCTGGCCACCGCCATGGTCATGAACGGTGAGGCCGCCTTCCAAATCATGGGTGACTGGGCCAAGGGTGAATTCCTGGCCGCGGGCAAGGTCCCCGGCGAAGACTTCCTGTGCGCCTCGACCCCCGGTGACGGCTATCTGTACAACGTCGACAGCTTTGCCATGTTCGACGTGGACGGCGACGACAAGCGCGCCGGTCAGGAACTGCTGGCCAAGCTGATCGTCGCGCCCAAGTTCCAGGAAGTGTTCAACCTGAACAAGGGGTCGATCCCGGCGCGGACCGACGTGGCGCTGGACAAGTTCGACATCTGCGCCAAGATCTCGGCCGAAGACATGGGCGCTTCGTCCGCCAATGGCTCGCTGCTGCCGTCCTACGCGCATGGCATGGCGCTGCGCGGTGCGCAGGCTGGTGCGATCACCGACGTCGTGACCGCACATTTCAACTCGGATATGTCCTCGGCTGACGCGGTTCAGCAACTGGCGGACGCGGTGGCAAACAGCTACTGATCCAACACGCTCTGCCCCCTATACTGCGGGGCAGAGCATCTTTCCCCGGAGGAAAAAATGTCCGAATGGCTGGAAAACCACCTTCCAAAGGTGGTGCTGGCACCGTCGTTCATCGCCGTATTGATCTTTGTCTACGGATTTATCGGATGGACCGCCTGGGTGTCGCTGACCCGATCGAAACTGCTGCCGAAATACGAGATCAAGGGCTTCATCCAATATGACCGCCTGTTTGACTCGCCCCGCTGGGACACGGCGATCAACAACCTTTACGTCTTTGGCGCGCTGTTCATCGTGATCGCGATGGTTCTGGGCCTGCTGCTGGCGATTCTGCTGGATCAGAAGATCCGCGTCGAAGGCGCGATCCGTACGATCTATCTCTACCCGATGGCGCTGTCGATGATCGTGACCGGCACCGCGTGGAAGTGGATCCTGAACCCGGGTCTGGGTATCGAGGCCATGGTCCAGGGCTGGGGCTTTCCGAATTTCAAGTTCGACTGGCTGGTGAACCCGGACTACGCGATCTACACGATCGTCATCGCCGCGATCTGGCAGAGCTCGGGTTTTGTCATGGCGCTGTTCCTGGCCGGACTGCGCTCGGTGGATGGTGAGATCATCAAGGCCGCGCAGGTCGATGGCATCCCCACTTGGCGGATCTATACGGCAATCATCATTCCGTCGATGGCTCCGATCTTCCTGTCGGCCTTCATCGTGTTGGCGCACCTTGCGATCAAGAGCTTTGACCTTGTCATTGCCCTGACAGGCGGTGGTCCGGGTTACGCAACCGATTTGCCCGCAACATACATGTACGCGATGGCGTTTTCGCGCGGCGATATCGGCCAGGCGGCGGCGTCCGCGATGATCATGATGCTGGTCGTCTTTGCCATCGTGGTTCCTTACCTCTACTCAGAACTGAGGGCGAAAAATGACTGATCTGTCGATGCCCCAAACCCGAACCCGCAGCCAGAGTGCCACGGGCAAGATTGCCCTGCGTTGGTTGCTGTATGTCCTGCTTGGTCTTTTTGCGCTCTACTACCTGATGCCGCTTTTCGTGATGCTGACCACATCGCTCAAAAGCCTCGAGGAAATTCGTACGGGATCGCTGATCTCGCTGCCGCGCGAGGTCAGTCTGGATGCCTGGAAAACCGCCTGGTCAGGCGCCTGCACCGGTATCCAGTGCGAAGGCCTGCGGCCCTATTTCTGGAACTCGGTCCTGATTGCGGTCCCTGCCGTGGCAATCTCGACCCTTCTGGGGGCGTTGAACGGATTTGTCGTCGCGCAGTGGCGTTTCAAAGGGGCCAACATCATCTTTTCTCTGATGCTGTTCGGTTGCTTCATCCCGTTCCAAGTGGTCCTGCTGCCGATGGCGCGTCTGCTGGGCATGATGGGGATCGCCGGAACCATTCCGGGCCTGATCTTCGTCCACGTGATCTATGGGCTTGGCTTCACAACGCTGTTCTTCCGCAACTACTACGTCACCATCCCGGCCGAGCTGACCAAGGCGGCGCGAGTGGATGGTGCCGGGTTCTTTCGGATCTTCTGGTCGATCTTCCTGCCGCTGTCGCTGCCCATCATCGTGGTGACCGTGATCTGGCAGTTCACCCAGATCTGGAACGATTTCCTGTTCGGCGTTTCGTTCAGCCAGGCGGGCACGCAGCCCGTGACCGTGGCGCTCAACAACATCGTCAACTCAACCACCGGCGTCAAAGAGTACAACGTCGACATGGCCGCCGCGATCATCGCGGGGCTGCCGACGCTGCTCGTCTATGTCGTTGCCGGTAAGTATTTCATCCGCGGCCTTACCGCCGGTTCCGTGAAGGGATAACCCATGGCTCCCATCCTCGATATCCAAAACCTGTACAAGAATTACGGCGCAACCGAGATTCTGAAGGACATCAACATCTCGATCGAACCGGGCGACTTCCTGGTGCTGGTCGGCCCTTCGGGCTGTGGCAAGTCGACCCTGCTGAACTGCATCGCCGGGCTCGAGCCGATCTCGGGCGGGACGCTGTCGATCGGCGGCAAGGACATGACCCATGTCAGCCCCAAAGACCGCGACATCGCGATGGTGTTCCAGTCCTACGCCCTGTACCCGACCATGTCGGTGGCCAAGAACATCACCTTTGGCATGAAAGTTCGCGGGGTCGATCAGGCAACTCAGGACGCCAAGCTGAAAGAGGTCGCCTCGCTTCTGCAGATCGAGCCGTTGCTGAACCGCCGCCCCAGCCAACTGTCGGGTGGTCAGCGTCAGCGTGTGGCGATGGGCCGGGCTCTGGTGCGCGACCCCAAGCTGTTCCTGTTCGACGAGCCGCTGTCGAACCTGGACGCCAAGCTGCGGGTCGAGATGCGGACCGAGATCAAGAAGCTGCATCAGACGCTGGATGCCTCGATCGTCTATGTGACCCATGATCAGATCGAAGCGATGACCCTGGCCACCAAGATCGTGGTGCTGAAGGGCGGCGTGGTGCAGCAGATCGGCACCCCGGCCGAGATCTACAATCGCCCCGCCAACCTGTTCGTGGCCGATTTCATGGGCTCGCCGGCGATGAACCTGATCCCGGCGCGGGTCCAGCGCAACGGGACCGGCACGCAGGTCGCCATTGCGCGGGATGGTGCTGACCCGATCGTGCTGACGGATACGCGCGATCTGGACCTGCCCGAAGAAGTGATCCTGGGCCTGCGCCCCGAGGATATCGCTGAATCCGGGTTCCGCGCTGGTGCCGGTGTGCAAGAGGCCGCCTGCCTGGTCGATATGGTCGAACCGGCCGGTGCCGATACCTACGTCGTGTCGGAACTGGGCGGCAAACAGGTCACAGCCCGCCTGCATGCCGAGACCAGTGCCAGGGCCGGTCAGATGCTGAACCTGGCCTTTGACATGAGCAAAGTGTCCTATTTTGCGAAAGCGACAGGCGAACGCCTGAACTGAGCCACGAAAAAAGCCGCGCAGGGATCCTGCGCGGCGTCATCACTACTCTGACCGATTGGTTCAGCCGGTCTTTTTTAGGTCATTGATCAACTGATCCAGGTTGCCCTTGCGCGCATCCAGCATGGCGCCGATCTCGGTCCGCTCTGTCAGCAGCAGGTTCACGCCTTCGATGAACATGTTGTAGAACTTGTCGCGACCCGATTTGTCCGACACCAGGAAGGTCACTTCGAACGGCGCTTCGCCGCGCAGCTTGACGCTGCTGCGAACCTCGTAGCCGGCCTTGATCTTGCGGGCATTCTTCACGGTGACCTCACCCCCGATGAATTCGCGGAAGCGTCGACCGTATTTGCGCGAGATATACCCCTGGAAAGCCTTGGTGAATTCGCGCATCTGTGCATTGCTGGCGCTGCGGGCGTCGGCGCCCAGCGCATAGCGTGCCATGATCGGAACGTCGGCATATTGCACGAAGATCTTTTCGAAATCGCGCAGCATGGCGCTTTCGGATTTGCCCGACTCGATCACGCGCGTGATGTCGGCAACGACGCTGTTGACCAGTTGTGTCGCGCTGGCCTCGGTCAACGCCAGGGTCTGCTGTGGAAGGCCAGCCACGGCCAGCCCGGCCAGGGCGGTGGCGGCAAAGGTACGGCGGTTCATGGCGTTATTCAGCATAGGGGTCCTCATATGGGTCCTCGTAAGGGTCAAGGTATGGGTCCCTGACCGGGTCGGTGCCGGTATCGGCGTAGGGATCGGAATACAGACCCAGATAGGCATCCTCATCGTCCCTTGCCAGTTCGAACCGGCGGTTTTGCAAATAAATCAGGCGGGCCTGAGCGTAACTGTCTGCGCTTTCGTACAGAATCGAGTCGACCGTGTCCGAGAATCTGCCCCGATCGCCCATCCGCCGTACCACCTCGGCATAGACGCCCAGGTTGTCGGCCGGTCGCGTCGGCGAGAAGTTGATCGGGTTCGAGAACAGGTTGACCACAACGCCGACCGCATCCCGGGTCGTCGAGGGGCCGTAGAACGGCAGTTCGACATAAGCCCCTTCGCCGAAGCCCCAGACATGAAGCGTTTCGCCGAAATCGGTATCAACCGGCGACAGGTTCAACTCATCCGCCGGTTTGGACAGACCGAACCCGCCCACGGTCGAGTTGATCACGAACCGCAGCAGGGCGTTGCCCGACTGTTTCAGATTGCCCTGCAGCAGATAGTCGACGGCCTGTCCGGGCAACGAGATGTTTTCCGCGAAGTTGTTGAAGCTGGTGACCATCGGGTCGGGTACGATTTTCACATAGCCTTTCGAGGCCGGGCGGAACAGGAACCGGTCGACGCCCAGATTGAACTTGTGAATGCCGCGATTTGCGTTTTCGTAGGGGTCGAAGACCTCGCCGCGGGCCGCTGCGTCCTGGGGTTGCGACGCGCAGGCCGACAGAACCGCGAACAGCGACACTGCGACGATGTGCTTGAAACGGATCCGGTTGGACACGGTCTTGGTTACTCCCGATCGTCCGGATGTAATCCAGCCGGACACTCAATCAATACGTTTTCTCGTTGGCACAACGGACCAATTCAACGGCACATAGTCGTTTCGCACTCGAAAGGAAACTCCTAGCGTTTAACCCGCGCGCCGGACCCGGGTAAAGTGGCCTGCATTCAACACATCCGCATGAGTGGAGACCTGCCCAAATCGCGGGCAAATGCGAAATTGCCGGTTTCCGGCTTTCCGTGGGCGGTGTTCCCGGTTAGCGTCCGCCCGAGTCACATGAAGTTGAGGACAATCACATGAGCATCGCAGCCAAACTGGAATCCCTGGGCGTGACCCTGCCGGACGCCCCCGCACCGGCAGCCAATTACGTGCCGTTCGTGCGGGTGGGCAACATCGTCTATGTGTCGGGCCAGATCTCGAAGGACGATGCGTTGATCACCGGCAAGCTGGGCGCCGATATGGATGTGGCCGCCGGTGCGGCGGCGGCCCGGGTCTGTGCCATCAACCTGCTGGCCCAGGTCAAGGCGGCCTGCGGCGGGGACATCGACAAGCTGGTGCGGGTGATCAAGCTGACCGGCTTCGTGAACTCGACCGCCGATTTCACCGACCAGCCGCAGGTGATCAACGGCGCGTCCGACTTCCTGGTCGAGGCGCTGGGCGATGCCGGCCGCCATTCGCGCTCGGCCGTCAGCGCCGCATCGCTGCCGCTGGGCGTGGCCGTCGAGATCGAAGGGATTTTCGAGATCCAATGACACCGTCTCTGCCTCGTGTGTTCATGGGCGCGCCGATCGCGCATCGGGCGTTGCATGACATTCGCCAGAACCGCCCGGAAAACAGCCGGGCGGCCATCCGGGCCGCCATTGCTGCGGGCTACGGGATCGAGATTGACCTGCAGTTGACGTCGGACGGCCATGCCATGGTGTTTCACGACTATGATCTGACGCGCCTGACCGGGCGGCCGGGCGCCATTCAGCAGATCACCCGGGCCGAGGCCGCGGACCTTCCGCTGCTGCACGGGGACGAGGGTATCCCTTCGCTTGAGGAAGTACTGCAACTGGTGGCGGGCCGCGTGCCGTTGCTGATCGAGTTCAAGGATCAGCACGGTGCGATGGGGCCTGTGGACGGGCGGCTGGAGCAAGACGCGGTCGCGCTGCTGAAGTCCTATGACGGTCCGGTCGCGCTGATGTCGTTCAACCCCAACTCGGTGGCCGAGCTGGCCCGACTGGCGCCGGAGATGACGCGTGGGTTGACGACCTGTTCCTACAGGCCCGAAGTCGAGCATCTGCCGGCCGAGGTCTGCGACCACCTGCGCGACATCCCCGATTTCGACCGGGTTGGCGCCAGCTTCATCAGCCACGAGGTGCAGGACCTGTCCCGCCCCCGCGTGGCCGAGTTGAAGGCCCAAGGCGTGCCGATCCTGTGCTGGACGGTGCGCTCGGCCGAACAGGAGGCCGAGGCGCGCAAGGTGGCCGACAACGTGACCTTCGAGAACTATCTGGCCGCCATTCCGGGTTGAACCCGGCTGCCGGCGTCACAGATAGTTCAGTGGACGCAGGAGGGCACATGGACCAGTCACAGATCGAAATACGGGTTCTGTCGGCGCTGGATCAGATCCCTGCGGCCGAATGGGACAGTTGCGCCTGCCCCGAGGCCGCCGACGGCACCCGCCCGCTGGACCCGTTCACAACGCACCGGTTCCTGCGCGCGCTGGAAGACAGCGGCTCGGTCGGACGGGGCACCGGCTGGCAGCCGCAATACCTGACCGCCTATCTGGACGGCCTGCTGATCGGGGCCGCGCCATTGTACGCCAAGTCGCATAGCCAGGGCGAGTACATTTTCGATCACAGCTGGGCCCATGCCTATGAAAACGCGGGCGGGCGGTATTACCCGAAATTGCAGATCGCGGTGCCCTTCACCCCGGCCACCGGGCGGCGGTTTCTGACACGGCCCGGCTATGACGGGATCGCCATGTCGGCGCTGGTGCAGGGGGCGGTGCAACTGGCCGCCGACAATCGCCTGTCGTCGCTGCACGTCACCTTCTGCACCCAGGACGAGGCGCTGGCCGGGCAGCAGATGGGCCTGCTGGCGCGCGAATCGCAGCAGTTTCACTGGCTGAACGACGGCTATGCCGACTTCGACGATTTCCTCGCCGCCCTGTCTTCGCGCAAGCGCAAGAACATCCGCAAGGAACGGGCGCAGGCCAATGCCTTTGGCGGTGAGATCCGCACCCTGACCGGCGCCGATCTGCGGCCTGAACACTGGGACGCGTTCTGGGAGTTCTATCAGGACACCGGCGCACGCAAGTGGGGCTCGCCCTATCTGACGCGGCAATTCTTTGACATCGTTCACGAAACCATGGCCGATGACGTGGCGCTGGTGCTGGCCGAGCGGGGCGGATACCCGATCGCAGGGGCGCTGAACTTCATCGGGCGCAAGACCTTGTTCGGGCGCTATTGGGGCTGCAACGAACATCACCCCTGCCTGCATTTCGAACTGTGCTACTATAGGGCGATCGACTTTGCCATCGCGCATGGTCTTGACCGCGTCGAAGCCGGCGCGCAGGGAGAACACAAGCTGGCGCGGGGTTATCTGCCCACGCGCACGCACAGCCTGCACTGGATCGCCGATCCCGGCTTTGCGGACGCCGTCGCGCGGTATCTCGAGGCCGAGGCCCGCGCGGTGGGGGAAGAGATCGAAATTCTGACGGATTACGGCCCGTTCAGAAAAGCCAACCCGGAGGAACAGCAATGAGCGAACTTCTGTCGACCGAGACCCGTGGCCCGCTGCTGGATCCGCTGTTCAAGAACGGCTGGACCATGGTCAAGGATCGTGACGCGATCACCAAGACCTTTATCTTCGACGATTTTGTCGATGCCTTCGGCTGGATGACCAAAGTGTCGATCTTTGCGGAAAAATGGAACCATCATCCCGAATGGTCCAACGTCTACCGCACGGTCGAGGTGGTGCTGACCACTCATGACGTGGGCGGCCTGTCGTCTCAGGACGCCAAGCTTGCGCGCAAGATGGACAGCCTGCTTTAGCCGCGGTCGCCCCGCGACCCCATGCCCCCAGCCAACATCGCTACCTCGCCCAGACGACGGAACTCGGCCGGGGTCACGGTACCGTCGCTCACGTCGATGTCGCGCGGGATTCCGGCGGTGCGGTTGCCCATCATCCGTACGCTGCGCGCCGCCGGATTGATGTCCAGACAACGCGTCTGATAGCAGGTCAGACCAGCCGTATTGATCTGAATGCGCGCTTGCCCGTCCGGCCCGGTCACGACCGGCGCCTGCGGGACGTCGCACGCTGCCAGCAGAACGACCGCGCCAAGCCAATAAAATACTCTCATGCCTGCGCTCCTGTTGGTCTCAGGGTCAGCCGTGCCGGGGCGCCGGGCCTCAATCCAACTGACCGTTCCGGTCTTTGTCCGCAGACAGGAAATCGTCATTCATCTGCGAGTCATACTCTGACCGAGAGATAGAGTTGTCGCGATTGCGGTCAATCTTCTGGAACATCTTGATATCCATGAACGGCTTGGCCTCGTCCAGACCGAGCGTGCCATTCTTGTCATCGTCCATTTCCTGATAGGCGTAATCCGAAAAGGCATCGAATTCGTCGCGCGACAGGAAACCGTCGTTGTTGGCGTCGATCGCGTTCAATTCGCGCTCATTCAGTTCGGCCACGCTGTCTGCGGCGGCAGGTGCTGCCATCATCAGGGCCGTCATCAATAGAACCGAGTGTTTCATCCTGGCGCTCCTCAGCATGCGAATCTCTGGCCTTCGACCCCGCCGGCCACGGCGCCGGCTGCGGTCAGAATATCCTTGCCCGACCCACCGCCAAACTGGTTGCCGATGGCGCCGCCGATCAACGCGCCGCCCAGGGTGCCGCCAAGACAGGCGATCTCGTGCTGGCGCGCAGCCTGTTGCTGCGGTGTTGGCGCAGGCCCGCACGCGGTCAACAGCCCCGCGCCGCCCAAAGTAATGACTGCTAGAAATCTTTTCATGAATGAACTCCCGGTTCCCATGCAGGAACACTGGCACATTCCGAAGGTGTGGGCCAAGTTAATTGGCCTTCATCCAACGTGACCCGTGGCATGGCCCCGGTGCGCACCGGGGCCGTCCTGTCAGATGACTTCGAGCAAGCCTTCTCCGGCCGAAATCTCGCAGGCGCCGGGGCTTTCCTCCAGGTTCAGCGCCACGACCTTGCCATCTTCGACCAGCATCGCGTAGCGCTTGGAGCGCGCGATCAGGCCGGCGGGCGGGGCGTCGAAATCCATGCCGATCGCCTTGGTGAATTCCGAGGCCGGATCGGCCAGCATGGTCAGTCCGGCCGCAGTTGCGCCCGTGGCCTCGCCCCAGGCCTTCATCACGAAGGGGTCGTTGACCGACACGCAGATGATCTCGTCCACGCCTTTGGCCGCAAACTGGTCCTTGGTGCGCATGAAGCTGGGCACATGGGCCGAGTGGCAGGTGGGGGTGAACGCGCCGGGCACGGCAAAGATCACCACCTTGCGGCCCTTGACCTTGCTGGAGACCCGCACCTCTTCCGGTCCGTCAGCGCCCATCTGGATCAGGGTTGCTTCGGGCAGGGTGTCGCCGGTTGAAATCATCTTCATGCTCCTGTCGATTGAAATTGCAAACTCGCTCCTTGCCGCAATATAGGTGGGCGGGTGGCACAAGCCATGGGAAATTGACAGGGGGCGGACCAGATGAGCCATATCGTCGTGATCGGAGCCGGGCAGGCGGGGTCATCACTGGTGGCCGGGCTGCGCAAAGGCGGGTTTGACGGGGCGATCACCCTGATCGGGGCGGAACCCGTGCTGCCCTATCAGCGCCCGCCGCTGTCCAAGGCCTATCTGCTGGGCGAGATGGAGCTTGAACGGCTCTACCTGCGCCCCGAAAGTTTCTATGCCGAGAACGATATCACCCTGCGTCTGGGCCAGCAGGTGGGCGCGATCGACCCGGCGGCCAAGACCGTGACCATAAGCGGTGAGGTGATATCCTACGACCAGCTTGCCCTGACCACCGGCTCGCATCCGCGCCGCCTGCCTGCCGCGATCGGCGGAGACCTGGCGGCCGTGCATGTGGTGCGCACGCTGGCCGATGTGGACACGATGGCCCCCGCCGTCACCCAAGGCGCGCGGGCGCTGATCGTGGGCGGTGGTTATATCGGGCTCGAGGCCGCGGCGGTCTGCGCCAAACGCGGCGTGCAGGTGACGCTGGTCGAGATGGCTGACCGCATCCTGCAGCGTGTCGCGGCCCCCGAGACCAGCGACTATTTCCGCGCACTGCACAGCGCGCATGGCGTGGACATCCGCGAAGGCGTAGGGCTGGACCGGATCACCGGCGAGAATGGCAAGGTCACCGGCGCGGTGCTGGGCGACGGGACCGAACTCGAGGTCGATTTCGTGGTGGTCGGCGTGGGCATCGCTCCGGCCACCGAACTGGCCGAAGCGGCCGGGCTTGCCATCGAAAACGGTATCAAAACCGATGTGCATGGCCGCACCTCTGCCGCCGATATCTGGGCGGCGGGCGATTGCGCCTCGTTCCCCTACAAGGGCCGGCGAATCCGTCTGGAAAGCGTGCCCAACGCCATCGACCAGGCCGAGGTGGTGGCGCAGAACATGCTGGGCGCGGGCAAGGATTACGTGGCCACGCCCTGGTTCTGGTCGGACCAGTATGACGTGAAGCTGCAGATCGCCGGGCTGAACATGGGTTATGACCACGTCGTAACCCGTCCGGGCGAGGGAGCGACCACCTCGTTCTGGTATTACCAGAGCGATCAGCTGCTGGCCGTGGATGCGATGAACGACCCGCGCGCCTATATGGTCGGCAAGCGCCTGATCGACGCGGGAAAAACCGCCGATCCGGCGGTGGTGGCCGACCCCGCAGCGGATCTGAAACCGCTGCTCAAGGCGTGAGGATCATCGCCGGAGATTTCCGGGGCCGGGCGCTGGCCTCGGTCGGCAAGGGGGATGCGGGCGCGCATCTGCGCCCCACCACCGACCGGGTTCGCGAAAGCCTGTTCAACGTGCTGAACCACCTGATCGATTTCGACGGGCTGCGGGTGCTGGACCTGTTCGCCGGCACCGGCGCGCTGGGGCTCGAGGCGCTGTCGCGTGGAGCCGGGCATGTGACCTTCGTCGATGACGGGCGCGTGGCGCAGGGTCTGATCCGCAAAAATATCGATCTGACCCGCAGTGCCGACCGCACTGACCTGATCCGCCGGGATGCTACGCGGCTGGGCGAAAACCCCAGCGCGCCTTATGATCTGATTTTTCTGGATCCACCTTACGGCAAGTCAATGGGGCAGAAGGCTATCGCCGCCCTGTCGCAGGGGTGGATTGCTGACGATGCGCTGATCGTGTGGGAGGAAAACGCCCCGATGCAACCGCCCGAGGGGTACGCCCTGCAAGACAGCCGCAAATACGGCGACACGCATATCACCCTGATTTGGAGCGATACCTCGAATGCATGATCTGGTCATTTTCGACTGCGACGGTGTTCTGGTCGACAGCGAACCCTTGTCCAATCAGGTGCTGGTCGACAATCTCGGGCGCTATGGTCTTGATCTGACCCTTGAGGACAGCGTGGGGTTTTTCGTGGGTGGCACCATGGCCGGTGTTCGGGACAAGGCCAGGGAGCTGGGTGCGGATTTGCCGGATGACTGGGTCGATGAGGTCTATGCCGAAACCTATGATTGCCTGAAGCAGGGCGTGGGCTTGATGCCGGGTGTTTTGGATTTGCTGACCACGCTGGACTCATGCGGCGTCCCCTATTGTGTTGCCTCAAACGGCAGCCCGGACAAGATGAGCATCACGCTGGGGCAGAACGGACTGTGGGATCGTTTTCAGGGCGTGATGTTCTCGGCACATGTGTTGGGCAAGGCGAAACCCGACCCGACAATGTTCCTGACTGCGGCGAAACAATTTGGCGCCTCACGGCCTGTGGTCATCGAAGACAGTGCCAGCGGTGTCACCGCCGCAATACGGGCCAACATGCGCTGTCTGGCATATGCGCCGCATGAGGGTGGCGAAAAACTAGCCAAGCTCGGGGCCGAAGTGATCACCGATATGGCCGAGGTTCCGGCGCTTTTGGGAATCTGACCGGGGCGTGCTAGTGTCGGTGCATGGACCGCGCCCTGACACCCCCGATCTGGACTGTTCCGCAGGAAACCGACGCGACCACCGGGCCCGAACGGAAACCGACGCGCACACCGGTGTTCATCCACGACGCGGTGACGCCGTGGGGGCAGGAAACCCTGTTGTTGAAACTGATGCGTGATCAGGCCGCCGATCAGGAAGAATAGGTGGGATGAAACTTGTCGCCCGGTGACAGGGTAAAGATCTCGACCCCATCAGCCGTCACACCTACTGAATGTTCGAACTGCGCCGACAGCGACTTGTCACGGGTCACGGCGGTCCAGTCATCGGCCAGCGTCTTGGTCTCGGGGCGGCCCAGGTTCACCATCGGTTCGATGGTGAAGAACATGCCCTCTTCCAGAACCGCACCGGTGCCCGGACGGCCATAGTGCAGCACGTTGGGTGGTGCGTGGAACACCCGGCCCAGCCCGTGACCGCAGAAATCGCGCACAACGCTCATCCGGTGCGCCTCGACATAGGCCTGAATGGCGTGGCCGATATCACCGAACGTATTGCCCGGCTTGACCATCTCAATGCCTTTGAACAGGGCGTCGTGGGTCACCTGGATCAGCCGCTCGGCCTTGCGCGGCAGCTTTCCGGCCACATACATGCGCGACGTGTCGCCGAACCAGCCGTCGACGATCACGGTCACGTCGATATTCAGGATGTCGCCATCCTTGAGCTTCTTGTCCCCGGGAATCCCGTGGCAGACCACGTGGTTCACGCTGATGCAGCTGGCGTGCTGATAGCCTTTGTAACCGATGGTGGCCGATTTCGCGCCGGCGTCCTCGACCATCTGGGTGATGATCCGGTCGATCTCGCCAGTGGTCTGGCCGGGAGAGACATGCTCGGCAATATCATCCAGGATGCGCGCCGCCAGAGCCCCTGCCGCGTGCATGCCGGCAAAGTCAGCCTGTTCGTAGATGCGGATACCGTCCTTCGTCAGACGGCCACGATGCTCTTTCATTCGTGCGGGGCTCCAAAAAATTCTGCGCAGCATCCTTTCTACGCTGCTTGTGCAGAAAGTACCAGAGGGCGCAGGGTCGCGGGTGCCTGCCCTGATCTGAATTTGGATGCGGGGGGCGAAACGTCAAGGGACGTTGCCGCGTTTTGCGCGGGTGGTCCGGCCCGGCGTCAAAAGGCCTCGACCGATGCCCGGATTTGGGGCCAAATGAATGTACACAGACTCATTTGGTCGGGAAGAGAGGAGCCGGATGAATGTCGCAGAAACGGGAACTGATATCGAATGGAAACCCCATGGAGGCGGTCGTCGGCTTCAGCCGCGCCGTTCGGGTGGGGAATTTCATCGCGGTCGGGGGGACTGCCCCGGTCGATGCGCAAGGCAAGACAGTCGGGGTCGGGGACGTCTATCTGCAGACCAAGCAATGCTTTGAGATCATCAAGGATGCGCTGGAGCGTGCCGGATCGGGTTTGCAGGACATCGTCCGAACCCGCGTGATCCTGACCGATATCGACAATTGGAAGCAGGCGATTGAGGCCCGCAAGCTGTACTGTCTGGGCGCGCGACCCGTGGACACGATCATGGCGATCAACAGGTTCGTAAATCCCGAATGGTTGGTTGAAATCGAGGTCGACGCCGTCGTCCCCGATTGAATTGCTGTGCGGCGGAAATCGACCGGCCTTCAGTCTCTGGAGATCGTCGCCTGCGGCTGAACCCAGACGCCATCCGGTGAGATGCGCGTACCACAGACCACGTGTTCAACCCCATTGGCCCGGGCAGTCGAAAACGCTGCCGCATAGGCCGGGTCGATATCGGCGGCCAATGCGAAATTGCGGCAATCTGTGCGCTGAACCAGGTAGAGCAGGATGGCCCGGTGCCCTTGCGCGGCCATTTCGGCCAGCTCCCCCAGATGTTTGGTGCCCCGAGCGGTGACGCTGTCGGGGAATTCGGCCAGCCCCGGTTCGCGCGACAGGGTCACGCTTTTGACCTCGACATAGGCGTCGGGCAGCCCGGGTTGCGAAAGCAAAAAGTCGATGCGGCTGTTCTGGCCGTATCTGACCTCGGGCCGCACGGTTTCATAGGCGGCCAATGCGGGGATCTCCCGGGCTTGGAGCGCAGCGCGCAAGGCCCGGTTGGGGACCGAAGTATCAACGCCGGTAAAATGGCCGTTTTCATGATCGACCAGCCGCCAGCCGAATTTGAGCTTTTTCTTCGGGTCTTCATTAGGCTCAAGCCAGATCTTTTCGCCCGGTTCGGCCAGACCCATCATCGAACCCGGATTGGCGCAATGGGCCGTCACCTCGCGCCCGTCCTCAAGCCTGCAATCGGCCAGAAAGCGTTTGTAGCGGCGGATCAGGCGGGCGGGGACAAGAGGGGTTTGAAAGCGCATGGCTCCGGGCCTATACCTGCCTCAAAGGTCGATCAAGAGGAGAGCGCGCCATGCCCAACCCAACCGCCGCAATGCTGGTGATCGGGGATGAAATCCTGTCGGGCCGCACCCGCGACGCGAACATGCACTTTCTGGCGCAGGAGCTGACCAAGCATGGCATCGACCTGAAAGAAGTTCGTATCGTCAGCGATGACGCCGAGGCCATAGAGTCCGCCGTCAAGGCGCTGTCGCAGGCCTATGACCATGTGTTCACCAGCGGGGGCATCGGCCCGACCCATGACGACATCACCGCCGATTGCATCGCCCGCGCGTTCGGGGCCCATATCGACGTGCGCGAGGACGCCCGTGCCCTGCTGCAGGCGCACTACGACCAATCGGGGCTGGAGCTGAACGAAGCGCGCCTGCGCATGGCGCGCATCCCTGACGGGGCAACGCTGATCGACAACCCGGTTTCCACCGCGCCAGGGTTCACACTAGGTAATGTCCATGTGATGGCCGGCGTCCCATTGGTCTTCCAGGCGATGGTGGCCAGTGTGCTGCCCACCCTGACCGGAGGAAAACCGTTGTTGTCTCAGACCTTGCGGGTCAACCGGGGAGAAGGCGACATCGCGGCGACCCTGGCCGCCGTGGCAGAGGAATTTGGCGACGTGTCGATCGGGTGTTACCCGTTCCAGATCAACGGCGTCTTCGGGGCCAACGTGGTTGTTCGGGGCACTGACGGGTCGCGTATCGATGCGGTCACGACGCGACTGGCCAAGGAGCTTGGCCTGTGACGGTAGACTGGGCGGCAGTGGTCGATGGCACCTGGCCCGCCGCACGGTATGAGCAATTGGGTCCGTTTCTGCTGCGCGAAGGGCAGGGCGGTGGATCACGCGTATCGGCGGCCAGCCGTGCCGGCCCGGTCACAGCGACCGACATCGAGGCGGCCGAGGCGGCCATGCTTGCGATGGGCCAAAAGCGCATCTTCTGCCTGCGCCCCCACGACGCGGACCTGGACGAAACCCTCGCGCAACGCGGATACGAGGTCCTGGATCCGGTCAACATCTATGCCTGCCCGGTCTCACAGCTGACGGACCAGCCGGTCCCGCCGGTCACGGTGTTCTGCCTGTGGGAGCCGTTGGCAATCATGCGCGAAATCTGGGCCCAAGGTGGCATCGGGCCTGCCCGGCTGGCCGTGATGGAACGGGCAACAGGTCCGAAAACCGGACTGTTGCTGCGTCACCGCGATCAACCGGCCGGCACCGCTTATGTCGCCATACATGATGGTATCGCCATGCTGCACGCGCTTGAGATCGTACCCGCCCACCGCCGGCAGGGGCTGGGCCAATGGGCAATGCGCGCCGCGGCCTTTTGGGCGCTGGACAATGGCGCGCATACCCTTAGCGTGATCTGCACCAAGGCCAATACCGGCGCCAACGCGCTCTACCACTCTCTGGGGATGGAACGCGTCGGAGAGTATCACTATCGCCAGCTGGTCTGAGAGGAGACAGACGTGACCGATCGAGACATGCCCACCGCGCTTGACCTGCCAATGGTGGATCCGCTGCCGCCCGAGACTCAGAAATACTTCGATATCTGCGTCGAGAAGCTGGGCATGGTCCCCAACGTGCTGAAGGCAAACGCCTTTGACATCGACAAGCTGAACGCGTTCACGGGCATGTACAATGACCTGATGCTGGCGGACAGCGGGCTCAGCAAGCTGGAACGTGAGATGATCGCGGTCGTGGTCTCGTCGATCAACCGGTGCTTCTATTGCCTGGTTGCCCATGGTGCCGCCGTGCGTCAGCTGTCAGGTGATCCCAAGCTGGGTGAAATGCTGGTGATGAACTACCGTGTGGCGCCTCTGGATGCCCGTCAGCGCGCGATGCTGGACTTCGCCGCCAAGATGACCACAGCCAGCGCCGAGATCGAGGAACCGGACCGACAGCGCCTGCGCGATGCGGGGTTCACCGACCGCGACATCTGGGACATCGCAAACGTTGCGGGCTTCTTCAACATGTCCAACCGGGTCGCCAGTGCCACGGCGATGGTGCCCAATGACGAGTATCACGCGCAGTTTCGATGATCCGATTTGCTGTCCTTCTTTTCTGTCTGATCGCGGGTCCTGTGGCGGCGCAGGACCTGTCGCTGCCGGCGAGTGCGCGACAAATCAGCCAGCGCGTCAGCCCGTTGGACAGCTACCAATTGCCGACCGGCCCGTTTGCAGACAACGCCGTTCCCGCGCGCACGGTCGAAGGCCGGATCGAGCGCACCACATGGCGGTTGCAGGCCGGTTCCAGTACGACGCTGCAGATCCTCGACCCGCTGCGGGATCAGCTCAAGGCGCAGGGTTTCGAGATCGCTTTTGAATGTGAGGCCCGCACTTGCGGCGGGTTCGACTTCCGCTTTGGAACCGAGGTGGTGCCGACGCCCGACATGTATGTCGCAATCAATGATTATCGATTTCTGTCAGCCACTCGTGGAGCCGAAGCCCTGACCTTGCTGATCAGCCGAAACCAGCCCGACGGGTATGTGCAGATGATCCGCGTCACTCCGAAGGGTCAGACCCCACCGCCGCTGGTGGTCGAGGAAACGGTGATTGGCGGCGACGGGCTGGTTGCCAACCTGGTGCGGGATGGTCACGTGATACTCGGCGATCTCAGCTTTGAGACGGGCGAGGTTGCCTTGGGGGCCGGGCCGTTCGAGTCGCTGGGCCTGCTGGCCGGCTACCTGGCCGAGACCCCCGGCGCGCGGCTGGCGCTGGTTGGGCACACCGACGACACCGGCGACCTGCAGGCCAATATCGAGGTCAGCACACGCCGCGCCCAGGCTGTCCGTGCGCGATTGATCGAGGCACATGGAGTGGCCGAAGATCGCGTGCAGGCGCAGGGTGTCGGCTACCTCGCCCCGATCGTTTCGAACGCCACCCCGGAAGGGCGCGAACAGAACCGCCGGGTCGAGGCTGTTCTGCTGTTGAACTGACTACGAAAAAAAGCCCGCGCAATTTGCGCGGGCCGGTCAGTCTTCACTGGGAGGTCTTACCAATCCATCGGACCTTTTTCGGCAAAGGACTCGACAAGGAAATCAATGAACGCTCGCACCTTTGGCTGGGTGAACCGGCCCGGCGGGTACACCGCATAGACACCCTGGACTTCGTCCGGCAGCGACGGCATCGCGTCGACCACCTGGCCGGATTTCAGCGCGTCCGCGTAGAGATAGCTGGGCAGATAAGCGATTCCGAGGCCCGAGATAGCCGCATTCAACAGGGATTGACCGTCGTTCACGCTCAGCCAACCCGCCGTGCGCACCTGCCTCTTCTCGCCCGAGGGCGCGGTCAACTTCCAGACGTTGCCCGAGGACTGGCTGGAGTAATGCAGCAGCTTGTGTTCGTTGAGGTCATCGATCTTTGCCGGGCGCCCGAACTTCTCGATATAGCTGGGGGCCGCAACCATGCGTTTGACCGTTTCGGTCAGCTTGCGGGCGCGCAGGGTGCTGTCTTCCAGCTCGCCGATGCGCACGGCCACGTCGAACCCTTCGGAAATCAGTTCGACATAGCGATTGTTCAAGACCATGTTCACGGTGATGTCGGGATAGGCCGCCAGGAAACCCGACAGCACGGGCGACAGGTGGTTCACCCCGAAATCAGTGGCCACACTGATGCGCAGCAGACCTGAAGGCGCCGATTGCATCGACGTCACCAGCGCGTCGGCTTCGCCTGCATCATTCAGCACACGGCGTGCGCGGTCGTAATAGGCCAGCCCGATCTCGGTCGGCGACACGCGGCGCGTCGTGCGGTTCAGCAAACGCGCGCCCAAGCGGGCCTCCAAGCTCGACACGTGCTTCGACACGGCTGATTTGGAAATGCCCATCTTTTTGGCCGCGTCGGTGAAACCACCTTGGTCCACCACGTTGGCGAAGGCCTCCATTTCTGTCAGTCGGTCCATTCTCGTTCCCCAGGTCGTCTGTTCGTTGACCGACCATCGCCTCCAATCTGGGCGGAAACTGGGCAGACATGGGATAATATCAGGGTTTTGAATCGGATCGTTTGCGCTTCGGAAACGCGGAAACAGTGGTTTCCCGCCTGCATCCGCCCCCTGTTTGCGTGTTCTTTTCTGGTAATTTCTCGCAACGTGCTAAAGTCAGAATGGCATTTTTGTGTCCAGGGAGGAGATCATGAAAGCCATTCTAGTAACTATTTTTTGCCTGTTTGCCCCCTTGGCCTGGGCCGGAGGGGAGACACCTTCGAACCCCGATGCCGAGGTCTATTTCGTCAACCTGTCGGACGGCGACACGGTAACGTCACCGGTGACGGTGGTATTTGGCCTCCGCGGTATGGGCGTTGCGCCAGCCGGGACCGAAAAGGAAAACACAGGCCATCACCATTTGCTGATCGATCGCCCCCCATTGGGTCAGGGTGAGGACGGGGCCGACGAACTGGCATATGGGCTGCCGGCTGATGACAACCACCTGCATTTCGGTGGTGGTCAGACCGAAGTCACGTTGGAGCTTGCCCCCGGGACGCACACGTTGCAACTGGTCTTGGGCGATGCGGGTCATGTGCCTCACGCGACGCCGATCGTTTCCGAGGTGATAACGATCACCGTGGAGTAACCCGTACCGGTCAACCGCAGCGCCGGGACGGTTTCGGTTTGATTACATGTGCTTGCGTCGCCTATACACGATTCTGATCGGGGGCGGAGCCATGGTATTTGAATGAACGTTGTTTTTGGGGTCGACCGGAACTTTCTGTATCCCGCATTGCTGTCGGCCTATTCCGTGGTCAAGAACGCCAGCCGGCCTGTTGACGTTACCATTTTCGGTCAGGATTTTACCGCACAAGACATCGCAGCCGTCGACCAACTGGATCGTGCGGTCGACAACGGCACGGTTTGTTACCGGGAGTTCCAGTCCGAAACGCTCGGCCGGTTTTCTGAGTTCAAGACGAAATACCCGAAAATCACGCTGCTGCCGTTGTTTCTGCCCGAATTCTTTTCGGGCCGGTGTCTGTTCATTGACGCCGACACACTTGTGCTGGGCGATGTCTGCGAGTTGCAGGAGCTCGACATGAGTGGCCACGGGATCGGGGCCTGTGTCGACATGGGATTGGTCACGTTGGGCGAAGGCCGCTTTCTGCGCCCATCCCTGCAGAGTGTTCTGAGGCCGGGGCACGAACACCAAAAGTCGGTCACACGCGTTTTGCGCAGCATCCGGTTGGGCTTTCTGCCCGGCGAGAACTACTTCAACGCGGGCATCCTTCTGATGGATTGCGAAGCGATCCGGAATTCACCCGCGGGCAAGGAGCTGGGCAATTTCGACAAGCTGATCCCGCATATCCACGACCTGCCCGAGCAGGATCGGATGAACCAGATTTTTGCGGGCCAGTGGCTCAGACTTCCTCAGCAGTGGAACACGCGGCCGCAGATTTGGTACGACGCGCACAGTCCGAAATTCCGGCATACCTCTGCCGAATTTCGAGACCAACTGAAACAGGCAAGCCGAAACCCGAAGATGTGGCACTATATCGGGGGCAAGAAGCCCTGGCGCGCGAAGCCAGCGTCACAAATTCTTCTGCGCCGCGCCTTTCGGGACTACCAGGAATACCTGGCACTGTTCGAGGACGAGACAGGTCTGACTTTTTCCGTTTAAGGCGGGGAATTGGCTCAACTCTCAAAAAAGCCACCCGGGCATCGTTCGGGTGGCTTTCTTTTGTCTGGGTGTTCTCGCCTTGGGGCAGTGGACGGAACGGGTCTTCCCTAAAGTGCAGCGGCCAGCCGCGTGCCCTGGTTGATCGCCCGCTTGGCATCCAGTTCCGCGGCCACATCCGCGCCGCCGATCACATGCGGGGTGATCCCGCGTTCGATCAGTGCATCGGCCAACGACCGCTCGGGCACCTGTCCGGCACAAAGGACAATCGTTTCGGCTTTGATAACCGTCGGGTCCGCGCGCTCTTCTCCGAATGAGACATGCAGCCCCTCGTCGTCGATGCGCTCGTAGTTCACGCCGCCCACGAAGTTCACGTCCTTCATCTTCAGCGTCGCGCGGTGGATCCAGCCGGTGGTCTTGCCCAGCCCCTTGCCATGCGCCTGCTTCTTGCGTTGAAGCAGCGTGACCTGCCGCTTGGGCGCCTCGGGCTGCGGGCCTTCGGGCGCCAGGCCCGAGCGGTGCTGTTCAGGGTCGGCGACGCCCCATTCCTTCATCCACAAGGGCAGGTCTGTGGTGGGCGAATGGCCCTCCTCCAGCAGGTATTCCGACACGTCGAACCCAATGCCGCCCGCGCCGATCACCGCAACCGATTTGCCCACCGGGGCCTTGTCGCGCAGCACGTCGATATAGTTCACGACATTGTCGCGGTCCTCGCCCGGGATCTGCGGGTCGCGCGGGTTGACGCCGGTGGCGATCACCACCTCGTCGAACCCGGTCAGATCGTCGGCGCCGACCTCGCGGCCCAGTTCGAGCTTTACGCCCAGATCGTCCAACATGGTGCGATACCAGTCCACCAGACCCCAGAACTCTTCCTTGCCCGGCACCTGCTTGGCCAGGTTCAGCTGGCCGCCGATCTCGTCGGCCTTGTCGAACACGGTCACGTCATGGCCGCGCTGGGCGGCGGTCATCGCGGTGGACAGGCCCGCCGGGCCCGCGCCCACGATGGCCACGCGCTTGGGCGTGGCGGCCTTTTCGATCACCAGCTCGGTCTCGTGGCAGGCGCGCGGGTTCACCAAGCACGAGGTCAGCTTGCCGCTGAACGTGTGATCCAGACAGGCCTGGTTGCAGGCGATGCAGGGCGCGATCTTGGCCGATTCACCAGCCATCGCCTTGGCCACGAAATCCGCATCCGCCAGCATCGGCCGCGCCAACGAGACCATGTCGGCACAGCCGGTCGACAGCACTTCTTCGGCCACTTCGGGCGTGTTGATCCGGTTCGAGGTGATGACCGGAATCCCCACCTTGCCCATCAGCTTCTTCGTCACCCAGGCAAAGGCCGCGCGCGGGACGCTGGTGGCGATTGTGGGAATCCGAGCCTCGTGCCAGCCGATGCCAGTGTTGATGATCGTCGCCCCGGCCTTCTCGACCGCTTGCGCCAGTTGCACCACCTCTTCATGGGTCGAGCCATTGGGCACAAGGTCGATCATCGACAGGCGGTAGATGATGATGAAATCGGTGCCCACCGCCTCGCGGGTGCGGCGCACGATTTCCAGCGGCAGGCGCATCCGGTTCTCATAGGACCCGCCCCAGCGGTCGGTGCGCTTGTTGGTGTGGGTCACCAGGAACTGGTTCAGGAAATACCCCTCGGACCCCATGATCTCGACCCCGTCATAGCCGGCCTTCTGCGCCAGCACGGCGGCGTTGACGATGTCGCCGATCTGCTTCTCGATGCCTTCCTCGTCCAGCTCGTTGGGCGGGAAGGGCGAGATCGGCGACTTCACCGGGCTGGGCGCCACGCATTTCGGGCCATAGGCGTAACGGCCCGCATGCAGGATCTGCATTGCGATCTTGCCGCCCGCCTGATGCACCCGGTCGGTGACGACCGAGTGGTTCGCCACGTCCTTGTCGCTGGCCATCATCGCAGCGCCGGGCAAAACTGAGCCTTCGAGGTTCGGCCCGATGCCGCCCGTCACCATCAGGGCCACGCCGCCACGTGCGCGCGAGGCATAGAACTCGGCCACCCGGTTCCAGTCGCCGGTTTCTTCCAGCCCGGTATGCATCGAGCCCATCAGGACCCGGTTCTTCAACGTGGTAAAGCCCAGATCCAGCGGGGCCAGCAGGTTCGGGTACGCAGTCATCTTGAAACTCTCCCTCAATTCGGGGCTGACAATCGCGCCGCACCGCGCCGGTGTCACGCGAAACCTGACGTCACCCCCTTTGCCGCCGCTTTGCCAGTTGCTACAGCTTGGCCAACCACATTACGAGGCCCGCCCATGACCCCAGAACAGATCGCCAAACTGCCCTATCGCCCCTGCGTCGGCCTGATGCTGATGAACGATCAGGGTCAGATTTTCGTCGGCCAGCGCAATGACCGGTTCGAGGACGCCTGGCAGATGCCCCAAGGTGGCGTGGACGAGGGTGAATCTCCGCGCGAGGCGGCCCTGCGCGAGTTGCAGGAGGAAATCGGTGTCACCCCCGACCTCGTGGAAATTGTGGCCGAGACCGACGGCTGGCTGCCCTATGACCTGCCGCATGACATCGTGCCCCACATCTGGAAGGGCCGCTATCGCGGGCAGCAGCAGAAATGGTTCCTGCTGCGGTTTCTGGGAGCCGACGACCAGATCGACATTCAGACCGACCACCCCGAGTTCACCCGCTGGAAATGGCAGGACCCCGACCGCCTGATCGCCGAGATCGTACCCTTCAAGCGCGAGGTCTACGAGCAGGTGATGGACGCTTTTCGTGGGTATTTGGGGTGAATTAAACCACGGCCAAGCGGGTTCCGCATTTCGGACAAAGTGCCCAGTCCATGGATCCCTGCTATGAAATTCGCGAACCTGTGCTAGGCCTCGTTCATGGCAAAGACCTCAACACAAACCGGACCGGCTATTCCCTATGCGCTTGCGGTTGCAGGCGTTCTTCTCGCGTCGATCTGCTTTGGGCTGGTGCCCTATTTCAGCAGAGGGCTGACGCAGCAGGGCGTCGCGCCCTATGCCGTCGCGTTCTACCGATACATCGTCGCGGCAATTCTGCTGCTGCCCGTTCTCATCGTGCACCGAAAAGCTTGGCGCGAGATTTGTTGGGGCCTTTCGGCAGGAGCCGTGATGGGACTTGGGTGGATCGGATACGTGACGGCGTTGGAGGCCTTGCCCGCATCAACCGTGGGGGTGCTCTACATGACTTATCCGGTTTTTACATTAGTCATTGCCTGGGCGCTTTTTTCTGATGCACCCACGCGGCGCGCCTTGCTTGCTTCTGGCCTTATCGTTCTGGCGGCAATCACTGCTGGTTCGCCCGCATCCGTGTCCCCACAACACATACCAACTCTATTGGCGGCGCTGGCGGCCCCGTTCGGCTTTGGTTTCGGTATTTGTGTTTTGGTCTACAGGCTGTCCCGAATCGCGCCGCTTGCGCGCATAGCCTCGGTTTCCCTGGGATCGGTTCTTGGGCTCTTGCCGCTGATTCTGAGTGCCGATGTGGAACAGCTGCTCCCGGAGGGGCAATCCGACTGGATCTTGATTGTCGGAATTGGCCTGGTCACGGCGCTTGTGCCGCAGCTCATCTACACGATTTGCTCGCCCTTGATCGGCGCCTCTCAAACCGCGGTCGTTGGAAGCATAGAATTGCCCACAATGTTCGTGGTCGGATTTGTTGCTTTTGGCGAAGCAATCACGGCACCCCAAGCCATAGCCTGCGCTTTGGTTCTTGGTGCGATTGCAATCACCAGAAGCCGAACGACACGCACCTTGACCACTGTGATCGCAAATGAACCAAGCAAGTAGGTTCTACCTCAAACCAACCCTTCTTTCTGCAACATCTCCGGCACGTGGGTATCCGGCCGCGGGCAGATATGGCTGATCACTTCTCGGGCGCAGGCGTTGCCGATTCCGGCGCATTTTCCGGGCCGCGCGCATCGACTGCGCACACTTGCCGAACTTGACCCGGTGCAAAAATCGGCGCAAATCTGGCGCGTTTCCCGGGCCGCGCAGCAGTAGCGGCCTTTTGCGGATGGTGAATTTCATGCGCCAGCCAAAGATTCTGACGACGCTCAAAACCTATGACATGGCTCAGTTCACGGCGGATCTGATCGCCGGGATTTCGGTTGCCATGGTGGCCCTGCCGCTGAGCCTGGCGATCGCCATCGCCTCGGGCGCGGACCCGGCGCAGGGGTTGGTCACGGCCATCGTCGCGGGGTTCGTCATTTCGGCGCTGGGGGGCAGCCGGGTCCAGATCGGAGGCCCGACCGGCGCCTTCATCGTGGTGGTGTTCGGCGTGATTGCCGAACACGGATATGACGGGTTGGTCATGGCCACCTTCATGGCAGGGTTCATCCTGCTGATCGCGGGTTATTTCCGGGCCGGGCGATTGATCTCATTCGTGCCCGAGGCCGTTGTCAACGGCTTTACCATCGGCATCGCCGTCATCATCGCCACCAGCCAGATCAAGGATTTCTTCGGCCTGTCGATTCAAAATCTGCCCGCCGAATTTCTTGAGAAAGTACCCGCGCTATGGGCCGCGCGCGACACGTTGAATCTGCCGGCCACGGGAATCGCCCTGCTGGCGGCGGTGCTGATCGTGGCCCTGCGCCGGATCGCGCCGCGTTTTCCGGGGCTGATCATCGCGGTGGGCGTTGCTTCGGCGCTGGTCGCGGTGATGGGGCTGGGGGTCGACACGATCCATTCGCGGTTCGGTGATCTGCCCTCGACCCTGCCTGCGCCCCAGCTGCCCGACCTGTCGCTGTCGCGCTTTGTCGAGCTGTTCCCTTCGGCGGTCGTGATCGCCTTTCTGGCCGGAGTGGAATCGCTGCTGTCGGCCATGGTCGCCGACCGGACGATCGGCGGGCAGCACAGGCCCAACGCGGAATTGGCGGCCCAGGGCGCGGCCAACATCGCCTCGGCCCTGTTCGGAGGGCTGCCGGCCACCGGGGCAATCGCGCGCACGGCGACGAACATCAAGGCGGGCGGCAAGACGCCGGTTGCGGGCATCATCCACGCGCTGACGATCCTGCTGATCATGCTGGTTGCGGCCCCGGCGGCGGGCTATCTGGCCATGCCGGCATTGGCCGCGCTGCTGATGATCACCGCCTGGAACATGAGCGAGCCGCACAAATGGGGCGAATACGCCCGCGCCCGACCCAGCGACCGGGCGCTGCTGGTTCTGACCATGCTGCTGACCGTCTTCATCGACCTGACCGTGGCCATCGGCGTCGGCGTGGCCATCGGCCTTGCCCTGCGGCTCAACCGGCGCGAGTCGGTCCAGACGGACTGGACCCCGCCTGACCGGTGAGGACCGGACACGCTCTGGGCTGGGCAGGTTGAACGTGTTGACGTCCACCGGGGCTTGGACGTCATTTGCTGCACGACATCGAGACGCCCCCCCCGCGTTCACCGCCGGAATTGGCAGGACCCCGACCGGCTGATCGCCGAGATCGTGCCCTTCACACGCGAGTTCTACGAGTGGATGATGGAGGCGTTCGGATGGTATTGGGGGTAGCTCTTAGTCCAGGCATTGAGAAAAACGGCGACCTTTCTCTCGATCTTCGACCAGATAAAAGCCGTGTTGATCACCATTCAGTGTGATCCCCGCGCTATATTCGTCGAACATTACGCCAGCAATGAAAGTAGCTGGCGGATTGTTCTTTCCGTAGTATGCATAAACCACTTCGGCATCCGAAATTCGCTGACCCTCATAAATTAGCTCTAGCATATCGTTGGATCTAAGACCGGTCACTTCGATGCCGCCGTCTTTGGAGCAATCCAGCGCGTATCTGCCTTCAACATCTTTGATGTCGAAGTTTTCATCGTACTGCGGAAGCCAATCCAAAAAGGATTCGCAATAAGGATCGGGCTCGTCCATTTCCCAACTCTGACACGGGCCGTCTCTCATACCAGCAAGGCTGGCTCCGGGTATCAGAAGTAAAAAAATAGCCATTGTGAGCTTTGTCACAGTCGATCTCCTAGTCTGTTTGACACTCGAAATCCGTGGAGTACTACACCTAAAAATTGTTTGATTGCAACCTAAGGCAGGTATCAAAGGGAGACATCCAATTTGATCTGCAATTTCATGCCAGCGCTTTCCAATCCATATCTATTTCGCGAGCCATTGTGCATATGACTCTGTGCCAAGAGCCTATGCGCACGCATCAAACCAACCCCTCTTCCCGCAACAGCTCCAGCACATTGGTATCCGGCCGCGGGCCGATATGGCTGATTACTTCTCGGGCGCAGACGTTGCCGATGCGGGCGCAGGTCTCCATGTCGCGGCCCGTCGCCATGCCGAACAGGAATCCGGCGGCAAACTGGTCGCCCGCGCCGGTAGCGTCCACCGGCACAACCTTCTCGACCGGCACGTCGATGCGAATGCCGTCATGCAGAACCGCCACCCCGTCGCCCGAGCGGGTGCAGACCACCAGCGGGCAGATCGCAGCCGTGCGCCGCAGCGCCTCTTCCAAATCGTCGGTCTCGAACAGCGATTTGATCTCGGCCTCGTTGCCGATCACGAAATCCAGCTCGTGTTCGATCAGCAGCAGGAAATCGGTGCGATGACGCTCGACGCAGAACGGGTCGGAGATGGCGATGCCGGTCTTGCCGCCGCCGTTGCGACAGTCGCGCGCAGCCTCGAGGAAGGCGGTCTTGCCCTTCTCCTTGTCGAACAGATACCCCTCGAGGAACATGATCTGGCTGTTGCCCGCCACCTCGGCCGGCACGTCGGCCGAGGACAGTTCCGAGGAAATCCCCAGATAGGTGTTCATCGACCGTTCGCCATCGGGCGAGACGAAGATCATCGAGCGCGAGGTCGGCAGTTCGCCCCCCGGCACGGGCGGGTTTACGAAATCCACGCCGTCCTCGTTCATCGCATCGGCATAGAACCGGCCCAGTGCATCATCATGCACCCGCCCGATGAAGGCCGCGTCCAGACCCAGCGCACCCGCGCCCGCGATGGTGTTGGCCACCGACCCGCCCGGCGTCTGCACCCGGTTTTCCATGGCTGCATACAGCACCTCGCCGCGTTCGCGTTCGATCAGCTGCATGATCCCTTTTTCGATCCCCATCATCTCGAGAAAGCTGTCGTCGGCCTGAGAGATGACGTCCACAACGGCGTTGCCGATGCCGGTCAGGTGATAGGTTTTCATAGGGTCTTGTCCTCGAATTGGCACAGGTCGCGGATCAGGCAGGTGCCGCATTGCGGCTTGCGCGCCTTGCAGTGGTACCGGCCGTGCAGGATCAGCCAGTGATGGGCGTGAAGCTGAAAGTCCACCGGAATATTGTCTTCGATGGCGCGTTCCACGGCATCCACATCCTTGCCGGGGCAGATACCCGTGCGGTTGCCGACGCGAAAGATATGGGTGTCCACCGCCTGCGCCGGGTATCGCCACCACATGTTCAGCACCACGTTCGCGGTCTTGCGCCCGACGCCCGGCAGAGATTGCAGCGCCGCGCGCGAATTGGGCACCTCGCCGCCGTAGTCCTCGACCAGGATGCGCGACATCTTGATGACGTTCTTGGCCTTCTGGCGGAACAGGCCGATGGTCTTGATGTGCTCGATCAACCCCTCTTCGCCGAGGTCGAGCATCTTCTGCGGCGTGTCCGCGATCTTGAACAGCGCGCGGGTGGCCTTGTTGACGCCCGCATCGGTCGCCTGCGCCGACAGCGCCACGGCGACGACAAGCGTGTACACGTTCACATGCTCAAGCTCGCCCTTGGGTTCGGAGTCGGCCTGCTGGAACCGGGTAAAGATCTCGCGGATCGTGTGATAATCAAGCTGCTTTGCCATCCGGGCCTTAATGCCGCCCGCGGTGCCGGGTGACAAGCCCAAAGCCCGCTGCACCGCCAATGCGCAAGTTTCGGGTCGCACGGTCGGGCCCGGCGCGGCTAGGATGGGACAAGCCACAGCAAGGTGAATGCCATGAACGTCCAGACATCCGAATCCGGGTACCACTACAACGTGATGCGGCGCGCGATCGATCTGATCGACCAGGGCGGTGAGTCGCTGTCGCTGGAAGAGCTGGCCCGCCAGATGGACATGAGCCCCGCGCATTTCCAGCGCCTTTTCTCGCGCTGGACGGGCGTGTCGCCGAAACGCTACCAGCAATATCTGACGCTGGGCCATGCCAAGGCGCTGCTGCGCGAGCGGTTCACCACGCTGGAGACCGCACACAGCGTCGGTCTGTCCGGCAGCGGTCGCCTGCATGACCTGTTCCTGAAATGGGAGGCGATGAGCCCCGGCGAATATGCCCGCAAGGGGGCGGGGCTGACCATCTATTGGGGCTGGTTCGAAAGCCCCTTTGGCCCGGCGCTGGTGATGGGCACGGCCAAGGGCATCTGCGGCATGGCCTTTGCCGCCGAGAGCGGCGAAGAGGCCGCGATGCAGGACATGCTGTCGCGCTGGCCCCTGGCGGAATACGTCGAGGATCCGATGCGCCTGCGCCCGTGGGTCCTGTCGGCCTTCGGCGCGGCCAGCGACCGGCTGGAGCCTACGCCGTTGTACCTGATCGGCTCACCCTTGCAGATCAAGGTGTGGGAGGCGCTGATGCAGATCCCCTCGGGCCAGGTGACGACCTATTCCCAGATCGCGCAGGCCGTGGGCACGCCGCAGGCGGTGCGGGCAGTGGGCACGGCGGTGGGCCGCAACCCGGTCAGTTGGCTGATCCCCTGCCACCGCGCGCTGCGCAAATCGGGGGGCCTGGGCGGCTATCACTGGGGGTTGCCCGTCAAACGCGCCATGCTGGCCTACGAGGCGGCGCAGGCCGATGCCTGATTGACTTGGGGTCTCGCGCCTGCCAAAAGGCGCGCAGGTTCGGGTCTCCTGCCGCTCGCGGCCCTTTGGCTTTGGTGAAACCCGGTTCAAACCACATCTGTTGCCCTTTCCCGGCGCGCGGATGGCAAGGCGAGCCCCGTCCAATACTCGCGCCCGTTTCTGGAAACGAGGCAAGACATGACACAGATCCGAACCATCGCCCCCGTGGGCGAGCTGAAAGTGCAGGCCAAACGCCTGCGCGAGAAACTGCGTGGCGCCGGCGTGGCCCTGAGCCATGCGCAATCGCTTGAGATGATCGCCCATCAGCACGGCGCGCGCGACTGGAACACGTTGCACGCGATGGCCGGAAACCGGCTGCACCTGAAGGTCGGAGACCGCGTGCGGGGCACCTATCTGGGCCAGCCCTTCACCGGGGAAATCCGCGGCCTGACGATGCTGGGCGACGGCGCGCAGCGGCGGATCACGCTGCAGTTCGACACCCCGGTCGACGTGGTGACCTTTGACAGCTTCTCGGCCTTTCGCCAGCGCGTCAGCGGTCAGATCGGCTGGGACGGTCGGTCAGCTCGCCATACGTCGAACGGCGAGCCACAACTGGTGGTGCGTCCGGCCTGACGCAAACGGGGCAAGGTGCCTGTCCGCGCCTTGCCCCACATTTTGTGCGTTCCCGTGCGGGGGTTATTCCGGGGTCCAGCCGCTGACGGCCTTGACCTCCAAAAAGTCCTCCAGCCCCCAGACACCGCCTTCACGCCCGTTGCCGGACTGTTTCATGCCGCCAAAGGGCGAACCGGCGGCGCGCGACTGGCCGTTCATCTCGACCATGCCCGAGCGCAGTTTGCGCGCCATGCGGTTGGCGCGGGCGCCGTCCTGTGTCTGAACATAGTTGGTCAGGCCATATGGCGTGTCATTGGCGATCTCGATGGCCTCTTCCTCGGTATCGAAGGGGATCATCGTCAGGACCGGGCCAAAGATTTCCTCGCGCGCGATGGTCATCTGGTTGTTGGCGTCGGCAAACACGGTGGGGCGCACGAAATAGCCTTTGTTGAACCCGTCGGGCCGACCGGGACCGCCGGCGACCAGGCGCGCACCCTCGTCGATGCCTTTCTGGATCAGGGCCTGGATCTTGGTCCATTGAAGCTCGTTCACGACGGGGCCGATATGGCGGCCTTCCTGCATCGCCGGCCCCACGGTGACCTTGCCCGCCACCTCGGCCGCGGTTTCCACCGCCTGGTCATAGATCGGGCGCTGCACCAGCATCCGGCTGGGCGCGTTGCAGCTCTGGCCGGTGTTGTTCATCATATGCAGCACGCCGCGCTTGACCGCCTTGTCATCGGCATCGGCAAAGATCACGTTGGCGCCTTTGCCGCCCAGTTCCAGATGTACCTTCTTCAGCGTGTCGGCGGCGTTCTTGGAAATCGCCGTGCCCGCACGGGTCGAGCCGGTGAAGCTGACCATGTCGACGTCCGGATGCCCCGACAGTTGCGAGCCCACGCCCACGCCGTCGCCGTTCACCAGGTTGAAGACACCCGGCGGGAAGCCCGCCTCGTGCATCATCTCGGCAAAGATCATCGCGTTCAGCGGGCTTTGCTCGGACGGTTTCAGAACCATCGTGCAGCCCGCGATGGCTGCCGCGCCCACCTTGAGCGTGATCTGGTTCATCGGCCAGTTCCACGGGGTGATCAGCGCGGCAACGCCGACCGCCTCGTAGATGATCCGATCATTGGGGGCGTGGTCGCCCAGGGGGCGCTCGAACTGGAAATTCTTGGCTGCTCGAATGAAATTCTTCAGGTGCCATATCCCGGCGCCCACCTGCTGGGTGCGCGACATGTCGATCGGTGCGCCCATCTCCATCGACATCGCCTGCGCGAGGTCTTCGGCACGGGTGGGGTAGATCTCGATCAGCTTTTCCACCAGCGCGATGCGCTCTTCGACCGGCGTGGCCATCCAGCCCGGCAGCGCCGCCTTGGCCGCCGCCACGGCCGCGTCGGTATCGGCCTGACCGCCCAGAGAAATCACCGTGCAGGGCTCCTCGGTCGAGGGGTCGATCACATGGAAATCACTGGCTTGGCTGGGGGCGACCCACTGGCCGTTGATGTAAAAGTCGCGTTTCTCGATCATGGCGTGTCCTCTTGATCCGCATTCATTCGACCGCGCGGTCGGTTTTCCCGGGCACTCTGTCACTGCGGCCCCCTTGGGGCAAGGCAATTCTGGAAATTTGATCAAATTATTGATCGCACGTTTTTTGCCCCTGTGCCACATCAATGGTTTAACCTGAGGGCAAAGTGATTAGGTTTGCACCAACCGACTCGGGTTTTCATAGGAAAGGAGATGCATCATGGGTTTGCGCATCAACGATACCGTCCCCAATTTCACCGCTGAAACGGACCAGGGCACCATCCAGTTCCACGACTGGATCGGCGACAGCTGGGCGATCCTGTTCTCGCACCCCAAGGATTTCACTCCGGTCTGCACCACCGAGTTCTCGGCCGTGGCGCAGTTGAACGACGAATGGGCCAAGCGCAACACCAAGGTGATCGGTGTTTCGGTCGATGGGGTCGAGGACCACAAGAAGTGGAAGAAAGACATCGAGGCCTATGGCAAGGCCAACCCCGGCTTTCCGATCATCGCCGACGAAGGGCTGGAAGTGTCCAAAGCCTTCGACATGCTGC
Organism: Ruegeria sp. BC8; assembly: GCF_056535705.1. Classification (NCBI taxonomy): domain Bacteria; kingdom Pseudomonadati; phylum Pseudomonadota; class Alphaproteobacteria; order Rhodobacterales; family Roseobacteraceae; genus Ruegeria; species Ruegeria sp. BC8. The sequence continues at coordinate 2,844,097 of NZ_JBQFIV010000001.1, read as the reverse complement.
CCGCCGAGGCATATCTGCCCGACGGCCGAACCCCGGCGGACAGCGCCACGGTGCGCTCGGTCTTCATCATCGGGCCGGACAAGCAGCTGAAACTGTCGATGACCTATCCGATGACCGTGGGCCGGAATTTCGCCGAGATTCTGCGGGCGCTCGACGGCCTGCAAATGAGCGCCAAGGGCGTGGCCACTCCGGCCAACTGGGTGCCGGGCGAAGACGTAATCATCCCGCCGTCGGTTTCGAATGACGAAGCCAAGGAGAAGTTCGGCGAGTTCGAGTCGATCTTCCCCTATCTGCGCAAGACCAAGGCGCCGAGCTGACATCGAAAGGGGCGGGGCACATCATGTCCCGCCCCGTACCGCATTGAACGTCCTCAGGCCTCAAGCGCCTCAAGCACTTTCCTTGCAACCGCAGCGGACGAAGCCGGGTTCTGCCCGGTAATCAGTTTGCCGTCCGGCACGGCATGCGGTTGGAACGGGTCCACCTTGCTGAACTGCGCACCCCGGTCCTTCATCGTATCCTCGACCAGCAGCGGCACGATTTCGGTCAAGCCGACGGCGTCCTCTTCTTCATTCGTGAAGCCGGTGACGGTACGACCCTTGACCAGCGGCGACCCGTCCGCGGCCTTGGTGTGCGCCAGAACGATCGGGGCGTGACACACGGCGCTGACCGGTTTCCCCGCTGACCAGAACGTCTCGATCAGATCAATCGATTTCTCATCCGACACAAGGTCCCACAGCGGCCCGTGCCCACCGGGATAGAAGATCGCGTCATAGTCGTGGGCGTTCACCTCGGACAGTTTGACCGTGTTGGCCAATGCCGCCATCGCTTCGGGGTCGGCCTCGAACCGGCGGGTGTCGTCGGTCTGGCTGTCGGGTGCGCTGCTTTTGGGGTCCAGCGGCGGCTGGCCACCTTTGGGCGAGGCCATTGTCAATTCTGCCCCGGCATCCTTGAACACGTAATACGGAGCGGCCAGCTCCTCGAGCCAGAACCCGGTCTTTTCTCCGGTGTCGCCCAGCTGGTCATGCGATGTCAGGACGACCAGAATTTTCTTTGCAGTCGAAGCCATGTGTTTTCTCCTAGTTCGGCCGGTTCACCCGGCCCGTGTCTTGTGTGACGGGATATATGGCTGTTGCCGCTTGTTGATTAGTGCCGGATTTGGCAAAGCATTATTGCTGACAGGTAATAATGAGGCTGCGAGATGGCGCTGTGGGACGGGCTGGAAGAATTCCTGATGGTGGTTGAGACGGGGGGCTTCACCGCCGCGGCCCGGCGGCTTGGGGTTTCGGCCAGCCATGTCTCGCGTCAGGTCGCCCGGCTTGAGGATCGTTTGGGCGTCAAGCTTTTGGCGCGTTCGACTCGCGTGGTGCGCCTGACCGACGCCGGACGCGACTATCACGCGCGTGTGGCCGGGCTTGTGGCGGGTCTGGAAGAGGCGAACCAGTCGGCGGCAGGGGATCGGGCCCAGATCGCGGGGCGCATTCGCGTTTCGGCCGCGGGGCCATTTGCTGAACAGTTCGTGGCGCCCGCTTTGGCGCGGTTCGCAAGCCTGCACCCCAAGCTCTCGGTCACCATCGACTTCAATTCGCGCCTTCTGAACCTGACCGAGGAAGGCTTCGACTTTGCCATCCGCTATGGCACGCTGACCGAAAGCGGGCTGATCGCGCGACGTCTGGCAACCCGACGAATGGTCTGCGTGGCCGCGCGCGGCTATCTCGACCGGCACGGAAGGCCGACCCATCCGGCCGACCTGCGGCATCATCAGTGCCTGATCACCAACAATGACAGGTGGGTATTCCGCGACCCCGGCTCGGGCGACCCGATCGAGGTTCGGGTGCATGGCCGGTGGCAGGCCAACAACCCGCACGCCATTCTTTCAGCCGCGCGGCAAGGTCTGGGGGTCATGTACGCGCCCGAGATTTTTCTGGGCGCGAAGCGCCCCCCTGAGCTGGAGCCAATTTTGCAGGGGTTCGAGGATCCAAGCCGTGCGAGTTGGATCGTCTATCCTGAACGGCGTCATCTGCCGCTGCGGGTGCGCCGGGCGATGGATTTCCTGGTCGAGGAACTGGGCGATGCGATGCCCGACTAGTCGGGGCGCTGCGGATGCAGGTGCAGTTGCGCGCGATAGGCGGCACGCTTGAACTCGCGGGTCAGCTTATCGGTCAGGGGCGGTTTCGTCTGGATCGTCGAGCCGCCCATCAAAGGAGATATTTCCTGATTTCCTGTGCCCTGTACTGAGTGAATTCGTTGCCCAGTTACCCAATGCATTTGCAAGAAAACATCTATCGGCCGGTCGATAGCATTGGTTCCATTCAGCAGGCGCGCAGCAGCATTTCGTCCGATTACTTGGCATACACAACCTAACCCAATAACCTTGGGTAGAATTAATCGAACGCCGTTTTTCTCGGATATTGTTTGAGCCGGGACTTCTCGCTGCTTTATTGGCAGACGAACAAAACTATCCAAAGAAGCGAAGCCGCTTACCATTTCCAACGCAATCCAGAGTCGTTGAGGATCGACCTGCAAATCGTCTTCGCAGATCAATGCCAAGTCGATGTTTTCCTCCACCATTTTCTTCCAAATCCGGCGCTGGCTTTCGAAGACGCCGATCTCGGCCGGGCGCAGGGTGAACGGGTAGCGTGGGCGATGCAGGTTGCCCGGGTGCAGTGTGACCCCAGCAATCTGAGCCGGATCGCGCCCGTTGACCGCTTCGATCAGTTCGGCATTGGGCAGGTCGGTGCAGAGCTGCTCGGCATTGGGTCGGCGCGCGGTGCTGGAGGACATATGGATGATGAAGGATCGCATGGTGTCGTGCATAGAACAGGGCTGCGGCCCGGGAAAGGCCCCGGGAAACAAAAAAGACCCCGGCCGGAACCGGGGTCTTGGATCAAGCAAGGGGCAGGGCGGATTATTCCGCGCCTTCCTCTTTCTTTTCCTTCTTCTCGGGCACGATCTCTTCGCCGGTTTCCTGATCGACGCATTTCATCGACAGGCGGACCTTGCCGCGATCGTCGAAGCCCAGAAGTTTGACCTTCACTTCCTGGCCTTCCTTCAGAACGTCCGAAGGGTGGTTCAGGCGACGGTTTTCGATCTGAGACACGTGGACCAGACCGTCACGCTTGCCGAAGAAGTTCACGAAGGCGCCGAAATCGACGATCTTCACGACCTTGCCGGTATAGATCTGACCTTCTTCCGGCTCAGCCACGATCGAGTGGATCATCTCGTAGGCTTTCTTGATCGACTCACCATCGGGCGATGCGATCTTGATGATGCCGTCATCGTTGATGTCGACCTTGGCGCCGCTGGTTTCCACGATCTCGCGGATCACCTTGCCGCCCGAGCCGATCACTTCGCGGATCTTGTCGGTCGGGATCTGCATGGTCTCGATGCGCGGTGCGTGGATCGAGAACTCGGCAGTCTCGCTCAGCGCCTTGCTCATCTCGTTCAGGATGTGCAGACGGCCGTCCTTGGCCTGAGCCAGGGCTTTCTCCATGATCTCGGGCGTGATGCCCGCGACCTTGATGTCCATCTGCAGCGAGGTGATGCCGTTTTCGGTACCCGCAACCTTGAAGTCCATGTCGCCCAGGTGGTCTTCGTCACCCAGGATGTCGGTCAGAACGGCATAGTCGCCGTCGTCTTCCAGGATCAGACCCATGGCCACACCGGCCACCGGAGCCTTGAGCGGAACGCCCGCATCCATCATCGACAGCGAACCGCCGCAGACCGATGCCATCGAGGACGAGCCGTTCGACTCGGTGATCTCGGACACCACGCGGATGGTGTAGGGGAAATCGGTCGGAGCCGGCAGAACCGCCTGCAGGGCGCGCCATGCCAGTTTGCCGTGGCCGATTTCGCGGCGACCGGGCGAACCGACGCGGCCCACTTCGCCGACCGAGTAGGGCGGGAAGTTGTAGTGCAGCAGGAAGTTCGATTTGAAGTTGCCGTGCAGCGCGTCGATGAACTGCTCGTCGTCACCAGTGCCCAGCGTCGTCACGGCCAGCGCCTGGGTTTCACCTCGGGTGAACAGGGCCGAACCATGGGTCCGCGGCAGCAGGCCGGTTTCGGCCACGATCGGGCGCACGTCGGTGGTCGAACGACCGTCGATCCGCTTGCCGCCCTTCACCACGTCGCCGCGCAGGATGCTGGCTTCGAGCTTTTTCATCGCCGAACCCAGGTTCGAGTCCTCAAGCTGCTCTTCGGTCAGAGCGGCCTTGATGGCCCCGCGCGCGGCGGCGACGGCTGCGGTGCGCTCTTGCTTGTCGGTGATTGCGAATGCGGCACGCATCTGCTCTTCACCGGCAGCTTTCACGGCAGCGTACAGCTCCGAGTAGTCGGGGGCTTCGAAGGCAAAGGGCTCTTTCGCGGCGTCTTCGGCCAGCGAGATGATCAGGTCGATCACCGGCTGGATCTGTTCGTGCGCGAAGGTCACGGCGCCCAGCATCTCGGCTTCGGTCAGCTCGTAGGCTTCCGACTCCACCATCATCACGGCGTCTTTGGTGCCGGCCACAACCAGATCCAGACGCTGTTCGGGGTTCAGGCGCAGGTCCTGCATGTCGTCCACGGTCGGGTTCAGGACGTACTCGCCATCCACGAAACCAACGCGGGCACCGGCGATCGGGCCGCGGAAGGGCGCGCCCGAGATGGTCAGGGCCGCCGATGCGGCGATCATCGCCACGATGTCGGGGTCGTTGACCAGATCGTGGCTCAGTACCGTGCACATCACCAGAACTTCGTTCTTGAACCCGTCAACGAACAGCGGACGGATCGGACGGTCGATCAGGCGCGCGGTCAGCGTCTCTTTCTCGGTCGGACGGGCCTCGCGCTTGAAGAAGCCACCCGGCACCTTGCCGGCGGCATAGTATTTTTCCTGATAGTGCACGGTCAGCGGGAAAAAGTCCTGACCGGGCTTCTGTTCCCGGGCAAAGGTCACGTTGGCCATGACGCTGGTCTCGCCCAGCGTGGCAATCACGCTGCCGTCAGCCTGACGGGCAACCTTGCCGGTTTCCAGTGTGAGCGTTTCCTCGCCCCACTGCATCGATTTCTTCGTTACATCAAACATATGCGTATCCTAGATGGGAGCACTCCCGCCCCTGCGGGTCTCCCGTTTTGCGTGGCGGCCCCATTGCCGCCGACCCCAATTTATCTTCCATTCGAGTGCCGGGGTCAGGGCACAACGTCTCAGATACCGCGCGCATACATGAGATTGCGTCGGATTGAAAGGGATAAGGCCGCAGAAGGCACACGGTCCTGCATCTGCCGTGGTTCGCCTTTGCGTCAGCCGACACCGCGAACGTTCCGATGCGTAAGCCCGCATAGCATCTGGCGTGCACCCGCTCGCAAACAGGACCATCGCTCGTCATCGAGGATATGCAGATCGGAAATCGGCGCGGCAGAGGCTGGAGAGAAACTCCGGGCTGCGACGGTGGTAGGAAAGCCGCGAAACTAATGCGACCCCGTCCTCTCGACCTCGGTCAAGCCATCGCTGGCCATGCGCAGACATATTCCCGTAGGCGAATGCATTTTGTGAAAAAGTGATTGCAGTGTAGCCTCTTACCACGGAACCCGCGGTCCAGACGACGAAAAGGCGCCAAGGGGGTAAGACTACTCACTGTCGTCCGACGGCCGAATACCTTGGCGTTTGCAATTCGCGCGAACGAAAGGGACGGCCACATGTCTCAGACCAAGAAAATGCTGGATCCGGATCCGCGGATCTATGATTTCGAAACGGAATACGAGCTGGGGCAGGACAATGTTCGCCCATTCGGGCTGGATATTCACAACCCGGTTTTTCTTATCTCAAGCATCCTGATCTTTGCCTTCGTGCTGATCGCTCTCGCCAATCAAGAGGCCGCAGCAACGTTCTTCGGTTGGCTGCGGCCGTGGCTGACTAGCACCTTCGACTGGTTCCTCGTCCTGTCGGTGGATGCAATCACGCTGTTCTGCCTGGCCTTGATCGTTCTGCCGGTGGGCAAGGTGCGCATCGGCGGCAAAGACGCCAAGCCCGACTACTCCTACGCCGGCTGGATTGCGATGATGTTCGCGGCCGGGATCGGCATCGGATTGCTGTTTTTCGGCGTGTTAGAGCCGGTCTACTACAATTTCGCCGAGGATGGCGGCGCCCGTCCTTTGGGCATCGACATCGCGGTGCCGGGCAATGAATACATTGGTGTTGTTGGTACCATCCACCACTGGGGGCTGGAGGGCTGGGCGGTCTATGCCGCCGTGGGCCTGAGCCTCGCGATCTTCAGCTACAATCTCGGCCTGCCGCTGACCCTGCGCTCGGCCTTCTACCCGTTGCTGGGCGAGCGTGTCTGGGGCTGGTGGGGCCATGCGATCGACACGCTGGCGGTGTTTGCCACCCTGTTCGGCCTGACCACATCGCTGGGGCTGGGCGCGCAACAGGTTGCCGCCGGTCTCTACGAGGTGTTCGGCATCGAACCCAGCCCAACCGTCGTCGTCTTGCTGATCATCGGTATCACGATGATCGCGCTGGGCTCGGTGCTGATGGGCATGGACGCGGGCGTGAAGCGGCTCAGCGAGATCAACATGATCATGGCCGTGGGCCTGTTCCTGTTCGTGATCGCAGTGACCGGGATCGGCACGGCGATCTCGCGCTATTTCAGCGTGATGACCGATTACGTCAGGCTGCTGCCGGCTTTGTCGAACCCGTTCGGGCGCGAAGACACCAGCTTCTTCCACGGTTGGACAACCTTCTACTGGGCCTGGTGGATCGCGTGGTCGCCTTTCGTGGGCATGTTCATCGCCCGCATCTCCAAGGGGCGCACGGTGCGTGAATTCGTGATCTGTGCGCTGCTGGCGCCCACGGCGGTCTGTGCGCTGTGGATGTCCACCTTTGGTGGCGCGGCAATCGACATGCTGAACGTCGGCGGTGCCGAGGGCGTCAAGGCCACGGTGATCGACAGCTATGCCCCCGAAGGCGCGCTGTTCGGCTTCCTGAAAGAGCTTCCGCTATACGGCATCGTGGCCCCGATCGCGCTGATTTTGATCGTGGTCTTCTTTGTCACCTCGTCCGACTCGGGGTCTCTGGTGATCGATACGATCACCGCAGGCGGCAAGATGGACGCCCCGGTGGTGCAGCGTGTGTTCTGGTGCACGCTGGAAGGCTTGGTCGCAATCGCGCTGCTGCTGGGTGGCGGCCTTGCCGCGCTGCAAGGTGCGGCGGTGTCAACTGGCATCCCGTTCACGCTGGTGGTGCTGATCATGTGCTACTGCCTGTGGTTGGCGCTGAAGTCTGAGCGCGCCAAGATCTGAGCCGCCCGCGACGGTCAATGAACGCCCGCCATTTGGCGGGCGTTTTTTCGGTTTAACCGGACCCAGTCATAGTTCCAAAGGTTTGACCCGGGTCGGAAGTCTCTATTCAGGATCTCGCAACAAAGCCTTCGCAAATTGAATGAACATTGCGATGAACACGCCGACCCCGACGAAGATGTAGATCACGGTGAAGACCTTGCCGATCTTGGTCGCCGGGGACAGATCGCCGAACCCGACCGTCGACAGAGTGGTTGCGCTGAAATACAGCGCGTCCACCCAATGCCAGCCCTCGACGCTGCTGTAGAACAGCGTCCCGGACAGAAGAATAAGAATACATAGCAGCAAACCGCCCCGAAAATGCGGATCATCCCACGATCGGACGATCGCCTTGAGCAGACGGTAGGCATTTAGGATCAGAGCTATCATTCTGTACGCCTTTGAGCTGTTTCGAGGATACGTTCAGGATGCATGTTTTTGAATGAAATTCCGCATGTACAAATCGGATTATTTGCTAAGGTGGCGGTGTTTGACAGGAGATACTTCATGCGTATTCATCTTTTGGTGGCGCTGCTTGCCGCCACCTCGGTTTCCGCGCAGCAAGACCCGGCTCAGACCCTGATCACCAATGTGCATGTATTTGATGGCGTCAACGACGGGCGCATCGAAAACGCGAATGTTCTGATCGAGGGCAACCTGATTGCGGCTGTGTCGACAGACCCGATCTCGGCCGAAGGAGCAACGGTGATCGACGGCGGTGGACGCACCCTGATCCCGGGTCTGATCGATGTACACTGGCACACGACATATGCGTATACCCCAGCAACCGTCTTGATCTTCAATCAAGGCGATATGTCGGAAGTGGCCATTCGTTCGATGACAGGGGCAAAGGAAACCCTGATGCGCGGCTTCACAACAGTGCGCGATCCCGGCGGCAATCCATTTGCAATCAAGAGACTGATCGATTCCGGCGAATACCCCGGGCACCGCATTCTGCCTTCGGGGCCGTTCATGAGCCAAACATCGGGTCATGCCGATTTCCACAGTTTGTTGGAGAACCCAAGAAACTCGACTTCCGAGTTGAGTTATTGGGAAAAGAACATGATGGCGATGGTGGCCGATGGGGTCCCCGAGGTTCGCAAAAGGACCCGCGAGATTCTCAAGTACGGTGCCTCCCAAGTCAAAATAACCACAGGCGGTGGCGTATCCTCACAGTATGATCCGCTGGATGTGAGCGAATACTCTGTTGATGAGATCGAAGCGGTCGTCGAAGAAGCTGCGAACTTCAATACTTACGTACTAGCCCATGTAATGACGGACCGCGGGATTCGCACCTCAGTCGAAGCCGGCGTCATGAGCATCGAGCATGGTTTCTTCGCGTCTCGTGAAACGCTTGAGCTCATGAAAGAAAAAGGGGCATGGCTAAGCCCCCAGACCATGAAAGAAGAGGACATGGTCTGGGACAGCCCGGTCAGCGCGGCAAAATACAAGCAGGTCACAGATGCCGTTGCGAACCTGTACCCGATGGCCAAAGAGGTGGGGGTAAACCTGGCCTTTGGGACCGACCAGCTTCTGGACGCCTCCAAGGCGTATCAACAAAGCCTTTATCTGGTGCGATTGGGCGAATGGTTCACCCCGTATGAAGTGTTGAAAATCGCCACTTCTGAAAACGCCCGGTTGCTGGAACTGAGCGGCCCCCGGCACCCGTATCAAGACGGCCCGCTAGGGGTCATCAAAGAGGGTGCCTATGCCGACCTGATCCTCGTCGACGGCAATCCGCTTGAAAACCTTGAGTTGGTTGGGAATCCGGGCGAAAACTTCGACCTGATCATGAAAGACGGTGTGGTCTACAAGAACGCGCTGGATTGAACACCGCGCTCCTCTGACAAAAAACGCCCGCCATATGGCGGGCGTCTCGAACTTGAAAGCGGTGTAGTCCGCGCTTAGCGGCGGATGCCCAGCTTTTTGATCAGGTCCTGGTAGCGCGCTTCTTCCTTGCCCTTCAGGTAGTCCAGCAGCTTGCGGCGCTGGGCGACCATCTTCAACAGACCACGGCGGCCGTGGTTGTCTTTCTTGTGGGTCTTGAAGTGCTCGGTCAGGGTGTTGATGCGCGAGGTCAGGATTGCAACCTGGACTTCCGGCGAACCAGTGTCGCCGTCCTTGGTCGCGAATTCTTTCATGACGCGTGCTTTTTCTTCGGCAGTGATCGACATCGGGGTCTCCTTCAAAGGTTAGAGTTGATGGCGCAGGCCGGGATGTCGTCCAGCGCAGGCCCATGGAGAAAACCGCACCGATTCCGATGCGGATGGGCGCGTATAGGCGCAATCGGAATAAATGGCAAAGGGATTCTGCGTATCTCAGCCCGAGGGGCTGGTCAGGGCCGGGTCCAGACCCGGGGTCAGTTGGATATCCTCGGGCCCAAGATCTTGGGCGCCGAACAGATAGGCCAGCTCGCGCCCGTTGACCAGAACGCGCGTCAGATCAGCGTTGTCCGCATCCTGTTCGATCCCGATTTCGGGCGCGTCAGGGCCGTTCCATTCGATCAGCAGCTTGTCTTCTCCGGGGGTGAAATCCACGACGCTGACTTCCTTACCTGTGGCCGTTCCGTCGATGGCGATTTGGTCCGCTCCCTGACCACCGGTGACGACATCTCCGGCACCTGCCAGGATCGTGTCGTCCCCCGCGCCGCCGTTCAGAAAATCGCTGGCGGGCGTGTCGCCATCGTCCCGACCGGTCAGAGTGTCGTCGCCATCACCGCCGAACAGCGTGTCTGCCCCTGCGCCGCCGGCGAGCATGTCTTCGCCGTCGCCGCCTTGCAGCGCGTCTTCGCCCTCACCTCCGGCAAGGTCATCGTTGCCCTGACCGCCGAACAGATCGTCATCGCCTTCGCCGCCAACCAGCCGGTCGTCGCCGGGATGACCGTACAATATGTCGTCACCGGCATTCCCCGAGAGGTCATCGTGACCGTTGCCACCGTGCAGAATATCATCGCCAGTGTTTCCGTTTACTGAGTCATCCCCGTCAGCGCCGAACAACGTATCATTTCCGGCGCCACCATCGATAATGTCATCGCCGTCATAGCCGTTGATCTGATCGTTGCCCTCGGCCCCGCTCAGATTGTCCACACCCGGTCCGCCAGCGATGACCAGGTTTCCGTCCACGTCCGAGAGTATGGTTCCGTGGGACGCACCCTCGGCCTCGGCCGGGTCTTCGAAAGAATCGTCAATCTCAAGCAGATTTCCTTCGGGAATGTCTTCGACGGCATCTTCTTCGATGACATCGTCGTTGTCCTCGTCCTCATCCCCCGAGAATACGTCGCTGATCGCGTATGCTGCGCCGCCCATTGCGGCCAGGCCGAACAATCCGAGCAGAAACATGGGAACCCTCCGAAAGCGTGCCGCCCCGAGTGTGAAATATCCCATGCCGCCAAAGGGTTGGTCAAAGCCAACCTGAGTCTGTGGTTAACCCTTTGTCACCGGTTCCACGGTTCGGGTTGCTGGGTATACGCGATGTAGAGTGGATGCTTGGGGTGGCCTGCCTTGCTGAGCCCCAGGTGGAACAGCGGCTGGCCAGTGCCGCGCAGCAGGCGTTCGACCGCCGGGCCGCGATCCAGATGCGCGCCATGCGTGCCCCAGGCGGCGATCACCTGATCGGCCCAGTCCACGCCGGCCAGGATGGCAGCGTCGTTCTCAGGTCCCACCGGATCGGCCGCTGCGCGCATCTTGCGCGGGTCGGTGTCGCGCCAGGCAAAGATGTTGGTCACCTGGAACGCCCCGAACCCCAAGGCCCGCGCGCGCCGCTCGCAACGCTCGACGGTCGGGTCATTCTGCACCTCGGTCGCGGTCGAAGGGTTCAGCATCACGAACAGCGCCCGGCGCCCGGCCGGATCCCAGATGCGGGTCAGGCTGTAGCGATAGCGTTCGCAGTCGGAATAGACGGCTGTCGAGGGCGCGTCGCCCTTGGTGTGGGACCGGGTGATCATGCGCCTTCGCTTAGCACGGGACCTAACCGGCGAACACCCGGCTGGGGTGCAGTTCACCGGATTTGTAGACCCCCACCGCCACGGCCTTGCCGTCGAACGATGCCCAGGCCTCGTCGCCGTATTCCACGTCGCCGGCTAGAACCATGCCGGGGTTGCCGTTGCGCAGGCGGGTGGCGCCTTCGGGGGTGCATTTCAGCTCGGGCAGGTCGGCCAGCCCTTCTTCCAGCGGGCGCAGGTGCTCATCCAGCGCCGGGGTTTTCGCCATCTCGTCGATCTGCTCGATGCTCAGGCCGTCCTCGGCGTCGAACGGACCGGACCAGATCCGGCGCAGCTCCTTGACGTGGCCATGGCAGCCCAGCGCCGCACCCAGGTCGCGGGCGATCGAGCGGACATAGCCACCCTTGCCGCAGGTCATTTCCAGCACGACATGGTCGGGGTCGGGCCGGTCGACCAGCACCAGTTCCTCGACCCACAGGGGCCGGGCGGCCAGTTCGACATCCTCGCCTTCGCGGGCCAGCTTGTAGGCGCGCTGACCGTCGATCTTGACCGCCGAGAACTTGGGCGGCACCTGCATGATCTCGCCCACGAAGGGCAGCAGGGCCTGCTTGATCTCGTCATCGGTGGGGCGCAGGTCGCTTTCCGCGATCACTTCGCCCTCGGCATCGTCGGTATTGGTGGCCTGACCCAGCCGCACGGTAAAGGTATAGGCCTTGAGCGCATCGGTGATGTAGGGAACGGTCTTGGTGGCCTCGCCCAAAGCGACGGCCAGAACGCCGGTGGCTTCGGGGTCGAGCGTGCCGGCATGGCCCGCCTTTTTGGCGTCCAGCGCCCAGCGGACCTTGTTGACCACGGCGGTCGAGGTCATGCCTGCCGGCTTGTCGACCACCAGCCAACCGGAAATGTCACGACCCTTGCGTTTGCGTCCCATGATGCACCTAGAATTCTGCTGAGGCGCGCGACCTAGCGGATCGGTCCGGCGCTGTCAATTTGCCGGGATGTCCTCGACCACGCCGACGATCGGCCCCAGCGAGAATCCCACGTCCGATCGGTTCGCCGCCCGATCATACATGCGCGAGATGTTGCCGTCGAAAAATAGCGCGTTGGGCGTGTTCAGAACGTCGCGGAACAGGCGGCCGAACTCGTGGAAGGTGACGTAATCTTCGGAAATCACGAATACCGCACGGCTGCCATCGGCGCTGGTGCCCACCCCGTTGCGCACATAGCGCGAGGTCGAATCCTTTAGAAACCGCGGATGCAATTCGCCGTCGATCACCAGCATCGGGCCGGATTGGGTGGCAAAGCGGCAGTCGGGCTTGCGATCTAGATAGTCCAGCGTCTCGAACACGTCGGCACGGCCTTCGCGGATGCAGAACACCCCGTTGGGCAGCAGGCCGAAATTGCCGGGTCCGGCGTTGGGAATCACGCGCATGAGTTCCTGCCCGTCTTCGACATAGTGGCCCACGGGCGAGCGGTCCTCGTGATACATGCCGGCATTCATCGCAAAGCTCAGGCGTTGGCCCGCATCGGCCAGTTCCTCGTTCACCGACGAGAAGTGGCCCAGCACTTGGCCCGCGTCGTCATACAGGAACAGGCGCAGGTCCTCGGAGGTGGCGTCGACCTCGCACACGGTATAGCGCCGGTCTTCGTGGGCCACGCGCTCGCAGGTCACCGCACCGGCCTGTCCGGCCCAGAGCAACGCGATCAAAGCGGCGGTCCTGCGGATCACTCGTCCAGGTCCCGGCGCACGGCGTCCTGTTCGAACATCCGGCGTGTGTCGTCCATGCGGTCGAACGTTTCGTCCAGCCGGAAGCGCAGGTCGGGGGCGAATTTCAGGCCGACCTTCTTGCCGACCATGCGGCGCAGCTCGCCCTTGTTGCGGGCCAGCAGCTCGATCACGGTGTCCTGCCCCTTGCCGCCCAGCGGCAGCACGTAGGCGGTGGCGATCTTGAGGTCGGGCGAGGTGCGCACTTCGCCCACGGTGATCGACAGGCGGTTCAGGTCGGGGTCGTGCACGTCGCCGCGCGCCAGCACCTCGGACAGGGTGCGGCGGATCAGTTCGCCGACGCGAAGCTGCCGTTGCGAGGGGCCGGGGCCGTCGTGGAATTTGTTCTTAGCCATGTCCCCGATCTAAGCGCAAAGCGGGGCTTTGCCAAGCGGCCCCGAACCGGGTAGGAGGCTTTGAGCCGAATTTCAGAAGAAGGACCAGCGCAATGACGCATATTCCGGGAATCGTCGTGACCGGGGCTTCGGGCCGGATGGGGCAGATGCTGATCAAGACCATCACCGACAGCGAACAGGCGCGGCTGGTCGGTGCGGTCGAGCGCACGGGCCATGACTGGATCGGCGAGGACGTGGGCACCGCGATGGGCGGCCAGCCGCTGGGCGTGACCGTCACCGACGATCCGCTCGAGGCTTTTGCACAGGCCCAGGCGGTGATCGACTTCACCGCGCCCGAGGCGACGCTGGAGTTCGCCGCGCTGGCGGCGCAGGCGCGCTGCGTGCATGTGATCGGCACCACCGGCATGAGCGACGAACAGATCGCCGCGCTGGAACCCGCCGCGCGCCATGCGGTGATCGTGCGGGCCGGAAACATGAGCCTGGGCGTGAACCTGCTGGTGCAGCTGACCAAGAAGGTCGCCGCCGCGCTGGACGAGGATTTCGACATCGAGGTGATCGAGGCGCATCACCATCACAAGGTCGATGCGCCCTCGGGCACGGCGCTGATGCTGGGCGAGGCCGCGGCCGAGGGGCGGGGCGTGCAACTGGCCGATGTCGCCGACCGGGGCCGCGACGGGATCACCGGCGCCCGGCAGGGGGGCCATATCGGCTTCCACGCCATCCGCGGTGGCGACATCGTTGGCGAACACGACGTGCTGTTCGCGGCGCCGGGCGAACGGATCGTGCTGCGCCACGTGGCGACCGACCGGGCGATCTTTGCCCGAGGCGCGCTGAAGGCGGCGCTGTGGGGACAGGGCAAGGCCCCCGGCCAATATGACATGGTGGATGTGCTGGGGCTTTAACCCTCGCCCAGATGCCGGTCGACCATGCGCTGAACCATCGGCGCGAAATGGTCGAAGCCGGGGGTGTCCATGTCGGGCCGTTTGCCGGCCTCGTCCAGATACCGGACCTGGATGATTTCCTTCAGGTTCGGGTTGGCCTCGAATGCGGCGACTTCCTCGGCGCTCATCGGGCCGCCCTGCAGGTCCAGCGTATGGACCGAGGCCGCCGACAGACGGTTGAAATATTCGGGCCTGGTTGCACACAGGTACCGCTTGGCCGCGACGTGATAGCGGCAGCAATCGGTGATGACCGACGGAAAGAACCGCTCCAGCACCTCGGCGCCGGCGTCCTCGTGGTGGCGATCCTCGGTGTCGTCGGGGTGGTAGGTGCCGAATTCCGAGGTGAAATGCCCGATATCGTGCAGCAGGGCGCCCACGATGATCTCTTCGGCCATGCCGTTCTGCTCGGCGATGGTGGCGCCCTGCAGCATGTGCTGGGCCATGGTCACCGGCTCGCCCAGGTATTCCTCGCCCCCCCGCCGGTCGAAGATATCGGCGATGAAGGCCACGATGTTGTCGCGGGTCAGGGTCTGGAAATCGGATTTCATTCCGCCGCCTCCGGTTGCGCCATCCGCATCGCGGCGAGGGTCGACAGCAGCCCGTCCTTGTCGGCATAGCATCCCTGCAGCCAGCGCGACCCGGCACCCGAATAACCCAGACGCGCGTGCAGGACGCGGGTGTTGTCGACGATGAAGCTCTCGCCCGGTTCCAGCTTGAACGCCACGCCCATGGCCGGGTCGTCGATGATCTTGCCCAAACGGCGGTAGGCGGCGTAATAGGCCTCCATCCGGTCGAAGGGCACATCCACGAACGGGGCCGAGGACCGGTTGTTGAAGCGGATGCCGATCAATTCGCCATCGGGCGACAGCTCGATCATCGGACGGCGCGCGCGCAGGCAGACCCCGTCCGAGCCGCGGTATTCGAACCGCGCGGGATAGCCGGCCAGCAGGGCAAAGCCTTCGGGGTTTTCGTCGCGCAGGCGCTGGGCCGCGCGAAAGCCGTCGACCACGATCGACTCCCCGCCCTCGGCGCTGTTTTCCAGGCAATAGAGGATCTGCAGCGTGGGCACCGGGTCGCGATAGGGGTTGTCGGTATGCGCCTGCAGGCCAAGGCCGGTATAGGCCAGGTTGGTCGGGTTCACCTCGGTCCTCACCTCGAAATAGGGGCCATAATTGGTCTCGCGCACATAGCCGAACAGATCGGCGACCTTCAGCAGCGAAGCGGGCTCGGTCGGGCCGTCGGTCAGCTTGGCAAAACCGTATTCGGCGACCGCCGCCAGCCAGTCGCGCTTGGCGGCGGGGCTTTCATGCACCTGCGTCCAGTCGCCGGCCGGGGCCGCGAACCCGCCGTCCCAGGTGGTGATTCCGGGCGACAGCCAGCCCATCGGGCGGGTCTGGTCCCGATCATAGACATGTTCGGCCAGCCAGTTTGCGGGGAAGGAGACCGTCTTGTCTTCGGGGGCGAAGGTTACCTGCAGGTCACCGCCCGCCACCTCGGCTGCCTGAATCGCGATATCTGCCGGAATGTCGCCGATCGTGATCAGGCGCTGGCCGTTGCCGGGGTCGCGCGTCTGCGGGTCCAGCGCATTGTCGCGCAGCCAGATGGCGTGAAAACGGGCGCGGGTGCCGTCTTCGAACTCAACCGAAACGACCGCCGGGTCATGGGTGGCGTGGCGCAGCATGGGGCTCTCCTGTTCAGCGCGGGCTTTGATTGAGGAGATACGCGGGATATGACATTACGACAATTAAGGCTTGTTTCCTCTGAGAGTTGGAAAATCTAATGAGCAAGAAAAAGGTCGGCCTGCCCCCGCTGGACTGGCTGCGCGTGTTCGAGGCGGCCGGGCGGCTGGGCGGATTCTCGGCCGCGGCGCGCGAGTTCGGCCTGACCCAGGCGGCGGTCAGCCAGCGCATCGCCAATCTGGAATCCTGGCTGGGTCGGTCCCTGTTCGTGCGCGAGGCGCGCGGCGTGTCGCTGACGGTCGAGGGCGAAAGCTATCTGCCGCTGGTGCAGGACAGTCTGCGCGCGTTGGAACGTAACACCGAGGATCTGTTCGGCACCGCCCCGCGCGCGTTGCGGGTGGCCGGGCTGTCCTCGCATATCCAGGCGCTGGTGCTGCCCAGCCTGGGGGCCTTTCGCGCCCTGCGACCCGAGGTGCAGGTGACCACGGATTCGGTGGCCCGGCGGTCCTCGCTGGAGGACGAGCGGACCTGGCTTCAGATCCGCTATGGGCGCGGCAGCTGGCCGGGGCGCGCCGCCGAGCTGATCGCGCCCGAGGTTCTGACCCCGATGGCGGCGCCGGGCGTCAGTTGGGGCGCGCCGGTGATCGATCTGCGCGGCGAACGGCCCGGCTGGCAGGACTGGATGCAGAAAACGGGCGATACGGAACTGCCACGCGCCGGTCTGAGCTTTGATTCGATGGAACATGCCCTGGGCGCGGCGCGGCAGGGGCTGGGGGTCGCTTTGGGGTCGGTCGCCCTGGCCTCGGTGGATCTGGCCTCGGGCCGTCTGATCCGGCTGGGGCGTCCAGACCTGGAAACCCGCGACGGATACTGGCTGACCTGGCCGCAGGACCGGGCGCAGTCGAAAAAGCAGCAGGCCCTGATCGGCGATTTCCTGCAGGCCCTGCGCGCGGCGGCCTGAGCGGTCAGAAATCGATCGCGATGCCCTTCTTCTCCCAATCGCCATAACGCGCGGGATCGGGGCCGTCGCGTCCGCCCAGTTCCTTGGGCAGGGGTTTGGCCTCGGCGTCGGCCTTGCGCCGGCGCTCTTCGGCCTCGGCCAGGGCGCGCCGGGCGGCGGGCGGCAGGTCTGTGCGGTCGTCGCTCATGACATCGGGTTCCTTTCCGTGCATGGCCTTGATATACGCCCTCGTCCGCTGATGGCAATGCGGGCGAAAACCTTGCAAAGGCGGTTTCATGACCAACACCCCGACTGCGGCGCGGCGCAGCGCCATCTATCTGCTGGATCAGATCCTGGGCGACGGGCGCTTGCTGTCCGAATGCCTCGCGGCCGGGGCGCTGGACCGCCTGGCCCCCGAAGACCGCGCCCGGGCGCAGCGCTTGACGCTGGAGACCCTGCGCGGGCTTGAACGCGCAGACCGCCTGCTGGAGGGGCATCTGCGGCGCACACCGGCGCTGACCGTCCAAAACGCGCTGCGTCTGGGAACGGTCGAACTGTGCCAGGGCGAGGCTGCGCATGGCGTCGTGAACGCTATGGTCGAGATCGTCGGCCGCTCGCGCAAGCACGGGCGGCTCAAGGGGCTGGTCAACGCGGTTCTGCGCAAGATCGCCGCCGAAGGCCCCGAGGCCTGGCCGAAGATGCGGGTGCCGCGCCTGCCGGACTGGCTGCGCGAACCGCTGATCGCGGCCTGGGGCGCGGATGCGGTCAAGGGCATGGAGCAGGCCCATTTCGCCGGCGCGCCGCTGGACCTGACGCCAAAACCCGGCGCAACGATCCCCATGGGCACCGAACTGCCGACCGGCTCGGTGCGGGTTGCTGACGCGGGGCAGGTCTCGGCCCTGCCGGGCTATGCGGCCGGAGACTGGTGGGTGCAGGATGCCGCCGCCGCCTTGCCAGCGCGGATTCTGACGCCCCGTCCGGGCGAGCGGGTTCTGGATATGTGCGCCGCGCCCGGCGGCAAGACGCTGCAACTGGCGGCGGCGGGGGCTGAGGTCACCGCGCTGGACATTTCCGAGGCCCGGCTGGCGCGGGTGCGGGAAAACCTCGAACGGACCGGTCTGTCGGCCCGGGTGGTCTCCGGCGACGCGCTGGACCATCAGGGCCAGTACGACGCGGTCCTGCTGGACGCGCCCTGTTCGGCGACCGGCACCATCCGGCGGCACCCGGATCTGCCCTTTGCCAAGGACGGCTCCGAATTCGGTGGGCTGATCGAGTTGCAGGCCCGGATGCTGGCCCATGCCTGGACCCTGTTGAAACCCGGCGGGCGGCTGGTCTATTGCACCTGCTCGCTGCTGCCTGACGAAGGCGAAGTGCAGATCGAAGAGGCTTTGCCGCAGCATTCCGACATGCAGGTGGACCGTGCCGCGCTGCAGGTGCCCGGCGTTCAGCCCGACTGGCTGACCGAGGAAGGCGGGCTGCGCCTGCGTCCCGATTTTTGGGCCGATCTGGGCGGAATGGACGGGTTTTATATCGCCTGCCTGAACAAATCGGCCTGACCGGTCGCTTTTCGATGACTTGACGAACCGGCCCGGCTATCGTTGGTTCAAACGCCAGCAGAGCGGCAGGGGCAGAGCAACACACGTCATGTCGAATTCGGACACCATGGCCAACCGATGGGTGCGGTTTCAGAACCGTCTCTACGCGCGCCTCAGCCAGCGCCGGAAACCCGTCAGCGGCTTTGTCGGTCAGCCCGAGCCGCGCACCGTCGGTTCATTTGCGCGCGGGCGGCAACTGGTGGCGGGAAATCTCTTGTTTGCGGGTTACCTGGTCGAAGCCCCGGACACAGGCTTGTGGGAGGTCGCGGCCCCCAACGCCGCATTCGACGACGAGCGGCACGGGTTTGCCTGGCTGGACGATCTGGCCGCGGTGGGTGATGCCGCAGCACGGGAAAAGGCGCAACGCTGGGTCTGGGGCTGGATCGAGACCCACGGCAAGGGGCAGGGTCCAGGCTGGGCCCCGGACCTGACCGGACGCCGCCTGATCCGCTGGATCAACCACGCGCTGTTCCTGCTGCGCGGTATGGACGAGGCCCACAGCCGCCTGTTCTTCCGGTCTCTGTCACAGCAGACCTGGTTCCTGTCCAAACGCTGGCACGCCGCGACACCGGGGCTGCCCCGTTTCGAGGCGTTGGCCGGCTTGGTCCAGGCCGGTTTGGCGCTGGAGGGGATGGAAGACATCTCGGACCCAGCCGTTCGGGCTTTGGCGCGGGAATGCGAGGCCCAGATCGACGCGCAGGGGGGCATTCCCACGCGGAATCCGGAGGAATTGCTCGAGGTCTTTGCCCTGCTGGCCTGGACTTCCGCTGCGCTCAGCGAAGTGGGGCGCGGCACGCCCGCTGCTCAGACGGCAGCAATCAAACGGATTGCCCCGACCCTGCGCAGCCTGCGTCATGCCGATGGCGGGCTGGCCCGGTTCCACGGCGGTGGCCGCGGCGTAGAAGGCCGGTTGGAACAGGCGCTGGCCAAAAGCGGGGTCAAGCCCAAACCCGTCAAAGGTCTGACCATGGGCTATGCCCGTCTGGCCGCCGCCCGCACCACGGTGATCATCGACGCAGCTCTCCCGGCCAAAGGGGCGGCCTCGTACATGGCGCACGCCTCGACGCTGGCTTTCGAGCTGACCTCGGGTCGTCGGCCATTGATCGTCAACTGCGGTTCGGGCGAAAGCTTCGGGTTGGAGTGGCGCCGGGCCGGGCGGGCCACGCCTTCGCACTCGACCCTTTGCCTGGATGGATACTCCAGCGCCCGGTTGGCTGCCCCGACCAAGGGAACCGCGAACGAAGCGCTGGTGGATGGCCCGAGCGAGGTGCCGGTAGAGTTCGAGGATTCGTTCGAAGGCGCGCGCGTGATGGCGGGCCATGATGGGTACGCCAAGGTGTTCGGACTTACCCATGCCCGTACGATTGAGCTGCGCTTTGACGGGCGCGAGGTAACAGGTGAAGACATCCTTCTGACGGCCACCGACAAGGCAAAACGCCAGTTTGACCGGGCGGTTGACGCATCCAAGCTGTCAGGGATCGGTTTTGACATCCGGTTTCACCTGCATCCGGACGTGGACGCAGCGCTGGATCTGGGGGGGTCTGCGGTGTCGATGGCGCTCAAAAGCGGCGAGATCTGGGTTTTTCGCCATGACGGCGCCGGAAAATTGTCTCTTGAGCCAAGCGTTTATCTGGAAAAAGGCCGTCTGAAGCCCCGCGCGACAAAACAGATCGTTCTCTCCGGCCGCGCAATCGAGTATGCGACGCGCATCCGGTGGACGCTGAGCAAGGCGCAGGATACAGCCTATGCCGTGCGCGACGTGCACCGGGACGAGCCCGATTTCGACTGAGCCAAAAGGATCTTTGGACCCATGACCGACCTTCACCCCGTGCGCCGCGCGTTGCTTTCCGTTTCCGACAAGACCGGATTGATCGATCTGGGCAAGGCCCTGGCCGACCGCGGGGTCGAGCTGCTGTCGACCGGCGGCACCGCCAAGGCGCTGCGTGATGCGGGGCTTGCGGTC
The DNA here is from genome assembly GCF_056535705.1 of Ruegeria sp. BC8. Classification (NCBI taxonomy): domain Bacteria; kingdom Pseudomonadati; phylum Pseudomonadota; class Alphaproteobacteria; order Rhodobacterales; family Roseobacteraceae; genus Ruegeria; species Ruegeria sp. BC8. The sequence goes on along the minus strand of NZ_JBQFIV010000001.1, from coordinate 2,823,613 downwards.
AAGGATGTCAGCGAGGTCACGGGGTTCCCCGAGATGATGGATGGCCGGGTCAAGACGCTGCACCCGATGGTGCATGGTGGCCTGCTGGCGCTGCGCGACAATGACGCCCATGTGGCGGCGATGCAGGAGCATGGCATCGGCCCGATCGACCTGCTGGTGGTCAACCTCTACCCGTTGGAGGAAACGGTGGCCAAGGGCGCGGGCTATGACGAATGCATCGAAAACATCGACATCGGCGGTCCCGCGATGATCCGCGCCGCGGCCAAGAACCACACCTTCGTCAACGTGGTGGTGGATGTCGAAGACTACTCGGCCCTGCTGGATCAGCTCGAGGAAAACTACGGCAAGACGTCGCTGGGCTTCCGCCAGTGGCTGGCGCAGAAAGCCTATGCCCGCACCGGAGCCTATGACGCGGCCGTGTCCAGCTGGCTTGCAGACGCGCTGCAGATCGACACGCCCAAGCGCCGCGTGTTCGCCGGCGAACTGAAACAGCCCCTGCGCTATGGCGAGAACAGCCACCAGCAGGCGGCGTTCTATGTCGATGGCTCGGGCCGCCCCGGCGTCGCCACCGCTGTGCAGCATCAGGGCAAGGAACTGAGTTACAACAACATCAACGACACCGACGCCGCCTTTGAACTGGTGGCCGAGTTCGACCCGCGTGACAGCGCCGCCTGCGCCATCATCAAACATGCCAACCCTTGCGGCGTTGCAACGGGCGCGACGCTGCTCGAGGCATACAAGGCGGCGTTCGACTGCGACCGGACCTCGGCCTTCGGCGGGATCGTGGCGCTGAACCGGCCGCTGGACGCGGAAACCGCGCGCGAAATCACCGGCATCTTCACCGAGGTCGTGATCGCCCCCGGCGCCACCGACGAGGCCAAGGCGATCTTTGCCGCCAAAAAGAACCTGCGCCTGCTGACCACCGAAGCGCTGCCCGACGTGCGCGCCGGCGGCAAGACCGTGCGCCAGGTGGCCGGCGGGCTGCTGGTGCAGGACAAGGACAACGGGCATATCGAGATGGATGACCTGAAGGTCGTAACCAAGCTGGCCCCCACGCCCGAGCAGATGCGCGATCTGCTGTTTGCCTGGAAAGTGGCCAAGCACGTCAAGTCGAACGCCATCGTCTACGTCAAGAACGAGGCCACGGTGGGCGTCGGCGCCGGTCAGATGAGTCGAGTGGACTCCGCCCTGATCGCCGCCAAAAAGGCCGAGCGTATGGCTGAAAGTCTGGGCCTGCCCGAGCCGCTGACCATCGGGTCGGCCGTAGCCTCGGACGCGTTCTTTCCCTTCCCAGACGGGCTTATGGAGGCTGCTGCCGCAGGCGCGACCTGCGTGATCCAGCCGGGCGGGTCGATGCGCGATGACGAGGTGATCGCCGCCGCCGACGAAGCCGGCCTGGCCATGGTGTTCACCGGCATGCGGCACTTCCGTCACTGATGCGGGTCCGGGTTCTGCTCTGGGCCGGGCTGGCCGCATTTGTGATCGACCAGCTCAGCAAGTACCTGGTGGTCCACGTGTTGCGCGTGGCCGACCGGCCCGGCGGCATCGACGTGCTGCCGCCGCTGCTGACTTTTAGGTACGGCGAGAACCGCGGCATCAATTTTGGCCTGTTTCAGGGCAATTCCGAAGCCGCGCGCTGGTTTCTCATCGCTATTTCGCTGGCCATCAGCATCGGCGTTTTCGTCTGGCTCTGGCGCACGGCCGCATCGCGGCGGATGCTGGTTTTCGGCGGATTGCTGATCGGCGGAGCGTTGGGGAACGTGGTTGACCGGGTGCTGTATGGATACGTTCTGGATTTCCTGAACATGTCCTGCTGTGGCATCAACAACCCGTTCGTCTTCAACCTCGCCGACGTGTTCATTTTCGCGGGTGCCCTCGGGTTGGTGCTGTTCGAAGGCAAAAAGCCCTCGTGACGCGCCGGATGTTATGCGATAAAAGCGCCTGAAACAGGCTGGAGACCAAGATGCGGATGCCGCGCGCCATTATTGCTCTGACACTTGCTGCTGCGGTCGCAGGATGTTCCGATATCGGCCTGCGCCATCTCGAAGCGCCAGGGCCCGGGCCTGACGAGTTTTCGGTCATGCCGGTCAAGCCACTGACCCAGCCCAAAGATTATGCGTTCCTGCCCGCGCCGACGCCGGGTGGCGCGAACCTGACCGACCCGAACCCGAATGCCGATGCCGTGGCTGCGTTGGGTGGCAATCCCGGGGCGCTGAACCCCGGCACTGGTATTCCGTCGTCGGACGGGGCGCTGGTGACGGCTTCCAGCCGCTATGGCGTTTCCCCCAACACCCGCCAGGTTCTGGCGCAGGAAGATGCGGATTTCCGCAAGCGTCAAAGCCGGTGGACGCGGTTGCGCCTGTTCAAGGTGGACCGCTATTCGCAGGTCTACAAGCGCAATTCCATCGATCCCCAGGTGCAGACCGAAGCTTTGCGCAGACAGGGCGTGGAAACACCCTCGTCGCCGCCGGATGAATAATTCTTAACTTTCCGTCATCGCTCTTGAACCCGTTCGGCGTCACCGTAGTTTGAACACCGTAACGAAACGGAGGATGCCCCATGGCTCGGGCCTTGGCGTTTTGCGCCGCTTTGATGACCGCAACCCCGGTTTTGGCCGAAACCGGGCACGAGGCCGTCACCACTTTTACCCTGGACAACGGCATGGATGTCGTCGTTGTCGAAGATCACCGCGCGCCCGTGGTTCAGCACATGGTCTGGTATCGGGCCGGATCGGCGGATGAGCCGATCGGGTCGTCAGGTGTGGCGCATTTCCTCGAGCATCTTCTGTTCAAGGCCACCGATACGATGGAGGCGGGCGAGCTTTCGGCCACCGTTGCGGCCAATGGGGGCAACGACAACGCTTTCACCTCGTATGACTACACAGCCTATTTCCAGCGCGTCGCGGCCGACCGGCTGGAGTTGATGATGAAGATGGAGGCCGACCGGATGCGCAACATCCGGCTGACCGAGAGCGACATCGCCACCGAGCGCGACGTGATCCTGGAGGAACGCAACCAGCGTACCGAGAACAACCCCCGTGCCCTGTTCGGCGAACAGATGAGCGCGGCGCAGTATCTCAACCACCGCTACGGCGTTCCGGTGATCGGCTGGAAGCACGAGATGGAGACCTTGGACATGGAGGACGCGCTGTCCTTCTACCAAACCTATTATGCGCCCAACAATGCGATCCTGGTGGTGACCGGCGATGTGGACCCGGACGAGGTCAAAGCCTTGGCCGAGACGTATTATGGCGTGATCCCCGCCAACCCGGACCTGCCTGAACGGGTCCGATCGCAGGAACCGCCGCAGACCGCCGAGCGGCGTCTGACCTTCAAGGATGCGCGGGTTTCGCAACCATATGTTCAGCGCAGCTACCTCGCGCCCGAGCGTGATGCCGGTGCACAGGAAAAGGCTGCCGCGTTGTTCTTGCTGGCCGAACTGCTGGGCGGCAGCACCACGTCCTACCTGAACGAGAAACTGCAGCTTGAGCAGCAACTGGCTGTATATGCCGGGGCGTTTTATCGTGGGGTGTCGTTGGATGACACGACCTTTGATCTGATCGTTGTTCCGGCTGAAGGCGTGTCGCTGCAGGAGGCCGAGGATGCGATGGATCAGGCGGTGGCCGATTTCATCGCCGAAGGCGTCAACCCGGAGGATCTGGACCGGATCAAGATGCAGCTGCGCGCCGCACAGGTCTATGCCCGAGACAATGTCGATGGAATCGGCAACCGCTATGGTCGGGCGCTGACCAGCGGCCTGACGGTCGAGGACGTGCAAGCCTGGCCCGACATCCTGCAGGCCGTCACCGGCGAAGAAATCATCGCCGCCGCGCGCGAGGTGCTTCAGCCCGAAGCGTCGGTCACCGGCTGGCTGATGCGTGATGACGAGGTGACCCAATGATCCGTTTCCTTGCCCCCTTGATCGCCCTGCTGATCGCGCTGCCTGCCTGGGCCGAGATCAAGATTCAGGAGGTCACCTCGCCCGGCGGTATCCGGGCCTGGCTGGTCGAGGATCACTCGATCCCGTTCACTGCGCTGGAACTGCGGTTCCGCGGGGGCACGTCACTGGACGATCCCGAAAAACGCGGCGCGGTCTATCTGATGAGCGGCCTTCTCGAAGAAGGCGCGGGCGACATGGATTCCCGCACCTACGCGCGGGCGCTGGAATCCCTGGCGGCGTCGATCGGATACAGGGCCACAGATGACAGCGTTGCGATCTCGGCCCAGTTCCTGACTGAAAACCGGGACGACGCCGTTGAGCTGCTGCGCACCACCATCCAGCAACCGCGCTTTGACCAGGACGCGATCGACCGGGTTCGGGCGCAGGTCCTGTCCGGGCTGCGCTCGGAACAGACCGACCCCAATGACATCGCGGGTGAGGCATTCGCCAAAATGGCCTATGGCGATCATCCGTATGGATCCAACGGCAAAGGCTCGATCGACAGCGTATCGGCCCTGACCCGTGACGACATCATCGACGCATACAAAGGCGTCTTCGCCAAGGACCGTCTGTATGTGGGCGCAGTGGGCGACATCACACCCGAAGAGTTGGGTGCGTTGCTGGACAATCTGCTGTCGGACCTGTCCGAAACGGGCAAACCGATTCCCGGGAATGCCGAGGTAACGATTCCCGGTGGCGTCACGGTGGTCGAGTTCGACACGCCGCAATCGGTGGCGCTGTTCGGCCAGAAGGGTATCGACCGCGACGATCCGGATTTCTTTGCAGCCTACATCCTGAACCACATCCTCGGCGGCGGCGGCTTTGAAAGCCGCCTGATGCAGGAAGTGCGCGAAAAACGCGGCCTGACCTATGGCGTCGGGACCTATCTGGTGCCCAAGGATCTGGCCTCGGTCTATCTGGGGTCGGTATCCTCGGCCAATGACCGGATCGGGCAGGCTATCGAGGTAATTCGCGACGAATGGCGGCGCGCGGCGACCGAAGGCGTAACCCAGAAAGAGCTGGACGACGCCAAGACCTATCTGACCGGCGCTTATCCGTTGCGCTTTGACGGCAATGCCCAGATCGCGGGCATCATGGTGGGCATGCAGATGGAAGATCTTCCGATCGACTACATCGCGACCCGAAACGACAAGGTGAACGCGGTTACGCTGGACGAGGTGAACCGCGTCGCGGCCGAGCTGCTGGACCCGGACGGGCTGCATTTCGTGGTTGTGGGCAAACCCGAGGGGCTTGAGACCACGAACTGACGCGAAGGGCCGGCAGTCGGCAGGCCTTTTGCAGAATTCTCGACGAGCGGCCATTCAGCGCCGCTCGCCCCGGGTCCCTTGAACCGGAAGCGTCCGCAACCTGTGGATCGTCCGCGTATCCGCCACCTGTTCCGTAAAACCGGTACGGTATTCACGGTCATGCGCGTCCGCCGGCGGGCTTGTTTCACTTGATGGACAGATGTCATCATGAAGCGGAACTATTTTCGCGGGTAAGGAAGGAGGGGTCATCGATGCCCTATCATTTCTGGCATTCGAAGCTGACCGACCCTCCCATCCACGTCCCGGCGATCGGACTGCAGTTGTTTGTCCGGATACCGCACGACACCACCGACGATAATATCTCGGTCATAGAGACAATAAATGAACCGGGGTTTGGCCCGCCTCTGCACCGTCACCCACAAACTGAGATCTTTCGCGTTTTGGACGGGCGGTATCTCTACGAGTGCGATGGAAAGCGTTTTGTTGCAGAAACTGGCGACGTCGTAACGATCCCCGGGGGCGCCGCGCACGCATTTCGCAATCTTTCCGACGGGCCAGCGCGGCAACTGGTCATGATACTGCCATCCTTCGACACGGTCGCCTTTTTCAACGGGCTGGGAAACATCATGGCAGACGGAGTTCCCGACCGGGAGGTGCTGAATGCATTCTCCGAGAAATGGCAGATCGAGTTTCTGGGACCGCCCCTGCAGCTTTGACGTCGGTCCAATTTGCCTCGGGCGCCAAAGTTGGCGGCTGCGTCATGCATTCACTGGGTTTTCGCGTTTCTTTTCCGGCCAGAACTCATCCACGACCACGTAGGCTATGATGACGAACAGGGCCGCGCTTGCGACTTGCAGAACGCGAGTGATGCTTTTGACATCGGCCTCGTCCGAAAACGGTGAAATCGACCCGCCGTAGACAATCAGGACCGTCGTCAGGGCCGATCCGGCGGCGGCGGCCAGCGGGATCTGGGATTTGCCGAGCGCGCCCAGCGTCATACAGGCGAAAAAGCACAGCAGGATCGGCGTGAGAATGACCGGCGCGATGACGTTGACTTCGTAGCAGATGATGGACGCTGCTGCGCCGAGCAGGTTTGCCGTCAGCATCGCCTTGGCCACGGCTTTGCCGGCGGCAGGCATCGCAGCGAGCTGCTGGCTGAGAAGTGCCACAAAGAACAAAACCAGCAGGGCAGACGCCCCAGACACAAAAAATGCCAGGGCGAAAGGAACCGTGACAAGCGACATTCTGACGATGCGCCGATGCTTGTCAAAGTCAGCGGCGGATGCGTCTTTGGCCTGCGTGGCGTTCTGGGGGGCGGCCGGAATCAGCGTGAACAACAGCGTCGATACGAAACCGGCAAACAACAGATTCAGCGGGATCCAGAATACAAGCACCAGCGCCAGATCCTGAGATTGCAGAACAAGGTTGGGGATCATCAGCGCCCCCATCAGGGCGATGACGCCCGGCAGGACACCGGCACCAGACACGGACCAAATGAAGGACAGGATTATCCCGATCGCCACCAGTATGAGAAACACGACCGGATAGGGCGCGAAAACCGATGAAAACAGGAAAGAAACGAACATCAACGCAATCGAGAAGATGAACAGTTTCGCAAACGCGGCCAGCGGTAACGCGGTAGGTGCCTGGAGGAAGAGCGCGGTGAACACCGCGCCAACAACCGCCAATGGCCACCCAAGGAAAAGCCCCAAGGAAAAGACGGCGGTCACACCCAGTGCAAGTCTGTAAACGGCGTGTCTGTCCTCAGTACGCATAAGAAAAGATCGAAACCAAACGAATGTATGTCCGACCGACCGCGTTCAGTATCCCGTTGTCGCTGAGGTACATGATGACATCCGCCTGACCGTTCAACTGAAACCTCAGGTCGTCTTCTGCGCTTCCGGCCTCGTAGCCCGGCAGTATGATGCGCACGGGAAACCGTTCAGGTTCGCGCAGAAAGCCTTTGGTGCTAGGCGGGCTTGCCAATTGTCCGGGTGTGTCGCCGCCACTCAGCGAGACCGCCGCGCTGAAGCTTTCGATTTTGCCCGGGATGATCTGACCGGGGTGCATATCCAGCACGACATCCACCGGAGACCCGACGGTGGCGCGCCCCAGATTGTTCTCGGTGAAATACGCCTCGATCCACACGTCCGTCGCATCAAGAAACGTCAGCAGATCCTGGCCGGACCGGGCGTATGTGCCGGGTGCAATCAACAAGTTGGATATGACGCCCGTAGCCGGCGCGCGCAGTTCGGTCCATTCCAGATTGAGCTCGGCATCGGCCAAAGCCGCCAAGGCACGTTGGATTTTGGGATTCTCATTCCCTTCGTCCCCAAGCCTTTGCTTGGCCTTCTCCAGATCTGCTTTGGCGTTTTCATAGTTCGCCTCGGACTCGGCCAGCTGGCCTCGGGCGTCGTCGGCTTTCGAGATGGCAATCAGCCCTTTCTTCTCGAGCGCGAAGACCCGCTCCGTCTGAATGCGCATCGTATCCAGATCGCTCTGCGCGCGGGCCAACTTGGCTTGCGCCGCACTTACCTCGGCCGAGGACGCACCCACCTCCTGAGTGGCCGCCTCAAGGTCGGCCTGGGCTCTGTCGCGATCAATCTCGTAGGGTCTCGGGTCGATCCGAACCAGCAGATCGCCGGCCGAGACGATCTGCCCGTTTTCCACCAATACCTCGATCACGGTTCCCGTGACCTGCGGAACGATTTGGGTCGCCACGGCCTTTACCCGTGCGTTCCCGGTGAACGGCGTCTTGCGGTCGGCAACCAGATACCAGGTGAGGAAGATGAGAATGACGGCCAGTGTCGTCCAGATCGTCTTCCTCATTTTGCGGCTCCCTCGGCGGTGTCATCGGTCGTTGGTGAGGCGTCGATCCAGACCTTGAATAACTCGTAGAAGACGGCGAACAAGACCGGACCCATGAAGATGCCGATCAGGCCATAGGCCATCATCCCGCCCAGCACCCCGATGAGGATCACGAGCATCGGGGTCTCCAGGCCTTTTGAAATGAAAACCGGCCGCAGGAAGCTGTCCATTATGCTGACGGGAATGGCCAGAACGGTGAAGATCAGCGCCGCACCGCCGGACATGGAACTCCATGCATAGATGACCAGCGGCAGAAGGACGAGGCCGGGGCCGATCTGGATGATCGAGAGTATCAGGCAGATGAACGCCAGCGTCGCGGCCGAGGATATCCCGAACAGCGCCAACAGGACCCAGACAACGACGGCCTGAATGGCGGCAACCCCGATTACTCCCTTGGTGACGTTCCGGATCGTGGCCCCAGCCAGAGTGACGAATTCGCCGCCGCGTGGCGCAAAGACGCGGTTGGCAAAGCGCTGAAGGCCCTGCACCAGATCCGGTCCGGGGCTGAACAGGGCGCCCATGATCAACACCGACAGCGCAAGGCCGAGAAGCCCGATTCCGATCCCCAGGACTTTGCCAAAGAGCGATTTGGTGATCTCGAGGATTTGCGGGCCGTATTTTGCAAGCGCACCATCCAAGTTCCGTTCAAACATGCCCCAGGCATCGGCAAGCTTGGCACCGACCAGAGGCAGATCCTTCAGGCCTTCCGGCGCCGGCGGTATCTTCAACTCGCCCTTGTCAGCTTGCTCGGCAAACTCGGACCCCAGTTCCGCAGCCCCAGATACCGCCGTTGCTACCGGCCCCAATGTGAGAACCAGACCCAGCAAAACCAGGATCGTCGTTGCCAGCTTCTTCCGTCCTCCCAGCTTGGACTGAAGCCAATCGAAGGCCGGATAAAGCGCAACGCAGAGAATTGTGGCCCAGATGACCACGCTTGCAAGCGGGGCGACCATGACCAAGGCGCTGTATAGGAACAGCCCGAGAAACAGTAACCTTATCGCAAGATCGACAATCTTTGCGTCCTGAGTCTTTTCCATTCCATCCCCCTGGTATGTTTTTCCGTATGTTACACTCAAAAAAGCAAATATGTATATTTTTTGAGCTTTTAGGGGGTTCCCGGCAGTGCGGTGGTTGACTCAGCCCCCACTTTGCAAGCGGATCCTGAGGTGCAAAGCACCCTGTGGCTCACCTTGCCAGAGCCTATTTTTTCGGAGTCTCATCCTCCTGGGACAGGATCGTGTCGGCCACGGTCGTGGCGGCGGTGACGAAGATACCCAGACCCACGATTATGTACGCCATCGTAAAGATCTTGCCCGCAGCGGTTTCAGGAGAAAAGTCGCCAAAACCCACGGTCGAGATCGTCACTACGGAAAAATAGACGGAGTCCAACCAACTCCACCCCTCGACAAAATGGTAGAACACGGACGCCCAAAGGATCATTCCGACGGTGAAGGCGAGTATGCCTTTCACTCTGCCGTCCTTGAAAGCGACGCCTATCCCACGCGTTATTCTGGTCAGTGAATTCATCATGCCCTCATTCGCAAAAGAATTCACGTATAGCAGTAATTGGATGATTGTGTGAATCCAAAGGGTGAGTTGGCCCGGGCAACGGCAATCTCGTGGCCTCAGAAGGCGCGCGAAACATGTATTCCATTAACATGATGGATAAATGCTCTAGGGTAATCACATGCTGAATCGGGACGCTGAGGGATAACGTGCGAATAATTGTCAAAGGTGTCTTGATCTGTTGCGCGGTCGCGCTTTTGGTTTTTGCCGCGGCTTGGTTGTTTCTGTCTTCCGCTTTGTTCTCGTCGGTGCGGACCAGTTTCGTTGAGAACCTGATCTCAAGGAAGCTGGGTCAGCAGGTTTTGATTGAGGATGAGGTGCGTTTGGGCCTTGGTCGTCAGTTGCAGGTATCAGCAGCTGGACTGGTATTGCCCGCCACACCCAAGGCCGAGGCGGATCTGGCAGCGATTGATCAGATCGAGTTCGAAGTATCTGCACGGGACCTGTGGAACAGCAAGCTGTCGGTGAGCAATCTTTCAGTGTCTGGGGTTCGTCTGAACCTGATCACAGACGAAGAAGGCGTGACCAACTGGCAGTCCTTTTCGCGCACCGGGGCCGAAACCGACAAGACTTCGGAACGCCCGACCCAACCTTTGGCCGGTATCCTGACGGATCGCACGATCGACCTCAAGGATGTCACCGTACTCTATCAGAACGACCTGAACGGCATTGGACTGGACTTGCAGCTTCCAGAACTGGTTTTGCAGCGCGATGCCGAAACCGATGTTGCCTCGGCGGTCGGAACGGGGTCGCTCAACGGTCAGAGTTTTGACTTGAAGGGCACGTTCCCGCCCCAGGACCCTTTCCAAGTGGCATTGAACTTTGATCAGATTTCGGTCGAAGCCCAACAGATTCCTGTGGAGACCGGCCTTCAGGTCAAGGCGACCCTCGAGGTCGATCAGTTGGGTCAACTGCTCGATGTCTTGAAACTCAACCGCGTGTTGGAGGGTTCGGGCAATGTTGGTGCAACATTCAAACTGGCAGACGGCGTCGCACGGGTTGATGACCTGTCTGTTCTGGCCGAGCTGGATGGTGGCCAAAGCCTTTCCGTCACCGGACAAATCGGGAAATTGGGCAATCCGGAAGATGTTTCTCTGACGACCCGCATTCGCCTGTATCCTGAGGATGCCGAGCCGGCTCCGGCTGCCTCGCGGTATGACCTCAAGCTTATTGCTGTGGATATGGTCATCGACAGTGTCCCGGGACAGGTCCCGCAACGGCAGATGGTCATCAAGACGAACGGTTTCACGCTGGACACCTCTGGTGAGGGCCCGCCGCCGATCAAATTCTCCGAGCTTGCCAGAACGCCCGAAGGTGCCCTGAGCGTGGGCAACATCAATTTGAGGATCGGAAACCCCGCCGATCCGTTTATCATTCTGACCGGTTCGGTCGAGGATGCGTTGCAGTTGCAGGGCGTATCCGCCGAGGGTTTGATTGATATTCCGGCAAGCAGTCTGATCTCGCCCGAACTGCTGGGCCCCGATGACCAGCTGGGCAGGTTTTCGGGAGACTTTCATTTGAACGGAAACATCGAACAGCTTGCTTTGACCAATCTGGATGGTCAGACAAGCGAAACCGAGGTCTGGAGCCTGGAGGTGCACGGAACCGTAGAAAATGTCCTCAAGTTCGAGAATCTGGATCTGGCAATCGACGTGGATGTTCCGTCGGGCGCAGATCTTCTGAAGGCCTTGTCGCTGGAGCCGGTGGACACCGGTCGGGCCTATCTTGAAATCGACCTGGTAAGTGAAGGCACCGATTGGAATGCCAACGCCAATGTCGAGGTTTCCGAGTCGGTCTTGAAAATCGCGGCGGATCTTGATGACGCAACAAGCGATCCCGTGCTGCAGGGGTCGATCGAGAGCGATCTGATAAAAATCGATCAAATCCGGACCATCGTTCAGGCGGCCGCCCAACTGCGCAAGATAGGTGGTTCACCGCCGGAGCAGGAAGATGCCGAGCAAGGCGACGGTGACACAGGTCCGTTGAGGGATGTGACCCTCAAACCCATCGGGCGGGCCATTTTGCTGTCGGGTGTGAATGTAGATGTCGACATAGACCTGCGTCACATTGAGGGTGCAAAGGGCATCAGCAGCCTGCAGAGCGAACTGACTCTGGACGAAAACGAGCTACGGGCCGGACCTCTGAAGTTTGAATACGGAGGTGGTCATTTCGACGTCAGCGGGCAAATGGATCTTTCGAATGAGGCACATCTGCTGACCCTGACCGGAAAGGCGGGCGGATGGCAGTTGGATGACCTTCTGCAAAACCTGAACTTCAAGAAAGGCGCCAGCGGCACGGTGTACGCAGATTTCTCGGTTACGGGGGGCACGGATACCGTCAAGCAATTCGTCGGCAGCATGAGTGGCAATGCCACGGTTTCAATGCGCGACGGTTCGATCGAAACCCAGCTTCTGGATCTGGCCGGGCTGGGTATTCTTCCGTGGGTATTTACCAAGGAAAAACAGAAAGTGGCGCCAATCGTGTGCCTGCGCGCGCCGATCAGCATTTCCAACGGAAAAATCGAGACGAAACAGACGACGCTGGAAACAGATCATGTTCAGGTCGTTGTCTTTGGCGCTGTCGACCTGACGGACAAGGTGTTGGACCTTAACATCCAGCCAAGAAAGATTGGCGAGCCACTTGCGCGCAGCCCGTGGCCAGTGACACTGAGGGGAGCGCTCGCTGAGCCCAAGGTCAAAGTCAAGGATGGTCCGAAAAGGCTGAAGCGGTCGGATGGTGCAGACCAGATGCCGGCACAAAGAAAGCTCTGCATCCCGGATATCCTGCAGTTGCAGTAGGGGCGGTTTGCCAAGCGGCCACGGCCCTGCCTGTGTTCGGCAAGGCCGGCCAAGCCTGTCGGACGCGGATCACCCCTTTTTCATGCTGCGCAGCATCTGCCCCATCATCTGGCCGAACTGACCCGAGCCGCGCTGATACAGCGCCCCGTCCACGGCCAGAACCGTACCGCTGACATAGCTGGCCATGTCCGAGGCCAGGAACAGACAGGCGTTGGCCACGTCCTGAGGCGTGCCCCAGCGGCCCAGCGGCACGTCTCGGCGCAGCTGCTCGCCCGCGTCGGGGGTGGGGGCCAGACGCTTGGCGCCCTCGGTGCCCTCGATGAAACCCGGCACCACCGAGTTCACCCGGATGCCTTCCACGCCCCATTCCATCGACAGGGTGCGGGTGATCTGATCGACCCCCGCCTTGGCCGCGCAGACATGGGCCTGGCCCTCGTAGGGCAGATAGGATTGCGGGGCCGAGATGTTGATGATGTTGCCGCCGGGCCGTTTCAGATAGGGATAGGCGCCTTTCAGAACATGCACGGTGCCCATCAGGTCGATCTCGACCACGGTGCGGAAGGCGTTGACCGACATTTCCGCCATCAGCGCCGGGAAGTTGCCCGCCGCCCCCGAAACCAGCACGTCGAAATCACCGAGCTTCGCGTGGAACTGTTCCAGCCCCGCGGCGACCGCCTCGGCGTCGCGCACGTCGAAGGCCGCGCCGATGGCCTCGGCCGCGCCGGCTGCCTTAAGCGCGGCGATGGTGTCGTCCACCTTCTCCTGCGAGCGGCTGGCCACGGCCAGTTTCGCGCCCGAGGCCGCGAAGGCCTCGGCGATGCCCCGATTGATACCGCTGGTCCCGCCGATGACGATGACCGTCTTTCCTGCAAAGTCCATGTAGAGCCTCCCGCTTTGGAAGGGGCCCTACTCGCCGTAGGGCACCCAGATGTTCTTGATCTCGGTCGCAGCCTGCAGGAAGCGGCGGGTGTGGTCCATGCCCCAATCGAATGCCGTCGCGTTATTGACCCAGGTCCGTTTCAGGTTCCCGGCCGAGACGACCTCGATCTGTGCTGACAGGTCCGATGACGAGAAGGACCAGACCGCATCCACGTTGAGATGCGAGGCCAGCGGTTTGGCCAGTTCCTCATGACTGCCGGTCAGAATGTTGACCACGCCTGCGGGCACGTCCGAGGTGTCCAGCACCTGATAGAAATCGGTGGCCGCCAGCGGATAGGGCTCGGACGCCACCAGAACCACCCGGTTGCCCATCGCGATCGCCGGCGCCATGGCCGAGACCAGACCCAGCAGCGGCGCCTCGTCAGCGCAAAGCGCGCCGATCACACCCACCGGTTCCTTCATTGCAATCGCCACGCCCCGGATCGGAACGCCATGCACCTGGCCGTCATACTTGTCGGCCCATGCCGCGGCGGTGAACAGGCGCTGGATCGCGGCATCGACCTCTTTCGCGCCGTCCTTGCGGCCGGTCATTGCGTCGATGCGATGCGCGAACTCGTCGGCGCGGGCCGAGAGGTTCTCGCCGATGTAATACAGAATCTGCGCCCGCAGATGGCCGGTTGTTTTCGACCAGCTCGCCGCGCCTGCCGCGGCCTCGACCGCGTTGCGCACGTCCTTGCGGTTGGCCAGACCCACATGGCCCAGCAGCCCCGCCTTGCCCCAGACCGCACGTGAATAGCCGCCATCGGGCCGGGCCTGCTTGCCGCCGATGTACAGTTTGGCGGTACGGTCGACCGGATCGACCGGGCCGCCTTCGCCCGCGACAGGTTCGATTTTTGCCAAAGGCTTGGTTTTGCCCTTGGGCTTGGTATAGGCGCTCAGCCCTTCCCAGCCGCCTTCCCGGCCAAAGCCGCTTTCGCGCACGCCGCCAAAGCCCGCGGCCGCGTCGAACAGGTTGGTGGCATTGACCCAGACCACGCCCGCGACCAGCTTGGGCGCGATGTCCAGCGCAAGGTTGACGTTCTCGGTCCAGACCGTGGCTGCCAGCCCGTAGCGGGTGTTGTTGGCCAGTTCGACCGCCTCGGCCGGGGTGCGGAAGGTCGATGAGACCAGAACCGGGCCGAATATCTCCTCCTGCATCAGCGGGTCCGAGGTCTCGAGTCCGGTGATCAGCGTCGGCGGGTAGTAGCAGCCGTTGGCGGGCAACTCACAGGCGGGCTGGTAAACCTGTCCCACCGCGTTGCCCTCGACCATCGACTTGATTGTCTGCAGCTGTACCGAGTCCACCACGGCGCCCACGTCGATGCATTTGTCCAGCGGGTTGCCGATGCGCAGCGTGTCCATGCGGGCGCGCAGCTTGGCGTAGAACCGCTCGGCGATGCCCTCCTGCACCAGCAGGCGCGAGCCCGCGCAGCAGACCTGCCCTTGGTTGAACCAGATCGCATCGACCAGACCTTCGATGGCTGAATCGATGTCGGCATCGTCAAAGACGATGTAGGGCGACTTGCCGCCCAGCTCGAGCGTGAGGGCCTTGCCCGACCCGGCGGTGGCCTCGCGGATGCGGCGCCCCACGATCGTCGAGCCGGTAAAGGCGATCTTGTCGACGTCTGCCTTCACGATCATCTCGCCCACCGCGCCGTCGCCGGTGACGATGTTGACCACGCCCTTGGGCAGACCGGCCTGCATGCAGATATCGGCAAACAGCAGCGCCGTCAGCGAGGTGTATTCGGCCGGCTTCAGAACCACCGTGTTGCCCATGGCCAGCGCCGGGGCCACCTTCCACGCCAGCATCAGCAGCGGGAAGTTCCACGGGATGATCTGGCCGCAAACCCCCAGCGCCTGTGCGTCGGGCAATTCGCTTTCCATCAGCTGGGCCATACCCGCGTGATAGTAGAAATGCCGCTGCACCAGCGGAATGTCGATGTCGCGCGATTCCCGGATCGGCTTGCCGTTGTCCAGCGTTTCCAGCACCGCGAACAGGCGGGCATGCTTCTGGATCAGCCGCGCGATGGCATAGAGGTAACGGGCGCGGGCGGGGCCGCCCAGCTTTTCCCATTTGGGCTGCGCCTTGCAGGCGGCGGCCACGGCGGCGTCTACATCGGCCTGCGTGGCCTGGGTCAGCTTGGCCAGAACCTCGCCCGTGGCCGGGTTGCGGCTTTCAAACCCTTTGCCGGGCTTGGTGAAGGCGCCGTCGATGAAATGGCCAAACTTGTCGCCCTGATCGACCAGCCATGCCAGGGCCTCAGCGGCACTTTCCGGGGCGGGTCCGTATTCCATGGTCTCGAAAATCTCTTTGACTGTCATTGTTCCTGTCCTCAGCCCATCGGGTGCCGGTAACCGGCCGAGTATGCCCCGGTGACGAAATGTTCCAACTGCCGCTCGATATCGCCCAGCAGGGACGATGCGCCGAACCGGAACAGGTCGGGTTGCAGCCAACGGTCGCCCAGCTCGTCCTTGATCAGCGACAGGTAGACCAGAGCATCCTTGGCCTTGGAAATCCCGCCCGCGGGCTTGTAGCCCACGCGATAGCCGGTGCGGTCATAATAGTCACGGATCGCTCGGATCATCACCAGCGACACCGGCAGGGTGGCGTTGACGCTTTCCTTGCCGGTCGAGGTTTTGATGAAATCGGCCCCCGCCATCATGCAGATCAGCGAGGCACGCGCCACGTTGCGCAGGCTGCCCAGTTCGCCGGTGGCGAGGATGGCCTTTACATGCGCCTCGCCGCAGGCCGCGCGGAACGCCTTCATCTCGTCATAGAGCGCCTGCCAGTCGCCTTTCAGCACATGGCGGCGCGAGATCACGATGTCGATCTCCTCGGCCCCGGCCTTGACGCTCTCCTCGATCTCGGCCACGCGAAGGTGAAAGGGCGACAGGCCCGCCGGAAAGCCGGTGGACACGGCCGCGACCGGAATGCCGGTGCCTGTCAGCGCATCCACCGCCGTTTCGATCATGTCGTGATAGACACAGACTGCGCCGGTGGTGATCGGCGGCATGTCCAGCGCTTTCAGCAGGGCAGGCGACACCGGCTGCCGTGCCTTGGCGCACAGGCGGCGCACGCGGCCCTCGGTGTCATCGCCTGACAGGGTGGTCAGGTCGATCATGGTGATCGCCTTCAGCAGCCAGGCGGCCTGATGCTCTTTCTTGACCGACCGGCGCCCGGGCAGGGTCGCGGCCCGGCGCTCGATGGCCGAGGTGTTGGCCTGCACGGCGCGCACCCAGTCGAGGTCCAGATCCATGCCGGGGTTTCGGGGCTCGGTCACTTGCGGCAGATGCGCGGTGCGCACGGGGCTTTCTGAGCTCTGCGTATCCATTGTCACGTCCTTTGGGAGGTTTGCGCCAAAATCGCACGGGAAACAGCCAAAGGAAAGGCAAACCGGACGCCTTTGGCCATTTTTTTGACCAATTGGACAAATCTGGCTTTTTCTTGCGAGTAATTCGCAACACGGTTGACTTAGTTGAGAATGGTTCGCATATTCATTCTCAACTGGTACTCGGAACGAGGTCACATATGATTCGCCGCAGTTTTCTTCTTGCCCTTGCTCTCGGTGCCTCGCTGCCCTTGGCGGCGTGGGCCGAGGCGCCGCTGAAGGTCGTGGCGACGACCGGAATGATTGCGGACGCCGTGCAGCAGGTCGGCGGTGATCAGGTCGAAGTCAAAGGGCTGATGGGGCCCGGAGTCGACCCGCACGGCTATCGCCAGACCCGCAGCGATATCGTTGCCGCGACAAGGGCCGACCTGGTCTTGTGGCACGGCTTGTATCTTGAGGCGCAGATGGAAGACTTCTTCCACGACCTGGAGCGCAAACGCAAAGTCGTTGCCGTGGCGGATGCCATCGACAAGTCGAAACTGCGTGCGCATGCCGACTATGCCGACAAATACGATCCGCATGTGTGGATGAGCCCGGTTTTGTGGAAAGACGTCGTGGTCGAGGTGCAAAAGGCGCTGACCGACGTGCGGCCAGACTCCGCCGCTTATTTCGCCGCCAACGCCCAGCGTTTTCTGGCCGAAATCGACCAGTTGGACGCCTATGGGAAAAAGGTGCTGGCCCAGGTGCCCGAAGACAACCGGGTGCTGGTCACCGCCCATGACGCCTTTGCCTATTTCGGCGAGGAATTCGGGTTCGAAGTGTTGGGGATCCAGGGTATCTCGACCCAGTCCGAGGCGGGGCTGAACCGGATCGGAGAATTGGTCAACACTTTGGTCGCGCGCGACCTGACCGCCGTCTTCGTTGAAAGCTCGGTCTCGGATCGGTCGATGCGGGCGTTGATCGAGGGTGCGTCGGCGAAGGGTCATACCGTCTCGGTCGGGGGTGAGTTGTATTCGGACGCCATGGGCGAGCCGGGCACCTATGAGGGCACCTATATCGGGATGCTGGATCACAACATCACGGTTATCGCGCGGGGCCTGGGTGCGGATGTGCCCGAACGCGGCATGTCCGGCAAGCTGTCGGCGGGGCTCTGACCATGTTGGAGCTTGCGGCTGGAAAATCGTCATCAAACGGGGACCTGACGGTGCAGGACAGCCCGCTTGTGATCCGGGGGATGACGGTATCCTACGGCCAGAAACCGGCCATTTTCTCGGTAGATATGACGGTGCAGCCTGGGGCCATGACGGCCATCATCGGACCGAACGGCGCGGGCAAATCGACGCTGCTCAAGGCGGCGCTGGGTATCGTCAAGCCGCTGTCAGGCCAGGTGCTGGTGTTCGGCAAGGCGTTGGACCGGCAGCGGGCCCGTATCGCCTATGTGCCGCAGCGCGCCAGCGTCGATTGGGATTTCCCGACGCGGGTCATCGATGTGGTCCTGATGGGCCTGTCGCGGGAACTGGGCTTGCTGGGCCGGGTCCGGATGCGACACATGGCCCACGCGATGGAGTGTCTGCATCGGGTCGGGATGCATGAGTTTGCGGACCGCCAGATCGGCCAGCTTTCGGGTGGTCAGCAGCAACGGGTGTTCCTGGCGCGCGCACTGGCTCAGGATGCCGATCTGTACCTGCTGGATGAACCGTTTGCCGGGGTCGATGCCGCCACCGAAAAAGCCATCATCTCGGTCCTCAAGTCCCTTAGGGAAGCCGGCAAGACGGTGGTCGTGGTCCACCATGACCTTGCCACGGTCACGGATTATTTCGACCACGTGTTCCTGATCAATACCCGCAAGGTCGCCGAGGGCCCGGTGGAGCAGGCCTTTACCGCCGAGACTCTTCAAGCCGCGTATGGAGGCCGGCTGGCCACCGCCCAGATCGACCAGATCTCGGGCGCTGCGGGCTGACACATGCTGTGGGACGCACTGACCCTGCAATTGGGGTACAACGCCACCTTGGTTGCCATCGGGGCCACGCTGCTTGGGTTTTCGGCTGGCGTGACCGGCACCTTCCTGTTTCTGCGTAAGCGGGCGCTGGTTAGTGACGCAATTAGCCACGCGACCCTTCCGGGCGTCTGCATCGCCTTCATGGTATTGGTGGCGCTGGGCGGAACCGGGCGAAACCTGATCGGACTGCTGAGCGGCTCGGCGATTTCGGCCGCCGTGGGTCTGTTGTGCATGAACTGGCTGATCCGCCGTACCCGTCTGGCCGAGGACGCGGCGATCGGGGCGGTGCTGTCGGTCTTCTTCGGCTTCGGTATCGTTCTGCTGACAATCATCCAGACCATGGGGGTGGGCCGACAGGCCGGGCTTGAGGGGTTCTTGCTGGGCTCGACGGCCGGGATGCTGTGGTCTGACGCTCTGATCATCGCGATCGGCGGCGCTGCAACGCTGCTGCTCGTCATGATCATCCGCCGCCCCATGATGATGGTGGCGTTCGATTCCGAATATGCGGCCGCCTTGGGGCTGCCCGTGCATCGCATCGACCTTGCGATGATGGGGCTTGTCATGGCGGTCACGGTTGTCGGGCTGAAGATCGTCGGATTGATCCTGATCGTGGCTTTGCTGATCATACCCGCGGTCACGGCGCGGTTCTGGTCGGACCGGTCCGACCATGTGGTGGTGTTGTCGGGGGTCATTGGTGGGTTGTCGGGCTATCTGGGTGCGGCGGTGTCTGCCTCGGCGCCCAACTTGCCGACCGGACCGATCATCGTCCTGTTCAGCTTTGGCTTCTTTGTCGTATCTCTGTTTCTTGCTCCGGTGCGCGGCGTGTTGGCCGCGATCGTGCGGCATCTGCGGTTCCAGCGGCGGGTTCACATCCGACAGGGGTTGCTGGCGCTTGCACAAGGCCAGAACATCTATGAGCCCTACACATTGCGCCTGCTGCGTCAGGCCGGACTTGCCCGGCCCGACGGGGTGGCTACAGAAGCCGGCAGAGCGCAGGCGGCCAAGGCGCTGCGCGACGAGAAACGCTGGGAAATCGTACGCGCCGACAATGCGCACGAGGCAGCCGCCGCCCTGTATGACGGATTGCGCGACATCGAAACGGTTCTGACCCGGGACCAGATCGACGACATCGACCGCCGCATTGGCGGACCACGGGAAGTTCGCCCATGAGCGGTGAAGAGTTTGTTCCCCTGTCCTTGACGCCGCTGCTGATCGGGACTTTCGCGGCCATCGCCTGCGCCTTGCCAGGAAACTTCCTTGTGCTCCGAAAACAGGCACTGATCGGCGACGCCATCAGCCATGTGGTTCTGCCCGGGATCGTCGTGGCCTTTCTTGTCACCGGCGCGATCTCGACCTGGCCGATGATGCTGGGCGCCGCGGGCGCGGCGGTTGTCGCCGTTGTGCTGATCGAGACCATCCGGAGGCTGGGCCAGATCGAACCGGGCGCCGCAATGGGCGTCGTGTTCACCACCATGTTTGCCGGAGGGGTGCTGCTGTTGGAGCAGACCGACACCTCGAGCGTTCATCTGGATGTCGAACACGCACTCTATGGCAGCCTGGAAAGCCTGATCTGGCTTGACGCGACTGGCTGGTCCTCGCTGCTGGATCCGGTTGCGCTGGCCGGTCTGCCGCCCGAGCTTGCTCGGATCGCCATGACATTGGTGGGTGTCAGCCTGTTCGTCTGGCTGTTCTGGCGGCCGCTCAAGATCTCGACCTTCGACGAAGGCTTTGCCCGGACGATCGGAATTCGAACCGGGGCGCTGGGAATGGCGCTGGTGATTGCGGCGGCGATTGCAGCCGTGGCCGCGTTTGATGCCGTCGGCTCGATCATCGTGATCGCAATGTTCATCTGCCCGCCGGCCGCCGCCCGGATGATGACCGACCGGCTTGAGACCCAGATTGCCTGGAGTGTTGTCTTCGCCATCCTGTCCGCCGTGTCCGGCTATATCCTGGCTGGATATGGCCCACTGTGGTTGGGCGGATCGGACGCCGTCAGTGCGGCCGGGATGATCGCCACCATGTCCGGCCTGATTCTGGCTGTCGCGGCCGTGTTTGGCCCCTGCCGGATGCGCGCAGCAGCGCCGGGTCCGGGCTGATCCGGCGTGTTCCCGCCGCCCGGTCCGGTCGGTGATCGGCCAAACTTTGCCCACCAAACGGGGCAAGCGAACCTTAAGCAGATTTGTCCAACGCACCGTGTTAGACACCGCGCCATTACATCGTTAATGACCACCACTCACCACGGATCGTCCGGGCAATCGTGAAACTTATGGCAACCAATTCGGGTTGTGCATCTCGATTGGCCGGGCGATCCGACCCCCTATACCAAAGCAGCGTAAACCGGTGGCAGAATCGCGTGCGATTGTGCTAGGTCTAGCGGTATGGCGCAGGCAAACCCCAATATCAGCGAAAATCGCCCGGTAATCCGGCAACTCGACGAGGCCGCGATCAACCGCATCGCCGCCGGTGAAGTGGTCGAACGCCCCGCTTCCGCCGTCAAGGAACTGGTGGAGAACGCGATCGACGCCGGCGCGACCCGGATCGCCATCGACATCGCCGATGGCGGCAAGACCTTGATTCGCGTCACCGACGATGGATGCGGTGTCGCGCCCGAGGATCTGCCGCTGGCCCTGTCGCGCCACGCGACCTCCAAGATCGACGGGTCGGACCTGCTCAACATCCACACCTTCGGGTTCCGGGGCGAGGCGCTGCCCTCGCTGGGCGCGGTGGGGCGTCTGACCATCACCAGCCGCGCGCCGGGGACCGAGGCGGCCCAGATCCGCGTGGCCGGCGGCAAGATGGAGGGCGTCAAGCCTGCCGCCCTGCGCGCCGGTACCGTGGTCGAGTTGCGCGACCTGTTCTATGCCACGCCCGCGCGGCTGAAATTCATGCGCACCGACCGGGCCGAGGCGCAGGCGATCTCGGACACGGTCAAGCGGCTGGCCATGGCAGAACCCTCCATCACCTTCACCCTGCGCGATGTCTCGGGTGGGGGCGAGGGGCGCGTGGTGTTCCGCGCCGACCGCGAGAACGGAGACCTGTTCGACGCGCTGCACGCCCGTCTGGCCCGCATTCTGGGGCGCGAGTTCGCCGAGAATGCCTTGCGGATCGACGCCACCCGCGAGGGGATCAGGCTGTACGGATATGCCGCGTTGCCGACCTATTCGCGCGGGGCCGCAGTGGCGCAGTTCCTGTTCGTCAACGGCCGACCGGTGCGCGACAAGATGCTGACCGGCGCCCTGCGCGCGGCCTATTTCGATTTCCTCAGCCGCGACCGGCACCCGGCGGCGGCGCTGTTCATCGACTGCGAGCCCACCTTGGTGGACGTGAACGTGCACCCCGCGAAATCCGAGGTGCGGTTTCGCGATCCCGGCGTGGCGCGCGGGCTGATCGTCTCGAGCCTGCGGCACGCGCTGGCCGAGGCGGGGCACCGCGCCTCGACCACCGTGGCCAACGCAACGCTGGGTGCGATGCGGCCCGAGCCGGCCCCCGCGGTACCCGCGCGGGTCTATCAGATGGACCGGCCCTCGCCCGCGGCGCGGGCCATGGCCTATCAGGCGCAGGCGCCCGGCTTTGCCGATCTGGCCAATGCCTACAGCGGCAGCGTGGTCGAGCCCGTGGCCGAAGCCGAGCAGCCCGACCAGACCCCGCCCGAGCACCTACCCCTGGGGGCCGCGCGCGGGCAGGTGCATGAAAACTACATCATCGCCCAGACCGCCGACGGCATGGTGATCGTGGACCAGCACGCCGCGCATGAACGGCTGGTCTATGAGAAACTCAAGACACAGATGGCCGAGAACGGCGTGGCCGCGCAGGCGCTGCTGATCCCCGAGATCGTCGAACTGTCCGAGGGCGACTGCGCCCGCCTGCTCGCGGTGGCCGACGACCTGTCGCGCCTGGGCCTGACCATCGAGCCCTTCGGCGGGGGCGCGGTGGCGGTGCGCGAGACCCCAGCCATTCTGGGCGAGGTCAGCGCGCGGGCGATGATCCTCGACATTCTGGACGAGCTGGCCGATCAGGGCGAAAGCCAGACGGTGCAGGCGCGGATCGAGGCGATCCTCAGCCGGGTGGCCTGCCATGGCTCGGTCCGCTCGGGCCGCCGGATGCGCGCCGAAGAGATGAACGCCCTGCTGCGCGAGATGGAGGCCACGCCCCATTCCGGCCAGTGCAACCACGGGCGGCCGACTTACGTTGATCTGAAGCTGAGCGATATCGAACGGTTGTTCGGCCGCAGTTGATCCGGCCGCCGATCGGCGGTAGAAAAGAAGAAACAAAACAAGAACGCACAGGTTGAGATGATCGAGATTGCAGGCACCCGATATTCGCTGGAAGACCCCATGGTGATGGCCGCCCTGATCGGGGCGGGCGTGGTTCTGTTGATCCTCGTCCTGCTGTTTCTGGCCCTGCGCGCGGCCAACCGCTCGGCCCGGATGGCCGAGCCGCTGGCGCAGCAGCTGGCCTATCTGGGCCAGCATGTGCAGCAGTTGGGGCAGGGGCAGGAGCAATTGCGCGGCGGGTTGCAGCATGTCTCGGACACGCAGGCCAATGCGCAGGTGCAGGTGATCCAGACAGTCGAGGCGCGGCTGTCGGCGGTGCAGCAGCACATGAACGACCGGCTGGCCGACAACGCCATGAAATCCGCCCGCGCGCTGGCCGAGATGCAGGAGCGGATGAAGGAAACCCTGCATGGGTCTTCGAAACAGACCGCGACCTCGCTGACCCAGTTGCAGGAACGGCTGGCCGCCATCGACAAGGCGCAGGACAACATCACCAAACTGTCGGGCGACGTGCTGTCGCTGCAGGACATCCTGTCGAACAAGCAGACCCGCGGCGCCTTCGGCGAGATCCAGTTGAACGACATCGTGTCCAAGGCGCTGCCCTCGGACAGCTATGTGCTGCAGGCGACCCTGTCGAACGGCAGACGCGCCGACTGCCTGATCCGCCTGCCCAACCCGCCGGGGCCCATCGTGATCGACAGCAAGTTCCCGCTGGAGGCCTATGAGGCGCTGGTGGGCGCGGGCAATGACATGGAGTTGAAGGCGGCGGTGCAGATGTTCCGCAGCACGGTGCGCAAGCACATCACCGACATCTCGACGAAATACATCCTGGACGGTGAAACCGCCGACGGGGCGCTGATGTTCCTGCCCTCCGAGGCGGTCTATGCCGAGCTGCACGCCAAGTTCCCAGAACTGGTGCAGGAGAGTTTCTCGAAACGGGTCTGGATCGTCTCGCCGACCACCTGCATGGCCACGCTGAACACGATGCGGGCCATCCTCAAGGACGCGCGGATGCGCGAACAGGCGGGCGCGATCCGCAAGGAACTGGGCCTGCTGCACAAGGATGTGGAGCGTCTGGGTGACCGGGTGGCCAATCTCGACCGGCATTTCGGGCAGGCGGCCAAGGATATCTCGGAAATCAAGATCAGCGCCGAAAAGGCCGGCAGGCGGGCGCAGCGGCTGGACAATTTCGATTTCGAGGAACTGGCCCCCGAGGACCGCGCCAACGTGGTGCCGCTGGGCAAGTCCGAGGGCTGAGGCCTACTGGATCGACAGGTCCAGATTGTAGCCGACGGTCTTGCCGGTATCGCGGTCATTGCCCATCAGGTAGACGCGGATGGTATAGTCTCCGTCCTCGGGCAGGGTGATGCGGGCTGTGTTGCCGTCGATCGAGCCGTTGTAGATCGCGACCCCGTCGCTGCCCGGCGGCAGGATGTTGAAATAGACTACGCCGCTGCCGTTGGTATCGCTGACCTGAAGCTCGGCAAACAATTCCTGCCTGCCTTTTGCACCCAGCACGTAGTCGAAATATTCATCACCCGTAATGGTGCCGTTGACCATCGTCCCGAAGTTTCCGGGCTGGAATCTCACCTCGGCTGTCCTTTGGGCCAAGGCGGGCAAGGCCACAACGGCAATGAACAGGGCTGCCAGAGCTTGTTTCAACATTCTGCATATCCTCCCGGTGATTCCCGGCTCCAAGCCTAGCACAACCGAGGGACCGTTCAGATTCGCAGGAAGGGCTGCACCAAACGTGGGATCAGGCTGTTGAACTTCAGCGGAGCGTCGGTCACCGCCAGGCAGATGCAATCCTCGGACATGTCGGCCACGGGCGTGTGTTCCAGGTCCTCGTCTGCGATCTCGACATCGCCGCGGGCGAAATGATCCACCTCGTCGGAAAACGCGCCTTGCAGAACCATGGTCAGTTCCATGCCCTTGTGGCCGTGGTCCGGTACCGCCGCACCGGCCGGGATGAATAACAGGCGCGCCGTAGCGTCGCGCGAGGTTGGCAGAATGGCCTGCTTGACGCCCATGCCAATCGGCTTCCAGCGGATGCTGTTCACATCGCCGCCAACGTAATCTTGCAACGGTGCCGGCAGCACGTCGCATTTCGCGCGCGCGGGCTTGGGGGTCGGCGCACCCTGCGCGATCAGGGCCATTGTCGACGACAGGGCATCCGCGGACAAAGGCGCGGCTTCGACCTGGTCCTCAAGCATGTGTCCGCCCACCGCGTCATAACTCTCGGCGCGGGCGCGACAATGGTCGCACAAGGACAGGTGGGTCGCGACCATCAGGTCGAACGCTTCGGGCAGTGTGCCCGAGGCGTAGGCCATCAGCAGGTCGTCCGTCAGGTGATGTTTGATCTCGTTGCTCATCTCTATCATCTCAATTCATCGCGTGGCGCAAGCGGTCCAGCGCCAGCCGTATTCTCGATTTGATGGTGCCCAACGGAAGCCCGGTCTGCGAGGCGATCTCGCGATGGCTCAGGTCACCAAAGTATGCCTTCTCTATCAGTTCCCGCTGTGCCTCGGGCAATTGCAGCAGGGCCGTCTTCAGTTGCGCCGTTTCCTGTTGCAGCGCGATTACGTCTTCCTGTTCGGGTTCCGCTTCGGGACCCCATGTCAGTTCTTCCGGTTCAGGACGCCGCTGTTTGCGAATGGCGTCGATGCGTTTGTTCCGCGCGATCGTAAAGACCCATGTCGCCACGGTAGCCCGTGACGGATCAAACAGATGCGCCTTGTGCCACAACGTGGCCATGACTTCCTGCGCGCACTCCTCGGCCAACGTCGCGTCCGAACCCGACCGGATCAGGAACGCTTTGACCCGAGGGGCAAAGTGCTGGAACAGCTCGGCAAATGCCGCCTGATCCTGCGACTGCCGGATGCGTTTGACGTGGGACACCCACTCGCACTTTGCCGCGCCATTGTTCTTCGTACCGTTCACCGACGATCCCTTGGTTCGTTTCGTGCCGCGCCCAGCCGGCCGCGCCGCCGGGGCGGTCGCGACATCGTCCTGAACAACGGTGTCCATCTCGGTAAACATAACTGTATTACGCTGCCGCACCCAAGTCGGATCACGCCTGACCGAGATTTTTGATCCGGTCGCGCGTTTTTTTCGTATCATGACCATGGATGTTCGCTGAAAAACCCAGCCGATCCAGAATGTTGACCGCT
Organism: Ruegeria sp. BC8; assembly: GCF_056535705.1. Lineage (NCBI taxonomy): Bacteria > Pseudomonadati > Pseudomonadota > Alphaproteobacteria > Rhodobacterales > Roseobacteraceae > Ruegeria > Ruegeria sp. BC8. The sequence goes on along the minus strand of NZ_JBQFIV010000001.1, from coordinate 2,797,484 downwards.
AGAAAAGATCAGTCCGACCATGCCAGAAATCGACTTCGTTCCGGCCCATACCTTTCACGGACGGAAAGGTGCGATCGAGAACGCCTTTCGCTACTCGGTCGACTACATCCTGCTTGATCCAGAAAAGACAGCGGAAACGCCCGCATTGTTTTCGGTAGATAAGCCCAACCTCACCGGCTGGCGGACCCGGGATCATGGAGGGGAGCCTGGCGATGGTCGAGGTGCCCCGTGGCTCCGCGACAGCCTGCGGGCGATGCAAATCCCCCAACCCGCGCAGGTTCTGTTGCTGACCCAACCCCGGGTGCTGGGCCACGTATTCAACCCGGTCAGTTTTTGGTTTTGCCTGAATGACGCAGGCGCACTGTTTGCCGTGGTGGCCGAGGTCACCAACACTCATGGAACGCGGCACAGCTATGTCTGCCACAAGCCGGGGTTTGACGTGATCGCTCCCTCTGACCGGATTTCCGCGACCAAAGTGATGCATGTCTCGCCGTTTCAAAAGATCGAGGGCACCTACACTTTCCGGTTTGACCTGCGCCCGGACCGGGTCGGGGTTTGGATCGACTACGGCCGCGACGGGGGCGGTTTGATTGCCACGCTCACGGGCGTCCGGCAACCTCTCACCAATGGCGCGATCCTTCGTTCGCTTCTGCGACGCCCGTTTGGCGCGCGGCGGGCGGTTGCATTGATCCACTGGCAGGCGCTGAAACTGTGGATCAAGAAGGCCACCTTCCGACCGTTCCGCACCGCACCGGTACCATCTCACCCCGTCTCGCGCCCGCACGAGTGACGATCTGCAGTTTGCGCAAGATCAAGGACGCAGGCGTGATGCAATGGTTGAGATGGACTCCAATTGCGGACAGAGGAGTTGAAACCAATGCTGGAAATCTCGCCAACCAAAGTCGCCCAGGTCGCCATGATGGGCCGCGAGCTGGATCGCGCCGAGGGCGAGCTGCGGGCTTTTATCGATCGCATGGACGAGGACGAGCAAGCCGAGTTGGTCGCGATCATGTGGATTGGACGTGAAAGCTTTTTCCCGGACGACCTCAGCGAGGCGATCGCTACGGCCAAGGCCGAGGCCTCGACGCCATGCGCCGATTACCTCATCGGCACGCCGCATCTGTCGGATCACCTTGAGAACGGGTTGGACGCGCTGGGCATCTCGGCCGAAGATGTCGAGAACGACCTGATGTAGACTTGGTCGCCCGCACGGTGTTTCTGCGCTATGCTCCGGGGCAGAGGGCGCCGTGTATTGCACAGCGCCCGGTCCACAGCAGGGGCGCCAGATGCCGCGTATGTTGAAGACGATATTGGTGTTGGCCCTTATGGCCGTTCCGGCGTGGCCGCAGCGTCCGGCGCTGGCCTGCACCGTTTGTCTGGCACTTCCCGAAAACTCTCTGGCCGACCGGTTGTTGTCTGCTTCGGTCATCGTTCTGGCCGCGCCCGCGCCCGACGACCCGTTCCGCTATGCACCCGTCGGGTTGCTGAAAGGCAGTTGGGACGAAGTTGCGGACCTCCCCCAGATACCGTTTCTGGTGGACAGCAGCACGCGGAATGCTCTGCGCGCCGATCCTGACCGGGTAGTCTTGATGATCTATGGCCCAGGCCGCCGGGACAAGGCCGGGCGCGCCTTTGATCAGTCCTGGACCAAGGGATTTCTGATGACGCCGCAGCGGGCCGATTTTGTTGCCGAGGTACAGGCGCAAGGCCAAGGCTGGCGGTTGGACGGTTCCCGATCCGCCGAGCGCGCCGCGTTTTTCGCGGCCTATCTGAATTCCGGAGACCGGTTGTTGCGGAACACCGCTCTCATTGAACTCCACCGGGCACCCTATGCGTCTGTGCGCGGCCTGCGCGACGCTGCTGCAACCCCGGATCTTCTGCGCGATTTGCGGAGCCTGAATCGCGTAGCCTATGCCCCGGCAACGATCCGGCTGCTGGGCCTGCAATCTGATCCGGCCGCGGCAGAGGCGGTGCGCACGGTCTATCCAAAGGCGGTCGCCACCGGAGGGTTCAACCTGCGCGAATGGGCGCTTGCCGGTATCGAAATCGACGGCGATCAAGCCCTGAATACGATCCAGGAGGCTCTGACCGCCAGCCCGCTTTCTCCAAAGGATCGCCAGGCGATCATCGCGGCGCTGATCGGCGGCGGCGATGCGATGCCGGAACACCGCGGGAAGATCCTGGATATCTTTGCCGGCGAGATTGCGCACGACCAAAGCACGGCCGGGCAGATCGCCCTGGCCACGCGCGATTGGGGGGATGATAAGCTTGCCCCTGCGCTGCGGGCGCTTCTGGCTGACCCGCAGATCGACCCCGCCACCGCCTTCGCCATCCGAGTGGCCCTGCCATCCGGTCAGTGACCCCGCCAACCCTGACGTAAGGTTAACAAAGCTTAATCCGTTGGTCCGGAACCGTTAACGCGGCGTCCTTTTATCTGATGACAGTACTGCAATGCAGTTCGGATTTCAGGAGGACAAACCAATGGCAACCGCACAAACCACACAGTCGAACCACAGCCTGTTTCATGACCTTTTTGCAAAATACGCCGAGGCCAAGACCGAACGGTTTCGGAAGCAGATCTTTGCGAAGACGGTCCGTGACCTCGAACGCCTGAGCGACCAGCAGCTGCACGATATCGGCATCACCCGCTCAGACATCCCCCAAACGGCCTATCAGAGCGTCTATCAGCGCGCCGCGTTGACGCAGTAACCGGGGCCGCGCCCCACCAGGACACCGGCCAAACAGGGAGGAAACAGCCGATGCTCGACACAATGCAACCGACTCAACAACCCTGCCCATCCGCCAGCGCGCTGCTTCTGTTCGACCGCGCCATGCGCATCCGGGCGGTCAAGGATGACATCGTACGCGCGGCGCAACATCTGAGCGGTCTGGATGACCGGCAGTTGTCCGAGCTTGGCATCAACCGCAGCGATCTTGAGGAAACGATCGAGCGCTACATCTGAACCACAAGCGCCAATCCAACGGTTGGTGAAAACACCAGTAAAAAGCCATTCCGGTGCGTCCGGAATGGCTTTTTGGTTGGGTCAGGCCAGGTGGTCGACCACCTGCAGGTGCTGTGCCAGTTTGTCGATCTCGGCCATCCAGCCCTGAACCAGTTTCGGATCGCTGGGCGCGGCATGGACCCCGGCGGGGATGGCGCGGTTCAGCACCGCCTCGATCGCCAGCGAGACCGGGATCGACACCAGACGCGCCATCGCGCTGCCGCGCGCGTCGCCCCAGGCGTCCATCACATAGGTCTTGTGCCAGACCGGCCTGCCGTCCTTCTCGGCCTTCAGGCCGACGCAGAGCACGACGCGGTCGGGCTCGCCCTCTTCATACGCGTTCTCGGCCCAGAATTGGTCGGACATTTCCTTTAGCCGGGCATCGCCCTCGGTGCCTTCCAGCGTTTCGATCTCGCGGAACACCTCCGACCACGCATCCGACCAGCCGTTCAGCCGCAGGGTGCCGCGGACGAATTCTTTGACCGGCCAGTGCTCCTCGAAATGGTACTGCTGCATGAAGGGGATCGAGTCGCGGTTGGGATAGACCTCGAAGCTTTCGGGCGTGGGCAGCGGCGCGACATAGGTGCTGATCGCGTCCCAGGGCCGGGCCACGTCCAGCGGGGCATAGTCGCGGATCGACCGCGAGGACGAGCGCAGCGCCTTGAGCACGCCCAGGGGCGACCAGCTGAACTTGTAGCGGAACGGGTTGGGGTTCTTGGGGATGCCGCCGCAATAGGAAATGAAGCTGAGGTGGTTTTCCGGGTCGAAGGCGTCGGACGCGCGGTAGTCATCGACCAGCGCGTGGGCCATCAGGTGGTCGATGCCGGGGTCCAGCCCGACCTCGTTTACCAGCGCGACGCCGGCTTCGCGGGCCTTGTCGTCCAGCGCGCGCATCTCGGGCGCGATATACGAGGACGAGACGAAATTCGCGCCCTTCTCGATCGCCAGTTCCGCCAGCGGCACGTGCCAGTCGCCCGGCAGCATCGAGACGATCACGTCGCCCTTTTCCAGCACCGCGCTCAGAGCATCAATGTCGAAGGCCCGGATGTCGTCGGTCAGGTCGCCGACCTCGGCGCGGGCCTTGTCGACGGTCCGGTTCCAGACGGTGACCTTGTGGCCGGCCTCGATCAGGCGGCGCAGGCCGGGGATGGCCGACAGGCCGGTGCCACACCAGTGAATCGCCATGGCTCAGATCCTTTCGATATGGGATTTGAAGGTGTCCTCGGCCCGCGCCCAAACGCCCGAGGTCAGGTCTGTCAGGGTCAGCAACGAGGGCAGAAGTTGCGCGGCGTAGTCTTCCGAGCTTTCGACCGGCAGCATTGAGGGCAGGTTGTCGATGGCCATCACGTCCAGCACCGGGTCGGTGGCCACGCGCAGGGCGGGTTCTTCCCAGGTTGTGGCGCGGTCATAGACCGGCACCGGGTTGTAGTCGCTGTCGGGGTCGCAGGCCACGTCGCCGATGGCGGTCAGCTTGCGCGGGGCATTCAGCGCCTCGCGCGGGACAAAGACCGGGGTGCCGGGGCGCGCGAAGATGCAGTTGAGGAAGATGTCGTGTGCAAGGATCTCCGGGAACGGCCCGCCATCGGCGGTTTCGGCCATGTCCCACTTGGTCACCTCGACCCCCATGGCCTCGCACAGGTCGGACGCGCCGGTGCCGACCCTTCCCAGCGCGCCGATGACCATGGCGCGGGGGCGGGGGGCGCCGGTTGCTTCCAACTCGGCCAGCAGCTCGGCGTTCAGCGCGTCCTTGCCGGGATAGACACCGACGGGGCCGCAGATCTCGCCGCGCTGCTGCGCCGCCCAGGTCTTGAGCGTCACCGCTGCCCCCGCGTAGCCCGCCCAATAGCCGAAGGCCGCGACCCGCCGGCCGTTCTCGTCCACCAGGTATTCCAGGTCATACAGCGTGCCGCCGCCGGCCTTGAAGCGCTCCAGCAGCTTGCGGCCCGAATGCTGACCCTTGAAGGCATGGCCGAACATGATGTGGCGATGCGGCAGGGGCGTACCGTCCTCGGGCAGCTCCTTGAGGCCGAAGATGACCGCATCCAGCGGCGCCTCCGGCCACGAGTTCTCCGGCGCGATTTCGCAGCCCGCCGCGCTGTAGCCGTCGATCGGGATGGCCCGGACATGGCTTTCCTCGACCGTCACGCGAATGCCGGCGGCGATCAGTTGTGCCGCACCCTCGGGCGTCAGGCCCACCCGTTCCTCGTTCGGGCGTTGTTCAGCCCGGACCCAGAGATGTGTCATGCGATGTCCTTTTGTCAGAGCATTCCGGCGGCCCGTACCGCCTGAACCGAGGGTCGGGCCTCCATCGCCGCGCGGAAGGCCTGGATCTTGGGAAAGGCCGTGACATCGACCCCGTCACCTTCCAACCAGCTGCAAACCACGTAGAGATAGGCGTCGGCCAGCGAGAATGCCTCGCCCAAAACAAACGGACCGCGCAGCCCGTTTGACGAGATGTAAGCGCAGGACTCGGTCATCGTCTGGGCCACCTTGCCCTTCATGTCCTGCCAGCTGGACTCCTGATCCGCCCAGCGGTGACCGCGCATCTTGTGCGCATGGTTCACATGCATGGTCGAGGCCAGGTAATACATCACCTCGCGCATCCGCGCGGCCAAGACCGGATCGTCCGGAACAAGCCCGGCCTTGGGGGCCTTGGTTGCGATGTATTCAAGCAGAGCGCCGGTTTCCGTCAGAATGCCACCATCGACCACCAGAGCGGGAACGCGACCCTTGGGATTGATCTGCTTGTAGGCTGCCGTCGTCTGCTCGCCCGCTGCGAAGTCGAGCCTGATCGCCTCATAGTCCAGACCGGCTTCCTCAAGCGCGATGACGACGGCGATCGAGATAGTGCGGGGTGCGTAGTAGATCTGCATCTGGGACCTCCGATCCGGTTACAGGTGGGTCTGGGCGAAATGCCGGTCCGGCGCTTCCAGATGCGGAACCGCGTTGAACAGAACCGGGCTCAGGTCCGCTCCGATCGGGTGCAGACGATGCAATGAGGTGTTCATGATGGCAAGGGCCACGCGCGCCATCGCCGGGATGTCCAGCCCCATCGCCTGCCGCACCACCATCGAGATCAACCCGCCCGAGGTCACCACGATGGCCGGCCCGTCGCCGTCATGGATTTCACGCAGAGCTTCCGAGACGCGGGTCTCGAACTGCTCGAAGGTTTCGGGCGCGTTCCGAATGTCGCCGTTGGCCCAGGCCTTGAAGGTCAGCGGCAGGTGCTGAACGAAACCTTCGCGGTCCGTCGGGATCGTCACGCCGTGCTGTTCCTCGAACAGTTGCGCAAGGGTGAAATACTCGATTTCATTCAGACGTGCATCGCGGAAGGGTTCCGGCAGACCCATGCTTGCCGCCGTTTCCACATGCCGGGTCAGGGTGCCGCAAAACACCCGTGGATAATCGGCTTTGGTCTCGCGCAGATGGGCCCCAAGCCAGCGCGCCTGCTGATGCCCAAGCTCGCTGAGCTTGTCATAACTGTGTTCGTCCCGTGCGGTGGTGTTGGCCTGCCCGTGGCGTACCAATGTGATGTATGACATGTCGGTCCCTCTTGGCCCGAAGTCTTAGGGCAGCTTGCACGCAGGGGCCAGAGGTGTTCGGCCGGTTGCCGTCAAAAAACCGGGACAGGCTGCAACCGGGCTTGCGGGCGGGCGGCCCGGCGATAGAGTTGCGGCAAGCGACAAGAAAGGACAGCGCAATGGCCGTGAATGCGCAGAGGTTTCTGGATGATCTGCACAAGCTGCGGGAATTCGGAGCTGCGGGGGTTGGTAAAGGCGTCGTGCGCCCGGCGTATTCAGACGCGGACATTGCGGCGCGGCGATGGCTGGCCGACCGGTTTCAGGAGGCCGGGCTGCAACCGCATTTTGATCCGGTCGGAAACCTGTTCGGTCTGGCGTCCGCGCCGTCGCTATTGATGGGATCGCATTCAGACAGCCAGCCCGAAGGCGGTTGGCTGGATGGCGCGCTGGGTGTGATCGCGGCGTTGGAGCTGGCTCGCTCCAGCCAGCGCCCGATCTCGGTGGTCAGCTTTCAGGATGAGGAAGGCCGGTTCGGCGTCACGACCGGATCAGCCATTTGGTCCGGCAAGTTGCCCCTTGCGCAGGCTGACGACCTGACCGACCACGCGGGCAAACGGTTCGGTGACGCGCGCGCTCGGATGCAAAGTCTGATGCAGGATTTTGTGAACCCCGCCCAATTCACCGGGTTCATCGAAATGCATATCGAGCAGGGTCCGGTTCTGGATGCCAACGCCGAGGCCATCGGTGTGGTCTCGGACATCGTGGGCATTCGCGACGTGGTCATCGAGTTTTCCGGCCAGCAGAACCACGCCGGCACGACGCCGATGCACCTGCGCCGAGACGCGTTCCAGGCTCTGACGATCTTCAATGGCCTGATCAACGAGCGGTTCCGCAACGTGGTGACCCCGCAGACGGTCTGGACGATCGGTCATGTTGAGCTGTCTCCGAATGCCTCGTCAATCGTTCCTGGCCGGGTCCGTTTCTCGATGCAGTGGCGCGATCAGGAGACGGATCGTCTGGCCCGAATGGAAAGCATCATTCGTACGACCGCCCAAGAGGTGAGTGAATCCATCGGGGGCGATGCGCAGTTCGGGCCAATGTTGGGCATCGAACCGGTTGAGATGGATCCAACCCTCCGGCGGTCGCTGGAACACGGAGCCCAGACCGTCGCGCCCGGCAACTGGCGGGTCATGCCATCCGGGGCCTTGCACGATGCGTCGAACGTGGCAGCCTTGATGCCGGTCGGAATGCTGTTCGTGCCATCCATCAACGGTATCAGTCATGACTTCGCGGAGGACACTGCCGAAGACGATCTGGTGACGGGGTTGAAGGCCCTGGCGGCGGCACTTGCCGATCGCTGAGGTATGGGGCCGCCGACCGTGAATATTGCAATTTCAGCCGTTGCGTAACGGAAAAAAGTTTCCTATACGACACAAAGCTGCAGCATGCAGATGTATACTCCTTGTCCATGAGCGATTTAGGCCGTGATGAATACCTGCGATCTGAAGTCGGACGGAACACCGCCAGCCGCGAAGTTGCCGGTCCCGGAAAATGCATGTCGACCAGCCAGAATTCCACTGACTCGATCCGGAAAGGCTGCCGTGGCATGGTATTCCCAGCCATGTGCTTTTGGATCCGGTCCATCGCGCCACTTTTGCCAAAAGAAAGAACACTGACATGCCTGGAATGAAGCGCACGCCCTTGTATGACCTTCATGTTGAGTTGGGAGGCAAGCTGGTTGATTTTGCGGGCTGGGAGATGCCCGTTCAGTATCCTTTGGGAATCATGGGCGAGCACAAGCACTGCCGCGAGAAGGCGGCGTTGTTCGACGTGAGCCACATGGGCCAGGTGATCCTGCGGGGCAAGAATGTGGGCGAGAAGCTCGAGGCGCTGTGCCCGCAGGCTTTTGCGACGCTGCCCGAGGGCAAGGCGCGCTATGGGTTCTTCACCAACGCGGACGGCGGGATCATGGACGATCTGATCGTGTCGAACGCGGGCGATCATTTCTTCGTGGTGGTAAACGCGGCGCTGCGCGATCAGGACATTCCGCACATGCGCGCGCATCTGGACGGGGTCGAGGTGACCGAGATCTTCGACCGCGCGCTGGTGGCGGTTCAGGGCCCGAAAGCCGAGGACGTGGTGGGCGCACTGTGCCCCGCAGCCTGCGATCTGAAGTTCATGGAAACCACTGTGGCCCCGATCGACGGAATCGAGTGCCGGATCTCGCGGCTGGGCTACACGGGCGAGGACGGCTATGAGATCTCGATCCCCGAGGACAAGGCGATCGAGGTCACCCGCGCCCTGCTGGCGCATGAGGATTGCGAACCAGCGGGCCTGGGCGCGCGCGACAGCCTGCGGCTGGAGGCGGGTCTGTGCCTCTACGGCAATGACATCGACCAAAGCACTTCGCCGATCGAGGCCAACCTGGCCTGGGCGATCCAGAAGCGGCGCAAGGAAGAGGGCGGCTTTCCCGGCGCGGCCCGTATCCAGCGCGAACTGGCCGAAGGTCCCGCGCGCAAGCTGGTGGGGATCAAGCCCGATGGCCGCGCCCCGGCGCGACAGGGGGTCGAGGTGCAGGATCTTCAGGGCAACACGATCGGTCAGATCACCTCGGGCGGGTTCGGCCCAACGGTCGGCGGCCCTGTTGCGATGGGCTATGTCGCGGTCGGTCATACCGAGCCGGGCGAACAGGTGAATCTGATCATCCGGGGCAAGGCGCAGCCGGCGCAGATCGTGGCGCTGCCCTTCGTCAAACAGAATTACAAGCGTTGAAGTCAGGAGAGAGACAGCATGGCAACCTATTATTCCGAAGAACATGAATGGCTGACGGTCGAGGGCGACACCGCCACGCTGGGCATCACCAAGCATGCGGCCGAGCAGCTGGGCGAGGTGGTGTTCGTCGAGCAGCAGGACGTGGGTGAAGAGTTTGCGAAGGACGGCGAGATCGGGGTGATCGAATCCGTCAAGGCGGCCTCCGAGATCTATGCCCCGGTCGATGGCGAGATCCTCGAGGTGAACGAGGCGCTGGCCGACAATCCGGGCGCGCTGAACGAGGATCCCGAGGGCGAGGCGTGGATCTACAAGATCAAGATCACCGATGCCGCGCAGCTGGAAGATCTGATGGATGAGGCCGGCTACAAGGCGTTCATCGGGTAAACCCAAACAGAGTCCCGGCTTGGGGCTCCATCGTTTTGACAAATGCCGCCGAATTTGGGCTCCGCCCGTTCGGGCCTGAAACTGTCCACCGGACAGTTTCCGGGACGGCCCTTACTCCCCGCCGGAGACTTCCTCAGTCTCCGCCGGGCCTGACCTATCCATGGGAGCGCTGCAATGGCCTTCAAACTGACCGACTACGAAGCCTATGACTTTGCCAACCGTCGCCATATCGGTCCCAGCCCGACCGAGATGCGCGACATGCTCAAGGTGATCGGCTTCAAGACGCTGGACGATCTGATCGACGCTACCGTCCCCCCGGCGATCCGGCAGAAAGAGCCGCTGGACTGGGGCCCGGCGATGACGGAACGCGACGCGCTCTATCACATGAAAAAAGTGGCGGGGAAGAACAAGGTTCTGACCTCGCTGATCGGTCAGGGCTATTACGGCACCACCACCCCGGCGCCGATCCTGCGCAACATCCTGGAGAACCCGGCCTGGTACACCGCCTACACGCCCTATCAGCCCGAGATCAGCCAGGGCCGGCTCGAGGCGCTGCTGAACTTCCAGACCATGGTCAGCGACCTGACCGGGCTGGACGTGGCCAACGCCTCGCTGCTGGACGAGGCGACCGCGGCGGCCGAGGCGATGGCGATGGCCAAACGCGGCGGCCGGTCCAAGGCCAACAACGCGGCCTTCTTCGTGGACCGCAACTGCCACCCGCAGACCATCGCGGTGATCAAAACCCGGGCCGAGCCTTTGGGCATCGACGTCAAGGTCGCCGACCCTGACGAGCTGGACGCGGGCGCGGTGTTCGGCGCGATCTTCCAGTATCCGGGCACCTATGGCCATGTGCGCGACTTCACCAAGGAAATCGCGGCGCTGCATGAACACAACGCCATCGCCATCGTGGCCGCCGACATCCTGTCGCTGGCGCTGCTGAAATCCCCGGGCGAGATGGGCGCCGACATCGCCGTGGGCTCGACCCAGCGCTTCGGCGTGCCGATGGGCTATGGCGGCCCGCACGCCGCCTACATGGCCACCACCGACAAGCTCAAGCGCGCGATGCCGGGCCGGATCATCGGCGTCAGCATCGACAGCCGCGGCAACAAGGCCTATCGCCTGGCGCTGCAGACCCGCGAACAGCACATCCGCCGCGAGAAGGCCAATTCGAACGTTTGCACCGCGCAGGCGCTGCTGGCGGTGATCGCCTCGATGTATGCCGTGTACCACGGCCCCGACGGGATCAAGGCCATCGCGCAGTCGGTGCACCGCAAGACCTCGCGCCTGGCCGCGGGCCTGGAAGAACACGGCTTCAAGGTCGAGCCCGAGGTGTTCTTCGACACGATCACGGTCGAGGTCGGCCCGCTGCAGAAGACCGTCATGGAGGCGGCGGTGGCGCGTGGTGTCAACCTGCGCAAGGTGGGCGAGACCCGCGTCGGCATCAGCCTGGATGAACAGACCCGCGCCGAGACCATCGAGGCGGTCTGGGGCGCCTTCGGCATCGACAAGAAGGACGACAGCTCGAACAAGCAGTACCGCCTGCCGGACTATGCGCTGCGCGAGACGCCTTATCTGACCCATCCGATCTTCCACAAGAACCGGGCCGAGGCCGAGATGACCCGCTACATGCGCCGTCTGGCCGACCGCGACCTGGCGCTTGATCGGGCGATGATCCCGCTGGGCAGCTGTACCATGAAGCTGAACGCCACGATCGAGATGATCCCGGTCACCTGGCCCGAGTTCGCCAACATGCACCCGTTCGTGCCGGAAGATCAGGCGCAGGGCTATCACGAGATGATCGCCGATCTGAACGACAAGCTGTGCCAGATCACCGGCTATGACGCGATCAGCCAGCAGCCCAACTCGGGCGCGCAGGGCGAATATGCAGGCCTGCTGACCATCCGTAACTATCACTTCGCCCGCGGCGAAGGGCACCGCAATGTCTGCCTGATCCCGACCTCGGCGCATGGCACCAACCCGGCCTCGGCGCAGATGGTCGGCTGGCAGGTGGTACCGGTCAAGGCGGACGCGAAGGGCAACATCGATCTGACCGACTTCCGCGAGAAGGCCGAGAAACACTCGGATAACCTGGCCGGCTGCATGATCACCTACCCCTCGACCCACGGCGTTTTCGAGGAAACCGTGCAGGAGGTCTGCCGGATCACCCATGACCACGGCGGGCAGGTCTATATCGACGGGGCCAACATGAACGCCATGGTGGGCCTGTCGCGCCCCGGCGACATCGGCGGCGACGTCAGCCACCTGAACCTGCACAAGACCTTCTGCATTCCGCATGGCGGCGGCGGCCCCGGTATGGGCCCGATCGGCGTCAAGGCGCATCTGGCCGAGCACCTGCCGGGCCACCCTGAATACGGGACCGCCGTGGGTCCGGTTTCGGCGGCGCCCTTCGGGTCTCCGTCGATCCTGCCGGTCAGCTGGGCCTATGTGCTGCTGATGGGCGGTGCGGGTCTGACCCAGGCGACCAAGGTGGCGATCCTGAACGCCAACTACATCGCCGCGCGTCTGCAGGAGGCCTATCCGATCCTCTACACGTCCGAGTCGGGTCGTGTGGCGCATGAATGCATCCTCGACACCCGCCCGCTGGCCGAGGCAGGCAACATCACCGTCGACGACGTGGCCAAGCGGCTGATCGACAGCGGCTTCCACGCGCCGACCATGTCTTGGCCGGTGGCCGGCACGCTGATGGTCGAGCCGACGGAATCGGAACCCAAGGACGAGCTGGACCGCTTCTGCGACGCCATGCTGTCGATCCGCGCCGAGGCGCAGGATGTCATCGATGGCAGGATCGACCCCGAGAACAACCCGCTGAAGAACGCCCCCCACACGGTTCGCGATCTGGTGGGCGAGTGGGACCGGCCCTACACCCGCGAACAGGCCTGCTTCCCGCCGGGATCGATGGGCGTCGACAAATACTGGTCGCCCGTCAACCGCGTCGACAACGCGTACGGAGACCGGAACCTCGTCTGCACATGCCCGCCCATGGAAGCTTACGAAGAAGCCGCCGAATAAAAACACCGAAACCCCCGCCCGATCCGGCGGGGGTTTTTCTCAGGGCTTGAAGTCCGCGGGCACGCCAAAGGGCGGCGTCTCCACGCTCGTTCCCGTCAGGGCGTGCAGGAACGCCACCAGCTGCGCGATTTCACCGTCGCTCAGGTCAACTGGCGTGATGTCGACCTTGGCGCGTTGGCGCGCCATCTCGAACCGGTCCTGCCAGACGATGAAATCGGCCTGTTCCAGCCACGGCACCCGGGGCAGCGCGGCCTGATCGGTTGTCCAGCGTGACAGGCTGGTTGCCGGGTTCAGGTGGTGACGGGTGATCCCTTCGAGGTCGGGAAAGGCGCCGTTGTGGCCGTAGGGCGCCGTCAGCGCCACGTTGCGCAGCATGGGCGTGCGGAACCGATAGGCGTCCTCCAGCCGGTCACTTTCGCCCATGCGGCCCACGTCGCGGGCATAGGCGTCCCATTGCCGGGTGCGGCCGGGGCCGAATGGCGGCAGGGCCAGCGCGTGGAATTTCTGATCCGACAGCAGCGGCCCCGAATGGCAGGTGGCGCACCGCGCCTTGCCGTAGAATAGCCGCATCCCGGCCTTCTGATCGGGGGTCAGGGCGGTCTCGTCTCCGGCCAGGAAATGGTCGAACGGGCTGTCGGTGCTGCGCCATTCGATGGCCATGAAAGCGGCCAGGGCGTTGGCGACATGGGTGATGGTGATGTCCTCGGTGCTGTCCACGTCGTCAAAGGCGGCCACCATCGCCGGGCCGTATTTCGGGTCGGTCCGCACCCGTTTGGCGATGATCGGCCAGCCCTTGTCGATCCGGTCATGCACGGCGCCGGTGACCTGGTTCTCGGCCACGTTCCCAGCCATTTCGAACTGAGCGGTCAGCGGAAACAGCGCCTGTGCGGCCAGCAGCGAGTTCAGCCCTTCGGGCAGCCATTCCTGCGCGGGCGAGTTGAACCCGTTGCCATAGACGTCCGACAGGCTGAGCCGCCCGTCATGGAACATCGTGTGGATGTCGCGCGCGCCCAGGTTCCACAGGCCCGGCGCGTTGCGCGGGATGCGCTTGCGGATGCGGTCCGCCCCGGTGCCGGGCGTGCGGTCGGGGCCTAGACCCTGGCCGCCCTCGCCGATGCCCAGCGACAGGCCGTCGGAGGTGCCGAAATCGGGGTGGTGGCAATGAGCGCAGGTGATGTTGCGGTTGCCCGACAGGATCGGGTCATAAAATAGCTGGTGACCGATCGCGGCCTGTTCCATATCAAAGAACAGAAAGTCGTCATCGGTCAGCGGCGCGGGCAGGTCCTGCGCCCAGGCCGCCCCGCAAAACAGGAGACCCGCCGCCCCATGCGCCAGCTTGTGCTTGCCCTTTGTGTTGCCGCCACGCCCGTCTGGGCCGAACTGGAACAGGCCCGCGATCTGATGGAGGCGGGCGAGTTTGCCGCCGCGCGCGAACAGCTTCTGCCCGCGGCCCGGTCGGGCAACGCCGAGGCCGAGGAGCTGATCGGCGTGATGTACGGCCTTGGCCTTGGGGTCGAGCAGGACTATGAGCGCGCGTTCGAATGGTATCTGCGTGCCTCGATGAAGGGGCATCCGGGCGCGCAATCGGGTGTGGGGTGGTATTACGAGCTGGGCCTGGGACTGCCCGAGCCCGATCTGGTTCGGGCCTACATGTGGTACACGCTCAGCGCCATCGGCGGCGACCCCGATGCGGCGATCAGCCTGGAAGAGGTGGTCAAGAAGATGACGCCCGAACAGATCGAAAAGGCCCATGTGCTGGTCAACGACTACAAGGGGTGGATGTACCCCTTTCGGTAAGGGCGGGCCGGGATGACGCGACACCCCGGCCCGAACCGTATCAGTCCAGGTCGGCGGCGCGTTCCGCGTTGATCTCGGCCTCGGCCTCGGCCACGGCTGCGGTCAGAGCGCCATAGATCTCGTCCCCGCGCGCGACGTTCTGCTGGAACCAGTCATAGACCGGGGTCGCGGCCTGCTTGAACGCTTCTTTTTCCTCGGGGGTCGGCACGTACAGGTCGCCGCCACCGGCCACGAAATCCTCGTAGGCCTGGATCGACTTGCGCTTGGGCGAGGCAAAGGTGGCCTGCTGCAGCGCATAGAACCCATCGACGACGACACGGCGCAGGTCTTCGGGCATTTCCTGGAACTTGGCGTTGTTCATCCACCAAAGCGCGCCCATATAGGCGTGCCCGTCCAGCGTGACGTATTGCAGGCCGGCATCGGGGAATTTCATGCCCATGATGTCGGTGATGCCGTTTTTCGAGCCGTCAACCACGCCGGTCTGGAAACTGGTGAAGAGTTCCGGCCACGGGATCGGAGTGGGCGAGGCGCCCAGGGCCTTGACCAGTTCCTGCGGCAGGTCTGCGACCACGGTGCGGATCTTCAGCCCGTCCATGTCGGACGGCTGGGTCACGCGGCGCTTGGTGTTGGCGAAATTGCGCCAGCCGCCGGTGTTGCCAATGGTCATCAGGCGGATCGCGCCGCCCGAATCTTCCAGTGCCATTTCCCGCATCTTGCGGGTGAAATCACCTGACAGGACCCGCTCGGCGATGCGGTCGTCGGCCATCAGATAGGGCAGGTCCAGAACCTGCACGTAAGGGAAGATGCCCGAGGCCCCGCCCGAGGTCGAGATGTAGATGTCGATGGTGCCGTCGGCCACGCCCTGCAGGCATTCGGCCCCGTTCGAGCACAGCTGCGTGCCGATGAACAGCTCGACCTCGATCGCGCCGTTCGAGGCGTTCTCGACGAAGTTCTTGAACACGACCAGGCCGTCATAGTCCTCGTCGTTTTCGTTCGAGTTGGCGGTGGCGCGCAGCGTATAGTCGGCCGCCGAGGCCGCCAGCGCCGAGGCCGCCACCAGCGACGTGGCCAGTGCTGCGGTTTTGAAGAATGTTCTGAGCATGCGTTTCCTCCCTGTGGTACTCAGTCTAGTTTGCAAATCCCGTCAGTCTCGGGATCGTCATGGATATTGCGGGGACATAGGTGATCAGGAAGATCACCGCGATTTCGACGGCCAGGAACGGCAGGATCGCCTTGGCGATGGTTTCCACCCGTTCGCGTGACACGGCGGCGGCCACGAACAGCACCAGCCCCATGGGCGGCGTGGCCAGGCCAACGGTCAGGTTGACGCTCATGATGATGGCGAAATGGATCGGGTCGACCCCCAGGCTGGTGAAGATCGGGCCCAGTATCGGCCCCAGGATGATGATCGCCGGGCCTGCATCCAGGAACATGCCCACGACGAACAGCAGCAGGTTGATCAGGAACAGCAGGATCAGCGGGTTTTCGGACAGTCCGAGGATCAGCGCGGCCAGTTGCTCGGGCGCATGGCTGAGGCTGACCACGGTCTTGAACGCCATCGCGGCCCCCACCAGCAGCAGCACCACGGCCGAGGTCATACCCGCATTGCTGAGAACGTCGGGCACCTCTCTCAAGGTCAGCGTGCGCAGCACGAAAAACCCGATGATGAAGGCATAACCGACGGCGACGGCGGCGGCCTCGGTCGGGGTGAAAATGCCGCCCAGAATGCCGCCCAGGATGATCACCGGAGTCATCAGCGGGAAAAACGCCTTGAGGCTGGCCTGACCGCGCTCGGACCAGGTGTATTTGCGGCTGGCCACCGGGAAATCATACCGGTTGGCCATGACCTTGATCATCAGCATCAGACCGATGCCCACCATGACGCCCGGCACGATGCCGGCCAGGAACAGGGCCGCGACGCTTTCGCCCATGACATAGGCATAGATGATCATGATCCCCGAGGGCGGGATGATCGGCCCGATGACCGAGCTGGCGGCGGTGATCGCGGCGGCGAATTTGCGGGTATAGCCCTGCTTCTCCATCGCCGGGATCAGCATCGAGCCCAGTGCCGAGGTATCGGCCACCGCCGAGCCCGACAGCCCCGCGAAGAGGATCGAGCTGAGCACGTTCACATGCGCCAGCCCGCCGCGCAGATGGCCCATCAGTGCCTGGCTGAACTCGACCAGCCGGATGGTGATGCCGCCGCGGTTCATCAGCTCTCCGGCCAGCATGAAGAAGGGGATGGCCATCAGCGGAAAGCTGTCCATCCCGTTGTAGACGTTGCGATACAGCAAGGTGATGTCGTTGGTCTGGCCGTTCAGCCAAAGCAGCAGGCCGGGCGCGGCCAGCAATGCGAAAAAGACCGGCAGGCCAATCAACAGAAACACCAGGAAGACGGGCAGGAACCAGACCAGCATCTATTCGGCCCCCACGGCGGCTTCGGGGATCTCGGGCAGCAGGTCACCGCCGCCCAGCATGGTGATGATCGACCGCAGGATCAGTTCGATGTTGACCGACAGCAGCAGGATCACGCCCACCAGCAGGGAGGCCATCATCCAGCTGCGCGGGATCCGGTACCATTCATCAAAGCCCAGCGAGGTGGGCAGGTACAGCGCTGCGGTGGCGAAACGCCCGCCGAACCCCGTGACCTCGGACCAGCCGATGCGCACGGCGACCACCAGAACCGTCAGGCTGAGCAGCAGCAGAAACAGGTTCAGCAACTGGCCGGGTACGCGCGGCAGAAAGCGGACCAGCATGTCGATGGCCACGAACCCGCCGCGCCGGAATGCGGTGGGTGCCATCAGGCCCGTCATCCACAACATGCAGAACCGCGCGGCCTCGTCGGGCCAGGGCAGGGCGTTGCCCAGAACGTATCGGAAGAACACCTGAATCAGGATCGCGATCACCATGAAGGCGATCGCAACGACACCAACCGCGCGGCCCAGACGCAGCGCGGTTTCGTTCACGAATGCAATCGGCGCAAGCACCGACGTCAATCCGCCCATGCGGATCCTCCCTGTTCAGGCCGCGGGTTTGGCCCGCGACCGTGTCCCGCGCTTATTGGTGCGCGAATTGGCCGAGCTTGCCGGCGTAAAAGGTCAGCGCGTCTCCGTCCGCCATGCTGGCCCGCAAGACCTTGCCCACCACGATAACGTGATCGCCCGCATCGTGATACGCATGTTGTTCACATTCGAACCGCGCCAGGCATCCGCGCAGCAGCGGCGTTCCGTTTTCGCATCGGTCGTGGTCGATTTCGCGTAGGGCAAAGGCGTCTTTCGAGCAGCCAAAGCACAGCTCGGCCTGGTCGGCCGACAGAACATGAACACTGAAATGACGCGCCTTGTAAAAATAGGGGAACCGGCGCGAGTTCCGGTCGCCGGCCCACATCACCAAAGGCGGGTCCAGCGACAGCGAGGAAAAGCTGTTGGCCGTGATGCAGACCGGCCCGTCGGGGCTGTCGCACGTCACCACGGTAACGCCGGTGGCGAACCGGCCGAAAGCGTCCCGCAGGGTGCGGGTGTCGTCCTTTTGCGGAATGAAGGTGCGCGCCATGTCGTTCGAAAATGCGTTCATCATGGTACCTCATGCCCCAGCGCCGCCTCGTAGAGGCGGAACCAGGCTTCACGATCCAGATTGACTTTGAGGGCGTCCGAAATGCGCTTGATGCGGTCCAGGCTATTGGTGCCCAGAACCGGCAGGATGCCGGCCGGATGGGCCAGCAGGAAGGCCACGGCCACCGCGGCCCGGTCGACGCCGAACTGCGCGCCGATCTCATCCGCGACCACGCCCACCGGAGGATTACCCGCCATCAGCGCTCCGCCGCCCAGCGGCGACCACGCCATCACCGGGTGGCCGTGCTGCTGGTGAAAGGCCAGATCGCCATTGGTGAACGGAGCGATCGCGCCCAGAGAAATCTCGATCTGGTTGGTCACCAGCGGGGTCTTCATGGCCGATTGCAGCAGTTGCCAGTCCCAGGGGCGGAAATTCGACACGCCCACCGCGCGGACCTTGCCGCTGGCCACGACCTCGTCCAGCGCGGCGCCGGTTTCTTGGTGGTCCATGAACGGGTCGGGGCGGTGGATCAGCAGCAGGTCGATATGGTCGATCGCCATTTCCCGCAGCGAGGTGTCGACCGATTTCAGGATATGCGCGCGCGAGGTGTCATAGTATTTCACCTTGGCATCCGCATAGCGCCCGCAGGGGGCGACGATGTCGCATTTGGTGACGATCTCCATCCGGTCCCGCAGGCCCGGATTGGCGCGCAGGGCGTTGCCCAGAATCGCCTCGGCGCCATAGTCGCCATAGATGTCGGCCTGATCGAAGCTGGTGATGCCCTGATCCAGACAGGCGTGGATTTTGGCCGCCACATGTGCGGCCGAGGTGTCGCTGTCATCGCCCAGCCGCCACATGCCATAGACAAGGCGGCTCAGTTCCAGGGTGTCAGAAAGCTTGATACGTTGCATCAACGACGAACTCCGTTGCCCAGCGGCGTCGCCGGGGTGTCAGCAGGGACCCTTCCATAGGCTTCGGGAAGAGAGCAGGTTTTCAGATGTGGCATCACACGGGCGCCGAAATGGCCGGCCTCGTCCATATGCGGATAGCCCGAGAAGATGAAGGCGCGGATGCCCATCTTCTGATACTCTTCGATCTTCGACAGCACCTGGTCGGTCGACCCCACCAGCGCCGCGCCGCAGCCTGACCGCGCTCGGCCGACGCCCGTCCACAGGCCCGGCTCGACATAGCCGTATTTGTCGGCCAGCTCGCGGTTTCTGGCCTGATGCGAAACACCTAATGAGGTGGCGTCCAACGCCCGTTCGCGGATCGCGCGACCGTATTCGTCATCCAGCTTCGACACAATGTAGTCGGCATATTCCTTGGCCTCGGCCTCGGTGTCGCGGACGATCATGTGCACCCGCAGACCATAATCCAGCGTGCGGCCGTATTCGTCGGCCACCGCGTGCACGGCCTTCATCCGCTCGGCCAGCTGGTCCTTGGTTTCGGGCCACATCAGATAGACGTCGCAATGCTGGCCGCACAGCTTCAGCGCATCGGGCGAATAGCCCCCGAAATACAGCAGCGGCCCGCCGGTCTGATAGGGTTTGGCCGGATCGGTCGTCAGACCCGAGAAATTGTAGACCTGACCCTGGTAATTGATCTCATCCTGCGTCCAGGCCTGTTTCAGAATTTCGACCACCTCGCGCGAGCGCTGGTAGCGATAGCTGCTCTCGGCCTTTTCCCCGGGAAAATCCGACGAGATGATGTTGACCGTCAGCCGCCCCTTCAGCATGTGATCCAGCGTCGCGATGGTGCGCGCCAGCATGATCGGCTGCATCTCGCCGCAGCGCACCGCGGCCAGCAGGTTGATCTTTTCGGTGATCGGCGCGCAGCCGGCCACGAAACTCAGCGTGTCCTGCCCCACCTGATACGAGGACGGGCACAGGATGTTGCGAAAGCCCTGCGCCTCGGCCTCTTTCACGATGCCCGAGCAATGTTCCCAGCTGGAGCGCAGATCGCCGTCGGGCACGCCGAGAAACTGATAATCGTCCGAGCACAGCGCCGCGAACCACGAAACCTCGGCCGCATCCAGATCGGGGGATGTGATGGGGACGATCGTCATCTGATTCTCTCTCCTGCCGGGCTCAACTTTTCTCTTGCGTAGCAACCACATTGATGTAGATCAATAGTGTATCAATTTTTTCTGCGACCAAGTGAAGCGCCCGCGTGTCCCCATCGACCAGAAACCCCAACGCCCTGCCGATCTATGTGCAGATCGCCGAGCTGCTGATCCGCGACATCGCCGCCGGACGGCTGATCGACGGCGAGCGTCTGCCGCCCGAGCGGGACATGGCGGCGCAGTTGAACGTCTCGGTCGGGACGCTGCGAAAATCGCTTGCCGAGCTGGAAAAAAAGGGGATGCTCGAGCGGATCCAGGGCTCGGGCAACTATGTGCGCGAGACCGGGACCCAGAACAGCGTCTATGCCATGTTCCGGCTGGAACTGCCCGAGGGCGGCGGCCTGCCGCGCGCCGACATCCTGTCGGTCGATCACCTGGACAAGCCCGCCGACCTGCCCGATTTCGGCACTTCGCGGCGCGGGTCGCGCGTGCGGCGGATGCGCTATCTGAATGACACAATCATCGCGGTCGAGGAGATCTGGCTGGACGAATCAGCCGGTCTGATCGACCAGCGGCTGCTGTCGGACTCGCTCTATCGCTACTACCAGCAGCAGCTTGGGTTCTGGATCACCCGCGCCGAGGATCGGGTTTCGGTCGGCCGGCTGCCCGACTGGACCCCCGCGCACTTCACCCGGCCGGCGGGCGAGACCGTCGGCTATATCGAGCGGTTCAGCTGGTCGGAACGGCCTGAACCCGTCGAGTTTTCGAAAACCTGGTTCGACCCGGACCGGGCAACTTACGTCCAACGACTGAAATGACGAGGAAACGCGCATGACCCGGACCATCAATTACGGGCTGATCGGATGTGGCATGATGGGGCAGGAACATCTGCACAACATCGCCCTGCTGGAGGGCACGCAAGTGGCCGCCATTTTCGAGCCCGACCCCGAGATGGCGCGCGCCGCGCTGGCGATTGCGCCGGGGGCCAGAATGGTGGCTTCGGTGCAGGATCTGCTGGCGGTCGAGGAGTTGGACTGCCTGGTCATCGCCAGCCCCAACCATCTGCATGTGGATCAGATCGCCCAGATCGCCGAAACGCGTCCCTTGCCGCTGTTGGTGGAAAAGCCGCTGTTCACCAACCCCGGGGATGCGGCCCGTTTGGCCGAGATCGAGCGCAGCTATCCCTGTCCGATCTGGGTGGCGATGGAATATCGCTACATGCCGCCCATCGCCGCCCTGATCACCGAGGCGCAGGACACCAGCGGCGGGGTCAAGATGCTGAGCATCCGCGAACACCGCTTTCCGTTCCTGGAAAAGGTCGGCAACTGGAACCGGTTCAACCGCAACACGGGCGGCACCTTCGTCGAGAAATGCTGTCATTTCTTCGACCTGATGCGCCTGATCCTGCAATCTGATCCTGTACGCGTCAGCGCCAGCGGCGGGCAGGCCGTGAACCATCTGGACGAAACCTATGACGGCGAGACGCCCGACATCCTCGACCACGGCTATGTCATCGTCGATTTCGCCTCGGGCGCGCGGGCGATGCTGGAGCTGTGCATGTTCGCCGAGGGCGCGCAGTATCAGGAGGAAATCTCGGTCGTCGGCCCCAAGGCCAAGATCGAGGCGCTGGTCCCCGGGCCGGGCCGGTTCTGGCCCGAACATCTGGGCGCGCCGCCGGTGCCGCAGCTGATCGTCAGCCCGCGCGACCCCAAGGGCCCTGTCGCCCGCGACATTCCCGTCGACCCGCGCCTGCTGGCGGCGGGCGACCACAACGGCTCGACCTTCTATCAGCACCAGGGCTTTCTGGCGCTGGTGCGCGGTGAGCGCGACGCCCCGGATGTCAGCCTGACCGACGGCATGTGGGCAGTACGCATGGGTCTGGCGGCGCAGCAATCGCTGGCCACGGGCGAAACCGTCCGGCTGGATCGCTGAGGTCTTTCTGCGGGTGCAAAATGCGCCGATCGGAAACCTGTGTTCCGATTTGGCGTCACCGCCCGTGTCGTTTTTGATATTCAAAGCGTCTTTTCCGCTTGCCCGCCCAACCGCGGCCCCCTAGGTCTGGCCGCGGGACACCCCTCCCCAACGAGGGGCGTATATCTGGAAGGGTAACACCAATGACCATCGAACGACCGGCAGCGCGGCCGGCCAATCCGCGTTTTTCCTCGGGCCCCTGCGCCAAACCCCCTACATTCGAGCTGAACAAGCTGGCTGGTGCCGCGCTGGGCCGATCGCACCGCGCCGCCGTCGGCAAGGACAAGCTGAAGGCCGCCATCGAAGGCACGCGCGAGCTGCTGGGCATTCCGGCCGACTATCGCATCGGGATCGTTCCGGCCTCGGATACCGGCGCGGTGGAAATGGCGCTGTGGTCGCTTCTGGGCGAACGCAAGGTCGAGATGCTGGCCTGGGAAAGCTTTGGCGCGGGTTGGGTTACCGACGTGGTCAAACAGCTGAAGATCGACGCCGAGGTGAAAACCGCCGATTACGGACAGATCGTCGATCTGGCGTCCATCGATTTCAACAATGACGTGGTCTTTACCTGGAACGGGACCACCTCGGGCGTGCGGGTTCCGAATGGCGACTGGATCGCCGATGACCGCGCCGGCCTGACCATCTGCGACGCCACCAGCGCCGCTTTCGCGATGGACCTGCCCTGGGACAAGCTGGATGTCACCACCTTCAGCTGGCAGAAGGTTCTGGGTGGCGAGGCCGCACATGGCATGCTGATCCTCAGCCCCCGCGCGGTCGAACGGCTGGAAAGCTATACCCCCGCGTGGCCGCTGCCGAAGATCTTCCGCCTGACCAAGGGCGGCAAGCTGATCGAGGGCATCTTCCAAGGTGCCACCATCAACACGCCGTCGATGCTGGCGGTCGAGGATTACCTGTTCGCGCTGGACTGGGCGCGCTCGGTCGGCGGGCTGCAGGGCCTGATCGCCCGCGCCGATGCCAATGCGCAGGCGATTTTCGAGTTCTGTGACCAGATCGACTGGATCGACAACCTGGCCGAGGACCCGGCCACCCGGTCGAACACCAGCGTCTGCCTGAAATTCACCGATCCGCGCATTCGCGACGGCGCCAGCTTTGCCAAGGCGGTCGCCAAGCGGCTGGAGGCCGAGAACGTGGCGCTGGACATCGGCGCGTATCGCGATGCGCCGGCAGGGCTGCGCATCTGGTGCGGCGGCACGGTCGAGACGTCCGACATCCAGGCGATGCTGCCCTGGCTGAAATGGGCGTTCGAGGCCGAGATCGCCGCACAGGCCGAAGCCGCCTGACCCCTTCCCCCGACAAGATCCGGGCCGCGTCCGGCCCGGAGCCATCATCCCATTCAAGGACCACGCACATGGCCCCCAAAGTACTCGTATCCGACAAGCTCAGCGAAACCGCGGTTCAGATCTTCCGCGACCGCGGCATCGACGTGGATTTCATGCCCGACGTGGGCAAGGATAAAGAAAAGCTGGCCGAGATCATCGGCAACTATGACGGCCTGGCCATCCGCTCGGCCACCAAGGTCACCGAGAAGATCCTGGAAAAGGCCGACAAGCTGAAGGTGATCGGCCGCGCCGGCATCGGCACCGACAACATCGACAAGGACGCGGCGTCGAAAAAGGGCGTGATCGTGATGAACACGCCCTTCGGCAACATGATCACCACCGCCGAGCACGCCATCGCGATGATGTTCGCCGTGGCGCGCCAGATCCCCGAGGCCAATGCCAGCACCCATGCGGGCAAGTGGGAAAAGTCCAAGTTCATGGGGGTCGAGCTGACCAACAAGACGCTGGGCGTGATCGGCGCCGGCAATATCGGCGGCATCGTCTGCGACCGGGCGCAGGGGTTGAAGATGAAGGTCATCGCCTATGACCCCTATCTGGGCCAGGAGAAGGCCGACAAGATGGGCGTGGAAAAGGTCGAGCTGGACGAGCTGCTGGCACGGGCCGATTTCATCACCCTGCACGTGCCGCTGACCGACCAGACCCGCAACATCCTCAGCCGCGAGAATCTGGCCAAGACCAAGAAGGGCGTGCGCATCATCAACTGCGCCCGCGGCGGTCTGGTCGACGAAGAGGCGCTGGCCGAACTGATCAAATCCGGCCATGTCGCCGGCGCGGGGTTCGACGTGTTCAGCGAAGAACCGGCCAAGGAGAACCCGCTGTTCGGCCTGCCCAACGTGGTCTGCACCCCGCATCTGGGCGCCGCGACCACAGAAGCGCAGGAAAACGTGGCGCTGCAGGTGGCCGAGCAGATCTCGAACTATCTGCTGACCGGGGCGGTCGAGAATGCACTGAACATGCCCAGCGTCACCGCCGAAGAGGCCAAGGTCATGGGACCGTGGATCAAGCTGGCCGGCCATCTGGGCAGCTTCATCGGCCAGATGACCGACGAGCCGATCAAGGCGATCAACATCCTGTATGACGGCGTGGCGGCGAAGATGAACCTGGCCGCGCTGAACTGCGCGGTGGTGGCGGGGATCATGAAACGCTCGAACCCTGAGGTGAATATGGTCTCGGCTCCGGTCGTGGCCAAAGAGCGCGGCGTCAAGATCTCGACCACCAACCAGGACAAGTCGGGCGCCTTCGAGGGCTATATCAAGGTGACCGTGGTGACCGACAAGCGCGAACGCTCGATCGGGGGCACCGTGTTCAGCGACGGCAAGCCGCGCTTCATCCAGATCAAGGGCATCAACATCGATGCCGAAGTCGGTGCGCACATGCTGTACACCACCAACGAGGACGTGCCGGGCATCATCGGCACCCTGGGCAAGACCATGGGCGAGCATGGCGTGAACATCGCCAACTTTACCCTGGGCCGCGCCCAGGCGGGGGGCGAGGCGATCGCGCTGCTGTATGTTGACGAGCCGGTTCCGGCAGAAGCCCGCGCCAAGCTGGCCGAAACCGGGCTGTTCACCCAGATCAAGCCGCTGGAGTTCGACGTGGTTTGATCCGGCAAGACCCGGATGAAAGCGATTGACGCCTGCACCCGCCCGGTGCAGGCGTTGTCGTTGCAAAGGCCCGCAAATCCAACCCCGCCTGGAACGGAGACATGGACACGACCGCGCCCACCTACGCCATCGGTGATCTGCACGGCCAGACGGCCGAGTTCGACCGCGCCCTGTCCCTGATCGAACAGGATGGCGGGCGCGATGCGCGGATCGTGTTTCTGGGCGACTACGTCGATCGCGGCCCCGACAGCAAGGGCCTGCTGGACCGGCTGATTGCCGGGCGCGACGCCGGGCGGAACTGGGTCACGCTGCTGGGCAACCATGACCGGATGTTCGCGTGGTTCCTGCAGGATGAGCCGCGCCATGATCCGCATCTTCTGGTCGGCTACCACTGGCTGCACGAGCGGCTGGGCGGCACCGAAACCCTGCGCAGCTATGGCGTCGAGTTCGAAGACCGCACCCGGCTGCAGGATGTGCATCGCGCGGCCGTTGCGGCAGTGCCGGTCGCGCACAGGGCTTTTCTGCGCGACCTGGTGCGGATGCATCAGACCCCCGAGATTGCCTTTGTCCACGCCGGCATCCGGCCGGGCGTGCCGCTGGGCGCGCAGGCCGAGGACGATCTGGTCTGGATCCGTCAGAGTTTTCACGCCTGCGAAACCCCGCACCCCAAGCTGATCGTGCATGGCCACACGGTGGTGGACCGCCCCACCCATTACGGGAACCGCATCAACCTGGACAGCGGCGCGGGCTATGGCCGCCAAACCGGGGTTGCCGTGTTCGAGCGGCGCGACTGCTGGCTGCTGACCGAAGCCGGACGCGTGCCGCTGCGCCCCTGATCAGCCGCCCGCGAACATGTTCTTGTAGGCCTCGCGGAGGGCGTTTTTCTGCACCTTGCCCATCGTATTGCGCGGCAGTTCGTCCAGCAGGATCAGCCCGCGGGGATGTTTGAAACGGGCAAGGCTTTGGCTCACCGCCTCCATGATCGCATCCAGATCCGGCGCCGCGCCGGTCTCGGGCACCAGGATGCCCAGCACGGTCTCCCCGAAATCCGGGTGCGGTACGCCGATCACCGCGCTTTCCAGCACGCCGGGCTGGTCATCCAGAACCAGCTCGACTTCCTTGGGATAGATGTTGTAGCCGCCCGAGATGATCAGGTCTTTGCCGCGCCCAACGATATGCACATAGCCGTCCGCGTCGATGCGGCCCAGATCACCGGTGATGAAGAACCCGTCCTCGCGCAGTTCGGCGGCGGTTTTCTCGGGCATCTGCCAATAACCCTTGAACACGTTCGGGCCGCGCACCTCGATCATGCCGATCTCGCCCTGCGGCAGCGGATCGCCCGTTTCGGGGTCGGTGATCTTCAACTCGACCCCCGGCAGCGAAAAGCCCACGGTTCCGGCCCGACGTTCGCCGTCATAGGGGTTCGAGGTGTTCATGTTGGTCTCGGTCATGCCATAGCGTTCAAGGATGCGGTGACTGGTGCGTTGCTCGAACCGCGTGTGGGTTTCGGCCAGTAGCGGCGCCGAGCCGGAAATGAACAGCCGCATGTGCCGGGTCAGATCTCCGGTGAACCGGTTGTCGTCCAGAAGCCGGGTGTAGAAGGTCGGCACCCCCATCATCGAGGTGGCCTTGGGCATCAGGCGCAGGATGTCGTCAAGATCGAAGCGCGGTAGAAAGATCATCGATCCACCGGCCGACAGCATGACATTGGTGGCCACGAACAGGCCGTGGGTGTGAAAGATCGGCAGCGCGTGCAGCAACACGTCGTCCGCGGTGAAGCGCCACTCCTGCACCAGCGTTTCGGCATTCGACAGCAGGTTCGCCTGCGTCAGCATGGCACCCTTGGACCGCCCGGTGGTGCCCGATGTGTAAAGGAAAGCTGCGAGGTCATCCTCGGTCCTATGCGCGGGTTCGAAGGCTGGCAACATCCCAAGTGCGCGCCGCATCAGGCTGCCGGAACCGTCCGCGTTCAGGGTTTCGAGCATTGCATTCTGCGCTTGGGCAATCGGCTCGATATCGGCTTGTGAATTGGCATCCGCGACAACCATCCGAGCACCGCTGTTTTCGATGAAATACCGCAGCTCGTCTGTCGTGTAGGCGGTGTTCAGCGGCAGAAAGATCAGCCCGGCCTGAACGCAGGCTGCATAAAGCGCCAGCGCCTCGGGCGATTTCGCGACCTGCACCGCAACGCGGTCATCCGGTTCCAGTCCGCAGGCCGTCAAAGCGTTGGCGATCCGGGCCGCCATGTCCAGGAAATCGGCATGTGAGAGAACGCGTCCGTCCGGCAGATGCAGGAACGGCGTTGTCTTACCCGCGTGAATGCCGAAAAGTCGATCGTATAGCGGGTTGCTCATCCCGTTCTCCGTGTTGCCGTTGCTCGGTCAAGGCGAACCTGTACCGGAATCGGGCCGCGGTAAAGGCCCGGACAGCCTCAGAACCGGGTGGTCATCCGGTAACCGGCCGCGAAATACATCTTGGCGAAGGTAACTGGGCTGCCTTGCAACCAGGTGATACGTTCCGCGGTAAAGACCGGCTCGCCAACCGTTACGTCCAGAAATCCGGCCAGTTCGGCATCGGCGCGGCTTGCCAGAAAAGACAGCTCGACATTGGTGAAGGGGACCGTCTGAATCAGCCATTCATTGGGTCCCAGCGTCGAGAAATCAGCCTGTTCGACAGCCGGAACGCTGGCCGTAACGATCCAGCGATCCTCGAACTGAAACGGGGTGTTGTCCGAAAAATGCATGCACCGAACATGCATCACCCGCCGATCCGATCCCAGCGCCAGCCGCGCGGCCAGCCAGTCGGGCGCCTGTTCGGCTTGGGCTGAGACAAGTGCATAGCGGTAGGTGCCGCTCAGAGCCTCGACCTCTTCCCGGACCAGCGGGATTGTGAACCGGGCCTGTCTCTGCGGCGCGCTCAGCACCCGGGTACCGGCCTTGCGGCGGCGTTCCAGAAATCCTTCCTCGGCCAGTTCGCGCAGCGCCCGATTGACCGTTGTACGCGTGCAGGAAAACTCGACCGCAAGGTCCTGCTCGTTGGGCAGCAACATGTCTGGCAGCCACTGGCCCGAGCGGATGCGGTCAAGCACAGTCTGCTTGATTTCCTTGTAGCCGGTCGTGTCAGCGGTCTGGGTCATCTTGATCTCAACTCAGTTCTTTGCCGGTTCAGACGTCGGTCAACAGGTCTGCAATCGCGGCTTTGTAGTCTCTGATTATCGTCTCGCGCGCAATATGCCTGCCATCCCGCACCATATGACGGCCTGCCGACCACAGATCCGTTACCAGACCATCGGGTGCGGCAAAGCACAAGCCGTCCAGAAGCTGATGATCCGCCAGCGCGCAAAGCGTTGGGTGCGACCGGTCAAGCGCCACCAGGTCGGCCAGTTTGCCGACCGCGATCTCTCCGGCATTGCGGCCCAGAGCCTGCGCCCCGCCTTGTGCCGCGCCGGTGTACAACGCATGCCCCACGGAACCGTTGGCTGCCGCCAGAACCGCGCGGGATCGGTCGCGAAGGCGCTGGGAATATTCCAGACTGCGCAACTCCTCTGGCAGAGAAATCCGCACGTTGGAGTCTGACCCGACACCGAACCGTCCTCCAGCGTCAAGGTAGGGCACTCCGTTGAAGATCCCGTCGCCCAGGTTGGCTTCTGTGATCGGACACAGGCCGGCCACGGCCTCCGAACGCGCCAGAGCGCGTGTTTCGGCGTCGTTCATCTGGGTGGCATGGATCAGACACCAGCGTGAGTCGATCTGGGCATTGTCCAGAAGCCAGGCGACCGGGCGTTGGCCCAAAGCGGATTGCACGTCCTCGACCTCTTTCACCTGTTCGGCGATATGGATGTGAACCGGACCCTCCGGAACCTGCGCCAGCAGCAGGGCCAAGTCCTTGGGTGAGGTGGCGCGCAACGAGTGCGGCGCGATGCCGACCACCGTGTCCGCGGCAAGATCTGCGGCAGCCGACCGGCACTCGTGATACAGGTCCATGAACCGGTCCACGTCATTGCCGAACCGCAGCTGGCCGCCAGAAAGGCGCTCTTGGCGGACGCCGCCGTAGGAATAGAGAACCGGCAAATGGGTCAGACCGATTCCCGTCCGCAAAGCTGCTGCGAAGATACGCTGGCTCAGCTCGGAAAGCTGGTCGTAGGGCGCTCCGCCGGGCTGGTGATGCACATAGTGGAATTCCCCGACTGCGGCATATCCGGCCTCCTGCACCTCAAGGAACACCAGCGCAGCGATGGCCTCCATCTGCTCGGGCGTCAACCTGTCCAGAAAACGGTACATCAGATTGCGCCAGGACCAGAAGCTTTCCCGCCCGGCTGCGCGAAACTCGGTCATACCGGCCATGGCGCGCTGAAACGCGTGGCTGTGCAGGTTCGACAAGGCTGGCAGCAGGACATCAACGCAGGTGTCGGCCGACTGCGGACGCGCGCCGGTCTCCAATCCCGTGATGACGCCATTCTCAGTTTCGACCCTCAGGTTCGAAACCCAGTCAGAGCCTAACAAGGCGGTTTTGGCGTGGATCTGCATCGGCGTTTCTTTTTGTGTAGACTTTAATTTTTTACACGTATACGAAAAATTGAAACCCGAGGGGAGTCCAAAAGAATCGCGATGACCAGAAATTCGGTGATTTGTTGTCGGCGGATCGCAACCATGGCGGATGGGGTTGCGTCCTATGGCTTGGTCGCAGACGCCGCGATTGCTGTTTCGTCGGGCCGGATCCAATGGGTCGGGCCGCGCCGAGATCTGCCGTCGGATCACGCCGACTGGCCGATCGTCGATTTTGCAGATCGGTTGATCACTCCGGGCCTGATCGATCCGCACACGCATGCGATTTTCGGGGGCAACCGGGCGGTTGAGTTCGAAATGCGGCTGAACGGCGCAACCTACGAGGAGATTGCGCGCGCCGGAGGGGGCATTCTGTCGACGGTCACCGCCACACGCGCCGCCAGTATGCAGGACCTGATCCAAGAGGCACTGCCTCGCATAGACGCGCTGTTGGCCGAGGGTGTGACCTGCATTGAAATCAAGTCCGGCTATGGACTGGATCAGGACACCGAGCTGCGCATGTTGCGCGCGGCCCGGGAAATTGCAAAGCAGCGCCCGCTGCGGGTTCGGACCAGCTTTCTGGGCGCGCATGCGATCCCACCCGAATTCATCGGGCGCGCGGATGCCTATATCGATACGGTCTGCATCCCGACCCTGCGTGCGGCCCATGCCGAGGGGCTGGTCGACGCGGTCGACGGGTTCTGCGAGGGCATCGCGTTCGATACGACTCAGATCGCGCGGGTGTTCGACGCCGCGCGTGATTTGGGGCTGCCGGTCAAGCTGCATGCCGAGCAATTGTCGAACCTCGGCGGGACCCGGCTAGCGGCCTCCTACGGCGCCCTGTCAGCCGATCACGTCGAATATGTGGACGCCGCCGGCGTGGCGGCCATGGCCGAGGCCGGAACGACCGCCGTTCTGCTGCCCGGCGCGTTCTACACGCTGAGGGAAACGCAGGCCCCGCCGATCGACCTGTTCCGCAAGGCCGGGGTGCCGATGGCCCTGGCCACCGATTGCAACCCGGGGTCCTCGCCGCTGACGTCGCTGCTGCTGACGATGAACATGGGTTGCACCCTGTTTCGCATGACCCCGGCCGAGGCGCTGGCCGGGGTCACCCGCAATGCCGCCCGTGCGCTTGGGCTGAGTGATGCCGGCACGATCGCACCGGGCCAGCAGGCGGATCTGGCCGTGTGGGACGTCTCTCACCCGGCCGAGCTGGCCTATCGGATCGGGTTCAACCCGCTGCACGCGCGCATTTTCGGAGGGGAGGCATGAGCGCTTTGACCTTGGTTCCGGGGCTGGTCTCGCTGGCCCAACTGGCGGAGATCTACTGGAACGAAACGCCGGTGGTTCTGGATCAGGGCTGTCGCCCGGCTTTCGAGGCCGCCGCCGCCCGCATCGCCGAGGCCGCCGCCGGTGACCAGCCCGTCTATGGCGTGAATACCGGTTTCGGCAAGCTGGCCAGCCTAAAGATCGCGGCCAAGGACACCTCGGCGCTGCAGCGCAACCTGATCCTCAGCCATTGCTGCGGGGTCGGCCCGGCGGTGCCGCGGCGGTTGGCGCGCCTGATGATGGCGCTCAAGCTGTTGTCTTTCGGGCGCGGCGCATCTGGGGTGCGGTGGGCGCTGGTGGACCTGCTGCAGCAGATGCTGGCCCGTGGCGTGACACCGGTGATCCCGGCGCAGGGCTCGGTGGGGGCCTCGGGTGATCTGGCGCCGCTGGCCCACATGACGGCGGTGATCATCGGCGAAGGCGAAGCCGAGCTGAACGGTACGGTCATGCCGGGCGCACAAGCCTTGAAAAAGGCCGGATTAGAGCCTGTTCAACTGGGGCCGAAAGAGGGGCTGGCCTTCATCAACGGCACCCAGTTTTCGACGGCCTACGCCTTGGCGGGCCTGTTCGAGGGCTGGCGCGCGGCGCAGAACGCGCTCGTCGTTTCGGCCGTATCGACCGATGCCATCATGGGCTCCACCGCGCCGCTGCAACCCGAGATCCATGCCCTGCGCGGTCATCGCGGCCAGATCGAGGCCGCCAGCGCCATGCGGGCCGTGTTGCAGGGGTCGGAAATACGCGAAAGCCATCGCGAGGGCGACAGCCGCGTGCAGGATCCGTATTGCATTCGCTGCCAGCCGCAGGTCACCGGTGCCGCGATGGACGTGATCCGGCAGGCTGCCGCCACCCTGCAGACCGAGGCCAACGCGGCCACTGACAACCCGCTGGTGCTGTCCGATCCCGACATGATCGTTTCGGGCGGCAATTTTCACGCCGAACCGGTGGGATTTGCCGCCGACATGATCGCGCTGGCCCTGTCCGAGATCGGGGCCATCGCGCAACGCCGGATCGCGCTGATGGTGGATCCGACGCTCAGCTTCGATCTGCCGCCATTCCTGACCCCCGACCCGGGCTTGAATTCCGGCTTCATGATCGCCGAGGTCACGACCGCCGCGCTGATGAGCGAAAACAAGCATCTGGCCAATCCGTGCGTCACCGACAGCACGCCCACCTCGGCCAACCAGGAAGATCACGTCTCGATGGCCGCCCATGGGGCGCGGCGTCTGACGCGCATGGTGAAAAACCTGAACCATATTCTGGGGATCGAACTGCTCTGCGCCGCCCAGGGCGTCGAGTTTCGCGCCCCGCTGGTCACCAGCGCGCCCTTGCAGCGGGTGATTGCGCGGCTGCGCGCCGATATCCCGCCTTTGGCGGAGGACCGGTACCTGGCCCCGGAACTGGAGCAGGCCAAGGATCTTGTGGCCAGCGGCGCGATACTCGAGGCGCTGGGCGTACCGCTGCCGGAGGTGACGGCATGACCATGGTCGAGGTGCAGCGGGGGCAGGGCCCGATCGTGCTGGGCCAACCGCATGGCGGAACCGTCGTGCCCGAGGAGATCCATGCGCGCCTGAACCAGACTGGCCGGGCGTTGGCCGATACGGATTGGCACATAAATAGGCTCTATAAGCGGCTATTGGGCGATGCGACGGTGGTTCAGTCCCGCGTGCACCGCTATGTGATCGACGCCAATCGCGATCCGGCGGACGTGTCGCTCTATCCGGGGCAGAACACGACGACCCTGGTGCCGCTGACCGATTTCGACGGGCAACCCATATGGCTGGAAGGGCAGGAGCCGTCGGAAGATGAAATCGAGGAGAGGCGCGAGAAGTTCCACGCCCCCTACCACGCCGCGTTGCAGGAAGAATTGGAGCGGGTGCGGGCCAGGCATGGCGTGGCGATCCTGTTCGACTGCCACTCGATCCGGTCCCTGATCCCCTTCCTGTTCGACGGAGAGTTGCCGGTGTTCAACACGGGCACCAATGACGGCACCACCTGCGCACCCGAGGTCGCGCATGCGGTGGATGCCGTGGCCCATGCGTCGGGCTGTACCGCGGTGCTGAACGGCCGATTCAAGGGCGGCTGGACCACCCGGCACTATGGCCGCCCAGACAAGGGTATACATGCGATCCAGATGGAGATCGCCCAACGCGCCTATATGGACGAGACCCCGCCCTGGACCTGGCGCGCGGACCGGGCTGAACGCCTGCGCCCGCACCTGCAAGAGATGCTTGACCGCCTGCTTGCCTTGGCCTTGTCGGGCGCACTGGCCGAAAAAGGAGCCCCGAAATGAGTGACCCGCGCAAGAACACCCGTGACGTCTTTCCACCGACCGGGCCGGACCTGAATGCCAAAAGCTGGCTGACCGAGGCCCCGTTGCGGATGCTGATGAACAACCTCCACCCCGACGTTGCCGAAAACCCGCACGAATTGGTGGTCTATGGCGGCATCGGCCGTGCGGCTCGAACCTGGAAGGATTTCGACACTATTGTGGCCAGTTTGAAGGATCTCGAGTCCGACGAGACCCTGATCGTGCAGTCCGGAAAGCCGGTGGCGATCATCCGCACTCACAAGGACGCGCCGCGGGTGCTGATCGCCAATTCCAACCTCGTGCCGCATTGGGCGACCTGGGATCATTTCAACGAATTGGATCGGAAGGGCCTGATGATGTACGGCCAGATGACGGCCGGGTCGTGGATCTACATCGGCACGCAGGGCATCGTTCAGGGCACCTATGAAACCTTCGCCGAGGCCGGGCGCCAGCACTATGGTGGTGACCTGACCGGGCGATGGATCCTGACCGGTGGGCTGGGCGGCATGGGCGGAGCTCAGCCCCTGGCGGCAGTCTTCGCCGGGGCCTGCTGTCTGGCGGTGGAATGCAATCCTGACAGCATCGATTTTCGCCTGCGCACCAAATACCTGGATGAAAAAGCCGAAACGCTGGACGAGGCGCTCGCCATGATCGACCGCTGGACCAAGGCGGGCGAGGCGAAGTCCGTGGGTCTGCTGGGCAATGCGGCCGAGATCTTTCCCGAGATATACGCCCGGATGCAGGCCGGCGGGATGGGCCCTGACATCGTGACCGACCAGACCAGCGCCCATGATCCGATCAACGGGTATCTGCCGCTGGGCTGGACCCTGGCGCAATGGCGCGAAAAGCGGGAAACAGACCCTAAAGCAGTGGAAAAGGCCGCACGCGCCTCGATGAAGCAGCATGTCGCGGCGATGGTCGATTTCTGGAACGTGGGCGTGCCGACGCTGGACTATGGCAACAACATACGGCAGGTGGCGCAGGACGAGGGGCTTGAGAACGCCTTTGCCTTTCCCGGTTTCGTCCCGGCCTATATCCGCCCGCTGTTCTGCCGTGGCATCGGCCCGTTCCGCTGGTGCGCGCTGTCGGGCGACCCCGAAGATATCTACAAGACCGACGCCAAGATGAAGGAGTTGTTCCCCGAGAACGAGCATCTTCATCGCTGGCTGGACATGGCCCGTGACCGGATCGCGTTTCAGGGCCTGCCCGCGCGGATCTGCTGGATCGGGCTGGGCGACCGGCACCGCGCGGGTCTGGCCTTCAACGAGATGGTCGCGAAGGGAGAACTGAGCGCTCCGGTCGTCATCGGACGGGATCATCTGGACAGCGGCTCGGTCGCCAGCCCCAACCGCGAGACCGAGGCGATGCTGGATGGGTCCGACGCCGTGTCGGACTGGCCGCTGCTGAACGCGTTGATCAACACCGCCAGCGGCGCGACCTGGGTGTCGTTGCATCACGGCGGCGGGGTCGGCATGGGCTTCAGCCAGCATGCGGGCGTGGTGATCTGCGCCGACGGCACCGAGGACGCCGCGCGGCGGCTGGAGCGGGTGTTGTGGAACGACCCGGCCTCGGGCGTGTGGCGTCATGCGGATGCGGGGTATGACATCGCCAAGGACTGCGCCCGCGAACACGGGCTGCGCCTGCCGGGCATTCTGGGGTAGCGGCGCGGAATTGGCCTCTGGCGCAAATGCTGCGCCTGCGATATGCGCAGGGCAGGCTGCTGGAGGATCGAAATGTACGTTGCCACCCTGTTGACCAACCCCAAGACGCCGTCGCTGGACGGGGCGCTGATCGACTCGTTGCGCAATGCCTGGGGCGGGGGCGACATCCAGTGGCTGAGCCCCGACGAGGCGGCCGAATTTGCCCTGCCGGCGGTTCCGGCCAACCGTTGGGATGTCTGGGCCGACCTGCAGAAATTGGGCGTCGATCTGGTGGTGCAGCCGGCCGAGGGCCGCCGCAAGAAGATGCTGCTGGCCGATATGGACAGCACGATGATCCAGCAGGAATGCATCGACGAACTGGCCGACGAGGCCGGGGTAGGCGAGCGGGTCAAGGACATCACCGCCCGCGCCATGAATGGCGAGCTGGATTTCGAAGGCGCGCTGACCGAGCGGGTGGGCCTGCTGAAGGGGCTGGACGTGTCGGTGATCGACCGGGTGCTGAACCAGCGCATCACCCTGATGCCGGGCGGCCGCGAACTGGTGGCGACGATGCGGGCCAATGGTGGCTATGCCGCGCTGGTCTCTGGCGGGTTCACGGCGTTCACGGCCCGCGTGGCCGAGCTGCTGGGTTTTGACGAGAACCGCGCCAACACGCTACTGGCGGAGGACGGCAAGCTGACCGGTGACGTGCAGCGCCCGATCCTGGGCCGTCAGGCCAAGGTCGAGGCGCTGGAGCAGATATCGGCCCGGCTGGGTATTTCCGAGGCCGAAGTGATCGCCGTGGGCGACGGGGCGAATGACCTGGGCATGCTGGAGCGCGCCGGAACAGGCGTGGCCCTGCACGCCAAGCCCTCGGTCGCCGCGCAATGCGACGTGCGCATCAACCATGGCGACCTGACCGCGCTGCTGTACCTGCAGGGATATGCCCGATCGGACTTTGCGCGGGGCTGATCCGACGGTTTCGGGTTCCCATTGTTTAACATTCGTGTTAATCAATAGCTATGAACACGCTGCTCGATGCCTTTTCGGCCCTGTCTGACCCGACCCGATTCACGATCGTTGAACAACTGATGGATCACGGCGAACTGCCTGCCGGAGACCTAGCCCAGGGCAAGGGCATGTCCGGCGCGGCCATTTCCCGGCACCTGAAGGTTCTGCGGCAGGCCGGGCTGGTGAATCAGCGCGTCAACGGCACCCAGCGCATCTATTCGATCCGCCCCGAGGGGCTGCGCGCGATTGCCGAATGGACCATCTCGAAACGACAGTTCTGGGAGGCCAGCCTGGACCGCCTGGGAGACATTCTGCAGGAGGACCCCTCATGGCCGACCTGAAGCTGGTGCGCGACTTTCCGGTCAGCGCCGAAACCCTGTTCGCCTGGATCAGCGACGGAACCAGATTGTTGCAGTGGTGGGGTCCCGAAGGGGTCGAGGTACCGGAACACGATCTGGATTTCTCGCGCCTTGGCCCGTGGTATTCGGTCATGGTCAATGGCGACGGGCAGCGGTTCAAGGTGTCCGGGCATGTGACCCATGTGGACCCGCCGAACTCGGTCGGGTTCACTTGGGGCTGGCATGACGACCAGGACCAGCGTGGCGCCGAGAGCCACGTGACGCTAGCGGTTGAGCCGACCGACACCGGAGCGCGCCTGATCCTGGATCACCGCGATCTGGGCGATGACGACGTCTCGGCCAATCATGAAAGCGGCTGGACCTCGTCGCTGCGCAAGCTGGAAGCCCGGCTTGCCAACCCCGTCTGACCAAAAGGGAGACCAGAAAATGCCTCAGTACCTGTTTGTCTATCACGGCGGCACCACGCCGACCGACCCGGCCGAGATCGAAGCCACCATGGCCGCCTGGGGCGCGTGGTTCCAGAACATGGGGCCGGCGCTGGAAATCCCCGGCAACCCGGTGGGCCAGTCCCATACCGTCAGCGCCGATGGCGTGGCCGGCAATGGCGGGCCGAACCCGGCCTCGGGCTTTACCGTCGTCAAGGCCGACAGCATCGAAGCCGCCACCGACATGGCCAAGGGCTGCCCCATGGTGGTCAACGGCTCGGGCTCGGTCGAGGTGGCCGAGATCCACGAGATCGAGATGTGACCCTCAGCCGGGGAAACCCGGCGCGGGGCGGATCACGCCGCATTCCAGCCCGCGGCGGCTGTATTGCGTGGCGTTCATGAATTTGCGCGTGGCCGGGTGATCGGCCTCGAGCACGCCGAGGCTGACGAGAATGGCGGCAATGGCGCATTCGCTGGCGCGGGTGGCGCCATCGGTGATCTTAAGCGCCACGCCCATCTTCTTTTCAGGGATGATGGCCACGAACACGGCCTCGGCCCCGGTCTTGATCGCGGCACGGCCGTTCATCGCCCGCATCAGTTCGGTGCAGGCGCGGGTTTCGCCGGCAACCAATTCGGGGTGGGCGACCATCGCCCGGGTCAATTGCAGGGCCGCGTCGCTGGCCCGGTCCGACCGGTCGCCGGCCGAGGCAAACCACGCCATCGACCGCGCCAGTCCCATCAGAGAAGTGGCGAAATTGGGCGCCGAGCAACCGTCGATCCCGTAACAGGGGCTGTCCTCGCCCGTGGTCTCTTCGAAGGCCGACAGGCAGGCCTGCTGCACGGGGTGGTCGATTTCGATATATTCGGGGCCTGCGCCCATGTGCCGGGCCAGGGTCAGGAACCCGCAATGCTTGCCCGAGCAGTTGTTGTGGATCTGGCAGGGGGTGTCGTCGGCCAGGATCAGGCCGTCGCGCGCGGCCATGTCGGCCGGCTCCTGCGGGCCGCAGCGCAAATCGGGCTCGGACAGGCCCAGGTGATCCAGCCAGGCGGTCACGCGCTCGGTATGGATCGCCGCGCCGTTGTGCGAGGCGCAGGCCAGCGCCAGATGCTCGGAGCCCAGCCCGTATTTGGCCGCCGCGCCCGAGGTGATCAGCGGCAGCGCTTGGATCATCTTGGCTGACGACCGCGGATAGATCACCGCGTTCGGATCGCCCCAGCTGCGCACGATCTGGCCGCTGTCGTCGCAGATCACCGCATGGCCCAGATGAAGGCTCTCCAACAGCGGTCCGCGCCACAGTTCGGTCATCGGTACTGGCTGCGTCATGTCGTCCCTCCGGAATGTGCGCAAAATTCTGCCAATCGCCCTTTCGCCTGTGGCGAAACCTGCGTTAGTGTGTGTATGTCGGCAATCATCCGGATGCGCAACTGCAACAGACGGACCGTCAGAGTTCGCGGCCTTCCGGGATGGAGTTGAGGTGTGGGTCGAGCCAGGAGGCTGAACGAATGAAAACAATGCTCGCCCGCGTATGCGCGGGCCTTTGTGTGGCAGGGATGGCCACGACAGCGATCGCCCAGCAGGCGACCAGTACGAACCGTGTGTCCGCTCAGACTGATTGGAGCGTGTTCGTCGAAGACGATCCGACCGAGTGCTGGAGCGTATCCGCCCCCAAGGAGACCGTGAATACCCGCGGTGGCCGTGTGGTATCGGTGCGTCGCAGCGACATTTTGCTGTTCGTGTTCTATCGCCCCAACGCCGAGGTCAAAGGTCAGGTGACATTCACCGGAGGCTACCCATTCGCCCCCGGGTCCACGGTGAACCTGGAAATCGACGGGTCCGAGTTCGAACTGTTCACCGAGGGCGAGTGGGCGTGGCCCGCCAGCGCCGCGGATGATGCCAAGATCGTCACGGCGATGAAGCGCGGGACCGAGGCCGTGTTGACCGCACGGTCCGAACGCGGCACCCAGACCAAGGACACGTTCTCGTTGCTGGGCTTTACCGCAGCCATCGAAGACGCCGAGAAGCGCTGCACCAAATAACTGCCCAACCCGTCCAGATCTCATGCCCCGCCAAAATGGCGGGGTTTTGCGTTTTTGCGCATCCGTTTACGCAACGTCGGCACCAAAACTTGATCCGCATCAAGGCTGACGGATTCGATTTCTGAACCAATCGGTTCAGACAACAAAGAAGGAGTCCAGACATGTCGACCAAACCCCTTATTGCGGTTCTGATTGTTGCAGCGGCAACTCTGAGCGCGTGCGAGAAATCCACCGAAACCTATCCGGTCACGGGCGAGCAATGCGGCCCGAATGATCCGGTCAAGACACTGGATGCCGAGGACTGCTACATCCCGCCAGCCGGGGTGTGATCGCTCGCTGCACCTAAAACGTGCCCAAGCCTGACCACTGTGCTAAGCTCTGTCTGAAACCATGGGTAGACAGGCGAGGAGACGGACATGCGTTGGGTTTGGGCAGCAATTCTTCTTCCGGTATCGGCATTTGCAGACCCGGCGCTGGAATGTACCGATGCCGGATCTCAGGTCGAGATCGGGACATGCGTCGGTCGGGCCGAGACCAATGTCGAGGCCGCTTTGGTCGCGGCGTTTGGGTTCGCAGTCGATGCGGCGAAGGAACTGGACGAAGTGACGGGTCGGGCTGTTGCTTTGCCAGCGCTTGAAACTTCTCAAGAGGCCTGGAAGACTTATCGCGATGCGCAGTGCGAAGCAGTTGGCGCGTCTTTTGGTGGTGGATCCGGAACGGGCATTGCGATCACCTCGTGCCGGGTCGAGTTGGGGCGGGCCCGTGTCACCGAACTGTTGCGGTTCCTCGACTGACGTCCGGACAGGTTCTCACGAATCCTTTTGATCTTTGCCGGCGTTCCTATATAGAGGCGCATCCCAAGCCAGAACGCCCGAGAACCGCCATGTCCGCCAAAGCGCCGATCACCCAGGATGTCATGACCATTCCCCGCAAATTGCCCGAGGGAACGATCAACCTTGTCGGTCTGACCCGCGACCGGCTGCGCGAGGTTCTGATCGAACATGGAACGCCTGAAAAGCAGGCCAAAATGCGGGTGAACCAGATCTGGCAGTGGATCTATCAATGGGGCGTGCGCGACTTCGACCAGATGACCAATCTGGCCAAGGCCTATCGCGCGCAGCTGGCCGAGAATTTCGTGATCGAAATCCCCGAGGTGGTCACCCGCCAGGTCTCGGAAGATGGTACCCGCAAGTACCTGGTGCGCATCGCCGGTGGGCACGAGGTCGAGGTCGTCTACATCCCCGAAGAGGATCGCGGCACGCTGTGCATCTCGTCGCAGGTGGGCTGCACGCTGACCTGTTCGTTCTGCCACACCGGAACGCAGAAGCTGGTGCGCAATCTGACTGCGGCCGAGATCATCGGTCAGGTGATGATGGCGCGTGACGATCTGGACGAATGGCCCACCCCGGGCGCGCCCAGGAACGAGACGCGCCTGCTCTCCAACATCGTGCTGATGGGCATGGGCGAGCCGCTCTACAATTTCGAAAACGTCCGCGACGCGATGAAGATCGCGATGGATCCCGAGGGCATTTCGCTGTCGCGCCGGCGGATCACCCTGTCGACGTCGGGTGTGGTGCCCGAAATCGCGCGCACGGCGGAAGAGATCGGCTGCCTGCTGGCGATCTCGTTCCACGCCACCACGGACGAGGTGCGCGACGTTCTGGTGCCGATCAACAAGCGTTGGAACATCGAGGAACTGCTGCAGGCGCTGGCCAGCTATCCCAACGCGTCGAATTCCGAGCGGATCACCTTTGAATACGTGATGCTGGACGGCGTGAACGACAGCGACGAGGACGCGCATCGCCTGATCGACCACATCAAACGCCACAACATTCCGGCCAAGATCAACCTGATCCCGTTCAACGAGTGGCCCGGCGCGCCCTACAAGCGCAGCTCGAACAACCGGATCCGGGCCTTTGCCAACATCATCTATCAGGCCGGGTACGCCTCGCCCATCCGCAAGACGCGGGGCGAGGACATCATGGCCGCCTGCGGTCAGTTGAAATCGGCCACCGAGCGCGCCCGCAAGTCGCGCCGCCAGATCGAGGCCGAGGCCGGGCTGAAAGGTTGATCCGATGCCCGCGGGTTCGCGGGCAAATGGTCTGTAATTCTACGGCTGAATTTGGTAGTCTTGAGGCATGAGAGGTGCGCGGTTGCGCGCACGTAAAATCTGCGCACAAGACGGTGAGTTGGACAGTCCGGTTCTGGTGCGTTTCGTCCAGTCCGCTCAAATTTGTCGGGGAAATCTGCGGAATTCAGGCAAGCCTGGAACAGGGTGGGCCAATACATGAACGCACTGACGAACCTGTCCACGATCTGCATGACCGCCGTATTGGTTGCATCGGGCGCAGCCATTGCATGGGCGCAATCCAACGAGACCGAGGCGCATCTGGCGATCGAGAACCCGGCGGACCTGAGCAAAGAGGACGCGCAGCAGCACTATCGCGCCCTCAGGAAACAGATGGATCGCGGCTATGCCACCGCGCATCTGGATCAACTGATGAACTATCAGAACTGGCCGTTGTTCAACGACGCGCCGTACCTGTCGGCCACGCATGGGCAGCGCTACGTCAACAGCTATGCCAACCGGATGGCCCACAATTACGGCACCTTGCAACCGGGGGAAAAGCTGCCCGTGGGCTCGGTCCTGGCCAAGGACAGCATGACCGTCACGGATGAGGGCCGGGTGCATCCCGGCGCCCTGTTCGTGATGGAGAAACTGCCGGAAGGCACCAACCCCGACACCGCCGACTGGCGCTATGTCATGGTGATGCCCGACGGGTCGCTGTTCGGTGACACGAAGGGGGATCGCGCGGGGGCGGTTGCCTATTGCCATGACTGCCACGAAGCGGTCGCCGACCGCGACTATACGTTCTTCGTGCCCGAGGATTACCGCGTCGGCAACTGATCGCGGGCCGCGTCACCGGGCAGTTTCAGGGCGGCGGCCTCGCGCCGGCTGAGCTGTTCACCCTGCTTGCGTTTCGACAGAACCTCGCGCGCCAGGGCGTATCTGTCATCCTGCCAGAAGATCAGGCAGCCGTTGCACCCCTTGCCGCAACAGCCCTCGGTGCCCACGCGGTTGGTCTTGAACCGGCGCGCGGTGCCGTCCTGACCGATCTTCTCCACCAGCTCGTCCCGGCGGCGGGCATAGGCGGCGGGATTGTCGCGCCCCGAGGTTTCCAAGCCCTGCACCAGCTTGTCAAAACGGATGCGGCTCCAATGTTCGTCGGTCAGAGCGCGCTCCTTGCGCAGGACCGAATATACCGGGAAACGGGCGCGCAGGTCGTCGGGGTCTTCGTGATCGAACAGGGAAAACGGCAGGCGGATCACGGTTTTCGTGCTGCCATGCACCACGTCCAGCTTGGCGCCGTCGCTGGCGCGTTCAAATTCGTAGACGCGCAGCAGGACCGTCTCGCGCGAGATGGGCGAGACGAAATCCAGCACGTCGCCGGGTTCAAGCTTGTTCTTCACCTCGACCAGGAAGGCATCCTCGGTCACGTCGGTCACCAGTCCGGCATATTCCCACTGGGCGATGGTCGCGGTGTGCTCGTAATCATGCGCGTAATTGGTCAGCCGCCCTTCGTGAAAGGCCAGCATGTAGCCGCGGTTCCCCACGGTCTCCAACTCTCGCATATACGGCTTCGGGTCCCAGTTCTCGGGGTCGGCATAGTAATCGTCGATGGCCATGCGATAGGCGCGCGCGACGATGGCGGCGTAGTATTCCGACTTGCCGCGCCCCTCGACCTTGAGGCTGTCGACGCCGATCTTCAGATATTCGTCCAGCTTGGGCATGATGCACAGATCGCGCGAATTGAGGATGTACGAGCCGCGACCGTCCTCTTCGATCGGCATCAGTTCACCCGGGCGGCAGCCTTCTTCCAGCAGGAATTCGAACAGGTCGGCGTTTTCTTCGGTGATCCGAAGTTCCTGATGGGTGCCGTCCTTCAGGCGCAGCTTC
Organism: Ruegeria sp. BC8; assembly: GCF_056535705.1. Taxonomy (NCBI): domain Bacteria; kingdom Pseudomonadati; phylum Pseudomonadota; class Alphaproteobacteria; order Rhodobacterales; family Roseobacteraceae; genus Ruegeria; species Ruegeria sp. BC8. Next base: position 2,754,820 of record NZ_JBQFIV010000001.1, on the reverse strand, counting down.
AGCGCATAGTTCCAGCGGCAGGAATTGGCGCAGTTGCCCTGGTTGGCGCCGCGTTCCGCCATGAAGTTCGACAGCAGGCAGCGGCCCGAATAGGTCATGCACATGGCGCCGTGCACGAAGGTCTCAAGTCGGATGTCGGGGCATTTCTCGCGGATTTCCACCAGTTCGGGGTAGGAAACCTCGCGCGCCAGCACCACCAGCTCCGCCCCCTGATCCTGCCAGAACTTCACCGACAGCCACGAACAGATATTGGCCTGGGTCGAGATATGCAGCGGCAGTTCGGGCGCGCGGTCGCGCACATACTGGAATACGCCGGGGTCGGCGATGATCAACCCGTCCGGCCGTACCTTGCGCACGGTGTCGATGTATTCGTCCAGCTTGGGGATGTCCTTGTTGTGCGAAAACAGGTTCAGCGTCAGATAGGCGCGGCTGCCATGCGCGTGGCAGAACTCGACCCCTTCAATCACCTCGTCCAGCGAAAACTCGGACTTGGTGCGCAGAGACATGTCGGGCGTGCCCAGATACACCGCATCCGCCCCGTACAGGATGGCCAGTTTCAGCTTGCGCAGATTGCCTGCAGGCATCAGCAATTCCGACTTGGTCCGTGTCATCGCATCACCCGGTTCCGACTCGATGGCGCCTTCTAAGGCAAAACCACCGAGTCCAGAAGGGCAAACCCGCCTTGCACGCAGGCCCTAGCTGCGGCGGAACCGCGCTGTTCCGATCCGTTCGACCAGCTGGCTGCGGACCGTGTCGGGTTGGGCGTCGATGGCGCGCAGCACCTCGCGCAGTTCTGCCCGCAGGCCGTGCATCTGGTCGATCAGCGACAGCACCATCGACAGGGCGTCGGGCTCCATCTCGTACTGGTCATCCAACTCGCAAGCCAGTTGCAGGCGCGCCATGTCCAGCCGCTCGTAGACCAGCCCCTGGTCGGACTGGCGTGGGATCACGATCCGGGCGGACAGGAACCGGGACAACCGCTCGGACGTCAGGTTCTGGACGGCTTCGATCAGTTCGGCTTCGGTCAGAGAACGGGTCATGCCGGCATTCCTTTCCGCGGGTCATAGCTGTGCGACTTGCGCCAGTTCTGCATGAACTGCTTCAGTTCGTCGTCGATCTTGTCGGGCAGCACCACGCTCAGCTCGATCAGCTGGTCGCCGCGTTTGTCCGAGCCGCGTTTCCTGACGCCTTTGCCGCGCAGGCGCAGGGTCTTGCCGCTGCTTGTGCCCTCGGGCACGGTCACGTTCACGCGGCCGTCGATCGTGGGCGCGGGGACCTTGCCGCCCAGAACGGCCTCGTCGATGGTGATCGGCAGGGTGATGCGGATGTCGTCGCCCTCGCGCTTGAACACCGGGTGTTCGGCCACGCGGATCGTGACCAGCGCGTCGCCCGGCGGCCCCTCGCCATAGCCCGGCGCGCCCTTGCCACGCAGGCGGATGATCTGGCCGTCGGTGATGCCGGCGGGGATCTTCACCTCGATCCGGTCGCCACTGGGCAGGGTCAGCTTTTGCGTGGCGCCAAAGACGGCATCCAGGAAGCTGATCTGCAGGCTGTAGTTCATGTTGTGACCGGGCGCATGAAACTCGCGCGCACGCCCCCCGTTGAAGCCTCCGTTGCCACGGTTGCCGAAGAACTGGGCAAAGATGTCGGACATGTCGTCGTCCTCGACCCCGCCGCCCGCGCGATAAGGGTTGCCCGCGGTTTCCGCATATTCACGGTAATATTGCTGCTGCGGGCGCTCCTGGCCCGAGGCGTCGATCTCGCCCCGGTCGAACTTTGCCCGGGTTTCGGGATCCTTCAGCAGGTCATAGGCTGCGGCGGCGGCCTTGAACTTGGCCTCGGCCTTGGCGTCCCCGGGCTTGAGGTCCGGGTGGCAGTCCTTGGCGATGCGCCGGTAGGCTTTCTTGATTTCGGCGGCACTGGCGTCTTTCGAGACGCCCAACACCGAATATGGATTGTCGCTCATATATCTCTCGTTTCTGATGGGTTGCGCCAGTGGATGTTGTTGGCAGTTAACCTTTCAGATTGTGTCGTGTCATGGAATTTCAACAGGACCGAATACCGAGGAGGTTGAATTTTCTCGAAAAATTCCGGCATCCTGATAGTATCCGCATGTTTCGAACTGTTGCGGATGGAGTCAAACGCATGTCACGCAGAATCAAGTCGGCCCTGGCCCTGTTGGCGGGCAATGCCATCGGTCTGTTGCTGGCCAGCCTGTTGCTGACCGGCTTTTCGATCAAGCCGGTGTCCTTCATCGTGGTGGTGATCGTGTTCACCCTGGTTCAGGTCGTGGCCGAGCCATTGATCCTGAAGATCGGGGAAAAGAACGTACCGGCGCTGAAGGGCGGCATCGCGCTGGTGGTCACCTTCGTGGGCCTGCTGATCACCGATCTGGTCGCCGCAGGGCTGACCGTCGGCGGTATCTCGAACCTGCTGGCGGCGACGCTGCTGGTGTGGCTGGGCGCCCTGATCGCCGGGGTTCTGCTGCCGATCTATGTGTTCACCGAACTGCGCGAGCCCAAGAAATAGGGCCTAGGACAGCGCATTAAGGCTGTCTTTAAGGGCCTGCCACAGCTCGTCCACCGGTTCGCACCCGACCGACAGGCGCACGAAGCCGGGATCGACCTGATCCCCCCAGCGCGCGCGCCGCTCGGCCGAGCTGTGCACGCCACCAAAGGACGTGGCAGGCCGCAACAGCGGGCAGCCATTGATGAACCGTTCGGCCTGGTCTTCCGAGGCCAGCGTGATCGTCAGCAGAAAACCGAACCGCGCAGTCTGTTTGCGAGCCAGATCGTGCGACGGGTCCGACGGCAGGCCGGGATAGCGGATCTGCGTGACCGCCGGATGATCGGCCAGTCGTTCGGCAAGAGCCTGCGCCGAGCTGCACATGCGGTCGAACCGGACGTCCAGCGTCTCCAATCCGCGATGCAGCAACCAGGCTTCATGCGGGCCGGGGATCGCGCCCGAGACGCGGCGCCATTCCTCGACCCGTTCCATGATCCGGGCATCGCGGCTGGCCACATGGCCCATCAGCAGGTCGGAATGCCCACCCATCGCCTTGGTGTCCGAGGCGACGACGATGTCGATGCCCAGGTCCAGCGGGCGCTGTCCCAGCGGGGTCAGCGTCGTGTTGTCGGCGATGGTGACGCCACCCGCGGCGCGCACGTCGCGAGCCACCTGCGCCAAGTCGATCATGTCGAGCCCGGGGTTGGACGGGCTTTCGACGAAGACAACATCGAACCCGTCGAATCCGCCCTGCGCAAATGCGGTCGTTGGGCGCTCTTCGACCGACACGCCAAGCGGGGCGAGGAACCGGTCGGCCAGCAGGCGGGTGACATAATACCCGTCCGACGGGATCAGGATGCGCGACCCCGCGCGCACGGTCGCGAACAACGCCGCCGAAATTGCACCCATGCCGGACGGAAAAATCAGGCAGGGTGCGTCTTCGAGATGCGCCAGCACATGCTCGACCTGTGTCCAGGTCGGGTTGTCCACCCGGCCATAGGTCGGGTGACCGTCCGGCGCGCCGGGCAGGTGGAACATGCTGCTTTGGGTCAGCGGCAAGGCCACCGGTTCGCCTTTGCTCAGGGCATTGCCGCGCAGATGCAGCATCTCACCTGTCTTGGGGGTGCGCGCCATCGCTCAGCGCCCCGGAATGTCGTCGCGCGGCGGGGCGGGTTCCCAGCGCTCGATGATGTCGACCGCCTCCTGCGCGGTATCGACAAAGCGGAACAGGTCCAGATCCTCTTCGGAAATGGTCCCGGCATCGGCCAGCGCTTCCCAATTGATCACCCGCTCCCAGAACTCGCGCCCGAACAGCAGGAACGGCACGCGCTCCATCCGGCCGGTCTGGATCAGGGTGAGGGACTCAAACAACTCATCCATCGTGCCGAATCCGCCGGGGAAGATGGTGATCGCACGGGCGCGCATCAGGAAATGCATTTTGCGTATGGCGAAATAGTGGAAATTGAAGCTCAGCTCAGGGGTGACATAGGCATTGGGCGCCTGCTCGTGCGGCAGCACGATGTTCAGCCCGATCGAGCAGCCACCGGCATCCTTGGCGCCGCGATTTCCGGCCTCCATCACGCCGGGGCCACCGCCGGTGACGATGACGTTCTCGCGGCACCCGCTTTGCTTGGATTTCTCGGTCATCAGCCGGGCGAATTCGCGCGCCTCGTCATAGTATTGCGACAGACCGGCCAACGTGGCCGTCCGGGCGCTGTCCTTTTTGGCCGGTTCCGGGATTCGCGCGCCGCCGAACATCACGATGGTCGACGTGATCTGGCGTTCGGCCATGATCATTTCGGGCTTCAGCAGTTCCAGTTGCAGACGCACGGGCCGCAGTTCCTCGCGGCACAGGAAATCGTCATCGGCAAAGGCCAGCCGGTACGAGGGCGAGCGTGTCTGCGGCGTGTCGGGGACTTCGCTTGCGGTCGAGCGGTCGGTATGCGCATCGCGGAAAGGGCTGAGGCGGTCTTCTCTCATTGCTGGGGGTTCCCTGCTTGCGTGTTTTTCAAACAGCTATAGGGTTCGCGGGCAGAGTGCCAGTCACGGAAAGACGAGAATGGATTGGAAGACCGAAATTTCGGCCGCAGCCGAACGCATCAATGGCCACGCGCAGGTGACACCGGTCATGACAAGCGACGCGCTGGGACTGGCGCAGCCGGTCGAGATGAAGCTGGAGCATTTCCAGCACACCGGCAGTTTCAAGGCGCGCGGGGCGTTCAACACGTTGCTCAGCCTCGATGTGCCGGCGGCAGGGGTCGTGGCCGCCTCGGGCGGGAATCACGGTGCGGCTGCGGCCTATGCTGCGCGGGCGCTGGGCCATCCGGCCAAGATCTTCGTGCCCGAGATGGCCGGCCCGTCCAAAATCGCCCTGATCGAACGGATCGGCGCGGATCTGAGCGTGGTGCCGGGTGAATACGCAAACGCCCTGGCGATGGCGCGTGACCACGAAGATCGATCAGGTGCGATGCAGATCCATGCCTATGATGCGCCGGCCACCGTGGCCGGGCAGGGCACCTGTTTTGCCGAATGGGACAGCCAGGGCCTGCAGGCCGATACCGTATTGGTGGCAGTGGGCGGCGGCGGGCTGATTGCGGGGGCGCTGGCCTGGTTTCAGGGCGCGCGCAAGGTCGTTGCGGTCGAGCCGGAAACCTCATGTGCCTTGAACGCGGCGTTGCAGGCCGGAGCGCCCGTGGATGTGTCCGTTTCCGGCATAGCCGCCAACGCGCTGGGTGCGCGGCGGATCGGCGACATCTGTTTCGGGCTGGCGCAGGGGATGACGTCGGTGCTGGTCAGCGATGACGCGATCGCCGAGGCGCAGCAGCGCCTGTGGCAGGCGCATCGCATTCTGGTCGAGCCGGCGGGCGCGACGGCCCTGGCGGCCTTGACCTCGGGCGTCTACACGCCGGAACCGGGCGAGCGGGTCGCGGTTCTGGTCTGCGGGGGCAATATCGCACCTGACCCTCTGACCGCCTGAATTTGCGCCTTGAGGCCCGAGCCTTGGGATTATAGATAAAATCCCATGACCGCCACGATCGCAGATTCCATCTATGACCGGCTCAGCCAGCGCATCATCACGGGCGAGCTGCCTGCGGGTGAGAAACTGCGGCAGGACCATATCGCGCGGGCGTTCGACACCAGCCATGTCCCGGTGCGCGAGGCGCTGTTGCGGCTTCAGGCGCATGGCCTGGCCCACAGCGAACCACGGCGCGGCATGCGCGTCACCGCGTTGGACCCGGCCGAGGTGCGCGAGGTGATCGAGATGCGGGTGGCCCTGGAATCGCTGGCCCTGCAACATGCGATCCAGAATTTGACACCGGCGGATCTCAAGGCGGCCGACAAGACCCGCATCGCCTGCGACGAGGCGCAGGACATGCCCACATGGGAAACCCGGAACCGCGCCTTTCATCGGGCGATCCTGACACCCTGCGCGCGGCCGCGCCTGCTGCATACGATCGACGATCTGCATATCGCCAGCGCCCGCCATCTGTTCGCCCATTGGCGTCACCGCTGGGTCCAGCGGAAAGACACCGACCACGCCGCCATCGTGCAGGCGATGAAGCGCCGCGATACCGCCACGGCCACAGCGATTCTGGTGCGCCATATCCGCCGCGCCAGCTGAAACCGACGGGTTTTCGCGCCGGGTGGCCGCAAACGGCTCCGCCAACGTCGCATTGCGCATTGGCCCCGGCTTTCATATAGGCAACACCAACCAAACGAGAGTCAGCACGGAGTAACCCCATGTCCAACGCCCAACTGGAAACCGCCATCGAGGCCGCATGGGAGGCCCGCGACACGATCACGCCCGCCACCACCGGTGAACAGCGCGAAGCGATCGAGGACACGCTGAACGCGCTGGACAGCGGCACGCTGCGGGTCGCCGAGAAGCAGACCGATGGCAGCTGGCATGTGAACCAGTGGGCCAAGAAGGCGGTTCTGCTGGGCTTTCGCATCAAGGACATGGAAATTCAGTCCGGCGGCCCGCAGGGCGGCGGCTGGTGGGACAAGGTCGACAGCAAATTCGCCGGCTGGGGTGAAAACCAGTGGCGCGCGGCCGGTTTCCGCGCGGTGCCCAACTGCGTGGTTCGCAAGTCGGCCTATATCGCGCCGGGCGTGGTGCTGATGCCGTCTTTCGTGAACCTCGGCGCCTATGTGGACGAAGGCACGATGGTCGATACCTGGGCCACCGTCGGGTCCTGCGCGCAGATCGGCAAGAACGTCCACCTGTCCGGCGGCGTCGGCATCGGCGGCGTGCTGGAACCCATGCAGGCCGGCCCGACCATCATCGAGGACAACTGCTTCATCGGCGCCCGCTCCGAGGTGGTCGAGGGCTGCATCATCCGCGAGGGCTCGGTTCTGGGCATGGGAGTCTATATCGGCCAGTCCACCAAGATCGTCGACCGCGAGTCGGGCGAGGTGTTCTATGGCGAGGTGCCGCCCTATTCGGTGGTGGTGTCCGGTTCGATGCCGTCAAAGAACGGGATCAACCTGTACTGTGCGGTGATCGTGAAGCGGGTGGATGAAAAGACCCGTTCGAAGACCGGGATCAACGAGCTGCTGCGCGATTGATCGCAGGCATTGTTCAAAGTTCCAAAGGTCGCGGCTCTGGTCCGCGGCCTTTTTTGTTCGGCAGGGTCGGACCTATCCCGTCGTGTAGTCGGCGAGATCCTCGGGCGCGTGCAGCAGGGTGCCGTCGTATTTCGGCAAGTCATCGTGCAGTTCCAGCCAGGGCAGCTTGCTTTGAAAATTGACGTGAAAGGTTGGCGCAAAGTCCAAAGGGTCTTCCAGTGAGGCCGCGTACAGGTGCATCCCGCCTTCATAGTGGTCGGCCTCGAACCCCATCGGAGAGCCACAGGTTGCGCAGAAATGTCGCTGGACGCCTTTCGAACTGGCGAAACTACGAGGTGTTGCGGCGGTCCATCGGAAATTGCGCAAGGGTACGCCCAACCACGCGACCACGGGCGCGGCGCAGTTGCGGCGGCAATCGTCACAATGGCAATAGCAGCTCCAGGTCTCGGCGCCCTCAAACTCCCAGCGGGTTTCACCGCACAGGCAGCGGCCGCGTTTGGTCATGATGTCCTCCGTCGTTTTTAGGGACCAGTCTGACCGGATGGTGGGCCTGAGCGCGTCAAAAAACGACACGGCATCCGGGAACCGCGTCCAGCTGCCATGCTTGACCATCGACCGGCCCCCGGCTAAGGCCCACGGCATGGAAAAGCAAAAGAAACCCTCGCGCCAGCAGGTCTATACTCTGTTGGTTCAGATTGGCCGCAAGGATGGCGACGGCCTGCCCGAAGGCGCCACCGGCGCGGCGCTTATGTGCTATGCCAGCGGAGTGGACGAGGCCGAGGCCGTGCGCGAAACCGTGGCCATTCTCAAGCAGGCCGATACGGCTCCACTGGACGTAACCGGCTATGGCACCCTGGCCGAGCGCGAGGCGCAGGGGCACGAGATCGACCCCGACGAACGCGCTCTGATGCAGAGGGCGCTTGAGGAAAACGCGGTTATTGTTGCGCAGATGACGCCCTTCTTCGGCGACAAGCTCGAAGGCGCCTAGCGGCGCGTGCCGAACCACTTGCGATAGATCTGGTCATAGGTGCCATCTTCCCGGAGGCCCAGAAGCGCCTGGTTCACATCCTCGACCAGAGGTGACCCGGTCGGGAAGACGATACCGTAATTCTCGCGCAGGAAGACGCCGCCGGTCATTGCCGCAATCTTGCGGCCTTCATGTGCGGCGAAATACGACAGGATCGGCGCGTCGAACACGACGGCATCCAGGTCCCCATCCTTGAACGCGGTCAACATGCTGTCCAGGTCTTCGTACCCAGTGAATTCGACCTCGCGCCGGTTCAGAAAACTGGCGGCGGTCGAACCCGAGATTGTCCCGACCTGTTTGCCGTACAGATCATTGACCGAGTTGATGTTGCTGGTGATCGCATCCACCGTCATGACCGAGGTGATCCGCGCGGTGAACACCGACACGATGAACAGCGAGGATACGACTAGGATCACCCCCAGAATTCGCCCGAACGGGGTCCGGGGCATCCGCTCTTCAAATCCGCCATTGACCACCAGGTTTAACGCCCACCAGAAGGACGGGAACCAGGCCTCGTTCAGGTCGCGGTCGAAATAGGGTTGGGATCGGCGTTCGAACCCCCACATCAGCATGCCGCCACCCAGCAAGATGGCAAAGGCCAGCCCGATGGCGATGAACAGCTCGCGTGACAGCAGCGCCTGCATCAGGGACGGGCTGCGCGCCGCGTCTGATGGTACCATGATCTGAAGGCCGGCTTCGAAAATCGGCTGGCTGAAATCCATTCGGGCTTCACGGCCTGCTGTGATCGAAATATTCGCGATCGCCATGTCGGCTTCGCGGTTTTCAACCGCTGACAGCATGTCCCCGAATGCGTCGACACGAACGACCGTGTATTCCCAGCCCAGTTCTTCAGCCAGCGCGGCCAAGAGGTCCATTGAGAAGCCGGTGTCCTCGCCCTCATCCACATACGAGAACGGAGGACGCTCCACCGTCGTGACCGTCAGAGTTTCGGCTTGGCTGTGTTGTGCAAAGACCGCGAAGGTCAGGCAGATCAATGCGAAAAGGGCGCGCGTCATGGCTGGTTCACCTGTTTCGCGGCGCTCTAGCGCAATTTGCCATGGCGCGGCAAGGTCGTCGCGAGGTCATCGACCGGGATTTCTTTTTGCCGTTTTTTCGGGCTGGGCGACCGGAAAACCGCCGATCGGGGTTGGCATTGCGGCCAATTCGTTGAATCTGTGCATGAACCCACATCCTGCCGACCCTGCGAGGCCCCTGAATGACCGACTCTGTCCAGTTGACCGCAGACCTGATCCGTTGCCCCTCGGTCACACCCGAGGAAGGCGGGGCGCTGATTCTGCTGGAAGATATCCTGGCGCGGGCCGCTTTCACCTGCACGCGGGTGGATCGCGGCGGCGTCTGCAACCTGTTCGCCCGGTGGGGCGACAAGGGGCATGCGCGCAGTTTCGGGTTCAACGGCCATACCGACGTGGTGCCGGTGGGCGATGAGGCCGCATGGACCCGCCCGCCGTTCGGCGCGGAAATCCATGATGGCATTCTGTACGGTCGGGGCGCGACCGACATGAAATCGGGGGTGGCGGCCTTTGTCGCGGCGGCGGTGGATTTCGTGCGCGACACCCCGCCAGACGGGGCGATCATCCTGACCATCACGGGGGACGAGGAAGGCGACGCGGTTGACGGCACCACCGCGCTGCTGGACTACATGCAGGCGCAAGACGAGCGGATGTCGGTCTGTCTGGTGGGCGAGCCGACCTGCCCCAACGAGATGGGCGAGATGATGAAGATCGGCCGCCGCGGGTCGATGACCGCGTGGTTCGAGGTGACGGGCGTGCAGGGTCATTCGGCCTATCCGCATCGCGCCAGGAACCCGCTGCCCGCGCTGGCGCGGCTGATGGATCGGCTGGCCAGTCAAGAGCTGGATCGGGGGACGGACCATTTCGACGCTTCGACCCTGGCGGTGGTCACGATGGACACCGGCAACGCGGCCACCAACGTCATTCCCGCCCAGTGCCGTGGCGCGGTGAACATCCGGTTCAACGACCTGCATACAGGCGCCAGTCTCAGTGACTGGCTGAAGGCGCAGGCGGCCGACGTGGCGGCCGAGTTCGGCGTTCAGATCGACACGCGGATCAAGGTCTCGGGCGAAAGCTTCGTGACCCCTCCGGGGCCGCTGTCGGAACTGGTGGCCCGCGCGGTCGAGGCCGAGACCGGCCGCCGGCCCGAGCTGTCCACCACCGGTGGCACCTCGGACGCGCGGTTCATCAAGGATCATTGCCCCGTGGTCGAGTTCGGCCTGGTCGGACGCACCATGCACCAGGTGGACGAATCCGTCCCGGTCGAGCAGGTCCGCCAGCTCAAGGCGATCTATGCCCGGATCCTGGCCGATTATTTCGCCTGAGCGATTGATGCGTCCGGCCACTTTTTGGTCATGACGCGGTCGTATCGGCGTGCTAGGCGGAAATCATGAAACGCATACCGACCAAGCAGGAGATCCTCGACTGGATCTCGGCGAACCCCACGCTCACCTCGAAACGCGACATTGCCAAGGCCTTTGGCATCAAGGGCGCGGACCGGATCGACCTGAAACGGATCCTCAAAGAGCTTGAGGCCGAGGGCCATCTGGAAAAGCGCAAGCGCAGCTATCGCGACCCGGACCGCCTGCCGCCGGTCAGCGTGCTGCAGGTCAAGGCGCCGAACGCCGACGGCGACCTGTTCGCGCGGCCGCTGGAATGGCATGGCGAAGGGGTCGAGCCGATCGTGCTGATCATTTCCCGCGCCAGCGACCCGGCGCTGGGCGAGGGTGACCGGATCTTGGCCCGGCTGACCCAGGTGCATGAAGAAGACCACAATTACGAGGCCCGCCTGATCCGCCGCATCGGCGCCAATCCGCGCCGGGTCGTGGGCATTTTCCGCAAGGGCGCCGAGGGCGGTCGAATCGTGCCCATCGACAAGGCCGGATCGACCGAATGGCTGGTTGCCGAAGACGCGGCGCTGGGCGCCAAGGATGGCGAACTGGTCGAGGCCGAGCAGGCCGGGCCGAAAAATCGTATGGGGCTGCCGCGTGCGCGTATCGTGGAACGGCTGGGCGATCCGTCCGCGCCCAAGGCGGTGTCGCTGATCGCGATCCACCAGCATGGCATCCCGGATGATTTTCCCGATGACGTGATCGCCGAGGCCGACCGGGCCAAGCCCGTCGGGCTGAAAGGGCGCGAGGATCTGCGGGACATCCCTCTGCTGACCATCGACCCATCGGATGCGCGCGACCATGACGACGCCTGCTATGCCCATGCCGATGATGATCCGAAAAACCCGGGCGGCCACGTGATCTGGGTCGCCATTGCCGATGTGGCCGCCTATGTGCACCCCGGCAGCGCGCTGGACCGCGAGGCGCGCAAGCGGGGCAACTCGACCTATTTCCCTGACCGCGTCGTGCCGATGCTGCCCGACCGTCTGTCGGGCGATCTGTGTTCGCTGCACGAAGGCGTGCCGCGCGCCTGTATCGCGGTTCGGATGCGGATCGATGCAAACGGCAACAAGATCGACCACCGCTTTGTGCGGGGGCTAATGCGCTCGGCCGCGTCTCTGCATTATGCCGAGGTGCAGGAGGCCATCGACGGCACCCCCAATGACCGAACCGTGCCGCTGCTGGAGAGCGTCCTGAAACCGCTCTATGCCGCCTATGGCGCACTGAAGACGGCCCGCAACGAACGCCAGCCGCTGGACCTGGATCTGCCGGAACGCAAGATCGTGCTGAACGACAAGGGCGAGGTCGAAAGCGTGGCCTTCCGCGAGCGGCTAGACGCGCACCGGCTGATCGAGGAGTTCATGATCCTGGCCAACGTGGCCGCGGCCGAGACGCTGATCGCCAAGCGCAGCCCGCTGTTGTTCCGGGTGCACGAAGAACCCGCGCCCGAAAAGCTGGAAAGCCTGCGCGAGACGGCGCAGGCCGCCGGGCTGAATCTGGCCAAGGGGCAGGTGCTGCAGACCCGTCACCTGAACGCGCTGTTGAATGCCGCCGCCGGCACCGAGGATGCCGAGCTGATCAATCTCAGCACCTTGCGGTCGATGGCGCAGGCCTATTACAGCCCCGAGAACTTTGGCCATTTCGGGCTGGCCCTGCGCAACTATGCGCATTTCACCTCGCCCATCCGCCGCTACGCCGACCTGATCGTGCACCGGGCGCTGATCTCGGCCCATGGCTGGGGCAAGGACGGTCTGACCGCCGACGAGATCGAGCGGCTGGAGGAGATCGCCACCCACATCTCGGACACCGAGCGCCGCTCGATGATGGCCGAGCGCGACACGACCGACCGCTATCTGGCGGCCTATCTGAGCGAGCGCGTCGGCAACGAGTTCACCGGCCGCATCAGCGGCATCGCCCGGTTCGGGGCCTTCGTGAAGCTGGACGAAACCGGGGCCGACGGGCTGGTGCCGGTGCGGTCGCTGGGGCGCGAGTTCTTTCACTTCGACGCCGAGGCCGGCACCCTGATGGGGGCCGATACCGGCCTGACCATCGCCATCGGCCAGCGCGTCACCGTGCGCCTGACCGAGGCCACGCCGGTAACCGGCGGGTTGGAGTTGGAGCTGCTGTCGATCGAAGATCAGGCCATGCCGCGCGGCGGCGGACGTGGGCGGCCCGGCCGTCCGACACGGCGCAAGTCGGTCAGCACCAAGCGCAAAAAGGACAAGATCAAACGCAAGGTCGAGCGCAAGCGCCGTCAGCGGTGATAGGTCAACGCTCGGGCGATCAGCCATCCATGCCGGACGGGGTCGATCTGTTCGATCCCGTCGAACAGGATGGCGCGATTGCCGTCAATCCTGTCAGCGTCGGGAAAGGCCGAGGTAAACTCACCGATAAGCCGGGTCTGGCAGTGGACAAACAGGGCAAACCGGGAGGAGGTGTGTCTACCCAGCCTGATGGTTGTCCCCTTGGGACTCAGATAGGCCGGTTGACCCCATCGCAGAGCCTCGGTCACCGAAACTGCCGGCTGAAGTTCCTGCGCAGTGGCGAAGACCAGATCGCGCAGAGCCAGAGCGCCGCTTCTGGTGTCCGCGGCGAATGCCTCGTAGGCAGACGCCACGTTTGGGTCATCGAAAGGCCTCATGGCAGGGGGATCGCCTGTTCCATCCGGTCAACATAACTGTTCAGCAGCGTATCCTGTTTGATGCGCCGGGTCAGCCGGGTATCGGCCGGAGTGGCCCGCATCGCAGCCAGCATCGGGCCGACGCTGAGGTCGGCCGAAGTGGGGTGATCCCCCAAAAGATACGGGGCCTGCCACAGATAGGCTGAGATCGCCTCGAGGTCGCGTTCGACCCGCGCCATCCGTTCAGCCTCGGAGAAGCGCCCGATCCCTTGCGACCGAAGGCCTTTCAAGACCGATTTCCGGACCGAGTTCGAGATCGGGCGTCGGACGATTCGGGGAATCTCATAGAAGAAGGTGTCGCGCAGAACTGGCCAAACCTCGTCGTTGGCCCAGCGGTCCATGACAATCTGGAAGTACAAATGTTCCTCGGCCATGCGGATCAACGCGCGGGACTGGCCCTTTTGCACATCGCTCAGGCCACGGTCGAATTCGGCGCCCTGCGCTTCCAACCAGTCGCGAATCTGGTCGCTGTCCGGCACCAGACGTTCGGGTGTGCGCAAAACCGGCAACTTGCTGTGCGGCATCTGTCGCGGATCGACCATGTCCGAGCGGCGCCAATGCAGCCCGGCCAGCTGCAGCATATAGGCGGTTTTGACGCAAAAGGGGCTGGCGCTGAAAAGTCCGAAAGCGGAAGGGTAGGTAAGAAGGGTCAACATAATGGGCTCCGAAATTGGGGTGCCGCCGGTCTAACGCGGGCTAATGACAGTTTCTGTCATTAGGTTTAGGTTGAATGACATCATGTCCCGCACCGCCCGACTGTTCCAATTGATGCAGGCCTTGCGGTCTGGCCCGCCGCCCAAGACCTCGGCGCAGTTGGCGCAGGATCTGGGGGTTTCGGCACGCACCGTGCATCGCGACATCGACGCTCTGCGTGGTCTCGGTGCAGTCATTGATGGCGAGGCCGGGTTCGGGTTTACCCTTATCGAAGATGCGACACTGCCGCCGCTGGGATTCACCGATGACGAGTTGGAGGCGCTGGTTCTTGGCCTGCGCGAGGTGCAACTGATCGGAGACCCGGCTCTGTCGGACGCCGCCGGTGCGGCGCTGCGCAAACTGCAGGGCCGGCTGCCCCACCGCCAGTCCCACCGCCTGAGCCACGCAGTGCTGACCGCCACCCGGTTCGACCGTCCTGCCGCACCCGGCATCGAAGTTGCCGACCTGCGGCAGGCGACGTGGGACGAGCGTGTGGTCGAGTTCGACTATACCGATGCGAAAGGTGACGACACCCAGCGCCGCGTGAGCCCACTGAGCATCGTGTACATGGATCATGCCAGCGTACTGCTCAGCTGGTGCCATCTGAGGCGGGATTTTCGCGTGTTTCGGTTGGACCGGATGCGCGCGATGTCCGTCACCCAGGACAGTTTCCGCCCCAACCGCGTGCCTTTGCTGCGAGAGGCGCTGGCCAAGATCCGGGCCGAGCGCGAAGCAAAAGATCAAGAGAGCCAGTCCTGAGCGCTTTGTGATTTGCGCAATCTGGGGTACCCTGTCTGCGAGCAGTAATCAGGAAAACCTGAATCATGAAATATGTGTGTGGCTTTGTGGCCGCCGCATTTTGGGCATCCATCTTGCAGGCGGAGACTTCGAATACAACCAAACGACCGCAGATCAGACCGGCGCTGGATTCGATCCAGTTGGCGTCGGCCGATCTGACGGTTTCGATCCGGCCGGTGCCAAGGCCGACCACCGGCATGCACCGGGTGGTCGTCGAAGGCAACACCAGCTTCGAGACTTGGTTGAACGCCTTCCGGCACCGGGCAGTTGCGGCAGGTATCCGGCCGCAGGTCCTGGACCGGTCATTGTCAGGCCTGACCTACGACAACGACGCCATCAAGCGCGATCGCAGTCAGGCCGAGTTCTCGAAACCGATCTGGGAGTATCTGGATTCGGCCGTGTCAGACCTGCGCATCGCGAATGGGCGCAAGGCGCTGGTGCGGTACAAGGATACGCTGGACCGGATCGAAGCCCGGTACGGGGTCGAAAAAGAGGTGGTGGTCGCGGTCTGGGGGCTGGAAACATCCTACGGCACGTATCGGGGCAGCAGCCAGACAATCCGGTCGCTTGCAACGCTTGCCCATGACGGGCGGCGCGCGCAGTTTTTTGAAACACAGTTGCTCGCGGCATTGCAAATCGTGCAGGCCGGCGACATCACCTCGGACCGAATGACGGGCAGTTGGGCGGGTGCCATGGGGCACACGCAATTCATGCCGACCTCATACCTCGAGCACGCGGTTGACTTCGACGGCGACGGACGCCGCGACATCTGGTCGGACGATCCTACGGATGCGCTTGCGTCTGCTGCCGCCTACCTTGCCAAGTTCGGGTGGACCAAAGGTCAGCCATGGGCGGTCGAGGTGCGTTTGCCGAAGGGGTTCGACTATGCCAGCGCCAGTCGGGACGTTAGTCTGATGCCTTCGGAATGGGCCGCACGCGGCGTCCGCGCCGCGAACGGCGGTGGCATTGCAGATTTTGGACCCGCCTCGATCCTGTTGCCGGCGGGCAGCGGTGGCGTGGCCTTGATGATCTTTGACAATTTCAGCGTGATCGAGCGCTACAACGGCGCCGATGCCTATGTGATCGGCATCGGCCATCTGTCAGACCGGCTGGCCGGGCAGGGTCCGTTCCGCGCCAACTGGCCGCGCGGCGACCGGGTGCTGAGTTTTACCGAACGCAAGGAATTGCAGCTGCGCCTGACCCTGGCCGGGTTCGACACGCAGGCCATCGACGGGCGGATCGGTCCGAACACCATCAATGCGCTGCGGGCCTATCAGATGGCGCGTGGTCTTTTGCCGGATGGGTACGCAACCGTGCAATTGCTGGAACGGATGCGGTGAACGAAATAGGGCGGCCCTACCGGACCGCCCTTTTTTGATATTTCCCTGAATTCACGAGGCCGCTTTCATCAAGCCCTGGGCGATGATCTCGGCCTGCGCCTCGTCCAGCGACTTGTAAATGCGCACGAACATCTCGTCGATATCTGCCGGGGTCAGGACCAGCGGCGGCGAGATGATCATCCGGTCGCCCACATGGCGCATGATCAGGTTGTTGGCAAAGCAGCGATCGCGGCAGATGTACCCGACCGTGCCCGGATCGGAGGCGAACTTGGCCCGGCTGGCCTTGTCCGGCGTCAGCGCGATCGAGGCCATCATGCCCACGATCTTGGCCTCGCCCACCAGCGGGTGCTCGACCAGCGCCTCCCATTTCTGTTTCAGATAGGGGGCGGCGACATCGCGCACATGCTCGACGATCTTTTCTTCTTCCAGAATGCGCAGGTTTTCCAGCGCGACGGCCGCCGCGACGGGGTGGCCCGAATAGGTATAGCCGTGGTTGAACTCGGTCCCGCCGATCACCTCGGCAATCTCGTCATTGACGATCGAGCCGCCGATGGGCGCATAGCCCGAGCTGAGCCCTTTGGCGATGGTCATGATATGCGGGCGGATGTTCATGGTCTGCGAGCCGAACCAGTTGCCGGTTCGACCAAAGCCGCAGATCACCTCGTCGGCGATCAGCAGGATGTCGTACTTGTCGCAGATGCGCTGGATTTCCGGCCAGTAGGTGTCGGGCGCGACGATCACGCCGCCCGCACCCTGGACCGGCTCGGCGATGAAGGCGGCAACGCGGTCTTCGCCCAGTTCCAGGATCGCCTCTTCCAGCTCGCGTGCGCGGGCCAGGCCGAATTCTTCGGGCGTCATGTCGCCGCCCTCGGCCCACCAGTTGGGCTGGTTGATGTGGTGGATGTTCGGGATCGGGATGCCGCCCTGCGCGTGCATGCCGGCCATGCCGCCCAGCGAGGCCGACCCGACGGTCGACCCGTGATAGGCGTTGTGGCGGCTGATGATGATGTTCTTGTTGGGGTGACCCTTTTCCGCCCAATAGGTGCGGACCAGACGGATGTTGGTGTCATTGGCCTCGGACCCGCCGGCGGCGAAGAAGACATGGTTCAGGTCACCCGGCGCCAGCTCGGCCAGTTTCGCCGCCAGCGCGATCGCCGGGACATGGGTCGTTTTGAAGAAGGTGTTGTAGTAGGGCAGTTCGCGCATCTGGCGCGCCGCCACTTCGGCCAGTTCGTCGCGGCCATAGCCGACGTTCACGCACCACAGACCGGCCATGGCGTCCAGGATCTCTTCGCCCTCGCTGTCGGTCAGATAAACGCCCTTGGCACGAGTGATGACGCGCGCGCCTTCCTTGCCCAGTGCGCCGTTGGCCGAAAACGGGTGAAGGTGATGCGCCGCATCCAGGGCCTGCAATTCGGCGGTCGGCATGTGGTTGGTGATGGTCGACATCGGTCTCTACTCCTGCAACAGCGGTTGCCGTCACAATATGATCAAATTTTTTCCTGTCAATCGAATCGCGCTGACCTATTCGGTCGCCAGCGCCTCGGCCATCAGTTCCATGCCCTGTTCGATGTCCTGGGTCGTTGCTTTTGCGACTTTTTCAGCGTCGCTGGCGCGCAAGGCATCGATGATGTCCTTGTGCCGGTCCGGAAGGCTCTGGGTGCCGAAACGCCCGCAGACGACGCGCAAGGACGGCCCGAATCGCAGCCACAGGCGCTCGGCCAGATCCTTTAGAATCGGCGCGCCGGCGTGGTCATAGAGCTTTTCGTGGAATGCATGGTTCAGGCGAAGATAGCCGCCAACGTCCCCGTCGGCGATCGTGCGATCCAGCTGTTCGTCGATCTTTTCAAGCTGGTCGATATCCGCCGTGGTCATGTTGACTGCTGCGCGCCGGGAAAGCTCTGATTCTACGGCATTTCTGGCGAAAATCATCTGTTCGACATCTGTTGCGGTCAGAAGGGGAACGCTGACCCGCCGGTTGCCCTGAAAGATCAGCGCACCGTCCGAGATCAGGCGCCGGATAGCCTCGCGCACCGGGGTCATGCCTACGCCCAGCGAATCGGTCAAGCCTTGGATCGTGACCGGTTGCCCCGGCACCAGATCGCCGAACATGATCTGCGACTTCAGTGTCTGGTACACCTGTTCATGTGCTGGTCGTTTTTCGGTCTGGGTCACTGCAGCAGATGCCTTATTTTTGATCAAATCCAATTGGTTCACCCCGATCCCAATGCTCCCGGCTTGTCAGGTTTCTTGCCCCGTGAAACCATACGACGTATCGAGGGAAAACGCAAAACTTGATCAAATCCAAAAAAACGGGAAAATGCCCGTACACTTGCAGGGAGAAGAAAATGAAAATCAAAACGCTGACGATGACGGCAATTGTCGCATTGGGGACGTCGGCCGCTGTTGCGGAAGAGGTGCGCGTATACAACTGGTCGGACTACATCGACGAGGAGTTGCTGAGCAAATTCCAGGAAGAGACGGGTCTGACCCTGATCTACGACGTGTTCGACAGCAACGAGGTTCTGGAAACCAAGATGCTGGCCGGAGGATCCGGTTACGATGTGGTGGTGCCGTCGGGCACCTTCCTTCAGCGCCAGATCCAGGCTGGAGCCTTCCAGAAACTGGACATGACCAAGCTGCCCAATGCAGTTAACCTCTGGGATGTGATCCAGGAACGTACGGCCGGATATGACCCGGACAACGCCTATTCGATCAACTACATGTGGGGCACCACGGGGCTGGGCGTGAATGTCGACAAGGTCAAGGAAGTGCTGGGCGACGATGCGCCCTTGAACAGCATGGACCTGGTGCTGAAGCCCGAGAACATGGAAAAGCTGGCCTCATGCGGCGTCCATTTCCTGGACGCGCCGTCCGAGATCATTCCCATGGTACTCCAGTACATTGGCGAAGACCCGGACAGCCATGACACCGACGTGATCGCCAAGACCGAAGAAGTGCTGACGGGCGTGCGTCCCTACATCCAGAAGTTCCACAGCTCGGAATACATCAATGCGCTGGCCAATGGCGACATCTGCGTGGCCGTGGGCTGGTCGGGCGACATTCTGCAGGCCCGCGATCGGGCGGATGAGGCCGACAACGGTGTGACCATCGAATACCATCCGTTTGCCGAAGGCTCGCTGATGTGGTTCGACCAGATGGCCATTCCGGTGGATGCACCCAACCCGGACGGCGCGCATAAATTCCTGAACTTCATCCTGGATGCCAACAACATGGCGGCGGCGTCGAACTACGTCTACTACGCCAACGGCAACAAGGCGTCGCAGGAGTTTCTGGAAGAAGACGTGATCGGCGATCCGGCGATCTACCCGGATGATGCCACGATGCAGAACCTCTACATCACCACGCCTTACCCGGCCAAAACGCAGCGGGTCGTGACCCGTCTGTGGACCAAGATCAAATCGGGCACCTGATCCGAAATGATTGCGCAAGGCAGAATGGTTCTGCCTTGCGCACAACCTGTACAGGCTGACTTACGGGGGCCGATTTGAACTCTACCGTCTTTGCGCCGTGGGAAGATCCGCAGGCGAAACCCTTGATCCAGTTCAAAAATGTGACCAAGCGATTCGGGGACTTTACTGCCATCGACAATCTGTCGCTGGACATCTTCGAGCGGGAATTCTTTGCTTTGCTGGGGCCGTCGGGTTGCGGCAAGACGACGATGATGCGGATGCTGGCGGGGTTCGAGAAACCCACCGAAGGTCACATCATGCTGAGTGGTCAGGACATCGACCCGGTGCCGCCGAACAAGCGGGCGGTCAACATGATGTTCCAGTCCTATGCGCTGTTTCCCCATCTGAACGTCTGGGACAACATCGCCTTTGGCCTGCGCCGGGACAACATGCCCAAGCATGATCTGGAAGACCGGGTCGAGGAGATGCTGCGCCTGACCCGTCTTGAGAAATTCGCCCGCCGCAAACCGCACCAGATTTCCGGTGGCCAGCGTCAGCGCGTGGCGCTGGCCCGGTCGCTGGCCAAGGCGCCCAAATTGCTGCTGCTGGACGAACCGCTGGGCGCGCTGGACAAGAAGCTGCGCCAGGACACCCAGTTCGAGCTGATGGACATTCAGGAAAAGACCGGCACCACCTTCGTGATCGTGACCCACGACCAAGAAGAGGCGATGACGGTGGCCAGCCGCGTTGCCGTGATGGATCAGGGCAAGCTGATGCAGGTCGCCACGCCCGACCGCATTTATGAAAACCCCAATTCTGTCTATGTCGCCGATTTCATCGGGGACGTGAACATCATCGAAGGCCGTGCAACCGCAGCCGGTGAGGGCACGTACAGTATCGAATGGGCCGAGGGCCAGCCGCCTCTGACCGCCACGTCCGCGGCAAGCTTCGGAAACGGGCAGGCCTGTCACCTGGCCATCCGGCCGGAAAAGGTAACGATCTCGGCCGAGCGTCCCGCCGATGCCGTCAACGCCGTGCAGGGCAAGGTGCATGACATTGCCTATCTGGGCAACCTGTCGACCTACCATGTCGAATTGCCAAACGGGACGATCATCAAGGCGCAAACGGCCAATACCCGCCGCATCTCGCGCCGGTCCTTCACATGGGAAGACCCTGTCTGGCTGTCCTGGACAGCCACGGCGGCGGTTCTGCTGGCAGACTGATGCGCCGCGCGGTCCTGATCGCCATCCCCTATGTCTGGCTGCTGGCCCTGTTTCTGGTGCCGTTCTTCATCGTGTTGAAGATCTCGCTGTCGGACATCGCGCTTGCGATCCCGCCCTACACCCCGACCCTTGATTTGTCGCAGGGCTGGGCCGGGATCAAGGAGTTCTTCAGCCAGCTGGATTTCGAGAATTTCGTCTGGCTGACCGAGGACGACCTGTACTGGAAAGCCTACCTGTCCAGCGTCAAGATCGCGCTGATCGCGACCGCGCTGACCCTGGTGGTGGGCTATCCGATCGCCTATGGCATGGCCCGCGCGCCCGAGGAATGGCGCCCGACGCTGATGATGCTGGTGATCCTGCCGTTCTGGACCTCGTTCCTGATCCGCGTCTATGCGTGGATGGGGATCCTGTCGAACGAAGGCTACCTGAACCAGTTCCTGCTGTGGACGGGCATCATCTCGACCCCGCTGACCATCCTGAACACGCAGACGGCTGTCTATATCGGCATCGTCTACACCTATCTGCCCTTCATGATCCTGCCGATCTACGCCGCGCTCGATCGGCTGGACGGCTCGCTGATCGAGGCGGCTGAGGATCTGGGCTGTTCGCGCACGCAGGCCTTCTGGCTGGTGACCATCCCACTGTCGCGCCCAGGCATCATCGCGGGATGCTTCCTGGTGATGATTCCGGTGATCGGTGAATTCGTGATCCCCTCGCTGCTGGGCGGGTCGGGCACGCTGATGATCGGCAAGGTCTTGTGGGAGGAGTTCTTCTCGAACCGCGACTGGCCGGTGGCCAGCGCCGTGGCGGTGATCCTGCTGCTGATCCTGGTGATCCCGATCGTGCTGTTCCAGCGCAACCAGCAGAAACAGGCGGAGGCAGAGCAATGAACAGGCTGAGCTGGTTCAACACGGTCTCGCTGACGCTGGGCTTTGCGTTTTTGTACATCCCGATGGTGATCCTGATCATCTTCAGCTTCAACGAAAGCAAGCTGGTCACGGTCTGGGCTGGGTTCTCGACCAAATGGTATGGCGAACTGATGCAGAACCAGGCGTTTCTGGATGCGGCTTGGGTCACCGTTCGCGTTGCCGTGTTCTCGTCGACGCTGGCGACCATTCTGGGCACCATGGCAGCCTATGTCATGGTGCGGGGCGGGCGGTTCTTTGGCCGTACGCTGTTCTCCGGGATGATCTATGCGCCGCTGGTGATGCCCGAGGTGATCACCGGCCTGTCGCTGCTGCTGCTGTTCATCGGGATCGGGCTGGACCGAGGCATCCTGACCATCGTGCTGGCGCATACGACCTTTTCGATGTGCTACGTCTCGGTCGTGGTGTCCTCGCGGCTGGTGACGTTCGACCGGTCGCTGGAAGAGGCGGCGCTGGATCTGGGCTGCTCGCCGGCGCAGGCCTTCAGGTTGGTGACGCTCCCCATCATCGCGCCTGCGGTGATCTCGGGGTGGCTTCTGGCCTTCACCCTGTCGCTGGATGACCTGGTGATCGCGTCCTTCACGTCCGGCCCCTCGGCCACGACCCTGCCGATCAAGATTTTCTCGGCCGTACGTCTGGGGGTCAGCCCGGAAATCAACGCGCTGTCGACCATCATGATCGCCGTGGTCACCGTGGGCGTTATCACCGCTTCGCTGGTGTCGAAACGCGCGATGGTCCGGCAGCGGCAAGAGGAACAAGCTGCCGCGCGCACCGAATGAGGCGGATCTTTCCGGCCTATACCTATGGCCCCGGCCCCCGTGAGGGGTGTTGGTGGGATGAAACCACTACGGCGCCTGACTGGCCCGTTCATTCGGGTGATTTGTCGACCGACGTTGCGATTGTCGGCGGCGGGTTCACCGGATTGTCTGCTGCCCTGCACCTCGCCGAACGCGGTGTGTCTGTCGCTGTGTTCGAGGCCGAAACTCCGGGCTGGGGCGCTTCGGGGCGCAATGGTGGGTTTTGCTGCCAAGGAGGGTCCAAGCTTGGTTCGGCGACACTTGCGCGGCGCTATGGGATTTCGGCGGCACAGGATTATGCGCAGGCCGAAACCGACGCGGTCGCCTTGGTTGCGGATCTTTTGCAGCGCTTTCGGATCGACGCAGACGTTCACTCCGAAGGGGAGACGCAGTTGGCGCACAGCCCGCGCGCGATGGAGCGGCTGCGGCGTCACGCGGAAAGCGGTGGGGTTCTGCATGAGCCGTCGGATTTGGAACGCCTCGGTATGCGGGGCCGTTTCCTTGGCGGATATACCGACCCGGTCGGTTTTGGGCTGAACCCGCAGAAATACCTGTTCGGGTTGGCCCGGGCCGCGCAGGCGCAAGGTGCCGCAGTATTCTCGAAAAGCCCGGTTCAGGACATCAGAAAAGCCGGGTCCGAGTACAAGATGACCACCCCCGCGGGCCGTATCCAGGCCAAGACGGTGTTGATCTGCACCAACGGTTATTCCAGCGACGATCTGCCCGACTGGTTGGCCGCCCGTTACATGCCCGCCCAGTCTACGGTCATGGTGACACGTCCGCTGACCGAAGCTGAATTGCAGGAACAGGGTTGGACTTCGCGCCAGATGGCGTACGACACGCGCAACCTGCTGCACTATTTCCGTCTGATGCCGGACAACCGGTTCCTGTTCGGAATGCGAGGAGGCCTAATGTCCTCGCCGCGCGCCGAAGCTGCGATCCGTCGCAAAGTACGCAGTGACTTTGATCGCATGTTCCCGGGTTGGGCCGAGGTTGAGGCAACTCATATGTGGTCAGGTATGGTTTGCCTGACCCGTGACCTGCTGCCCTTTGTCGGGGAGGTTCCGGGCCACCCGGGCTTGTTTGCCGGTCTGGCCTATCACGGGAACGGCGTGGCGATGGGCAGCTATTGCGGGCGGGCATTGGCCCGCTTGGTTTTGGGTGAGCCCGCGAATATTCCGGACGTCATGGCCAAACCGCCGTCAAAGTTCCCATTCGGGCGCTGGCGGCGACTGCTGATGCCACCGGCTTATGCGGCCATGGCTCTTGCCGATTTGTGATACGGCCCACGGTCAGAGGGCCGCAACCTCAAGGTCAAACCCGGCCCTATAGGCTGGCGCACCATTCTCGGCCCGCCACAGGCAGTAGGCAGCCATACGCCAATTGTACCAGGGCTTTAGCTCGAGGTATCGGCGCACCGTCGGCGGGCTGTCATAGGCCGACAGAAACGTAGCCTCTTCCTCGGGGGTCAGCGCCTTGCCGCGATAGAGATGCTGCATGGCGGGTGACAGGAACAGGGCAAGATCCTCGCATGGGTCACCCATCGCCGGGCATTGCCAGTCGATCAGTGTCAGCCCCGCAGAGGAGACGAGGATGTTGCCGGCCACCGGGTCGCCATGGATCAGGCATACTCGGGGGGTCGGCGGCACCCGGACCCTGGGTTTGCGTTCGGCCAGAACGGCGCTGAGTCCCGAGCGGCAACCGTTCAAAATACGGGTGCCGTGATGATCGAGATCAACGCTTCCATTGCATCCCTTAGGGACCTCTAGCACGATTTCTCGGGCGTGCAGATTATGCAGCAGTTTCGCCACCTGCGCGGTCCCTTCTCGCCACGGAGTGCCAGCCGCATGGTCATAGAAAACCCAGCGATCCGGGCCAAAGCTGCCCGAGGCGCGAAGCCGCGGAACAAACCCCGTCGCAGCAAGTGCGTGCAGACAGGCTGCTTCGAGTTGGGCGTCGTTGCGAAACAGCGGGTTTTGAAGGGAAGACCGATAGAACTTCAAAACCCGGTCCGGCTCGGCGTCCAATACCTTCCACACCTGGTTCGTGCGTCCGCCATACAGCGTTTCGAACTGGGCGTCTTTTGTGATCAACCCGCTTTCGACAAGTTGGTCTGCAAGGCCGGTTGGAGGAGCGGTTGGAACGGACAGTTGAGACACCGGAGCGTTGCGAATCTGGACGGCCAATCCTTGGCCCGCAGCGCCCCCGAGTTCAAGCGCCGGTACGAACGGCAACGACGTCGGTTGCCGGAATCACGACGCCGCTGTCCAAGGTCAACATGACGACACCGGCCCCGACTTGGGCTTCGACGACGCGGCTGTAGGTGGCCGCAGGCCGCGCCGAGAGCAGTTCATCCCCCAAAAAGCTTTCCAGCGTTGCGGAATAGGTGCCGTTGGGCAGCGGATTGCCCGATGCATCCACTCCAGCCCAAAGAAACTCGGTCTCGGAGACCGGAACAGAGACCCGGTCGATTTCGGTTCCGTCAGAATCCTTGATGACCAGCACAGACGCATCCGCGCCCAGGTCGGGCTGAGTGAACATGGTCTGCGGCTGGCCATCAAACCGGAAGGAGGCTGCCCCCTGAACATCGACCCCAATCCAGTTGGACAGCTCATCCAGATTGACGCTGCTCAGGGTGGCGGTGAGGTTTGCCAGAAGGTCGTTGGTCTGCACCTGCTGCTCGACCATCGAAAACTGGGCGAGTTGCGACGCATATTCCGACGAATCCAGTGGCTCCAGAGGATCCTGGTTGCGCGCCTGCGCCGTCAACATCATCAGAAACGTCTCAAAGTCCGAGGTCAGCCCTGTCGCTGTCGAAGTTCTCGTTGGCTGCGCTGTTGAGGGTGTATGTGTCGCGGATGCCGCTGTGGTGATCATGGGTCAAAGCCTCAGGTCCAACGCCCGGTCCACCTGAGTTGGGCGGGCCAGAGCGGGTGTTTCGGTTGCAGGGTCAAGCTCCCCTGTGGTGATGAATGTGCTTCGTTCAGTTGGCTCAGCGTCCTGTTCTGGGTTCGCCGAGGTGCCCAGTTCAAAGGAAAGATCGCCCAGCCCCATCTCTTTGAACTCGGCTGAAAGGATCGAAATATGCCGGCGCATGAGATCCATGGTTTCGGGCCGGTCAGCGACGATCATCATGTGCAACCCGTCTTCGCGCCCGGTCACCTTGATCGAAACTTTGCCCAGCTCTTCCGGAGTCAGTGCGATTTCCACGCTTCCGCTTCCCGGCTTTGCGACGATGGTTGCCGCCATTTGCCCGGCGACTGCCCGAGCAATTTCCGCCCGGCCCGAGAACGGGGCGCCGTTGGTCGGGCCTGTATCCCTTTGCGCTGGGGTCGTACCCAAGTCCTGCGTTGGCATCCGGTCGTGCAGACTGTCCTCTGGCATCGGGTCCTTCAGTGCTGCGCGTTCCGATATACCGACGATCTGCGCCCGGATGATGGATTCCGTTCCCTGGCCTGCAGGTTTGGTCGGCCGCTGAACCACCACCCCCGATCCGGTGGCCTGCTCGTCGCGTCTGGCTTCTTTTCCGGCTGCAGTGCGCAATTCGTCCTTTCGGTTCTGCAGGCCCCCACTCATTCCAGGTTCGGTGGCGTTCAACTGCTCTTTTGCAGCTGGCATAGGTTGCGACGGTGTGTTCCCGGCACGCTCGGGCGCTTCGGCTCCCTTGCCCGTGTCGCCCGCGAGCGATCGGCGATCGGGATCAGAGGTTACTGCGCGCATGGCCGCGGCGGCGGTTGACTGGCGTCCCTCCGCCGGAGGGCTGGCCCCGGGAGTGGCGTGCGCCGTCGCCTCGCGCTTTGGAGGTTCACCGGGCGTTGCCATGGGCAGAGGCGTGTCTTTCTGTCGAGCGTCCTGTTGTGATCCCTGCAATTCCAGCGGTTCAGCCAAATCGGGTTCGACCTGCGGGACGTCAGGGTCGGTGTTTTCATCGCCATCCACGATTTCCGGACCCGCGCGGCTGTCCGGATGAGGTTTCGCTTCGGCCTCGAGGTTCGGCATCTCATCTTCGGCCATGAGTTCCGCGAAATCCGAGTCGCCTTTTGTTGGGGGCTCGGACTTTGCGGCCCAATCCGGCTTTCCGCCGGAAATCACATTGGTCATCATGGTCAGGGCGTTGGGCATTTTGCTCCGGCTCCGGTTGTTTGGCCCAAACCTGCCCTCAAGGTAGTTACGTTTATTTTAACCGCTCTTCGCTTTGATCGACAAAGATCGAAACAATTTTCGGAGAGGGCGATGGAAATCCCAAACCTCGCGCCGGTACCGCGCAGCAATATGACCGAACAAAGACTCAAGGCCGCAGCGGTCGAGCTTGAGGCAACTTTTCTAGCCGAAATGCTGAAAGCCGCAGGCCTGGGCAAGGCGCGGCAGGCTTTCGGAGGTGGCGCGGGCGAAGACCAGTTCTCGTCTTTCCTGCTGCAGGAGCAGGCCAGGCAATTGGCCCGATCCGGCGGGATCGGACTGTCGGAAACCCTATTCAATGCAATGATGGAGAAGACCGATGCCGACTGAGCACAAGCAAGGACTGATTAAGGCTCTCGAGGAGGTTCTCGATCTCGAGCGCAGGGCTTTGGTCGAAGGGGACCTGGATCAGCTGGGCCAGATGATGCCGCAGAAGGAAAAACTGATCGGCGCACTCAACGAGATGCAGGTGCACGACAGTGACGACTTGATTCGGCTGCACAAGAAGGTCGAGCGAAATCAAGGCCTGCTGAACAGCGCGGCCGAAGGGATTCGGGCGGTCATGAACCGGATGGCTGAACTCAGAAAAATCCGGCAGGAGTTCACGACCTATGACGCGGCCGGGCAACGCAATGGCTTTGCCGTCCGTCAGGATCCCAAGCTGGAAAAACGTGCCTAGCGGCGGGTTTGATTCAAATCCGTCTTTTTCGGTCGGACCGCCTTAGCACTCCGTTAGGAGATCAGGCCCAAAAGTGGTCCCGCACCTCGAAAGAAGGTGGCGCGAGCACTGATCGGTAGCTCGCACAGGTCAGAACGACAACACGTCCGCCAATGATGGTCGGGCGTCACTGGGCGAAGAAGGCCCGAATGGAAAAGGATGAAAAACATGTCCAGCATTCTGACAAACAACGGCGCGATGGTTGCGCTGCAGACCCTGAAATCGGTCAACAAGAACCTTGCAGCAACCCAGAACGCGATTTCGACGGGTAAGGATGTCGCAACGGCCAAGGACAACTCGGCCGTATGGGCGATTTCCAAGGTGATGGAGTCCGACGTCAACGGTTTTAACGCGATCAAGGATAGCCTGGCACTGGGTGAATCGACTGTCGCCGTGGCCCGGAACGCTTCGGAAACCGTGACCGACCTGCTGACCCAGATGAAGAACAAGATCGTCGCCGCGCAGGAGGACAACGTCGACCGCGGCAAGATCAATGATGACGTAGCCGCCCTGCGGGACCAGATCGCATCGGTTGTCGGTGCCGCACAGTTCAACGGCCTCAATCTTGTGGACGGGTCAGCGGGCACCGCATCGATCCTGTCGTCGCTGGATCGGGACAGCGCTGGCAACGTGACCGCGTCGTCGATTTCGGTGGCCACCCAGGACCTGTCGACCGGTGGATATGCCAGCAAGGGCGTTCTGGCCGGCTCGGACAACGCGACCACTGACAATGACGCCGCCGGGTTCACAATGGACAAGTCCGGCGGGTCCGGTGACATCGTGATCGACAGTTCGACCGACAACTTCGCCGTCGGCGACAAAGTGTCGATCACCATCGGGGACAAAGTTGCTTCGTATACCGTGCAGGCCAGCGATCTGGACCCTTCTGGAACCTATGACTCTGCCTACACAGATGCCATCGTGGCAGTGGGGCTGAAGAACCAGATCGACGCGCTTGGGATCACCGGTGTAGCGATCGACTATGACTCCAGCGCGCCGGGCACCCTGTCCTTCGTGACCGGGACCGCAACCGCTGGTGCTGACGCAGATCGCGACGTAACCGTTTCGGCCCAGTTCACCAATGCCGGTTCTGGCGGTCTTGGCGCGCTGTCGTCGATTGACGTTTCGACCAGCGCCGGCGCTGCCGCAGCACTGGGCACGATCGAAACCTTGATCGACACTGCGATTGACGCGTCGGCCGCGTTCGGTTCGGCGCAAGGGCGGATCGAGACGCAGAAGGAGTTCATCTCGAACCTGACTGACTCTTTCAAATCCGGCATCGGCTCGCTGGTGGACGCCGATATGGAAGAGACTTCGGCCCGTCTACAGGCCCTGCAGGTACAGCAGCAATTGGCGACACAATCGCTGTCGATCGCCAACCAGGCCCCGCAGTCGATCCTGTCGCTGTTCCGCTAAGGCGGAAACTTGGTCGGGGCGTGACCAACGCGCCCCGACCGTGACTGCAAACACGACGGCCTTTTGAAAGGATTTCAAGTGACCCCGCAAACGCTTGCCCAACGGGCATATGCTCAGTCCGCCGCTCCGACGCGAACCCCGCGTGATACCGAATATGAGGCGATTTCAAAGATCACGCATCGGCTCAAGGCAGCGGCCGCGCGCAAAGCCTCGGATTTCGCGGGCTTTGTTCAGGCCCTGCATGAAAACCGCCGCTTGTGGTCCGTTCTGGCCAACGGCGTCGTGGATTCGGACAATGCACTGCCGAATGAGCTGCGCGCGCGGATCTTCTATCTGGCCGAGTTCACCGAGCAGCACACGGGCCGGGTGCTGGCCAGCAAGGCTGGGGTCGAGCCGCTGCTTGAAATCAATCTGGCGGTTTTGCGCGGGCTGCGTCAGCGGGGGACCGCGTAATGGGCGGGCTGGTTCTGAAGCTGGCGCCGAAAGAGCGGGTTTTGATCAATGGCGTAGTGATTGAGAACGGCGATCGGCGGACCCGCTTTTCAATCATGACGCCCGAGGCAAATGTCCTTCGGTTGCGCGACGCGATACATCCCGACGAAGTGACAACCCCGGTCCGGCGCGTGTGTTACGCGGCCCAGCTGGTCCTGTCCGGAGATCTGGAAGCCGGAGACGCAAAACAACAGCTGCTGCGACGGATCGAGGAACTGAGCCAGGTCTTCACGGATGTCGACAGTCGCCGGGTCCTGGCACAGGCGACCGAAGCCCTGGTGACCGAGCAGTACTACAAATGCCTGAAGGCGCTTCGATCGTTGCTGCCGCGCGAAGAGCGTCTGATGGCCTATCGGCAATGACATTCCTCCCGGTCATTCCAACTGGGGGTATCGTGGGGTGGCGTTTTTTGCAGCGCACCTATGACGCCCAGTTGCAGGCCTTTTCCACCTCGGCGGTCAATGACCGGGACACGCAGTATTTTGTGGAAAACATCCGAAACGTCCGATCGGCAGAAGATCTGGTCTCTGACCGGCGACTGCTGCAGGTCGCGTTGGGCGCGTTCGGATTGGAAGGTGACCTGGACAATCGGTACTTCATTCAAAAGGTCTTGTCAGACGGTACGAGTTCGGATGACGCCCTTGCGAACCGGCTTGCTGACAGCAGATATCGGGAGTTTTCTGAAGCATTCGGCTTGGGTCCGGGCGAAGTTCGGAAAACCGCACTGATCACTGACATGGACAAGATCGCTCAGAAGAATGTCGTCGCCGGGTTCGAAAGCTCGGTCGGAGAAACCGACGACTCGATGCGGATCGCACTTTTTGCCCAGCACGCTTTGAAAGACCTTGCCGGGCAGTCCGGAAGCGAGACCAAGAAGTGGTACGATCTGATGAGCCTGCCGCCGTTGCGTAGCATGATGGAAACAGCGTTGGGCCTGCCGTCAAGCTTTGGCCAGCTGGATATCG
Organism: Ruegeria sp. BC8; assembly: GCF_056535705.1. Lineage (NCBI taxonomy): Bacteria > Pseudomonadati > Pseudomonadota > Alphaproteobacteria > Rhodobacterales > Roseobacteraceae > Ruegeria > Ruegeria sp. BC8. Next base: position 2,724,657 of record NZ_JBQFIV010000001.1, on the reverse strand, counting down.
ACAAGCAGCTGGACGTATTTCGGGACAAGCTGAGCAGAGTGACCGGTTCGCCGAACCTTTCGCAGTTCGTCGATGCCGATGCAATTGCCGAACTGACGGATACTTATCTCGCCCGAACTCAGATCGCACAGATGCAGAGTTCGATTTCTCCCGCGCAAACTGCGTTGATTTTGCTGGGCGCCGCAAGTTGAACCGTTCGGGCTAAGGTCAGTACCTCGCGCCAGGATCAGAAAGCGCACCAGTGCCGTGCGCAGCTATGAATGGCTATTTGGGATCGGGGGGGCAAGGGTGCCGGATGCTCAGGCATCCAGAACCGTATCAGCGGATGTCTGCAAGGCAAAAGACATCACCGGATGCGAAACGTTGTGCAAGTCGACCGGCCCCAATGGAACGGCCCGGGAACAGGCCGGCTCGATATCTTCGGAAACGACGATCCGATGGCCATTGAGCTTGCCGAACTCGCCCAACCGCGCCGCGACATTGGCTGCATGTCCGATCACCGTGAAATCAAGCCGCTCGCGCGAACCGACATTTCCGTACGTGACACGCCCGAACGATACGCCGATCGAGCAATCGCATTGCCGGTTCTTGTCGGAGCGACGCAGCTCGGCCAATTTCTCGACGATTTCAACGGCACTGCGCTGAGCGTCTGACCGTGCCTTGCCGGGGTCCTCACCTGCCGGGAAAACCGCAAGAACGGCGTCGCCGATGAATTTTAGAACCTCACCGTCGTTGTCGTGGACGATGCCGGACACCGTTTCGAAGAATTCGTTCAACAGGTTGATGTATTCCGTGCGGCCCAGATCCTCTTCCAGGCTGGTCGAGTTGCGCAGGTCACAGAACATGATGGCCGCGTCGATGTCATCGCCGTCGCCGCGACGAATGTCGCCGCCCAAAACGCGGGCCCCGGTTCGTTTGCCCACATAGGTCTCGAGAAGGGCCTGAGAATTCTCGCGCTGCATGAACACCTCATAGTAGCGGGCGATGACGGCCGAGCACTCAAAGACAAGCCCCAGGTTTTCCGTGGTAAAGCCGTTGGGGTGGTCGCAGGTCAACGTCAGGACATTGATACGCCCGTCGGAAAACGGCAGAGGCATTGCCACGTAATCGGTGCCCCCCTTGGCGCGCAGGTCCTCCATGATGGGGAAACTGTTGTGGGGGTTGTCTACGTTCAGCCGTTGCCGAACGCCGCCCAATCCGTTCGAGACATGCCGCAAGGGGCTGTTGATGAACGCGGGGTGGTCGTGAATCTCGTAGGTTGGAATATTGGTCGAAATCTCCTCGGCACCCTTTTCCCAGATGTAGTGCTTGCCTGCGATCAGGGGATGCAGCGACCAGACAAGGATGCTGAGGCGCTGAATGGCGATGCCGTGTTCCAGCATTTTTTCGGCCAGGGTCTTGGTGAAATCTTCCGGTGTTGAGATCGACCCCGCGCCACGCATCAACCAATCGATCAACGGGCCGCTGATGTTGCCGTCTCGCGGTTGGCGCAATTGATTGTCGCCCAGATCGATATGAGTGTAGGCCGCCGGCATGAAGCCGATGTGACCCTGAATGGCTTTGCTTTCAGGCAGGGAATCCTCGTAGGCCCAAACCGAGTTTGCCAACCGTTCATCGCCAATCAGGACATCGTGATAGGTTGCCGTGCCCTTGAACGGGCAGAAGGTCTGCAACTCGGTCTCGCCGCTCAGATCAACGCGCACGTCTTCGCGCGGAACATAAATCGCAGGCGGCAGCCGGGTTTCATACATGACCTTGGCATTCGTGCTTTCAGCCAGAAGGATGTCATCGCGGTAGATGGCAACCCTGCCGTCAAGCGTTTCGATCGAAATTCCGTAGCCGTTCGTATTCCGTGTGGCGTGGACATTCATCGGCCGTCTCCCTTGCCCGGGTCCCTAGAGGATGGGCTTTTGCAGCCCGATTTCCAAGGGGCGCAACACAGAATTTACCGATCGCGATCCACGGCCGAGGTGGTCAGACCATCTGGATCACGTCTTTTTCGATCGCCAGCATATAGCCCTTTTTGGCGATGTTTTTGACCAGCAGCTCGCTGACCATCTGATTGCCCAGCGCGTCCCGCAGCCGTTTGATGCGCGTGGCCCCGGCAGCTTCGTCACAGTCCGATATGTCTCGGCCAGAGATCATGGCTTCGATCTGAACCCCCGACAGCACTTCGTCGTCAAGGCGGGACTCGGCCAGGACGGCCAGTGTTTCCATCGCTGCGGGCGTCAGCTTGAAATCCATGTTGTTCAGGTAGACGGTGTTCTCTTCGCGACTGATCAGCAGCGACGTGACCTGGATTCCCGTGCGCTCGATCTGGGCCATTCGACGGTTCAACGTCACCAGCATCACCAGAAAGACCAAGGCGGCCAACAGCATGGCCGTGGCAAAGATCAGCAGCACGAAGATCACCATCCGGTAGCTGGCCAGCGTGTCGGCAAATGCGGTTCCGGATTGCGCGAGGATCTCCAGCAATCGGATTTCAGCCTGGGTGGTCAGATCACTTTCGACGAACAGCCGCTCGACCCGAGCGTTGAAAGCATTGGCATCGGGCAGGGTCCAGAACAAGAAGGCGGCGGCCGTGATCAGGATCACGACGATTGCGGCGATGCCTGCTCCCACCAGCCGGGTGCCAGACCGCCGCGCCTCAGAAACGGAGATAGAATTTTCCGGCATTGGCCTTCCTTTGATCCAACCCTTCCGGTCCAAAAACGCTGATCACGTTGAGCAACGTCCACCCCGAGGATTTCAGCCTTTTGGCCACCTCTTGCTTGGCTTGCCCCTTTTTGCAGGCGGACACCTGCATCACGCCATAGTGCAGGCGCAGCGGGTCGTCCTGTTTGGCCTTGTAATCGGCATAGCATTCGGCCGCCGAAACGGTGGTGCTCAGCGATATCAACGTCGCAACGACCAGGAAAGAGAGGATCTGTTTCATAGGCTGCATCCTGCGCATGGCTTGGCACGATATTCAATATCTCAAAGGGTTTGCGGCGATGATATCGGATAACACCGGGCCGTTATTGCTTGTCTGTCGGCGGGTGGCCGAAAGCTGTTGCATCAGTTTCGCGGTCAGCCAGTGGCGCCGCGTCCAGCTTTGAAAGGACACTTGTCATGCACCGGAAGTTCATCGCCCTCGTCGTCGCCACCGCAGTCGCCATCACCGGCGTTTCCGCATCCCAGGCCAAGGCGGCCGACGCCCATGATATTCTGGGCGGGTTGGCGGCCATTGCCATCATCGGTGCGGCCGTCAATCACTATAACAAGGAAAAGCGCAAAGAGCGTGTCACCCGGCAGAACAACTATGTCTACCAGCCGCAAAACGTTCGGCCCGATCATATCCGCCCGCTGCCCCGGCGCGTCGCCCGCTACGACCTGCCGCAACGTTGCCTGAAGACCTACAACGGCTATTCGAAGAAACGTCCTTTGCTGGGGCCGAATTGCCTCGAGAAACACTACAAACATGCCGATAGCCTGCCACAACAGTGCAAAGTGGGGTTCTGGGACGGCAAGAAGGTGAAGCGGGCCTACGAACCCGCCTGCCTGCGCCAGAAAGGATACCGCGTGGTTTACCAGTAGTCGGTTTCGAGCAGGAGCAGCGCCGCAGAAGCGCTGTACGGGAAGGGGGCGGCCTGGGTCGCCTCCTTCTTTTTTGTTGCGGTTCGGACCAAAAAGCGGTTTGCCGAGGGGATGACGACTCTGACGTTTGAATTGGAACAGGCGCTGATTGCGCAGGGCTACCCCCGAATAGCCGGTGTAGATGAGGTAGGCCGCGGCCCGTTGGCCGGTCCGGTCGTGGCGGCTGCGGTCATTCTGAATCCGCAAGACATCCCCGACGGTTTGAATGACTCCAAGAAGCTGACGGCGCGAAAGCGGCGCACCCTTGACGAAGATCTGCGCGCCCGGGCCGAGTTTGCCATTGCCGAGGCGTCGGTTGAGGAAATTGATGACCTCAATATCTTGTATGCCTCTCATCTGGCGATGGAGCGCGCCGTCGCCGCCCTGCATCCTGCGCCGGACTACCTGTTGATCGACGGCAATCTGATCCCCAAAGGGCTGACCTTGCCGGCGCAGGCTGTGGTCAAAGGGGACGCGAAGTCAGTCTCGATTGCGGCGGCGTCGATCCTTGCAAAGAATTGGCGCGATCAACTGATGGTGGATTTGGCGCAACAGCATCCGGGCTACGGCTGGGAAACCAATGCGGGCTATCCGTCCAAACAACACCGCGAGGCGCTGCAAAATCTTGGGGTAACCCCACACCATAGACGTTCGTTCAAGCCCGTCCACAATATCTTGTATCAAGAGTAAATCGTAACCCTCTGATTCAAAAAAGAATTTGACGCCGAATCCGGTTTGACTCATCCTAGTCTCAACCAAATGAGCGCAAAAGCGCCGTGGAACTTGAGGCAGAGACATGACAACTACCAAGACAAAGGGCGCATCCGCGCTCCCTTTAAACACGATTCTATCTGGCGACTGCATCGAGGTGATGAACAGTCTGCCCGAGGCGTCAGTTGACCTGATTTTTGCGGATCCGCCGTATAATTTGCAACTGAAAGGACAGTTGCATCGCCCGGACAACAGCCAGGTGGATGCGGTCGATGATCATTGGGACCAGTTCTCGAGCTTTGCCGCCTATGACCAGTTTACCCGCGAGTGGCTGAAGGCCGCGCATCGCCTGCTCAAGCCCAATGGGGCGATCTGGGTGATCGGCTCGTATCATAACATCTTCCGCGTGGGCTCGGCCCTGCAGGATGCGGGCTATTGGATTTTGAACGACGTGATCTGGCGCAAGTCGAACCCGATGCCGAATTTCCGGGGCAAGCGGTTCACCAACGCGCATGAAACGATGATCTGGGCCAGCAAGCGGGAAGGGGCGAAATACACCTTCAACTATGAGGCGCTGAAGGCCTTGAATGAAGGCGTGCAGATGCGCAGCGACTGGGTGCTGCCGATCTGCACGGGCCACGAGCGCCTGAAAGATGAAAATGGTGACAAGGCGCACCCTACGCAAAAGCCCGAGTCGCTGTTGCACAGGGTTCTGGTTGGTTCGACCAATCCGGGTGACGTGGTGCTTGACCCGTTCTTCGGCACCGGAACCACCGGCGCGGTGGCCAAGATGCTGGGCCGCGAGTTCATCGGGATCGAGCGTGAGGACAGCTATCGCAAGGTGGCCGAAAAGCGCATCGCCAAGGTGCGCAAGTTCGACCGTGACGCGCTCGAGGTCAGCGCCAGCAAACGCGCCGAGCCGCGCGTGCCCTTCGGCCAGTTGGTCGAACGCGGAATGCTGCGCCCGGGCGAAGAGCTGTATTCGATGAACCAGCGGCACAAGGCCAAGGTGCGGGCCGACGGCACGCTGGTGGGCGACAACATCAAGGGCTCGATCCATCAGGTGGGCGCGCATCTGGAAAACGCGCCGTCCTGCAATGGCTGGACATACTGGTGCTTCAAGCGCGACGGAAAAACCGTTCCGATCGACGTGCTGCGCCAGCAGATCCGGGCCGAACTGCACAACTGATCACACCAATACCGCCGGTGCCTGTGGCCTGACACATGGTACCAAGCCTTGCCCCGCCGAACCCGGCGGGGTCTTTTGTTTTTGGCCCCGTGATGTTTGGATGGTTCGACCCCATATCCCGCTACATAGCGAGGGAGCATCAGAAATGTCTGATACCACGGCCAGCCAATCCCGGTTTCAGCGGTTTTTCGTGACCACGCCGGACAAATTCAATTTGGACAACAAATACACCGAAGCCGCGCTGGAACGGCACAAGCGCGAGGGGCTGGAACTGGCCGTCCGCGCCCGCTGGATCGCCATGGCGTTGACCGGTGTCCTGCTGGTGTTTCTGAATCCGAACTGGGATGTGATGTGGTATCATTTCATCCTGCTGCTGCTCTGCGGCAACGGCTGGCTGATCCGGCGCGCTGGCCGTGTGGGCCAATCCCGGATCGAGCTTCTGCTGATTTTCGCCGATCTGCTGATCATGACGCTGGGCATGGTCGTTCCCAACCCGTTCAGCGACGATGTGCGCCCGCTGGCGATGCAGTACCGGTTCGACAATTTCCAGTATTTCTTCATCATCCTGGCCGCAGGTACGCTGGCCTATTCCTGGCGCACGGTGATCGCCATGGGCAGCTGGACGGCCCTGATGTGGACGGCGGGCTGGATCGTCGCCTGGTGGGTGGCCACGCCCATCTCTGGCCTCAGCGAAAAGGTTGCCACCGCGTTGCAGGGCTATCCGGCCGTGGCCGAACTGTTGGACCCCAACAGCTTCATGGTTCCGATGCGCGTGCAAGAGGTGATCGTGTTCATGATGGTCGCGGTTACGCTGGGCGTGTCGATGCGGCGGCTCAATCGCCTGTTGATCTCAAATGCCGGACTGGAGCGGGAACGCGCCAACCTGTCGCGATACTTCTCGCCCAACGTGGTCGAGGAGCTGAGCCAGAACGACGAACCGCTCAAGCAGGTGCGCAAGGAAAACATCGCGGTTCTGTTCATCGACATCGTGGGCTTCACGAAATTCGCTGCCGGCCGCGACCCGTATGAGGTGATCGAGGTGCTGCGGGGCTTCCATGCGCGAATGGAGGCCGAGGTGTTCCATCACCACGGAACCTTGGACAAGTATCTGGGCGACGGGCTGATGGCCACGTTCGGCACGCCGGTTCCAACCCCGCTGGACGCGGTCAACGCCCTGTCCTGCGCGCGGTCAATGGCTGACATCATCGACCGTTGGAATCTGGAACGCCGACGGGCAGGCGAGCAGGAGATTCAGGTTGGCATCGGTGTTCACTACGGTCCGGTCGTTCTGGGCGACATCGGGGCCAACCGGCTGGAATTCGCGGTGATCGGAGACGCGGTCAATCTGGCTGCCAAGCTTGAAGCAATGACGCGAAAGATGGGTGCGCGGATTGTCATCAGCGACGCGCTGCGCGAAAAGGCCCTAAGCGAAGCGTCGACGGCTGCCGATCTGATGAACGGGTTCCAGCGCCACGATGCACAGGCGGTTGGCGGCGTCGAGCGGCCGGTCGATATCTGGGCGCTGCGTTGACCGCTCTCAGGACCGTGGCATCGGAAGCATTGCCTTGTTGTACGGCTTCCAGTCCGTGATCTCGGGGTAGTACTGTCGCCGCCAAGCCCGCACCCGCGGGTTCATCACACGCCGCCACAGCGGCGGGACCATCGCCGCGATCGTCATCACCGGATAGCCATAGGGCAGTTGCGGGGCCGCTTCGGCAGGGTGGTTCTGCAGCAGCGGAAACCGCCGGTTGGGCTTGTAATGGTGGTCCGAGTGGCGTTGCAGATTGATTAGCAGCCAGTTCGAGGCCTTGTGCGCGGCGTTCCACGAATGGCGCGGCCGGACATATTCGTACTTGCCGTCGCCCAAGTATTTGCGCGTCAGCCCATAATGCTCGACATAGTTGACCAGCTCCAGCTGCCAGATCGCAGTGCCGGCCTGAACCAGGAACAGCCCCAGCCCCGCCCACCCGCCGAGCAGCAGCGCCAGCGCCAGCATCAATCCCTGCAGCGCCCAATACCGCCAGAACGGGTTCGCCCGGTCCGTCCAGTTCAGCCCCTTGCGCGCCAGCTTGGCCTTTTCGGCCTGAAACGCGGACACCAGGCACTGGCGCAGGACGCGCGGGTAGAAGCGGTGGAACCCTTCGTTGTAGCGCGCGGTCACCGGGTCGCGCGGCGTGCCCACGTAGCGGTGATGCACCAGCAGGTGTTCGGACCGAAAATGCGAATACAGAACCATCGCCAGTAGGATATCACCCAGCCAACGCTCCAGCCGGCCCTTCTGGTGCATCAACTCGTGGCTGTAATTGATGCCGATCGTGCCCGAGATCACGCCCATCCCGAAGAACAGCCCGATCTTTTCCAGCGATGACAGGTGTTCGGCGCGGGTGGCGTACCAGATCAAGCCATAGAGTGTAAGAAACTGGACGGGAACCCAGGCCTTGGTCAGCAGGACGTACCAACGCAGCGCGTCCTCGGGCGTTTCGGGGTCGGCGTTTTCAAGGTTCAGCCCGGTCAACCCGTCCAGCGCTGCAAACAACCACCAGGTGGACAGCGGCACCAGCAGCACCCACCAGCCGCCGGCAAAAGCGGTGAACCAAAGGATCGGGATCAATAGGAACGAAACCCAGAAAGGAAGGGCTGTTTGCCAGCGCGACAGGGTGTCAGTCGGGATCATGGTTCAGGCTCCGAAACTCTGCCGTCAGGATAATCCCGCCCGATCCATTTTCCCAGATGCAGAACTGCCGCGCCACAGATCATGCGCCTTGCGCATCACGGTCGGAAGGTCGCCGGGGCGAAAGGCATGTTTAGGCATCACCACCGACCCCTCGGGGCTCACCTCCGCGGGTACAGCGGCGGTCCAGACGCGCAGGATCAGGTGGAAATGGGTAAAGGTATGGCGCACCTCGGCGGGCAGCAGGGTCCAATCGGCCGGAAAGGGCGGCGCTTCGGCCGCGTCCTCGGCCCAGTCCGAGCCCGGAAAGCCCAGCATCCCGCCCAACAGCCCGGTTTCCGGGCGGCGCTCCAAAAGGATTGCGCCATCGGCGCGCTGTGCAATGTAGACGTGGCCAAGCCGGGTGGGCTTCGGCGCCTTGGGCGTCTTGCGCGGCAGGTCGGCCTGTGTTCCGGCGGTGCGGGCCTGGCACGGATCTCGCAGGGGGCAAATGCCACAGGCCGGAGACTTCGGCGTACAGATCGTGGCGCCCAGATCCATCACCGCCTGGGCATAATCGCCGGGGCGTTCCTCCGGGGTCAGCGCGGCGGCCTTCGCCTTCAGCAGAGGTTTCGATTTCGGCAGCGGGTCGTGGATGTCGTGCAGCCGGGCCATGACCCGCTCGACATTTCCGTCCAGCACGGTTTCGGGCCGGTCAAAGGCGATGGCCGCGATGGCGGCGGCGGTGTAAGGGCCGATGCCGGGCAGCTTCAGCAGCGCATCATGGCTGTTGGGAAAGTGCCCGTCGTGCTGGTCCACCACCGCGCGGGCGCATTTCAGCAGGTTGCGGGCGCGGGCGTAATAGCCCAGCCCGGCCCATTCCGCCATCACCTGGTCATCGGGCGCAGCGGCCAGCGCCCGGACATTCGGCCAACGCGCGGTGAAGCGCAGGAAATAATCCCGCACGGCGGCCACTGTGGTCTGCTGCAACATCACCTCGGACAGCCACACGCGATAGGGGTCGGGCTGCACGCCCGCGGCCCTGTCGGCGGGGCTGACCCGCCACGGCAGATCGCGGGCATGTCGGTCGTACCAGGCAAGCAGGCTGCGGCTCAGGTCGAAAGTGGCGGTGTCACGCAAGTTTTATCCATTTCTCTGTCGGGTTTCGCTGGCGCCCGGATGCACGCCCATTACAATAGCGGCGCAAGAGTTGGAAACCAGATGCAACCAAGACGGTCCACCACCCGCGGGTTCAAACGCACCGCGTCCTTGCTGAGCGATCGGATCCGCAAAGCCGGTGAAAGTCGCGGCTTTGCCGTGTCGCGTCTGTTGACCCATTGGGCCGATATCGTGGGCCCCGACATCGCCGCCATCGCACGGCCGGTCAAGGTGGGCTATGGCAAGGGTGGGCTCGGCGCCACGCTGACCGTGCTGACCACCGGACCTCAGGCCCCGATGCTCGAGATGCAGAAGGACCATCTGCGCGACAAGGTGAATGCCGTCTATGGCTACAGTGCCATAAGCCGCATCCGCATCACCCAGACCGCTCCCACAGGATTTGCCGAGGGGCAGGCCAGTTTCGAGCATCGGCCGAAACAGGCGAAACCCACCATCGCACCGGAAGTCGTTGCCGAGGCAGACAAAGTGACGCGCGAAGTTCACGACCAGGATCTGCGCGCGGCCCTTGAACGACTGGGCCGGAACGTTCTATCCAAACAAAAACGCTGAGAAAGGGCTGAGTATGAGCCGTATTGCAACCGTAATCTGCGCGGCCGTGGCGCTGGCCGCAGGCGGCTATTGGCTGACCCAATCGCCAAGCACCGTGCCTGTGCCACAACTGGTCGGCAGCGCCGAAGCGCAAAACGCCGATCTGGACACCTCGACCATCGTCGAGATGGTGCAGGGGGCCGAGGATGCACCGGTCGAGATCATCGAATACGCGTCCTATACCTGCCCGCACTGCGCGAACTTCCATCAGGGGCCGTACAAGCAGCTCAAGAAGGAATACATCGACACCGGCAAGGTCAAGTTCATCTACCGCGAGGTCTATTTCGACCGCTACGGCATCTGGGCGTCGATGGTGGCGCGCTGTGGTGGCCCCGAAAAGTTCTTTGGCATCACTGACCTGATCTATCAGGGCCAGTCCGAATGGACACGCGCCGGCGGCCCGGCCGAGATCGTGGAAGAACTGCGCAAGATCGGCCGTCTGGCCGGGCTGAGCAACGATCAGCTGGAAGCCTGCCTGCAGGACGGCACCAAGGCGCAGACCCTCGTCGCCTGGTACCAGAAAAACGCCGAGAAAGACGGTATCCAGGCCACCCCGTCCTTTGTCGTCAACGGCAAGAAGGTCGACAACCAGTCCTATGACGAGTTCAAGGCGCTGATCGAAAAGGAACTGGGCAACTGATGACCGGGCCTCTGGCCGGTCTCAAGGTTGTCGAACTGGCGCGCATTCTGGCTGGCCCCTGGGCCGGCCAGACCTTTGCCGATCTGGGCGCCGAGGTCATCAAGGTGGAATCCCCGGCCGGCGACGACACCCGCGCCTGGGGTCCGCCCTTCGTGACCCGCGATCAGGATGTCTCGGCGGCCTATTACCATTCGACCAATCGCGGAAAGGCGTCTGTGATCGCCGATTTCTCGACCCCCGAAGGGCAGCAGAAGGTGCGCGCGCTGGTCGCTGACGCCGATGTGGTGATCGAGAATTTCAAGGTCGGCGGGCTGAAGAAGTACGGGCTGGACTTTGACAACCTCAGCCAGTTGAACCCGCGCCTCGTCTATTGCTCCATCACCGGGTTCGGGCAGACCGGGCCATATGCGCATCGGGCCGGGTATGATTTCATCATCCAGGGCATGTCCGGGCTGATGTCCGTGACCGGAGAGCCCGACGGCCAGCCGCAGAAGGCAGGCGTGGCGATCACCGACGTGTTCACCGGCATTTATGCGGTGGCCGGGGTTCTGGCCGCCTTGCACCAGCGCCAGCGCACAGGGCGTGGGCAGCATGTGGACATGGCCCTTCTGGATGTGGCCGTGGCGGTCACGGCAAACCAGGCGCTGAACTATCTGACCACGGGTCAAGTGCCGCAGCGCATGGGCAACGCGCATGTGAACCTGGCGCCCTACCAGGTGTTCGACTGTGCCGACGGTTACATCATCATCGCCACCGGTAATGACCGGCAATATCAGCGCCTGTGCCGGGTGTTGAACCTGCCCGACATGGCCGAGGCGCCCGAATACCTGCACAACAAGGACCGGCTGGCCAATCGCCGCACCCTGATTGCACGGCTGAACGGGGCCACGGCGACCTGGGCCAAAGCCGACCTGCTGGCCGCCTGCGAGGCGCAGGGCATCCCCGCCGGGCCGATCAATACGCTGGACGAGGTCATGGCCGATCCGCAGGTGATCGCGCGCGGCATGCAGATCGACCTGGACGGGGTGCCGGGGATTCGCGCGCCGTTTGTCTTTTCGGATGCCGATCTGAACCTGTCGCGCCCCGCCCCGAAACTGGGCGAAGACGACTAGGGCGGCGGCGCGGCCGTCAGCAACCGTTGTCGCACGTCGTCGGCCTGATCCACCTGCAAGCGCACCGGCAGGGTGATGACCTTGCTGCGGAAGGCGGGCGGCAGGCGCACGGCGTCTTTCTCGGTGGTGACCATCTGCGCGCCCAGCAGCCGCGCCTCGTTTTCCAACCGGGTCATCAGGGCCGGCGTCAGCGGCTGGTGATCATCCAGCGCCTCGGCCCGCAGCAGGCGCGCACCCTGTTGGCGCAGGGTCTGAAAGAACTTCTCGGGGTGGCCGATACCGGCAAAGGCCAGAACCGGAGTTTCGCTCCAGTCCATCCCGGTTTGCAGCGCCGTGACCTGACCGGTTGCGTGCGCAACGCCCAGCTTGTCGCCCCATAGCTGCGCGAACCGCTCCTGCGCGGCCGAGTCGCCCAGCGACAGCACCAGATCGGCCCGTTGCAGCCCCACGTCGACCGGTTCGCGCAGCGGTCCGGCCGGCAGGCACAAGCCGTTGCCAAAGCCGCGGGCCGCATCCACCACGATGATCGAGAATGTCTTGGCCACCGAGGGGTTCTGGAACCCGTCGTCCAGCACGATCACGGTAGCGCCGTTCTCGACGGCGGCGCGGGCGCCGGCGGCACGGTCCTTGGCGACCCAGACCTCGGCGAAGGCCGCCAGCAACAATGGCTCGTCTCCGACCTGCGCCGCCGTGTGTCGGACCGGGTCGACCCGAACCGGCCCCTCAAGCGATCCGCCATGGCCGCGGGTGACCACATGCGGCGTGTGATACGCGTCGCGCAGCTGTTCAAGAACCCAGATCGCCGTCGGCGTTTTTCCGGTGCCGCCAGCATTCAGGTTGCCGACGCAGATCACGGGCACACCCGGATCAAACTCGGGCCCCGACGCCACCCGCCGGGCCGTTGCCCGCGCATAGACGCGGCCCAGCGGCGCCAGCAGCCTTGCGCGCAGGCCGGGGTGGTCCGGCGCGTTGTTCCAGAATTCAGGCGCCCTCATGTTCCGCTCCGTGCTGGTCCAGATGTTCCTGTACCATGTCGATCAGAGTATCCACCTGGGGCGCGCTCTCGGTCACCAGTTGCCAACCGGCAAGGGCCATGTTCGCGGCCAGGTCCGGGGCCAGCAATTCAACGACAGTGTCGCCCAGTTCGGTGGCGGTGCGAATCTCTCGAGCGGCTCCTACACCATCAAGCGCGTCATACAGGGCCTTGTGGCCGCTCACGTCTGGTCCATGGATCAGGGCCGAGCCCAGGGCTGCGGCCGCGATCGGGTCATGCCCGCCTATTCCCGACTCGAGCGTGCTGCCCATGAACGTCACCGGAGAGACGCGATACCAAAGGCCAAGGGCCTCGGGGTCCGACGCAAGGATGACCTGGGTCATGTCTTCGATCATGTCCCCATCTTCCCAGTTGGCACAGCGCAGGTCCATCGTTTCCAGCCTTTTGCGCAGGGGCGCCGCCTCGGACATGTCCGCGACATGCAGGATCAGTGCCAGCCTCGGCAGCATCCGCATGGCCTGCCGATGTGCGCTGAGAACCGAGATGAATTCCTTGGCGTCGACCCACGCCGCCAGCCAGACCGGCCGCCCTGCCAACGCATGGTTCGTCTCGATCAGTTCGTCCTCGGGCCAAGGGCGAAGGGTGGGGCTGATACTGAGCGGCGGAAACAGCGCCACCTTCGAAGCCGGGACGCCCAGACGTCGGATTTGCCGGGCTGCATCCTCGGACGTGACGTGGATCGCACGGAAGCAGTCAAAGGTATAGCGGTTGATGTCCGGCAGCCATTTCCCGACAAAGGCAACACGAACGTCGTTCTCGCCTTCAAGCAGGACCATGGGTATACCGCGTTCGGCCGCGCGGGTGATCACGTTGGGCATCAGGCCGCCGCCGACCCACAGCCCCATGTCGGGCTGCCAGTGCTCCAGAAATCCACGCGCCGCGCCGGTTTTTTCGTCAGGCAGCGGAACCAATTCCATGTCGCAGCCTGCCCAGCGTGTCAGGTCAGCGTCAGGTGGGACGGTCAACAGAATCGACAGCCCTGGCCGGGACTGCTGCAGCCGCTTGCAAAAGTCGTTCACCGCGCGCAGGCGCTGTTCGTTGGCAACATGAATCCAAAGCAACTCACCCGCGGGGCGAGGCGGTGTGTTGTATCCGGGGGGCTTGGGTACACCCCAGGACAACGCGCGATAGGCCGCCAGGCTGAGGGATCGCGGTTTGCTCATGCCCGGTGCCCCTGAATTGGCTGATCCAGTCGGCCCATCAGCACCTTATGCAATTCGGACCCGGCGCCAACAACACCGTTCAGCCGTGGGTTGGGGTTGTTGAACCGCAAAGTGCGCCCGGTACGGTCTGTACAGGTGCCGCCTGCTTCGCGCAGGATCAGGTCTCCGGCCGCGATGTCCCATTCCCAGCTTGGGCGCAAGGTCAGCATCCCGTCGAACCTGCCCTGTGCGACCAGTGCCATTCGGTAGGCCAGCGACGGGCGATAGGCCCGACGGAAGATCGGCGCGACCCCGTCCTGCCAATGATCCGGTTTCAGGTTCGGTTTTGCGGCCAGAACCTCGGCTTCGGCCTCTGTGGCCGCCGCGGTCACCCGGATCGGCTGACCGTTCAGGGTTGCCCCCTGTCCCCGCGCAGCAGCAAAAAGCATGTCGCGCATCGGCAGGTAGATCACGCCGGCAATGACCTGTCCGTGATCGGCGACCGCCAATGAATGCGCCCAGGTGCGCGACCCTTCGGCAAAGCTGCGGGTGCCGTCGATCGGGTCGATGATGAACACCCGGTCACGGGTCAACCGGTCCTGATTGTCCTCGGTCTCCTCGCTCAGCCAGCCATATCCGGGCCGCGCGCTGGGCAGGCGTTGTTCCAGCATCGCGTTGACGGCCAGATCAGCCTCGGTCACCGGCCCGGCGCCCTTGGGTTTGTCCCAGCTCTGCATCTCGCGGCCCGCATAGGCGACGGCAATCCGGCCGGCCTCACGTGCGGCGTCGATCAGCAGGGACAGGTCAGTTTCCGGCAAGTGTCATCCCTTCGATCAGAAGCGAGGGCACAACCCGGGACAGATAGGTACGCGCGTCATTGGCCGGGATGATCCGCATCAGCATGTCCCGCAGGTTTCCGGCAATGGTGCATTCGTTGACCGGGTGCGAGATCTCGCCGTTTTCGACCCAGAAACCCGACGCACCGCGTGAGTAATCGCCGGTATTGGGGTTGATGGTGGAACCGATCATCGAAGTCACCAGCAATCCCGTTCCCATGTCGCGAAGCAGGTCGTCGCGGCTGGATTCACCCTGGGTCAGGCTCAGGTTCCAGTTGCTGGGAGATGGAGGACCGGACACGCCACGGGCGGCGTTCCCGGTGGAATTCATGCCCAGTTTGCGCGCGCTTGAAAGATCCAGGGTCCATCCGGTCAGCACGCCGTTTTCGACGATCATCCGGCGCGCGGTCGGCAATCCTTCGGCATCAAACGGGCGCGATCCCGCAATTCTGGGGCGATGGGGGTCTTCGATCAGCGACAGATGTGCAGGCAGCACCCGCTGGCCCAGGCTGTCCTTGAGCCAGGAGGCACCGCGGGCCACCGCCGCGCCGTTGCTGGCCGCCAGAAGATGCCCGATCAATGAGGACGAGATCCGCTCCTCGAACAATACCGGGAAACGCCCTGTTTCCGGCTTTCGGGCGCCCACTCGCTGCACGGCACGCTCGCCCGCGATCCGGCCGATCTCGTCGGGGCTGCGCAGGTCGGACTGAAAGCTGCGGCTGTCTCCGTCATAGTCGCGTTCCATCCCGGTGCCTTCGCCCGAGATCGCCACGCATGAAACCGAGCGGCTGCTGCGCGCATAGCCACCGGAAAATCCATTTGTCGCGGACAGATGAACCCGGTGGGTGCCATAGGATGCCGCCGCATCAGATACCTGGGTAACACCTTCCACCGCCAGGGCCGCAGCCTCGGCGGTCAGCGCGTCATGCATCAGAGCGTCTGCTGAAGGTTCGGGCGTGGGGTCAAAAAGCTCCAAGGAGTCAACGGAAAAATCGCCGGCCAGTTGTTCCGGATCTGCCAGACCGGCAAATGGATCCTCGGGCGCTTCGCGCGCCATGGCCACGGCCCGTTCGGCCATGGCGGCAAGCGTTTCGGGACGACTGTCCGAGCCTGACACGATGGCCTGCTGCTTGCCGATGAAAACACGCAACCCCACGTCGGTGCTTTCGGCGCGTTCGGCGTGCTCCAAAGCGCCGCCACGCACCTCGACCGAGACCGAGGATCCGTCGATCACGATCGTGTCGGCCGCTTCGGCTCCGGCCTTGCGGGCCAGGTCCAGCATTTCGTGGCTGATTGCTTCGGGTGATCGGGTCATGGTGCCTCCAATTGATTGTATTGGACCTAGCCTTGGTCAACCCGCCTCGCAAGCCCTTGGATGTATCCAATGCGTCACGGATGGTGACGGCACGTTCGGAAATCGGGGTCTAGGGAAATAGATCCCGCTGGGAAGGGCCGCAGCTGCAGGGTAAGCTGACTGCAGAGAAAGACCGGTCGCCCGGCGGCACTGAAATTTGAGGTATGAGGTTTGGCGCGCTTCTATGTGGTTGAGTTTGACGAGCCCGGCGTCCTGGCCAAGGGCAAAGGGTCCCGCAACATCATCGTGCGCCTGACTCGGGTGATGGGTAAGCTGGGCGTTCCCTCCGAGGTTTTGCCCTTCGCCGAATTGATGGCACGCGGTGCGATCGACGACCCGCAGAGTTACGTTCTGCTTCACTAAAACGAGCTGTTTGTCGTTCAGAACGAAAAAGTTGACTGGCTGCGTGCGCGGGAATCTGAAATCGAGGCACTGGGCCACAGGATTTTGCACTCGGTCGAACATGGCCGCGTCGTCGGGCACAAGATCCGTCAGAACAAGGTTCTGACAGCGGCAGGGGTTCCAATGCCCCGGCTTATCGAGACAGGGTCTTCGTTTGAAACTGCGTTCTCGAACAAAGTTTCGAACGCTCATGTTCCGGTTCAGCTTGTCGGGAATGCCGCAGAGTTGGACCCGGATCGTTACAACACCGAGTATGTCGATTGTCGTCACGCGTATGAAGGTGAGATGTGGCACGTCTGCATTCGTGCGCAAGCGGTGGGCGACCAGGTTCTGTTTTCGTGGGTTAGAGCGGGGCCGCAGCCAAACGTTCGAACTCGTGGAACGCCCCTCGACGCCAAGCTCTTGAACCATTTCCATTCCAAGCTGGTTGTTCCGAACACCGATCAGATCAGGGAAATTGCGAGCGCGGTAAAAAAGGCGGTCGGCGTCGGTTTCTTTGCGCATGACATTTTACCATGCGCAAAGACGGGCCGACTTTTTCTGTGCGAAACCAACTACAAATTCTACGAGGGCTTCTATCGTTTCTACATGAAGCCGATTGCAAAAGACCTGCCCAATCAGGCCTTTTTTGATGGGCGCAAAGTCACGCGTCGGATGGCCCGGGCTTTGGTGCAGGAACTTGATTTGAATACCTGAAAAGCCCGAGATTGCATCGGACCAAAGAAAAAGGGCGCGGAACACCGCGCCCTTGGTCGAAGGTCAGGCCAAGCGAGCTTACTTGATCCGTTGACCATTGGCCAAAATCTGGCCGTCCTTGGTGAACTCGATCTTGGAGTTCAGCGTGTCTGGCTGGTCGCCGGGAACAGCCATCATCCCCATCATCATGCGCGCACCCATGGCGTCGTTCTCGGACATGAACCCCATTCCGATCAGCTTGTCGATCAGGGCGTTGGCACCCACCAGCTGGAGGTTTGCCTCACCCGCCGGTGCCGGAACGCCTCCGAACTCTTCGGTGTTTGAGTTGTCGAAGGTGAAATCACCGGTTCCGGTCAGCTTGGCGCCTACCATCGAGACCAGCAGTTCATTGATTTTGAGCGAATGCAGTTCGGCCGGAACTTCGTCCGAGCCTTCCAATGCTTCGGCAACTTCCGGGTCCAAGAAGTTCAGGAGGACCTTTGCGGTGCCAGTCGCATCCAGCGCGATCGTGGCTGGATCGCGTGGCAACGCGCCTGCGGGGTCGAACATGCTCCACAGAATGTCGGACATGGTGAAGTCTGTCAGGTTCATCGCAAAGCCGAACGGCTCAACCTCTTCGGATGCCTGGATGGGTGCCTCGAGTTTCAGACCGGCCTTCGCCATTGCAATCTCGATGGGAAACGGCAGGTCTGCCGTGGTTACTTCGAGCTTTGCATTGTTCTGTTCGACGTCATACGCCAGACGCTCGGCGTCGATACTGGCACCGAAGCGGCCACCGTCCGAACTGCTGGCCATCGAGAAAGCCTCGCCCTCGCTGGTGCCTGCGATGCTGGTTTGGCCGGCGCCGTAGGTGAAGATCCCGTCAAAGGCAAAACCAGCCTCATATGCGCCTTCCACGTCCGCCAGGCTGAAGCCTTCGGGGATAACGTTCTTGCCTTCAAACTCCAGCTGGTCGAGCTTGCCGTTGATGCGTGCATCTTCGCCCGTTTCCGGGTCTTGGAAATTCAGGTCATAGGTCAGGTTTGCCGCGGTGAAATTCTGGTCGACCTTGCGGCCCTCTCCGATCTGCATTCGGGATGCACCGGCCAGGTTGATCATCTCAAAACCCAGATCCAGCGCGTCGTCGGGCATCGCTTCGCCATCGACCATGATGTTGTCGAGCGCCAGCGCCAGCTTGCTGGCAGAGTAGTCATAGGTCATGTCGTCGGGCGACCCCGAAACCAGCATTTTCAACCCGGTCTGCGAGTACAGGATATCCACCGAGAATTCTTCCTCCTCGGCCTGGCCGGATACCGTCATGGGGAAGCTTTCGGGGAATTCGATGCTGACCGTTCCGTCGCCGTTTTCCGTCAGGGTCATTTCCGGAACGACCATGTCGAACGAGCCTTCTCCCTCGGGAAGGTCCATCTTCATGGTCATGTTCGTGATGGTGGTGACGTCGCCAGAGGTGTTCTGCTCTCCGGTGATGGTGTACCCCATGCTGCCCATGTAGGCCTGCCAATCCGACCAGACATCGTTGGCGGACAGATCGGCAAAAGCGCCTTGGGTTGCAACGGCATAGGCCAGCGCGGCACCGCAGCTGCGGCGGAAGAAAACGGACATTAGGGAACCCTTCTCGGTAAAAATTGCGCGCATGGTCGTGGTTGTCGCGGCTGCCGTCAAGGGGCAAGGGCTGGACGATTTCCCCGTTTGCGCGGTACCACTTTACCCGATTTCAATCCAAAAGGATTACAGGATGCACATGAAGGGCAAAACAGTACTGATCACCGGAGCCAGCCGCGGCATCGGCGCCGAAGCAGGGCGCGTATTTGCCGCAGCCGGCGCCAATGTCGCGCTGGTAGCGCGCAGCCATGATCAGATCGATGCATTGGCCGCGGCACTGGGTGAGAACGCCATCGCGCTGTCCTGCGACGTCAGCGATTTTGCGCAGGTGGAACAAGCGGTTGCGGATTGCGCCGACCGCTTTGGCCGCGTGGACGTGCTGATCGGCAATGCGGGTGTGATCGATCCGATTTTTCACCTGTCAAATGCCGATCCAGCAGCCTGGAGCAAGGCCATCGACATCAACCTCAAAGGTGTGTTCCACGGGATGCGCGCGGTTCTGCCGCTGATGCGGGCGGCCAGCGGCGGGACGGTCCTGACCGTTTCCTCCGGAGCCGCCTCGAACCCGGTCGAGGCCTGGAGCCACTACTGCGCGTCCAAGGCCGGGGCGAAAATGCTGACCGAATGTCTGCATTTGGAAGAGGCGCATCACGGCATACGTGCCATGGGTCTGTCCCCGGGCACGGTGGCGACCGACATGCAGCGGGTCATCAAGGCCAGCGGCATCAACCCGGTCAGCCAGTTGGACTGGGACGATCACATCCCGGCCGACTGGCCGGCGCGGGCGCTGCTGTGGATGTGCTCGGAAGATGCGGACGAGTTTCTGGGAACCGAGATTTCGCTGCGCCGTGATGACATTCGCCAGAGGATCGGCCTGACGTGATCGACCTGACCCAGCAGGACGGTCTGTGGACGGTCACGATCAACAACCCCGGCAAGGCCAATGCCCTGACCGGGGCCATGTTGTCGGACCTGCTGCAGATCGCGGAAGCGGCCCAAGAGGCGCGCGCCCTGATCCTGACCGGAGCGGGCAAGGTGTTCAGTGCCGGCGCCGATCTGGACGAGGCGCGGGCAGGCCTTGCGACCTCGGACCTGTGGGAGCGTTTGTCCGGAGCCATCGCGGCGCTGCCCTGCCTGACCGTCGCTGCGTTGAACGGCACCATGGCGGGCGGGGCCAACGGTATGGCTTTGGCCTGTGACCTGCGCATCGCGGTGCCCACGGCCAAGGTCTTCTACCCGGTCATGCGGTTGGGGTTCCTGCCGCAGCCATCGGACGTGAAACGCATGCGGGCGCTGATCGGCCCCGCCCGGACCAAGTTGATCCTGATGGCAGGCCAGAAGGTCACGGCGGACGAAGCGCTTGCCTTTGGCCTGGTGGACCGGGTGGTCGCTCCGGAAGATCTGATGCAGACCGCGCGGGACCTGGTTGCGGACAGCCTAGCCGCTGATCCGCAGACGGCGGCCGGTATCGCCGGGATGTGCGTATGAGGATCGCTGCCCTTCGCCTGCGTGTGGCTGATCCCGCACGGCTGGCCGAGTTCTACAAGGTAAACTTCGGCATGGTCGTTCGTGCCGAGGGAGATGCGCGGCGAGTGGGCTATCCGGGGCCCAGCGCCGACCTTCTGCTGTTGCCCGAAGGCGGCGGATACGCCCACGACCGGGGTCAGAGATACTGGAAGATCGGCATCACCTTGCCAGATCTCGATCAAGCGGCGGAATGGCTTCGGCGCGCTGGCATCAACGTCAGCCGTCCGGCCCAGTTTCGAGATATCGGTTACATGTGCCACCTCTCGGACCCCGAAGGCTTCTCGATCGAGCTTCTTCAGCATGATTTTGAGGGGAAGCGGCCCAAAAAGCAGCGGGATGAGAACCCGTTCGGACAGGCCGCCGTGGGCCAGATCACTCTGCGGACCGGCGACATTTCGGCAGAGGATGCGTTTTGCAGGGATTTGGGCCTGCGCCTGCTTTCCATGCAGGACGTGGCCTCGCACGGGTTTGATCTGCATTTCTATGCCTTCACGACCGAGGTGCCGCCGGACCCTGATCTCTGGGCGGTCGCAAATCGCGAATGGCTGTGGAAACGTCCCTATACCACTCTGGAATATCAGCATATTCCCGATGCGCGGATCGTTCCCGCGCCAGACTTTCTGGGCATCGAGGTCGAGGGCCTGTCTGCAACGGAAACAGACCCGATGGGTGACCCGTTCCTGCCAGCCTGATCAATGGCCGCGGCGTCGGCCCGGGACTTTGGATTGAAATCCAGGCGGACGTTTGCGTACCCAGTCCAGAAATCGGTTCAGCCGGGGATGCGTGCGCAGGCTTTCGACAGTGTTGAAGTCTCGCGCAAGCTCGGCTTCGGTCAGGGTGGCGTGCACCTCCTTGTGGCAGATCTTGTGCAGCAGAACCGTGGGACCGCCCTTGCCACCTTTGAGTTTTGGGATCAGATGGTGCAGGCTGCCGGTCCCGTTCGGGATCGGGCGGTTGCAGAGCGGGCAGATCGGATCGCTGTTCGTCATCACCGGAACACAGTCGCGGCTGAACGCAAGTGAGGCAAGAGGGCAGATATGGCACAGGCAGTGGTGATCGGGGCAGGCCCCGCCGGGCTGATGGCCGCCGAAGAACTTGCCGGGGCCGGGCACAATGTGCTGGTTGCCGAGGCCAAACCCTCGGTGGCCCGCAAATTCCTGATGGCGGGGAAGTCCGGTCTGAACCTGACAAAGGACGAGCCGTTTGACCGCCTGATTTCGGCCTACGGCGATGCGGCGGACTGGTTGCACCCAATGATTGCCGCCTTCGATGCGCAGAGCGTGCAAAGCTGGGCGCGGGACTTGGGTCAAGATCTGTTCACGGGGTCCACAGGGCGGGTATTTCCCAAATCAAAAAAAGCTTCGCCATTGCTGCGCGCCTGGCTGGCGCGGCTGGAAGAGATGCGGGTCGAGATCCGTACCCGTTGGCGCTGGCTGGGTTGGGACGGCCCCGCGCTGGTCTTTGATACGCCGGCAGGTCGGCAGAAAGTGGTTGCTGACGTCACGGTTCTGGCGCTTGGCGGTTCCAGCTGGGCGCGTCTGGGGTCGGATGGCGCCTGGGCGCCGGCTCTGGCCGATGCCGGGGTTCCGCTGTTCCCTTTTGCACCATCGAACGCCGCACTGTCCGTCGAATGGAGCCCCCATATGGCCGCGTATTTCGGTCAGGCGCTGAAATCTGTTCGGTGGCGCGCGGGCAACCTTGCCAGCCGTGGCGAGGCGGTCATTTCAGACAAAGGTCTGGAAGGGGGCGGTCTTTACCCGCTGACACCCGCGCTTCGGCAGGGTGCTGATCTGTATGTGGACCTCGTGCCGGACCGCACGATCCAGGATCTGTCCAGGCGTTTGTCGACAGCTGCCCAGAAAACCACATTGACGCGTTGGTTGAAGAACGGCCTGCGCCTGCCGCCGCCAAAGATCGCCTTGTTCCACGAAATGACACACGGGCAGAATCTGCGCCGGGATGATTGGGTCAAGACTTTGAAGGCTTTGCCTGTTCGCAACGCAGGCTTGCGCCCGCTGGACGAAGCCATTTCAACCGCAGGCGGGGTTGCGAGAAGCGGGCTGGACTCGGGGCTGATGCTGAAAGCCAAGCCCGGCGTGTTTTGCGCAGGCGAGATGCTGGACTGGGAAGCCCCGACCGGTGGCTATCTGCTGACCGCATGCCTGGCGACCGGTCGTTGGGCGGGGCGCTCGGCTGCAGAATGGGCCGGGCTGTCCCAAGCGGATTAGGCGGATTTGGCCATTTCACCCAGTTTCTTGTAGGCCGGACGCTCGCGAACGCGCTTGCCGTAGGCTTTCAGGCTGTCTGAATTCATCGGGAATCCAGCCGACTTTGCCCAGCTCATGCAGTGAACGCACAGGATGTCCGCGATCGTCATCTGCTCGCCCTGAAGGAATGGCCCTTTGAATCGCTGTCCCATGTGTTGAAAGCTGCGGTCAAACTCCCACTGGGCGGTTTCGACGACTTGTGGAACGCGTTTGTCCTTGGGCAGAATGAACATATGGCGGGCGGCCAGCCACAGCGGAGCATCGAATTCTTCCAACAGCGCGTGCAACAACGAATCCTGCTCGGCCCGTTCCGGGGTGCCGGCGGGGTAGGTGAAGGCCCTGTGCTTGTCCGCCAGATAAGTCATGATCGCCGCGCTGTCCGAAATGACTGCATCACCATCTTGCAGGACAGGAATCTTGCCCGTGCCGTTCAGGTCCAGAACGCGCGGGTCGTGCGGGCCCGCATCGATCCACTCATAGTCCTGCCCCAGTTCCTCCAATAGCCAGATCACCCGAGAGGCACGACTCTGGATGCGCCCGTAGATCTTGTACATGTCATGCTCCTGCGTGGTTGCTCTGGCGTCAGGGTGGGGGACTGCGCCGCCGCGTCAAGTCGGACGCGCCGTCAGTTCAATTCAGCGTGACCGCGCCAGCATGGCCAGCCGGATCAGAGCGCGCTCGACCAGGGCCATGGCCGGGGCAGTCTGCCCTGCCGACCGGAGAGACAGATCCGTATCCGTCAGCACGGTCAAAGCCGTCTGCAGCTTGTGCGCGCCCCAAGTCTGCGCCTGCCGAAGGATGCGGTCACGCCGCTTGCCATAAACCGGCGGCCGGAGTTTGCCGATCCCTTGCGCTGCGCCACCGGGGTCCGAGGCGCAGGCATAGAGCGTGCGAAAATGGCGGGTCGCGCCGATGCACAGGGACACCGCATTTGTTCCCTGCGCCTGCAACCGCCGGATCAGGGGCCCGATTTCACCGGATCGGCCTTCGGCAACGACGTTGAGAACGTCATCCAGGGCCGCCTCATTGGATTGCGGCGCGCAGGCCTCGATGTCTTCGACGGCAACGTCTGAGGCATCACCGCGTTTGTACAGAGACAGCTTTTCAACGGTTTGCGCAAAGTCGCCCGGGCTGAGTTCGGTGGCCAGATCGCTGAGCACGGACATCGCGTCACGGGGAACGCTCGCAAGTCCGGCTTGGGCCAGAACACGCTCGATCTCCGCGCGCGACGGTGGATCGTCATAGATCCCGACCGCATAGGCGGCCCGATGGCCTTCGAACGCTTTGCGCAGCTTCGAGCTGGCCTTGAGCTGCCCGGCGGTCACAATGATCTGAGCGTCGCCTGGCGCCCAATCCTCGAGCGCGGCGGTGATCGCCGGGGTTGCGGCGTCGGTTGCATCCTCGACGAATACGGCGCGCGCGCCGGGAAAGAACCCGACAGCCTTCACGGCATCCAGCAGAAGGGCAGGATCCGCCCGCAGATCCGAGGCCGGAAGACGGGTCAGGCGCATTTCCTCTTCGGCACCCGGGCCCAACAGCGCGGCCAATACCTGCTGGCGCTTGAGCGCGACGCGCATCGCGTCGGCGCCGTAGATCAACAATCCCGTCTTGTCGGGGTCAGGTTTGGCGAAATACCCCTCGGCGTCGCGCGGGGACAGCTTCATGAAGCCAGGCCCGGTGCGGAATACAGGCGCGTGACGATCTGATCGGACAGGATGACCATCAGCCTCTCTTTGGCATCCCGTTCATCAGCGAGCGTGGAAACGGTGGACCCCGCGGCGGAGTAGCCTACGAAATCGGCCACAGTGCCGGACACAAGGATCTGGCCCGTTTCATTGGATCTCAGCGTATAGCTGGCGCGCCCGTCAATCGAATACCGGTTGGTCTCGTTCGAGGTCGTGATGGCGGCCCCGCGGGTCACCGTAGAGACCTGCACATTCAGGCTGTAATCCTTGGCTGAACTGACGCTGCGCCCGAGGGACTGCTCCAGATTCTGCACCAGAAGGTAGCTTTCGACCGAATCTGGTGCTGACACGGCGACCTTGCCGTATAATTCGCTGCCAGCGCCGCCCGGGGCATAAACCGGCTGGAACCCACAAGCGGGCGCCACGGTCAACGCCGCCAACGAAAGCAGCAGGTTTCTGCGGTCAAACAACGACATTCACGATCCGGCCCGGAACAACGATCACCTTTTTCGGAGCAGCGCCATCCAGCGCCTTCTGCACAGCTTCGGTGCTGAGCGCGATTCTTTCAACCTGCGTCTTGTCCAGATCCTTGGCCACGCTGATTTCGGCACGGCGCTTCCCGTTGATCTGGATGGGCAGGGTGACGGTATCATCGACCAGCATCGACTCGTCCGCCACCGGCCAGGGCGCCAGCGCCACGAGCCCTTCGCCGCCCAGCATCTGCCACAGCTCTTCGGACAGGTGCGGCGTCATCGGCGACATCAGCTGCGCCAGCGTCTTGGCCGCCTGCCGCTTGGCCTGCGCGCCCGCCTTGGATTTGGCCAGCGTGTTGGTAAAGGCATAGAGCTTGGCGATCGAGGCGTTGAAGCCGAAGGATTCGACCCCGCCGGTCACGTCATGGATGGTCTTGTGCATCTCGCGCAGCAGCGCTTCGTCCTCGGCATTGGCCGGGGCGTCGGACGCGGCGATCTCGGACACGATGCGGTGCACGCGGCTGAGGTGCTTGTGCGCGGCCTCGGCGCCGGCGGCGGTCCATTCCACGTCACGCTCGGGCGGCGAATCGGACAGAACGAACCAGCGCGCGGTGTCCGCCCCGAAGGCCGAGATGATGCTGACCGGGTCGACCACGTTCTTCTTCGATTTCGACATCTTGGCCGAGGGGATGATCTCGACCGGCTCGCCCGTCGCCTTCAGCTTGCCGTCCTCGACCTCTTCGGGAAGGTGATAGACCGGGCGGCCTTTGTCGTCGCGGGTCTGATAGATTTCATGGGTGACCATGCCCTGGGTGAACAACGCGTCGAACGGCTCGATCGCCTTTTTGGGCAGATGCCCCGTCAGATGCATGGCCCGGGCGAAGAACCGCGAGTACAGCAGATGCAGGATCGCGTGTTCGATGCCGCCGATATACTGGTCCACGTTCATCCAGTACCCGGCTTCGGCCAGATCGGTCGGCGTTTCCGCCCGCGGGGCGGTGAAACGGGCGAAATACCACGACGAATCGACAAACGTGTCCATCGTGTCGG
This sequence comes from Ruegeria sp. BC8, assembly GCF_056535705.1. Classification (NCBI taxonomy): domain Bacteria; kingdom Pseudomonadati; phylum Pseudomonadota; class Alphaproteobacteria; order Rhodobacterales; family Roseobacteraceae; genus Ruegeria; species Ruegeria sp. BC8. Next base: position 2,698,885 of record NZ_JBQFIV010000001.1, on the reverse strand, counting down.
TTTCGCGCCTGGCCGGTTTGCCGCAGGACGGGCAGGCACAGTCCCGCCAGGTCGGGTGACGATCCAGCGGGTTGCCCGGTTTGTCGAAGGTGACATCGTCGGGCAGGCGAATCGGCAGGTTTTCCTTCTTTTCGGGCACCACGCCGCAATCGTCGCAATGTACCACCGGGATCGGACAGCCCCAGTAGCGCTGGCGCGACAGGCCCCAATCGCGCAGGCGGTACTTCGTCACGCCTTTGCCCCAGTCGGCCTTCTCGGCAAAGTCGATAGTCGCGTCGATGGCTTCCTGTCCGGTGGCCTCGGTCAGACCGGCGAAATGGTTGACCCAGCGCACCTTCTGCTCTTTCGGCGGGACGAAGGCGATCTTGTCCACCGGCGTATCGTCATCCAGGGCAAAGAAGGTGTCGATTACCGGCAGGTCGTATTTGCGGCAGAAATCCAGGTCGCGCTGGTCATGCGCGGGGCAGGCAAAGATCGCGCCGGTGCCGTAATCCATAAGGATGAAATTCGCGATCCAGACCGGCAGTTCCCAGTTCGGGTCCAGCGGGTGTTTGACGCGGATGCCGGTGTCGAAACCCAGCTTCTCGCCGGTCTCGATGGCCTCTTCCGTGGTGCCGCCCTTGCGGCATTCGGCAACGAATTCAGCGACTTCGGGGTTCTCGGCCTCAAGCTGCTTGGCTATCGGGTGATCGGGCGAGATACCCACGAAAGACGCCCCCAACAGCGTGTCCGGCCGCGTGGTATAGACGGTGATGGGTGCACTGTCGTCGGTGCGCTCGAAGGAAAACTCCAGACCGCGCGACTTGCCTATCCAGTTTTCCTGCATCAGCCGCACCTTGGCGGGCCAATTGTCGAGCGTATCCAGCGCATCAAGAAGCTCTTCCGAAAACTCGGAGATCTTGAAGAACCACTGGGTCAGCTCGCGCCGCTCCACCAATGCGCCCGAGCGCCAGCCGCGGCCGTTTTCGACTTGTTCATTGGCCAGAACTGTCATGTCCACCGGGTCCCAGTTGACCACGGCGTTCTTGCGATAGACCAGCCCCGCATCCAGCATGTCGAGGAATAGCGCCTGCTGCTGGCCATAATATTCCGGGTCGCAGGTCGCGAATTCGCGCGACCAGTCGATCGACAGGCCCAGCGGCTTCATCTGCGCGCGCATGTCGGCGATGTTGCCATAGGTCCAGTCCTTGGGATGGCCGCCGATGGCCATGGCCGCGTTTTCCGCCGGCATCCCGAAAGCATCCCAGCCCATCGGGTGCAGAACGTTGTGCCCGGTGCTCAGCTTGTGGCGCGCGATCACGTCACCCATGGTGTAGTTGCGCACATGCCCCATGTGGATGCGCCCCGACGGATAGGGGAACATTTCCAGCACATAGTATTTCGGCTTGTCCGCCGTCCGTTTGGCGGTGAAGATCCCGGCCTTGTCCCAGGCCTCTTGCCATTTTGCTTCGATTTCGTTGGCCGAGTAACGCGACATCATGCGGTCCTTCGTGAATGAAAACGCCGGGCAGGGGCCCGGCGTGGTAATATTGTGATTTTCTGCGGGTTGCTAGAGCTTGTTGTCCGCGATCCGCAGCTGGCGCGCCCGCGAAAGAATCGCATCTTCGACCGCACGCGTGGTCGCCGCGCTGACCGGAGCGCCTCCGCTGGTCTGCAGCGCCACCGACAGGGACCGCGCCGCCAGGGCCGGATCACTGATGTGCACCGTTGCCCGATAGGACCGCCCGCCGCCCGGTGGCTTGCCGTAACCCGTTATGATCACGCCGGTAAACGGATCCACCTCCTGCACCGGCAAAAAGCTGAGAACATCCAGCGACGCCGCCCACAGATAGCGGTTCACATTGGTGGCCTGTTCCGAGTTGTTGGGGCCGAACACATCCCAGATGGTCGAGCGATTCGGATCATTGAGCTCGCGGGCTTCACTAGAAGTGCCATCCACATTCAAGTACTTTTCATTCGGAGGCGCGCCACGATTCTGCCCGCACGCAGAAACGGAGGCAGTCAAAACGGTCAAACCCAAAATCATTAGCAGGCGCATCGTCGGCAGGTCCTGTTTTCACATGTTTTGCTTTGCTAGGAGATACTCCTAGACAACGTACTGTGCTGCAACAACCCTATTCTTGGCTTACGTACCAGTGTCACTGGAAAATCGGGGCGAATTCGACTGTGGCATCCTTGCACCAATTTGGGGCCAAAGAACCAAAGCTGTCCAAGGCATGCTTGCGCAACAGGGGCAAAAAGAGCGAAACGGTCTGCGTGCTGAGACATATGCAGCAGGTATGTGTCGAGTAGAAATTATTGAAACCGAGGGAAACAAGATGAAAAAAGTTCTCTTCGCATCGACCGCACTGATCGCAACCGCATCGGTTGCCGCGGCCGAAGTTAAGTTCAGCGGTTATGGCCGCTTTGGTATCAGCTACCAAGAAGACAACAGCGTTAAAACAACAGTGCAGTTTACCAACACTAGCACGACAACTGGTGTTACGCTGACCACAGCTAGTGGGGCAACAATCACTGGTGTGACCACCACGACGACTTCGGTGACCGGCCAAGCAGTTTTGGACCGCCCGGTTGAAGAGACCATCCTGGTCTCCCGCTTCCGTCTGAACATCGACGGCATCGCGGAAACCGATGGTGGCGTCCGCTTTGAAGCTCGTGTTCGTTTGCAGGCTGATGATACCAACGATGGTGAAGCTGGTGAAGCAGGCCTGAACGGTGCGCGCTTCTCGGTCATCTACGGCGGTCTGCGTGTTGACGCTGGTAACATTGCTGGCTCATTCGACAACTTGGCAAACTACTACGGTAACGAGCCGGGGCTGGAAAACTTCATTGGCCAGTATGCAGCAGTTGATTACGACTTCGCAGCATACACGTCGACCGGTGCTGGCGTGAATGGTGTGTTCTTCCAGTACGCTGTTGGCGACTTCGCCTTTGGTGCGTCCTATGATCAAGGTGCCGACTCATGGTCCGCTCCGGGTGGTGTGCTAACCGAAACAAAAGGTCTGGACCGCTGGGATATCAGTGCAACCTACACCTTTAGCAACATCACTGCCGCTATTGCGTACGGCCAAACTGAAGCTGCGCCTGGCGGCGAGAAAGACACCTTGACCGTTCTGACTTTGGGCGGCGAGTGGGGTGACTTCTCGGGCACTCTGTTTGTTGCAGATGACGACGTTGCGGATGCTTCCAAGAACGGCACTGCATATGGCTTGTCGGCGGCCTATAATCTGGGTGCTGCAACTACCTTGACCTTCGCCTACGGCGACGGCTCGGCTGATGACGACAAGCAGGCGTATGGCATTGGCGCGATTTACGATCTGGGCGGCGGAGCATCCCTGCGCGGTGGTATTGGCCAAACCAAAGTTGGCGACGGCGACAGCAAGCTGCGGGCTGACTTCGGTGCTCAGTTCAACTTCTAAGTTGATCTGAACCGCAAGGTTTGAGGGCGGGTCTTCGGACCCGCCCTTTTCTTTTGTGCTGACATGGTGTTTTTCTGCGGACAAATGGAAACAGAGGGAATCCATGTCGCTGCAAGAAATCACCGCTCGCATCGCCAAGGCCGAAGCCGCAGCCGGCCGCCCCAAGGGCTCGGTCCGGCTGATTGCCGTATCCAAGGTGCAGCCCAACGATCGGGTCGAGGCCGTGTTGAAGCAGGGTCACCGGTGTTTTGGTGAAAACCGGGTGCAGGAGGTCGCCGGCAAGTGGCCCGCCTTTCGTGAAAGCTATCCCGATATTGATCTGCATCTGATTGGTCCGCTGCAAACCAACAAGGCGCGGCAGGCGATGGAGCTGTGCAACGCGATCCACTCGGTCGACCGTCCCAAACTGGCCAAAACCCTTGCGCGGCTGGCGCAAGAACTGGGGCAGTGTCCTGATCTGTTCATTCAGGTGAATACCGGCGAAGAGGCCCAGAAAGCCGGGGTTATGCCCGCCGAGGCCGATGATTTTGTCGCCGAATGTCGATCACTTGACCTGCCGGTGCGTGGGTTGATGTGCATTCCGCCCGTCGACGAGGAGCCCGCGCTGCATTTTGCTTTGCTGGCTAAGATCGCGGGCAGGAACGGGCTGGATGGCCTGTCCATGGGGATGAGCAGCGATTTTGAAACCGCGATCGCGCTGGGTGCAACTCATGTCCGGGTGGGGTCGGCCATCTTTGGTGACCGGGTCAAATCCGCGGAATGATGATCCGGGTTCCGGGTGCGACGCGCCGCGCGATCCAGTGCAGATGGTCGCGCCGGAACGCCACGCAGCCTTCGGTAGGATAACCCGGTCTGCGCCACTGATGCAGAAAGATCGCTGATCCGCTGCCCGGTGTGGCGACGGGCCAATTCCAATCGGTAATCAGCACCAGATCGTACAGCGGGTCAGCCCGACGCAGGCGTTCGTGACTGCATGGATAGGGCGCCCGAACGTGTTGGTTGTAGTCCTGATCCCTATCGTCATCCGACCACAGATCGCCCGGCCCGATGGGCAAAGCCCACGGGGCGGGAGGCGCAATCCGATCCGGGCGGTACAGCATTCCGACAATGTGGTGGTGCCCTGTGGGGGTGGCCCCGTCGCCCTCGCGCTTGTGGTTGCTCAGGCCACCTTTGCCGATGGTGCAGGGAAACCTGCGGCCGAAGAACCGCACTCCGGTCGGCGTTACCACCAGATCAAGAGGGCTCACAGCAGGTGGCCCGATTTCGAGGCCTTGGTCGCCAGATAGGCCCGGTTGTGGGCAGTTTCCCCGACCTTCAGCGGCACACGCTCGGTAACGGCAATACCGGTCCGTTCCATCATTGCGATCTTGGCCGGGTTGTTGGTCAGCAACCGGACCGAGCTGAACCCGAGCGATTTCAGGATGTCCGATCCAAGGCGGAAATCGCGCTCGTCATCTTCAAACCCAAGCCGGTGGTTGGCTTCGACGGTGTCGAAGCCCTGATCCTGCAGGAAATAGGCGCGCATTTTGTTGGCCAGGCCGATCCCGCGACCTTCCTGGTTGAGATACAGCAGAATCCCATGCCCCTCGGCCCCCATCTGGGCCAGGGCACCGCGCAGTTGCGGGCCGCAGTCGCATTTCAGGCTGCCCATCAGATCACCGGTAAAACAGGCGGAATGCAACCGAGCCAGAACAGGTTTCGAGCGATCCGGGCGGCCGATTTCGATGGCATAGTGCTCCTCGCCACCGTCCTCTGGGCGGAAGACGTGCAGACGACCGGCCTCGGACACCTCCATCGGCAGGCGCGCGGCGACCACCTCGTGCAAGGGGCTGCGATCGGCCAGATGCGGCGCGGCGCGTGTGTGGTCGATGCAGGTCAGACCGTGTGTCGCCGAAAAGGCCTGGCCGTTTTCGACTGCAACCACCACCGCGGCGGGCAGCAGGCGGGCGGATTTGGTCAGTGCGATTGCGATGCGATGCAGGTGTGCATTGCCCTGGCGCTGAGTCATCAAGGGCCCCTTCATCGGGGCATTCAGGTCATCGGACGGGTCTGCAACCGCCTGCACCCACCCCAGATCAGCCTCGGCCGGAATCACGACCCGAGCAAGATCACCGTCATAGGCGCGGGCTTTGAGCGTTTCGGCCCGTCGTCCGGTGATGGCAACCACAGGCGTGTCGCCCAGACCCCTCAGGTCCGCCAGACGCTGCGGGTTGAGTGTCTCTGCGGCGACGGCGACAACGCTGAAATCCCCGTCATCCGTCAGCACGACCGGAACGCCCATCCGAAGGTCGGCACGCGCCCGGGCCAGCAACTCGGCGATGTCTGGAATGAGACTCATTGATGTTATCCTGTAACGTTCGACCCTCGTCCTAGCCCGTTCGAAAGGAAATGTGAAACATTTCCGGCCCACCAGACACGAGGGCGTGAGAGCATTGCAGCAAAACTTGTTGATTGCATCTTCCACGCTCAAGTGTTGCAAAAGGTTTAGGAGGACCGGGACATGGCGCAACTCAAGAAAATCCTGCTGGTCGATGACGATGAAGACCTGCGCGAGGCGCTCAGCGAGCAGTTGGTGATGACCGAGGACTTTGATGTATTCGAAGCCTCCGACGGCCAATCCGCGATGGAGCGGGCGCGCGAAGCCATCTATGACCTTGTGATCCTGGATGTGGGTTTGCCCGACACGGATGGGCGCGAGCTGTGCCGCCTGATGCGCAAGCAGGGGGTCAAAAGCCCGATCCTGATGCTGACCGGCCATGACAGCGATGCCGATACGATCCTGGGGTTGGATGCGGGTGCCAACGACTATGTTTCAAAGCCGTTCAAGTTCCCGGTGCTTCTGGCCCGGATCCGTGCGCAGCTGCGCCAGCACGAACAGTCTGAAGATGCCGTTTTTGTCCTGGGGCCGTACACCTTCAAGCCGGCGATGAAGATGTTGATCACCGAGGACGACCGCAAGATTCGGCTGACGGAGAAGGAAACCAACATTCTCAAGTTCCTGTATCGCTCGACCGACGGCGTGGTGGCGCGCGATGTGCTGCTGCACGAGGTCTGGGGCTACAACGCCGGTGTAACCACACATACGCTGGAAACGCACATCTACCGCCTGCGTCAGAAAATCGAGCCCGATCCCTCCAATGCGCGCCTTTTGGTCACAGAATCTGGTGGATATCGACTGGTGTCGTAACCATAGGTGGATTGATGTGGATCAAAGTGATACTCTGCAGGCATCTTTAGGATAATCCCATCCCGTGCATGTCCGGGTCATGACATGTACCTCCCTGTTGGACTGCCGGGCCTTTGGCCCGGCTTTTTTTCGGATGGCACCCCGGCACCTGCCGCGCTAGTTTGCCCGAGTCGCGACAAGGGAACCCCGATCATGCCTTTCACTCTGGCCACCTGGAACATCAATTCCGTTCGCCTGCGCGAGCCCATCGTGCTGAAGCTGCTGCAGGAAGAAGCGCCGGACGTGCTCTGCCTGCAAGAGTGCAAATCGCCGGTCGACAAGATCCCGACAGAGGGATTCGCGGAACTGGGCTACACCCACATGATCGCCCGCGGTCAGAAGGGCTATAACGGCGTGGCCATCCTGTCGCGCCTGCCGATCACGGATCTGGGCGATCAGGACTTTGCCGGGCTGGGCCATGCCCGGCATGTGGCGGGGCGATTGGAAAACGGGGTGATCATCCACAATTTCTACGTCCCGGCAGGCGGCGACGTTCCCGATCGCGAGGTGAACGAGAAATTTGGCCAGAAGCTGGATTACCTGACCGACATGCGCGACTGGTTCCACGCCGAAAAGCCGCAGAAATCCATTCTGGTCGGTGACCTGAACATCGCCCCGCGCGAGGATGACGTGTGGTCGCACAAGCAACTGCTCAAGGTCGTGTCGCACACGCCGATCGAGGTCGAGCAATTGGCCGAGACGCAGGATGCGGGCGGCTGGGTCGATATCACCCGGCAGGACATCCCCGAGGGACAGCTCTACAGCTGGTGGTCCTATCGCGCCCGCGACTGGGATGCGGCTGACAAAGGGCGGCGCCTGGATCACGTCTGGGCGACGCCTGATATCTCGAACGCCGGCCATTCCAGCCGCGTCCTGCGTGACGCGCGCGGCTGGGAGAAGCCCAGCGACCACGCGCCCGTCTTTGCCAGTTTCGATCTTTGATCGGTGCGGGATTCCGCAACTCGGCCCTTGGTTTCCCGGTCGGCTGGTTGCATATAAGGCCCAAGACTGAATCCGGAGAGTGAATGCCATGGAACTTCTGAACGGCGCAGGCAGCCCCGCAGCCACCGATCTGATCAAAGACGGAACCGAGGCCACTTTCATGGCCGATGTCGTCGAGGCATCGCAGGAATTGCCCATTATCGTCGACTTCTGGGCGCCCTGGTGCGGTCCGTGCAAGACCTTGGGTCCGGCCTTGGAAGAGGCCGTGACCGCGGCCAAGGGCGCGGTCAAGATGGTGAAAATCAACGTGGACGAGGCGCAGATGATCGCCTCGCAATTGCGTATCCAGTCGATTCCGACCGTCTATGCCTTCTTCAAGGGGCAGCCGGTTGACGGATTCCAAGGCGCATTGCCAGGATCGGAGATCAAGGCCTTTATCGACCGTGTGATCGAGGCTGCCGGGGGCCAGAGCCCGGGCGGCCAGCTGGACGAGGCCGTGGAGGCCGCCGAAGAGATGCTGAATGATGGCGCGGCAGTGGATGCGGCCCAGACCTTTGCCGCCATTCTTGGCGAAGACCCCAAACATGCCGCGGCCTATGGCGGCCTGGTGCGGGCGCATATCGCGATGGGTGACCTTGATCAGGCCGAGGCGATCCTGAACGGCGCTCCGGCCGAGATTTCAACGACGGCCGAGTTGGAAGCTGCCCACGCGCAGCTGGAACTGGCCAAGCAGGCCGCAAATGCCGGGCCGGTGGCCGAGTTGACGGCAGCGGTCGAAGCAGATCCCGACAACCATCAGGCTCGGTTCGACCTGGCGCAGGCGCTCTATGCCAACGGCAAGGCAGCCGAGGCGGTTGACCAGCTTCTCGAGCTGTTTCGCCGCGATCGGGAATGGAATGATGGCGCAGCCAAGGCACAGCTGTTCACCATCTTTGATGCGCTCAAGGCCAATGACCCGATCGTTTTGAACGGTCGCCGCAAACTCAGCTCGATGATATTTGCCTAACCGCGCATCAGAGCTAGAATCGGAAACATGATGCATCCCGCCGATCTGCCGGACACGTTGTCCGTGTTTCCTCTGCCCGGGGCGCTGTTGCTGCCCCGGTCACGCCTGCCGCTGCATATTTTCGAGCCTCGCTACCTGCAAATGCTGGATGACGCCTTGAAAACCAAAGAGCGGTTGGTCGGCATGGTCCAGCCGAACCCTTGTCAGAACGACGACACCAAATTGCATCGGATCGGATGCGCCGGACGTGTCACGCAGTTTTCCGAGACCGAAGACGGGCGCTATCTGATCACTCTGTCCGGTGTATCCCGGTTTCGCATCCAATCCGAAATGGATGGTTTCACCCCGTATCGTCGCTGCGCCGTTACCTGGGACGGGTTCGACCGCGATCTGGGCAAAGGGGAAATTGACGATACGTTCGACCGGTCCGGTTTCCTGCGTCTGCTGGGGAGTTACTTTTCCGCCCGCCAACTGTCGACCGATTGGGAGTCACTGAACGAGGCGGATGACGAATTGCTGGTCAATTCCCTGTCTATGCTTCTGGACTTCGACCCTGAGGACAAGCAGGCCCTGCTTGAGGCGCCCTGTCTGCGCACCCGGCGCGAAACGCTTGTCACACTGATCGAATTCTCGCTGCGCGGGGGTTCAAACGAGGAACAACTGCAATGACTGAAACGGAACCGGGATTCGACCGCCACATGCTCGAGGCGCTGATCTGCCCACAGACTCATACCACGCTGGAATATGACGCCGAGCGGCAGGAGTTGGTCTCGAAAGCCGCTGGTCTGGCTTTTCCCATCCGCAACGGGATTCCGGTGATGCTGGTAGATGAGGCGCGCAAGCTCGACTAGATCGGGCGGCCCTGCAGCAGCTTGGGCAGGTCGCCTGTCAAACCGGCGGCCTCGCGCACGAAGCCGCGGCGCAGACCGGGCAGGGAGCCCACGATGCCCATTCCGATCTCGCGCCCCAGCCGCAGTATCGGATTGTCGTTCGAAAACAGCTTGTTGAACACATCCGTCGCCATTGCCAGGGCCGCCGTGTCAAAGCGGCGCCATTCCTGATAGCGCTCCAGAACCAGCACCGAGCCGATGTCCTCGCCGCGTCGCCCGGCCAGCGTCAGCACCTCGGCCAGAGCGCCGACGTCGCGCAGCCCGGCGTTCAGCCCCTGACCGGCGATCGGGTGCATGCCATGGGCCGCATCACCCACCAGCGCCAGCCGCTCGGCGATGAAGGAATTGGCGATGGTCAGGTTCAGCGGATAGGTGAACCGGTCGCCCTGCAGGCGGATGTCACCCAGAAAATCGCCGAATCTGGGCCGCAGAACTTGAAGGTACTCGGCCTCGTCCAGCGCGTTGATGCGCTGCGCGGTGTCAGAGCGTTCGCTCCAGACGATCGAGCTGCGATTGCCGGTCAGCGGCAGGATCGCCAGCGGGCCGGGGGGCATGAAGAACTGATGTGCGATGCCGTGATGGGGCAGGTCGTGTTCGATGGCGCAGACCAGCGCGGTCTGGCCGTAGTCCCATCCGGTCCGCTTGATCCCGGCGCGGGCGGCGGTGCCGCTGCGGCGGCCGTCACACCCCACCAGAAGCCGACCGGACAGCGCCGATCCGTCATCCAGCGTCACGGTCACGCCACCAGGCCCGGTTTCCTGCGCAACCACGGTTTTGCCATCGACCCGAGTGATCGCCGGTTCTGCCTCCATCGCCGCAAGAAACGCGCGCCGCAGGTGACGGTCCTCGACCATATAGCCCATCGGGCCTTCCTCGATCTCGGCATGGTCGAAATGCATGAAAAACGGCGACGGGCCAGCGCCCGCATGGCCATCGGTGACCTTGATCTCCAACATCGGCTGGGCGTGGTCCGCGACCCGCTCCCAAATGCCGATCGCGGCCAGCAACCGTTGCGAGGCCAGCGCCAGCGCATAGGCACGCCCGTCGAATGCCGCGTTCTTGCGCACCTTCTCGGCCAGCGCGTCGATCACGGTGACGCTGTGCCCGGTCTGCGCCAGCGCCAGCGCCAGGGCGGGGCCGTTCAGCCCGCCGCCCACGATCACGATATCGGAAACCTGTGTCATGCGGTGCAATATGCGCGCCCTTTCGGGATTGTCCATGTGCAGTCCTGTCGCTACCGTCGCCGAAACACGAATTTTTCCGACGAGGGGGCAAAGATGCAGGACTGGCTGACCATGACGGCATGTGACCTGGGCCGGGGGATCGGCATGGGTCAGATCGATCCCGAGGAACTGACCGAGGTCTATCTGGCGGCCATCGACGCCCATCCGCACCGCGACCGCATCTATGCCCGCGTCACGCATGACCGCGCCCGCGCCGAAGCCCGCGCGGCCAACGAACGGGCGGCCCAAGGGCTGCGCCGGTCCCTGCTGGATGGGGTGCCGATCAGCTGGAAGGATCTGTTCGACACCGCCGGGATCGGAACCGAGGCCGGATCGGCCCTGCTGCGCGGCCGGGTTCCCGACCATGACGCAACCGTTCTGCGCAACGCGACGGCCATGGGCGCGGTCTGTCTGGGCAAGACGCATATGAGCGAGCTGGCCTTCTCGGGCCTTGGCCTGAACCCCGTCACCGCGACGCCGCCCTGCGTGAATGACGAAAAGGCGGTTCCGGGCGGGTCGTCCTCGGGTGCGGTGGCGTCGGTGGCCTTTGGTCTGGCGGCCTGCGGAATCGGCTCGGATACGGGCGGATCGGTGCGCATTCCGGCCGCGTGGAACGACTTGGTGGGGCTGAAAACCACGTCGGGGCGGTTGAGCCTCGAGGGCGTGGTGCCCCTGTGCCTGCGGTTCGACACGGTCGGCCCGCTGGCGCGGTCGGTCGAGGATGCGGCGCAGATGCTGGCGCTGCTGGAAGGCGGAACGCCGGCCGATCTGCGGGGCGCCAGCCTGAAGGGGCGGCGGTTTGCCGATCTGCAGACCATCGCGCAGGACGATCTGCGCGACGCGCCACGCCAGGCCTATGCCGAGGCGCTGGACCGCTTGCGTGATGCAGGGGCCGAAATCGTGCCGCTGGAGGTGCCGGAACTGGTCGAGGCGATGGGCCTGTCCGGTGTCCTTTACACCACCGAAGCCTATGGCCTGTGGCGCGACGTGATCGAGGCCAACCCTGAGGCGATGTATCCCGAAATCCTTGAACGGTTCCGCGCGGGCAAGGGGCATTCCGGCCCGGATTACGTGGCCGCGTGGTCGCGGCTGAAAGCCTGCCGGTCGGCCTGGGACGCGGCCACCGCCGGCTTTGACGCGGTTCTGGCCCCCACCGCGCCGATCCTGCCGCCGGATCTGGACCAGCTGATGAACGACCATGACTACTACGTCACCGAGAACCTTCTGGCCCTGCGCAACACCCGGATCGGCAACCTGATGGGGCTGGCGGCGCTGTCGCTGCCCACCACGATACCGTCCTGCGGGCTGATGATGTTGGGCTATCCGGGCTCGGAAGAGGCGCTTTTGCGGCTAGGTGCGGCGGCCGAGGCTGTTCTGACCTGAATGCCACAATCCCCTGATTCGGAACCTCTTTGTCTGGACGCGCGGGGGTTCGGCCTGTAATCTGCTGGAAAACCGGGGCGCCAATGATCCCGGTATCGAGGCAGCAGTCATGAATTTCCCCGAGCGGTTTTCGAACCTACCGGCCTATGCTTTTCCGCGTCTACGCGCCCTGCTCGACCATCACGCGCCGGGTGGCGATGTCGTGCATATGACGATTGGCGAGCCCAAGCATGACTTTCCGGCCTGGGTGACCGATGTCATTGTGGAAAGCGCCGCCGGATTTCAGAAATACCCGCCGAACGAGGGGTCCGACGCGCTGCGCGGGGCCATCGCCGACTGGATCGACCGCCGCTATGGCGTGCGGATGGACCCCGAAACCAACATCATGGCGCTGAACGGTACGCGCGAGGGGTTGTACAACGCCGCCATGGCGCTTTGCCCCGAGCAGAAGAACGGCCAGCAGCCGATCGTTTTGTGCCCCAACCCGTTCTACCAAGTCTACATGGTGGCCTCGATCTCGGTCGGGGCGCAGCCGTATTTCGTGCCCGCCACCGCGGCCACCGGGCATCTTCCGGACTATGCCGGCCTTCCAGAGGATGTGCTGAACCGCACCGCCGTGGCCTATATCTGTTCGCCCGCCAACCCGCAGGGTGCCGTCGCCTCGCGCGACTACTGGGCCGATCTGATCCGGCTGGCCGAGCGGTACGATTTCCGCATCTTCGCCGACGAGTGCTATTCCGAAATCTACCGCGACGCGCCGCCCACCGGCATCCTGACCGTCGCGCAGGAGCTGGGCGCCTACCCCGAGCGGATCACGCTGTTCAACTCGCTGTCGAAACGCTCGAACCTGGCGGGGCTGCGGTCGGGGCTGATCGCGGGCGGGCCGGAAAGTATCAAGCGGGTCAAGCAGTTGCGCGCCTATGCCGGGGCGCCCTTGCCGTCGCCGTTGCAGGCCGCCGCGGCCAGGGTCTGGGCCGACGAGGCGCATGTTCAAGAAAACCGCGCGCTGTATCAAGAAAAATACGCGATCGCCGATCAGGTGTTTGCGGGCGTTCAGGGCTATATGCCGCCCGAGGCGGGGTTCTTTCTTTGGCTGCCCGTCGAGGATGGCGAGCAGGCCGCATTGAAGCTGTGGCGGGAAACCGGGGTTCGGGTCCTGCCGGGCGCATATCTTTCACAAGGGGATCCGGGGCAGAACCCGGGCAAAGGCTTTATCAGGGTCGCGATGGTGGCCCCAAAAACAGAGATGCAGCGCGGGCTGATCACGCTCCGCGACTGCATCTATTCGTGAGGTACGAGGGCACATGGCATCTTACAACGCGCGCAACCGCGACCCATTGTTGGACAGCACCACCCAGGCCGCGATCGAGCGGCGCAGCAAGGAACTGATCGGGATCGCCTTGATCTTGGCCGGCCTGGCCGCCGCGGCGATGATCTGGTCCTACACGCCGGATGATCCGAACTGGATGGTCTCGACCGACGCGCCGGTGCAGAACTGGCTGGGCCGGTTCGGCGCTTCGATCGCCGCGCCGTTGTTCATGATCGTGGGCTGGGGCAGCTTTGGCATCGCGCTGGTGCTGGTCGGCTGGGGCGTGCGCTTTGCCGGCCATTTCGGCGAGGATCGCGCCGTGGCCCGCCTGATTTTCGCGCCGATCTGGATCGCCGTGCTCTCGGTCTATGCTGCAACCCTGGTGCCCGGCGCCGAATGGCGCGCGACGCACAGCTTTGGTCTGGGCGGTCTGTTCGGCGATACGGTAATGGGCGCGCTGCTTACGCTGTTGCCGATCTCGTCGCATTTCATGGTCAAGCTGATGTCGCTGGCCATGGCGGCCGGAATGCTGGCGTTGGGCGTCTTTGTGCTGGGCTTCACCAAGTCGGATGTCCGGCGCGGGTTCCGGGCTTTCCTGCTGGGTCTGGTGATGGCCTATGACATGTTGATGACCGCGCTGGGGCAGGGGGCGTCGGCCACCGCCCGGGCCGCACAGGCGCGCCGGGAAAAGTGGCAGGAACGCAAGGCAACCCAAGCCGCCGGTGCCGAATTCGAGGATGAACTGGCCTATGCCGATCCGGTCTTTGAAGAGCCCGAGATCGCAGCCCCCGAGCCCGTCAAAACGGGCCTGCTTGCGCGCATGCCCGGCCTGATCCGCCGCCCTGAGCCGATGCCCGAACCCGAACTGGTCGATCCGGAACCCGTTACCGGATATGACGAGATGCCGGGCGAGGACCGGATCCGCTCGAAGATCTCCGCGGTGATCCAGAACCGCAAGGTCGCCACCGGTGAAATCGCGCCCGAGCCCGATCCGAACCGCCCGCTGACCAAGGGGCGCGGCCGCGGCCCTGACCCGCTGATCCTGAATGCGCCGCGAGCGGGCAACCTTCCGCCCGAACCTCCGTTGACTGCTGCCGGGCTGCCGCCCGAGCCGCCGTTGACAGGTCACCCGACGCAGCCTTCTGCGGAAATGGAGACGTTCGCGGAAGACCGGCTTTCGACATATGCGCATGAGGATATCGACGACGATCAGGTGTTCGAGGATGCAGAGGACCCAATCGCCGAGGCACGCCCCGCGATGAAGATCCCGGTTGCCGAACCGCGCAAGCCGGTTGTGGCGCAGCCAGTCCGGCGCAACGTTCTGCCGTCGCGACGGGCTCAGGCCGAAGCGCAGCCCAGCCTGTCTTTCGAAGAGCGGCACACGGATTTCGAACTGCCGCCACTCAGCCTGCTCACGAACCCGTCGGGCATTCAGCGTCATCACCTCAGTGACGAAGCGCTGGAGGAAAACGCGCGGATGCTGGAGAACGTGCTGGATGATTATGGGGTCAAAGGCGAGATCGTCAGTGTCCGCCCCGGCCCTGTCGTCACGATGTACGAGTTGGAACCCGCACCGGGCCTGAAAGCCAGCCGCGTGATCGGGCTGGCCGATGATATCGCCCGGTCTATGTCGGCGCTGTCGGCGCGTGTCTCGACCCTGCCCGGACGTTCGGTCATCGGTATCGAACTGCCCAACGAGAACCGCGAGATGGTGGTCCTGCGCGAAATCCTGGCAAGCCGCGATTTCGGCGACGGCACCCATGCGCTGCCGCTGGCGCTGGGCAAGGATATCGGCGGAGACTCGGTCGTGGCCAACCTGGCCAAGATGCCTCACCTGCTGATCGCCGGGACGACCGGTTCGGGCAAGTCGGTGGCGATCAACACAATGATCCTGTCGCTGCTCTACAAGCTGACACCGGACGAATGCCGCCTGATCATGATCGACCCAAAGATGCTGGAACTTTCCGTCTATGACGGCATCCCGCACCTGCTGTCGCCGGTCGTGACCGACCCGAAAAAGGCGGTGGTTGCCCTGAAATGGGTCGTCGGCGAGATGGAGGACCGCTATCGCAAGATGTCCAAGATGGGCGTGCGCAACATCGCCGGCTACAACGGCCGGGTGAAGGACGCGCTGTCCAAGGGCGAGATGTTCAGCCGCACGGTCCAGACCGGGTTCGACGACGAAACCGGAGAACCCGTTTTCGAGACGGAAGAGTTCGAACCCAAGGCCATGCCCTATATCGTCGTCATCGTCGACGAGATGGCCGACCTGATGATGGTGGCCGGCAAGGAGATCGAAGCCTGCATCCAGCGTCTGGCGCAGATGGCACGGGCCTCGGGCATCCACCTGATCATGGCCACGCAGCGCCCATCGGTGGACGTCATCACCGGCACGATCAAGGCCAACTTCCCGACCCGGATCTCGT
The DNA here is from genome assembly GCF_056535705.1 of Ruegeria sp. BC8. Classification (NCBI taxonomy): domain Bacteria; kingdom Pseudomonadati; phylum Pseudomonadota; class Alphaproteobacteria; order Rhodobacterales; family Roseobacteraceae; genus Ruegeria; species Ruegeria sp. BC8. Next base: position 2,683,061 of record NZ_JBQFIV010000001.1, on the reverse strand, counting down.
TCCAGGTGACGTCGAAAGTCGACAGCCGGACCATCCTGGGAGAGATGGGGGCCGAACAGCTGCTGGGGCAGGGCGATATGCTGTACATGGCCGGCGGCGCCAAGATCACCCGCTGCCACGGGCCGTTCGTGTCCGATGAAGAGGTCGAGGAGGTCGTGAACCACCTCAAGCAGTATGGCCCGCCCGACTATGTCGGCAGCGTGCTGGACGGCCCGTCCGAGGACAAGGCCGACAATATCGACGCGGTTCTGGGGCTGAACACCGGCGGTAACACCAATGGTGAGGATGCCCTGTACGATCAGGCGGTTGCCATCGTGATCAAGGATCGCAAGTGTTCAACGTCGTACATCCAGCGGAAACTTGCCATCGGCTACAACAAGGCTGCACGGCTGGTCGAGCAGATGGAGGACGAAGGCGTTGTTTCGGCAGCAAATCACGTGGGCAAACGCGAAATCCTCGTCCCGGAACAGTAGGATATTTAATAACAAGGGCAGAGCGCATATCTGTGTGTCATGAAACAGATTGCCTTTGCCCTTGCCCTTGCTTTGACTGCCCCTGCAGCCTGGGCCGCCGACAAGCTGCCCTTGTCGCAGATCTCGAACTATCTGAACGGACTGAAGGCCGTTCAGACGACGTTTACCCAAGTCAACGATGACGGATCGCTGAGTACCGGCAAGCTGTGGCTGCAGCGCCCCGGCAAGATGCGGTTCGAATACGATCCGCCCAACAGCGCGGTGGTGCTGGCCAATGCCGGCACCGTGATGGTGTTCGACCCCAAATCGAACCAGCCGCCCGAGCAGTACCCGTTGAAGCGCACACCGCTGTCGCTGGTTCTGGCGCGCAACGTGAACCTGTCGCAGGCCAACATGGTAGTCGGCCACACATTTGATGGCACAGCCACGGTCGTCACCGCGCAGGACCCGAAAAACCCCGAGTCCGGGCGGATCGAGCTGATGTTCACGGCAAATCCGATCGAGTTGAGGAAATGGGTCATCTACGACAACGCCGGGGGTCAAACCACGGTGCTGCTGGGCCCCCTCAACGAAGATGTCAGAATCGACAGCGGCCTGTTTTCGAACAAGGCGCGGCGCGGGTCAGAAAACCGCTGACCCGCAGCTCTTTCAGTAGCGGCAGCTGGACAGCTGCGCCTGGTACATCTGCGCACGTGCGTCCACGTCATTGGCCACGTTCAATAGCCAGGTCTTGCCGTAATGGCTGCCGCGTGCGTAACCCGCGCGACCTTCGTGATACGCCAGATACTGGTTCCGCGTGTCGCTGGTCGAGATGCCGATCTTCTGACTGCTTTTGTTCATGTACCAACCGACGAAATCTGATGCGTCACGAATGCGGTCACGCTTGGCGCGCCGCTTCCCGGTTTCGCGCTGGTATTCTTCCCAGGTTCCGTCCAGGGCCTGGCTGAAGCCATAGGCGCTGCTCTGACGGCCCATCGGAATAACCCCAAGAACATATTTGTGGGGCGTCCGGGCGTCGTGACGATAGCGGCTTTCTTGGTAGATGGTTGCCATCTGGACATGGACCGGAACACCCCATTTGCGTTCGGTGCTCTTGAACGCCTTGATCATGTCCGGCCGCTCGCGCGCGATGGCGCAAGCGTCATTGAGGTTGCTGGGCGGACGCTGTGCGCCGCCCCCACAGGATGCCAAAAACAGCACCCCGAAGAGTACGAGAAGTTTTCTGCTCATGTGCCTCGTGCCTTTTTTCTTTATTCTAGCGCAGATTGCAGGCCGAGGAAATCACAATCGTATAAGAAACCCTGCAGCAGGCCGTCGACTGTCAGGCATAGGTTCACAGACTGTTTCCGCGAATTTCAGATCAATGATTGGCAATTGCCGGCGGAAAGGTTTAGTAAGTGCCTTGGGGGCTGAGACAATGCTGAAGACAAATGCAAAGTACCGCCTGGGCCAGGTGGTTCGTCACAAGAAACATCCCTTCCGAGGGGTGATTTTTGACGTGGATCCGGAATTTGCGAACACCGAGGAATGGTACGAGGCAATTCCCGAAGACAGCCGCCCGATCAAGGATCAGCCGTTCTACCATTTGCTGGCCGAGAACGATCAATCCTTCTATGTGGCTTATGTATCAGAGCAAAATCTGATTGCCGACCAGTCTGGCGAACCTGTTGATCATCCTGATATTCCCAACATGTTCGGGCCGTTTCAGGACGGCAGCTATCCGCTGCACTTCCAACTGAACTGATACGGTGTTGACGCCGTTGCGGCGTCAGTAACCCAAAGCGCAACCGTCCTTTCGGGGGTCGCTGGCGCCCTCCAATACTCCGCTTTGACGGATTCGGATCGCCTGGGCGCCGCCCAGAGGCGTTTCCGTTTCGACGACATTGTGCCCCATTTCCGACAATTGTTGCGCGATCCTGCGATCGTAACTGGGTTCGATCTTCAAGATCGAACCGTCGGCAAAAACGCGGGGTGCGTCGACGGCGTGCTGCAGCCCCAAGTCGAAATCCAGAAGGTTGGAAACCAGGCGCGCGTGGCCTGTCGGCTGATAGGCCCCGCCCATCACGCCGAACGGCATGGCTATCTGACCGTTTTGCTTCAGCATCGCGGGAATGATCGTGTGCATCGGGCGCTTGCCGCCGCCCAGCTCGTTCGGATGTCCCGGTTCAAGGTTGAAACCACATCCGCGGTTCTGCAGGAGTATGCCAAATTTTTCCGAGGCGATGCCCGATCCGAAGCTGTGGAAGATCGAATAGATCAGAGAAACAGCCATACGGTCCCGGTCGACGACCGTGACGTAAACTGTGTCCTTGTGCACGGCTTCGGTCAGCGGCGCTGCGGCAGTCATGGCGCGCCGGGGATCAATCAGCTCGGCCAGCTTTGCCGCCGTTTCCGGCGCCAGAAAATGTTCCATGCGCGACGACTGATCCGGGTCGGCGATGAACCGGTTGCGTGCATCGTAGGCCAGCTTGGTCGCCTCGGCTTCGATATGCGCCCGTTCGGCGCCCGACGGGTCCATGCCTGCAATGTCGAAATGCTTGAGGATGTTGAGAAGCAGGATCGCAGTCGCGCCTTGTCCGTTCGGCGGATGTTCCAGCAGTTCAGCGTTGCGGTAGTCACCTCCGACCGGTGAGGCTTCGATGAACTTTGTGTCGTGAAAATCGGTGGCCGAATGGATCCCGCCTCGAGAATTCAACGCGGCCAGCATGTCATCGGCGATTTCGCCCTCGTAAAAGGCGTCACGCCCATTTCGGGCCACGCGACGCAGGACTTCTGCCTGACCCGGAGCGCGGAACATCTGACCTGTCGTTGGGGCGCGGCCGTCGATCAGATAGTGATCCCGGGCTGCGCCCTGCAGCGTTTCGGCCCCGATCGACCAGTCAAGCGCGACGCGGGGTGCAACCGGAACGCCCGTTTCGGCATAGTGAATTGCAGGTTGAAGAAGGGCCTCGATCCCCAATCGACCCTCGGCCTCTGACAGGTGGCAGAATGCATCGACAGCCCCGGGGATCGTCACCGCTTCGGGGCGGTCAAGTGGCACAGCAGCCAACCCACGGGCCCGCAGATCTTCGGCCGAGGCTCCAGCGGGCGCCCGCCCGGATCCGTTCAGCGCGCGAACCTTCGTTTCGCCGGCGCGATTGTAAAGAACGAAACAGTCGCCACCCAGACCTGTCATCTGCGGTTCGCAGATGCCCAGAAGTACGCCCGCGGCAATGGCCGCGTCCATTGCGTTTCCGCCGCGGCCCAGAATATCCAGCGCCACCTTTGCAGCCAGCGGATGCGAGGTTGCGCACATCCCTTCGGTCGACAAAACCTCGGAACGGCCGGGGGCGTGGAAATCGCGCATGGAATGGGTCTCCTCCTGAACGCGTCGACACTAGGGTGCCGTTGGCTGATGTCCAGTCATTTCAAGGAGAAGGTCCTCGGCGCCGTTCACTGGGTGGGGGCTGTGACACATGGCGCCGAGGGAAGCTATCTGAGCTACCCCTTGTTTCTGCCCGTCGTTTGCGGCGCGACAATGGTCCGATCTGGGCGTTATTGTGGCCGATCCGCTTTTTTTGTGCGCTCAAACCGCAAGAATAGCAGGTTTTGGCCGTTTCTGCGGTCATACCGCACCTCGTCGGCCAATGTGCGGATCAGGAACCAACCGAATCCACCTTCGGGCAGGTTTGAAGTATCGGTTTCCACACTGGCAGGAATGCCATCAGGCATCTTCAGGCCGGGCAAGGGGTGCCCGGTGTCAGTGATCTGGACCTCCAGGTAATCTTTGGAGTCCAGCACGGAAACCCGAACCATTCCGGGCGCGCGCTCAGCATAGGCGTGTTCGACAACATTGTTGATCGCCTCGGCCAACACGATCTTGATGTCGGCAGTCTTTTGCCCCGGCAAACCGAGATTCGACAGCCCCGCGTGCAACGAAGCGATGGCGCGGCTGGCCTCGGCTTCGACGGCAGGGAACGCCACTTCGAGTCGGCCGTCTTCGCAGTTGACTGTCACGCCATTTGCCCCCTGACGCTTCACTCCAACTCGGAGGCCAGCGCGTCATCCAAGTTGGGATGCAGTTTGAAAACCGTATCCATCCGCGTCAGCCGAAAAACCTTTGCCACGACAGGCTGCAATCCCGCCAGTTCCAGCCTGCGCCCATTTCCAAGTTGCTTCATGGACGCCACGATCGCGCCCAATCCACTGGAGTCTATGAACTCGACCGCAGACAGGTCCAGGATGATCCGACTGGCGCCATCTGCGGTTTGGGTCCGCATGTCTTCCTTGAACTGTATCGCCATGGCGGCGTCGATGCGGGCGGCGTCGACTGTGATGATCTGCGTCTCGCCTGTCGTTTTGCTGCTCAGTGCCACGTGACTCCCCTCGGATTCCGTCGATCGATCGTAGAAATACGCTAGACGGCATTTCTTACCATTCGGTATCCAAGCACTCGACAAAAGGAGGAGTCGTCACATGAAAGAGGTTGTGATCGCTGGTGCGGCCCGGACGCCGATGGGCGGGTTTCAAGGAATGTTCGACGGCGTGCCTGCGGCGGAACTGGGTGGCGTCGCCATTCGCGCGGCGCTTGAAAACGCCAAGACGCAGACGGTCGACGAGGTTTTGATGGGCTGCGTTCTGCCCGCCGGTCAGGGGCAGGCTCCGGCGCGGCAGGCAGGGTTTGCGGCAGGTCTGGGTGAAGAGGTGCCTGCGACCACGCTGAACAAGATGTGCGGGTCGGGCATGAAGGCGGCGATGATGGCGTTCGATCAGATCGCGCTTGGCCATGCAGACTCGATGGTTGCGGGTGGGATGGAAAGCATGACGAATGCGCCCTACTTGCTGCCCAAGATGCGCGGCGGGGCTCGTATCGGTCACGGCCAGGTGGTGGATCACATGTTCCTGGACGGGTTGGAAGATGCCTATGACAAGGGCCGCCTGATGGGCACTTTTGCCGAAGACTGCGCCGAGGCTTATCAATTCACCCGAGAGGCGCAAGACGAATACGCGTTGAAATCGCTGTCGAATGCGCTCGAAGCGCAGGCCAGTGGGGCCTTCTCGGACGAGATCGCAGCCGTCACGGTCCGAAGCCGCAAAGGTGAAATCATTCAGGATTCGGACGAGCAGCCCAAATCGGCGCGACCGGAAAAGATACCGACGCTGAAGCCGGCATTCCGCAAGGATGGCACGGTGACGGCGGCCAATTCCTCGTCAATCTCGGATGGCGCAGCGGCGCTGGTTCTTGCTGCGGCTGACACGGCCGAGGCGCGCGGCCTGAATGTACGTGCCCGCATCCTGGGCCACGCGAGCCACGCCCAGGCGCCCGGCCTTTTCACGACGGCTCCGGTCCCGGCCGCGCAGAAGCTGCTGGAACGGATCGGTTGGAGCAAGGACGACGTGGACCTGTGGGAAGTGAACGAGGCTTTTGCCGTTGTTCCGATGGCCTTCATGCACGAAATGGGCCTGCCGCGCGACAAGGTCAACGTCAACGGAGGCGCCTGCGCCCTCGGTCATCCGATCGGTGCCTCAGGTGCACGTATCATGGTGACGCTTCTAAATGCACTCGAGAAGCGTGGCCTGAAGCGCGGAGTGGCCGCGATCTGCATCGGAGGCGGCGAAGGCACCGCAATCGCGATCGAGCGGGTTTGACGCTTTGGCATTTTGCCATTAGCTGAACCGGGCCGCAGAGGTTGCGGCCCGGTTGCACATTGGAAATGACCCCATGAAAGCTGACTACGCGCTCTTGTCCAAAACCATCGAAGCCCTGACGGAAGGTGAAACTGACCAGGTCGCTCTGATGGCCACCGTCGCCTGCGAGGTGCATCACAGCGACGACCGCTTTGACTGGACAGGGTTTTACCGTGTGACCGAGCCGGAGTTGTTGAAGATCGGACCCTATCAAGGCGGGCATGGGTGTTTGGTCATTCCGTTCTCGCGCGGGGTCTGCGGGGCAGCAGCGCGGACCGGAGAGGTTCAGCTGGTCCCGGATGTGGATGCGTTTGAGGGGCACATTGCCTGTGCCTCGTCGACCCGGTCCGAATTGGTTCTGCCGGTGCGGGACTCTGCGGGGCAGGTCATCGGGGTCTTTGATATCGACAGCGATCAGCCCGATGCGTTCGAGCAGGCCGATGCCGATGGGCTGTCGCGTATCCTCGCGCAGGTTTTCGGGCGTCTGTAGAACCTTTATTCCGGTTCGATTCCCGAGGCTTTGAGCTGAGAGTCCGGCTCCACGTGAATGATGGTCCGGGCCTCGGGCAGCTTTTCCGCGATTGCATCTTCGATCGCGTCACAGATGTCGTGGGCGTCACCGACTGTCATGTTGCGATCGACGACCAGGTGAAATTCGATGAACACGGCTTTGCCGGCCCGACGGGTGCGCAGATCGTGGATCTGCAAGGCTCCCTGAGACGAGTTCCGAACGGCGGCCTCGATGATGTCCGTGTCCTCGGTGTGGGCAGCTGAATCCATCAGATCTCCGGCCGAATGGAAAATGACCTTCCAACCTTCGCGCAGAATATTCGCGGCCACCAGAATGGCCAGCAACGGGTCAAGAACGGCCCAGCCTGTGAGCAATACCAGGATCAGTCCCAACAAGACCCCGGCCGAGGTCCAGACGTCGGTCATCAGGTGGCGCCCATTGGCGGTCATGGCCGGCGAGCGCCGTTTCTGACCCGCCGAGATCAAGACGCGGGCCCAGACCAGGTTCAGGACCATGGCCGCTGCGTTCACGGCCAGTCCGATCGGTCCGAGCTGGTCCAGGTGAGGCGCGAACAAGGCGCCCCAGGCTTCCTGAATGATCAGGATTGCGGCGAGAACGATCAGGGTCCCCTCGGCGATGGCCGAGAAGTTCTCGGCCTTGTGATGTCCGAAAGGGTGATTGCTGTCGGCAGGACGCTCTGCCATCCGAATGGCAAACCACGCCAGCAGCGCGCCGACCACGTTGACCAAAGACTCCATTGCGTCGGAATACAGAGCGACCGACCCGGTCAAATGCCATGCCAGGACCTTGAGCAGCAGCACCAGCAGGGACACCGCCACTGACCCGATGGCCAGCGCCTGGGACGAAGTTCTGTCAATCATGTGCAACCATTGCCCGATCGCACTGCCAATTGCCAGTTTCAAACAGAACTGTAGGTGAGGAACAGGTAGATCGCGCCCGCCTGCAGAGCCGCAATGGCATACAGCACAGTCGTCAGCCGCTTTTTCCGGGTCTTGTGCCCGAATATCCAGCGACCCAACAAAGCTGCGGGGCTGCCGCCCAACAGCGCCAGTCGCAAAAGCCACTTCTCCGGGACACGCCGCCTGCGTCGGATCGCCCGCAGCTTGTCCCAGCCGAACACCAGCAAAGTCAACGCGTTGATGGCCCAGAAATACAGAATGACGATCCACATTCCGCAGCCATAGCGTGGAAGGATCAGGATCGGTAGTGAAAAATCTCTTGGAATTTTCACCGATTCGGGACATCGTGAAAAATGTGACGTAAATTTCATGAATCGGGGGTGGTAGCGTGAACGACCAGGCCCATATCGCTGCGACGCTGGGGGCGGACATTCGCGCGCTGCGCAAGGCGCGCGGGTTGACGCTAACCGATATCGCTTCGCGGTTGGACCGGTCGGTGGGCTGGCTCAGCCAGGTCGAGCGCGATTTGTCTGCTCCGTCGATCTCGGATCTGCGCCTGATCGCGGAATGCCTGGGTGTGCCGATGTCGATGCTGTTCGCCCATACCGGCGTTCTGGCCGGGGAACAGGGCTATGTGGTGCGCGCCGGTTCGCGCCGGCCGATGGGGTCGGGCGAGGAAGGGCTGATCGAGGAATTGCTGTCGCCTGACCTGACCGATGATTTCGAGATGGTGCATTCCACCTTTGAGCCCCATTCCCGGATGCAGACCCCGGCCAACCGTCCGACGCAGGAGGTTGGATACATGATCGCGGGCCGCCTTGACCTTACGATCGGAGGCCGAAATTTCACTGTCGGCGTCGGGGACAGCTTTCGAATCAAGCACGAACCCTATCAATGGGCGAACCCTTACGACGAACCCGCCGTGGCCGTCTGGGTGATCGCTCCGCCGGTGTACTGATGAGCTTTGAGGCCTGGACCATATTCGCGCTGTTCTGGGTGGTGTTCGTGACCACGCCGGGTCCGAATGCGGTGAATTGCATTTCGAACGGGATGAGCCTGCCATTTCCCAAGGCAATGCTTGGGGTTCTGGCGATCCTGACCCAAGCCAGCGCCTTTCTGATCCTGTCGGCTCTGGGGGTGACAGCCCTGATCGCGGCCTCGCCAACCGGGTTTTTCGTGGCCAAACTGATCGGGGCGGGGTTCCTGATCTGGATGGGACTCCGGGGGTGGATGAACGCCGCGCGTCCCGCGCCGGCCAGCCAGCGCCCGGCCCGCCATGTCTACCTGCATGCCTTGGCCGTCGCCACGATCAATCCAAAGAGCGTCGCAGGTTACCTGGCCGGGTTTTCCCAGTTCGTGCAGCCTGATGTGCCGATCTGGCAGCAAATGGCGATCATCATGCCGACGGCGCTGATCATCACGACGCTCAGCTACACCGGGTTCACACTGTTGGGTGCGGTGATGGGGCGGGCGGCACTGGGCGCCGTGTTCAACGTCTGGGTGCGCCGCGTCATGGCCACCTGTTTCATCATTTATGGCGCCCTGCTGGGAACCAGCGCGACACCTGCAGGAAAGGGATAGAGCCATGCAAAAAGGATCGTGCCTTTGCGGTTCGGTGGCCTTCACGATCAACGGAGAGCTGTCACCGCCCTCGGCCTGCCACTGCGGGCAATGCCGTCGGCAGTCAGGGCATTATTGGGCCTCGACCGCGACCCACCAGGACAACCTGACCCTGAACAGCAGCGATACGCTGGGGTGGTTTCAGGCTTCGGACACGGCCCGGCGTGGTTTCTGCAAGGCATGCGGGAGCTTTCTGTTCTGGCAGCACAAGGACGAAGACACGATTTCGGTTTCGATGGGGGCTCTGGACCAGCCCACTCAGTTGAAACTGGCTCGCCACATCTTCGTGGCGGACAAGGGCGACTACTACGACATCACGGATGAACTGCCCCAAAGGGCACAATGACAGGGATCTAGAAACATGAGCGATTTTCCGACCAAGGCCCGCGTGGTCATCATCGGTGGCGGCGTCGTAGGGGCGTCCTCGCTGTACCATTTGGCCAAAAAGGGCTGGACCGACTGCGTTCTGCTGGAAAAGAACGAGCTGACCGCAGGGTCGACCTGGCACGCGGCTGGCAACGTGCCGACATTCTCGACCTCGTGGGCGATCATGAACATGCAGCGCTATTCGACCGAGCTGTATTCACGTCTGGGCGAAGAGGTCGACTACCCGATGAACTACCACGTGTCCGGCTCGATCCGTCTGGCGCACAGCAAAGAGCGGATGCAGGAGTTCCAGCGGGCCATGTCGATGGGCCGCTACCAGGGAATCCCGATGGAAATGTGGACGCCGGAGCAGGCCAAGGAACGCTACCCGTTCCTGGAAACTCATGATCTTGAGGGCGTTCTGTATGACCCGACCGATGGGGACATCGACCCTGCGCAGCTGACCCAGGCGCTGGCCAAGGGCGCACGCGACATGGGGCAGAAGATCATCCGGTTCTGCCCGGCCACCGGCGTGACCCAGCATGACGACGGCACCTGGACCGTCCACACCGAAAAAGGCGACATCGACTGCGACTATGTCGTCAACGCGGCCGGCTACTACGCGCAGCGCGTGGGCGAATGGTTCAAACCCTTTGGCGGCCGCACCGTGCCCGCGATGGTCATGAGCCACCAGTACCTGCTGACCGACGAGATCCCCGAGGTCGAAGCCTGGTCCAAGGAAAACGGTGGCAAGCTGCCGCTGCTGCGCGACGTGGATATCTCCTACTACCTGCGACAGGAAAAGCACGGCTTCAACCTTGGCCCATACGAGCCCAATTGCAAGGGCCACTGGATGACCGAGGACGACCCGATGCCTGAGGATTTCAGCTTTCAGCTGTGGAACGACGATCTGGACCGGATCGAGGACATCGTCACTGACGCAATGGAGCGGGTGCCGCTGATGGCGACCTCGGGCGTGGGCCGCGTGATCAACGGGCCGATCCCCTATGCGCCCGACGGCCTGCCGCTGATCGGGCCGATGCCCGGCGTCAAGAACGCCTTCGAGGCGCATACCTTCACCTTCGGCATCGCCCAAGGCGGCGGTGCAGGCAAAGTGCTGGCCGAATGGATCGTGGATGGTGCCACCGAATGGGACATGTGGGCCGTCGATCCGCGACGCTACACCGATTACACCGATCAGGACTACTGCAACCAGAAGGGCATGGAGGTCTACGGCAACGAATACGCCATGCACTTCCCCCATCACGAATGGCCCGCCGCGCGCGACAAGAAGCTGTCGCCCGTGCATGCCAAGGTCAACGAACTGGGCGGCGTCATGGGGGCCTACAACGGCTGGGAGCGCGCCAACTGGTTCGCGCAGCCGGGCGACGACACCTCCGAGGAAAGCACCCACACCTGGGGCCGCTCGGGTCCGTGGGAGCAGCGGATCAAGGAAGAATGCGAGGCCGTGCGCGACCATTGCGGCGTGCTCGACCTGCCGGGTTTCTCGCGCTTTGTCGTCAAGGGCGAAGGCGCGGCCGAGGCGCTGCGCGGGCTGGTCACCGGCGGCCTGCCCAAGGTGGGGCGGATCAACCTCGTCTACATCGCCGACAATCGCGGCCGCATCCTGACCGAGATGTCCTGCATGCGCCTGGGCGAGGATGAGTTCGTGATGATCACCGCCGCCACCGCGCAATGGCACGACCGCGACATCCTGATGAACGCAATGCCCGCGGGCGTCACGGTCGAGGACGTGACCACCACCCGCGACACGCTGATCGTGACCGGTCCGAAATCGCGTGAGATCCTGTCGGGTCTGACCGATGCCGACCTCTCGCTGGGTTGGCTGACCCATCAGGCGGCCACCGTGGCCGGACAGCCCGCCCACCTGATCCGTGTGTCCTTTGCCGGTGAACTGGGCTGGGAGGTGCATGCGCTCAACGAGCACATGCCCGCGATCTATGACGCGATCCTTGCCGCCGGGGCCAAGCCGTTCGGCATGTATGCGCTGAACAGCCTGCGCATCGAAAAGGGATACCGCGCGTGGAAGGGAGATCTCAGCACCGACTACTCGCTGCTCGAAGGCGGGCTGGAGCGCTTCGTCAAGTTCGACAAGCCGCAGGATTTCCCCGGCAAGACCGCGTTGCTGGCGGAAAAGCAGCGTGGAGTGAAGAAGTCTTTCGTCACGCTGGTCGTCGAGGCCGGTGACTGCGATGCGCCTTACATGTCCTGCATCTGGCAGGGCGACCAGATCGTGGGCGAGACCACATCGGGCGCCTGGGGCTATCGTGTCGGCAAGTCCGTCGCGCTGGGTATGATCAAGGCCGATCTGGCCAACCCGGGCACCGAGCTTGAGGTGGAAATCTACGGCGAAAAGTGTCGCGCCGTGGTACAGGAGGATCAGCCGTTGTGGGATCCCGCAAACGAGCGGCTGCGCGCCTGACACAAGGAGGCCCATATGCGCCCGCGATATTCCAAGCAGGGACCCGGTGAGGGTCCCAACTATGACTGGGAGAATGACCATACCTTCGTGAAGGTTTCCGGTCAGGACACGGGCGGGGCCTACACCCTGATGGAAGACAACTTGAAGGCCAGCTTCGCGCTTGGCCTTCATCGCCACGACAGCCACGCCGAGACTTTCTATTTCCTTGAGGGCGCCGTGGATTTCTACGTCGACGGAGATTGGCACCTGTGCACGCCGGGCACCACCATGCATGTTCCGCCGGGTGTGCCGCATGCCTGCCGCGTCGCCGACAACAAACCGGCACGAATGCTCATGATCTTTCAACCCTCCGGGTTTGACGGTTTCCTTGCGGAACTGGCAACCATGACCCAGGCAGATTTTGAGGACGAGGCCAAGATGGCCGATCTGAATGCCCGCTACGACATCGTGCCGATGGGGCCGGTGCCGCCCCATCCCGACGACCAGACCTGAGAAGCCAGCGAAATGAATGCTCCAAAGACGATGTGCGGTGTCTATCTGACAGGTCACGGTGGTCCAGAAGTTCTGGAATGGCGCGAGGATATTCCGGTTCCAGTACCCGGGCCCGGGCAGGTTCTGGTCCGCGTGGTCGCGGCAGGCGTCAACAACACCGACATCAACACGCGGATCGGATGGTATTCCTCGGACGTCACCGGCGCGACGGACGCGGTTGACCAAGAGGTCGAAGCCGGCGGGTGGGGCGGCGCGCTGTCCTTTCCCCGCATTCAAGGCGGAGATCTTTGCGGCATAGTCGAGCAGATCGGGCCGGGTGCCGGCTTCAAACCGGGGCAACGCGTGACCTGCCCGATCAACCTGCCGCGCCCGCGCCCGGGTAACCCGACAGGCTTCATCGCGCTTGGGTCCGAGATCGACGGGGCTTTTGCGCAATACTGCCTGCTCGAGGCGGATGACCTCTATGACGTGACCGCCTCACCGCTGTCGGATGTGGAAATCGCCGCCATCCCCTGTGCGTTTGGCACGGCCGAGAACCTGTTGACCCGCGCCTGCGTGACGGCCGGGCACAAGGTGCTGATCACCGGCGCCTCGGGCGGCGTCGGGCTGGCGGCCGTGCAATTGGCAGCCTTGCGGGGAGCAACCGTCTGGGCGGTGACCAGTGCGGCCAAGGCCGAAGTGGTGCGGGCGCAGGGTGCGGCTGGGACGTTCGACCGCGACACGCCGCTGCCGCCGGACAGCTTTGACGTGGTGATCGACGTAGTCGGCGGCTCGGCCTTTCCCGGACTGATCCGGACGCTGAAGCCGGGCGGCCAATATGCCGTGTCCGGGGCCATCGCCGGCCCGATCGTGCAGGCCGACCTGCGCGAGATCTACCTGCGTGACATCACGATCCACGGCTGCACCCATCAGGCTTTCGAGGTCTTCGGCCGGTTGGTCGAGTTGATGAACGCGGGTCGGATCAAGCCGTTGATTTCCAAGACTTACCCGCTGCGCGAGATCGTGCAGGCGCAGACGGCCTTTCAATCAAAGACCCTGCCCGGAAAGCTGGTTCTCATACCGTAAGGAGGCACCGAGATGGCAGACATCACGCTGTTGGATGGTTCGATCGGTCAAGAGCTGGTCAAACGTCGTGGCGAACAGCCAACCGCCTTGTGGTCAACCCGCGTAATGATCGACGAGCCGGGGTTGGTCGGAGAGATCCATCGGGATTATTTCGACCGCGGGGCAACCGTCGCGACGACAAACACCTACGCCGTGCACCGCTCTCGCCTCGTACGAGCGGGGATCGAGGACCAGCTGGAGCAACTTATTGATGCGGCTCTGACACAGGCCGAACTGGCGCGCTATGGGCGGGCGGGGCGTATCGCCGGTGCGCTGGGCCCCTTGCTGGCCACCTATCGCCCCGATCTGAACCCCGATCCCGACGAGGCCGCGCAGAAATTCGCGGAACTGGTGCGATTGATGCAGAACCGGGTGGACCTGTTTCTGATCGAAACCGTCTCGTCCGTGACCGAGGCCGAAGGCGCGCTGCGTGGAACTGAAGGCTGTGGCAAGCCGGTCTGGCTGGCCCTGTCGGTCATGGACGAGGACGGTACGCGGCTGAGGTCGGGCGAACCGCTGGGCGCGATCGCGCCACTGGTCGAACGCTTCGATCCCCAGGCGGTTCTGATCAATTGCACCCGACCCGAGGCGGTGCCCGCGGCGCTGGAGATCCTTGCGAAACTTGAAAAGCCCTACGGTGCCTACGCGAATGGTTTCACCCGGATTTCCGACGGCTTCCTGAAAGACGCTCCGACAGTCGACGCGCTGGAGGCGCGCCACGATCTGGACCCGTCGGCCTATGCCGTACATGCGATGAGTTGGGTTGACCAAGGGGCCACGATCATCGGTGGATGCTGCGAAGTGGGCCCTGAGCACATCGAAGCTTTGGCCAACGCCCTGCGCTCGGCCGGGCACAGGATCGTGTGAGTGGCGGGTATGGCGGAGAAACCGGACCCTGGAAAACCCGAAGGCGTCAAGGCGCAGTGGCATTTTGACATCATCACCGCGCCGGGCTTCGTTCTGCTGGAACTGGCGTCGGTGGTGGATGTGCTGCGTCTTGCCAATCGGGTTTGCCCGCACCCGCCGTTCACTTATGCCTATCGGTCGCTCAAGGGAGGGACCATCGTCAGCAGCAGCGGCGCCAGCATTCCGACCCAGCCCGTTACGCGCCAACCGGACGCCGACTATCTGTTCGTGATCGGCAACACCGACCCGGACCAGCCCGAGCTGTCGCTGGGCCGGGTTGTGTCCGACTATACCTATCGCGGTGCGCAGGTCTTTTTGCTGGCCGAGGCCGCCAGCCGATATATCGACGAACACGGCACGCCCGACATGGCAACACATTGGGAAAACGCGTCGATCTTCCGCGAACGCGGTGCCCGGTTCGAGGCCAAGCTTTCGATCGCGACCGAGCAGGGCCCGGTCGTGACCTGCGCGGGAATGGGGGCCACGGCCGATATTGCTTTGGCGGTGATCGGGCGTCACATCTCGGGGCCGGCCAAGATGACGGTGGCTGACATCATGCTGCACGAACACATCCGCGACTTTTCGTCGTTGCAGCCGTTTTCGGGCGCCAAGACGACAACGACCGGGGACGCCCGGCTGGATCAGTGCATCAAGTTGATGCAGGCCAATATCGAAGATCCGTTGCCCATCAATCAACTGGTCGAAGAGCTTGGAATGTCGAACCGCTCGCTGGAGCGCAAATTCAAGACATTCTTTGGCACCACACCGAATGGGTTCTACCGGGAGATGCGGTTGGCCAAGGCCAACAACCTGCTTTTGAATACCACTATGAGCGTGCGTGAAATCGGCCTCGCCTGCGGCTTTCCCAACGGCTTCTCATCCGTCTACAAAAGCTTTTTCGGGATCACGCCATTCGCTCTGCGCCGCCAGAAACGCCAATCGGCGCTGCGGTGATTTTTGTGCCGTAGTTGACGTTTTTGCTGCATTCTTTGTCGCCTGTTCGTGACACTCTTATGCCGACTCGAGATTGGAGACTTCGGAATGGTTGATCTTCCCAGCAAGGCCCGCGTGGTGATCATCGGTGGCGGTGTGATCGGATGTTCGGTGGCCTATCACCTGACCAAGAAGGGCTGGAGCGACGTTGTTCTGCTGGAGCGCAAGCAGCTGACCAGCGGCACGACCTGGCACGCGGCTGGCCTGATCGCCCAACTGCGCGCCACCGCGAACATGACCAAATTGGCGAAATACAGCCAGGAACTCTATGGCGCGCTCGAGGAGGAAACCGGCGTCGCCACCGGCTTCAAACGCTGCGGCTCGATCACCGTGGCGCTGACGGATGAGCGCAAGGAAGAGATCTACCGCCAGGCCGCCATGGCCCGCGCCTTCGGGGTCGAGGTCGAGGAGATCTCGCACGAGCGGGTGGCCGAGCTTTATCCGCATCTGAATCTGGATGGGGTCAAGGGCGCCGTCTATCTGCCGCTGGACGGCCAGGGCGACCCGGCCAATATCGCGCTGGCGCTGGCCAAGGGTGCCCGTCAGCGCGGCGCCGTCGTCAAGGAACGGGTCAAGGTCACCGAGATCGCAAAGCAGGGCCGCAAAGTTACCGGCGTCGACTGGGTGGCGGATGATGGCAGCGCCTCGGGCCATATCGAGTGTGACATGGTGGTCAACTGCGCCGGCATGTGGGGGCATCAGGTGGGGCGCATGGCGGGCGTGAACGTTCCGCTGCATGCCTGCGAGCATTTCTACATCGTGACAGAGGGCATCGACGGCCTGACCCAGCTTCCGGTTCTGCGGGTGCCGGACGAATGCGCCTATTACAAGGAGGACGCCGGGAAAATCCTGCTGGGCGCCTTCGAGCCCAACGCCAAGCCCTGGGCGATGGACGGCATCCCCGACAGTTTCGAGTTCGACCAACTGCCCGAGGATTTCGACCATTTCGAACCGATCCTCGAGGCCGCCTGCAACCGCATGCCGATGCTGGCCGAGGCGGGCATCCATACCTTCTTCAACGGGCCGGAATCCTTCACGCCCGACGACGCCTATCACCTTGGCCTTGCGCCCGAGATGGACAATGTCTGGGTCGCCGCCGGGTTCAACTCGATCGGGATCCAGTCTGCGGGCGGCGCGGGAATGGCGCTGGCGGAATGGATGGACTCGGGTGAAAAACCCTTTGACCTGGGCGACGTGGACATCAGCCGGATGCAGCCCTTCCAGGGTAACAAGCAGTATCTATTCGAGCGGTCCAAGGAAACGCTGGGCCTGCTCTATGCCGACCACTACCCCTATCGGCAAAAGGCCACGGCGCGCGGCGTGCGCCGGACGCCGTTCCACCACCACCTGAAAGAAAACGGGGCCGTCTTTGGCGAGCTGGCCGGCTGGGAGCGCGCGAACTGGTTCGCCAATGAGGGGCAGGAACGCGAATACCGCTACAGCTGGAGGCGCCAGAACTGGTTCGAAAACTCGGCCGCCGAACACCGTGCAGTGCGCGAGAACGTGGGCATGTATGACATGTCCTCGTTCGGAAAAATTCGGGTCGAAGGCCCCGATGCCCAGGTTTTCATGAACTATATCGGTGGCGGCGACTACGCGGTTCCAAACGGCAAGATCGTCTACACCCAATTCTTGAACCGGCATGGCGGGATCGAGGCAGACGTGACCGTGACCCGCCTTTCCGAGACCGCCTATCTGGTCGTGACCCCGGCGGCGACGCGACTGGCCGACCAGACGTGGATGATGCGTCATTCGGGCAATTTCAATGTGGTCATCACCGATGTCACGGCAGGCGAAGGCGTTCTGGCGGTGATGGGGCCCAACGCGCGGACCTTGCTTGAAAAAGTTTCGCCCAACGACTTCTCGAACGCGGCAAACCCATTCGGCACCGCGCAGGAAATCGAGATCGGAATGGGCCTGGCACGCGTTCACCGCGTGACCTATGTGGGCGAACTTGGGTGGGAGGTCTACGTGTCGTCGGATATGGCCGGCCACGTTTTTGAAACGCTGCACGAGGCCGGGCAGGACATGGGCCTGAAGCTGTGCGGCATGCACATGATGGACAGCTGCCGGATCGAAAAGGGCTTCCGTCACTTCGGCCATGACATCACCTGCGAAGATCACGTTGTGGACGCCGGTCTCGGCTTTGCCGTCAAGGTGGACAAGGGATGTGATTTCATTGGCCGAGATGCGGTGATTGCCCGCAAGGACAGCGGCCCCCACAGCCGGCTGTTGCAATTCAAGCTGACCGAACCTGAACCTCTGCTGTTCCACAACGAACCGATTATCCGAGATGGCGAATATGTGGGCTACATCAGCTCAGGAAACTATGGCCACACTTTGGGTGGCGCGATCGGCATGGGTTATGTCCCCTGCAAGGGCGAAAGCGCGGCCGACGTGCTGTCCTCGACATACGAGATTGACGTCTGCGGAGTAAAGGTCCGCGCCGAGGCGTCGCTCAAACCCATGTACGATCCGAAATCCGAACGTGTGAAGGTCTGATGGCGGGTTGGGGGCGTTGCTCCTATGCAATTGCATAGCGCCGGATGGAGGTTCTTGACGAGGCCTCCATCTGGACAAGACTTTACCGGAAAACCAAGCATAGCCGAACATGGTTCTGCCGGTCGCACACCGGACGATAGGGCCGCCGACCCATCACAATTCGTTATGAGCGTCTTCAAGCTTTTCTGAGTTTCAATGGCAAGGGACTTTGCCTAAAGACGGGGGGTATCAGCTGGAGACCATTCATGGCCGAGCGCCCGACCCAAGCCCAGAACACGGATTCGCCAAAAGGCCTTGCGCTGGCTGTTACGGCGTATGTCCTTTGGGGTTTTCTGCCGCTCTACATGAAGGCAATGGCGCATATCGGTCCCGTCGAAATCGTGGCGCATCGCATCATCTGGTCGGTGCCGGTGGCCGGGCTGTTGCTGGTCGCGCTGGGGCGAACCGGTGATCTGAAGGCGGCGCTGCGCGATCCGCGCATGTTGGGAATGGCATGCGTGACGGCGGCCCTGATTTCGGTGAACTGGGCTATCTATGTCTGGGCGATCGCCAGTGGCAACGCTCTGGACGCGGCGCTGGGGTATTATATCAACCCGCTGTTCAGCATAGCGCTGGGAGCGATCCTGCTACGCGAGTCCCTGACCCGAACACAGTTAATTGCCGTGGGGCTTGCCGCCTTGGGCGTTCTGGTTCTGGTGGTCGAGGCCGGCCGTCTGCCATGGGCGGCGCTGGGGTTGATGGTCAGCTGGGGATTTTATGCGTTCTTCAAGCGCTCGTTGCCCATCGGACCAAACCAGGGTTTCCTGCTTGAGGTTTTGATTTTGCTGGTTCCCGCGCTGGCTTATGTGACCTGGTTGGGCGTGCAGGGCACCGGGCATTTTGGAGGCGCCGCAACAGATACCATACTGTTGGCCGGGGCGGGTATCGTGACCGCCGTTCCGCTGCTGGTCTATGCCAACGGGGCCAAGCTGGTGCGACTTTCGACCATGGGCATCCTACAGTACATCGCGCCGACCATGATATTCATCACGGCGATCACGCTGTTTGGTGAGCAGATCGACCGCGGGCGCATGATTGCCTTTCCGCTGATCTGGGCCGCACTGGTAGTCTATTCAGTGCCCATGATCCGTCAGGTGCGCGGTCAGACCTGATCGAGGATCATTCGCGCGGCCTGCTCTGCCCAAAGGCGATAGGCTTTGGGGCTTGGGTGATAGCCGTCCACAGCGGCCAAGGCCGGATCGTCGGGCAGGTGCAGTGCCAGATGCCGGGCCTGTGGAAAGCTCGCGATCACCTCTCTCAGCCCTTCGTCAAGGCGCGCGGATTGCCGGCCCAGAACCCATGCCAAGGGCTGTGGCAAGGCCGGGAACCGATCCATCTGCGGGACGCCCGTCACGATCACAGTCCGCACGCCCAGATCGACGGTAAGCAAGCGCATCAACTCTGCCTGCTGCCGTTTGAACCGGTTGCAGGTCACGGCTCGGGTGACGTCGTTGACGCCCAAGGCCGTAACAGCCGCGTCAAACTGGCCTTCGATCCTGCGCAGGTCTTCGATCGTGTCACCGGTCGTGTGGCCGGTCGTTGCAACAAGGCGCCACTCCACGCTGAACTGGCGGCTGAGCCGTTTCACCAGCTGGCCCGACAGCGCCTGTTCCTGAGTGCCTGCCCCAACGCCTGCGGCTGAACTGTCGCCGGCGATCAGCAGGCGAAGTCTCGGCCCGCGGCCTTGCCGGCCCTCACGCGCACCGGAAGGTTCGGGCAGCTGCACGGCCCTTCGCCGCAACAGCAGAGCCTGTGCCGCCAGAACCGGCAGCAGCGGAACCCTCAGAAGCTGATCGGCGTCAATGGGCACGGGTGGCTCAGCTCAAAGCGTTCCGAAATTCCAGGAATCGGGGGTCTTTCATGACGCGGGCCATCATGGCCTCGCGCAGGGCGCC
Source organism: Ruegeria sp. BC8 (assembly GCF_056535705.1). Classification (NCBI taxonomy): domain Bacteria; kingdom Pseudomonadati; phylum Pseudomonadota; class Alphaproteobacteria; order Rhodobacterales; family Roseobacteraceae; genus Ruegeria; species Ruegeria sp. BC8. Next base: position 2,663,130 of record NZ_JBQFIV010000001.1, on the reverse strand, counting down.
AACGGTCTTAAAGGGACGCATGGCGACTTCGAATGTCTGAATCAGCCCGTCATCGTTGAGCGTGATCAGGTCAACGCCAACCGCGTCCAGTTCACCCACCTTGCATTGAAACTCCAATGCCCAGTCTTTGCCATCGCCCATGATCCGGCGATAGCGAAACTCCGAAAAAACCTGTCCGACATGACCCAATACCGCCGCCACCGGGGCGCGGCCTGTCCAGGTGCTGTAGTAGGTCGGCGGAAGGAACTGCACGTCTTCTGCCAGCAATTCATGGATCAGGCTCTCGTCGCCCTTGGCGACCACTTCCTGCATTCGTTCGATCGTCGGGTGCATGTCATCTCCTCTGCCTGGCGCGAGAGTTGCCGAGAAGCCTTCTCATCGCAAGGACGACGTTGCGGGAGGCGGCGCCCTGCGATAGGCAGCGCGCATGAGCGATACCTATGATCCCCCCAAAACGCCGCCGGACGTGCTGCACGAGGATGCGCAGGTGATCGTGGTGAACAAGCCGGCGGGCCTGCTGTCGGTGCCCGGCCGGGGAGAGCACCTGGCGGATTGCCTGCTGGTCCGTGTGCAGGCTGCATTTCCGCAGGCCTTGCTGGTCCACCGGTTGGACCGCGATACCTCAGGCGTCATGATCTTTGCCCAGACACCGCACGCTCAACGGTATCTGGGGCAGCAATTCGAAAACCGGCAGACACGAAAAACCTACGTCGCCCGCGTGTGGGGCCGGCTGGAACCCAAAACCGGCACGGTAGACTTGCCGTTGATCGTGGATTGGCCCAACAGGCCGCGCCAGATGGTGTGCCACGAAACCGGCAAGCCGGCAGTCACGGATTGGCGGGTCGTCCGGTACGACGGGGACACCACCCGCGTTCGCCTGTTTCCAAAAACCGGTCGCTCGCACCAGTTGCGGGTCCATATGCAGGCACTGGGCCATCCGATCCTGGGCGACCCGTTCTATGCCGAAGGACCGGCGCGCGATTTCCCCAGACTGATGCTTCATTCCGAGGAATTGCGCGTCAAACACCCCGAGGATGGCATATCGATGAAATTTCGCGCTCTGCCGGATTTCTGAGCGCCTTGAGGGCGGCGGGTATTCGCCGATCTCACGTTTTTGTCGCTTGAGCCTGTTTGTGTCAGGCGTGCTATAATCACGTCAAACACGTAACCCGGAAAAACGGGTGCAGGAGCAGAAGGTGAACCCATGAAAATTTCCAGATTCTTGCTGCCGGTCGGGCTGAGCGCCGCATTTGTGCTGGGGGCCTGTACCGACCCCGGTACGTTGCGGGTTCAGGACGACCCGAACCAGAACGCCAAGCAGGGAGCGTTGCTGGGCGGTCTGATTGGCGCCGGTGTTGGCGCCATCGCCAATGACTCGAACCCTGGGCTGGGTGCCGTTGCCGGTGCGGCCATCGGTGCTGCCGGCGGCGGGTTGATCGGCAACCAGTTGGACCGGCAGGCAGCCGAACTGCGTCAGCAACTGGCCAATGACGGTATCACGATCGTCAACGCCGGAGACCGGCTAATCGTCACGGTTCCGAATGACATCACCTTCGACACCGACAGCGCCACGGTCCGGCCTGCGCTGAGAGCGGATCTGGTCCGCGTGGGGCAAAACCTGGTGAACTATCCCAACTCGAACGTACAGATCATCGGGCACACCGACAGCGATGGTGAAGCCGGCTACAATCAGATCCTGTCCGAACGCCGCGCCAATGCGGTGGCGGATGTTCTGCAGGCCAATGGCGTCAGCTATGCGCGCATTGCCACGATCGGCCGCGGTGAAAACCAACCGATCGCCTCGAACCTGACGCCCGAGGGCAAGGCGCAGAACCGCCGGGTCGAGATCGTGATCGTGCCCAGCGGCAACGCCTGAGCCGATCAACTGCCAACCGCCGGGGGCCGCCGCAAGCGGCCCCTTTCTTTTTTGCACATTGACTGCGCGTCAGGCGGGCTATGGTTTGCGGTCGGGATGACTAAACTGCAGCCGAAACACATGACGGAGATATCCTGATGTCCGAACCGATCCTTCTGGGCCTGTCCGGCTCGTTGCGGCAGAACGCCACCAATCGACGCCTGATCCGTGAAGCGGCGCGCCTGTTCGGCGCGGGAACGTTCATCGAAGCTGATCTGAACCTGCCACTCTATGATGGAGATGCAGAGGAGGCCGAGGGGGTCCCGGCCGAAGTTCAGATCCTGGCGGACCAGATCGCCGGTGCCCATGCGGTGGTCATTTCCACTCCGGAATACAACAAGGGGCCGTCAGGCGTTCTGAAAAACGCGCTGGACTGGGTCAGCCGAACCAAGGGCAATCCCTGGGCCGACAAACCGGTTGCGGTGATGTCCGCGGCGGCGGGCCGGGCCGGAGGCGAACGGGCGCAGATGATCCTGCGGTCTTTCATGGTGCCGTTTCAGCCGCGGATCCTTCAGGGCCCCGAAATTCATCTGGCCGACAGCTCGAACGAGTTCGACGATGCAGGTCGGTTGCGCAGCGACCGGTACGAACGGACGCTGGGCCAGTTGATGGAGAAGCTGCGGGCCGAAGCAGGTTTCTGAGCCTTGTCGGGCTGGCCGAGCCTGCTTAGGGTGCGCCCATGACGGATCAAGTTTCCTCGGAAATTCAATACGACGTGATGGATCCTGCCCGGGCGGCGGCGTTTCAGGTGGCGTTGGGGCAGGCACCTTCGATCGGCATGGGCACGTCGCTGCCGCCGTTTTTTCACCAGTTGTATTTCTGGTCACCGCTCCCGCCCGAGGGCTTGGGGCGCGACGGCCATCCCGCGGTGGGCGGAGGGCTGGTCCCCGACCTCGGTCTTCCGCGTCGGATGTGGGCCGGTGGGCGATTACGGTTCGCCGCTCCGCTGATTGCTGGCACACCAGCCGAACGCCGCTCGACCTTGAGCAATGTGAGCACCAAAACTGGACGGACCGGGCCCTTGGGGTTTGTGACCCTCAAGCACGAAATCTGGCAGGACGATACGCTGTGCCTGACCGAATGGCAGGACCTTGTTTATCGCGAGGATCCGTCGGCCGATGCACCAAAATCAGCGGCCCCGGTTGCCCGGACGGACGAAACAGACCTGCGCCAGGTCGCGTTCGACACCACGCTGCTGTTTCGGTACTCGGCGCTGACTTTCAATGGCCACCGCATCCACTATGACCTTGATTATGCCCGCGATGTCGAAGGCTATGCCGGGCTGGTGGTTCATGGACCGCTTCTGGCGCAGCATCTGATGCTGCTCGCCACTGATCTCATGGGGCCGCTGGCCGAGTTTTCCTTTCGCGCGTCCTCTCCGCTGATGCATCTCGAGGCTGCCACGCTGTGCCGAAACGGGAACGATTTATGGGTCCGCGGTCCGGACGGGCGGCAGTGCATGCAGGCCGTGGCCCTTCCACGGTCACAGTGACGCCTCGGGGCGGAAGCCTTCGGGGATCGAATCCTGTCCGTCCAGTACAAGGTCTGCCATGACCTCGGCCATCTTTGGGGCCATGCCGAACCCGATCTTGAAGCCGCCATTGGCAATGAACTGACCCTTGTGCAGCGGGTGTGCGCCCAGCATCGGCGCTCGGCTCTTGCTGCGGGGGCGGACTCCGGCCCAACGCTCGATCACTTCCGCGCCGTGTAGAACAGGAACCGCCTGCAACGCGCGCTGGATCACATCGTCAAGCGCAGCATCGGTGCCGGTCGGGTCGTCATAGTCCCGCTCGGACGTCGAGCCGATGGCCAGTGTCCCGTCGGCGTGGGGCACGAAATGGATCGACTCCGCAAACAGCTGCGGCACCTGGCCCGCGTCGAACCGCAGCAGTGCCGCCTGTCCCTTGACCCCGTTTCCGACCGCCTTGCCCAAAGCATCGGACAGTTCCAACAGGCCGGACACCCCGGTCGCATGAATGACTGCCCCGGTGTCCGGGGCCTCGGGCACGACCTCAACCCCCATCACGGCCAGCGCGGCCACCAGCGCGGCGCAGGCCCGGCGTGGATGCATGCGTGCACTCAACGTATCGTGGATGACGAAACCCGTTGCGGTGGGCGGGCACCACGATCCGACCGAGCGCGCCTCGACCACGGTCCATTCAGCCCGACCCTGCCACAGGTCGCGGGCCGAGGCCGCACGCTGATGCGCCAGGTCGAGGCTCTTTGGGTCGTTGATGGGCTGGATCCGCCCCAGACGCGCATAGCCGGGCGAAACGCCGCCGGTGGCCTCCACCTGTCGCCAAAACGGTTCGGCCATCAGCAGGCTTTCGAATTGAAATGCTTTCTTGTCGTTCCAGTTTTCCGGAACGTGCGGGGCAAGGGCGCCCACCAGCCCGCCGCTGGACCCTGAACCCGCGCCGTAGGGATCGACGACCCGGACCCTGGCGCCACGTCGCGCACAGGTCCAGGCGATGGACAGGCCGAATATCCCAGCCCCGCGGATCGTCACATCGACCATTGCCAATCCCCTTTTCCTTGTTCAGTGTCGCGCCGCTTAGCTACAGGAATTCCCGATGGCAGACCAGCGCGCCAAATTGTCGTGGAGGGATGAGACAGTCCCTGTTTCTGATCGTTTCGACGACCCCTATTTCAGCCTTCAGAACGGACTGGAGGAGACCCGTCATGTCTTTTTGCAAGGCAACGATCTGCCCGCTCGCTTTGCCCCCGGTTTTCACATCGCCGAGCTGGGGTTCGGAACCGGACTGAACATGCTGACCGCTTGGTCGGAATGGGAGAAGTCCGGACAATCGGGTCCGCTGACGTTCACCAGTTTCGAAGCCTTTCCGATGGCCCCTGCCGATATGAAGCGCGCGCTTGCGGCCTTTCCCGAGCTGGCGCCCTGGGCCGACCGGTTCCTTGACCGATGGCAGGGTGGCGGCTGTGATTTGGACACGCTGCGTCTGACCGTGATCGAAGGTGATGCCCGCCAGACCCTGCCTGTTTGGGACGGGCTCGCCGATGCCTGGTTCCTGGATGGGTTCTCGCCCGCCAAGAACCCTGAGCTGTGGCAGCCGGAACTGATACGGCAAGTGGCGGCCCATACAGCGCCCGAAGGGACGGCCGCCACCTATACCGCAGCCGGGTTCGTGCGGCGTGGGTTGCAGGAAGCCGGGTTTTCGGTATCCCGCGCGCCGGGATACGGCCGCAAACGGCACATGACGCGGGCGACCAAGGCATGACCCAGACAAACAACGTGCGGGCGGGTATTGCGCTGATGATCGCGGCCACGATCGTGTTTGCGTTGCAGGACGGCATCTCGCGCCATCTGGCCGGCACGTACAACACCTACATGGTGGTCATGCTGCGATACTGGTTCTTTGCAGCTTTCGTGATTGCCTTGGCGGCGCGTGCACCCGGTGGTCTGGCGGCCGCCGCCAGGACGCGGCAACCGGGCCTGCAGATTCTGCGCGGTCTGCTGCTTGCCGGCGAGATCTGCGTCGCCGTCTACGGCTTTACCATTCTCGGTCTGATCGAGAGCCAGGCGGTGTTCATCTGCTATCCGCTTCTGGTCGCCGCGCTCAGCGGGCCGGTGCTGGGCGAGAAGGTCGGCTGGCGGCGCTGGTCGGCCATCGGGGTCGGATGCGTTGGCGTGCTGATCATTCTGCAGCCCGGCATGGGCGTTTTCAATCCGTGGGCAGTAATCCCCCTGATCTCGGCGCTGATGTTTGCGTTCTATGGTCTGCTGACCCGCTATGCCGCGCGTCAGGACAGCACCGCAACCAGCTTCTTCTGGACCGGGATCGTCGGAGCATTGGTCATGACCTGCATCGGCCTGTGGTTCTGGGAGCCGATGGTGCCGCGGGATTGGTTCTGGATGGGGCTGCTGTGCATTACCGGCGTTCTGGGGCATTGGCTGCTGATCAAGTGCTACGAGATGGCCGAGGCCAGCGCGGTACAGCCCTTCGCCTATTTCCACCTGATGTGGAGCGCAATTCTGGGCATCACGATCTTTGACGAGACCCTGCGCCCCGCGGTGGTCGCCGGGGCGGGGCTGGTGGTGGCGGCGGGTCTGTTTACCCTATGGCGCGAACGCAGACAGGGTTGATCCGACCAACTCCTGCGAGAAGGGGATCGGCAGCGCGGGTTTGCCCAGCCTTGCGCGGTAGACAGGCAGGCTCTCGGTCACCCGCATCACATAGTTGCGGGTCTCGTTGAAGGGGATCGTCTCGATCCAGTCGACGATATCCACCGCGCCGGTTCTCGGGTCGCCGTAGCGGTCCATCCATGATTTCGGGCGATTGGGGCCGGCATTGTAACCTGCGGCCATCATCACGACGTTGCCGTTGAATTCGGCAGCCAGCCCGGCCAGATAGTTTGCCCCCAGTTTGGCGTTGTAGCGCCAATCCGAGGTCAAACGTCCCGTCTGATGGCCGCTGAGAATGCCCAGTTCCTGCGCGACCAGCTTGGCGGTCGCAGGCATCACCTGCATCAGGCCGCGCGCCCCGGCACCGCTGATCACGACCGGGTCGAATTCGCTTTCGCGGCGGGCGATGGCCAGGGTCATTTCTTTGGCCATTGGCAATCCGATATCCGCAACGGGATGCACCGGGTAATACGCCGCGGGCAATACGACTCCATTCGTCGCGGCCCGTTTGGCGATCATCACCGCCAGATGCGGCTCCTTCAACTCGACCGCCAGATCACCCAGCTGGCCGGCCTGCACCGGATCCAGGCTCTCGACCAGGTGCGTCAGGAACCGTTCGCCCAATTCCGGCTCGCCAGCTCGTATCAGCAGCAGCCCCGCCTCAAGCACACTGGACTTGGCGAACTCGGCTTGTTTCCAATGGGGCGCCCGGCGCGGGTTAGCCAGGTCGCTGTCAAATGGCCGACCGATCTGTTCTGCAGCCAGCAGGCCATAGAACGAGGTCTGGTAGTCGGCGCCGATTGCATAAGCCTCGTAGGCTTTCTCGGCGTTTCCGGTTGCGGCGTAGGCCCGGCCCAACCAATACCCGCCCCGACCCATCGAGATCGGAGACTTCACAGCGCCGAGGAAGTTCTGGAAATGCCGAACGGCTGTGGCCGGGTCGTTCAGCTTGCGCAAAGCCAGGAAACCCGACAGCCACTCGAGGTCGGCATAACCATACCCCATCTCGGGTGTCATGTGGTGATTGGCAGCGATGGCATAGGCCCGGTTCGCATCACCCTGACGCATCTCCAGCCGCGCCAGCCTGCGTCGCCCTTCGGCCCACTTGTCGGGTTCGCCCAGTGCCTGCGGGCTGGTCGAGCGCGCCAGCATCAGGTCAATGGCGCTGTCGTCCAGCTCTTTGCGGTCCCGCCATACGAACCGGTCAAAGGCCAGCCCCGGATCATCGGCAAGCGCCTTCGGAACGGCGGCAACCTTGCCATCCACGCCGGGTTGGCGCTTTTGCAGGGCGATCCGCGCTTCGGCCAGTTTGCGATAGTCTTCGCTGACCAGCGGCAGCATCTGGGCCGAGCTGATCAGATGACCATCCCACAGCATCCGGTCCAGACGAGCCTCGTGATGCGGTTTCAGCAGTGACCCGAAGTTCTGAACGTAGTCCTGCTGCAGGCCCGAGCCCATCGGCATCGTCCGCCAGGCAGTGACGATATCCGCCTCGGCCTCACCGGTCCGGCCTTTGGCCTTCAGTGCCACGGCATAGTTCAGAGCTCCTTCGGCGGTCTGTGGCGGGTTGTCCTTGTAGAACTTCATCACCCGGTCCGGGTCCGCGCCGGTAAAGGACGGCTCGCTTTTGCGGCGAAGCCAGGCAAGACCCGGCCAATCGGGCCGCCGGTCCAGAAAGACCAGAACATCCCCCGAGCTGCCGAAGCCTTGGCGCAGCCAGTGCCACACGATGATGTCGCGCGCGACCGAGCCGCGGGTGCCGGCCACGCGCAAGGCGGCGTTCCAGTCGCCTTTGCGCATTTCGGACATTGCGGCCCGAAGATCGGAAACCGCATCGGCCCGCACGACCTGAGTTTGAAGCGTCAAAGCTAGAATCATCGTCGCGATCAGCGACAGAATCCGTGTCATCCCTTGCATTTCCCGACCAACCGAGGATACAGCCATTCAGGATAAACCTTGCGCCGCCGGGATCAACTCAAGAAACCTAAATTCGTGTCGGCCCGCGGCGCACATCACACGATTGAACCTCAAGGAGCGTTCCATGTTCAAAGGCTCGATGCCAGCTCTCGTCACCCCGTTCCGCAACGGCGAGTTGGACTTGGATACGCTCAAACAATTGGTGGAATGGCAGATTGCCGAAGGGTCGACCGGTCTGGTGCCCGTCGGCACGACCGGCGAGAGCCCGACGCTGAGCCACGAGGAACACGAAACCGTAGTGGCCGAGGTGGTCAAGGCCGCCGCGGGGCGCGTGCCGATAGTTGCCGGGGCCGGGTCGAACAACACGGTCGAAGCCATCCGGTTCGTGCGATTCGCACAGAAAGTGGGTGCGGATGCGGCGTTGGTCGTCACGCCCTACTACAACAAGCCGACTCAGAAAGGCCTGTTGTCCCATTTTCGGGCACTGCATGACTGTGCGGATATTCCGATCATCATCTACAACATTCCGGGCCGCTCGGTCATCGACATGAACCCTGACACCATGGGTGCGCTGGCGCAACTGCCTCGGATCATCGGTGTCAAGGACGCCACGGGCGATCTTGCCCGCGTCAGCCAGCAGCGCGCTGCCTGCGGCAAAGACTTCTGCCAGCTTTCGGGTGAGGACGCGACGGCCCTGGGTTTCAACGCCCATGGTGGCATCGGCTGTATCTCAGTCACCGCAAACGTGGCCCCCAAGCTGTGCGCCGAGTTCCAGCAGGCGACCCTGTCGGGCGACTATGCGACGGCGCTGGAATATCAGGATCGGTTGATGCCGCTGCACGAGGCTATATTCATCGAACCGGGCCTGGTGGGTGCGAAATACGCGCTCAGCAAACTGGGACGCTGCACCGAAGAAGTGCGGTCGCCGCTGACGACGCTGGAAGACAGCACAAAGGCCGCGATTGATGCCGCGATGGAGCATGCGGGCCTGATCTGATCAGGCGTGTTCCGAAAGAAAAAGGGCGGTGTCCGGGAGAACCGGCACCGCCCTTTGCTTGCCTGCAGAGCGACTTAGCGCTTGCCGTAGTACAGCCCGACCACATGTTCGGCCTGGGCAAAGAACAGCCAGCGCGAGGTTGCGATACCCGCCATATGAGACAGCACCGCCAGCGCTCCGACCAGGTGGTTGAACGGTAGGATCAACAGACCGACGGGAACCACGAAGGCCAAGGCAAAGGAAATGGCCCGCAGCTTGTCTGCGTGTTTGCGTCCGACAACGTGAACGAATTCGCGCAGCAGATAGTTGGTTCCTGTATGCGGCGGTTCAAACGCGCGGACAGAACCCCTGTCGCCAAGACCAGTTGCCGTACCAAGATTGGTTCCCGAATTGGCCAAGGCCTGATCGCCCGAACGCCAGTACAGAATCTGAACCAGCGCGGCGATCAACAGCAGCGGGATCGCAAATGCGGTCTGCCCCGCCAGAAGCGCGCCACCGGCCACGCTGAAGCTCAGAAACATCACGGGCGTCAGTGTCAGGTTCCACCGCGGGATCGTCTTGAGTTGCGTGTAGATCATCGAGGTGGTGAATACGGTCGCCAATGAGAGCAGCGAACCGATCAGACCCAGACCGGACCAGCGCTGGTCCAGAAAGATCACGCCGATCGCGTAGAGCCCCATGACCAAAAGGGCCAGAACTGCGCACCAGCCCTCGCGGCTGAGCCAGCTCGTCTTCCATTGGGTGAACGCCTTGAGCGCGCGCTCGGGGTGGCCGAGGTGGAATGTCGAGGCCATAAGCCCACCCACAGACAGTGCATAGGCGATGGCGAAGAACACGAAGGCCACCCAGCCCGAGACATTCGGAAAGCCGAGGCCCAGAAAAAACAGCAGGCCGAAGCCCAGCCCGGACAGAGTGGTGAACAGGATGACGGAAGGTGCGGGATGCATGTCAGAGCTTCTCCAATGCCTTGTCCAGCCAGCCAAGGAAGCCTTTGGGTTCTTCGGCGACGGGCGCCAGCAGGGGCGCCAGGATGTCGATCTGGTCCTCGACCGTATCCTTGGGGCGGGGTGGCAGGTATTTGTTGACCGGTTTGGTACCCATTTCGGGCATCAGATCCATTCCGCCGCGCTCGGCCACCAGTTGGCTGACCGCGCTGTTGGGATCGCCCAGGTCACCGAAATGGCGGGCGCCCGCGGGGCAGGTCCGCACGCAGGCGGGAACGCGGTCTTCCTCGGGCAGGTTGTCGTTGTAGATGCGATCGACGCAAAGGGTGCATTTCTTCATGACGCCCTCTGCGGCGTCCAGTTCGCGCGCGCCATAGGGGCAGGCCCAGGCGCACAGGCCACAGCCGATGCAGTCGCTTTCGTTGACCAGCACGATCCCGTCCTCGACCCGCTTGTAACTGGCGCCGGTGGGGCAGACGGTGACGCAGGGCGCATCCTCGCAATGCAGGCAGGACTTGGGGAAATGGATCAGCTGGGCGGCACCTTCGGCCGGCTGCACCTCGTAGGAGTGCACCCGGTTCAGGAACGTGCCCGAGGGGTCGGCGCCATAGGCGTCCTGATCGGACAGGGGGGCGCCGTAGTTCTCGGTGTTCCAGCCCTTGCAGGAGATCACGCAGGCATGACAGCCGACGCAGGTATCAAGGTCAATGACCAGGCCCATTTTTCGCTCGGTGGATTGGGGAAGTTGGGTCATGGCGTCTGCTCTTTGTCGAGGGCCGGGGCCGAAAGGGGGGCAGCCCCCTCCTGAGCCGCTCGGCTCAATTCATCCCCGGAGTATTGCGGGCCAAATGGAGTGTGGCGCAGGGTCATTTGCCAACCTTCCATGCGAGATCCTTGGGGCCGGTACCGACCGGAGATTTGATTGACGGGAATTCCGGCTGGCTTTGGGCGTCTGCCGGTGCTTCGGCTTTTTCGATCTTGACCTTGAGGTCAAACCACGCGGCCTGTCCGGTGATCGGGTCGGAATTGGCCCAGCGCAGACCGTCGCCCCTGGGCGGCAGCAATTCGTGGATCAGGTGGTTGAGCAGAAAGCCCTTGGTCGCCTCGGGTGCGTCGGGCTGCAGCGCCCATGCCCCTTTGCGTTTGCCGATGGCGTTCCATGTCCAGACGGTGTTGTCGTTCAACGCCGCCATTTCCATCACCGGCACAGTGATTTCTCCGTGCGGAGAACTGACTTTGGCCCAGTCCCCGTCCTTCAGTCCGTGTTCGCACATCAGCTTGGTGGGAACATACAGCGGGTTGCGCCCGTGCAGTTGCCGCAACCAGGCATTCTGGGTGCCCCAGCTGTGATACATCGCCATGGGGCGCTGGGTCAGGGCGTTTACGGTGAAGCCTTCGTTTCCGGTCTGGTCGGTCTCGTACCAGATCGGAAGCGGGTCCATGGTTTCTTTGATCCGGCCGCGCAGGTGGTCGGGGGGCTGGCGGTCACCATGGCCTTCGGCGGCCAGCTGGAACTTGCGCATCGGTTCGGAATAGAGCTGGAACAGGTAGGGTTGCGGGCTGTCATACAGGCCCATACCCACCGCCCAATCCTGATAGGCGGCGTTCCAGGGTTTGTAGAACAGGGCTTCGTCCGGGATGTGTTCCAGGTAGAAGCCGCCATTCTCGATATAGTGGTCCAGTTGGTTCGGGTTCACGTCGCCTCGACCCACCTGCGAGCCATCTGCGCCGCGGAACCCAGCCAACGGGCCGATGCCGGGCTTGCGCTGATGGTTGACCATGTAATCGGCGTAGTCCGTGTATTTGGCCGAGCCGTCTTCATCGGTGAAACCCGGCAGACCCAGCTTGTTGGCCAGTTGGATCAGCACCGTCTGAAATCCGCGCACGTCGCGATCGGGTTCGATCACCGGCCAGCGGATCGCATCTGCGGCACCGTCGGCCTCGCAGATCGGGCGGTCGAGGAGCGAGATGCAGTCATGCCGCTCCAGATAGGTGGTGTCGGGCAGGATCAGGTCGGCATAGGCCACCATTTCCGAGGAATAGGCATCGGAGTAGATGATCCGCGGAATCACGTAGTCTCCGTTGTCATCCTTGTCCGTCAGCATCTCGATCACGCCCTTGGTGTTCATGGTCGAGTTCCAGGACATGTTGGCCATGTACATGAACAGCGTGTCGATCTTGTAGGGATCGCCCGCGTGAGCGTTCGAGATCACCATGTGCATCAGCCCGTGGCTGGACATCGGGTTTTCCCAAGTAAAGGCCTTGTCGATGCGCGCCGGGCTGCCATCAGCCTTCAGGGCCAGATCCTCGGGGCCGCGCACGAAACCCAGATGCGGGCCGTCCAGGGGCGAGTTTGGAGTGACCTTGCAATGGGGGGTGGGGTGTGCTTCGACTGGCTTCGGATAGGGCGGCTTGAAGCGGAACCCACCCGGGACTTCGACCGTGCCAAGCAGGATCTGCAGCACGTGCAGCGCACGGCAGGTCTGAAACCCGTTGGCATGGGCCGAAACGCCGCGCATCGCGTGCATGGCCACCGGGCGGCCGATCATCTTGCTGTGCTTTTCGCCCCGGAAGTCAGTCCATTCCTGGTCCAGCTCGAAGGCCTCGTCAAAGGCGACGCGCGCCAGTTCACCGGCGATGGCGCGGATCCGGCTGGCGGGTATGCCGCATTCTTCGGCCACCGCTTCGGGGGCGTATTCGTCGCTGAGGTATTTTTCCGCCATCAGGTGAAAGACCGGCCGGTGGGTGATGCCGTCCATTTCATAGGTGGCGGTCAGGTCCGGCCGGACGCCCGGTTTGTCGAAGGCCGTCGGTTGCCCCGTGACCCGGTCAATCACCAACGGCTTGCCGTCCGCGTCCCGCAGAAACAGGCCCTTTTCAGGACCTTCGGCGGCATTCATCAGGACAGGGGCGTTGGTATAGCGGCTCAGGTAATCCAGGTCGATCCTGCCGGCTTTCATCAACACATGGATCAGCGACAGGATGAACAGCCCGTCGGTGCCGGGCGTGATGCCGACCCAGTCATCGGCCACTGCGTTGTAGCCGGTGCGGATCGGGTTCACCCCAATCACGCGGGCACCACGCGCCTTGATCTTTCCGATGCCCATCTTGATCGGGTTGCTGTCATGGTCCTCGGCCACGCCGAACAGCATGAACAGCTTGGTGCGGTCCCAATCGGTCTGGCCGAATTCCCAGAACGCGCCGCCCATCGTGTAGATGCCGCCGGCCGCCATGTTGACCGAGCAGAAACCGCCATGGGCGGCATAGTTGCAGGTGCCGAAATTCTGGGCCCAGAAACTGGTAAAGGATTGCGACTGGTCGCGGCCGGTAAAAAAGGCCAGCTTCTCGGGGTTGTCCTCGCGCAACGGTTTGAGCCAGCCGACGGCGATGTCCAACGCTTCGTCCCAGCTTATTTCCTCGAACTCACCTGACCCGCGCGGACCCACCCGCTTGAGCGGAGCGCGCAGGCGTGACGGGGCGTTGACCTGCATGATGCCCGCGCTGCCTTTGGCGCACAGAACCCCCTTGTTCACCGGGTGGTCACGGTTGCCCTCGATGTAAGCGACCTTGCCATCCTTCATGTGGACGTTGATCCCGCACCGGCAGGCACACATGTAGCAGGTTGTCTTGCGAACCTCGTCCGAGACCTTGGGGGACGTGTCGAGGATTGGCTGCTGATGGGTCATTTGCGGATCCATTCGTTTGCGTCGGGACGAACTTGTCACTTTCAGCCCGGATTTAGAATACTGTTCTGACGATGGCGCCAGATTTGATGGTCATGTTCCCAATGCCTGCAGCACGGTCACGGCGATCATCTGTTCGACATCCTCGGCGCTGCAGCCGCGGGACAGATCATTCGCCGGTCGGGCCAGACCCTGCAGCACCGGGCCGATCGCCATGTATCCACCGATCCTCTGGGTGATCTTGTAGCTGATGTTCCCCGCGTCCAGATTGGGAAAGATCATGACGTTGGCCTTTCCGGCCACTGTCGATCCCGGAGCCTTTTTCTGGCCGACGGGGGGGTGAAAAGCCGCGTCGAATTGCAGCTCGCCGTCGACATGCAGCTCGGGATGCTGTTCGCGCAAAATATGTGTTGCCTCGGTGACCTTGTCGACACCGGGATGTCTTGCGCTGCCTTTGGTTGAAAAGCTCAGCATCGCCAGCGACGGCTGTTCCCGTAGGATGGCCCGGGCCGACTGGGCCGAGGCCGCCGCGATATGGGCCAGCTCCGATGCGGTCGGATCAATTACGAGCCCGCAATCGGAAAACAGCATCGCGCGCGCATCGGGTCCACCCGGATCCGGCGGGTACATCAGGAAAAACGAGGACACCAATCCGGCATCCGGGGCCAGGCCGATCACCTGAATCGCCGTGCGAACTACATCACCGGTCGTGTGGACAGCGCCACCGACCGTTCCCGTGGCGCGCCCTGTCCGGACCAGCATGGCCGCGTAGACCAAGGGCGTTTCGGCGGCGGACCGGGCCGACACCGCATCCACGCCCTTGTGCCGGCGCAGATCGTGGTAGATGGCCGCGAACTCCTCGGTCAGCGGCGACTCGGTCGGGTCATGGATGGAAAGGCCATCGCCCGGTGCGGCGCCCTGCGCCAGCAACTCGGCTTCGATTTCTGCCCGCGGACCGACAAGGATGATGTCGGACAGCCCTGCGGACCGGGCGGCAAGCGCCCCCGCAACGATGCGGGGATCACTGCCTTCGCTCAGAGCAACGACTGGCCGGATTGCCGGAGCTTGCTGACGCAACAACTCGATGGGTGTCAGGGTCATCCGCTCCAGCTCCGTTCCCGCTCAGACCTGCTGCGGCACCATGTCGTCGGCGGAAATGCCGGCCACGGCCACAGGCTTTTTCATCGCGTCGCGGCGGAACGGTTCACCCAGTTCCTGGTTGATCAGGGCTTCGATCAGGGTGGTGATGCCATTCTTCTGGTCTTCGATGGCCTGATTCAGGGCGGCGGTCAGCTCGTCCATGGTGCGGGCGACGACACCCTTCAGGCCGCAGGCTTGGGCGATGCCGGCATAGGACACTTTGGTGTCCAGTTCGGTGCCCACGAAGTTGTCGTCGAACCACAGGGTCGAGTTGCGCTTTTCCGCGCCCCACTGGTAGTTGCGGAACACGATCTGCGTCACGGCAGGCCATTCCTCGCGGCCGATGGCGGTCAGCTCGTTCACCGCGATGCCGAAGGCGCCGTCACCGGCAAAGCCAACTACGGGCACGTCCGGGCAGCCGATCTTGGCGCCGACGATGGCGGGCAGGCCATATCCGCACGGTCCGAACAGGCCGGGGGCCAGATACTTGCGACCTTCCTCAAAGGACGGGTAGGCGTTGCCGATGGCGCAGTTGTTGCCGATGTCCGAGCTGATGATGGCTTCTTTCGGCAGCGCGGCCTGAATGGCGCGCCATGCCATGCGGGGGCTCATCCAGTCGGGTTTGGCCGCGCGCGCGCGCTCGTTCCAGCTGGTACCGGGATCGTCGTCCTCGTGGTCCATGCTGCTGAGCTGCTGGGCCCAACGCGACTTCTTCTCGGCAATCTTGGCCTTGCGCTCGGCGCGGCCTTCGTCTCCGGCCGTGTCGCTCAGCTGCGCCAGGATGCCATTTGCCACCTTGGCCGCGTCGCCGACGATACCGACCGAGACCTTCTTGGTCAGGCCGATCCGGTCGGGGTTGATGTCGACCTGGATGATCTTGGCGTCGGCCGGCCAGTATTCCATGCCATAGCCCGGCAGGGTCGAGAACGGGTTCAGGCGCGTGCCGAGGCACAGGACCACGTCGGCTTCCTTGATCAACTCCATCGCTGCCTTGGACCCGTTGTAGCCCAGCGGACCGGCAAACAGCGGATGGCTGCCGGGGAAGGCGTCGTTGTGCTGGTAGCCGACGCAAACCGGCGCATCCAGACGCTCGGCCAGGGCCTTCGAGGCCTCGATGCCGCCTTTGGCCAGCACCACGCCCGCTCCATTCAGGATCACGGGGTTCTTGGCGTTCGACAGAAGTTCGGCGGCCTTTGCGACAGCGGTTTCACCACCTGCGGGACGCTCGAAATCGACGACCGCGGGCAGTTCGACGTCAATGACCTGAGTCCACATGTCACGCGGGATGTTGATCTGGGCCGGGGCGCTGGCGCGCTTGGCCTTCATGATCACGCGGTTCAGAACCTCGGTAACGCGGGATGGATCGCGGACCTCTTCCTGATACGCGACCATGTCTTCGAACAGCTTCATCTGTTCGACTTCCTGAAAGCCGCCCTGTCCGATGGTCTTGTTCGCCGCCTGAGGTGTGACCAGCAGCAGCGGTGTGTGGTTCCAGTAGGCGGTTTTGACGGCAGTGACGAAGTTGGTGATGCCGGGGCCGTTCTGCGCAATCATCATCGACATCTTGCCGGTGGCGCGGGTGTAGCCGTCGGCCATCATGCCGGCGCTGCCTTCGTGAGCGCAGTCCCAGAACATGATCCCGGCCTTGGGGAACAGGTCCGAAATCGGCATCATGGCCGAGCCGATGATCCCGAACGCGTGTTCGATGCCGTGCATCTGCAGAACCTTAACAAAGGCCTCTTCTGTCGTCATTTTCATTTGGACGCTCTCCAAGCAATGGTGGAAACGGTCAGGCGATACGCCTTGGCTTGCCATTGGTTTTGGCGCAACGGGGGCATCTGGGTTAGGGCCAGACACGGCGCCGGAGTAGGTCCAGTGTGGCCTCAGCAGTCCCGGATCGCGGCCGCAACCCGCTCGATTCCCGCGGGTATCCGGTCAGCCGAAATCGAGGAGTACCCCAGGCGGTAGTAGTTCCTTGGCCGATCCGGCCCCGAGAAGAACGCAGCGCCGGGCTCGATATGAACACTCTGATTTTGAAGCGTTTTCGCCAATTCCGCGGTGTCGACGTGGTCCGGTGCCTTCATCCACATCGACGATCCACCAAAGACGCCGCGTCCGGCCACGGTCAACCCGTTCGCCTCGATCGCGTCCTCGATCGTCTTGCGCCGCTGCATCAGAGCCTTGGACATACGCCGTATCTGGGCGTCATAGTGCCCGAGCGACAGGAAATAGGCCGCCGTTCGCTGGATATGGCCGGGTGGGTGTCGGAAAACGAGCGACCGCAGCGCGCGGGCCTCGCGGATGAACGGTTCGGATCCGACCATGTACCCCAACCGCAATCCCGGGAACAAAGACTTGGAAAAGCTGCCCACGTAGACCACACGCCCGTCCTTGTCCAAGGACTTGAGCGCCGGGGACGGGGCACCCAAGAAGGCCATCTCGAACTCATAGTCATCTTCGACGATCATCGCGTCCAGTTCGCGGGCGCGTTTCAACAGGTCGTGACGCCGGGCGACGGGCATTGTCGCGGTTGTCGGGCATTGGTGGCTGGGCGTGGTGTAGATCACGTCGGTGCCGTCCGGGATGGACTCGGGCGGTAACCCATCCTTGTCCACCCGCAATGGTGTCATCGAGGCATCCGAGCAGCGCATAAGCTCGTGCAGAGCGTAGTAGCTGGGATCCTCTATCGCAGCCTTGCGCCCATGGCCCAGAAGAATGCGCGAGGTCAGCCAAAGGGCGTTCTGAGCGCCCAGCGTGATCAGGATTTCCTCGGGCCGAGCGGCGATACCGCGGCGGGGCAAGGTGTGGCGGGCAATGAACTCGATCAGCAACGGATCGTCCTGATCCACATAGTCGCCGGTCAGCGAGTCGAAATCCTTGTGGCCAAGGGCTCGAACGGCGCAGAGGCGCCAGTTAGCATGATCAAACAGGGTGCGGTCGGCCTGGCCGTAGATGAACGGATAGCTGTATTCCCGCCAATCCGGTGGCTTGGCCAGAAAATCACCCTCGGAAAAGCGGCGGGCCAGTGCGGCGTCCCAGTTGACGGTTTCTTCGCTGCGCTGAACCGGTGTGTATTTCGGTGGCACCGGCGCGTTCTGTGACACGTAGTACCCGGACCGGCCTTTGGCCGTCAGATAGTCATTTGCCAGCAACTCGGTATAGGCCAGCGTCACCGTGATGCGGCTGACACCCAGGTGCGCGGCCAGTTTGCGCGACGACGGCAGTTTCTCACCAACATGAAAGCGGCCTGACAGGATGCCCTCGGCAATCATCTGCTGGATCTGCGCCTGCAGAGTGCCCTGACCGCCCGGTTTCAGAAAGAAGGTATCGACCGAAATTCCCATGCCTCGTTATATGTTGGACTTAAATACAGGGCAATCTGGACTTATTCGGGATCAACGGAAATTTATCCATACGGTTGACTCGGGCTTTGCTCATCACTAAAAAACTAGAAATCTAGTTTAATGGAGATAACCAAATGTGGGAAAAAGCTGCTGCAGGGTTTTCGGCGATGGGGTCCGAGGCGCGATTGCAGGTGCTCAAGACCCTTGTGCGGGCCGGACAGGCTGGTCTGACGGTCGGAGAGATCCAAAGTCGGACTGGGATGGCACCGTCCACCCTGGCTCATCACCTGCGATTCCTGGCGACAGGCGGCGTGGTCGAGCAGGAGAAATCCGGGCGGACCACAATCAACCGAGCATGTTTCGATGAATTGAGATCACTGGCGCAGTTCATCCTCAGCGAATGCTGCGCGGATGAATCCAGAAAGGTCGCAAACGATGGCTGAATTGACCCAATCCCCGAAGGCCGTTGGTCAAACCCTGTCCGGTCTGCTGAAGACACCCTGGGCCCTGATCGTGGCGATCCTTGTGCTTGTGGCCATTCTGGACCCGGGCAATTGGGTGAACGTCACGACTTTTGCAGCCAAGGCTCTGGTGCACACCGGTCAGTACATCCTGTTTGCAGTGCTGTTGCTGTCCTACCTCAAGGCCAGCGGGGCCGAGACTATGGTTGCCCGGGCCTTCGAGGGCCGCGAAACCCGGATGATCCTGCTGGCCGCGTTGTTCGGCGGGTTGGCTCCGTTCTGCTCCTGCGAGGTGATCCCGTTCATCGCAGGCCTGCTTGCATTGGGTGCGCCCTTGTCGGCGGTCATGGCCTTCTGGCTGAGCTCGCCGTTGATTGACCCGCCCACGCTTTTGATCACGGCGGGCGCTTTGGGCTGGCCGTTTGCGATCGGCAAAGCCGTTGCAGCCGTTGCACTGGGATTGTTCGGCGGGTTCGCGGTGCGTTTTCTCATGCGTCAGGGTGCCTTTGCCCAACCTTTGCGCCACTATGAACCGGCCGGATGCTGTGGCTGCGGTCCGAAGAAAGACAAGCTGCTTTGGCGCTTTTGGCAAGAGCCCGAACGCCGCGTCCGGTTCCGTCGGGAATTCGTGCAGAACGGCCTGTTCCTGCTGAAGTGGCTCGCTCTGGCCTATGTGCTCGAGGCGCTGCTTGTCAGCTATGTTCCGGCTGATCTGATCGCGCGGCTGGTTGGTGGCGACGGTGCCTTGCCGATCGTGATCGCCGCCTTTGTCGGGATGCCGGCCTACCTGAATTCGTATGTCGCGCCGCCTCTTCTGGCCGGCCTGATGGAGCAGGGGATGAGCGCGGGCGCGGCGATGTCCTTCATGATCGCCGGGGCCGTCAGTTCCATTCCGGCCATGGCGGCTGTCTGGTCTCTGGTCAAACCCCGTGTGTTCGCAGCCTATATCGGGCTTGGGATTAGCGGAGCCATTGCAGCAGGGATTCTGTTCCAGCTTTTGTAAGAAGAAAACCGCCCGGAGTATTCTTCGGGCGGTTCTGTATATCAGCTTGCGCCGCAGTTGCTTGGCAATTTGAACCGATAGCGCGGTTCGCCGCTGTCCACGAAAACCCGTTTTTCCACACAGGCCGTGGTTCCGACACTGCGCGCGATCGGCGCCTCGGTCGCGGTGATTGAAGTTGCCGATCCGTCCGGCAATCGAACCGACGCGATGACCCCGTTCTTGAGATCACCATTGATCGGTGTGGCCGACAGTACAGGAACGGTCATATACGCTTCGTGTTCGTGTTTCCCATCGCCGCTGAACAGCAGCAGACCGGCAGCTACGGCGATAACGGCCACGCCGCCCAGAATGGCCAGTCCCTTGGTTTTTGCGAAAGCGTAAATCGAAACCGCCCGGTGCGGCCCGAAGATAGACGATAGAATGTTCAGCATGGTCCAGTTCCAAAAAGGCCCCGGTCCATCGGACCGGGGCCAGCACAGTGTCAGTTGCGCAGGTCGTCCTCGTCGTCTTCTTCGGCGCCGCCCTTGGGCAGGTTGAAGAAGCTGTCGGCATCCACCACTGCTTCGTCTTCTTTTTCCTCGTCGCCGTCATCGGACAGCGAGAAGGTTTCCAGCCCCTCGATCGCCGTGGGGATCTTGGGAGCGGCATCCATTTCCAGCGACTGTTCGGTAGAGACCAACTTGCGGCGCTCGTCATCGCTCATGACGCCACCTTCGGCGGCCTTCTTGGCGGCGGCTTTCTGGACGGCGGCATCTAGTTCGGATTGTTTGCACAGGCCCAGCGCGACCGGGTCGATCGGCTGCATATTGGCGATGTTCCAGTGGGTGCGCTCGCGGATCGACTGGATCGTGGGCTTGGTGGTTCCAACCAGTTTGGCGATCTGGCCATCGGTCAGCTCCGGGTGGAACTTGACCAGCCACAGGATCGAGTTCGGTCGGTCCTGACGCTTGGACAGCGGCGTGTAGCGCGGACCGCGGCGCTTTTCCTCGCCGGCGGCGGCCGGGTTGAACTTGAGCTTCAGCTTGTGCAGCGGATCGTTCTCGGCCTTGTCGATCTCTTCCTGAGTCAGTTGGTTGTTGGCGATCGGGTCGAACCCCTTAACGCCTGCCGCCACATCGCCATCAGCGATGCCTTGCACTTCCAACTCGTGCATGCCCACGAAATCCGCGATCTGCTTGAAGCTGATCGTGGTATTGTCCACCAGCCAAACGGCGGTTGCCTTGGCCATCAGGGGTTTTGCCATCAGCCCGTCTCCTTTGAATACATCTGTCCCGTCGCCGGAATTCGGCGGCCCCGTGGTCTTGGGGCAGGTTTCCGTTGTCGGGGAACTTGGCCCGTATATAGTCGTGCAGATGCAAGAAGGGAAGAGGCGAATGCGCTGGGCGTTATTGGGGCTGCTGGTGTGGACTTTGGGCGCGACGGCCGCGCTGGCCGATGGCGAGAAGTCGGGCGTGTTCGACTATTACGTCCTGTCGCTGAGCTGGTCGCCCAACTGGTGCGCCCGCGAAGGCGACGCGCGCGGATCCGACCAATGCGATGCGCGCCACGATCACGGCTGGATCCTGCACGGGTTGTGGCCGCAATATCACCAAGGCTGGCCCTCCTATTGCCCGACAGCCAAGGCGCCGCCGTCCCGTGCGATGACCCGACAGATGGAAGATATTCAAGGCAGTTCGGGTCTGGCCTGGCACCAGTGGAAGAAACACGGCACCTGTTCGGGCCTGTCCGCAGCGGACTACTACGCGTTGTCCCGGCAAGCCTATGACCGCATCACCCGACCGCCGGTGTTTCGCAAGTTGGACAAAGCCGTGAAACTGCCGGCGCGCGTGGTCGAGGATGCCTTCCTCGACGCCAATCCGGGGCTCGAGCCAGACATGATCACCGTCACTTGCAAGCAGGGTTACATCGAAGAAGTGCGCGTCTGTCTGTCACGTGATCTGGACCCGGTGCCCTGTGGACGGGACGTGATCCGGGACTGCACCGCTTCGGATGCGTTGTTCGATCCGATTCGCTAGAGCTTCTTGTTCTGGCAGTCCCGCGCATAGTCCAATGCCTTGGCGGTGCCCTTCAGATCGATCGCCAAAACCCGCTCGCCTGCGGGGTTGTAGATCGTCATCGTCTTGTTCTGGGCGATGGCCGCAACAAAGTTCCGGTCGGTGAAGAACACGGTCGCACCGGGCACCCGATCCTGCTTGAACCCGATGGCTGTGGCGTCAAAGCTCTTGCCGTCCAGCTCGAACCGGATCGGATAGGATTTGCCGGGCTCGATGTTGCCCCACCCCTTGTGGAAAACGGTGAAATAGCCCCGATTGTCCAGAGCATCATAGCCCAGGCGCACCACGGACAGGTCCTGATACACTGTCTGGATCAGACAGCCGTTGCCCAGATTGGGGTCCATCATGATGTTCCAGCCTTCGACGAACCCCTTGTCGACCAGTTGCTGTGACCACGCGGAAGTGGCGGTGAAGGCGGCGAAGGTCAGGGCGAGAAGGCGTTTCATGGCGGGTTCCGATATCAAATGGGTCAGGCTAGGGCATAGTACACGGTGGGGGGTCGACGGAAAGATCATTCTAGGCCTCGGCAGCAGTGCATGATGATCTATGTGCATGGAACAACACGGCTTTGCCTTGTGGGGCGGGCGCTTGAAACAAGGACGTTGCAAAATACGTCTTGCCCAATAGACCAAGGAGCAAGCCATGCCTCAACATCCAAGAACATTCTCTCACATCGGGTTGTCCGTCCCGAACGTGGACGAAGCCGTGAAATTCTATTCCGAGGTTTTGGGATTTTACGTGATCATGCCGCCAACCGACGTGGTCGAGGATGACACGGACATCGGCGTGATGTGCACGGACGTGTTTGGCCCGAATTGGAAAAAACTGCGTATCGCGCATCTGGCGACCGCCGATCGTATCGGGATCGAGCTTTTTGAGTTTGATGGAAACTACGCGCCGGAAAACAACATCGACTTTCGCAGGAACGGGACGTTCCATTTCTGCGTCCAGGATCCTGATGTCGAAGGCTTGGTGGAAAAAATCGTGGCGGCCGGCGGGAAACAACGCATGCCTATCCGATACTACTACCCCGGCGAGAAACCCTACCGCATGGTCTATGTCGAGGATCCGTTCGGGATAGTCTTCGAGATCTACAGCCATTCCTATGAATTGACCTACTCGTCGGGTGCCTACACCTGACCGATGGGTAAAGTGGTACCTTGCAATCGGGGAGGGGCGAGAGCGTGCTGCTTGCAGGCAGCACGCGGCGGCTACAGTTCTTTCCGCGCCCGCAGCGCTGCGGTGATGGTCCCGTCATCCAGATAGTCCAACTCGCCCCCGATCGGCACGCCCTGCGCCAGCGAGGTCAGGCGGACCTGTCCTTCCAACTGATCTGCGATGTAATGGGCCGTGGTCTGCCCGTCGACGGTCGCGTTCAGGGCCAGGATTACTTCCGTGATGTTTTCGGCGGTGACGCGGTCGCGCAGGCGGGGGATGCGCAGGTCTTCCGGGCCGACGCCGTCCAGCGCCGAGAGCGTTCCGCCCAGCACATGGTAGCGGCCTTTGAACACGCCCGCGCGTTCCATCGCCCACAGGTCGGCCACGTCTTCGACCACGCACAGCTCACCGGTGGCGCGGTGTTCGGAATTGCAGATGTCGCAGATGTCGGTGGTGCCCACGTTGCCGCAGTTCAGGCATTCGCGTGCGGTGGCGGCGACCTGCTGCATGGCGTCCGACAACGGCGTCAGCAGCAGGGCGCGTTTGCGGATCAGGTGCAGCACCGCCCGCCGGGCCGAGCGCGGTCCCAGCCCCGGCAGCTTGGCCATCAGATCGATCAGGGCGTCGATGTCACTGTTCGAACTCATGGCCTGTCCTGCGTGGCTTTGGCGGCGGGGGGGCGAGGGGCAAAGATCAGAACGGCAGCTTGATGTCCGCCGGCAGGCCCATGCTTTCGGTCAGCTTGGCCATTTCTTCCTGCGACCGCTCGGCCGCTTTGGTCTGCGCGTCCTTGATGGCGGCCAGGATCAGGTCTTCGACCACTTCCTTGTCGTCGCTGTTGAAGATCGACGGGTCGATGTCCAGCCCTTTCAGCTCGCCCTTGGCCGAGGCCGTGGCCTTGACCAGGCCCGCACCGGATTCGCCGACGACCATGATAGTGTTCAGCTCTTCCTGCATCTGCGCCATCTTGGTCTGCAGTTCCTGCGCGGATTTCATCATCTTGGCCATGTCGCCCAGACCGCCGAGTCCTTTGAGCATCTGTATGTCTCCTGTCATTCGATTTGCGGCCTAAATACGGGCCGTCTGCGTCCTTCACAAGGGCAGCGCGCCTTCTGCGCGGATGATCAGTCTTCCTCGAACGGATCCCATTCGTCTTCGACCTCGGGCAGGGCTTCGGTTTCGACTTTGGCCGCACGGTCCTGAGGCGTTTCGATCCGGGTGATGCGGGCCATGGGGAACTGTGTCAGAACCGCCTGAACCAAAGGGTGTTCTTCGGCCTTGGCCTTCAGCGCCAGCTCGGCCGCGTCGCGCAGTTCGGCGATGGTGGGCGCGTCCCCGTCCGAGACGATCGAGACCGCCCAGCGATTGCCGGTCCAGCGCTGCAGCGCGGACCCGAGCCGCGCGGCCAGGTCGGTGGGCGCCTTTTCGGTGGGCGTGAACTCGATCCGGCCCGGCTGGTACGAGACAAGGCGGACGCCGTTCTCGACCTCGACCAGAAGCTTCACGTCACGGTTGGAGCGGATCAGCTCGACCACATGCTCAAACGTTGGATAACGCGCCAGCGCGGTCTGCACGTCTTGGGCCAACGCCGCCGTGGGCGCGCCGCCCACACCGCGCGGGGTGGGCGCATAGGCCGAGGCCGTCGCGGTCACGGGCGGGGCGGTGTTGCCGGCAACCGGAACGCCGCCCCCCGGCCCGCCGACGGGCGGCGGAGGGCTGTCCTGAAGGCGTTTGATCAACTCTTCAGGGCTGGGCAGATCGGCCACATGGGTCAGGCGGATCACCGCCATTTCCGCGGCCATCATGGCGTTGGGGGCGGCCGAGACTTCCTCTAGTGCCTTCAGCAGCATCTGCCACATCCGGGTCAGCGCCCGCATCGGCAGCGCCTCGGCCATCTGCTGGCCGCGGGTGCGTTCATCGGGCGAGACGGTGGGATCTTCGGCTGCGTCGGGGGTGATCTTCACCACCGAGACCCAATGCGTGATTTCGGCCAGATCGCGCAGCACCGCCAGCGGGTCGGCGCCCTCGGCATATTGCGCGCCCAGTTCGGTCAGGGCCCCGGCCGCATCGCCGCGCAGGATCATGTCCATCAGGTCCAGCACGCGGCCCCGGTCGGCCAGTCCCAGCATCGCGCGAACCTGGTCGGCGGTGGTTTCGCCGGCACCATGGCTGATTGCCTGATCCAGCAGCGAGGTCGCATCCCGGGCCGAGCCTTCGGCGGCGCGGGTGATCAGTGCCAGCGCGTCATCCGAGATTTCCGCGCCCTCGGCGGTGGCGATCTTGCGCAGCAGGCCGATCATCACTTCGGGCTCGATCCGGCGCAGGTCGAACCGTTGGCAGCGCGACAGCACGGTGACCGGAACCTTGCGGATCTCGGTCGTGGCGAAGATGAATTTCACATGCTCGGGCGGTTCCTCCAGCGTTTTCAACAGCGCGTTGAAGGCGCTGGTCGACAGCATGTGGACTTCGTCGATGATGTAGATCTTGTACCGCGCGCTGGCGGCGCGATAGCGCACGCTGTCGATGATCTCTCGGATGTCGTTCACGCCGGTGCGGCTGGCGGCGTCCATTTCCAGCACGTCCACATGGCGACCTTCCATGATGGCCACGCAATGCTCGCACTGGCCGCAGGGTTCGGTCGTTGGGCCGCCATTGCCGTCGGGTCCGATGCAGTTCATGCCCTTGGCGATGATCCGGGCCGTGGTCGTCTTGCCGGTGCCGCGGATGCCGGTCATGATGAAGGCCTGCGCGATCCGGTCCGCCTCGAACGCGTTTTTCAGCGTGCGCACCATGGCATCCTGACCGACCAGGTCGGCAAAGGTTTCCGGGCGGTATTTTCGGGCGAGAACCTGATAGGCGGGGCTGGACTGTGTGGTCATGTCTGCTCTGACGGATTCGTACTGACGATGCAGGGTAGAGTTCCAGGTGCCCCGCGTCCACAGCACCGGTGCAGGTTTTTCGCTTTGGCGAGCGCGCGGTGTGAGGCATACTGCGCGGATCAAGTTCAATCAGCCAGTTTCGGGGGGAACGTCTGATGACAAATCTTGTGGTTCATGCATTGCAGGTGGGCGGCGGAACGCTGGCCCTGACCTCGGTTCCCGGCGGTGGCGGCGACTATGAGGGAGACCTGGACCTGATTTCAGCTTGGGCGCCGGGGTTGGTGATTTCGATGACAACCCTTGCCGAACTGGTTTCTGTGGGTGCGGGCGAATTGGGTTGTGACATCCATCGGCGCGCCTGCCGGTGGGCACATCTACCGGTCGCCGACTTCTCGGTGCCGTCGACCGAGATATCCGGCCGCTGGCCCGAAGTCAGTGCCGCCGCCCGCCATGCGCTGTCGGGCGGCGGGCGGGTACTGGTTCACTGCCGGGGCGGTTGCGGACGGTCGGGCATGGTTGTCCTGCGCTTGATGATAGAAAGCGGCGAGCAGCCGGAACAGGCCCTGAAACGCCTGCGGGCCGTACGCCCCTGCGCGGTCGAGACTGATGCTCAGATGGACTGGGCCGTCGCCCCGGCGCGCGAGGCACTGGCGACCTGACCTTCAGGCGGTTGCGCGGAATTCGCGCTCGGCCCTGACCACCGGCATGATCGCCGTGGCCTGCAGCATCGCACAGGGTCGATCACCAATGACCTGTGCGGGCAGGGCGTCGCGCTGGTCGTCAAACAGCATGTCGGCAAAGGTATCAAGGCAGTCGGGTGGGGTGTCGGCGGCCGCTCCGCAATACACGCGGATCCGTTCGGGACGTGCATCGAACCGCGCCGTGCAGCCATGTTCGCAATGGGCCAGTTCGCTGCTGCCTTCCACTTGGAAGTCGGGGGATGTAGCGGCCTGCGCCGTCGCCATTGCCTGCGCGATGGCCCGTGCCATGCGCGCCAATGCCGGGCAGGTCTTTCCGGTGCGCTGGCAGATGGTTGCCACGAATTCATGGGTATCGGTCTTCCAAATCATGTTGCGCCCTCCGCGCGCTGGCGGGGTGGATTTGGACAGACGCCGGTTTCAAAGCCAGACCCTGCCCGGACACCCCGTCCGAGTTTCGGTTTCACGTTTGATGGCAGGTCTCCTGACTTGCGGGTCTTTGCTTTGCCGACCTTCCCAACCTTGCGGTCAGTGGTATTTCGGCATCGCTCTCCGCCTACAGTTGCGGGGGCAGTCGCGGCCTTGGTCCGCTCCGGAGTTCCGGGTTGGACCGCACCGTGTTCCCTTTTCATCCCGGACCGAAACGGTACGGGAACCATCCCCTCATCGCTAGCGGTGTATCCGGGATCGAGTCAAGACGGTTTCAGCCCGGTTGCCGGAGTGTGTCCCAAGGGAACAGATCAGGCAGTCTGCGCAGCACATTCGAATCCCTGCGGGCACGCGCCAATTGCCAGCCGCCCTGCATTACGATGAACAGGGTGTCCGCAGCATTTTCAGGGTCGGAAACTCCGAACCGCGCGGCGTGGTTTCGAACTTCGATGATCCAGCTTTCATACAGACGGTCGGCATGTTCCCGAAACGCGCGGTTGTCGGGGCTTTCGAACAGGGTGGCGGCGATGGGGCAGGTCTCCCACTGGGCCGAGGTGTCGAATAGCTTCGCGATTTTGTGGCACAGGGTGGTGACCCCGTCGCGAAAACCCGCGGCGTCGTCGAATGCCGCAGCGATCATGTTCAACATCCCGTCCGAGGCCCAACTGGCCGCCGCCAGGGCCAGATCCGGCTTGCCCTTTGGAAAATGGTGATACAGTGAACCCTTGGGGGCCTGCGCTTCGGCCAGCAATTCCGCCAGACCGACACCGTTATAGCCCGAGCGCTGGAACAGTTTGGCGGCAGTCACGATCAGGCGATCTTTGGTGTTTGGTGGACGTTGGGTCATGCAGGCCAAATATTGACAGGCCTAGACCAATTGGTCCAGACACAAAGCATTAGACCGATCGGTCCAGAGTGTTTGGAGGCAAAGATGTTGGATTCGCAGCACGCGGTTGACGTGGAAGACTTTAAGTTTCCGTCGGGCCAGACCCAGCTGGCGGCGCGGCTTTACACTCCGGCGGTCGAGCCGCAAACCGTTGTTGTGCTGAACGGCGCAACAGGAGTGCCACGTGACTACTATCAGCACTTTGCTCGCTGGCTGGCCGCCGAGCGCGGTATGGCTTGCCTGACATATGATTACTGGGATTTCGAGCATTCGCTGACCGGGCGGCTGAAAGACTCGAAGGCCACGATGGCGGACTGGGCGCTGATCGACATGCCCGCAGCGCGTGCCGAGATGCACCGTCGATACCCGCAGGCAAAACTGTGGGTGATCGGGCATTCGGTCGGTGGAATGCTGGGTCCGCTGCAACCGGAAATCGAACAGATCGACCGGATGATCTGTGTGTGCGCAGGTTTGGTGACGGTGGCCGATCACCCGTGGCCCTACAAGGGCTTGGCGACTCTGTTCTGGTATGGCCACGTGCCACCTCTGGTGCGTCTTCTGGGGTACCTGCCGGGGAAACTTCTGGGATTCGGAGCCGATTTGCCGGCGGGCGTCTATTGGCAATGGCGCAAGTGGTGTACATCGCCCACCAGCTATCTGCCAGAATTGGGAGACACGCTTCCCCAGGCGGATTGGAGCCGGGCGAACGCCGCGGCGGATATCATTGCGTTCGAGGATGACCAGACAGTGCCACCGCCCGCCGTCTGGCGGCTGGCTGAACTCTATGGTCCGACCGCCCGTCGGCACTTGTTGGATCCCAAGGATTTCGGGCTGTCCGAAATCGGTCATATCGGCGCCTTCGCCCGGCGCAGCAGTGCCGTTTGGCCGCGATTGATCGCCTGACCCGCCCGCAAGCGCGGTTTTCAGGAACAACGACGAAATGCAGAGGTTGGATTGACCGGGCCGAATACGCGGCGCGGCGTCAAGTGAGAGGTTGGACATCGACCCAAGCGGGGCTCGTTGTGGCTGCTTCCTTCCGGACCTGACCAGGTTGGCGAGGCGCTTGCCCGCGCCAACCTCTCGACCGCCGATATAGGCATCACGCACCCGCTTGGCAACCCGTCACAAAGACAGGCGTACCCTAAGAAACCCGCGCGCGTCCTGCCCGTCGGTGGTGGCTGCAAAGTGGTCGAGCTCGTGCAGGTAGTTTGCAGCGCGTGGCCCGGTCTTCAGAATCACGGACCGGCCCGCCTGCGGAACAAAGGAAAAGCTTTGGGCGGTGTTTTCCACCGGATCCGGACCCAATCGTCCCGCCAGGTAGTCGCGCAAGATTCCCTGGAGGCTCAGCGGCGGCACCGGGATCAGGCGGGCCGGGTCTGGGACGGGAAAGTTGCCGCCGCCATTGGCTCGGTAGCTGTTTGATGCAACGACGAATTGTTCATCCGGATCGACGGGGCGGCCCTGAAAGGCAAGATCGCGCAGGCGGGAATGGGACGTGTC
The DNA here is from genome assembly GCF_056535705.1 of Ruegeria sp. BC8. NCBI lineage: Bacteria > Pseudomonadati > Pseudomonadota > Alphaproteobacteria > Rhodobacterales > Roseobacteraceae > Ruegeria > Ruegeria sp. BC8. Next base: position 2,633,978 of record NZ_JBQFIV010000001.1, on the reverse strand, counting down.
GATCAACTGGCCGCCTAAATCATATCGCGCGGGCTGGGTCAGATCGAACCTGTAGGTCACCCCATGCAGCACGTCGAAATTGTGCCCGGTGCCCTCGGGGTCGATCAGAACCTGCTCGTCGCTGTTGCCAAGTTGGGAAAACTGGGCAGCCGACATCTCCAGCCACTCGGCGATCTGGCGGCCATCCAGCAGCATGGCGGCCAGTTGGTTTGGAAACACATGCAAGTCCGAGACATGCCTTACGGTGACATCGCCAGCCGGGACTTCGGTGTAATGCCGTGGTCCGGCCCGGCCTCCGAATTTCGAAGGTGCGGCTGCGGACAGAACAGGGAGGGTTTCAAAGGTCGTTCCGGCCAGAACCGGTCGCAGGGCTGCCGCCTGTGCTGCGGCGACCAAGTTCAGCCCCTGATCCACCCCGCAAAAGGTGAAATAGCTGTGCAGGGTACGATTGATCCGGCCCACCGGCTGGGCAGCGGCTTTGCGGGTCGCCTTATGGGCGGCGGCATAAAGTTCGACCATCTCAGGGTCTTCAGGAACGACCCGAGCGCCGGTTTCAGCCCCGCCCGGGCAGATCGCGCGCAGATGCGCGCTGTGACCAGCAATTCTCACTTCTCCCGTGGCGTTCACGGCAAGCGTCAGGTCGATCACCCCCAAATGCGACCCCGCTGATCCGGGCATGACCAAGGGTCTGGCCAGCTGCGGGTTACCATCGCTTGGGTCGGGCAGTGTCAGGTGCGTGTGTCCGGCCACGATTGCATCAATACCGTCCAGAGCAGAAAGCTGTGCGACCACATTCTCCGACATCGGTGCGGCGTCGGGCTCGCCTAGGCCGGAATGTGCAAGAGCCACAATCAGGGCACAGCCCTGACGACGCAAATTCTCGGCCATCCGGCGCGCCGTAGCGACGGCATCCTCGGCTACGACCTGGCCTTGCAATTGTGGTGCTTCCCACTTCACCGTCTGCGGCGGCAGGATCGAGAAAACGCCAATTCGGACAGCAATGCTTTGGCCGTTGATGTGGACATGACGGGTCAGGATGGCCTGTTTCTGCCAAGGCGCGACCCCGGTCAGACACTGCATGTTGCTGCACAAAACCGGGCAAGGTGCCCGAGAAACGATCCGGCCCAGAGCTGGGAGACCAAAGCCGAAGTCGTGGTTCCCCAGCGCAATTGCGTCGTAGCCCAAGCGCCCAAAGGCGGACATCAAAGGGTGGGTCGTGTCGGTCTGTTCGGCCGCCCAGTCACCCAGAAGTGTCCCCTGAAGGGAATCGCCGTTGTCGAACAGCAGGACAGTTACATTCGCCTCTTCCGCCTCTTGACGTGCAGAGCGGATCAAACTGACGGTTCGGGTGAAGCCTACACTTGGTTCCGGCCGGTCCGCATAATAGTCGAAACTGGTCAGATTCATGTGCAGATCGGTCGTTGCAAGAATCCGGATGTGCGCGGTTTTTAAGTGGGGATGTACCTGAAGCAGGGAGGATTTCAGAGCCAATTTTCTTCTTTTAGGTGCTGTTGTGCATACGTTTTCACTGAAAGGTAGAATACAGGCAATCGTCAGGGCTTCCATGCGTCCTTTGCGACAACGATGCTTTTTGCGAGTGTGAATTCCCATTGCACCAGTGCCCAAGTCGTGGCAGCCCTTGTGCAAATTCCAAAGGGACAGGCATGAAACGGGCGGAAAGCGTGACATTTGGCGGCTCTGGACTGGACCGGGCGGCGCAGATCCGTACCGATGCCAGAGCCTTGGAGGCAGCACGGTCCGATACTACGGCGCGGTGCATCCTTATGTGGCGGGGCAAACCGTTGGTCATGGGCGAAGCGCTGGACCAGTTGGCCTTGGTTCCGATAGACCACGATCTGGTTGAGAACGGACTCGGCGGGGCGATTGACCAACCGATCTTGCTGGGGCGCAGTGATGCGGGTGCGCCGCTGTTTGCAATGGACATTTCGAATTGGTCTGCCGACGGGTTGGACCTGTCGGGCGTTGGAGCGTTCGTGGACCGAACCGAACAGCAGCATCCGGGGCTGCCCGTGGGCCACGTGTTCGCCGAGCTTCGTCGGATCATGACCCGGCTGTCGGCCCGGGACGCCGAATTGGCAGCCACCGCCAAAGCCGTGATCGGCTGGCACGAGACGCACAGGTTCTGCGCGCGCTGCGGCAACCCGACCAACATTTCACAGGCGGGGTGGCAACGACTGTGCCCGGCCTGTGGCGGTCAGCACTTTCCACGGACCGATCCGGTGGTGATCATGTTGGTCACGCATGGCGATTCCGTCCTGATGGGCAGATCTCCGGGGTGGCCCGACGGCATGTATTCACTGTTGGCCGGTTTCGTCGAGCCGGGCGAGACCCTCGAAGCCGCCGTGCGGCGTGAGGTCATGGAGGAGGCTGGCGTTCCGGTCGGACACGTCAGCTATCTGGCAAGTCAACCCTGGCCATTTCCGTCGTCGCTGATGTTCGGGTGTGCAGCGCAGGCGCTGTCCCGCGAGATCACGATCGACCCGGTCGAGATCGAGGACGCGATGTGGGTCACCAAGTCCGAGATGATGCAGGCTTTTGCAGGCGAGCACCCCAAGCTTCTGCCGGCGCGAAAGGGGGCAATCGCGCATTTTCTTTTGCGTAACTGGCTTGCAGATACGCTGGACTGACGAAACACTGACACCCTGACTGAGCAGAAAAGGCCGACATGCAGGTTTCAGCACGCGAAGATATCCAGGCGCCGATCGATGCGGTGTTCGACATGGTCGCGGACTTCGAACGGTTCGAGCGCATGGCGATGCGCCGCGGTGTCGAGGTTCGACGCACTGTCGAAATGCCGGGCCACTGGGTCGGGTCGTGCTGGGAAGCCGATATCATGATCCGTGGCAAGCCACGCCACGTCGCGATCGAGGTGGCCGAGTTCGATCGCCCCACAGCCATGCGGTTTCGATCGACCAGCAAGGGGATGAACGGCCTGACCACGATTGATCTTCTGTCGCTGTCGCAAAAGCAGACGCGGCTGAGCATCGAGATGTCACTGGCGGCCAAGACCTTGCCTGCGCGTCTGCTTCTGCAGTCGTTGAAGCTGGGCAAGGCCAGATTCCGGCGCCAGTTCCAGATGCGACTGAGCGATTTTGCGCGCGAAATGGAAGAACGCTATCTGCACGGGGCTTGAGAGCCGGCGTTTGACTGGCGGTGAGCAGTCCCAAGCTGCCTGCGCGTGGGAGCAGACTAACCGCGTGGTCGAGCAGCGGGGTACACGCCCAGCACTTCCACATTCGTGGTGAAATGCTGCAGTTCATCCATCGCGAGCTGCACGTTGCGGTCTTCCGGGTGGCCGACGATGTCGGCGTAGAACTGAGTCGCCGTGAACGAGCCATCAACCATGTAGCTTTCCAGCTTGGTCATGTTGATGCCGTTGGTGGCAAAACCGCCCATGGCCTTATACAGCGCCGCCGGAATGTTCCGGACCTGGAACACGAAGCTGGTGATCATCCCGTGCTCGCCACGGCGGCTGCGGTCGTCCTCGCGGGACATCACCAGAAAGCGGGTCGTGTTGTCGTCGCTGTCTTCGATGTGGCGCGCCAGCAGTTCAAGGCCATAGATTTCGCCAGCCAGTTCGCTGGCCAGGGCCGCCGAATGTTTCTCACCCGCTTCCGAGACCTCGCGCGCCGCGCGGGCGTTGTCAGGGCTGACCCGCCCGCGGATGCCGTGGGCCTTCAGGAAGTTTGCGCATTGCGGCAATAGCACCAGATGCGAATGGGCTTCGGTGATATCTTCGAGTTTTGCGCCCGGCACGCCCAGCAAGTTGATGTGAACCCGCACGAAGGCCTCGTCCACGATGTGCAGCCCGCTGTGCGGAAGAAGGCGGTGGATATCGGCCACTCGTCCATAGGTGCTGTTCTCGACCGGCAGCATGGCCAGATCGGCCTCGCCCGAGCGCACCGATTCGATCACGTCCTCGAATGTTCGGCAGGGCAGCGCCTCCATATCCGGACGCGCATTGCGACAGGCTTCGTGACTGTAGGCGCCGGGTTCCCCCTGAAAGGCGATGCGTTTGGTCATTTGGTCGATTCCGTGCAACAAGTTCCAGAATTGGGCGTTTCGTCGCGGTGTCTATACCTTGCCTCTTGCAAGGGGAAGCCTTAGACACCCCGAAGACAGCTGAAATGGACTCGCGATCAATGTTCGACACGATGACAGTTACCAAGGCCGCAGCCGGCCTGTTCGGTGCCTTCCTTGTACTCCTCCTGGCAAAATGGGGGGGCGATGTTCTCTACCATGTCGGGGGGCACGGCGAAGCCGCCTATGTTATTGAAACCGAAAGCTCGGGCGAAAGCGCTGACGGCGAAGAAGTGGTCTTTGCCGATCTGCTGGCCGCAGCTGACCCGGAAAAGGGCGCGAAGGTTTTCCGCAAGTGTTCGGCTTGCCACAAGCTGGAAGAAGGCGCCAATGGCACCGGTCCCTACCTGTATGGCGTCGTGGACCGCCCTGTGGCGGCGGCTGCGGGCTTCGGCTACTCGGCGGCGATGCAGTCGCATGGCGGCAACTGGACCCCGGAAGAGCTGGATGCGTTCATTGCAAACCCCAAAGGCTATATCCAAGGCACTTCGATGAGCTTTGCCGGTCTCAAAAAGGCTCAGGAACGCGCAGACCTGATCGCGTACCTGCAGACGATTGGCGGCTGATCTGCCCACCCAGACACCGAAAAGCGAAAGCCGCTGCCATGTGCAGCGGCTTTTTTTGTCTGAGCAAAACTTAACAAAGCGCTCACGCATTCTAAACTTGCAAGTGTCAGTGCTGGGCTTTTAGCTTGCGCACAAGGACATGGACAGAAGACAACATCGAAGGATGACCCGTATGATCTCCCATCTGCCTGGCGCGCGCGAACAAGGTTTTCGTCATTGGGTCGCGGCATTGGGCATTTCGGCGGCGTTGGTTCTGGGGCAGGCGGGGCCAGTCCGGGCCGACGAGGACCAGATCATTCGCAGCCATGGCTACTCGTACTTCGGCAATCTCGACTACCCCGCCGACTACACGCACTTGAACTATGCCAACCCGGATGCACCCAAGGGCGGCGAGCTGTCATTGGCCGCATCGGGCACGTTTGATTCCCTGAATCCATATTCACGCAAAGGTCGCCCCGGAGCGTTGACGACACTGCAATACGATCGGCTGATGGACAGCACCGATGACAGTGTCGGCCAGTACTACGGCGTATTGGCTGAGAGCCTGGAGTATGACGCCGACCGCAACTGGGTCATTTTCCACCTGCGCCCCGAAGCGACGTTCTGGGATGGCACGCCCGTCACCGCCGAGGATGTGGTCTACAGCCACCGCCTGTTCATCGAACAGGGCCTGCCGTCATATGCGCAGGCCGTCGGGCGGATGGTGACCGGCGCCGAGGCGCTGGATACGCACACGGTCAAGTTCACGTTCAATCCCGAATTGACGGCCCGCAGCCGGATCGAAACCGTCGGCGCGACGCCCGTATTCTCGAAAGCGTGGTTCGAGGCAGACCCGTCCCGCCGTCTCGACGAGCCGCGCCTGGAAGTCGCCGTTGGATCTGGGCCTTACAAATTGGACAGCTACGATATCAACCGGCGCATCGTCTACAAACGCCGGGACGACTACTGGGGCAAGGACTTGCCGTTCAACAAGGGCCGGCACAACTACGATACCATCCGAGTCGAGTATTTCGCGGACCAGACAGCCGCCTTTGAAGGCTTCAAGGCAGGCGAATACACGCTGCGGATCGAAAGCGACCCCAAACTGTGGGCGACCGGCTATGACTTCCCCAAGTTGAAAGAGGGCTACGTGGTCAAGGACGCGATTGCGAATGGCAGCCCACCGACCCCGTCGGGCTTTGTGTTCAACCTCGCGCGTCCGCAATTCGCGGACAAGAATGTTCGAAAGGCACTGGCGCTGGCATTCAACTTTGAATGGGCCAATGAATCTCTGCTGTTCGGCCTGAACTCTCCCCGCGATTCGTTCATCGAAGGCACGCCGCTTGAAGCGATGGATACACCGCAGGGGGCAGAGCTGGCATTTCTGCAGGCCTTGGGCGACGTGGTTCCACCCGAGCTGTTGTCCGAACCGGTGACGACCGTTCACGAATCCAACCCGGCGCGCCTGAACGATCGGCGCAACCTGCGCAAAGCCTCAAAACTGTTGGACGAAGCCGGATGGCCGGTGGGCGACGGCAACTTGCGCCGCAATGCTCAGGGTCAGACCCTGCGGGTGAACATCCCCTATCCGTCCAACCTGCCGACATCGACGGCCACGATGATCGAGACCTTTGTCCAGAACCTTCAGGCGCTGGGCGTGGATGCTTCGGCCGAAAAGGTCGATCCGGCGCAGTACACCCTGCGCAGCCGCGAGCGTGACTATGACATGGTTTATTCGACACGCTATGGCGCGTTCCTGTCGACTGGCGGCGGCCTCAGTCAGATGTATGGCTCGAAAGAGGCCGAGTTCAGCCTGTTCAACCCGGCAGGCCTTGCAAGCCCGTTGGTGGACGCCATCATCGAGGCGTCTTTCGCGACCAACAATCAAACCGATCAGGATGCAGCGCTTATGGCCTTGGATCGCGCCTTGCGCTATGAGTTCTTCATCATACCGGATGGGTATATCGCGGAATACTGGACAGCCTACTACAACATGTACGAATACCCCGATCAGTTGCCGCCCTATGCGCTGGGATACCTTGATCTGTGGTGGATCAATCCCGAGAAGGAAGCGGCCCTGAAAGCAGAAGGCGCGCTGCGTTAACATGGGCGCATATATTCTTCGACGCCTGTTGCTGGTCATTCCGACCCTTCTGGGCATCATGATCGTCAACTTCACGCTGGTGCAGTTCGTGCCCGGCGGTCCGGTCGAGCAGATCATCGCCCAGATCGAAGGGCAGGGCGATGTATTCGCGGGTTTTGCGGGGTCCGGTGACGCGGGTGCCGGGGCCGAACCCGCCGGTGGCGTTTTCGATGACAAATACGTGGGCGCCCGCGGCCTACCGCCGGAATTCATCGCCGAACTGGAGAAAGAGTTCGGCTTCGACAAGCCGCCGGTCGAGCGGTTCCTGAACATGATGGGCAACTATCTGACGCTGGATTTTGGCGAAAGCTACTTCCGCTCGGTCTCGGTGATCGACCTGGTGCTGGAAAAGATGCCGGTCTCGATCTCGCTGGGCCTGTGGTCGACGCTGATCGCCTATCTGGTCTCGATCCCGCTGGGCATTCGCAAGGCGGTCAAGGATGGTTCACGCTTTGACACATGGACCAGCGCGACCATCATCGTGGCCTATGCGATCCCCGGCTTCCTGTTTGCGATCCTGCTGCTGGTGCTGTTTGCGGGCGGCTCCTACTGGCAGATCTTCCCGCTGCGCGGGCTGACCTCGGACAATTGGGAAGACCTCAGCCTGCTGGGCAAAGTGGCCGACTACTTCTGGCACATCGCCCTGCCGACCATCGCACTTACGATTTCCGCGTTTGCCACGCTGACGCTACTGACCAAGAATTCGTTTCTGGACGAGATCAAGAAACAATACGTCATGACCGCCCGCGCCAAGGGGCTGAGCGAGCAGCGCGTTCTGTACGGCCACGTATTCCGCAACGCGATGCTGATCGTGATCGCCGGCTTCCCGGCGGTGTTCATCGGCGTATTCTTCGGCGGGTCGATCATCATCGAGACGATCTTCTCGCTGGATGGTCTGGGCCGTCTGGGCTTTGAGGCCGCAGTGGCGCGCGATTATCCGGTGATCTTCGGGACGCTGTTCATTTTCGGTCTGCTCGGTCTGGTCGTCGGCATCATCAGCGACCTGATGTATGTGCTGGTCGACCCGCGCATCGATTTCGAGAAACGCGAGGGGTAAATGGCACTTTCTCCTCTGAACCAGCGCCGCTGGCGCAATTTCTGCCGCAACCGCAGGGCCTTTTGGTCGCTGATCATCTTCTCAGTGCTGTTCGGCCTGTCGCTGTTCGCGGAATTCATCGCCAATGACAAACCGATCCTGGTGAAGTATCGGGGCGAGTTCTACACGCCCATCTTCAACTTCTACGCCGAGACCGAGTTCGGCGGCGACTTCCAGACCGAGGCGATCTATCGCGACCCCGAGGTCCGTTGCCTGATCGACAGCGGCGGGCTGGAAGACTGTTTCGACGACCCCGAAGGCATCATCGAGCAGATCGAGGCGGGGACGTTCCAGGCCGAAGGATTCGAGCGCGGCTGGGCGATCTGGCCGCCGATCCCCTATTCCTACAACACCAGCGTCGACCGTCCCGGTGCGGCGCCCCTGCCGCCCAACGGGCAGAACCTGCTGGGCACCGACGACACCAAACGCGACGTTCTGGCGCGCGTCATCTACGGATTCCGCCTGTCGATCCTGTTCACCCTGATCGTCACCGGCGCGGCCAGCCTGATCGGTATATTTGCCGGCGCGCTGCAGGGCTTTTTCGGCGGCTGGCTGGACCTGATCTTCCAGCGCATCATCGAGATCTGGTCGGCGACGCCCTCGCTTTACGTCATCATCATCATGTTCGCGGTGCTGGGGCGAAGTTTCTGGCTGCTGGTGTTCCTCATGATCCTGTTCTCTTGGACAGGTCTGGTGGGCGTGGTGCGGGCCGAGTTCCTGCGCGCCCGCAACCTGGAATATGTGCGCGCGGCCAAGGCGCTGGGCGTGGGCAACCTGACCATCATGTTCCGCCACATGCTGCCCAACGCGATGGTGGCCACGCTGACCTTCATGCCCTTCATCGTGACCGGCACGATCGGGGGGCTGGCCAGCCTCGATTTTCTGGGCTTCGGTCTGCCGTCCTCGGCGCCCTCGCTGGGCGAGTTGACTCTGCAGGCCAAGCAGAACCTGCAGGCGCCATGGCTGGCCTTCACTGCCTTTTTCACCTTTGCCATCATGCTGTCGCTGCTGGTCTTCATCTTCGAAGGCGTGCGTGACGCGTTCGACCCGCGAAAGACCTTCTCATGAGCTTGCTGGATGTGAAAAACCTCAAGGTCTCGTTCCGTCAGGACGGGCAGGTGACCACGGCGGTTCGGGGCGTGTCGTTCCATGTCGATCGCGGGGAAACCGTGGCGCTGGTGGGCGAATCCGGTTCGGGCAAATCGGTCACCGCGCTGTCCACCGTGTCGCTGCTGGGCGACAGCGCGATCGTCGAAGGGTCGGTCACCTATGACGGGCAGGAGATGATTGGCGCATCCGAGCAGCGCCTGATGGAGGTGCGCGGCAACGACATCAGCTTCATCTTCCAGGAGCCGATGACCTCGCTGAACCCGCTGCACACGATCCAGAAGCAGATGGCGGAATCGCTGGCCCTGCACCAGGGTCTGACGGGCGACGCGGCGCGCGCCCGGATCGTCGAATTGTTGAACAAGGTCGGTATCCGCGACCCCGAGGAACGGCTGGACGCCTATCCCCATCAGCTGTCCGGCGGACAGCGGCAGCGGGTGATGATCGCCATGGCGCTGGCCAACAAGCCCGACATCCTGATCGCGGACGAGCCGACCACTGCGCTGGACGTGACGATTCAGGCGCAGATCCTCGAACTGCTGGCCGAACTGCAGAAATCGGAAAACATGGGGATGCTGTTCATCACCCATGATCTGGGCATCGTGCGACGCATCGCTGACCGGGTCTGCGTGATGAAGGATGGCGAGATCGTCGAGACCGGCCCCGTGGCCGAGATCTTCGACAACCCTCAGCACCCCTATACCCGCAAGCTGCTGGCGGCCGAACCCACGGGCATACCCGACCCGATCGACCCCGCCGCCGAAGAAGTGGCCCGGACCGAGCATCTGAAGGTCTGGTTTCCGATCCAGCGCGGGTTCCTGAAGCGCACGGTCGGCTATGTGAAGGCGGTGAACGACGCCACACTCAGCGTGCGGGCGGGCGAAACCGTTGGGATCGTGGGCGAAAGCGGCTCGGGCAAGACCACGCTGGCGCTGGCGATCATGCGGCTGATCGCCTCCGAGGGCGGGATCACCTTCCGCGGGCAGGATGTGCGCCGCTGGTCCACGCGCGAGCTGCGCCGCTTGCGCAAGGACATGCAGATCGTGTTTCAGGACCCGTTCGGCAGCCTCAGCCCGCGGATGACCTGCCAGCAGATCATTGCCGAGGGTCTGGCGATCCACAAGGTCGACCCGCACCGGGCCCCGCGCGAACTGGTGGCCGAGGTGATGACCGAGGTGGGTCTGGACCCGGCGGCCATGGACCGCTATCCGCACGAGTTTTCGGGCGGGCAACGCCAGCGCATCGCGATTGCCCGCGCCATGGTGCTGCGGCCCAAGCTGCTGGTGCTGGATGAACCCACCAGTGCGCTGGACATGACGGTGCAGGTGCAGATCGTCGAATTGCTGCGCGACCTGCAGAAGAAATACGGGCTGGCCTACCTGTTCATCAGCCACGACCTGAAGGTGGTGCGGGCGATGTCACACAAGGTGATCGTCATGCGCAACGGAGACGTGGTCGAGATGGGCGCTGCCGAAGATCTTTTCGTCAACGCCCAGGATGACTATACCCGCGAACTGATCGCTGCGGCGGGCTAGGCGTTGGCCGCTTCGCGCGCCGCCGATTTCGGCACCGGGCCGCGCAGCTCTTCATAGTGGTCGAACTGCAGCTTGACCCAGCCGGTGCCGCGTGTGGCGCTGGCCAGTGTGCGGTGTAGTTCGTCCTCGGCCACGGCGGGCAGTTGGGCGTTGAATATCTCCCAGCCCGGCGCGTTCGGGTTGCCCTCGAACCCCAGTACCTGCCCCTGAAGCGAGCTGATCGTGGGCACCAGATCGCCCACGAAGGCCGACGGAACATGGATCTCGGCGTTCAGGATCGGCTGCAAAACAACCGGCTTGGCCTGTGGCAATGCTTCGCGCACGGCGTTCTTGCCTGCCGTCCGGAAGGCAAAATCGGAACTGTCTACGTTGTGATGCTTGCCGTCATGCAGGGTGACCTTCACATCCACCACCGGAAAGCCCTCGGGGCCCTGCGCCAATGCATCGACCGCGCCTTGTTCGACCGAGGGGATATAGTTCTTGGGCACGGCGCCGCCCTTGACCACCTCGTCGAATTGAAATCCCGATCCGCGCGGCAGCGGCGCGACCGAGATCACCACATCGGCGAACTGCCCCGCTCCGCCGGATTGCTTGCGGTGGCGGTGTCGGTGTTCGACCGTGGCGCGGATGGTCTCGCGATACGCGGTCTCGACCGGAGAGGTTTCGATCTCGATCCCGAAATCCTCGGCCAGCTTGGCGACCACCCGCCGCATGTGCTGCGGCCCTTGGGAACCGAGAACGGCGTGGCCGCTCAGCTCGTCCTGTTCCAGCGTCAGGCCCGGGTCGATCTCGACCAGCCGGGACAGCGCGTTGGACAGGCGCACGTCGTCGCGTTCATGGGCCGGCGACACCACCTGCCGATAGGCGACCGGATGCGCCGTGGCCCAATCCGGCAGCGGCGTGGAGCCGCTGCTGTCATAGATATTGCCGGGGTTGAGGTGATCGGATTTCACCGCCAGCCCGATCTCGCCGGCCTTCAGCCCGTCGATTTGGGTCTTTGCGTCCAGCGCGGTCAGGTTGCCAACAGTTTCGCCGCCCAGCGGGTCATGCGCCTTGATTCCCTCGCCCAGCCCCCGCAGGACGATGATTTTGCCAATGTGCTTTTTGACGTCGGCGAACCCGGCGATGGCGCGGGCGGCCTCGGGCGCCGCGTCCCGGTCGGCGGCGATGTCGAATTCGGGCGCCTCGTGCCGCAGGGCCTTCATCAGGCGGGTCAGCCCGTTGCCATGGCTGGCCGCGCCCAGACAGGCCGGGATCAGCTGGTGGTTCTGCAACACCTGCGCGGCCAGGTCATAGATCTCGGCGCTTGGCGGCTGCTTGTCCTCGATCAGCTGCTCGAGCAGGTGGTCGTCGAAATCCGACAAGGTTTCGAGCAGTTCAGTGCGGGCTTCGGCCTCGCGATCGGCCACCGATTGCGGCAGTTCGATCAGCGCCGAGGGCTGACCTTCCTGATATTTCCACGCGCGCTCCGAGATCAGGTCGACGGCCCCGACGATGGTTTCGCCTTCACGGATCGGCACCTGCCGTAGGGTGATGTGATGGCTGCAATAGGTCTGCAGCGCGGCGATGATGTCGCGGATGCGGCCGTTGGGGTTGTCCATCCGGTTGATGAACAGAAAGCAGGGAATGCCCGCCTCCTCGACCAGCCGCAGATAGGGGGCGCACAGAACCGCCGCGTCGGGGTCCGGCGGAACCACCACCACGGCCGCGTCGGAAATGGCAATGGCGGGTCCGGCATAGGCCAGCGCATCGCCGCCGCCATCGACATCTATCGCGCACCACGGTTCGTCCAGATAAGAAAAACCGTGCAGATGCACGGTTCCGGACAGGTCGAATGTGGTGGGCCGGCCATCAAGGCGACTGATGGCCTCGACCAGTGTTGTCTTGCCCGATTGGCTAGGGCCGAGGACGGTAAAAACGCGCATGGGTGCTGTCCCTTCGTCAAGTTGCAGAGTGGTTGCACGAAAGGAGCTGTCGAACGCGGATGCGCCGGCGAGTCTGTCTGAATGATGGCCTGCCTCGGCGTCGGGCGGCCTGCCGCCCGCCTTCCGAGTGTGGGGAAAACCCCCCGCGCGCGTCAACCCCCCGCTTTTTTGCATTGTGGCGACTGGCCGGCTTGCGGCCTGTCGCCCGTCGTCAGATCGCCGAACTGTGGCCTGCCTTGCTCAGGTCATAAGCGTCGAAGGTCCGGGCGATCATCCGAGCCAAGGCGCGCGCTTCGGGCGGGATGAACAGCCCGTCATCGGTGATTTGCAACAACCCGTCGAAGGCGTCATTGGCGCGCTGGTACATCGCCTTCAGCTCGGCCGCCGAGATGTCGTGGTCGCGCAGGATCTCGGCCGTTTCGATGCGGAAGTCGCACATCAGGGCCTCGATCAGGCGGGCGCGCAGAATGTCCTGATCCTTGAACAGATGCCCGCGCGAGGTCGAGAACCGGCCATCGCGCACCGCTTTGGTATGGGCCGACGTGGCCGGTGCATTCTGCGCATAGCCCTGCGGGAAGCGCGAGATCGAACTGGCGCCGACGCCAATCAGAACCTCGGCCTGGTCGTCGGTATAGCCCTGGAAGTTGCGTTTCAGCCGCCCGGCCTTCAGCGCGTGGGTCAGCCCGTCATCCTTGGTGGCGAAATGATCGATGCCGATTTCTTCGTAATTGTCCCACAGGAACAGACGGCGCGCGGTGTCGAACAGATCAAGCCGCTGTTCCGGCGTCGGAAGGGCGTCGGACGGGATCAGCTGCTGGCGTTTCGCCATCCACGGCACATGCGCGTAGCCATACAGGGCCACCCGGTCGGGGTTGAGGGACAGCAGCTTCTGCACGCTTTCGGTCATCCGCGCCTTGGTCTGGTGCGGCAGTCCGTACAGGATGTCGGCGTTCAGGCTGGGCACACCGCGCTCGCGGATCATGTCGATCGCCTCGCGGGTGGTGTCATAGCTCTGGATGCGCCCGATGGTCTTCTGGATCTCGTCGTCGAAATCCTGAACCCCGATCGAGGCGCGGTTCATCCCGGCTTCGGCCAGCGCATCCAGTCGAGCGGCATCCACCTCGTTGGGGTCGATCTCGACCGAGAATTCCGCGTTGGGTCCAAGTGGGACGATGCCCAGAATATGCGCAGCCAGTTCACGCATCAGGTCGGGGTTCAGCAGCGTGGGCGTACCCCCGCCCCAGTGCAGGCGCGACAGGGTCACCCCGCTGGGCAGGCGCGCGGCCAGCAAGTCCAGCTCGGCCTTGAGGACATCGACATAGGCGATGACGGGGTTGTCGGTCTGGGTGCCCTGAGTGCGGCAGGCGCAGAACCAGCACAGCCGGCGACAGAACGGCACATGGACATAGAGCGAGATCGAACTGCCCGGCCGGATGGCGGAAATCCAGTCGCTGAACATGTCGGGCCCCACGTCATTGCTGAAGTGGGGGGCGGTCGGATAGCTGGTATAACGCGGTACCTTCGCGTCAAATAGTCCGAGCTTTGCCAATTGAGGTTTTACTATCATGACGACACCGGTATAGGCTCGACGACCAGAAAACCTTGACCGAGATCAAGTGGACGCGCGCATGACACTTAATACCCTCGTTGACCACTCCAATTGCGAAGATTGCCCAATTCGGCATCGAGCCGTCTGCGCGCGCTGCGATGCGGACGAGTTGGTCGCGTTGGAAGAAATCAAGTATTACCGCAGCTTCGAGGCCGGTCAGACGATCATCTGGTCGGGCGATCAGATGAATTTCGTAGGCTCGGTTGTGTCCGGGATCGCGTCTCTGACCCAAACCATGGAGGACGGGCGCACCCAGATGGTGGGCCTGCTGCTGCCCAGCGACTTCGTAGGGCGGCCGGGGCGCGACTCGGCGCCTTATGACGTTCAAGCGACCACTGACGTGGTCATGTGCTGTTTCCGCAAGAAACCGTTCGAGGACCTCATGGGCAGCACGCCGCATATTGCCCACCGCTTGCTGCAGATGACGTTGGACGAGTTGGACGCGGCGCGTGAATGGATGCTTGTTCTTGGCCGCAAGACCGCGCGAGAGAAGATCGCCAGCCTGCTGTCGATCATCGCGCGCCGGGATGCGTCTGCCAGCCAGAAGGGCTCATCCGGCCCCATCGTCTTCGACCTGCCGCTGACCCGCGAGGCGATGGCCGACTACCTTGGTCTGACACTGGAGACAGTCAGCCGTCAGATTTCTGCGCTTAAAAAGGATGAAGTGATCCTGCTGCAGGGCAAGCGCCACGTGACCGTTCCGGATATCGGCCGCCTGATGGAAGAGGCCGGGGATGATTCGGACGGCGGGTTTCTGGTCTAAGCGGTTTTTCTGAGCCACTCGACGACGCACCCGACCGGTGTCTGCGATCGGACGGCACGTGGCGACCACAGCTTGAGCCTGTCGGGAAGAGTGACCACCGTTTCGAACGGAGCCACCAGTCGACCGCTGTCCAGATGCGGCTGAACCAGCGCCTTGTGTCCCATCAACACACCCGCACCGTTCAGCGCTTCTTCGACGGCCAGCGCGTACAAAGAGAAAACCGGCCCGCGGGGTGTGAACGCCCATCCGGGTCGCGCCGCGGCCACCCAGGTTCGCCAATCGTCGAACCAGGTAGAGTCGGACAGGCAGGTCACATTCGCCAAGTCCTCGGGCGTAGTCAGGCGACGCGCCAAGGCCGGCGCGCAAATCGGAAAGATGGCGTCTTCGGCGATGGGGTCCCCCAAATCTCCGCCAAAAAACAGGTAGATGTCGAAGGGCGCGCGCTTGAGGTTGGGCGGGGTTTCCTCGGCCGTGAGCGAAACTTCGATTTCCGGCTCTGCGGCTCGAAGTTCGGGCAACCTTGGCGACAGCCACAGCTGTGCAATCGAGGGCAGCGTCACGATATGCACCACCTGCGACTGTGCCTGGGCGCGCATGGCCAATGTGGCTTGCCCCAAGGTGTCGAAGGCCTTGGTCAGGTCCGGCAATGCCTTCTGTCCCAGCGCGGTCAGGGCAACGCCTCTTGCGGTGCGCTCGAAAAGGGGCGCACCCAGTTCGTCTTCCAACGTTTTGACATGGGCTGACACCGCGCCTGCGCTGACGCCAAGTTCCGTAGCCGCGGCCGAGAATCCTCCCAGGCGGGCTGCGGCCTCGAACGCACGCAGCGCGTTCAGGGGCAGGGGCTTGGGGCGCGGTGGAGCAACGGGCATGGATTTAGGCTCAATTTTTCTGACCCTAATTTTTCGCAAAACTGATTTGCGCGCAAGTCAGGATCTTTGCATCGTTGGCCGCGAAGACGGAGGATCAGATGCAGCACCTTGCTCACCGTGCCTGGGTTCCGGGCCACTGCGAAAACCTTGTTCAGACCATCGCCCGGAAGGTTTCCGACAGCAGCTCGGAGGCGATTGAGGCCCGGATCGACGCGCTGATAGCGCGAAACTCGGATATTCATGATGCCGAGTGTTTCAATCTGAATCCGGCGACAAATGTCATGAATCCAAGGGCCGAGGCAGCACTGGCCGCGGGTCTGGGCAGTCGTCCATCTTTGGGCTATCCGGGCGACAAATACGAGATGGGTCTCGAGGCCATCGAGGAGATCGAGGTGATCGCGGCCGAGCTTGCGGCCCGCGTGTTCAACGCGCGATACGCCGAAATCCGAGTGGCATCCGGCGCCTTGGCCAATCTGTATGGCTTCATGGCTCTGACACGGCCGGGCGATACGATCATCGCGCCTCCGGCCGCGATCGGCGGGCATGTCACCCACCATGAGGGTGGCTGCGCAGGGCTTTATGGTCTGCAAACGGTCAATTCACCAGTGGATGCGGACGGGTACAGTCTGGATCTGGCCGCTCTGCGCGACATGGCCAGAACGCACCGGCCCCGGTTGATCACCGTCGGTGGCTCGCTGAACCTGTTTCCGCATCCTGTGTCGGCCGTGCGCGAAATTGCCGACGAAATCGGGGCCAAGGTTCTGTTCGATGCGGCCCACCAATGCGGGATCATCGCCAGCGGGGCTTGGGCGAATCCGTTGGATGAAGGCGCGCATCTGATGACGATGAGCACCTACAAAAGCCTGGGCGGCCCGGCGGGTGGGCTGATCGTCACCAACGACGCCGAAATTGCCGAACGGCTGGACGCCATTGCATTTCCCGGAATGACGGCCAATTTCGATGCCGCGAAATCGGCGGCTCTGGCAATCTCATTGCTGGACTGGGTCGACTTCGGGCCGGCCTATGGACAAGCGATGATCGATCTTGCGCAGGCAATGGCCAGCAAGATGGAAGATCAGGGATTGCCAGTGTTCAAAGGGGCTGGTGGAGCCACCACCTCGCACCAATTCGCGCTGAAGGCCGCCGACTATGGGGGCGGGCAGGCGGTGTCAAAACACCTGCGGCGGGCTGGGTTCCTGGCATGTGGTATCGGTTTGCCGATCGCCCCGGTTGCGGGTGACATGAACGGATTGCGGATCGGAACGCCCGAATTGGTCCGGCGGGGCGTGACGCCCGAACATGCCAGCGAACTTGTGGCCCTGTTCGCCGAGGCGCTGTCTGCGGATGATCCCGCATCGGTCGCGCCCAAGGTGCGGGATCTGCGATCCGGGTTCCAGGGGATGCACTACGTTCGTGCGTGACCCAACGGCCCGGCCGTGTTCTAATGCCTTTGCGTGAAACAATATTCAGGAGCAAGGCATGGAATTCAGTAGCCTATTGGCAATGCTGATCATCGGCGCGATCGCGGGCTGGTTGTCGGGCAGGATCATGAAGGGCCGCGGCTTTGGCGTGATCGGGAACATCATCGTCGGGATCGTTGGCGCTTTTCTCGCCGGAACGATTTTTCCCGCACTCGGGTTTTCCGTCGGCGGCGGTATGGTGTCGTCGATTTTCTTTGCAACGATCGGAGCCGTCATCCTTCTGTTCCTGATCGGTTTGGTCAAAAAGGTCTGACGAAATAACCGCCCCGTCTGGGGCGGATATTCCTTTTGCCGTGCCCGCAGTTCAGTGGGCCAGGAAAACCGGAACCGAGGACTGTTCCAACATGTTCCGGGTCGCACCGCCCAGAATGGCCTCGCGGAACCGCGAGTGACCATAGGCGCCCATCACGATCATGTCGGCTTCGACGTCTGCGGCGTGACGGTTCAGAATGTCGGACACACGTGTCATCGTCTTGCTCAGCACGTCGATTTCGCATTTCACGCCATGGCGGGACAGCATTTGCGACAGCATACCGCCCGGGTCCGAGCGATCAGGGCCGTGACGCGGCGGATCGATCACAACGATCCGGGTCAGTTCGGCCGCTCGCAGGAACGGCAGCGCGCGCCGAATGGCATTCATCGCCTCGACACTCTCATTCCAGCCGATCAGCACTGTCCGAGGGCTTGCGAATGGTTTCGCGTCATCCGGGACCACCAGAACCGGGGCGTGACCCTCGAACATGGCGGCTTCGATGATCGGTTCGGCCTCGGCGCCGCGATCTTTGCCATAGGGCTGCGGCAGAACGACAAGGTCCGAGAAACGGGCCCGATGTGCGACGTGCCGACCCAAGTCGGCGATCTGCGCCACGCCGTTTTCAGCGGACCAGCGTACGCCTGACTTGCCCAGGAAATCCTCGGCAAAGGCAAGCACTTCATCGGCCTCGGCATTTGCACGCTTCAAGGTCTCCTGAAGGATCAGGGCGTTTGCGCCCGCGTAGTAGTAGCCGGTCTGGCTACGGTCGACACCGAGGCACAGCGCTTCGGCATGGCCGTCTTGCGCTTCGGCCAAGGCGACCAACTGGGCCAGAGCCGGCTTGGCAAAATTGGTTTCCGTCATGACGGTGAGAAGAGATTTATAAGCCATTTCGACCTCGTGTTTCGGGTTCTGAAACCTGTGCGACCAGGTAACCCATTCATTTGCTTATGCCTGTCACAGTTTTCAGGCTATTGTCTTGATGCAGATCAAAGCAGCATTGGTTGTGCATGGATCATACAGCAACCAGTCAACGAAAGCTCTATGCGGCACAAGAATCGCCCGGAGCATGGCAAAGGGACGCAATATGTCGAATTACATCAAGCTGATCGCGCTTGGTCTGGTCGTGCTGTTCGCAGCGATCGGATCCAACTATGCGCGGGATTTGGCGTATCAGGTGCACGCGATACTGGTGATGCTCATCGCCGGTGGCCTGTTCATCTGGACGCTGCGAAACACGGATGAGCCGGATATTCTTGTCGATCGTTCGGGTGAGTACATGGATGGCGTGATCCGCTATGGCGTGATCGCAACCGCTTTTTGGGGTGTCGTAGGGTTCCTGGTGGGAACCTTCATCGCGTTCCAGCTGGCCTTTCCGGTGCTGAACTTCGAATGGGCGCAAGGGCTTCTGAACTTTGGCCGGTTGCGCCCGCTGCACACATCAGCGGTTATTTTCGCGTTTGGCGGCAACGCCCTGATCGCCACATCCTTCTATGTCGTGCAGCGCACGAGCGCCGCGCGTCTGTGGGGCGGCAACCTGGCCTGGTTCGTGTTCTGGGGCTATCAGCTGTTCATCGTTCTTGCCGCGACCGGCTATGTGCTGGGCGGGACCCAGTCCAAGGAATATGCCGAGCCTGAATGGTATGTGGACCTGTGGCTGACCATCGTCTGGGTGGCCTATCTGGCCGTGTTCCTGGGGACGATCGTCAAGCGGAAAGAGCCCCACATCTATGTGGCGAACTGGTTCTACCTGGCGTTCATCGTTACCGTCGCGATGCTGCACCTGGTCAACAACATGACCATTCCGGTCAGCATCTGGGGTTCGAAATCGGTCATCGTCTGGTCTGGTGTGCAGGATGCCATGATCCAGTGGTGGTATGGGCACAACGCCGTGGGCTTCTTCCTGACCGCGGGCTTCCTGGGCATGATGTATTACTTCATTCCCAAGCAGGCCGAACGCCCGGTCTTCAGCTACAAACTGTCGATCATCCACTTCTGGGCGCTGATCTTCCTGTATATCTGGGCTGGTCCGCACCACCTGCACTACACCGCGCTGCCTGACTGGGCCTCGACGCTGGGCATGGTGTTCTCGGTCGTGCTGTGGATGCCTTCGTGGGGTGGCATGATCAACGGCCTGATGACCCTGTCGGGCGCTTGGGACAAGCTGCGTACCGACCCGGTCATCCGCATGATGGTCATCTCGGTCGGTTTCTACGGCATGTCCACCTTCGAAGGTCCGATGATGTCGATCCGCGCGGTGAACTCGCTGTCGCACTACACTGACTGGACCATTGGTCACGTACATTCCGGCGCGCTGGGCTGGAACGGCATGATCACCTTTGGTGCGCTGTACTTCCTGGTGCCGGTTCTTTGGAAACGTGAACGTCTGTACTCGCTGCAGATGGTCAGCTGGCACTTCTGGCTCGCCACCATCGGTATCGTGCTCTACGCCGCGTCGATGTGGGTCACCGGTATCATGGAAGGCCTGATGTGGCGCGAAGTGGATGCCAACGGCTTCCTGGTGAACTCGTTCGCCGACACCGTGGCGGCCAAGTTCCCGATGTATGTGGTGCGTGCGCTGGGCGGTGTTCTGTTCGTCGCTGGTGCGCTGATCATGTGCTACAACCTGTGGATGACCGTCCGGCGGGCCCCGGCCAAAGAGGCCAGCCTGACCGTCGCGGTCCCGGCTGAATAAGGAGGGCCGGAGCAATGGCAATTCTCGACAAACACAAGATCCTCGAGACCAACGCGACCCTCCTGCTGATCTTCAGCTTCCTGGTCGTGACCATCGGTGGCATCGTTCAGATCACTCCGCTGTTCTACCTTGAGAATACAATCGAGAAGGTGGAGGGAATGCGCCCCTACACCCCTCTCGAGATGGCGGGGCGTGAGATCTACATCCGCGAAGGCTGCTATGTCTGCCACAGTCAGATGATCCGCCCGATGCGGGACGAGGTCGAGCGTTATGGCCACTACTCGCTGGCGGCCGAGTCGATGTACGACCACCCGTTCCAGTGGGGGTCCAAGCGCACCGGGCCCGATCTGGCCCGTGTGGGTGGCCGCTACTCGGATCAATGGCACGTGGACCATCTGCGTGATCCGCAATCGGTGGTGCCGGAATCCGTGATGCCGAAATACGGCTTCCTGGAAAACCGCAAGATCGACGGCCGGTATATCGGTGACATCATGGCAACCAATGCGGTTTTGGGCACGCCTTACACAGACGAGATGCTGGAAAACGCAGTTGCCGATTTCCGGGCGCAGGCCGATCCGGACAGCGACTATGACGGGCTGCTGGAGCGTTATGGCGAAAACGTCAACGTGCGCAACTTCGATGGTCAGCCGGAACTGACCGAAGCCGATGCGTTGGTTGCATATCTGCAGATGCTGGGAACGCTGGTCGACTTCTCGACCTTCACCCCGGATGCAAGCCGCTAAAGGAGGGTGTGATGGAAGAATACACGATCCTGAGGCAATTCGCGGATAGCTGGATGCTGCTTCTGTTGTTCGCCTTCTTTGTCGGCATCGTCATCTGGGTGTTCCGCCCCGGTGCCAGCAAGGAATACAAGGACACCGCAAACATCCCGTTCCGGCATCAAGACAAACCCGCCACATCCGAGGAGGCGCGGAAATGAGCAAGACACCTGAAAAACAGCCGGGTGATCCCAAGACGACCGGTCACAGCTGGGATGGCATCGAGGAATTCGACAACCCGATGCCGCGTTGGTGGTTGTGGACCTTTTACGCGACCATCTTCTGGGGTGTGATCTACACGATCATGTATCCGGCGTGGCCGCTGGTGCAATCCGCAACCGCCGGTGTGCTTGGCTGGTCTTCGCGCGAGCTGGTGCAGAAGGAGATGGTTTCGTTCGAAGAGGCCAACGCTCCGTGGAACGCCAAGCTGGTCGAGACACCGCTGGATGACATCGCCAAGGATGCCGAGCTGCAGCAATATGCGGTCAACGCCGGTGGCGCCGTGTTCCGCACCTGGTGCGCGCAGTGCCACGGTTCGGGCGCGCAGGGTGCGAAAGGTTTCCCGAACCTTCTGGACGACGCCTGGCTGTGGGGCGGCACCTTGGATGACATCGTCACAACGGTCAGCTACGGCATTCGCAACGAAGAAAGCGACGACGCGCGCTACTCCGAAATGCCGGCGTTCGGCGAGATCCTCGAGCCCGAGGAAATCACCCAGGTCGTGCAATATGTGATGTCGCTGACCAACGCCCAAACCGACGATGCTGCGGCGCAGGCGGGCAAGGTTGTCTACGAGGACAATTGCGCGGCCTGTCACGGTGAAGACGGCAAGGGCGATATCGCGCAGGGCGCACCGAACCTGACGGATGCGATCTGGCTGTATGGCGGCGATGAGAAAACGCTGACCGAAACGGTGACCTACAGCCGGTTTGGCGTCATGCCCCCCTGGGACACGCGTCTGACCGAAGCGCAGATCCGCGCCGTGTCGGCCTATGTCCACCAGTTGGGTGGCGGTCAATAAAATCCAGGAACACCTTCGGGCGGCGTGCCGCCCGAAGGCCCAGGTGCCGGCTGTTCCATCTGTTCGCGCGTTTCCTGAACAGCCGGCACCGCATTTTCCGAAAATAGTGCCGACAATGGCCCCGGTCCAGCGCGGGCACGCAAACTGATCCTAAAGGTTGCGCGGATCCAACTCGCGGCTCTTGCTGACCCACCAGTGTCCGGCGGGCAGCCATTTTTTCCTTTTTGGCGCATTCGGTTTGGGCGCGTCGCGCAGCTTGGGTGCGTTCAACCGCGTGGCGGTCATGAAGGAAGCAGCGTAGATGTTCAGCATGGTCTTTCTCCTGATGCGTTGAACTCAGGTTCCAGCATCGGCTCTTGACCGGATATTTGCGACTCAATTACCGTGTTCACATGTAAGCAAAGGTTACATATGGACTGGCTGAACCTTCCGCCACTATCGGCGCTACGGGCTTTCGCTGCATTCGCCGAGCACAGAAACATCGTCAAGGCTGGCGATGCGTTGAATGTAAGTCATGCCGCCATAAGCCAGCAGTTGCGCGCGCTTGAGGCGCATATGGGCGTGACCCTGTTGGACCGGTCGGGCAAGACGCTGGTCCTGACGTCGGATGGCGAACACCTGGCGCGCAGCGTTCAGCTGGGGTTTGGCGCCATCCATGCGGCGGTTTCGGACTTGGTGAACGCGGGCGAGGATCGGCCGGTGCACGTTTCGCTGACCTCCTCATTTGCTGCTTCATGGCTGATGCCGCGGTTGCCGATTTTCCGGTCGGATCACCCTGGGATCGATCTGACCTTGGATCCGTCACCGGAACTGGTCGATCTGCGCCCCGGCGGGGTGGATGTCGCGATTCGATACGGGGCAGGCGGTTGGCCGGGCGTCCGATCCGAGATGTTGTTGAAAACCCCGATGGTCATCGTTGCCGCGCCCAGTCTCTTAGGGTCCAGGTCCGAGTGGTCGCCGGCTGATCTGGCCCGTTTGCCGTGGCTGGAAGAGGTGGGCACGACCGAAGCCAGCACATGGCTGGCACAACATGGGGCGGCTATGGACCCCGGCGCCGGACGGACCAGTTTGCCGGGCAATCTGGTCCTTGAGGGCGTGCGCGCGGGGCAGGGGGTCACGGTGACGGTGCGACATTTCGTCGAACGTGATATCGTGGCCGGAAGACTAGTTGAACTTCATGTCGCACCGGACGCCCGAGGCTACCACATTGTGACGGCGCAAACGCCGCAAAGAAAGGCGGTGAAGACATTCGTCGGGTGGTTGAAACGCCAAGCGAACCAGGTGTGACAAAAGGTGTCTGTGCGATGCGCTTTTGACCCATGTCAAAGTTGTCCGGTGTATGATCTGGAACAAGTCGCCCGACCAACAGCAAGATCCGGAGCCATGCCGTGAGCGATCACACCCCAGCCCCCAGCCTTTACGCCGCAAGGGAACCGATCTTTCCACGGCGCGTTTCCGGCAAGTTTCGGAACCTCAAATGGATCATAATGGCCGTCACGCTTGGCATCTACTATGTGACGCCGTGGATCCGATGGGATAGGGGCCCCAGCCTTCCGGATCAGGCGGTGCTGCTGGATCTTGCGAACCGCCGCTTTTACTTCTTCTGGATCGAGATCTGGCCACACGAATTCTACTTTGTGGCCGGTCTGCTGATCATGGCCGGCTTGGGCCTGTTCCTGTTTACGTCGGCCTTGGGGCGGGTGTGGTGCGGCTATGCCTGCCCACAGACGGTTTGGACCGACCTTTTCATTCTGGTCGAGCGCTGGATCGAAGGCGATCGAAACGCCCGCCTGCGCCTTCATCGTCAGAAGAAGCTGGATTTCCGCAAGGCCCGCCTGCGATTGACCAAATGGGTGGTCTGGTTTCTGATCGGTCTGGCGACCGGCGGGGCCTGGGTGTTCTATTTCGCGGATGCGCCGACCCTGGCGCGGGACCTTGTGACCGGCAACGCGCATCCGATCGCCTATACCACCATGCTGGTTCTGACCGGCACGACCTTTTTCTTCGGCGGGTTCGCGCGCGAGCAGATCTGCATCTATGCCTGTCCGTGGCCGCGAATTCAGGCGGCGATGATGGACGAGGACACGCTGGTGGTTGGCTACCGAGAATGGCGGGGCGAGCCGCGCGGCAAGGGCAAACGGACGGCCGACTCTGAACTGGGCGACTGCATCGATTGCATGGCCTGCGTCAATGTCTGCCCGGTCGGGATCGACATCCGTGATGGCCAACAGCTGGAGTGCATAACCTGCGCGCTGTGCATCGATGCCTGCGACGACATGATGGCCAAGATCGGCAAGCCGCGCGGTCTGATCGACTATATGGCGCTCAGCGATGAAACGCGTGAACGCGCTGGCCAGCCTCCCAAGAACGTGTGGAAACACATCCTGCGGCCCCGGACGATCATGTATACCGCGCTTTGGTCGCTGGTGGGTTTTGGCCTGCTGTTTGCGTTGTTCATCCGGTCGGATATCGATCTGACGGTGGCGCCGGTGCGCAATCCGACATTCGTGACCATGTCCGACGGTTCGATCCGCAACACCTACGACGTGCGGTTGCGGAACAAGCATGGCGAAGACCGCCTGTTCAAACTGTCCCTGGTCGGCGATCCAAGTCTGCAGGTTCAGATTGAAGGAACGGAACTGGATACGGTAAACGTAACTGCGGACACGGCGCAGTTGACCCGGGTCTACATCGTTGCCGCGAAAGATACAGCGCCCGCAACGGCGGAAACGACACCGGTCCGGATCTGGGTCGAAGACCTGCAAAGCGGCGAGCGCGCCTACAAGGACACCACGTTCAACGGGCGGGGGAACTGAACCATGGCCGAGCGCAAATTCACCGGAAAGCACGCTCTTGCGGTTTTTGTCGGGGCCTTCGGGGTCATCATCGCCGTCAATCTGGTGCTGGCCTACAAGGCAGTCGCGACATTTCCCGGGCTCGAGGTCAAGAACTCCTACGTTGCCAGTCAGGAGTTCAATGAAAAGCTGCAGGAGCAGCAATCTCTGGGCTGGGATGCAGACGTGGAAACCAAGGGCGGCCTGCTGATCCTTCGCATCACGGATGCGCAAGGCGTGCCTGTGCGGGTGGCCGAACTGCAGGCCGTGGTCGGCCGCGCGACTCATATGCGCGAGGATTTTTCGCCGGACTTCACCTTTGACGGTGTGGCGTATTCCACCCCGGCGACACTTGGAAAAGGCAACTGGAATGTTCGTATCGTCGCGCGCGATGCGGACGGCGCGGAATTCAGTCGGCGCATTCCGTTGTACATCAAGGGTTAGGCTGATGTCGTCGCAGGTGACATCCGGGACCGCAGCCTGTCCGGGCTGCATCGCGGCTCCGGCGGAACCGGCTAGGCCGGTTCCGGTCGACGTTCAGATCGCGCTGTCACTGCCGGGCATTCATTGCTCGGCCTGTATTGCCAATGTCGAACGTGCGTTGAACGCGCACCCCGGCGTACAGGACGCGCGGGTCAACCTGACGCTCAAGCGCGCTCTGATCAAGGCGGGGCCCGAGGTTCGGGCAACGGATCTGATCCCGGTCCTCGATCGGGCCGGGTACGAGGCGCATGAGCTGGATCCAGGTGCCCTGTCAGCCACGCAATCGGACAAGGCCGGACGAGACCTTTTGATGCGGCTCGCAGTCGCCGGCTTTGCATCGATGAACGTGATGCTGCTGTCAGTGTCGGTCTGGTCCGGCGCCACCGACGCGACGCGCGACATGTTTCACTGGATTTCGGCGGCCATCGCCCTCCCGGCCATTGCGTTCTCGGCCCAACCGTTTTTTGCCAACGCGTGGAGCGCACTGCGTGTTCGCCGCCTGAACATGGACGTGCCGATCGTTCTGGCAATCCTGCTGGCCTTGGTCACTTCGCTTTGGGAAACGGCGCTGAGCGGTGAGCACGCCTATTTCGATGCGGCTTTGACGCTGACGTTCTTTCTGCTGGCGGGGCGCTATCTGGATTACCGCACCCGTGCCGCGGCCCGCTCCGCCGCCGAGGAGCTGACAGCCCTCGAGGTGCCGCGCGCCATCCGTCTTGTTGACGGGGCCGAGCGCGAGGTCGCTGTTGCCGAACTGGCCGTCGGTGACCTGATCCTGGTGCGACCAGGGGGGCGGATGCCGGTGGACGGCAAGATCGTGACCGGTGAATCCGAGTTGGACCGGTCGTTGCTGACCGGTGAAACCCTGCCGGTATTTGCCCAGCCGGGAACACAGGTCAGCGCGGGTGAGGTCAACCTGACCGGGCCGCTGACCATTCAGGCAACGGCGGTGGGCGAAGAGACTTCGCTGCACCGCATGGCAGATCTTGTGGCCATCGCGGAATCCGGGCGGTCGCGCTATACGTCCTTGGCGGACAAGGCGGCCAAGCTGTATGCCCCCGGGGTTCATATCCTGTCCGCACTCAGTTTCGTTGGCTGGTACATCTATTCTGGCGATCTGCGCACAGCTCTGAACATCGCCGCCGCTGTGCTGATCATCACCTGCCCCTGTGCGTTGGGGTTGGCGGTTCCTGCGGTCACCACCGCAGCCTCGGGGCGGCTGTTCCGCAAGGGGATGCTGATCAAGGACGCCACCGCGTTGGAGCGGTTGGCCGAGGTCGACACCGTAGTGTTCGACAAGACCGGAACGCTCACATCAGGCGCGCCTCAACTGGTCAACGGTGGCGAACACACATGCCGTGAGATCGAGATCGCTCTGGCCTTGGCACAGGCTTCGGCGCATCCGCTGGCGGTCGCCCTGACCCGGGCCGCTCGGGCCGAGGGGTATACCCCGGCCGAGGTTGAAAACGTCACCGAGATTCCCGGTCGCGGGACCGAAGGCCAGTTTCAGGGGCAACTCGTGCGGCTGGGCCGAGCCGAATGGGTGGGCGCGACGGAAGGTGATTACACCGCGGCTTGGTTGGCGGTGGGGGACGATCGCCCGGTCGAGTTCCGCTTTGCCGACTCATTGCGCCCCGGCGCCGCCGACGCGGTCGCGGCTTTGCGCGATGCGGGCAAGGACGTCATCCTCATGTCCGGGGACACGACCAACGCCGTGAAAGCTCTGGCCGAGAAGCTGGGGATCGAGACCTGGATCGCGCGGGCACTGCCGCAGGACAAGGCGGGACACATTCAGAAGCTGGCAGACCAAGGCCGCCGGGTTTTGATGGTCGGTGACGGGTTGAACGACACAGCCGCGCTGGCGGCGGCCCATGCCTCGATCTCTCCGGCTTCGGCACTGGATGCGGCCCGTGTAGCTTCGGACATCGTTCTGCTAGGCAATGACCTGTCGCCGATCGCCGATGCCTGCCATACTGCTGTCCGGGCGACGCAGCGCATCCGCGAGAATTTTCAGATTGCGACGATCTACAATGTCATCGCGGTGCCTTTGGCCGTTGCCGGCCTTGCGACGCCCTTGATCGCGGCCTTGGCGATGTCCACATCGTCGATTACCGTATCCCTGAACGCTCTGCGCCTGAGGTGATCCGAATGGAAGTTCTGGCCTATCTGATACCGATTTCGCTGCTGTTGGGCGGTGTTGGGCTGGTGGCGTTCATCTATACGGTCCGCAGCAACCAATATGACGACCCCGAAGGCGATGCCCGACGGATTCTGAGCAACGAGTGGGATGATCGCCCCAAGTCCTGACCGGGTGCAATCGTGATGCCGACGGCCCTTGAAATTGCCGCAATGCCCGGCTATGTCCGGCCCATCCGCTAGCAGAGAGACCAAGCCTAATGGCCACCACAAACCCGATCCAGTTCATTCAGCAAGTCCGTGCCGAAGTTGCAAAGGTCGTCTGGCCGACGCGGCGCGAGGTTCTGCTGACCACGGTCATGGTGTTCATCATGGCGGCTCTGACTGCCGTGTTCTTTGCTCTGGTGGATCTGGGCATTCGCGGCGGTCTGCAACTGATCCTGGGTATGTTCAGCTAAAGCCGACTGCCGGGTCCCGTCGGATCGCGCCGAGACGCGCCCGCTTCGGGCGCCCGACCGGCACTGCCCCCTTGCACAGCAGGCAATGTCAGAGTAGTTGACGCGGGACCTTTCGGGATGGGCGTGCGGCGATTCGGACTGCGCGCCGCTTTTTATTCCGGAACACGCGGCCGGACCGCGACAAAATTTCAATTCAGGTGTGTCCGCCCGACGCGGCGCGCCAAAGGCAAACAAGGACGACAGGTTCATGGCGAAACGGTGGTACTCGGTCAGCGTTCTTTCGAATTTCGAAAAGAAGATCGCAGAGCAGATCCGCACGTCGGTGGCCGAGCACGGCCTTGAGGACGAGATCGACGAGGTTCTGGTTCCCACCGAAGAGGTGATCGAGGTGCGCCGGGGCAAGAAGGTCACGACTGAACGCCGTTTCATGCCCGGCTACGTATTGGTGCACATGGAAATGTCGGATCAAGGCTATCACCTGATCAACTCGATCAACCGGGTCACCGGTTTCCTGGGTCCTCAGGGCCGCCCGATGCCGATGCGCGACGCCGAGGTGAACCAGATCCTCAACCGTGTTCAGGAAGGTGAGGAAGCACCCAAGCTGATGATCAGCTTCGAGGTTGGCGAGAAGGTCAAAGTCAACGACGGCCCGTTCGAGGATTTCGACGGTATGGTCGAGGGCGTGGACGACGAGAACCAGAAGCTGAAGGTTACCGTCTCGATCTTCGGGCGCGAAACTCCGGTCGAGCTGGACTTTACGCAGGTCACCAAGCAGAGCTGATCTTTCTTTCAGGAACTGACTTTGCAGGAACCGAACGCGCCGCCGTAACAGGCGGCGCAACTGTTTCTGGTGGTTGCCGGTAAGGTTTCGCCACAGCCTTGGCCGCTTGCCCTAACTCCTTGCCTGATGCACACTTGTGCTTGGTACAGGTATGACCGTTGCGCAGCCGGGCTCATGGGCCAGAGGATTTGCGCGCAGTGATGCTTTGGGAGGACTCTGTCATGACATCCAAGGCTGCAGGCCCCACGCCACCCGACAAGCTGACCCCGCCTCAGCGGACGATGCCTGTGGTCAACACGGTCACCGCCGCCGACATCACCGACTCGCTGAAGGCCGGGTTTTCCGACTTTCTGGCGCGTCCCATAATGAGCGGATTTTTCGGACTGTTCTATGCCGTCTTCGGGTTTCTGCTGGTCTGGAGCCTGGTCTGGCTTGGCAAGATTTGGATGATCATTCCTGCCGTCGTGGGATTTCCGCTGGTCGCCCCTTTCGCTGCTGCAGGCCTCTATGAGATGTCGCGTCGACTTCAGGCCGGAGAGGATTTTGGCTGGTCGGAAATACTGACGGTCATGGCCAATCAGCGTAAGCGGGAAATGGGCTGGATGGCCTTCGTTACGCTGTTTGTTTTCTGGGTATGGATCTACCAGGTTCGGCTTTGGTTGGCGATCATCCTGCAGAATGCCTCGTTTTCGGATTTCGACGGTTTCCTGAACACCGTGTTCTTTACCCCCCAAGGCTGGGCTTTCCTGGCTGTTGGCACCTGCGTCGGTGCGTTTCTGTCCGCCGTTCTGTTTTCGGTGACTGTTGTTGCCATGCCCTTGCTGCTGGATCGCGACACCGATTTCGTAACGGCCATGCTTACATCGCTCCGCGTTGTCGCCGAAAGCCCTGTGGTCATGCTTGGCTGGGCGGCCATCATCTCGGTCACGATGCTGTTGTCGCTGGTGCCGGCGTTTCTGGGGCTAGTCTTCACGTTGCCGATCCTTGGGCATACCACTTGGCATCTCTACCAACGCGCCGTGCAGCCGGAGGCGACTGCTGACCCATAGCGAGGGCCCTTGAATGCCGACGAACGCCGTTGAGACCGCGGCTTCGCCAGCCATCCTGTTTTCAGTGGCATGCTCTTGCCAACCCATTCGTTCCCCTGTAAACGCCGCCCCTATCGTCTTCGGGCGAGATTCTCTCGTGGGAGATCCCAGGGATCGCGATTCCGGATCGGACCACGCAACATAAATCCGGATGGGACGCGTCCCATTCACGTTGAAAGGAAAACCAAATGGCCAAGAAGCTTGCTGGTACGATGAAGCTGCAGGTTCCTGCAGGTCAGGCGAACCCGTCGCCGCCAGTTGGTCCGGCGCTGGGTCAGCGCGGCATCAACATCATGGAATTCTGCAAGGCGTTCAACGCCAAGACCGCAGACATGGAGCCCGGCGCTCCGTGCCCGACCGTGATCACCTACTATCAGGACAAGTCCTTCACCATGGACATCAAGACGCCGCCCGCGTCTTACTACCTGAAGAAGGCGGCCGGTCTGAAGCCGGTCGGCAAGCGTAACCGCCCCCGTGGCGCGGAGAACCCCGGCCGTGAGACCGTGGCAACCGTGACCACCAAGCAGGTGCGCGAGATCGCCGAAGCCAAAATGAAGGATCTCAACGCCAACGACGTCGAAGGCGCAATGAAGATCATCCTGGGCTCGGCCCGTTCCATGGGCATCGAGGTGAAGTAAGATGGCAAAACTCGGTAAACGTACCCGCGCAGCGCGCGAAGCCGTCGCCGGCAAGGAAAACCTGTCGGTCGAAGAGGCAGTTGCACTGGTCAAGGCCAACGCAACCTCGAAGTTTGACGAAACCATCGAAATCGCCATGAACCTGGGCGTCGACACCCGTCACGCAGACCAGATGGTGCGCGGCGTCGTCGGTCTGCCGAACGGTACCGGCAAGGACATGCGCGTTGCTGTCTTCGCGCGCGGCCCCAAGGCTGAAGAGGCGAAAGAAGCCGGTGCGGACATCGTCGGCGCCGAGGACCTGATGGAAAGCATCCAGGCCGGCAACATCGACTTTGACCGTTGCATCGCAACCCCGGACATGATGCCGATCGTCGGTCGTCTGGGTAAGGTTCTGGGCCCCCGCAACCTGATGCCGAACCCCAAGGTCGGCACCGTGACCATGGACGTGAAAGCGGCCGTGGAAGCGGCCAAGGGTGGTGAAGTCCAGTTCAAGGCGGAAAAAGGTGGTGTAGTGCACGCAGGCGTTGGCAAGGCGTCGTTCGACGAAGCCAAGCTGGCGGAAAACGTCCGTGCCTTCATCTCGGCCGTTGCCAAGGCGAAGCCGTCGGGTGCCAAGGGCACCTATATGAAGAAAATCGCGCTGAGCTCGACCATGGGCCCCGGCGTGACCGTGGATGTGGCGCTAGCTTCGGGCGAATAAGCCGACACGTTCTTTCGGAAATTCGAACCCCGGGCGGTCATGCTGCCCGGGGTTTTCTTTTGCTCTCAGATAGCAGGTTCGACTGTGACCTGATTGGGTATTTCGCGCACGCGTGCCTTGTCGGCCTCCAGCCTGAGGTCGCGCTCGGCAACGGTCAATGCCTGGTTCGCAGCCGCCCGGGCCGCGGTTGTCATTGCTCCGTCTTGAGTCTGCGTCAGTCGGGTCAGCGCGCTGAGAATGGCCTCGTGGACTTCGACCTTGTCGCCGGCATCCCGGGAAATGGCCGCATAAGCGTCACGAAGGAATGTGTCGATCGCGATCTCCGGGGCATGGATTTTCGGGAACTGCGGGTCGGCGGGCTGGGTGGGCCGCGAGCCAAGTGGCAGGAGAACCCGGAGCAACCTCTCGACCATCTGAATTGCCGTCACTGGGTCGTTGATACCCGGCGAGAGCGCGCGCTGTGCGATTTCCGACAGGGTTTGAATGCCAAAGCGGGGGTCTTGATTGAAGCTGCGCTCGGTCCCGATCACGAAGGCTTCCCGGATGGTTTCACCATCCATTTTTCGGGTCGCTCTGGCCAGGGGTTGGCCTTCGGTCACGAATTGCCCCGGTAGCGCCATGATCCAGATTTCGCAGTCGTTCTCTTCGGCGCAGGAAGTCAGCATGCCGACATCCACGTGGCGCACGTTCCCTGTCGAACTAGCCCGCACGTCGTGACCGGTTTGCGGAACATCCGCGGCGGCTTGATATGGAACGGCGCCGAGGCACGGCAGCTCCATGGCTCGGGTCATGGTGTCCCTGGCGTTTTTTTCTATCTTGCGTGCCGTTTCGGAGATGCTGCCATAGCTGGGCAATTGGTCGATCCAGAGCAAGAGCGCCAGTGTCACCAAAAAGATCACCACCAAGGTGAACGCAAGCGCAACGGCGATGGACTGCTGGGTGTAGACCCCGGTTTCGACAAGGATCAGCGATACGAGCGCGAAGATGAATGCGCCGAGAAACGTGGCCAGCACGTTTTGCGAGACGCTGTCTTCTTCGATCACCTGCTGGGCGCGCGGGGAGGACTGGTTCGAGGCCCATCGTTGTGCCGCGACCATGATCGACAGCGAAAAGGTCGTGACCGCCAGCATGGATGACGCCAGAATGCCGAGGATCTTCGCCACGGCCTCGGTGCTCAGCCGTTGTGCGAGAAAGTCGGGGACGAAGCCGCCGAGGTAGGTGCCAATCCCCGCGCTGACCACGGCGAGAGCGGCAATCAGGCTGGTACGAACCCATAATTGGCGAGAAATCTGACGAAACAGGAATTGCGGCTTGGAAATGGATTTCAACTTGATCATCCGTTGATCCTGTTCGGGTTTGCGGTCATTGTCTACCGGCTTGGGGTTCGGGCAATTTACCCCTTGGAAACCCCGGCCATCTGCCCTAAAGAGGGCTGCGGAATAAAGCGTGCGATTCGTCGTGCGCTTTATTTCGTTTCGTCCAAGACGGTGGGTGGGTCCTTCCGGCCCCTTAATTCCCTGCCTGAGACGGGTAAGACCAAAGAATTTCGAGGGTCCTGACCCTCGGGCGCATTTTGGCCAATCCCGTAACAACGGACCTGAACGCCGGGGCGCAGCCCTCGGCAAATATGAGCCGGGGTGAAATATCGCCCCTAACTTGGAGAGAACTGTGGATAGAGCCCAGAAAGAGAAAGTGGTCGAGGAACTCGGCCAAATCTTCGAAAGCTCTGGCGTCGTAGTGGTTGCTCACTACGCCGGTCTGACAGTTGCCGAGATGCAGGACCTTCGCGCACGTGCTCGTGACGCGGGCGGCTCCGTGCGTGTTGCCAAGAACAGGCTCGCCAAAATCGCCCTCGACGGTAAGCCATGTGCGAGCATTGCTGACCTGCTGACGGGTATGACTGTTCTGACCTATTCCGAGGACCCCGTGGCAGCAGCCAAGGTGGCCGAGGACTTCGCTAAGGAGAACCAGAAGTTCGAGATCCTTGGCGGTGCAATGGGCGAGAACGCTCTGGACCGGGCTGGTGTCACAGCCGTGTCGAAAATGCCGTCGCGTGAAGAGCTTATTGCTTCGATCGTGGGCTGCATCGGCGCGCCTGCTTCGAACATCGCCGGTGCAATTGGCGCACCTGCAAGCAACATCGCAAGCATCCTTTCCACCATCGAAGAGAAGGCGGAAGCTGCGTAAGCGGTTGGCACTGAATGATCTGCGTGGGGCACATGCCCTGACGTTGGAACACACACTGTAAACGGAAAGAGCTGATACAATGGCTGATCTGAAGAAACTGGCAGAAGAGATCGTTGGTCTGACCCTGCTGGAAGCACAAGAACTGAAAACCATCCTCAAGGACGAGTACGGCATCGAGCCCGCAGCTGGCGGCGCCGTCATGGTCGCAGGCGCAGCTGGCGATGCCGGCGGTGCAGCTGAGGAAGAGAAAACCGAATTCGACGTCGTTCTGAAGAACGCCGGCGCTTCGAAAATCAACGTCATCAAAGAAGTTCGCGGCATCACCGGTCTGGGCCTGAAAGAAGCCAAGGAACTGGTCGAAGCCGGCGGCAAGATCAAAGAAGGCGTGGACAAGGCAGAAGCCGAAGAGATCAAGGGCAAGCTGGAAGCAGCTGGCGCCGAGGTCGAGCTGGCCTAAGCCTGTCTTTCGGTGCATCGCGGATGCGCCGTGGAATTTGGCTGGGCCCGGAGAAATCCGGGTCCAGCCGAACCTGTCTTAGAAAGGGCCTCATGTGCTGGGGCGTTTTCTAAGACGCGGTTCGCGGATCGGGAGGCTACCATTCGGGACGGTGGCCACGAATTGATCCGGACGTGTCGTCTCGTATGTGCAAGGCGCCGGGGCCCGACGGTGTTTTTGCCCGCTGAGAACATCGAAAGGTGACATCTGACATGGCTCAATCGTTCCTTGGCCAGAAACGTCTTCGGAAATACTACGGCAAAATCCGCGAAGTCCTGGAAATGCCGAACCTCATCGAGGTCCAGAAATCCTCCTATGATCTATTCCTGCGCTCTGGTGATGCCGACCAGCCGACCGACGGCGAAGGTATCAATGGCGTGTTCCAATCGGTCTTTCCGATCAAGGATTTCAACGAAACTTCCGTGCTGGAATTCGTGAAATACGAGCTGGAAAAGCCGAAATACGACGTTGAAGAGTGCATGCAGCGTGACATGACCTACAGCGCGCCGCTGAAGGTCACCCTGCGCCTGATCGTGTTTGATGTCGACGAAGACACCGGGGCCAAATCGGTCAAGGACATCAAGGAACAGGACGTGTTCATGGGCGACATGCCCCTGATGACGCCGAACGGCACCTTCATCGTGAACGGCACCGAGCGCGTGATCGTGTCCCAGATGCACCGGTCGCCCGGTGTGTTCTTCGACCACGACAAGGGCAAGACTCACTCCTCGGGCAAGCTGCTGTTTGCCTGCCGCATTATCCCGTACCGCGGCAGCTGGCTGGACTTCGAGTTCGACGCCAAGGACATCGTCTACGCACGCATCGACCGTCGCCGCAAACTGCCGGTGACCACGCTGCTCTATGCCCTGGGCCTGGACCAGGAAGCGATCATGGACGCGTATTACGACACCGTGTCCTACAAGCTGAACAAGAAGAAGGGCTGGGTCACCCCGTTCTTCCCCGAACGTGTGCGCGGCACCCGTCCCACCTATGACCTGATCGACGCAAAAAGCGGTGAAGTGATTGCCGAAGCCGGCAAGAAGGTCACCCCGCGCGCGGTCAAGCAGCTGATCGACGAGGGCAAGGTCACCGACCTACTGGTGCCGTTCGACCACATCGTCGGCAAGTTCGTCGCCAAGGACATCATCAATGAAGAAACCGGTGCGATTTATGTCGAAGCCGGTGATGAGCTGACGCTGGAGTATGACAAGGATGGCGAGCTGATCGGCGGCACCGTGAAGGAGCTGATCGATGCCGGCATCACCGATATTCCGGTTCTGGACATCGACAACATCAACGTCGGTCCGTACATCCGCAACACCATGGCGCAGGACAAGAACATGGGCCGCGAAAGCGCGCTGATGGACATCTACCGCGTCATGCGTCCGGGCGAGCCGCCCACCGTCGAGGCCGCGTCGGCTCTGTTCGACACCCTGTTCTTCGACAGCGAGCGCTATGATCTGTCGGCCGTTGGCCGCGTGAAGATGAACATGCGCCTGAACCTGGATGCTCCGGACACCCTGCGGACTCTGCGCCGCGAAGACATCGTGGCCTGCATCAAGGCACTGGTCGAGCTTCGTGACGGCAAAGGCGACGTGGACGACATCGACCACCTAGGCAACCGTCGTGTGCGCTCGGTCGGTGAACTGATGGAAAACCAGTACCGCGTCGGCCTGCTGCGCATGGAACGCGCCATCAAAGAGCGCATGTCGTCGGTCGAGATCGACACCGTCATGCCGCAGGACCTGATCAACGCGAAACCGGCGGCGGCCGCCGTGCGTGAATTCTTCGGCAGCTCGCAGCTGTCGCAGTTCATGGACCAGACCAACCCGCTGTCGGAAGTCACCCACAAACGCCGCCTGTCGGCGCTTGGCCCGGGTGGTCTGACGCGCGAGCGTGCGGGTTTTGAGGTGCGCGACGTGCACCCAACCCACTATGGCCGGATGTGCCCGATTGAAACGCCTGAAGGTCCGAACATCGGTCTGATCAACTCGCTGGCCACCTTTGCCCGCGTGAACAAGTACGGTTTCATCGAAACCCCCTATCGCGTTGTGAAAGGCGGGCAGGTGACCGACGAGGTCCACTACATGTCCGCGACCGAGGAGATGCGTCACACCGTGGCCCAGGCCAACGCGACGCTGGATACGGATGGCAAGTTCATCAACGATCTGGTCTCGACCCGTCAGGCCGGTGACTACACGCTTGCCCCGCGCGAAAATGTGGACCTGATCGACGTGTCGCCGAAACAGCTGGTTTCGGTTGCTGCATCGCTGATCCCGTTCCTTGAAAATGACGACGCCAACCGCGCTCTGATGGGCTCGAACATGCAACGTCAGGCGGTTCCGCTGCTGCGGGCCGAGGCGCCGCTGGTCGGTACCGGGATTGAGGAAAAGGTTGCGATCGACTCGGGTGCTGCGATCCAGGCGAAACGTGCCGGCATCATCGACCAGGTTGATGCCCAGCGTATCGTTATCCGGGCCACCGAAGATCTGGAACTGGGCGACGCTGGCGTTGACATCTATCGTCTGCGCAAGTTCCAGCGTTCGAACCAGAACACCTGCATCAACCAGCGTCCGCTGATCAAGGTGGGTGACACCGTCCAGAAGGGCGAGGTCATCGCTGATGGCCCGTCGACTGATATGGGTGAACTGGCCTTGGGCAAGAACGTGGTCGTCGCGTTCATGCCGTGGAACGGTTACAACTACGAAGACTCGATCCTGATCTCGGAACGTATCGCACGTGACGACGTCTTTACCTCGGTCCATATCGAGGAATTCGAAGTCGCCGCCCGTGACACCAAGCTGGGTCCGGAAGAGATCACCCGCGACATCCCGAACGTCGGTGAAGAAGCGCTGCGCAACCTCGACGAGGCGGGCATCGTTTACATCGGTGCGGATGTTGAGCCGGGCGATATTCTGGTAGGCAAGATCACTCCGAAGGGCGAAAGCCCGATGACCCCGGAAGAAAAGCTGCTGCGCGCCATCTTTGGTGAAAAGGCATCTGACGTGCGCGATACCTCGCTGCGCGTGAAACCGGGCGATTACGGTACGGTCGTCGAAGTCCGCGTCTTCAACCGTCACGGCGTCGAGAAAGACGAGCGTGCGCTGCAGATCGAGCGTGAGGAAGTCGAACGTCTGGCCCGTGACCGGGACGACGAACTGGCGATCCTCGACCGCAACATCTATGCGCGTCTCAAGTCGATGATCCTGGGCAAAACCGCCGTCAAGGGGCCGAAAGGCGTCAAGGCGGGCTCGGAGATCACCGAAGAGCTGCTCGAGTCGCTGACCCGCGGTCAGTGGTGGCAGCTGGCGCTGGAAGACGAGAAGGACGCCCAGATCGTCGAGGCTCTGAACGAGCAGTACGAGGTGCAGAAACGCGCCCTGGATGCCCGTTTCGAAGACAAGGTCGAGAAGGTCCGCCGTGGCGACGACCTGCCGCCGGGCGTGATGAAGATGGTCAAGGTCTTCATCGCCGTGAAGCGCAAGCTGCAGCCGGGCGACAAGATGGCCGGCCGTCACGGGAACAAGGGTGTGATCTCGAAGGTCGTGCCGATGGAGGACATGCCGTTCCTTGCCGATGGTACTCCGGTCGACTTCTGTCTGAACCCTCTGGGCGTGCCGTCGCGTATGAACGTCGGTCAGATCCTTGAAACCCACATGGGTTGGGCCGCGCGCGGTCTGGGTCTGAAGATCGACGAGGCGCTGCAGGAATACCGCCGCTCGGGCGACCTGACACCGGTCCGTGACGCGATGAAACACGCCTATGGCGAGGATGTCTACGAAGAGGGCATCAGCGGCATGGACGAGGATCAGCTGATCGAAGCGGCCAGCAACGTGACCCGCGGTGTTCCGATCGCAACCCCGGTCTTTGACGGCGCCAAAGAGGCCGACGTCAACGACGCGCTGATCCGCGCCGGTTTCTCGGAAAGCGGTCAGTCGATCCTGTTCGACGGTCGCACCGGCGAGCAGTTCGCGCGTCCGGTGACCGTGGGCATCAAGTACCTGCTGAAACTGCACCACCTGGTGGACGACAAGATCCACGCGCGTTCGACCGGGCCGTACAGCCTGGTGACCCAGCAGCCGCTGGGTGGTAAGGCGCAGTTCGGTGGTCAGCGCTTTGGTGAGATGGAGGTCTGGGCTCTGGAAGCTTACGGCGCCGCCTACACCCTGCAGGAGATGCTCACCGTGAAATCGGATGACGTCGCCGGCCGGACCAAGGTCTATGAGTCGATCGTCAAGGGCGAGGATAACTTCGAGGCGGGCGTACCGGAATCGTTCAACGTTCTGGTTAAAGAAGTCCGTGGCCTCGGCCTGAATATGGAACTCCTGGATGCGGAGGTTGAGGAGTAAGGGCGCTGCCCTTTCTCCCGTCCCCCCTTCCGCAAGATTTGAGGTAACAAATGAACCAGGAAATCACCAACAACCCGTTCAACCCGCTGACGCCCCCGAAGGTTTTCGACGAGATCAAGGTCTCGCTGGCGTCGCCCGAGCGGATCCTGTCTTGGTCCTATGGCGAGATCAAGAAACCCGAAACCATCAACTACCGGACGTTCAAGCCTGAACGTGACGGTCTGTTCTGCGCGCGTATCT
The DNA here is from genome assembly GCF_056535705.1 of Ruegeria sp. BC8. NCBI lineage: Bacteria > Pseudomonadati > Pseudomonadota > Alphaproteobacteria > Rhodobacterales > Roseobacteraceae > Ruegeria > Ruegeria sp. BC8. The sequence continues at coordinate 2,595,666 of NZ_JBQFIV010000001.1, read as the reverse complement.
TTGGCCCGATCAAAGATTACGAATGTCTGTGCGGCAAATATAAGCGGATGAAGTATCGCGGCGTTGTCTGCGAGAAATGCGGTGTGGAAGTCACTCTGCAGAAGGTTCGCCGCGAGCGTATGGGCCACATCGAACTGGCCGCGCCCGTCGCTCACATCTGGTTCCTGAAATCGCTGCCGTCCCGCATCGGTCTGATGCTGGACATGACGCTGCGCGATCTGGAACGCGTTCTGTACTTTGAAAACTATGTCGTCATCGAGCCCGGTCTGACGGACCTGACCTACGGCCAGATGCTGACCGAGGAAGAGTACATGGACGCGCAGGATGCCTATGGCATGGACGCGTTCACCGCGAATATCGGTGCCGAAGCCATCCGTGAGATGCTGGCCCAGATCGATCTGGAAGCCGAAGCCGAGCAACTGCGCGCTGATCTGGCCGAAGCAACCGGCGAGCTGAAGCCCAAGAAGATCATCAAGCGTCTGAAGGTAGTCGAATCCTTCCTGGAATCGGGCAACCGGCCCGAATGGATGGTGATGACCGTGATCCCGGTCATTCCGCCGGAACTGCGTCCGCTGGTTCCGCTGGATGGTGGCCGTTTTGCGACTTCGGATCTGAACGATCTGTATCGTCGTGTCATCAACCGGAACAACCGTCTGAAGCGTCTGATCGAACTGCGCGCGCCTGACATCATCGTCCGCAACGAAAAGCGGATGTTGCAGGAATCCGTGGACGCTCTGTTCGACAACGGCCGTCGCGGCCGCGTGATCACCGGCGCCAACAAGCGTCCGCTGAAATCGCTGTCGGACATGCTGAAAGGCAAGCAGGGCCGCTTCCGTCAAAACCTTCTGGGTAAGCGCGTCGACTTCTCGGGCCGTTCGGTCATCGTGACCGGTCCGGAACTCAAGCTGCACCAGTGTGGTCTGCCCAAGAAAATGGCGCTGGAACTGTTCAAGCCGTTCATTTACTCGCGCCTTGAAGCCAAGGGTCTGTCTTCGACCGTCAAGCAGGCGAAGAAACTGGTCGAGAAAGAGCGTCCCGAAGTGTGGGATATCCTCGACGAAGTGATCCGCGAACACCCTGTCATGCTGAACCGTGCGCCGACGCTGCACCGTCTTGGCATTCAGGCGTTCGAGCCGGTCCTGATCGAAGGTAAAGCAATCCAGCTGCACCCGCTGGTCTGTTCGGCCTTCAACGCCGACTTCGACGGTGACCAGATGGCCGTTCACGTTCCGCTGAGCCTTGAGGCGCAGCTGGAAGCGCGTGTTCTGATGATGTCGACGAACAACGTTCTGTCGCCTGCAAACGGCGCGCCGATCATCGTTCCGTCGCAGGACATGATCCTGGGTCTCTACTACGTGACCCTGGAACGCGAAGGCATGCCAGGCGAAGGCAAGGTCTTTGGTTCGATCGACGAAGTCCAGCACGCGCTGGACGCGGGCGAGGTGCACCTGCACTCGAAAATCACCGCGCGGATCACTCAGATCGACGAAGAAGGCAACGAGGTTCAGAAGCGTTTTGAAACCACGCCGGGCCGTGTTCGCTTGGGGGCTCTGCTGCCCAAGAACAACAAGGCACCGTTTGAACTGGTCAACCGCCTGTTGCGGAAGAAAGAAGTGCAGCAGGTGATCGACACCGTCTACCGCTACTGCGGACAGAAAGAGTCGGTGATCTTCTGCGACCAGATCATGTCGATGGGCTTCAAGGAAGCGTTCAAGGCCGGTATCTCGTTCGGCAAGGACGACATGGTGATCCCCGAGGACAAGTGGGGCATCGTGGACGAAACCCGCGAACAGGTGAAAGACTTCGAACAGCAGTACATGGACGGCCTGATCACTCAGGGCGAAAAGTACAACAAGGTTGTCGATGCCTGGTCGAAGTGTAACGACCGCGTAACCGAAGCCATGATGCGCACCATCTCGGCCGTGGCCAAGGATGAGGGCGGCGCCGACAAAGAGCCGAACTCGGTCTACATGATGGCGCACTCCGGTGCGCGTGGCTCGGTAACCCAGATGAAGCAGCTGGGCGGCATGCGCGGCCTGATGGCCAAGCCGAACGGCGACATCATCGAGACGCCGATCATCTCGAACTTCAAGGAAGGTCTGACCGTTCTTGAATACTTCAACTCGACCCACGGTGCCCGTAAGGGTCTGTCGGATACCGCTCTGAAGACGGCGAACTCGGGCTACCTGACCCGTCGTCTTGTTGACGTGGCGCAGGATTGCATCGTGCGCGAGGTTGATTGCGGAACCGACCGTGCGATCACGGCTGAGGCCGCGGTCAATGACGGTGAAGTCGTCGCGTCGCTGGCGGAACGCGTTCTGGGCCGTGTGGCCGCAGATGACGTTCTGCGTCCGGGAACCGACGAGGTCATCGTCGCCGCCGGACAGCTGATCGACGAACGCATGGCCGATACGATCGACGAGGCCGGTGTTGCCTCGATGCGCATCCGCTCGCCTCTGACCTGTGAGTCCGAGGAAGGCGTCTGTGCAACCTGCTACGGTCGTGACCTTGCACGCGGAACCATGGTGAACACCGGTGAGGCTGTCGGCATCATCGCCGCGCAGTCGATCGGTGAACCGGGTACGCAGCTGACGATGCGGACCTTCCACATCGGTGGTGTTGCGCAAGGTGGTCAGCAGTCGTTCCAGGAAGCGAACCAGGACGGTGTCGTTGCCTTTGAGAACCCGCAGATCCTGGTCAATGCCGCCGGCGAAAGCCTGGTCATGGGCCGGAACATGAAGCTGGTGATCAACGACGAACACGGCGAAGAGCGCGCCAGCTTCAAGCTGGGCTACGGCTCGAAGCTGTTTGTCAAAGAAGGCACCAAGGTCAAGCGCGGCGACAAGCTGTTCGAGTGGGACCCCTACACCCTGCCGATCATCGCCGAGAAAGCCGGTACCGCAAAATACGTCGACCTGGTTTCGGGCATTGCTGTCCGCGACGAGACCGACGATGCAACCGGCATGACCCAGAAGATCGTGATCGACTGGCGCGCCGCCCCCAAAGGCAGCGATCTGAAGCCCGAGATCATTCTTGTGGATGACAATGGCGAGCCGGTCCGCAACGATGCGGGCAACCCGGTTCACTATCCGATGTCTGTGGACGCGATCCTGTCGGTCGAAGACGGTCAGAAGATCGAGGCCGGTGACGTTGTTGCGCGTATTCCGCGTGAAGGCGCCAAGACCAAGGACATCACCGGTGGTCTGCCGCGTGTGGCCGAACTGTTCGAAGCGCGTCGTCCGAAAGATCACGCAATCATCGCGGAAGCCGATGGTTACGTGCGCTTTGGCCGCGATTACAAGAACAAGCGCCGCATCAGCATCGAGCCGGTCGACGAGTCGCTGGAGACGATCGAGTACATGGTGCCCAAGGGCAAGCACATCCCGGTGCAGGAAGGCGACTTCGTGCAGAAGGGTGACTACATCATGGACGGTAACCCGGCTCCGCACGACATCCTGTCCATCATGGGTGTCGAAGCGCTGGCGGATTACATGATCGACGAGGTGCAGGACGTCTATCGTCTGCAGGGCGTGAAGATCAACGACAAGCACATCGAAGTCATCGTGCGCCAGATGCTGCAGAAGTGGGAGATCTTGGACTCGGGCGACACCACCCTGCTGAAGGGCGAGCATGTCGACAAACAGGAGTTCGACGCGGCCAACGAGAAGACCATCGCACGCGGTGGTCGTCCGGCCCAGGGCGAGCCGATCCTTCTGGGGATCACCAAGGCATCGCTGCAAACGCGTTCGTTCATCTCGGCGGCGTCGTTCCAGGAAACCACCCGTGTGCTGACCGAAGCTTCGGTTCAAGGCAAGAAGGACAAGCTGGTTGGCCTGAAAGAGAACGTCATCGTCGGCCGTCTGATCCCGGCCGGTACCGGTGGTGCGACACAGCGTGTTCGCCAGATCGCGCAGCAGCGTGACAATGTCGTCATCGAGGCACGTCGCGAAGAGGCCGAGGCCGCAGCCGCGCTGGCCGCTCCGATGATGGATGATGACATGGTCGGCGACGAGCTGGACTCGCTGGTGGAAACTCCGGAAAGCCGCGAATAATATCGGCGACGAGAAACTCAGAAAGGCCCTGCGGTTCCGCGGGGCCTTTTTTTGTTTCGGCCGGTGCCGGAAGCGGCCAGGGTTCGATCCAAACACTGTGATTTCAAACGGAACTGCTGCATACTCAAAAATCAGAATGTGGTAATGGACTTACTCCCGCCATCACTGTTTGAAACTCAACACGGGTCTTGCTCGGATGCTCATAGTCCTCGGATTGTATTTTGGCGTGATTTGGCTGGTCTTTTCCAAGTTCAGCCTGCTGCCCTGGAATGGCTTCTGGAAGACCGTTTCGTACGGTGGGGCCGGCGTCGTCGCGTTGGTTGTCATCGGCGCACTCAACCACACGGCGCCTACGGGGCCAGTGTCGGTTCTGGGCGTTCAGACAAGCATTGTGCCCAATGTCTCCGGAACGGTCGTCGAAGTTGCCGTTGAGCCGAACCAGAAGGTGAACGAAGGCGATCTCTTGTTCAGAATCGATCCCGAGTTCTACGTGCTCGAGGTAGCGCGGCTGGAGGCATCTCTGGAAGCCGCCCGGTCTGCAGCGGACCAATTGACCACGGATCTGGCGGCTGCCGAAGCCGATATCGCTTCATTGACCGCGCAACTCGTTTTTGGGCAGCAGCGGCGGGATGACATCGTTCAACTGGAAGAGCGTGGCGCATCCACCACCTTCAAACTGCAGGAAGCGGTTGCGACGATCGAACAGCTCACCGCAAGCATTCGTGCAGCAGAAGCGCGAAAAGCGGGGCTGGAGCGCCGGATCGCGGCTCAGATCGACGGTGAGGATGTGGCGGTCGTGGAGGCCGAACAGGCGCTTGCGCAGGCCGAATGGAACCTCAAGCAGACGGAAGTCTACGCGCCGGGCGACGGGATCGTCAGTGCGGTCACGCTGCGCCCGGGCAATCGCGCGACAACCTTCCAGGGCGCATTGACCTTCATAGATCCGACGAACCACGCGTTGGTGGCCTCGCTGCCCCAATCCAGCCGATCCAATGTCGGCCTTGGCGATGAAATCCGTGTGGCGCTGCGAACCCAGCCGGGATCCGAGATCACGGGAACTATTTCAGGGTTTCCGCCGGCCCTGTCTGAGGGCGCACTGGATCTCCGCTCCGGTTTGCCCTCGATGCGCGAACTTGTCGGGATCACCAGCTTTCCGGTCCTCATCGAACTTCCTGGCGATGTACCTCTGGAAACACTTCAATTCGGCGCGTCGGGCACCGCGCTTGTGATGACCGACAAGGCCGGGCCGATTTCGCCACTTGCAGAGATACTGTTCTGGGTCACGCAGAAGCTGAACTACCTGTAGGCGGCAACGCAGAAACCCACCCCATGGCAGTGATCAGGTACAACTGCGATCGGACCAAACAAAATCGAATTGGCCGTATCACAAGTTGACAATCTGCTCAGGTGAGATGCCAATGCCGGGACCAGATTGAAACCGGGCCACGGCAATGACACCGAACGTCAAAGGCGCCCTGCTGATGATGGGCAGCATGGCCGCATTCACTGTGAACGACACGCTGGTCAAAGCGGCTGGTCAGGAGGTGCCACTGTTCCAACTGGTGGCTTTGCGTGGGTTGTTGGCGACCATCCTGGTTTTTGCGTTGGCGCGGCATCTGGGGGCATTGCATCTGCGGTTCGGGCGGCACGACCGCTGGTTGGTGGCTTTTCGTTGCGTGGCGGAATTGTCGGCGACGTTCTTCTTCCTCACGGCTTTGATGCACATGCCGCTGGCCAATGTGACCGCGGTTCTGCAGGCCCTGCCGCTGACCGTAACCCTGGGTGCGGCCCTGTTCTTTTCGGAACAGATCGGGTGGCGGCGGATCATGGCCATTGCATTGGGGTTTGCGGGCATGTTGCTGATCGTGCGACCGGGTCCGGACGGATTCAGCATCTATGCCATGTATGCCTTGATTGCCGTCATCTGCGTGACGGCTCGGGATTTGATCACCCGCCGAATGTCGCCCGAGGTGCCGTCGATGGTCGTCACTTTGGCAACCTCATTGACGATTACCACCGGTGCGGCAATTGCCTCGGTCTTCCAGGGTTGGGTGCCGATGACGGCCGGGTCGGGGATGTTGATTGCCTCGGCAGCAGTTTTCGTCCTGCTGGGGTATCTCTTCAGCGTCATGGTGATGCGCGTTGGCGAGGTCAGCTTTGTCGCGCCGTTCCGATACTCGAGCCTGATCTGGGCCTTGGGTCTGGGATGGGCGGTATTCGGAGATTGGCCTGACCGGATCACCATGCTGGGTGCCGCACTGGTGGTCACCGCGGGCCTGTTCACCCTCTTTCGCGAGCGGGCACTTCAGGCGTCCGAATAGACGCGTCGGACCACCGCCGGATCAATTGCAAACCGGGTTTCGAACTGCTTTGCCAGAGCGGGGGTCAACGGTTCCAGCTTGGCCTTGCTTGTGCGGGTGTTGGGTGAATCGTTGAACCCGTTGAGAGTGCGCACCCACATCGGCGGTTCGTTCTGGCTGATGACTGGCATGAAGTTGCCGATCTTTTGGTGGGCAAAGTTCATGATCGTCAGCTCACACCCGCCGCGCACATACATCCCAAAACCAACACCCAGCAGGGACCGGTGAACCGGCGTGGCCTGGATTCCGCTGGCGTCGAACCGGGCAAGAAAGCCGTGATTGAAATCGATGGCAACCATCTTGTTGCGCCGTACCAGCCCTTCGGCGTCCTGAACCGCGCGGCGGAGCAATTCGACGAAATCCACCGCAACCGCATCGTCGTCATCATGACGGAATTGCAAGCATGGCAGGTCAGGGTTCAAGCGTGCCCGGTTCAGGACGTCCTTCATCACAGAGCGATGCCGGCCGGGTTCCTGCGAGACGATTTGCACTTGTTTCATGCCCGAAGTCAGGTCGTTCAGGCGATCACGGGCGACCCGAGGCAGGCAGGTCCCCGTCACGATCACAAACTGAAACCGCGGGTCGGTTTGGGCGCGCAGGGCGGGCAGGGCGCAGGCCTCGAACAGGCGGAACCGCTCGTCCAGACGCCGGGGGTCATACAGATAGCGCCGGCGCGCTTCCACCGACTCGTGCATGGTCTGGAACCCGCCGATGGCCGGGTAGGAGAAACGGCACAGACCAATGACTTGCATCTTCACTTCCGGTAGGAATACACCAGTGCGGACTATGCCCCGAGGGATGTGACACCGCAACCGATGTCGCTTCCGCCGCGACGCACGGCTGCAAGGCGGGCAGGCATCTGCCGGGGCTGTTGACAGTCGGGCCGACTCCCCCTATACGCCCGTCATCTCGGTACCGGGGGCCGCCCCAAAACCGATTTCAGTATTGAACTGGTCAAGGCCCGGACAATTTTGCAGTTCGCGCCCTCTGATAACCAACCGCGACGTTCACCTCGGAATGGGAACGCTCGCGGGTTTTGCGCTTGTGGACGCATTGGCGCAGCGAAGTTAGCCGCACGCAACGCGCGTGCATGTCATGTGTGTTGCAAAACGGGGAAGAAACCGGAATGCCAACTATTCAACAGCTGATCCGCAAACCGCGGCAGCCCAAAGTAAAACGCTCGAAGTCCATGCACCTGGAGCAGTGCCCGCAGAAGCGCGGCGTCTGCACCCGCGTGTACACCACCACGCCGAAGAAGCCGAACTCGGCTATGCGTAAGGTTGCCAAGGTGCGCCTGACCAACGGTTACGAAGTCATTTCGTACATCCCGGGTGAAAGCCACAACCTGCAAGAGCACTCGGTTGTTCTGATCCGTGGCGGCCGTGTGAAAGACCTTCCGGGTGTCCGCTACCACATCCTGCGTGGTGTTCTGGATACCCAGGGCGTCAAAGACCGTAAGCAACGTCGTTCGAAATACGGCGCGAAGCGTCCCAAGTAAGAAGGAGAGGCTGATATGTCACGTCGTCACGCCGCCGAAAAACGCGAAGTCCTGCCTGACGCCAAATTTGGCGACAAGGTCCTGACCAAATTCATGAACAACCTGATGATCGACGGCAAGAAGTCGGTCGCAGAGCGTATCGTCTACAACGCCTTCGATCGCGTTGAGAGCAAGATCAAGCGCGCTCCTGTCGAGGTGTTCCACGAAGCACTCGACAACATCAAGCCGTCGGTCGAGGTTCGCTCGCGCCGGGTTGGTGGTGCAACCTACCAGGTTCCGGTCGAAGTGCGCCCTGAGCGCCGCGAAGCTCTGGCCATCCGCTGGCTGATCACCGCCGCGCGCGGCCGCAACGAAAACACCATGGAAGAACGCCTCGCCGGCGAACTGCTGGACGCCGTACAGTCCCGCGGTACTGCCGTTAAGAAGCGCGAAGACACCCACAAGATGGCCGAGGCGAACAAAGCCTTCAGCCACTATCGTTGGTAATCCCAGAGGCTTATCCAAATGGCACGCGAATATCCGCTCGAACTATACCGTAACTTCGGTATCATGGCGCACATCGATGCAGGCAAGACCACCTGCTCGGAGCGTATCCTGTATTACACCGGCAAATCCCACAACATCGGTGAGGTGCACGATGGTGCAGCCACCATGGACTGGATGGAGCAGGAGCAGGAACGCGGCATCACCATCACTTCGGCTGCGACCACCACTTTCTGGGAGCGCACCGAGGACGGTCAGACCGCCGATACCCCCAAGCACCGCCTGAACATCATCGACACCCCCGGCCACGTTGACTTCACCATCGAAGTCGAGCGTTCGCTGGCGGTTCTCGACGGTGCCGTCTGCGTTCTGGACGCAAACGCCGGTGTTGAACCCCAGACCGAAACCGTGTGGCGTCAGGCTGACCGCTACAAGGTTCCGCGCATGGTCTTCGTCAACAAGATGGACAAGATCGGCGCCGACTTCTTCAACTGCGTTCGCATGATCGAAGACCGCACCGGCGCGCGCGCCGTTCCTGTCGGTATCCCGATCGGTGCCGAGAACGAGCTGGAAGGCCTGATCGACCTGGTCACCATGGAAGAATGGCTGTGGCAGGGCGAAGACCTGGGCGCAAGCTGGGTCAAGGCTCCGATCCGCGACAGCCTGAAGGACATGGCTGAAGAATGGCGCGGCAAGATGATCGAAGCGGCCGTCGAAGAAGACGACGACGCGATGATGGAATACCTGGAAGGCAACGAGCCCGACATCCCGACCCTGCGCAAACTGCTGCGCAAGGGCACCCTGGCGCTGCACTTCGTGCCGGTTCTGGGTGGTTCGGCGTTTAAGAACAAAGGTGTTCAGCCGCTGCTCAACGCCGTGATCGACTATCTGCCCAGCCCGCTGGACGTTGTCGACTACATGGGCTTCAAACCCGGTGACGAGGAAGAAGTCCGTAACATCGCGCGTCGCGCTGACGATGACATGGCCTTCTCGGGCCTGGCGTTCAAAATCATGAACGACCCCTTCGTTGGCTCGCTGACCTTCACCCGGATCTACTCGGGCGTTCTGAACAAGGGTGACTCGATCCTGAACTCGACCAAAGGCAAGAAAGAGCGCATCGGTCGTATGATGATGATGCACTCGAACAACCGGGAAGAGATCGAAGAAGCGTTCGCAGGCGACATCATCGCTCTGGCGGGTCTGAAAGACACCACCACCGGTGACACCCTGTGCGATCCGAAGGATCCCGTGGTTCTGGAAACCATGACCTTCCCCGATCCGGTGATCGAGATCGCGGTCGAGCCCAAAACCAAGGGCGACCAGGAAAAGATGTCTCAGGGTCTGGCCCGTCTGGCCGCCGAAGACCCGTCCTTCCGCGTGGAAACCGACCTGGAATCGGGTCAGACCATCATGAAGGGCATGGGCGAACTTCACCTGGACATCCTGGTCGACCGACTGAAGCGCGAGTTCAAGGTCGAAGCCAACATCGGTGCGCCGCAGGTGGCCTATCGTGAGACCATCTCGATGCCGATCGAACATACCTACACCCACAAGAAACAGTCGGGTGGTTCGGGTCAGTTTGCTGAGGTCAAACTCGAGATCACTCCGACCGAACCGGGCGAAGGTTATTCGTTCGAAAGCCGCATCGTTGGTGGTGCCGTTCCGAAGGAATACATCCCGGGTGTCGAAAAAGGCATCCAGTCCGTCATGGACAGCGGCCCGCTGGCCGGCTTCCCCGTGATCGACTTCAAGGTCGCCCTGCTGGACGGTAAATTCCACGACGTCGACTCGAGCGTTCTGGCGTTCGAAATCGCGGCGCGGATGTGCATGCGCGAAGGTCTGAAAAAGGCCGGCGCGAAACTGCTGGAGCCGATCATGAAGGTCGAAGTGATCACCCCGGAAGAATATACCGGCGGTATCATCGGCGACCTGACTTCGCGTCGGGGCCAGGTGTCTGGACAAGAGCCGCGCGGCAACGCGATTGCAATCGACGCATTCGTGCCGCTGGCCAACATGTTCGGCTACATCAACACTCTGCGTTCGATGTCGTCGGGCCGCGCCCAGTTCACAATGCAGTTCGACCACTATGATCCGGTTCCGCAGAACATCGCGGAAGAGATCCAGGCAAAATACGCATAACCGAAAAATAGAGGGAGCCTGCTGCCCGGGCTCCCTTCATTTCCGAAAAAGGAGGCCATCATGGCAAAGGAAAAGTTTGAGCGTACAAAACCGCACGTCAACATTGGCACGATTGGCCACGTTGACCACGGCAAGACGACGCTGACCGCAGCAATCACCAAGTATTTCGGCGACTTCAAGGCGTATGACCAGATTGACGGTGCGCCGGAAGAGAAAGCGCGCGGCATCACCATCTCGACCGCCCACGTGGAATACGAGACCGACAACCGCCACTATGCGCACGTCGACTGCCCCGGTCACGCTGACTATGTGAAGAACATGATCACCGGTGCGGCGCAGATGGACGGCGCGATCCTGGTTGTGAACGCCGCTGACGGCCCGATGCCGCAGACCCGCGAGCACATCCTGCTGGGCCGCCAGGTTGGCATCCCGAAGATGGTCGTGTTCCTGAACAAGGTTGACCAGGTTGACGACGAAGAGCTGCTGGAACTGGTTGAGATGGAAGTTCGCGAACTGCTGTCCAGCTACGACTACCCCGGCGACGACATTCCGATCATCGCAGGTTCGGCTCTGGCCGCGATGGAAGGCAACAACCCGGAAATCGGCGAGAACAAGATCCGCGAACTGATGGCGGCCGTTGATGAGTACATCGACACGCCCGAGCGCGCTGTTGACCAGCCGTTCCTGATGCCGATTGAAGACGTGTTCTCGATTTCGGGCCGCGGTACCGTTGTGACCGGTCGTGTCGAGCGTGGTGTGATCAACGTTGGCGACGAGATCGAAATCGTCGGCATCCGCGACACGCAGAAGACCACCTGCACCGGTGTCGAGATGTTCCGCAAGCTGCTGGACCGCGGTGAAGCCGGCGACAACATCGGCGCCCTGCTGCGTGGTGTTGACCGTGACGGCGTCGAGCGTGGCCAGGTTCTGTGTAAGCCGGGCTCGGTGACTCCGCACACCAAGTTCGAAGCCGAAGCCTACATCCTGACCAAGGAAGAAGGCGGCCGTCACACTCCGTTCTTCGCGAACTACCGTCCGCAGTTCTACTTCCGTACGACTGACGTGACCGGCACCGTGACCCTGGCCGAAGGCACCGAGATGGTCATGCCCGGCGACAACGTGTCGTTCGGCGTTGAGCTGATCGCCCCGATCGCCATGGAAAACGGTCTGCGCTTCGCCATCCGCGAAGGCGGCCGCACCGTCGGCGCAGGCGTCGTGTCCAAAATCATCGAGTAAGGCGCGCTTGTCGCGCCCGGTTGCGGCAGGCGGTTTTCCAAAGCGAAGCCAGCTGAAAGCTACTTGGCGAGAAACCAAAGAAGGCCGTCCCAAACCGGGGCGGCCTTTTTTGTTAAGTTCCCAAAACATTGGTTGCGCCGATCTTGGTATTGCACGCGAATACGCCAAGCTTGCGTTGAGCGGCGCCCCTCGACACAATTGCAGTCAGAATTGTCCAGTAGGGGAGGATGGTGGGATGACCAAGCATGTTGAAATCGGCCGGACTGGGGTCAGGTTGCCGCAAATAGGGTTCGGTTCAACAGGGCTGGGAAGCATTCCACAGATATATGGATACGAAGTAGACGAAAGCCGTGCACTGGATACCATCAGGGCAATTCTACAGCGTCCGGACGGCTTCATTGATACAGCGCGCGGGTATGCGTTGGGCCGAAGCGAAGAACGTATCGGGCAAGTCATTCGCGAATTGGGCGGGTGGCCCGAGGGTCGGGTTCTGTCCACGAAACTGGACCGGGATATGGAGAGCAACAGGTTTGATGCGACACAAGCGCGAAGGTCGCTTGAAGCAAGCCTTGAAGCCCTTGGCGTCGACCAGGTGGATATTCTTCACCTTCATGACCCCGAATACGCCGCAGATCTTTCCAAAGTGACCGGCACGGGCGGCGCGCTTGATGAGCTGTTTCGGATGAAGGAAGAAGGCCTGGCCAAAGCTGTGGGGCTTGCCGGTGGTCGAATTGACGTCCTGATGCCTATGCTACGCGATCGTGAGTTCGACGTCCTTCTGACGCACAACAGGCATACAGTCGTCAATGTGAATGCCGCTCCGCTGATTGAACTCGCGCGTTCCAAGGGGGTGACCGTTCTGAATGCGGCGCCCTATTCCGGAGGAATATTGGCCAAGGGAAGTTCCGCTCATCATTTCTACGTCTATCAGCCGGCGACCGAAGCGGTTCTGGGCCCGGTTCGTGCTGTCGAGAGTATCTGTTCCCGCTACGATGTCCCGTTGGGGGCGCTTGCGTTGCAATTCTCGGTCAAAAACGCAGATATCGCTTCGACAATTTGCGGCGCGACATGGCCGCAGCACGTGGACCAGACATTCGAATGGGCCGACTGGTCTATCCCGGGTGCGGTCTGGACAGAGCTGGCGGAATTGGGGAAATCCCAAATGGATCCTGAAGCCGGGTAGGGTCTTCAAGATTCAGCGCGGCGGCCTATCACTTGTTGGACAATCCGCATTTGGGGCTTGGTGGCATTTCCCCCTTGCCAAACAGCGCCAACCCCACTAAACCGCGCGAGTTCTCGGTGAGAACGTGAAGGCGGGGTGATTCCCGCCTTTTGGGTTCGATGAGGGTTGGCGATGAGCGCCCGTCCTCCTCTCAACTCCAACGCCTGAAAAAAGGCTGTTAATATGCAAAGCCAAAACATCCGTATTCGGCTGAAGGCATTTGACTATCGCGTCCTGGATGCCAGCACGCAAGAGATCGTCAACACTGCAAAGCGGACCGGCGCGAACGTGCGCGGCCCGATCCCGCTGCCGAACAAGATCGAGAAGTTCACGGTTCTCCGTGGCCCTCACGTTGACAAGAAATCCCGCGACCAGTTCGAGATCCGCACGCACAAGCGTCTGCTCGACATCGTTGATCCGACCCCCCAGACCGTGGACGCGCTGATGAAGCTCGACCTGGCCGCTGGTGTGGACGTCGAGATCAAGCTGCAGTCGTAAGATCGGAGGGTATTGATGATGCGCTCTGGTATTATCGCAAAGAAAGTCGGCATGACCCGCCTGTTCATGGAAGACGGCAAGCAGATCCCTGTGACCGTTCTTCACCTGGACAACCTGCAGGTCGTTGCACAGCGCACCGCTGACAAAGACGGCTACACCGCCGTTCAGCTGGGCGCCGGTGCTGCCAAGGCAAAACGAACCTCGAAGGCCATGCGCGGTCACTATGCCGCTGCCAAGGTTGAGCCCAAGCGTAAGCTGGCCGAGTTCCGCGTGTCGGAAGACGCGCTGATCGAAGTGGGCGCCGAGATCTCGGCAGAACACTTCCTGGAAGGTCAGAAAGTTGACGTTTCGGGTACCTCGATCGGTAAAGGCTTTGCCGGTGCAATGAAGCGCCACAACTTCGGTGGTCTGCGCGCCTCGCACGGTGTTTCGATCAGCCACCGTTCGCACGGTTCGACCGGTCAGTGTCAGGATCCGGGCAAGGTGTTCAAAGGCAAGAAGATGGCCGGTCACATGGGTGCTGCCCGTGTTACCACCCAGAACCTGGAGGTTGTCAAAACCGACGCCGACCGTGGTCTGGTCTTCATCAAAGGCGCCGTTCCCGGACCGAAATCGGGCTGGGTTACCGTCAAGGACGCCGTCAAGAAGAAAGCACCGGAAGGCCTGCCTTTCCCGGCTGCTGTGAAATCGGCTGCAACCGAAGCACCTGCGGAAGAAGCACCCGCGGAAGGTGGTGAAGCATGAAACTTGATGTAATCAAACTGGACGGCGGTAAAGCCGGCAACATCGAGCTGGATGCAGACCTGTTCGGCCTGGAGCCGCGCGCGGACATCCTGCACCGTGTGGTCCGTTGGCAGCGCAACAACGCGCAGGCTGGCACCCACAAGGTGAAGACCCGCTCGGAAACCAGCTACTCGACCAAGAAGATCTATCGCCAGAAGGGCACCGGTGGCGCACGTCACGGTGACCGCAACGCGCCGATCTTCCGCAAGGGTGGCATCTACAAGGGTCCGACCCCGCGTTCGCACGGCCACGACCTGCCGAAGAAGTTCCGCAAGCTGGGCCTGCGCCACGCACTGTCGGCCAAGGCCAAAGCCGGTGAGCTGGTCGTGATCGAAAGCGCCGAAGCCGAAGGCAAGACCGCCGCACTGGCCAAGCAGGTTGCAAACCTGGGCTGGAAGCGCGCTCTGGTCATCGACGGCGCCACCGTGAACGAAGGGTTCGCCCGCGCAGCCCGCAACATCGAAGGTCTGGATATCCTGCCGTCGATGGGCGCAAACGTCTATGACATCCTCAAGCGTGACACCCTGGTGCTCACCAAGGCGGGTGTCGAAGCACTGGAGGCTCGACTGAAATGAGCGCGAAGGCAGAACACTACGACGTGATCCGCAAGCCGATCATCACCGAGAAAACGACCATGGCCTCTGAGAACGGCGCGGTTGTCTTTGAAGTGGCGATCGACAGCAACAAGCCGCAGATCAAAGAGGCCGTCGAGGCGCTGTTTGGTGTGAAGGTCAAGGCGGTGAACACCACCGTGACCAAAGGCAAGGTCAAGCGGTTCCGCGGCCAGCTGGGCAAGCGGAAAGACGTCAAAAAGGCCTATGTGACCCTGGAAGAGGGCAACACCATCGACGTGACCACCGGTCTCTGATCGGACCCGTCCTTGGAGAGAGGTGAGAGCCCCCGCGAAAGCGGGGGCTTTTTTACGATATTATCTCTCGAAATTTCTGGTGAAGAATTTCACCTAGAGCCTCTTCTTCAAGCTTAGACTTTGCTTCTAGTAGCTTTCTGAAATCATCATCTGTTAGAGCCAAGATGTAAGCTTGGCCGCCCTTCGCTAAATCCCGCTGACGCTCTAAAAGACGGTCTCTGTCTTGCACTCCGCGGCAAGTGATAATTCCGAAACGGCCTCTGTTATTGTCGAAGCGGCCCAACAATTGGTCGACCTCTGGGTTAGCAATGTCTTTTGTATAATTCTTGCACTCGACAACAACCATGGTAGCAGCGGTATTGTTCGCATCCCTTCGATGAGCAAAAAAACCGTTGTTTGCAGCGTTGGTGAATACAATATCGATACGTTTTCGACCTTGGTTTATTTCCCATTCCTTGTGAGGTTGAATGAGGTCTGGGTAAAAACAAACAGTTAACGCGTGCATGGCCCAGATGTGGTAAGCGTCTGCACCTTTCATTCCGGCTGGAATTTTTTCAAGCTCGGCTATCAGATCTATGCAGGATTGAGAAACAGACTGATCGGTGTCACTTGTGTTGACCATAATTCGGGCTTCGCTGCTTGCTAAGCGTTTGTACAGGTCCAGCAAACCAGGATTTTGGGCAACCAAGTCAGTTATGAGCTTCTTAGACTTTGGATGCTTTTCCCGTACGTCTTTTTTGTAGACCTTAGGCTTGCCCTTCAAAAGTGTTACCAAACTACTGTTGGCTTGAATGTGCTCCGAGACCAAAAAATCGGTAATATGTTTATTGTAAAACTCTTGGCTATCAAGCGACAGCCGTTTTCTAACTATATACTTTGGGATCAGGAGCACTGGTGCGTCTTCTATGAATGGAAGGTCTACGTACTGGCTTCGCCAATTGCGGAGGTTGGCATCCCAAAGTGGAGGCCCATTATACTTATTTGTAGGAATGCTATATAGTGCGCACTGCTCTTGGGTGTATTGCACCAAGCGCTCTCTAATGACGTTGGTGGTCAGGTCAGAAATCTTGTCACGATCCACATGCTCAACGAACAAGGCCATTTCTGAAAGATCGGATAGTAGACCCGATTGAAAGGCAGCGCTGTTTTTGATCGCTGCGATTAGCTGGCGTGACTGTTTTTGCCCTACTCCTTTGCCTTGCGGTTTGGCTGAGGAGACTCCAAGGTAGGTTTCGTAAGGCTCATGCAGATGAGACATCAAGTTCCGTGCCCTGAGGTCGTCTCCTGCTCTAAGCGCATCCAAAACTTCAACAAAGAACGCTCTAATGAGATTCGAAGCTTCCGCAGACCATACATCGTTTCTAATTTCAATGGCGTAGGGGTCTACGTAAACGGGTGTGTCGAAGTCTGTACTGATATCGACAAAATCGAGTTGAGATTGTGGAGCATTAATTTTAAAATACTCAGAGAATTTTGGCACAAATGTTCCTTTCAACTTGGTTGTGCCGAAAGCTATCTACTCATTTCTGGATTGCAATAGGTATCTTTGTGACACCTTTAGCTTGCCTTCAAAGCTCGTCAGTCAGGTTGGCCGCTAATTCTGAAGTAAGTCTTGAGATGCCTGTTGGTTCTTAAATTTGGTGGAAAGCACCTAGAGCGCTATAGACACCCACCCCCAACCCTGCTAAACGCTCCCAATCTTGCGGCCTCGGATTCGTTCCGGGGCCTCTGATATTTGAAACCGGGGACCTTCGGGGCCCTATAAACTGGGCACCTACGGGGGCCTCTCACATAGCGGGGATTGATCCTCGCGCTTGCTAAACGGAAGACAGAAAGCATGGCACTCAAGTCGTACAAACCGACGACGCCGGGCCAGCGCGGGCTGGTGCTGATCGACCGTTCGGAGCTTTGGAAAGGACGTCCGGTCAAGTCTCTCACTGAGGGTTTGACCAAATCGGGCGGCCGGAACAACACCGGACGGATCACTTCACGCCGCCGTGGCGGTGGCGCAAAGCGTCTCTACCGGATCGTTGACTTCAAACGGAACAAACTGGATGTGGCGGCAACCGTCGAGCGGATCGAATACGACCCGAACCGGACCGCATTCATCGCACTGATCAAATATGACGACGGCGAGCAGGCCTATATCCTGGCGCCGCAGCGTCTGGCGGTTGGCGACAAGGTCATCGCTTCGGCCAAGGCCGACATCAAGCCCGGCAACGCGATGCCGTTCTCGGGCATGCCGATCGGTACCATCGTGCACAACATCGAGATGAAGCCCGGCAAGGGCGGTCAGATCGCACGTGCAGCGGGCACCTACGCCCAGTTCGTCGGCCGTGATGGTGGCTATGCCCAGATCCGTCTGAGCTCGGGCGAGCTGCGCATGGTGCGCCAGGAATGCATGGCCACCGTCGGTGCCGTGTCGAACCCCGACAACAGCAACCAGAACCTCGGCAAAGCCGGTCGTATGCGCCACAAGGGCGTGCGTCCGTCGGTCCGTGGTGTTGCCATGAACCCGATCGATCACCCCCACGGTGGTGGTGAAGGCCGGACCTCGGGTGGACGTACGCCGGTTACGCCTTGGGGTAAGGACACCAAGGGTAAGCGTACCCGCAACAAGAACAAAGCGTCCCAGAAGCTGATCATCCGCTCGCGGCACGCCAAGAAGAAAGGGCGTTAAGACATGTCTCGCTCTGTTTGGAAGGGTCCTTTCGTCGACGCTTACGTGCTGAAAAAAGCCGAAGCTGCGCGCGAGTCGGGCCGCAACGAAGTCATCAAGATCTGGTCGCGTCGTTCCACCATTCTGCCCCAGTTCGTGGGTCTGACCTTTGGTGTGTACAACGGCCAGAAGCATATCCCGGTAAACGTCTCGGAAGACATGATCGGTCAGAAGTTCGGTGAGTACTCGCCGACCCGGACCTATTATGGCCATGCCGCAGACAAAAAAGCGAAGCGGAAGTAAGTCATGGGCAAGGAAAAGAACCCCCGCCGCGTGGCTGAAAACGAAGCAATGGCAAAAACCCGTATGCTTCGCACCAGCCCGCAGAAACTGAACCTGGTTGCGCAAATGATCCGCGGCAAGAAAGTCGAGAAGGCACTGACCGACCTGACTTTCTCGAACAAGCGTGTCGCGCAGGACGTCAAAAAGTGCCTGCAGTCCGCAATCGCGAACGCCGAAAACAACCACAACCTGGACGTGGACGAGCTGATCGTCGCCGAAGCATGGGTTGGTAAGAACCTGGTCATGAAGCGCGGCCGTCCGCGTGCCCGTGGCCGTTTCGGCAAGATCATGAAGCCGTTCTCGGAGATCACCATCAAGGTGCGTCAAGTTGAGGAGCAAGCCTAATGGGACATAAAGTCAATCCGATCGGCATGCGCCTTCAGGTCAACCGTACCTGGGACAGCCGTTGGTACGCAGATACCAAGGACTACGGTGATCTTCTGCTGGAAGACCTCAAGATCCGTGAGTTCATCAAGAAAGAGTGCAAGCAAGCCGGCATCGCCCGTGTGATCATCGAACGTCCGCACAAGAAGTGCCGCGTCACGATCCACACCGCGCGTCCCGGTGTCATCATCGGCAAGAAAGGCGCGGACATCGAAGTTCTGCGCAAGAAGATCGCGCAGATGACCGACAGCGAACTGCACCTGAACATCGTCGAAGTGCGCAAGCCGGAACTCGACGCGCAGCTGGTTGCCGAGTCGATCGCTCAGCAGCTGGAGCGCCGCGTTTCGTTCCGCCGCGCGATGAAGCGGTCGGTTCAGAATGCCATGCGCATGGGCGCCCTGGGTATCCGGGTGAACGTCGCTGGTCGTCTGGGCGGCGCCGAAATCGCACGGACCGAATGGTACCGCGAAGGCCGCGTGCCTCTGCACACCCTGCGTGCCGACATCGATTACGCACATGCCGAAGCGATGACCCCCTACGGGATCATCGGGATCAAGGTCTGGATCTTCAAAGGTGAGATCATGGAGCACGATCCGCAGGCACGTGACCGTAAAGCACAGGAACTCCAGGACGGCCCTGCACCTCGTGGTGCTGGTGGCGGTCGTCGCTAAGGAGGGAAAGATATGCTTCAACCAAAGCGTACAAAATTCCGCAAGATGCACAAAGGCCGGATCAAGGGCGAAGCCAAAGGCGGCTCTGATCTGAACTTTGGCACCTACGGTCTGAAGGCCCTGCAGCCCGAGCGCGTCACTGCACGCCAGATCGAAGCTGCTCGTCGTGCCATGACCCGTCACATGAAGCGTCAAGGTCGCGTCTGGATCCGGATCTTCCCGGATACTCCCGTGACCTCGAAGCCTACCGAAGTCCGTATGGGTAAAGGTAAAGGCTCGGTCGACTATTGGGCAGCCAAAGTGAAGCCCGGTCGCGTGATGTTCGAGATCGACGGCGTCAACGATGAAATCGCGCGCGAGGCTCTGCGCCTGGCTGCGATGAAGCTGCCGATCAAGACCCGTGTGGTGGTCCGCGAGGACTGGTAAACCGGTCTTGCCAAGACTTCAGGAAACCCCGCCGAACCGGCGGGGTTTTTTGTTTTTCGGATGGTTTGGGTTAGGCTCCGCTTCAGCTTTTGATATTTTGGATAAGCCTAGAACAGGGGGCCTCAAATGGTTTCGACGTCAGAGATTGAAAAGATTGACGACGGCTTCTTTGCCGCACTGAACGCTATGTTCGCGGGTGACGTTGCGCCGATGGAGGCGCTGTGGTCGCATGCGGACGATGTCATCTATATGGGGCCGTCACCCGATCTGTTCCACGTCGGGTGGAAAGTCACGGATCAGGATTGGGTCGCGCAGGGTCGGGCGCATCTGGGCGGGTCGATCAAAATGCTGAACCGGCATGTCGTGGTTGGGGATACGCTTGCCACTGTGCATCACGTCGCCGAGGCGTCGGGGCAGGGCGATGGGTCCGGTATCCGGATGCGCGGCACGAATGTCTATCGCCATGAAGGTGGAGCGTGGAAGCTGATCGCGCATCACAGCGACCCGTTGCCCTATATTGACTTGTGACAGCTGCGGCGGTTTTCCAAATTCGAAGAAAGTTCCTCTATCGCGCCTGAGCGTCGAATGGGGTAATGGACGCCCATGGCACAGATTGAATCACTCTTCGTTACCCGTCTCTACCGCGCCGCTCTGTCTGAGTTCGATCCAAGGATCGATCCGGAGGAGCTGGAGAACTCGTGCCTTGTCATTGCTGAGGATGACGAGGCCGGGCAGGAGTGGTGCGAAAAAAACGGCTATCCGGGTTACACCAGCTATGCCTCGTTGACTGATCTGCCCTGGCGGTTTCCGATCTTTCAGGACTTGGTGAAGACTTTGGATCAGCACGTGGCTGCATTCGCAAAAGACCTTGAGTTTGATCTCGATGACCGGGAATTGAAGCTGGAGGATCTTTGGATCAACATCCTGCCCGAGGGTGGAATGCATGCCAGCCACATCCATCCGCACAGTGTGATTTCTGGAACGACATATGTGTCAATGCCGGAAGGCGCCAGCGCGCTGAAGCTGGAGGACCCCCGCTCAGGCCGCATGATGGCCGCGCCGGTGCGCCACAAGGGCGCCCGACGCGAATTGCAGCCCTTCATTTATATGAAGCCGAAGGTCGGCGACGTTCTGCTGTGGGAAAGCTGGCTGCGCCACGAGGTGCCCATGAACATGGCCGAAGAAGAACGGATTTCGGTGAGTTTTAACTATAAGTGGGAGTGAACTCCTTGGGTCGTATTCAACTGCCGGCATTGTGCCGGTTTGATCTGCGCCCATAGGCGACGACTGTCGTCGTCCTGCGAACCGAAATCGATGCGTGACCGAAAGCCCCATTCCGCAGCCGTTCTCTGGCGCCGGTCGGTTCGAGATGCCTATACCTTCCCTGTGAAAATAAAGGCAGGTCCAGCGCAAGCCCCCTTTTGATCAGCTCCGCGCCGATGTCCTGCCCATTGGGTAGGTATGCAATTCCAACTAACCGGTCATAGGATGTTTCGCCGTTCAGCTTGACGGTAATCTCCTGACCCTTGCAGATTTCGACCATCGTCCACTTTGCCTTTAGGCCCCATGGCATGTCCAGCTCGGGCGCATCAATGCCGGCTAGACGGATCTTTGTTCCACGGACAATGATTGTGTCGCCATCGATCACATAAGCGTGCCCCGTCAGAACGCGGTTGGAGGGAACAACACTCGGCTGTTGTCGCGGGATTGCGCGGTTCCGTGTGGAGGCTTGCGGAGGTTTTTGATGGCCTCTATGACGGGCGACAAAGCGTGGCTTTCTTGATATTAAAACCACTAGAAGTGCCGCAAACCCAATTAGGACAACCAGTTCCATTTTTTCCACCGTTCCTAAGTCAGCGGGCTAAAGATATTTCAAGGGTTTCACGTGTCTTTTGAGTTTCGGCCAAACCCGTTTCCACAGAAGACAACGCGCAAGTGGTCAGGTTCTGACGTGACCCGTTGGTTGCCCGGTTCTGGTTGCAAAACTTTCCCTTGCCACCCACCCATCAAACCCTTATACGGCGGCATCCTGCGGTCTCCCGGCGTTGTCGGGCGATTCGCATGTCTATCATTCATCCACCAGGTCCAAGGTGACCCGTGTACGGGGCCTTCTGGTGTTTTGAGCAAAGGAAAAGGCGATGAACGCCCAAGAACTGCGTGAAAAGACCCCGGACCAGCTCCGCGAGGAACTGGCCAACCTGAAGAAAGAAAGCTTCAACCTGCGCTTTCAACAGGCCACCGGTCAGCTGGAAAACACTGCTGGTATCAAAGCGGCCCGCCGCAATGCTGCCCGCGTCAAAACCATTCTGAACGAAAAGGCCGCTGCCGCGGCATCCGAGGAGTAATCAGATGCCCAAGCGTATCCTGCAAGGCACCGTGACCAGCGACGCCAACGAACAGACCATCACCGTTCTGGTCGAGCGCCGTTTCAAGCACCCTCTACTGCAGAAAACCGTTCGTAAGTCCAAGAAATACCGGGCTCACGACGAAAAGAACGCCTTCAAGGTCGGCGACACCGTACGCATCATCGAATGCGCGCCGAAATCGAAGACGAAACGTTGGGAGGTTCTGGAGGCCTAAGCCTCCGGGACTTTTCCATTTGTCGAAACCCTGGGGGATTTAACAAGACCAGCCCCCACAGGTCGGGAGAAACCACATGATCCAGATGCAGACCAATCTGGATGTCGCTGACAACTCCGGCGCCCGCCGAGTTCAGTGCATCAAGGTCCTGGGTGGTTCCAAGCGTAAATACGCCTCCGTCGGCGACATCATTGTCGTCTCGGTGAAGGAAGCCATCCCGCGCGGCCGCGTGAAGAAAGGTGACGTCCGCAAGGCCGTCGTCGTGCGCACCGCCAAAGAAGTCCGTCGCGAAGACGGCACCGCGATCCGCTTCGATCGCAACGCCGCCGTCATCCTGAACAACAACAACGAACCCGTCGGTACCCGTATCTTCGGCCCCGTTGTTCGTGAACTGCGCGCGAAGAACTTCATGAAGATCATCTCGCTGGCTCCGGAGGTGCTGTAATCATGGCTGCTAAACTCCGCAAAGGCGACAAGGTCGTCGTGCTGGCCGGCAAGGACAAGGGCAAAGAGGGGACTATCACCTCGGTCGACCCCAAAGCCGGCAAAGCTGTCGTTGATGGCGTGAACATCGCCATTCGCCACACCCGCCAGTCGCAAACGTCGCAAGGTGGCCGCCTGCCCAAAGCTCTGCCGATCGACCTGTCGAACCTGGCCCTGCTGGACAAGAACGGCAAGGCAACCCGCGTCGGCTTCCGCATGGAAGGTGACAAGAAGGTTCGTTACGCCAAGACCACGGGGGACGTGATCGATGCTTGATGCTGCAACCTACACCCCGCGTCTGAAAGCTCAGTACGCTGAAACCATCCGTGCCGCTCTGAAAGAAGAGTTCGGCTACAAGAACGATATGCAGATCCCCAAGCTGGAGAAGATCGTTCTGAACATCGGCTGTGGTGCCGAGGCGGTGAAGGACTCGAAGAAGGCGAAAGCCGCGGTCGAGGATCTGACGGCGATCGCCGGTCAGAAGGCCGTTTCGACCAAGGCGAAGAAGTCGATCGCGGGTTTCCGCGTCCGTGAAGACATGCCGCTGGGCGCCAAGGTGACCCTGCGCGGCGACCGGATGTACGAATTCCTGGACCGTCTGATCACCATCGCGATGCCTCGCGTACGTGACTTCCGCGGTGTGAAACCGTCCTTCGATGGCCGTGGCAACTTTGCCATGGGCATGAAAGAGCACATCGTGTTCCCGGAAATCGACTTCGACAAGGTCGACGAGGTCTGGGGCATGGACATCGTAATTGCCACCACAGCGAAAACCGACGCTGAAGCAAAGGCACTGTTGAAAGCTTTCAACATGCCGTTCAACGCGTAAGCGCCGGGAGGATTGAGACATGGCTAAAAAAGCAATGATCGAACGCGAGAAGAAGCGCGCACGCCTGGTGGCACAGTATGCCGAAAAGCGTGCGGCTCTGAAAGAGATCGCGAATGACGAGAGCAAGCCGATGGAAGAGCGCTTCAAAGCGCGTCTGAAACTGGCGAAACTGCCGCGCAACAGCTCGGCTACCCGTCTGCACAACCGTTGTCAGCTGACCGGTCGTCCCCACGCTTACTACCGTAAGCTGAAGGTCAGCCGTATCGCGCTGCGCGAGCTGGGTTCTGCTGGTCAGATCCCCGGCATGGTGAAATCGAGCTGGTAAGGGAGAGACAGATATGAACGATCCTATCGGCGATATGCTCACCCGCATCCGCAACGCGCAAATGCGCGGCAAGTCCACCGTGATCACTCCGGCGTCGAAACTGCGCGCCTGGGTTCTGGACGTGCTTGCGGACGAAGGCTATATCCGCGGCTATGAAAAGACGACCGGTGAAAACGGTCATCCGGCTCTGGAAATCAGCCTGAAATACTACGAAGGCACCCCTGTCATTCGCGAACTGAAGCGGGTCTCGAAGCCCGGCCGTCGCGTATACATGGGCGTCAATGACATCCCGCAGGTTCGTCAGGGCCTGGGCGTGTCGATTGTCAGCACTCCGAAAGGTGTGATGTCGGACGCAAACGCTCGCTCCAACAATGTTGGCGGCGAAGTGCTCTGCACCGTCTTCTAAGGAGGTCTGCAATGTCTCGTATTGGTAAGAAACCGGTCGAGCTGCCCAGCGGCGTTACCGCCTCTGTGTCGGGTCAGACCATCGAAGTCAAAGGTCCGAAAGGCACCCGCAGCTTCACCGCAACCGATGACGTCACCCTGACGGTCGAAGACAACGTGGTCAAAATCGACCCGCGTGGTTCGTCCAAGCGTGCGCGTCAGCAGTGGGGCATGAGCCGCACCATGGTCGCCAACCTGGTGACCGGTGTGACCGAAGGCTTCAAGAAGGAACTGGAAATCCAGGGTGTGGGTTACCGCGCTCAGATGCAGGGCAATACCCTGAAGCTGAACCTGGGCTACAGCCACGATGTTGATTTCGTTGCTCCGGAAGGTGTCACCATCACCGCGCCGAAGCAGACCGAGATCGTTGTGGAAGGCATCGACCAGCAGCTGGTGGGCGAAACCGCGGCGAAAATCCGCGAGTGGCGCCGTCCCGAGCCGTACAAAGGCAAAGGCATCCGCTACAAGGGCGAGTTCATCTTCCGCAAGGAAGGCAAGAAGAAGTAAGGACGAACACAATGGCAAACAGCAAAAGAACCCTGTTTCTGAAGCGCCGCCTGCGCGTTCGGAACAAACTTCGCAAGGTCAACGCGGGTCGTCCGCGTCTGTCCGTACACCGTTCGAACAAGAACATCTCTGTTCAGCTGATCGACGACGTACGTGGCGTGACCCTGGCCTCGGCCTCGACCCTGGAAAAGGATCTGGGCGTTGTCGGCAAGAACAACATCGAAGCGGCCACCAAAGTGGGCGCAGCCATCGCCGAGCGGGCCAAGAAGGCCGGCGTCGAAGAGGCTTATTTCGATCGTGGTGGCTTCCTGTTCCACGGCAGGGTGAAGGCAGTTGCCGACGCCGCGCGTGAAGGTGGCCTGAAAATCTAAGACCTGTGGGCGGGTTTCGATCCGCCCCGATGATCCGGGGGCCTCGGCGTCAGTCGAGGCTCACTTGGATTGAAGAAAACGGCGCCAAGCGCCACATGAGAAAAGGGATGCCAAATGGCAGAACGTGAAAACCGTCGAGGCCGTGGCCGCGACCGTGAAGAAGCACCGGAATTTGCCGATCGTCTGGTCGCAATCAACCGCGTGTCGAAAACCGTAAAAGGTGGTAAGCGCTTTGGCTTCGCCGCTCTGGTGGTTGTTGGCGATCAGAAAGGCCGCGTGGGCTTTGGCAAAGGTAAAGCGAAAGAAGTACCTGAAGCCATCCGCAAGGCGACCGAGCAAGCGAAGCGTCAGATGATCCGCGTGCAGCTGCGCGAAGGCCGGACCCTGCACCACGACATCGAGGGCCGTCACGGCGCCGGTAAAGTGGTCATGCGCACCGCGCCGGAAGGTACCGGTATCATCGCCGGTGGTCCGATGCGTGCTGTGTTCGAAATGCTGGGCGTGAAGGACGTTGTGTCCAAGTCGCTGGGCTCGCAGAACCCGTACAACATGATCCGCGCCACCATCGACGGCCTGAAGAAAGAACAGAGCCCGCGTTCGGTTGCCGCGCGTCGTGGCAAGAAGGTCGCCGATATCCTGCCCAAGCGGGATGAAGCACCGGCTGAAGCCGAAGCGTAAGGAGAGCGAGCAATGGCAAAAACCATCGTCGTCAAGCAGATCGGTTCCCCGATCCGTCGCCCCGCCGAACAGCGCGCAACCCTGATCGGTCTGGGCCTGAACAAGATGCACAAGACCCGCGAATTGGAAGACACTCCGTCGATCCGCGGCATGGTCAACAAGATCCCGCATCTGGTTGAGATCATCGAAGAGCGCGGCTGAGCGCCAACTTCGAAAGCCTAATGAACGCCTCCGATTTGATCGGGGGCGTTTTCATTTTTGGCCGTCGCCTGCGCGGAATGTCGGAAGACCGCCTTTTGCGTTGAACTTGGCCAAGGCCTGGCCAGGAACTCACAGGTAGACACCTTTTTTGCCCTCTGTCCTGACCTTTAAATTAAAAACATAGCCAAACGGCTAACTTTTTCTTGACGCGGGAGGTACGTTGAAATACTTAGCCTAATGGCTAACAAACTCGATACATTTTTTTCTGCGCTGGCCGATCCGACCCGGCGTGCCGTGATCGAACGGCTGATCACTGGCCCAGCGGCCGTGTCAGAGCTGCACGAAGCGCACGGCATGGCTCTTCCTTCGTTTCTGAAGCATCTCAGCAAACTGGAATCCGCTGGAATGATCCGTTCGGAGAAGATCGGTCGGGTTCGCATGTTGCATATCGAAGCCGCCCCGATCGCCGAGGCGGAAGGTTGGTTGAAACAACAACGTCACCTCTGGGAAGGCCGGCTGGATCGCCTGTCTGCACTTGCCGAGCAAATTGAGAAGGAATCCGATGATGGCTGATTACGAAACTTTGATCCTGGAACGCGAGATTGCCTGCGCTCCCGACCGGCTGTTTCAGGTGTTGACCGACCGCGAGTTACGCCAGAAATGGGCCGCACCAGACGATGAAAGCGTAGTTCTGATTGATGTTTTTGACTGTCGACCCGGAGGCCGTGAGGAAACGCGGTGTGGGCCGAAAGAGGCGCCCGAGTTCAATACGACCAGCCTGTTCCACGTGGTCTCGCCGGAGTTTCTTTCATTGACCGAAACACTGGTCATTCAGGGAGAGTTGGTCTCGGTTTCGCTGTGCGGACACGAAATCATGCCGAATGGCCAAGGCAGTACGCTGCGCGTCACGTTGCAGATCACAAGCTTGGCCGGGCCAGAACTATTTCAGGACTACAAAGGTGGCTGGTCTGCTGCTTTGGACAACCTGTCCCGGCTTGCGGCCGGTAGCGGTCACTCCTGATTTGCGCCGCTATGCCAAAAATGCATAGCGGCCAGTCCAAAACCATCGTTGTTAGCGATAACTGAACTCCCTATCTCAACCCTGTCCAAGACAGGAACCAAGTAAGTGACATCGGGGAATACGCCCCGACATTCGAAAGGAAATGAGATAATGGCACACACAGCGACCCTGACACATGGCGGCTTCAACCTGACCGCCCGTATCGCAAACCTGATCGAGCGCGTGAAAGAAAACCGCGCCCGGGCCAGCGAATACACCCGCACGTATACCGAGTTGCAGCGTCTGAGCGACCGCGAGTTGAACGACATCGGCATCCGCCGGTGCGACATCGCCGACATCGCCCGCGAGCACGCCTACTGCTCGTAAGATACGGGACGACAACATATGAAGCAGAGGCGCCCAAGTGGCGCCTCTTTTGTGTTTACGGATCCCACACGGGCAGGAAAATAGTTGCTACCACAACTGCGACGTTGCGCGGCGCCGGGAATTGGGTCACTCCAATGCAGGCAAGCCGTCAAGGCATGAACACATTGGGCAGAGAGGGCAGAGAGGGCAGAACATGGCACGGGACTTCCAGATTGCAATGCTGTGGGTCGAGGGGCCGCTCAGCTTTTTGGAACTGCTGTGCATCCAGTCTTACTTGGATATGGGCCACAGCGTGCGGCTTTATACCTATAGCAATGTGACGAACATCCCCGAGGGTGTCGAGCACCGTGATGCCCGCGAGATCCTGCCGGATTCCGAATTTATCACTCATGAGCGTACCAATAGCCCCGCGCCGCATTCCGACAAGTTCCGCTACCGGATGCTGGCTCAGGAGCCCGACCTGATCTGGGCCGACACCGATGCCTATTGCCTGAAACCCTATTCAACGGCGAATGGTCATTACTATGGGTATCTCGAGGGTGAGGTGGCGATTGGGGTTCTGGGCCTGCCGCAGGACAGTGAAACTCTGGCCAAGCTGATCGAGTACACGAATGATCCCTACCTTATTCCTCCTTGGTTACCGCCGCGCCACCGCCGACCGCTGGAAGAGGCGCGGGACGCCGGGAACCCGACCAACGTTCCCGAGGTGTTGTGGGGCGTGTGGGGGCCAAAGGCATTCACCTGGGCGCTGAAGGAAACAGGCGAGATAAAATACGCCCTGCCAGAGCATGTTTTTTACCCGATCAACTTTTCGCGGCGCCGGGCCCTTGCCCGGCCGAACGAAAATCTTGACCGGTTTTTTCACGAGGATACCGTCTCGATCCATCTATACGGGCGCCGGATGCGGGCGATCATGCGCAAGAACCACGGTGGAATACCACATCCCGACAGCCTGGTCGGGCGACTTGTGGCCAAACATGGAATTGTGCCCCAAGATGCGCCCATTGCTGGCCGCGACGACTGAGCCGCTGCTGCCGGGCAATCAAAACTTGCAACTCGGGGCGCGAGGCTGTACTGCGCTCCGGTGGCGTGTTTGCCACGAGAATCAAAACCAAGAAATGCCGTGTTTGGCCCATCACGCTTCGGGGTCATATCCGGCTTAGGAGAAGCGACATGAAACTGCACGAATTGCGCGACAATCCCGGCGCCGTCAAGAAACGCACCCGCGTTGGCCGTGGTCCCGGCTCTGGCAAGGGTAAAATGGGTGGCCGCGGTATCAAAGGCCAGAAATCTCGTTCGGGTGTGGCCATCAACGGCTACGAAGGCGGCCAGATGCCGCTGTATCAGCGCCTGCCCAAGCGCGGCTTCAACAAGCCGAACCGCAAGGAATTTGCCGTCATCAACCTGGGCCTGATCCAGAAATTCGTCGACGCCGGCAAACTGGACGTTAAATCGGCCATCACCGAGGACGCACTGGTCGCCTCGGGTCTGGTGCGCCGCAAGCTGGACGGTATCCGCGTTCTGGCCAAAGGCGAAATCAGCGCCAAGCTGAACCTGGAAGTGACCGGCGCCTCGAAAGCGGCGATCGAAGCCGTGGAAAAAGCGGGCGGTTCACTGAAGGTCACAAAAGCCGCTGCGGCAGAGTAAGCGCTTGTGAGCGGGCGCCGACCCGCTTACATAGACCACAGAGTTTTCCAAGACGCCGCCCGAGCCGGAAAACGGTTCCGGGCGGCGTTTTCATAAGAGAGACCGATTTATGGTATCAGCAGCAGAACAAATGGCAGCCAACACAAGCTGGGCTGCTCTGGGCAAGGCCACCGATCTGCGCAACCGCATCCTGTTCACGCTGGGTTTGCTGATCGTCTATCGTCTGGGCACCTTCATTCCGGTGCCGGGGATCGACGGTCAGGCGCTGCGCGAGTTCATGGAACAGGCGGGGCAGGGCATCGGTGGGATGGTTTCGATGTTCACCGGCGGGGCGCTGGGGCGGATGGGTATCTTTGCCCTCGGCATCATGCCCTATATCTCGGCATCGATCATTGTACAGCTGCTGACCTCGATGGTGCCCGCGCTCGAACAGCTCAAGAAAGAGGGTGAGCAGGGCCGCAAGAAAATCAACCAGTACACCCGTTTCGGTACCGTGGCGCTGGCCACCGTTCAGGCCTATGGCTTGGCGGTTTCGCTGGAATCGGGCGATCTGGCCACCGATCCGGGTCTGTATTTCCGCCTGTCGACGATGATCACTCTGGTCGGTGGCACCATGTTTCTGATGTGGCTGGGTGAACAGATCACCGCGCGCGGCATCGGAAACGGCATCTCGCTGATCATTTTCGTCGGCATCATCGCCGAGGTTCCTGCCGCGCTGGCCCAGTTCCTGGCCTCGGGCCGTTCGGGCGCGATCAGCCCGGCCGTGATCGTCGGCGTGATCGTGATGGTGATCGCCGTTATCACCTTCGTGGTGTTCATGGAACGCGCGCTGCGCAAAATCCACATCCAGTACCCGCGCCGCAATGTCGGCATGAAAGTCTATGAGGGCGGCTCGAGCCACCTGCCGGTCAAGGTCAACCCGGCCGGCGTGATACCGGCGATCTTCGCCAGCTCGCTGCTGCTGCTGCCGGTCACGATTTCGACCTTCTCGTCGGGCGCGGCGAACGGACCGATCATGTCGTGGCTGCTGGCGAATTTCGGACCGGGACAGCCGCTGTACCTGCTGTTCTTCGCCTCGATGATCGTGTTCTTTGCCTATTTCTACACGTTCAACGTGTCGTTCAAACCGGATGACGTGGCGGACAACCTGAAAAAGCAGAACGGCTTTGTGCCCGGCATCCGTCCCGGAAAGAAGACCGCCGAGTATCTGGAATACGTGGTCAACCGCGTACTGGTTCTGGGCTCGGCCTATCTGGCGGCGGTCTGCCTGCTGCCTGAAATTCTGCGCGGCCAGTTCGCCATTCCGTTCTATTTCGGCGGCACCTCGGTTCTGATCATCGTCTCTGTGACCATGGACACGATCCAACAGGTTCAGAGCCACCTGTTGGCGCATCAATACGAAGGGCTGATCGAAAAGTCCCAGTTGCGCGGTAAAGGCAAGAAACGCGGCAGGAAGGGACCCGCTCGTCGATGAATATCATTCTTCTGGGCCCCCCGGGGGCAGGCAAGGGTACGCAGGCACGTCACTTGGTTGAAACGCGGGGCATGATCCAGCTCAGCACCGGTGACATGCTGCGCGAGGCCCGCAGCTCGGGAACCGAGATGGGCAAGAAGGTGGCCGCGATCATGGACGCGGGCAAGCTTGTCACCGACGAGATCGTGATTGGCCTGATCGAAGAGAAACTGACCACTGAAAAGGGCGCAGGCTTCATCTTCGACGGCTTCCCGCGCACCCTGGCCCAGGCTGACGCCTTGTCGGCCCTTCTGACCAAGCTGGGCCAGTCGCTGCACACCGTGATC
Source organism: Ruegeria sp. BC8 (assembly GCF_056535705.1). Classification (NCBI taxonomy): domain Bacteria; kingdom Pseudomonadati; phylum Pseudomonadota; class Alphaproteobacteria; order Rhodobacterales; family Roseobacteraceae; genus Ruegeria; species Ruegeria sp. BC8. The sequence goes on along the minus strand of NZ_JBQFIV010000001.1, from coordinate 2,564,793 downwards.
GAAATGCGCGTGGATGACGAGGCCCTGGTTGATCGGATCACTGCCCGGTCGACCTGTGGCGGTTGCGGCGAGGTCTACAATGACAAGACCAAACCGATCCCGGCCGATGGCAAATGCACCAATTGCGGCAAGGAAAACGATTTCGTCCGTCGTGCCGACGACAACGAGGAAAGCCTGCGCACCCGGCTTATGGAGTATTACAAGAAGACCTCGCCGTTGATTGGCTATTACTACGCCAAGGGCGATCTTCGACCGGTGAACGGGCTGGCGGACATCAAGGAAGTCCGGGCCTCGATCGCAGCCATACTGGGTTAAGCTTGCAAAGGGCTTGACGCCAAGCGCAAAAGCCCATATCGACCCCCATCCCTTTGGGGAATCAATCGCGCACGCGGGATTCGTTCCGCATGTATAGACCACCTCGAATAATGCTGAACCCTCTGGCCACACTGCCACGGTTAGGCGTTGTGAAAAAAGGTTCTGGAACTACGGAACCGCAACGAAAGGAAAGTGACACGTGGCACGTATTGCCGGCGTAAACATCCCGACTGCAAAGCGGGTACCAATCGCCCTCACATATATCACCGGTATCGGCAACACCTCGGCCAAAGCGATCTGCGAAGCCGTTGGCATCGACACGACCCGTCGCGTCAATGAACTGTCGGATGCCGAAGTTCTGGCCATCCGCGAATACATCGACGCCAACTTCACCGTCGAAGGTGACCTGCGTCGCGAAGTTCAGATGAACATCAAGCGTCTGATGGACCTGGGCTGCTATCGCGGTCTGCGTCACCGCCGCAACCTGCCGGTTCGCGGTCAGCGTACCCACACCAACGCTCGTACCCGCAAAGGCCCCGCAAAGGCCATCGCTGGTAAGAAGAAATAAGGGAGGGTCTGACTGATGGCACGTGACAAGACTCGCGTTAAGCGCAAAGAGCGTAAGAACATCGCATCGGGCGTCGCCCATGTGAATTCGACCTTCAACAACACCAAGATCCTGATCTCGGACGTGCAGGGCAACGCCATTTCGTGGTCGTCGGCCGGTACCATGGGCTTCAAGGGATCGCGGAAATCGACCCCCTACGCCGCTCAGATGGCTGCAGAAGACGCAGGCAAGAAGGCGCAGGAACATGGCGTCAAGACGCTGGAAGTCGAAGTTCAGGGCCCCGGTTCGGGTCGTGAATCGGCTCTGCGTGCGCTGGCTGCCGTGGGCTTCAACATCACGTCGATCCGCGATGTGACCCCGATCGCCCACAATGGCTGCCGTCCGCCGAAGCGCCGCCGCGTCTAACCGATCGAATTACCAGGCTGGGGCCGTGTTTTTACACGGCCCCGGTTCGCCGTTTTGAAACCTCGGGCGTCTGCACCTGATTGGTCATGGGGCGCAGACAGGAATGGAGGGACTACATGATCCACAAGAATTGGGCAGAATTGATCAAGCCGACCCAACTGGAAGGCAAGCCGGGCAACGATCCCGCGCGGCAGGCAACCCTGGTTGCGGAGCCGCTTGAGCGTGGCTTTGGTCTGACCCTGGGCAACGCGCTGCGCCGTGTTCTGATGAGCTCGCTGCAAGGCGCGGCCATCACCAGCGTCCAGATCGACAACGTCCTGCACGAGTTCAGCTCGGTCGCAGGCGTTCGTGAAGACGTCACCGACATCATCCTGAACCTCAAGCAGGTCGCGCTGCGCATGGAAGTCGAAGGGCCCAAGCGCCTGTCGATCAATGCCAAAGGCCCCGCAGTTGTCACCGCCGGTGATATCAGCGAAAGCGCCGGCATCGAGGTTCTGAACCGTGATCACGTCATCTGCCACCTGGACGATGGCGCCGAGCTGTTCATGGAGCTGACCGTCAACACCGGCAAAGGCTATGTCTCGGCCGAGAAGAACAAGCCCGAAGATGCACCCATCGGCCTGATCCCGATCGACGCGATCTACTCGCCGGTCAAGAAAGTCGCCTATGACGTTCAGCCGACCCGTGAAGGCCAGGTTCTGGACTATGACAAGCTGACCATGAAGATCGAAACCGACGGCTCGATCACGCCCGAGGACGCGCTGGCGTTCGCCGCCCGCATCCTGCAGGATCAGCTGTCGATCTTCGTCAACTTCGACGAGCCGGAATCGGCTGGTCGCCAGGACGAGGATGATGGTCTGGAGTTCAACCCGCTGCTGCTGAAGAAAGTGGACGAGCTGGAACTGTCGGTCCGTTCGGCAAACTGCCTGAAGAACGACAATATCGTCTACATCGGCGACCTGATCCAGAAGACCGAAGCCGAGATGCTGCGCACGCCGAACTTCGGCCGCAAGTCGCTGAACGAGATCAAGGAAGTGCTGTCCGGCATGGGTCTGCACCTCGGCATGGATGTCGAGGATTGGCCGCCCGACAACATCGAAGATCTGGCCAAGAAATTCGAAGACGCGTTCTAAACGCGTCTTCGCCAATGCCCGGGCTGCCGGGGACCGTATGGGCATTTCCGCCCCAAGGAGAGCCGGTGACACGCATCGCCGGCCAGACAAAGCAAAACGCGAAAGAAGGAATTGAAAAATGCGTCACGCACGTGGTTACCGCCGCCTGAACCGTACTCATGAGCACCGCAAGGCCCTGTTCTCGAACATGGCCGGCTCGCTGATCGAGCACGAACAGATCAAGACGACTCTGCCCAAGGCAAAAGAACTGCGCCCGATCGTTGAAAAACTGATCACCCTGGGCAAGCGCGGCGACCTGCACGCCCGCCGTCAGGCCGCAGCTCAGCTGAAGGAAGACAAGGACGTCGCCAAGCTGTTCGAGGTTCTGGGCCCGCGCTACAAGGACCGTCAGGGCGGCTATGTCCGTATCCTGAAAGCTGGCTTCCGCTATGGCGACATGGCTCCGATGGCGATCATCGAATTCGTTGATCGTGACATCGACGCCAAAGGCGCAGCCGACAAGGCCCGCGTCGCCGCTGAAGAAGTGGACGTTGACGAAGAATAAGAACCGGCTGCATTGCCGTTTCATGGCCCCTGTCCGGATATCCCGGTCAGGGGCTTTTTCTTATGGATCGCCACGCTTGCGGCGGACATGGCAGCGGCAAGGTTTCGCGTGCTCTATTGCATTCGCGTGCCGACCTCCGCATATCTTCGGCGGATGATGAACGGAGCTGTCATGATACGCACGATCCTGGCCGTATGCCTGATGACACTGGCCACCCATGCCGGTGCCGAGACACGGGTTCCTCAGTCACAGGTCGAGATTTCCATGGGTTTTGCCCCGGTGGTCAAAAAGGCTGCCCCGGCGGTGGTGAACATCTATGCCAAGATCGTCCGGCCTGGGCGCAGCAGCCCGATTTTCACGGATCCGTTCTTTCGCGACTTTTTCGGCGGTGGGTTCGGTGCACCGCGGCCGCGGGTTCAAAACTCGCTGGGGTCGGGCGTCATCCTGACCGAGGACGGCTATGTCGTCTCGAACTATCACGTTGTCGGGACCGCGACCGAGATCCGGGTCGTGACCACGGATCGTCGCGAGTTCCAGGCCGAGGTCGTTCTGGGCGACGAGGAAAGCGACATCGCCATCCTGCGCCTGCAGGATGCCCAAGGACTGCCGTTTCTGCGTCTGCGGGATTCTGACCATGTCGAGGTGGGGGAACTGGCTCTGGCCATCGGCAACCCGTTCGGCGTCGGGCAGACCGTGTCGTCTGGCATCATCTCGGGGCTGGCGCGGTCTGGCACCGCCACCGGCAATGCACGGGGCTATTTCATCCAGACAGACGCGCCCATCAACCCGGGCAATTCCGGCGGTGCCCTGATCGACGTGAATGGTGACCTGATCGGCATCAACACCTCGATCCTGACGCGGTCGGGTGGGTCCAATGGTATTGGCTTCGCCATTCCGGCCAATCTGGTCGCAGAGTTTCTGCGGCAGGCCCAGGAAGGAAACGAAGGTTTCGTCAGCCCTTGGGCGGGTATGGCCGGACAGACCATGAGCGCAGACATCGCCGAATCCCTTGGGCTTTCGCTGCCGCAGGGCGTTGTGATCTCGGACCTCCATCCGCTCAGCCCGTTGGCCGAGGCCGGGTTGCGGGTTGGAGATATCGTCACGCATGTGGACGGCGAAGAGGTGAATTCTCCGGCTGAGATGAAGTTCCGCATGTCTGTGGCGGGTGTTGGTGGGACATCCGTTCTGACCCGGCTCCGCGGCAGCGAGCGCGCTGAGGTCGCCGTCGATCTGGTCCCCGCGCCCGAGACACCTCCGGCCGAGGAAACCACTCTGGACGATCGCACGGTTCTTCCGGGAATGACGGTTGCGCGCATCAACCCGGCAATGATTGCCAAGATGAGTCTGCTGCTGTCGCAGACCGGTGTGGTCGTGGTCGACCCCGGCCCCTATGGCGCGCGGGCCGGGTTGCGGCCCGGCGATGTCATCAATGCCGTGAACGGGCGACAGGCTGAACGCCCCCGTGACGTCGTTCGGGCGCTGCGCGATCCGGGGCGGCGTGTGCAGATCGACCTGGTGCGCGGTGGCAAACCCGTGTCGTTGCGGTTCAGGCTGTGACCGCATGAGTGACCTGTTCGATACCGAAGACCAGGCCTCGGAACCGGCCCCGAACCGCCCGCTGGCCGACCGGCTGCGGCCCCAGGCGCTGTCCGAGGTGATCGGGCAGCGACAGGTTCTGGGCCCCGAGGCGCCGCTGGGGGTGATGCTGGCATCGGGCAGCCTGTCCAGCCTGATCTTCTGGGGGCCGCCTGGGGTAGGCAAAACCACGATCGCGCGGCTGCTGGCCAAGGAAACCGACCTTCATTTCGAACAGATCAGCGCGATCTTCACCGGCGTTCCCGACCTCAAGAAGGTGTTCGAGGCTGCCAAGTTGCGGCGGCGGAACGGCCGGGGGACGCTGTTGTTCGTGGACGAGATCCATCGTTTCAACAAGGCCCAGCAGGACGGGTTCCTGCCGCATATGGAGGACGGGACGATCCTTCTGGTGGGCGCGACCACCGAAAACCCTTCGTTCGAGTTGAACGCCGCCGTGCTCAGCCGCGCGCAGGTGCTGGTGCTGGAACGGCTGGATCTGGCCGATCTGGAACGTCTGACGCAGCGTGCCGAAAAAGAGCTGGGCAAGGCGTTGCCCCTGACACCCGCGGCGCGGGACGCGCTGCAGGAGATGGCTGATGGAGACGGCCGGGCGCTGTTGAACCTGATCGAACAGATCGCGGCCTGGTCGGTGGACGCGCCGCTGGACCCCGACGCGTTGGCCAAGCGCCTGATGCGCCGCGCCGCGAAATACGACAAGTCGGGGGACGAGCACTACAATTTGATCTCGGCGCTGCACAAATCGGTGCGCGGGTCCGACCCGGATGCGGCGCTGTACTGGTTCGCCCGGATGCTGACCGGGGGCGAGGATCCGCGATACCTGGCCCGCCGCATCACCCGGATGGCGGTCGAGGATATCGGTCTGGCCGATCCGCAAGCCCAGTCGATCTGCCTGCATGCCTGGGAGGTGTACGAGCGGCTCGGGTCGCCCGAGGGTGAGTTGGCGCTGGCGCAGGCGGTCGTGTATCTGGCGCTGGCGCCCAAATCCAACGGGGCCTATGTGGGCTACAAGGCGGCGATGCGTCTGGCCAAGCAGTCGGGCAGCGAGCCGCCGCCCAAACACATCCTGAATGCGCCGACCGGGTTGATGAAGGATCAGGGCTACGGCGCGGGCTATGCCTATGACCACGATGCCGAGGACGGGTTCTCGGGGCAGAACTACTTTCCCGAGACCATGAAGCGCCCGGTCCTATACCAGCCGGTCGAACGCGGGTTCGAGCGCGAGTTGAAAAAGCGTCTGGACTACTTTTCGAAACTGCGCAGTCAACGCAAGGGGCCGTGACGCAAGGTCAGATCAGGCCGTGCCGTCGCGTTTTGCGCGACACCCAGGGCGCGGCCGGGTTTCCCTAGGGTTACATGCCGCCAGGGAGGAGCGCAGATGACCGTTTCCATCGACAAGACAGATGACGTGTGGACCATCATCCACGACCGGCCCCAGGCCAGAAACGCCGTGGATGCCGAACACGCCGCAGCCTTGGCCGAGGCCTTCATCGCCTTCGAGGACAGCACGGCCAAAGCCGCCGTGTTCTGGGGCAAGGGCGGCAATTTCTGCGCGGGCTGGGATCTCAAGATGGCGGCCACGCTGTCTGACCCGGACCTGCGCGAGCCGTATTTCGACAAGCATGCCTTTCCGATCGGGGCGGCGCCGTCGCTGCTGGGGCCGATGGGTCCATCGCGGCTGGAATTGTCAAAGCCGGTCATCGGCGCGATCGAGGGTGCCGCAGTGGCCGGCGGCATGGAACTGGCCCTGTGGTGCGACATCCGGGTGATGGCCGAGGACGCCTATATGGGCGTCTATTGCCGCCGCTGGGGGATCACGCTGATGGATGGCGGTTCGGTGCGGCTGCCGCGGCTGGTCGGGCAGGGCAAGGCGCTCGAGATCGCGCTGACAGGGCGCAAGGTCAAGGCTGACGAGTGCGAACGGATCGGACTTGCCGAGAAAATCGTGCCGCAGGGTGAAACCCGAATGGCGGCTGAAGCGATGGCGCAAGAGATTGCCCGGTTCCCGCAGGAGGCCGTCCGCGCCGACCGCCGCTCGATCATCGAAACCCGGGGGATGCCGATGCACGAGGCGTTGAAGGTCGAATGGGCCAACGGGCTGGACGCCATCCGCCGCGAGGGCACATCCGGCGCGGCTCGGTTCCGCGATGGGGCCGGGCGGCACGGGGATTTCACTGATATCTGAGCGGCCTTGGCCCCCGAACCCGTCAGCCTGCTTGACTCTTGCCTTGCGGCGCGCGACAGACGCGGATGTTTTCTGAGGCACTGACACGGGCGATTTTCCGGGCGCGCAGCATCCGGTCGCAAGGGGTATTGGCATGAGCGGCGTACAGATGATCACGGTCGAGCCGGGCGACGGCGACCAGCGGTTGGACCGCTGGATCCGGCGCCTGTTCCCGCATGTCAGCCAGGGCCGGATCGAAAAGATGTGCCGCAAGGGTGAACTGCGCGTGGACGGCGGCCGGGTCAAGGGCTCGACACGGTTGCAGGCGGGGCAGGTGGTGCGCGTGCCGCCCCTGCCGGACCCGGGTCACAAACCGGCCCCGGCCCGTCCGCGCGTGACCGATGCCGATGCGAAAATGATCCAGTCCTGCGTGATCTATCGCGACGACAACGTACTGGCCCTGAACAAACCCCATGGCCTGCCCGTTCAGGGCGGCAGCGGACAGGCCCGGCATGTGGACGGCCTCGCTGAAGCGCTGCGCTTTGGCTACGATGAGAACCCGCGGCTGGTGCACCGGCTCGACAAGGACACCTCGGGCGTGCTGCTGATGGCGCGTACGCGCGAAGCGGCCAAGGGGCTGACCGCCGCCTTCCGGCACCGCAATACGCGCAAGATCTACTGGGCTCTGGTGGCCGGTGTGCCGACGCCGTACCTGGGCGAGATCAAGACCGGGCTGGTCAAGGCCCCCGGCCATGGCAAGCAGGGCGAGGGCGAAAAGATGATCGCCGTTCACCTGAACGAGATCGACAGCACACCGGGTGCCAAACGGGCCCATACACTTTATGCCACGCTGTATCGGGTGGCGGGGCGTGCATCTTGGGTCGCGATGGAGCCCGTCACCGGCCGCACGCACCAGCTGCGCGCGCACATGGCGGCCATCGGGCACCCGATTATCGGCGATGGGAAATATGGCGGCTCGGGTCAGGAAAATCTGGGCGATGGCTGGGGCGCACAATTGGGCGGGGTCATCAGCAAGAAGCTGCATCTGCACGCCCGAACCGCGTCGTTCAAGCATCCGATGACCGGCAAGCAGGTCACGATCAACGCTCCGCTGCCGCCGCACATGAAGGACAGCTGGGATACTTTGGGCTGGACCGAAGATCTGGCCGCCGAGGACCCGTTCGAGGAGTTGCAATGACCGCGCCTCTGCGCCTGGTTCTGTTCGATGTCGACGGCACGCTGGTGGACAGCCAGGCCAGCATCGTGTCAGCCATGACCGCCAGTTTTCAGGCTCTGTCCCTTCCGGTGCCGGATCGCGCGGCGATCCTGTCGATCGTGGGGCTGTCCTTGCCGATTGCAATCGCGCGCCTCGCGCCGGATCAGTCGCAGGCAACTCAACGCCGGTTGGTCGAGGGCTACAAAGAGGCGTATCACGCTCATCGGCTTGAGATGGGGGCGGCAAGTTCACCGCTCTATCCCGGCGCGCGCGAGGTTATCGGATCGTTGCAGGCCGTGCCCGAGATCCTTCTGGGCGTGGCGACGGGTAAATCGCAGCGGGGGTTGGATGCCTTGCTCGAGGCGCACGGGTTGGATTCTGTCTTCGTCACCCGTCAGGTGGCGGACCATCATCCATCCAAGCCGCATCCCTCGATGATCGAAACGGCGCTTTTTGAAACAGGGGTTTCGGCCGGTGATGCGGTGATGATCGGCGACACCAGCTTTGACATGGAAATGGCGCGGGCCGCCGGGGTTGCGGGGATCGGCGTGGGCTGGGGCTATCATGATCGGTCGCAGCTGAGTGCGGCGTCCGCGGTGATCGACCGGTTCGAGCAGCTGCCCGGCGTCCTGACCGCAGTCTGGGGATAACGACATGAGTGAGTGGAAACCGAAACGCTTTTGGACAGCCAGTGCCGTGGTCGCGACCGATGGCGGCTATACCATCGAATTGGACGGCCGCCGCGTGCGGACACCGGCCAAGGCTGCTCTGGTCCTGCCCACCCGGGCCATGGCCGAGGCGGTGGCCCGCGAATGGGACGCGCAGGAAAAGGAAATCGATCCGGCGACGATGCCCTTCACCCGTTCGGCCAACGCGGCAATCGACAAGGTGCAGCATCAGCACGCGGAAGTGGCCGACATGTTGTCGGACTATGGCGATTCGGACCTGCTGTGCTATCGCGCAACCCACCCCGAAGCCCTGATCGAACGTCAGCGCCACGAATGGGATCCCGCGCTGGACTGGGCCGCGGAAACGCTGGGCGCCAGACTGATCCCAGTTGAAGGCGTACGGCATCAGCCTCAAGCCCCCGAGGCACTGGACAGGCTGCGTCGGCAGGTTCACGGCCTGGACGCGTTCCGTCTGGCGGCGTTTCACGACCTTGTGAGCCTGTCGGGTTCGTTGATTCTGGGTTTTGCCGCTGCCCAAAACTGGCGCAAACCGGACGAGATATGGCGCATTTCTCGGCTCGATGAATCTTGGCAGGCCGAGCAATGGGGGGATGACGACGAGGCGGTCCAAGCCGCCGAACTCAAGAAGATCGCCTTTTTGCACGCGAAAACCTTCTACGATCTGTCGGTTTGAGCCTTTCTGGTCCTGATTTGAGAGGCTTGGGCAGTTGCCTTGCCGGGAACATATCGTTTTCACTGATCCGACCCTTGACGTTTGTTTATGAATGCGCCCAAACTCGGGCGCACTAAAGGGGAGACACCTTTGGGGTAACCTATCCGGCTACCTTTGTGTGTCGGACAAGATCCGTCCCGGGATGGGGCGGGAAATCAGGAAGAGGTAAAAATGAAAAAATCCGTAATCTTGGGCGCGGCGACGATTGCCGGTCTTGCTGCCGGCGCGGCCGCGGCAGGAACCATGGACGACGTCAAAGCGCGCGGCAAGCTGAACTGCGGTGTAACCACCGGTCTGGTTGGCTTTGCTGCACCTGACGCGAATGGCGAATGGCAGGGCTTTGACGTTGCTGTATGCCGCGCAGTAGCCGCCGCCGTTCTGGGTGACGCGAACGCTGTTGAATTCGTTCCCACCACCGGCAAGACTCGCTTCACCGCTCTGGCTTCGGGCGAAGTTGACATGCTGGCCCGTAACACCACCTGGACCTTCAGCCGCGACGTCGACCTGAAGTTCGAATTCGTGGGTGTGAACTACTACGACGGTCAGGGCTTCATGGTTCCCAAGGCACTGGGCGTCAGCTCGGCCAAGGAACTGGACGGCGCCACTGTCTGCATCCAGACCGGCACCACCACCGAGCTGAACCTGGCGGACTTCTTCCGCTCGAACAACATCAGCTACGAGCCGGTTCCGATCGAAACCAACGCCGAAGCGCAGCAGCAGTACCTGGCAGGTGCCTGTGACGTTTACACCACCGACGCTTCGGGCCTGGCCGCAACCCGCGCCACGTTCGAAAACCCCGGTGATCACGTTCTGCTGCCCGAAATCATCTCGAAAGAGCCGCTGGGCCCGCTGGTCCGTCACGGCGACAACGAGTGGGGCGACATCGTTCGCTGGACCCTGAACGCTCTGATCTCGGCCGAAGAGCTGGGCATCACCTCGGCGAACATCGACGAGATGGCTGCAGGTACCGAGAACCCGGAAATCAACCGTCTGCTGGGTAGCGAAGGCACCCTGGGCGAGATGCTGGGTCTGGACGCACAGTGGGCCATGCGCGCAATCAAGGCGGGTGGCAACTACGGCGAAGTGTTTGCCAAGAACATCGGTGAGGAAACCCCGATCGGTCTGGCACGCGGTCTGAACGCACAGTGGACCGATGGTGGTCTGCTGTACTCGCCGCCGTTCCGCTAAAATCCACGGAAAAGGGCGCAGGGTAACCTGCGCCCTTTTTCGCAGAACAGAATGCTACGGGCTGCTCGGGAGCGGGGAAAACCCTGCCGGGAAGGAAGCGTCCGAAAAGCACGGGGATCCCAAAATATGTCGACTATGACTGACCCACCGAAGGCTGACTTTCGGTTGTCGATGCTCATAAACGATACACGCTATCGCTCTCTTACATTTCAGGTGATCGCGGCAATCGTTATTGCGCTCAGCATCTGGTATCTTGGTAACAACCTGATCCAGAACCTTAGGGCCGCAGGGCTCAACATTTCCTATTCTTTCCTGGGCGATCCGTCCGGGTATGACATCAACCAGCGTTTGATCGAATATGACAGCCAGTCCTCGCATGGGCGTGCGGCTGTCGTCGGCATTCTCAACACGCTTTTGGTTGCATTCCTGGCTTGTATCACTGCGACGGTGTTTGGCGTGATCGCAGGTGTTTTACGCCTGTCAAACAACTGGCTCGTATCCAAGCTGATGGCGGTCTACGTGGAAATCTTCCGGAATATTCCGGTTCTGATCTGGATCATCATCATCTTCACGATCATGACAGCCGTTCTGCCGGGACCGAGGGAGTTCCGGGGCGATAACCCAACATCCAGCATGCTGTTCGACCTGTTCGCCTTTACCAACCGCGGCGTCTATGTCCCGCGCCCCGAGTTTGCGAATGGGCTGTTCGGTTCGACCTTTCTGAATTGGCTGCTGGTCATCGCGGTTTTGGTCGCTTCCTGGTTTGCGTCTCGTGAAATTGAGAAACGCGCCACGCTCAAACAGGAACAGACGGGCGAGCGTCCAAAGACTGGCCTTGTGAAACTTGCAGTTTGGCTCGTGCCTTTTGCACTGCTGATGATTTTGATGGGCCTGACCTGGGATGTCCCCGCTCTGAAAGGTTTCAACTTCAGCGGTGGTATCAAGGTCGGCGGTCCGCTGATCGCATTGTGGTTCGCTTTGTCGATCTATACCGGCGCCTTCATCGCAGAAAACGTACGTGCGGGTATTCAGGCGATTTCAAAAGGTCAGACCGAGGCTGCGGCCGCGCTGGGCCTGCGTCCCGGTCGGATCATGAATCTTGTGATCCTGCCTCAGGCGCTGCGGGTCATCATCCCGCCGTTGATCTCGCAATATCTGAACATCACCAAGAACTCGTCTCTGGCGATTGCAGTCGGCTATGCGGATATCACCGCAACGCTGGGTGGCATCACGCTGAACCAAACCGGTCGCGCGATCGAGTGCGTCTTGCTGCTGATGCTGTTCTATCTGACAGCCTCGCTGCTGATTTCGATGGCGATGAACATCTACAACGCATCCGTCAAGTTGAAGGAGCGCTGAGCCATGGCTGATCAAACAACAAATCCGATCGCATTTGTGGCCGACGGCACCATTCCTCCGTCGCCTCCGCCGGCAAACCAGACGGGTATCGTCAAATGGCTGCGCGAGAACCTGTTCTCGGGCGTCACAAACACGATCCTCACCCTTCTGTCGATTCTGCTGATCTATGTGCTTCTCAAGAACACCTTGCCGTGGATTCTGAACGGCGTTTGGAATGCGGACTCGCTGGCGCAATGCCGCGAGATTCTGGACGGCAAGACCGGGGCCTGTTTCGCAGTTCTGACCGAGCGCTGGCATCAACTGATCTACGGTTTCAAATATCCAGTAGAAGCGTATTGGCGCCCGAACTTGGCGTTTGTGCTGATGCTGGTCGCTGTGGCACCTGTTCTGTTCTTCGACCTGCCTCGTAAGTTGCTGCTGTTTACAGCGCTCTACCCGTTTATCGCTTTCTGGCTGATTTGGGGTGGAACCATCATGGTGCCCATCGTGGCTCTGCTGGGCTGTGTCGCGGCAGGCGTGGTGTTCCAGAAATTTGGCCGCAACAGCTTTGCAGCCGGGTTCTTTGGGGCCATTGTCGTGGCGCTGGTCGTGTGGAATGTCGGCGGGGCACTAATTCCCGAAGACGCCAACGAAGGTGCGCTGCTGACTGCGGTGCCCAGCCGTGACCTGGGTGGTTTTATGCTGAACCTGATGCTGGGCGTGACCTGTGTGTCACTGTCCTTGCCCCTAGGTATTGCACTGGCTCTGGGTCGTCAGTCCGATATGCCGCTGATCAAGTGGGTTTGCGTCATCTTCATCGAATTCATCCGTGGCGTGCCTTTGATCACGCTGCTGTTCGTGGCTTCGGTGATGCTGGCTTATTTCTTCCCGCCTGACAGCACGGTCGACCTGTTCCTGCGCGTCGTGATCATGATCACCATGTTCTCTGCCGCCTACATCGCCGAGGTGATCCGCGGCGGTCTGGCGGCGCTTCCGCGCGGTCAGTATGAGGCAGCAGACAGTCTGGGTCTGGACTACCCGCAGGCGATGCGTCTGATCATCCTGCCGCAGGCCTTGAAGATCTCAATCCCTGGTATCGTGAACGTGGCCGTTGGTCTGTTCAAAGATACAACGCTGGTTTCGGTCATCTCGATGTTCGATCTGGTGGGCATGATCCGGGGTCCCATCCTGGCGTCGACCGAATGGAACGGCGTCTATTGGGAGCTTCTGGGCTTTGCCGCGCTTCTGTTCTTCGTCGTCTGCTACGGCATCTCTCAATATTCCCAGTGGCTCGAGCGTCGCCTTGCCACGGACCATCACTAAGGAGTTCAACACATGTCTGAACTTGCAATCGACCGCGAAATTGACCGCTCTAAAATGCAGGTGAGCGACGAGGTCGCCATCGAAATCACAAACATGAACAAGTGGTACGGGTCCTTCCACGTGCTGCGCGACATCAATCTGACCGTCAATCAGGGCGAGCGGATCGTGATCGCGGGGCCGTCGGGGTCGGGCAAATCCACTCTGATCCGCTGCCTGAACGCGCTGGAAGAACACCAGCAGGGCAAGATCGTGGTGGACGGCACCGAGTTGTCGAACGATCTGAAGAACATCGACAAGATCCGGTCCGAGGTTGGCATGGTGTTCCAGCACTTCAACCTGTTCCCGCATCTGACCATTCTGGAGAACTGCACGCTGGCCCCGATCTGGGTGCGTAAAACGCCCAAGAAAGAGGCCGAAGAGCGCGCGATGCATTTCCTTGAGAAGGTGAAGATCCCCGATCAGGCGTTGAAGTATCCGGGACAACTGTCCGGTGGTCAGCAACAGCGTGTGGCGATTGCCCGCTCGCTGTGCATGATGCCGCGGATCATGTTGTTCGACGAGCCGACCTCGGCGTTGGACCCCGAGATGATCAAAGAGGTGCTCGACACGATGATCGAACTGGCCGAGGAAGGCATGACCATGCTCTGCGTGACGCACGAGATGGGCTTTGCCCGCCAGGTGGCGAACCGGGTGATCTTCATGGATGCCGGTCAGATCGTTGAACAGAACGAGCCGGAAGAGTTCTTCAACAACCCGCAGAGCGAACGCACCAAGCTGTTCCTCAGCCAGATTCTGGGTCACTGAGGCGGGTTGAAAGCGACGTTGGAAAGGGCGGGATCACCCCGCCCTTTTTTCATTCCAGCAACGCGCGCGGCGTGACGAATTCGATCACCTGGCCGCCGTGCCAACCTATTCCGGACCAGTCCGACAGATCAAAACGAAGAACCGTGGTCGCACAGGTCGGATAGTCGAGGAACCGCGGGTGCTTCGGTGCAAACTGAGCAATACGTTCCGCGAATTCCGCGATCCCCGGATTGTGGCCCAGCAGCAGGACCGTTTGACCCGTTGCCCTGTACAGCGCCTGCCGGATCTGATCGGGCGAGGCATGATAGAGTTCGGAGAGGAACCGGATGTTGGACGCACTCAGCCCCATCCGAAGCCAGGTCTCGCGCGTGCGTTCGGATGAAGAACTCAGGACCTCGTCTGGCAAGTACCCCTTGCGCCGCAGCCAATCGCCGATGGCAGATGCCGAAGCTCGGCCGCGCTTGTTCAACGGTCGGTCATGATCGGGCAGGCCGGGATGGTCCCAACTGGATTTTGCGTGGCGGGTCAGGATAAGCGTGCAGGTCATTCCGGGTGAAAGGCTTTCATGTGATGGGCGGATTGCTCGGCCCGACGTCCGGCCCCCGCGCTGAGCGGACAGGCCAGCCGGGCCGCGCATCCCTGTGTCATGCAGGCCTGACCGGGCGGAGTTCTCAGGTAGCCGTGGCAGGCGTCGACGTCATAGAACGTTTTGGCGTTCAAGGCCCCGACCGGGCAGGCCGATGCGCAGGGCGCAGGGCAATTGATACATGGCGACGGGTCGTCTGCGACGGGAATGTCGAACTCGTGATCAAAGTGCAGGGCTCCACGCAATGAAATCATCATTCCCACCGTGTCGTGCACCAGCGCGCCCACCGGGCTTTGAAACGTACGTCCCGATTTCAACGCCCAATCTATGAATGGCGCATAGGTGGGGCCGCCGAATGGATACCACGCTTGGGCGCCCAGGTTTTCCGCAAGGGTGCCGACCACTCGGAGCGACCAACGGTCGACCGGGTCTGGCTTGCCGTCCAACCACTCGGCCGAAGCGGTGAGGACCGGCCAAAAGCTGCTGCCTGCCCCGAGCAGAATAAGCGTTCCACCATCTAACTGTTTGGCGCCACTCACCCGCGGGTGTTGTGCGCCCATAACGATCAGGTCCGCGGCCTCGGATGTGGACACCACTTGATCATAGGTCACTTGCGCCGAAACGGCAGAGCGAGGCTCCACCCCAGCTTCGTCGGTCGATCGTCCTGCCATTCCAGCCCCACGGTCATGTCGTCGTGGCCGGCCTCGGGCTGCGCCACATACGTCCCCATCAAACGATCCCAGATGGATAATGCAAAGCCATAATTGCTGTCATGTTCCCTGCGCAGCACCGAATGGTGAACCCGGTGCATGTCCGGTGTGACCAGTATTCGGCGCAGAGGGGCATCGACGACGGCGGGCAGACGGATGTTCGAATGGTTGAACAAAGCCGTGCCGTTCAGCAGGACTTCGAACAGGATGACCGCCAGCGCACTGGGCCCCAGCAGGTAGACGAGACCGATCTTCAGACCCATCGACAAGGTGATCTCGATCGGATGAAAGCGAACGGCCGTGGTGACATCCATGTCCCGGTCGGCATGGTGCACACGATGAAGACGCCACAGGATCGGCACCTTGTGGGTGATCAGGTGTTGCGCCCAGATGGCGAAATCCAGCACCAGGACACAAAGGGTGACCTCGACCCATTCGGGCCAGTCCAAAGCGTTGAAAACTCCGACGCCCAACCGGCCGGCATCCAAGGCGGCCCCGACCGCCAGCAAAGGGAACCCGATCGCCATCGCCCGCAGTGTCAGCGTGTTCAGAAGGGTGACCGACAGGTTGGTCAGCCAGCGGCGCGATCGAGGCACGCGTAGCGGGCGGCGCGGGGCAAGCCTTTCGGCCAACGCGAAGGCCAGAAACAGCGTCAGAAAGATGCCCAAGCGGATGATGAGTTCACGCTCCATGCATTCAAATTTAAGCATGTGAGTCTGAACTGCAAGGGCGGGCTTGCCCGCGTCAGTCGGGGCGGATCAGAGATCCCGCACCATGTTCGGTGAACAGTTCCAGCAGCACGGCATTGGGGGCACGGCCGTCCAGAATGACCACGGCGCGCACACCGCTGTGCAGCGCGTCCAGCGCGGTTTCGGTTTTGGGGATCATACCGCCTGCAATGGTGCCCTCGCGGGTCATTTCGCGGATCTGGCCAGCCTTCAACTCGGTGACGACCTCTCCAGCGGCGTTCTTGACGCCGGATACGTCCGTCAAAAGCAGCAGGCGATCGGCCTTCAGCGCCGAGGCAATCGCGCCGGCGGCGGTATCGCCATTCACGTTGAACGTCTCGCCATTGCGCCCGGCCCCCAGCGGAGCGATCACCGGGATCACGTCATGCGAAAACAGATCATGCAGGATCTTGGGGTTCATTTCGGCGGGCGTGCCGACATACCCCAGCGACGCATCGGTCTGCTCACAGGTCATCAGGTTGGCATCCTTGCCCGACAGGCCGACGGCCGTCCCGCCCTGAGCATTGATGGCCTGCACGATGCGCTTGTTCACCACGCCGGACAAAACCATCTCGACCACTTCGACCGTTGCGGCATCGGTGACGCGCTTGCCGTTCACGAACTCGGACTGGATGTCCAGCTTGTCCAGCATCGCGTTGATCATCGGCCCGCCGCCATGCACGACCACCGGGTTCACGCCGACCTGACGCATCAGCACCACGTCGCGGGCAAAGCTCTCCATCGCTTCGTCGCTGCCCATGGCGTGCCCGCCCAGCTTGATCACGACGATCGCCCCGTCATAGCGCTGCAGATAGGGCAGGGCGCTGTTGAGCGTGGCGGCGGTGGCTATCCAATCCCGGTTCATGTCCTGTTTCTTCATGGCTGTCGTCCCTCTGGCCTTCCCTGTTAGGGCCTTTGGCCGGACCTGCCAAGCCCGGAAGGGGCAGGCCGCAGGTTTTGTTGCGTGGCGCGCCAAAAGGGGGACGCTGTCGCGCCACGCAGACGGGCGGCACCACAGTGGTACCGCCCGAACCGGTCAGCTGAAGGCGCGCCGAACCGCGGGGATGTTGCTGACAATCAGCAGGTCGACGGCCAGCACCGCAAGCAGCGTCAGCCCGACCAGCGGAAAGGCCATTGCAGTGAACAGCCCGACCAGCACCGCGCCCTTCCACAGGGGCATCTCGGCCGGCATCGGCGGCGCCGCCAGACGGCTGGCGCCGGAGGGCCGCCGCTTGATCCACATGACCACGCCGGACACGCAGACAAAGATCACCGACAGGCAGAACACCACGTTCAGGACAAAGTTCCACAGTCCCGCCAGACCCATATGCAGCGGAATGCCCACCGCCATGGCCTTGCCCAGCAGCGAGTAATCCTGGAACCGCACTTCGGCCAGGATCTTGCCGGTGTACTGGTCGACATGGACGGTGCGGTCCTCGGTGGCGTCGGTCGAATCGCCGCTCATGCTGTCGCGGTTCAGGGTCCACACGCCCGTGTCGCCGTTGGGATAGGCGACGCGGAACCGGTTCTGCATGCCCAGGGACTCACCCAGCGCAACCATCGCATCGATATTGACCGCAACGCCCGCCGGTACCCCGGCCAAGCCCGCTTCCGAGCCCGAGGCCGGCATCGGTGTTTGTTCCAGCGCCCAGGGCACGTCGTTCTGGCTGCCGTGGTTCATGCTGGCATGCAGATCGTCCGACAGTGGGACGTCGTCCCATTTCTCGGCCGGAAAGCTGCTCCAGGCCTGCACGAACTTGCCGCCCCAGATCCCGGTCCAGGACATGCCCGAGATCAGGAACCCGACCAGCAGAAGCGACATCCAGAACCCAGTGACCGCGTGCAGCGACTTCCACAGGACCCGCCCCCGCGCCCGAAGGTCAGGCAACAGGGCCGCCACAACGTTCCCGCGTGGCCACCACATGTAAAGGCCGGTGAACACCAGCAGCAGCGCCATCCCGGCTGCGATTTCCAGAATTCGGTCTCCGGTATCGCCCATCAGCAGGGTCGAGTGGATGTTGTCCGCCAGATCGTACCACCCCGCGCGACGGTCCCAGACCTGGATCACCTCGCCGGAATACTGGTCGATCGCCACCATGCGCTGGCCGGTTTCGGCCTTGACGCGGAACACGGTTGCCAGATCCGGCGCCTTGGGGCCGATCCATTCGACCACGCGGCCCGGAACGCGGGCCTGCACCAGATCGGCCAGTTCGGATGCGGGCATCGCCTGGCCCGTGATCTCGACCGCGATCTTTTCTCCGTCGCGGCCATCGGCTTGGGTAATGAACATCATCATCAGGCCGGTCACCGCCAGGATGATCAGGAAGGGGACAACAAAAAGTCCCGCATAGAAGTGCCACCGCCAGGCGGCCCTATAGAATTTTTGCGCATGCTCGCGCCGGGCCGCCTGCGCGACCCCGGTTTGGCTGTCTTGTGCCATTTCAGTCTCCAGAAATTCGGAACGTCCCCGGCCGGGCGGCCGAGGTTTCAGGTCTTGTTCGCGGATTCAGGAGTGGTGGGGCGGACCCCGGGCATCATACCGGGCGTAAAAGCCTGCGCTGCGATGGGTGAAATCCACATGCGCCCAACGCGCGGCAATCGGCCAGTCGGCGGGCAGCACTGCTCCGACTTCGGGCAATTGGGTTGCCGGATTCACCCCGCCATAGGGGCAGGCGCTGCGTTCGTCGGTTTCATTGTGGTCCGGGGCGTCCTCGCCCGGGTTGATCCAGCGCTCGACCGGGCCGTCGCCGGTGCAGATCACCATCAGGATCGCCCCGTCCGAGCTGCGCGTG
This sequence comes from Ruegeria sp. BC8, assembly GCF_056535705.1. Taxonomy (NCBI): domain Bacteria; kingdom Pseudomonadati; phylum Pseudomonadota; class Alphaproteobacteria; order Rhodobacterales; family Roseobacteraceae; genus Ruegeria; species Ruegeria sp. BC8. The sequence continues at coordinate 2,545,985 of NZ_JBQFIV010000001.1, read as the reverse complement.
GGCATCCAGCCCATCGGGATTGTACCGGCTACCATCACGGCAACCAGCGTCAGCACCGAAATGACGCGCATCCGCAGCATCATTCCAGATTGGCGATAATCGAACGCAGCGTCGGGATGCCGTCGCCCTTCTCGGACGAGGTCAGCACGATCTCGGGATAAGCGGCGGGGTGCTTGGACAGGGCGCCCCGCACCTGTTCCAGAACCTTTTCGCGGTCCTTGGCCTTGACCTTGTCGGCTTTGGTCATCACGCATTGAAAGGTCACGGCGCTGGTGTCCAGCAGCTTCATGATCTCGTCATCCACGGGCTTCACGCCGTGGCGGGAGTCGATCAGCACGAAGGCCCGGCGCAGGGTCTGTCGCCCGCTCAGATACTGTTTCAGCAGGCGTTGCCATTTCTCGACCACCTTGACCGGCGCATTGGCATAGCCATAGCCGGGCAGGTCAACCAGATACAGGTCGGGGCCCTGGGTGAAGAAGTTGATCTCTTGCGTGCGGCCCGGCGTGTTCGAGGCGCGCGCCAACCCTTTGGTGCCGGTCAGAGCGTTGATCAGGCTGGATTTACCAACGTTCGAGCGGCCGGCGAAACAGACCTCAAGCCGGTCGGGGGCGGGCAGGCCGTTCATCGCCACCACGCCCTTGACGAACTCGGACGGTCCGGCAAACAGTTTGCGGCCGGCCTCTTTTGCGTGGTCGTCGGGATCGGCCGCCAGGGGAAATGGCAGAGCTGTCATAGAACCTGCACCTTGTCTCCGGGGCGGATCGTGCCTTGGCGAATGACTTCGGCGTATACTCCGAAATCCTGATGGTCCCAGCTGCGCAGAGCGCCTAGCGTATCCGCGTCCCGCACTCCGGTGTCGGGGTTCGCAGTCGTTGCCATGCAGCGCGTAATCCGTTCGCGCACGTGAAATACGGCCTCGCCGATCTGCACATCCTTATCCAGCCAATCGAATTCTTCCCAAAGAGGAAGGCCATCGAACCAGATGTTGCCACGCCAGCGGCAAATCGACAGTTCGCGGCCCAGACGCTGCTCGACCGCCCGGTGCGAGGCTATGTTGCACAGGCTGACCGAGGGATAGTCACTGTCGGTCATACCACGGCCGGGAACCCGGACGATCCGTGCAGATGCGGCGCGGTCGGTGGGCATCAGCGGGCGGACCCACTCCAGAAACAGGTCTTGTTCTGTGTCCGGGCGAAAGATCAGTTCGGGCCGATCCGGGTGGCTGAGGGTCACGCGATCCCCGTCCAGAACGGCCGATATCGCCATCAGCTGGGGCGCCTTCGAGCCGCGGCTGAAATTGGCGCAGGGCGCCCACTCGGATCCGTCGGCCTTGGACATCTCATGCGCCACCGCCCAAACGCGATCCCCGGGCATGGTCTGCCCGGGGATAACGGTGACTTCCTGCAGGGATTCTCTGCCATGGCTTTTGATCGGATGGCGCCAGATCTGCGTGACTTGCCCGGTCATTTCTTGTCCGTCTTGGGGGTTTTCTTGAACCCCGACTTGATGTTGCCAAACACATCCGGCGTATAGCCCTGGCTGCGCATGATCAGGTATTGCTGGGTGAACGTGATGGTGTTGTTTGCGATCCAGTAAACGACCAGCCCGCTGGCAAAGCTGCCCAGCATGAACATGAATACCCATGGCATCCAGGCAAAGATCATGGCCTGGGTCGCGTCGGTGGGCGCCGGGTTCAGCTTTTGCTGCAGCCACATCGAGATCCCCAGCAGCAGCGGTAGGATGCCGATGAAAATCGTCGCCATCAGCGTGCCCGGCTCAGGTCCGGCCCACGGCAGCCAGCCGAAGAAGTTGATGATCGAAGTCGGATCCGGCGCACTCAGGTCCCGGAAAGGACCGAACCAGGGGGCTTGCCGAAGTTCGATGGTGACGAAGATCACCTTGTAGAGAGAAAAGAAGATCGGGATCTGCATCAGGATCGGCAGACAGCCGGCGGCCGGGTTCACCTTTTCCTTCTTGTACAACTCCATCATGCCCTGCTGCATCTTCTGACGGTCGTCGCCGGCAGCTTCTTTCAGGGCTTCCATCTGTGGCTGCAATTCCTTCATCTTCGCCATCGAGACGTAGGATTTGAACGCCAGCGGGAACAGGATTGCCTTGATGATCAGGGTCAGCCCGATGATCGACCAACCCATGTTGCCGATCAGGGCGTTGATGTTGTGCAGCAGCCAGAAGATCGGCTTGGTCAGGAAGAAGAACCAACCCCAGTCAATGCTGTCGATAAACTTCTGAACGCCCTGGGCCTGATATTCGCGGATGGTCTCCCATTCCTTGGCCCCGGCAAACAGCCGGGTGGTAACCTCGGCGGATTCGCCGGGGGCAACCGTCATCGTCGGCAACACCGTTTCCGCTTGGTAGATCTTCCGACGCGCGTCATATTTCGCGGCCGCCTTGAAAGCCGACCCCGGATCGGGGATCAGCGTGGTCATCCAATAATGGTCGGTAAAGCCGATCCAGCCGTTTTCCTTGACCTGATAGACCTCGGCCTGCGCCCGTTCGTTGGGGTCGATGTCGAAATCGCGGACATCGCCATAATCGACCTCGGACAGGGTCCCGTCGGCCATGCCGATCACACCTTCATGCAGGATGAAGAAGTTCTTCAACCCCGGCAGATCGCCATCCTCGCCGATGCCGTGGCGGGCCAGAATGCCGTATGGGGCTATTCCGACCTCGGCTCCGGTGCCGTTTTCGACGGATTGGGTCACGGTGAACATGTAATCCGCATCCACAGCGATCGTGCGGCGGAATGTCAGGCCCGCGCCGTTTTCCCATTTCAGGGTTACGGGGCTGTCTACCGACAGGGTCTCGCCCTGTTCCAGCGTCCAGATGGTATTCGGGCCCGGCACGTCCGAGCCAGCCAAACCGGCACCGGGCGCCCACCCGTAGAGGGCGTAGTAGGCCGAATTGGACCCAACGGGCGACAGCAGTTCGACGATCGGAGCGCCTTCGTCGATCGAGACCTTGTAGTCTTTCAGATGCAGTTCGTCGATCCGTCCACCCGAAAGCGACAGGCTGCCGGACAGACGCGGTGTGTCGATTTGGATCCGCGGCGCGGTGGCTTCCGGCAGGGTTTCCTCTGCGGTGGCGGTTGCCTCGCCGACAACCGTGCTTCCGGCGCTGGGCGTCTGAATCTCTTCCCCCTCCGAGGCGCTGATTTCAGCCTGCTCAGGTGTTGTGGTCGGTTCCGGTGGGGGGAACAGCACAAACCAGACCAGGATCACAAGGAAACTAAGCGCGGTTGCAAGGATGAGATTCTTGTTCTGATCGTCCATCTGGGACAGCCACCTTGAGCAGTGAAAGACACCGCAGGGTTCAACAGAGTGCAGCCCAAAAGGTCAAGCGGAATCGCCCCGGAAATCGTGAGTGTAGGGCAATCCAGTCCCCGAAATCAGGATTTCCGGCCCATTTCGCGGCCAATCCGCGGTGCGCCTTCCAGTTTAGCGCGGCGGTCCTTTATCCAGTCGAGCGTATGCTCGACCGGCATCGGCTTGCCGATCCCAAACCCTTGGACATGGTGACACCCCAATTGCGCCATCAGCGCGTGCTCGCCGGGGGTTTCCACCCCCTCGGCCAGGGTTTCAAGGTTCAACCTCTCGGCCATCATCAGAATTGCGCTGACCATTTGCTGCTGGGACGGATCCCGGTCCGCATTGGACACGAAAGACCGGTCGATCTTGATGCGGGAGACATCAAAGCGTTTGATCGACGAAAATGATGCGTGACCAGTGCCGAAATCGTCCAGATCGATGCAACAGCCGAGCTTGGACAACTGGGTCACGTTGCGGGTGATGACATCATCGGGTCGGCGCGAAAAAACGGTTTCAAGGATTTCCACGGCCAGCCGGTCCGGCGAAAGGTCGAACTGGTCCAACTCCCATCGCACCCGGTCAACAAGTGAGGGGTCCCGCAATTCGTCCGACGAAAAGTTGATGCCGATCCGAGGAATGACGGCACCAGCGCAGTCCCAGTCACGCATCGCGCGAAAGGCGTGGTGGCGGATCGTCTGGCCCAGCTTGTCCATCAGCTTGGCCTGTTCGGCAAAAGGCAGAAACACCTGCGGCCCGACAACTCCCTTGGAAGGGTGTTCCCATCGAGCAAGGGCCTCAAACCCGGTGATGTCGCCGGTGTCCGTTGAAATCTGTGGCTGAAACCATGGGCGGATCTGACCAGTTTCCAGAGCGGTCTCCAACTCCTTGCGGAAATTGATATGGACGACTGATCTGCGTCGCGTGACCTCGGAGTAGGCGCGGATCGTGGAAGGCCCGTTCCGCTGTGCTTCGGCAAGCGCGGCCCGTGCGGCCTCGATCCAGCTGTCCGGCACTTCATCGGCAACGGCAGAGTGCAGGCAAAATCCGGCGGAGCAGGACAGATAGAGGCTGGCATTGTCCAACGGGATCGGTTCCTCCACCGTGCTTTGTATGCGGCCCGAGGTTTGGATGCAGCTTTCCAGGTCCAGATGCCGTGAGGGGCGCAACCCGATCAGGAACGTGTTTCTAGATAGGCGTGTTGCAATATCCTCGCTTCGGATCACCGCCAGGATGCGGTCGCAGAACCGCCCCGCCACATAGTCGGCTGCCGCGGTTCCGTGCAGGTCTTCGACATCGTCGAAATCATCAAGTGACACAACGATGCAGGCTGAATCCTCACCGGTTGCCCGCGATTTGCTGTGCAGATACTCCATCTCGGCGTAAAAAACATCACGTGGTAACAGCCCCTTGGGCCGCGTGTGCGTCGCCGAACCAATACCGGCACCCGGTTGAAGCCGTTGGGCAGCCGAAAACAACAGAGGCAGTCCCAGAGCGACAACGACCAACGCCGTGTCGCCGCCCAGCCAGAAAGCAGCCAGGCACAATGCAGGTATGAATGCCAAAACCTGTGGCATTGCCAGAATGGTCAGCAGAGCATTCTGGAGACTCTGGGGTGAGAACCTTTTCAGCATCGATTCCGGCCTTCCAATTGAGCGAACTGAGTCCAATCGGAGGCTAGGAAATCAATCTGAGTCGGACGTTAACGCAGAAGCGGAATTTCTTCCGAATTTTCGCCGTTTTTGCCGGGGTCCAGCATCAGGCCGGCAAAATCGAACAGCTTCGAATCCAGAAGGTGCGAGGGCCGGGCATTGGTCAGCGCACGGAACATCACCTGCCGGCGGCCGGGGCTGTTCTTTTCCCACTGGTCCAGAATCTGTTTGACCTGCTGGCGTTGCAGGCCGTCTTGGCTGCCGCACAGGTCGCAGGGGATGATCGGATAGTTCATCGCCTTGGCGAATTTCTCGCAATCGGCCTCGGCCACATGAGCCAGCGGGCGATAGACGAACAGGTCGCCTTCTTCGTTCACCAGTTTCGGAGGCATAGTCGCCAGACGGCCGCCGTGGAACAGGTTCATGAAGAAGGTTTCCAGGATGTCATCGCGGTGATGCCCCAGAACCACGGCCGAGCATCCTTCCTCGCGCGCGACCCGGTACAGGTTGCCACGGCGCAGGCGCGAGCACAGGGCGCAATAGGTGCGGCCCTGCGGCACCTTGTCGACCACGATGGAATAGGTGTCCTGGTACTCGATCCGGTGCGGCACGCCCATCTGTTCCAGAAACTCGGGCAGCACGGTGGCCGGAAAGCCCGGCTGCCCCTGATCCAGATTGCAGGCCAGCAGGTCCACGGGCAGCAGGCCGCGCCACTTCAGCTCGTACAGAACGGCCAGTAGGGTATAGCTGTCCTTGCCGCCCGACAGGCAGACCAGCCAGCGCGGCGGCTTGCCGTCCTTGTCGTGGGCCGACGGGTCAACCATGCCGTATTGCTCGATCGCTTCGCGCGTCTGGCGCACGATGCGTTTGCGCAGCTTCTTGAACTCGGTGGTCGAGGGCGCACCGGCAAACAGCGGATGGATATCGTCAGCTTCGTCGAACATGCGCAGCCCCTACCGCAGATGCGCCCACCGGGCAAGGCCCGCCTAGCCGGACAGCCGGCCCAGCAGGACGTCGGTGTCCAGCCCCGAGACCGATCCGGGTATGCGCCCGCTTTCGCCCAGAACCCGCGTGGCAATATATCCATCGGCCACCGCACCGGGCGCATGGCGCAGCAGCAGCGCGGCGGTCAGCAGATGCGCGGTGGCCTCGGCGAACCAGCGGGCCTCGGCCTCGGGGGGCAGGGTGGACCAGCGGTCGCGATGCGCCTTCAGGGCGGCGTCATAACGGCGGTCGGCTCCGGTTGCCGCGTCCAGTTCGGCCTGCAAGGTCTGGGCGGCCAGCGGGTCGCGCGCAAGGCTGCGCAGAATGTCCAGGCAGATCACGTTGCCCGACCCCTCCCAAATGCCGTTCAGGGGCGCTTCGCGATAGATCATCGGCATCGGCGTGTCTTCGACATAGCCCATGCCTCCCAGCACCTCCATCGCCTCGACCGCCACGACCGGGCAGCGTTTGTTCGACACGAACTTGGCCAGCGCCACCCCGATCCGGGCAAAGGCGCGGTCTTCGGCGGTGTCCCCGTCAAAGGCGCGGGCCACGCGCAGGCCCAAGGTCAGCGCGCCTTCCCAGTCCAGCACCAGATCGGCCAGAACGGCGCGCATCAACGGCTGGTCAATCAGGCGGCGCTGAAAGGCGCTGCGGTGGCTGACCCAGTGATGCGCTTCGGACAGGGCTGCGCGCATCAGGCCGGCGGGGGCCATCGCGGTGTCGAGCCGGGTGTGATGAACCATCTCGATGATCGTGCGCACGCCGGCCCCCTCATCCCCCAGCTGATAGGCCAGCGCGTCATGGAACTCGACCTCGGACGAGGCATTGGCGCGGTTGCCCAGCTTGTCCTTGAGGCGCATCAGATGGATGGCGTTGCGCTCGCCTTCCAGCCATCGGGGCAGCAGAAAACAGGTCAGGCCGCCCGGCGCCTGCGCCAGCGTGAGGAACCCGTCGGACATCGGGGCCGAGCAGAACCATTTGTGGCCGCGCAGCCGCCAGGCATCGCCGTCGCGGGTGGCCGTGGTGGTATTGGCGCGCACGTCCGAGCCGCCCTGCTTTTCGGTCATCGCCATGCCCAAGGTCGCCGAGCGTTTTTCTCTGATCGGGCGGGGGGCTGGGTCATAAGTGTCGGCGGTCAGTTTCGGGCGCCAGATTTCGGCCAGTTCGGGGTTGGCGGCCAGCGCCGGCACGGCGGCATAGGTCATGGTCAGCGGGCAGCAATGGCCCGGCTCGACCTGGCTGGCCAGATAGACCATCGCGGCATGGGTCGCGTGACCGCCCGGCGCTCCGTCCCAGGCAAGCGCGGCATAGCCTGCCGATTGGCTCAGATCCATCATGTGATGATAGGCCGGGTGGAACCGCACCTCGTCCAGACGGCGGCCGCCCCGGTCGAAGAGGCAGAGTTCGGGCGGGTGCAGGTTGGCGTCGCGCCCGGCGTCGCGCGTTTCGGCCCGGCCCAGAGCGGCCCCGTAGGCGGCCAGCGGAGTCGCCCGTGCCCCGGCTCGCGTGGCGCAATCGCGCAGAACCGGGTCCGAGGTCCACAGGTCAACGTCGCCGCGCTCGGGCGGTTGGTTCGTCACTTCATGCGTGGGCAGAGATTGGCGGGCGTTGGATCTGAACATGGGCGCCTCGGACGGTTGTTGCTGACACCGATGTTCAGCGGCGCACCCCCCTGGGGTCAAGCGTGACGGGGTGTCAGATCAGGGCGCGTCGGGTTTGTCGTCGGGCACAGGGTCATAGCCGTCGCCGCCCCAGGGGTGGCAGCGCCCGATGCGGCGCGCGGCCAGCCATGCGCCCTTGATCGGGCCGTGCTTTTCCAGCGCTTCCAGCGCATAGGCCGAGCAGGTCGGCTGATAGCGACAGTTGAACCCCACCCACGGGCTGAAGATCAGCCGGTAGGCCCGAATGGGCAGCGCGAGGATATGGGCAAGCAGGGTCATTTGCGCGGGCTGTGGATCTTGCGCAGGGCCTGGCGCAGATCGTCCAGCAGGGCGTCAAAGGGGCGGGCGGCGGTCACCTCGGCCCGTCCGATCAGGACATAGTCCCACCCGTCCCGGCCGTGGTCCGGCAGAACGGCGCGGGCCGCCTCGCGCAGGCGGCGCTTGGCCCGGTTGCGGGCTACGGCATTGCCGACCTTTTTCGAGCAGGTGAAACCGACGCGAATGCCCTCGGCCTCATCCGGCGCGCGCTTGCGGGCCTGCACCATCATGGAAGGCGTGCCCTGTCGTCGGGCCCGTGCGGCCCTGAGGAAATCGCCGCGCTTGCGCAGCACCGACAGATCAGGCGCGCAAACGGACGCCGCCGGGGGCATATCCCCGGGCTGGTCAGTGCCATCCACAGGGGCCTCCGGCGGCGTCATGTTCAAAACCTGAAAGGTCGCGCGGTTTATGCGCTCAGCGACTTGCGGCCGCGGGCACGGCGTGCGTTCAGGATCTTGCGGCCGGCCTTGGTGGCCATGCGCGCGCGGAAACCGTGGCGGCGTTTGCGAACCAGGTTCGAAGGCTGATAGGTGCGTTTCATCGCTCCGTCTCCAATCTTTGGCGGTCGGGTGCGGCGCGGATTCGCCTGCCCGTGGTGTTCGAAGCCCGTCCTCTACTGGGAACCGGCGGGCAAGTCAAACCCCATCGCAGCGGTTTTCGTGCCTTTTGCAACAATTCTGTCGGGTGACTGGGCAAAAGTTTCAGAATCAGCCCGTGGACGGCGGATTTCTCACATTGAACCGGTGCGTGTTCAACCCGGCGTGAGGACCCTGTTGCACAGAAGTTCAAGCGCGCATCTTGTGGGGCAGATGAAGCATTCGAACCCGGACGACGAGATGACCGAAACCACCCAGGTGCCGCGCAGCGGGCTGGCGCGACACATTCCCTTACTTGTGATCCTGACGGTTGCCGTCGTCGGGTTCTTTGCGCTGGGCGACTACCTGACCTTTGAAACCCTGCGCGACAATCGCGAGGCGCTGTTGGCCTGGCGCGATGCCAACTACTGGTCGTTAGCGGGCGTTTTCATCCTGGTTTACGTCCTGATCGTCACCTTTTCACTGCCCGGTGCGGCCGTGGCTTCGATGACGGGCGGATTCCTGTTCGGCTTGTTCGCGGGCACCGTGTTCAACGTATCTGCCGCAACCGTGGGGGCCTCGGCGATCTTTCTGGCGGCCCGTTGGGGGCTGGGTGAGACGTTGACGGCGCGGCTGGAGGCGTCGGAAGGCACCGTCAAGCGAATCAAGGACGGGTTGCGCGAGAACGAGATCCCGGTGCTGTTCCTGATGCGGCTGGTGCCGGTGGTGCCGTTCTTTGTCGCCAATTTGGTGCCGGCGCTGGTGGGAGTGAAATTCCGTAACTTTCTGCTGACCACGGCGCTGGGCATCATTCCGGGCGGCATCGTCTATACTTGGATCGGCGTCGGCCTGGGCGGCGTGTTCGACCGGGGCGAGACGCCGGACCTGTCGCTACTGACTGAGCCTTTTGTGATCGGCCCGATCCTGGGGCTGTGCGCGCTGGCGGCTCTGCCGATTCTCCTCAAACTCATTCGCGGCCGAAGGGGCCTTTGATCCATGCAAGAACTTAAGACCGACATCCTGGTGATCGGGGCCGGGTCGGGTGGCCTGTCGGTGGCTGCCGGGGCCAGCCAGATGGGTGCCGACGTGATCCTGCTGGAAGGGCACAAGATGGGGGGCGACTGTCTGAATTATGGCTGCGTCCCGTCCAAGGCGCTGCTGGCCAGTGCCAAGCTGGCCCATGCGCAGAGCCATGCCGAGCCGTTCGGCGTTGCCGACCACGCGCCACAGGTGGACTATGCCGCCGCAAAGGACCATGTGCGGGACGTGATCGCTCAGATCGAGCCCATGGACAGCCAGGAACGGTTCGAAGGGTTCGGCGTGCGCGTCATTCGCGACTGGGGGACTTTTCTGTCGCCCACGCAGGTGCAGGCTGGCGATTTCGTCATCACCGCTCGCCGCGTGGTGCTGGCCACAGGCTCGTCCCCGCTGGTGCCGCCGATCCCGGGGCTGGACCAGGTGCCGTTTGAGACCAACGAGACCATCTTCGACCTGCGCGTCAAGCCCGACCACCTGCTGATCATTGGCGGGGGACCCATCGGCATGGAGATGGCGCAGGCGCATGTCCGGCTGGACTGCAAGGTGACGGTGATCGAAGGCGCGCGGGCGCTGGGCAAGGATGACCCCGAGGCGGCCGCAGTGGTATTGGAGGCTCTGCGCGCCGAAGGGGTCGAGATTCTGGAACACGCGATGGTGGCCCGGGTGCGCGGGAAGGCCGGAGCGGTCGAGGTCGTCACCGAGGATGGCGCGGTCCATGCGGGCTCGCACCTGCTGCTGGCGGTGGGGCGCAAGGCCAACACCGACCGCCTGAACCTGCAGGCTGCCGGGATCGACCGGACGCACACGGGCATCAATGTGGATGACAGCCTGCGCACCACCAACCGGCGGGTCTATGCGATTGGCGACGTCGCGGGCGGGATGCAGTTCACCCATGTGGCTGGATATCATGCCGGGGTCATCATCCGTTCGGCCCTGTTCGGGCTGCGGTCCAAGGCCAGGACGGCGCATATCCCCTGGGCAACCTATACCGACCCCGAACTGGCCCAGGTCGGCCTGACCGAGGCGCAGGCGCGCGACCGCCATGGCGACAAGGTCGAGATCGCCCGGTTCGACTATGCCCACAACGATCGCGCCGTTGCCGAACGCAAAACGACTGGGTTCATCAAGGTCATGGTCGTAAAGGGGCGTCCGGTGGGGGCCACAATCGTGGGGCATCAGGCCGGCGAACTGATCAACTTGTGGTCTCTGGCGCTGGCCAATAACCTGAAGATGAGCCAGATCGCGGCGATGGTGTCGCCCTATCCCACGATCGGAGAGCTTAACAAACGGGTGGCGGGCGCCTATTTCTCGCCAAGACTGTTTGAGAATCAGATGGTTGAACGGGTGGTCGGGCTGGTCCAACGCTGGATCCCCTGATCTGGAAAGGAGCGCCACTTGAACTCGCTGTCGGGTCGTTTCCTGATCTTGACGACGGTCTTCGTGATGTTGGCCGAGGTGCTGATCTTCGTGCCGTCGATCGCGCGCTTCCGCGAGGATTTCCTTCTGAACCGGCTGGAACGCGCCCAGATCGCCTCGTTGGCGCTGCTGGCCGACGACATGCTGGCCGACGAGCTTGAGGCCGAGCTTCTGGCCAATGCCGGGGTCTACAACGTGGTGCTGCGCCGGGACGAGGTTCGCCAACTGATGCTGTCTTCCCCTATCCCAGACCAGGTCGCCAAGACCTATGATCTGCGAGGCGCCGGGCCTTGGGTTCTCATTCGGGACGCGATGATCCGTTTCTTCACGCCCGAGAACCAGGTCATTCGCGTCATCGGGCAGCCTGTGCGGGATGCGGGTCTGCTTATCGAGGTTACCATGGACAGCGCGCCGCTGCGTATGGCGATGATCGATTATGGCCTGCGCATCCTCGGTCTGTCCTTTGTCATCTCGATCATCACCGCGTTTTTTCTGTTTCTCGCGGTGCGGGTGGTTCTGGTTCGCCCGATCAAAAGCGTGGTGGGCTACATGCAGCGCTACGCCCGGGCACCCGAGGATGCGCGCGGCATCATCTCTCCCCAATCCAAGGTGACCGAACTGCGCGAGGCTGAAGAAGCCCTGCAGATGCTGCAGACTGACTTGACCCAAGCCCTGAAACAGCGCGAGAGGCTGGCACAGCTGGGTGGCGCGGTGGCCAAGGTCAGCCACGATCTGCGCAACATCCTGACCTCGGCCCAGCTGTTCACTGACCGGATCGAAGCCAGCGACGACCCGCTGGTCCGACGGATGGCGCCCAAGCTGGTCAACTCGATCACCCGGGCGGTGTCCCTGTGTGAAAGTACGCTGGCCTTCGGGCGGGCCGAAGAGCCCGCGCCCACCCTGACCATGGTGCGGTTGCGCGATATCGCTGCCGACGTAGCGTCCAGCGAGGCTCTGGCCGTAGACGGCGGCTGTATCGAAATCGCCAACGACGTTCCCGAAGGCTTGGTCGTTCGGGCCGATCCGGAACAGATGTTCCGGGTCATCATGAACCTTGTGCGCAACGCACGCCAAGCACTTATGACATCCGGCCAACCGGGAAAAATCACGATCGCGGCCGGCGAAGATCAGGACGCATGGGTCATCGAGGTTCGGGATACCGGCCCCGGTTTGCCGCCACGAGCGCAGGAGAATCTGTTCACGCCGTTTCAGGGTGGTGTGCGCAAAGGTGGCTCGGGCCTGGGTCTGGCGATTTCGCAGGAACTGGTGCGCGGCCACGGGGGAGAATTGGTGCTGACCAGCACCGGCCCGGAGGGCACGGTCTTTGAAATAAGGCTCCCACGGGGGGAGATGGGTTTTTAAATTATTTTTGAAGAATCGGGTTGCACGTCCCGAACGCCGGGTCTAAATACCGCCTCACCAACGCGGACCGATAGCTCAGCTGGATAGAGTACTTGACTACGAATCAAGGGGTCGGGGGTTCGAATCCTCCTCGGTCCGCCACTGGTAACTCCCGAAAAACAGCGTTTTTGGCAGTTTGGCCCATGTGGTGAAACCGAGGTGTTTTGTCTCAAGACAACTTCGAGGCCACCGCGCTGGGTTTAATGGGGTGTTTCACCCCATTCCATATGGTCCGCCTTCCTGTAGTTCGCCGAATGCCGCCCAAACCTCGTGGCATGCGCGTTCGAACGCCACATCATCTTTTGGGATGCTGGCCTTGAAATTGGGGTAGGACATGTGGTTGCCCAAGTTCATCAGCACAGTCACGAGGTGGTTGCGCGGTATGAATGCCCGGTAACGGTAATCGCCGCCCGGTGTTTCGATCACCTGACCGTCCATGCCATAGTCGCGCAGCAATTCGGCGTCCTGTGCGTGGCGAAACCGCAGGCAGACGCGGGATCCCATGTGCGGCCCGCTGGTGTTGCCGTCCTCCTCCTTGGCAACGGCTGAGAAAAAGCCCGAACCCTCGGGCGTCGAGAATGCTACCCACATCTGCAGGTCCTCCTATTTTTGGGAAAGGGCGCGCGGTCTATCAGAAAAAATACGGGGTCGTCAAATCGAGGGGGCTTCCGCGCTGGGTTGCTTGGCCTGGAGGCGCAAACCGAGACCTCAAAATCCGGCAGTGGATACGTGGTGGTTGGAGGCTATTCGTACCCATCCAGTTTTGCCGTGATCGCCTCCTGTTGCGGCGATCTTTCTGAAAGCGGTGGCTGACATCATTGAGCTGCTGTGCTGAACAGACGCTCATACCGATGGTTCCTTTGTGGGCCGGTTCGGGCCATTTGTACTTGCCGGCCGCGTTGGTGGCTTCGTCCGCAGAGCGGCCATTGGTGGACGATGCGGCGAAGAGTTGCTTTGCCCGGCGGGCTATGATTTTGGCGGCCACAGAGTTTCAATACTGCGGCGAACTGGTGGTTGGACGAGCCGAGGGGCAGGGAAGGGTTGGCTGGCTCAGTATCCGGTGCCTACCCTATGCCCACAGCCAGACTTACTCCAACTTGACCCAAGCCGCGTTTCTGGACGAGCTTTGCACACAAGCGGCTACAAATTTGACGCCGTCTAGCCCGTCGTGCACGGTTGGGTAAACAACGGACGCCTCAGGTGAAATCCCATTTCGGAAAGCCTGGATCGCCTCAGCAGCCTCTCCGTAAATATTGGCGAACCCTTCAAGATATCCTTCGGGATGGCCCGGAGGAACTCTGCTCAAGCGATTGGCAGCGTCACCAGCTCCAGCGCCATTGCGGGTGATCAGACGCTTTGGTTCGTTGTAGGGCGTGAACCAGAGATAGTTCGGGTCTTCCTGAGCCCACTCCAGCCCACCTTTTTCGCCGTAGACCCGCAACCGAAGTGCGTTTTCGTTGCCGGGAGCCACCTGAGAGGACCACAGCATACCCCGTGCTCCGCCTTCGAAGCGAAGCAAGACATGTGCGTTGTCATCGACTTGGCGCCCCGGCACGAAAGCTTGCAGATCCGCCGCAAGGCTTTCCGCCCTCAGCCCGGTCACAAAACAAGCGAGGTTGTAGGCATGGGTTCCGATGTCACCGGTTGATCCGCCCGCGCCGGAGCGTTCGGGATCGGTTCGCCACTCCGCCTGTTTGAAATCCTGCTGCTCGGTCAGCCAGTCCTGCGGGTATTCAACCTGGACGACGCGGATTTTGCCAATATCGCCGTTGGCAACCATTTCACGCGCCTGCCGAACCATTGGGTAGCCCGTGTAGTTGTGGGTCAGTATGAACAGGGCATTCGCGCTTTCCGCCGCTTTGACCAGTTTTTTTGCATCGGCAAGGGTCGAGGTGAGTGGCTTGTCACAAATGACGTGAATCCCGCGTTTCAGGAATTCACGCGCGGCGGCATAGTGGACGTGATTTGGCGTGACGATTGAGACCGCCTCGATCCCGGATTTGAGCCGGGCTTCCCGGATCGCCATTTGTTTGAAGTCTTCATAGACCCGTTCGAGACCCAATGCCCGGCCGCTTTCAATGGATTTTTCGGGCGTCGAAGACAAAGCGCCGGCAACCAGTTCGAACCTGTCATCCAATCGCGCCGCTATGCGATGAACGCCGCCTATGAAGGCGTCATTTCCGCCGCCGACCATGCCAAGCCGAATGCGACCCGAGGCTTCTTCACTGCGTCCTGTAACCATTATTCGATCCCCAGCATTTTGCGGTTGGCGGCTTCGTCAGCACCACCGTCCGCGAAATCATCAAAGGCTTTCTCAGTCACACGGATGATGTGATCCGCCACGAACTGAGCGCCCTCACGCGCTCCATCCTCGGGGTGTTTGAGACAGCATTCCCATTCGACCACAGCCCAGCCATCAAAGTCGTTCGCCGCCATTTTTGAGAAGACCGCCCCGAAATCCACCTGGCCATCACCAAGCGACCGGAACCGGCCGGCACGATCCACCCAGCTTTGGTATCCTGAATAAACCCCTTGCCGCCCGGTCGGGTTGAACTCGGCATCTTTGACATGGAACATCCGGATCCGATCCTTGTAGATGTCGATATTGTCCAGATAGTCGAGGCATTGCAGTACGTAGTGCGAGGGGTCGTACAACATGCAGGCCCGTGGGTGATTGCCTGTCCGTTCGAGGAACATCTCGTAGGTCACGCCGTCGTGGAGGTCCTCTCCGGGGTGAATTTCGTAGCAGACATCGACGCCGCATTCCTCGGCGTGATCAAGGATTGGCCCCCAGCGGCGGGCGAGTTCATCAAATGCCGTCTCAATCAAGCCGGCAGGGCGCTGCGGCCAGGGATAGACGTAGGGCCACGCCAACGCGCCCGAGAATGTCGCATGCGCCGAAATGCCCAGGTTCTTCGAAGCGGACAATGCTTTTTTGACCTGGTCTACGGCCCATTCTTGCCGGGCTTTCGGGTTTCCTCTGACTCTCTCGGCGGCAAAGCCATCAAAGGCGCTGTCATAGGCCGGGTGAACGGCCACAAGTTGACCCTGAAGGTGCGTTGACAGTTCAGTGACTTCGACGCCATTTTCCCTGGCTTTGCCTTTGAAGTCATCGCAGTAACCGGTGCTGGACGCGGCCTGTTCAAGGTCGAACAACCGGCCATCCCAACTGGGAACCTGGACGCCCTTGTATCCACAGTCAGCCGCCCATTTGGTAATCGCGTCCCACGAATTGAACGGTGCTTCGTCCCCTGCGAATTGTGCAAGAAATAATGCTGGACCTTTGATCGTTTTCATAAGTTTCCTCCCCAAAACCTAAGCCGCTATGGCGGTAAATTTTCCCTCAGATAGATGTCGATACGGATACGTTCCTGCGCTTTGTTGAATGGGACTTTGTCTGAAGTCGCACGCAGAAGGCGGACGGCTGAACGAACAATGTGCCCGGTGTCTTGCGAGATCAGGGCGTCAAACGTGCCAAGCTTGAGAGCCTCTCGACTAAGCGGAGTCAACTCATGCGCTATGATCACCAGATCCTTGCTGAGCTTGTTTTCCGAAAGGAATTGAATAAGGCCGGCATTGCCAGCTGCTGACGAGTATATTCCGACCAGATCCGGGTAGGTTTCGAAGATCTCGGGCATCATCTTGTAAATCAGATCCGGGTCATCCCGGCCCTCAACAGACGCCACGACCTCGAGATGCGGAAACTCCTCGGCTACAACCAGATCAAAGCCCTGGCGACGCTCCAGGTGGTCACGTGCCAAACGAGAGCCAGTCAGAACCAAGACCTTGCCTTCCCGATGCACGAACCGTCCCATCAATTGACCGGCGGTTCGTCCTGCGGAAACGTTGTCAATTCCTACAAAGTGGTCTCGCTCGGAACTCGGCAGGTCAGACACCAAGGCAACCACCGGAACCCCTTTGTCCTTGAGCCGTCTCACCGCATCGCGAACAGAAGGCGTTTCGGGTCCGAAAACGGCAACTCCATCGACATCCAAACTGTCGACAGCATCCAGAATGTTGACGATATCCTGCGGTTCAAACGGAGCGACCCTTTTGATCGTAATGCGTGTCCGCTCGATAAACTGGTCACGAGATTGCTCTGCGATCTGGTTGCTGATCGCTTCCACAAATTCATTGTCGGTGTCCGGCAAAACAAAAAGGAAATTGTAAACCCGGTTTCGTGCGAGGTTGGCCGCGGCGGTGTCGCGCACATACCCCAGTTCATCAATTGCCTTTTGTACTTTCTGAACGGTTACTGCGCGCACGCCGGGGCGCCTGTTCAAGACCCGGTCCACAGTCGCAAGACTGACACCCGCAACCCGCGCGATGTCATTGACGGTTGGCTTCTTCACCAATTCTAGTTTTTGTTTTTGGTCTGCCACGTGTTCCTCAGCCCTCAAGCTCCCGCGCCAAGCCCTCGAACAACAAGGCAACGGCCTCAGCGCCGGGATCGTTATGTCCAACTAGGTTTTCTTCGGGAACATAGGCTGCTCGGCCCGCCTTCGCACGGCGAATTTTGGCTGTATTGTTTGCTCCTTCGCGGGCGGCATTTGCGGCATGGGTCAACCCCGATGGGAGAGCGGCAAGCGCCGGTGCCAAGGCGTCAATCATTGTTCTGTCGCCGACCTTGGCGCCTCCAACTTGGCTGACGCGTTTCAGGCCTTCTTCCAGGGATTTGGCTACGGTTGCCCCATTGGCACATGCGTCACCAGCTGCATTGAAGAAAATTGCTAGTATCACACCGGAGGAGCCACCCATGGTTTGGCTCAATTCATTGCCCAACGCCGGGAACAGCTGAGTCAAATCAGCGAGCGGCATGCGGTCAAGGCTGCCTTGCAGCGCTCTTGCGGCCGTCGCCAATGTGCTTCCTGTGTCGCCATCACCGGATTTCGCGTCCAGTTCGTTCAGATTCTTCTCAGCGTTGATGAGGAGTTCAGACAAGCGCGAGATCGTTTCCCTTGTGGTGGGATTGTTCGAAGGAATTGGATCGATCGGCGTCAGGCCGTCAGGCAATGGTGCCACTTTGATCGGGTCGATGGAATTGACCCCGGGCCACGCGGCCAGATCAACAGATGCTTCAAGAGCTGACAAATCGGCCTGATCCACGGGTAGAATGGAAACAGAAAACCCGTGCATATCTAGCGATGTCATCATGGGGGCCGGACCGATGATATGGTGGGCAATACCGGTTTCGGACAAGGCGTGCGTTAGGACAGCCATTTCCAGCGGAGTCGTGGAACCGAGGTTGTTGACCAACGCCACACATTCCCCGGCCCCAAGCCGTTGCCTCAGCTTCTCCACCACTGTGGACATGGCCGATACGGCATTTGAGAATTCGACTTGCTGCACACCCGGCTCGCCATGGATGCCCAAACCAAGTTCCGCCTTGCCGGGTGCGATCCTGTCTTCTTTCGGAGATCCCGGAACGGTACAGGTGTCCAGGCTCATACCAATGCTGACAACCTTTTCGATGGTGCTACTGGCTGCTTTGGCAACGGTGTCCAGGTCAGCACCGCTTTCCGCAAGCGCTCCGGCGATTTTGTGCACGAACAACGTGCCTGCCACGCCACGTGGTTGCGGCAGGTCGGGCAGGGCGATGTCGTCGTCGACGACCACCATTTCAACCTTGCGACCCAATGCACGGGCGCGTTCAGCGGCCAGCCCAAAGTTCAGCCGGTCACCGGTATAGTTCTTGACGATCAGCAAGCACCCTGCCTCACCCGTGACTGCAAGAATGCCTGCCAGAACCGCCTCGACCGACGGGGATGCAAACACTTCGCCGCAGACTGCGGCCGTCAGCATACCGGCGCCAACAAAGCCCGCATGGGCGGGTTCGTGACCTGACCCTCCACCGGACACCAACGCTACCTTCGACTTGTCCCAATCCGACCTGTAGACAACTTTGATATGCGGGTAGCCGTCCAGCCGGGTCAACCTCCCTCCAGAGGAGGCCAGAAGACCGTCTATGGCATCTGTTACCAGGGTTTCTTTTGTGTTGAGGAACTGGGCCATGCTTTGCTCCTTAATTCACCCGCGCGCCGGACGCGTCAAAATACAATGGGTTGTGGGGGCGGATTTTAATAATTTTTCCAGATGGATAGTCCTGGTGGACATCTATCAACGTCACGACCGGGTGACCGTTTAGGTCCAAGTGCAGTCGTGTTTGATCACCCAGATGCTCGGCGCGTATCACGCGCGCCTCGCTGCCTTCACCTTCAACGATGTTTTCCGGGCGAAGACCAATCTGCGGACCTTTGTGGTCGCCTCCGAACAACTCGGACGGTAGGATGTTTATCCGTGGCAGACCCAACCTGCTGGCCACGTAAACGCTGCCGGGATTTTCGTAGATATCGCGAGGGGTACCGTACTGAACCAGCCTGCCGTTTTCCAAAACGCCGATATGCGTGGCCATTGTCATGGCTTCCACCTGATCATGGGTCACATAAAGCAAGGTTGATCCCAGGTCGGCCTGAATTCTCTTCAACTCGACCCGCAAATCCGCCCGAAGCTTGGCGTCCAAAGAGCTGAGCGGTTCGTCCATCAGGAAGATCTGGGGGTCACGCACCAGCGCCCGTCCGATCGAGACACGCTGCATTTCGCCGCCAGACAGTTCGGTGGCTTTGTTATCCAGCTTGTGCGGGATCTGCAGGATCTCCGACACTTCGGTCACCTTCCTCGCGATCTCATCCTCTGGCGTCTTCAGGATCGGCGACCGCAGAGGGAAAGACAGGTTTTCACGCACTGTCATATGCGGGTACAGCGAGTATTGCTGGAAAACCATCGCCACATCGCGCTGGGCGGGTGTATCCATCCCGACGTCGTGCCCGGCAATGCGAACTGTGCCTGAATCCAGTTTCTCAAGCCCGGATATCAATCTCAGCGTCGTTGTTTTTCCCGCGCCCGTTGGACCCAACAAAACCACAAAGGCGCCGTTGGGGATCGTCATTGAGATATCATCCACCGCTTTGATGTCGCCGAATGACTTCGAAATGTTTTCCAGAACGACTTCAGCCATTGCTCAGTACCTCGTCGTTCAGTGCGGACCTCAACGCGCGTCCGGTAGATTTTTCGAAAAGGGTCACTGCAGACGAACGGAATTCCAATCCGACCGTCTCGCCGGGATTGACGGTTTCGCGTGCATCAATCCGGGCTTTCAACTCTCCGTTCGGGCTTTGCAGCGTCACGATCTGGGTGGTTCCAAGATATTCTGCGGCCAGCACCTTGGCACGGTAGGCGCTGGCATCTGACAGAAAAACATGCTCGGGTCGAACGCCGAAAACCAAGTCACCTTCCGCACCTTCCATCAGTTTGGGCACGGCTTCGTCATGGCCATTCAGTCGAACCATTTCCGAGCCAGGCGCGACCTTTCCTTGAAACGGCAGGAAGTTCATCGAAGGAGACCCGATAAAATCCGCAACGAACATTGTGGCCGGTTTGTCGTAGATTTCCTGCGGCGTGCCGAATTGCTCGATCACAGCGTTGTTCATCACAACGATTTTGTCGCCCATTTGCATGGCTTCCAGTTGGTCATGTGTGACATAAACAGTGGTTGCGCCCATGCGATCGTGGAGCGCGCGCAATTCTTCGGCCATGTGCTCACGAAATTCGGCATCCAAAGCGCCAAGAGGTTCGTCCATCATGAATGCCTTGGGTTCGCGAACAATTGCGCGACCCAGCGCCACGCGTTGCCTGTCGCCACCTGAAAGCCCACCCACCGGGCTGTCGAGGATGTCGTTGATCCCCAGAATCCCCGCGACTTCTTCGACTTTGGCTTTGACAGCAGCACGCGGCATGCCCTGCGATATAAGCGGATAGCTGATGTTCTTGCGCACGTTCATGTGGGGATACAGCGCGAACATCTGGAACACGAAGGCAATGTCCCGCTCTGATGGCGGCCGCTGGCTGATCTCTTCGCCGTCCAGATAGATTTCGCCCGACGTTGGAAGCTCCAATCCCGCGATCATCCGCAGCGTCGTCGTTTTCCCGCAACCGGAGGGGCCCAGCAGCATGAAAAACTCGCCGTCTTCAATCGTGAACGAACTTTCGCGGACAGCCGTGAAATCGCCGAACATCTTCTTTACGTTTTTGACTACGATCTGGGCCATTTCTACTCCGGGAAATGGCTGACGATGATGAACATGACGGTTCCGATCAGCGTGACGATGAAAGAGTAAGTGAAGGCCCAAAGGACAAAGGGCTGCATCAGCATGAAGACACCCAGTGCGATGAGGATGGTTGCGACCATCTCCCATGGACCGCGGCGGAGCCGCACCAATCCGGAAAGAAACTGGCTCATTTGCGTACGGCTCCGAATGTAATCCCGCGCAGCAAGTGTTTGCGCATCAGGATGGTGAAAATCATGACCGGGATCAGGAAGATCGTCGCGCCGGCCGCAACGGCAGGCCAGTCCAGGCCGCCAATACCGATGATGGTCGGGATGAACGGCGGTGCGGTCTGTGCATTTGCAGATGTCAGCAGCACGGCAAACGCGTACTCATTCCAGGCGAAGATCAGGCAGAAGATCGCAGTTGACGCGATGCCCGTGGCGGCTTGCGGCAGCACCACTTTGTAGAAAGCCTGAAACCTCGTGTAGCCATCGATAAGGGCGGCTTCCTCGTACTCTCTTGGGATTTCGTCGATGAACCCTTTCAGCAACCAAACCGCCAGAGAGATATTTACCCCTGTATAGAGCAGGATCATTCCCAGATGCGTATCGCTCAGCCCAAGGTTTCTGAACATCAGGAAGATCGGGATGGCGACAGCGACCGGAGGCATCATCCTTGTACTCAGGATGAAGAACAGAAGGTCGTCCTTGAGCGGGACCTTAAATCGGCTGAACGCATAGGCAGCCAGCGTGCCGAGGAAGATACTCAAGAACGTCGAGCCAAATCCGATGATGACCGAATTCATGAAGCGCTCGCCGAACTTGGAGGGCCCAACGATCACCATGTCGTATTGGCGGACGATCTCATCGGCCCAGTTCTGCGGCGGGTTGGCTTCCAGAAACTCCTGTGTCTGCCTGGTGCGCGTGGTGAAAAGATTGACGTAACCTTCGAGCGTTGGGTCAAAGACCACTTTGGGCGGGTAGCTGATCGCGTCGGCGGGGGATTTGAACCCGGTCAGTAAGATCCAAACCAGCGGGATCATCGTGATCAGCGCATAAGTGATGACCAGGAAGCCTGCGATCCATTTGGACCGGTTGGAAGGTTCAGTGACGGAAAAACTGCTCATCTCTGTTTCACCTTGTTCAGGGCTTTGACGTAGATCGACGCAAGGCCGAACACGGTGACGAACAAGATGATCGCATAGGCCGAGGCGTAGCCCGTCCGCCACTTCTCAAACGCCTCTCGCTTGAGATTGATTGAGGTGAGTTCCGTTACAGATCCCGGTCCACCGCCGGTCAGCTGAACAACCAGGTCGAACATCTTGAAGTTCTCGATCCCTCGAAACAGCACAGCGAGCATCAGGAACGGCAGCACCATCGGAATGGTAATCGTAAAGAACTGCCGCAGCTTGCTGGCCCGGTCGATCTCAGCCGCCTCGTAGATGTAGTCGGGGATGCTGCGCAGCCCGGCCAGACAGATCAGCATCACGAAGGGGGTCCACATCCAGGTGTCAACAATCACGATCGCCCAAGGGGCCAAAGTAACCGAACCCAGCATTTCAAAGCTTGAGGGTTCCTTGCCCGTGAACCATGACACGATGTAGTTGAACAGGCCGATTTGAGGCTGATACAGGAATTTCCAGAAATTCCCGACGACGGCCGGGGACAGCATCATCGGCAGCACGATGATCGTGGTCCAAAGATCGTTGCCCTTGAATTTCTTGTTGATCAGCCACGCCAGCGTAAATCCTATCAGGACCTGGAAAAAGATCGTCCAGAACAGGAAATGTGCCGTCGCCTGCATGTTCAGCCAGGTGTCTGAATCAGTCAGGATACGTTCGTAGTTCCTGAGCCCGACGTCTTTGACCTCGCGCCCGATCCGGTTGGCCTTGTAGTTGGTAAAACTCAGTTGGATGGTCCAGATCAACGGAAAGATGTTGATCGCCAGCAATAGAAAAATCGTTGGGGAGATGAATATCCAGGCGATCGCGCGGTCGGATAATCCTCGGATTTTTCGCGCAACTCGCTCGGGCGTTGCCTGCGCAACGCGATCTACGGTCCTGTCAGACATCTCTTTGCCAGCTCTTGTTGGTTTAGGACTCACGGGTGAAGGTGGAGCGGGATTGCACCCGCTCCTGCCTGTGTCCGGACTACAGCTTGCCTTCGTCTTCGAAGACTTCGGTCCAGTCTTGGATCAGAAGATCAAGCGCTTCTTGAGCGGTGCCCTGGTCCGCAACCACGTAGTCGTGGATGCGTTTCTGCATCGCCAGCAGCAGTTCCGCATAAGCAGGCTCCTGCCAGAAATCCTGCACCCCGGCCATCGCTTCCAGGAAGTCACCGGCAAACGGCTGGCTGTCAACGAAACCCGGATCTTCCAGTACTGAGTTATGGGCCGAGTAGCCGCCGAGCTCCCACCATTTGGCCTGAACGTCCGGCTGTGCAAACCACTTGATGTACTCAAGTGCGGCGTCTTGTTTGTCAGAGTAGCTGACAACAGAGATACCTTGTCCGCCCAGTGTCGAACCTGCCTGATTTTGTGGTGGGTTCACGAAGAAGTCGATCTTGTCGCCGCCGGTATTGGGATCGGCGTAAAGACCCGGGAAGAACGCAAACCAGTTCATCGCCATGGCGACCTGACCGGACTTAAAGGCGTCCAGACTCTCACCCATGTAAGAGTTGGTATATCCCGGAGGCGTCGCCGTTTCGTAGAATTCCTTGTAGAATTCCAGAGCTTCGACCGCTTCGGGCGAGTTCACGGCGCCTTCCATGTCATAGGAACCCGGCGTGTTTTCGTATTTGAAACCCCAAGGATACAGCGCTCCGGTCACACCCATGGTGATCCCTTCCGAGCCGCGCTCGGTAAAGATGGCTGCGCCATAGACAGTCTTGCCGTCGATCTCACGACCTTGGAAGAACTGCGCGATCTGCAGGAGTTCTTTTTGCGATTGAGGCTCGCGAAGATCCTGACCCGTCGCCTCTTTGTAAGCGGCTTGGATATCGGGGTTTTCGAACCAGTCCTTGCGGTAGAACCAGCCATTCGCATCGCCCATCGCTGGCAGCGCATAGTAGTTTGGCGTGCCCTTGGGCCAGGTCGAGTAAGCATAGACGGTGGCCGGCGCGAAATCGTCCATGCTGATGCCTTCAGCATCGAAGAAGTCGTTCAGTTTGACATAGTGGCCATTCTCAGCGCCCCCGCCGATCCACTGGCTGTCGCCAATCAACAAGTCGCAGAGCTTGCCCCCAGAGTTCAGCTCGTTCAGCATCCGATCCGCAAAATTAGGCCAGGGAACAAACTCGAAGTTCATCGTGTGACCGGATTCGGCTTCGAATTCCTTTGAAAGCTCGACAAGCGCGTTGGCCGGGTCCCATGCAGCCCAACAAAGCGTCAGATCTTCAGCATTCGCCTTGGTGGAAAGAGTAGTAGCGGCAAGGACTATTGCGCTGGCCGAGGCCAGTTTTGTGTAAGTCATCCATTCCTCCCTTTTTTTGCCGTCAATCGAGGATGTGCGAATCGCGGCATACCTCCAAGGCTATTTGAGGTACGCACATCAAGTCTAGATATTTTTGAGGTTCGTACCTCAAGCGGACGGTGGTTGACGATTAGTGCTCCTTTAAACCACTGATGTAATGTAATTTTATTCCATTTGGTCGGTGTGCATGTATTTTCAGCAGTGAGGCATTTAAGGGCCGCACCCGCCAAAATTGGCCCAGCTCACAATCACGGCCATCATGCGGCCAACCGATTTTCGACACCTGCTTGTGAAGGTCTGGCGGATTATTCGGTCGATACCTTTGAGGATTGGAGATAGCGTCAAACGGCACGGGTCACTCTGGATCGTGCGTAACTCGTATGGTCAGGGGCAGACGTATGAATACGCTCTCTATCGTCAGATTGAACCGGTACCCAATCAAAGGCTTGAGTGCCGAGCCGATGCAAACCGTGACGCTGCGGGCAGGGGAGGGGATCCCGGGTGATCGCCTGTTCGGATTTGCGCGCTACAACTCCGGATTCGACGCACAGAACCCTCAGCCACTGCCGAAAGATCGCTTTGTTGTTCTGTTGAATGAGGCAGCGCTGGCAGGCGTCGAGACGAGTTTTGATTTTGAGACCCAAGATCTTGAGATCAAAGCGAACGGCAAAACGCAAAGCTTCAATATGCGAACACCAGAAGACCGGACGGATGCGGCAAGTTTCTTGTCTTCAGAGATCGACTTGAAAGATCCCGAATTGCCGGAATTCGTCTCGTCTGCTCCTCACCGGTTTACGGATGTGTCCGTCGTCTCACCAAAAATGATGAACGCGATATCCGTTCTTAATCGCGCGTCGGTGAGAGAGTTGGGTGAAAAACTGAACGCAGAGATCCAGCCAGCGCGGTTCCGCGCGAACATCGAGATAGACGGCTTGCCTTCGTTTTCCGAGTTGGATGCAGTTGGATCAGTTCTGAGATTTGGCGATGTTGAGTTGAAGATACTATCGCGTACGAAAAGGTGTGCGGCCACTGAAGTGAACCCGGATACGGCCGAGCGTGACTTGATAATACCCTATCTTATTAGGAAGTTGATGGGGCACATGGATATGGGAGTCTATGTCGAGGTGACCAAAGGCGGAACCCTAAGTGCCGGCCAACCCGGGGAAATGCTTGCCTGAATGCCGCCCCCCTCAGTTTGGCGACCTCGGGAAACCCTGTTCCATATTCAATCGTGAAAAAGAACTTCGGTTTTTGCTGGTTCGCCCGGGGTGGCGATGTCTACGCAGCGAGGCTCCTCTGAGAGCCATATTCCAACCAGTCTCGGTCTTCGGGATCTAGGTGTGCATCCATCATCGCGTCGTAGCTTGCCAGTTCTTCCGCCGTCAGTTTCCCGTGCCATTTGCCGCTCGTTCCGCTGTGGAAAAACTCGGCATCCGACTTGAAGAACCCTTTGCCACCTGAGGGAGCATAGCGTTCTGCTTTGTCCTTCATGTTGTCGAAGGTCGCAGCTTGAACCAATTGATCCATGACTGCCTCTGAATGGGTCGTGCCCAGGATGTCAGCCAGCCTGAAGAACGTTCCTCTCAAGTCCCGGGTCATGTCTGCGTAGTGAAAAAGCGATACGTTCGGCCGGTCGGAAAGCGCCGCAGCAGCTTTGTAATGCCGAATGATATGGGCCAGTGGCATCGCATCGGTATCGAACCCTTCCGCCCCGCCGTCCAGAAAGCGACGGAATGTGATACCTTCTTCATCGTTCTCGGGATACCAGGTGTCAAACCAGGTCATTGGAATGTTTCTGACGTGTTTGCGATACGAGAAATGCGCATCGAGGGGATGACGAAAAACACAGATGTACTGTGCTTGATCATCCAGAGGTAACCCATCCATCGGTGTGTGGCTTTTCATGCTGCGTCGATGCTGCATGGCTTCGAGCCGTTCTGCGACTTCAGGCATTTCTCGGATTCGGATGTCTACCCACGGCATTTTCACGGACAACTCCGTTTCAACTTCGGGATCACCAGAAAACAACAGCGATACGATGGTTTGCATCCAGGTCGTGCCGCATTTCGGAGGTGTTACCACGAACACATCGTCGGGGCGGATGCGAACCATATCCCAGCGTCTATTGTCGGTCAGGGGGCCAAGGTAGAGCTTTCGGTTTTTCACGTCTGAAAACTCCTCCGCGCGAATTGGTTCAGGAAAAGTGGAATGAAAGTGAAAGGCGACTGGTTCTCATGGCGGAAAGCCCAAAAAGCCAGTTGCTGCCTTGTTGAGTTAGGCCGGCAACAGAATGAGAGCGGAGCAGCACCTGTACGTTATTCCAACAACCGCTCTGGGTTCTGTCCAGCAAGCAGCGCTCGATACCCGCAGAACGAAATCAAGCCGCCGTTCATTCTTTCCCTTGGACCGCGCTGGTCTTCAGTCCAAGGGGATGATTTACCAGCCTGAATTCGACAAACAGTTGTCTGCGAATTCAGGCTGGCGAACACAGCTCACGGCGTCCCTTTGGTGCTATTGGTTCCCGGCACGGCTCGTGAGTTCCTCCATGACGTTGTCGAGGTTGAAGCTGCCGGGCTTTTGCCTTGGCGGAAACTCCTCGAAGCTTTGCAGCCATTGCCCAACGAAAGCGGAGGCCGGAGCTATCGCGAACATATGCTCGAGGAACCAGCGCTGGTATCCCATAGCGTTCTCTTCCTCGGCTCGCTCGAACGGATCGCTGCGGAGGTTTGCCAGCATCGGTGCGCGCAGGACTTCAAACGGTGAGAGCCATACATCAAGCCCATGAGCATTCTGCTTCAGGAATGTCACCTTGTACTGTTCGTATCGCAAGGCGGCGACGCTGCCATCATCGGTCCAATAGATGAACTCGCTGCGCGGCCACTCATCCGTTTCACCTGAGAGCGACGGCAGAAGATTGTAGCCGTCAAGATGGGCCTTGTATTGGCGACCGATCGCTTCAACGCCACCATCGAGCAGCTTTTCTTTGATGTCTGGCTCACCGACCGCAGCCAGAATGGTAGGCAACATATCCGTATGCGATACTACGCCATTGACCTTCGATCCCGGCTCGATGACGCCCGGCCACTTGATGACCGTCGGGACGCGATAGCCACCTTCCCACTGCGTGTTCTTCTCACCGCGGAAGGGTGTCGTACCGCCATCCGGCCACGTGAACGTCTCCGCTCCGTTGTCGGTTGAATACATCACGACGGTGTTGTCGGCGATTCCGAGCTCATCAAGTTTATCAAGCAGTACACCGACATGCCCATCATGCTCGACCATGCCGTCGGGATAAACTCCAAGTCCCGTCACTCCCTCGGACTCTTCCTTCAGATGCGTGAAAATGTGCATGCGGGTGGAGTTCCACCAAAGGAAGAAAGGTTTGTCCTGTTCGACGGCTCTATCCATGAAATCCAACGCGCTGGCTGTGACTTCTTCGTCAACGGTTTCCATGCGCTTTTTCGTAAGCGGCCCGGTATCCTCGATCGAGCCATCAGCGGTCGACTTGATCACCCCGCGCGGGCCGAAGTTTTCCCTGAAGGCTTCATCCTTGGGGTAGTCAGGGTTTTCGGGCTCTTCTTCTGCGTTGAGATGGTAAAGGTTTCCGAAAAATTCATCGAAACCATGGTTTGTGGGGAGGTGCTCGTCACGGTCACCCAAATGGTTTTTGCCGAACTGGCCAGTCATGTAACCATGGTTTTTGAGCAGCCCGGCGATGGTTGGGTCTTCGACAGGCATGCCCTCGGGCGCGCCGGGTAGGCCGACCTTGGTCAAACCCGTGCGGATGGGAGATTGTCCTGTGATAAAGGCCGCTCGTCCTGCGGTGCAGGACTGCTCTCCGTACCAATCAGTAAATAGCGCGCCTTCTTTGGCTATGCGGTCGATATTGGGTGTCTGATACCCCATCATGCCATGGTTGTAGGCACTGATATTCCAGAATCCAATGTCATCTCCCCAAATAATCAGGAAGTTCATGGGGGGATCATCTTGTGCAGAAACGGCTGTGGCAGCTGCAGCAAATAAGGCCGCCATTATCGTTGATCTTGTTTTGTATTTCATTTTCGTCCTCCCAAAATTTCTTGTTAATACCGAGTAACCTACCACAAATTTGGCGATTTTGTCGGGGCATTTGCGGTATTCAGGATTTCGGGCGGAAACGCGCAAGTGATCCAAGAGACCCAATCGACGTTGATGGCTTTGATTTACGAGCCGACCGAGACTTTTCTCCACGCTTCAAGGCGTGGTTGATCAAGACGAGTTATGTCGAACCTCGGAGCCACGCCAATCCGGTTTCTGGGGCACTTCTTCTGCTTTTGGCGCAAGGAAGGCACCCGCTGAACGTTTTTTGGGTGTGTGTTCAGTAAGCCTGTCGGTCGTTCCGGCACATTCGATCCCACGCGTTGGCGACCGAAAAGCGCCGCGCACCGCAGATCAGCCCGGTCGCCCCGGACGTCGGTGCTGCTGCCGTCTAACCTTTGGCCTATCGCCGGCTTCGGAACATGGGCGTATGAGTTCTTTGACAACCGCAGTATGGCGACCTGCGTGCCTCCGCTCCCTTGCAGTCGGAACGCCCAAACCTGCTGCGGGATTTGATCCGCTGAAACCGATTTCAGCGGATCAAGCGGCAATGATCAGTTGGTGATTTCTTGCACCTTCATGACCAGTTCGTTCCAGTTTCGCTGGTTCTCGATATCATGTTCGAGCCCTTGTTCATCTGCAATTCGAAAGCGCTTGACCGCCGGCGTCTTGCTTGTCGCCTGGTACAGCCAATAGGCCTCGGCTCTCAACGCCTCGGAAATAGGTTTGTCGATGGATTCGTAGACCATCTGCTTGCACGCGTTGATGGATTCGGCGGGGAACTGGGCAATGCGCCTTGCCAGAGCATCGACATAGGGACCGATCTCGTCGGGATCCAGCGCTTTGTTGACGGTGCCCATGCGCTCGGCATCGTCGGCATCGTAATCCTGCGCACTCAGGATGATTTCCAATGCCCGGCCAAGTCCGGTTTGGCGCGCCATGCGAGAAGCTCCGCCGCCGCAGGGCAGGATACCCATGCCAACTTCCATCTGCATGAACTTGAACTTCCCGCGTGCCGCAAAACGCATGTCCAGCGCGAGTGCGAGTTCGTGTCCGCCGCCACGCGCGAAGCCTTCAAGCTTTGCGATTGTTGCCTGCGGGACCTTGCTCAGCCGTTCGCACACGGACTGCAGGTCCAGCAACTGGGCGTCTTCACGCGAGACGGCTTCGGTCGAAAGATCCTTGAGCAACTCGGTATCGTAATGACAGACCCAGATTTCGGGGTTCGCAGACTGGAAGATCACCACTTTGGTTTCCCGGTCCCGCTCCAGCCGCATCGCAAGGCTGTTGAGGTCGGCCAGCATCTCCTGGCCCTGAACATTGACCGCTCCGAAGTTGAACGTCACGGTGGCGATTGCATTCTCGACCGCGACGTCGAAGGTCTGGAAATTTTCGTATTTCATTGGACAGTCCTCTCCTGTTCTCGCCATCAAAGATGCGAGGGTTTGCATGGATTGGCAGGGCGCGGGAGTGCGCCCGGCTCAGCCGTATCGGCGGATAGTGTCTTGAATGGCCTTCATGACGTCGGCAGCGTGTTCGGACTTCAGCGCTGCGGGGTGCGGGTCTGCAAATGTACCGCCGTCATTGTCGAAATAGGCGCCCGACGCCTGCGCGAACCGATCGCTAAGTGCGGCGTCGATCAGGATGTCGGCGCCGATGTTGAGGTCGTTGCCGGCGACTCCGAAACCGTCCTTGACCATTTTGGACGCCAGCAACGAACCCGGATTGACCGCGATCAACGCCGGTCCATCGGGCAGGGCGCGGGCCTGTTCGCGCGTCCATATCGTGATTGCCAACTTGCTTTGCGCATATGCGCCCATATCGGCCAATCGCGTTTTGCCGGTCAAAGCATCCACATCCACAGGGGCCTGGGCGGCCGAGGACAGGTTCACGACGCGGCCAGTCTTGGGAATGATCGGAAGCAGAAGTTCGGTCAGCAGATAGGGCGCGAACGTGTTCACGACGAAGCGGATATCGAGACCGTTTTCGAGAGTGGTCTGCGGAGCCTTCAGGACGCCGGCGTTGTTGATCAGCACATCCAGCCGGTCGTGATTGGAGCGGATGGCCTCCGCCAAAGACCTCACTGCTGATAGGTCGGACAGATCGGCGCTGTAGGTTTCCGGCTGCCCTCCAACCTTCTGGGCGGCTGCTTCCAGCTTTGCAGTGTTCCGTCCGTGCAACAGAATACGGTGACCGTCAGCCGCCAGTTTCTTGGCGGTGAGGAGTCCGATACCAT
Source organism: Ruegeria sp. BC8 (assembly GCF_056535705.1). Classification (NCBI taxonomy): domain Bacteria; kingdom Pseudomonadati; phylum Pseudomonadota; class Alphaproteobacteria; order Rhodobacterales; family Roseobacteraceae; genus Ruegeria; species Ruegeria sp. BC8. The sequence goes on along the minus strand of NZ_JBQFIV010000001.1, from coordinate 2,515,727 downwards.
CGGTTGCGCCAGTGATCAGAATGGTTTTGGTCATGCGATCCGTTCCTTATGAAAATTCCGGCAAGATCGTATCCGCCAGGCGTTTGAGTGTCGGTTCGATGGCGGCCTGGTTGAAGCGCAGATTCAGGGCGACGTGATTCATCCCGATCTCACGTATTTCAGCCAAGTAGCGGCGCAGGAAATTCGAACCCGACTGGAACCCCAGATGTATGGGACGTGCGGGGGCATTTGGGTCTTCCAGCAAGTCGACATAGAGCGACTGCATCACCGGTTTGTCCGGTTGCCCCAGTGCTTTCAGACGGTTCCGGTAATCGGCCACCGCGCGCCCCTGTGATGCCGCGTCGCGCGGATAGGTCATCCATCCATCGCCGTTTTCAGCCACCCAATCCGGGGATTGTCGACTGCCGCCCGTGATCAACAGCGGCAGGCGCGATCCCGAGGGTTTTGGCAGAAGGTCAATGTCGCCGGGCAGATGCCCCTGCAGGCTTTCATGCTTGGGATAGGGTGTTGCCGTCGCACGGATATAGTCGACACTGTCGCGGAACCGCTCACCTCGATCGGGGAAGGATTGACGCATTGCCGGATACTCTTCCGGTCGATCGCCGGACGCCACACCCAACAGCAGACGGCCATCGGACAATACATCCGCCGACGCGGCTGCCTTTGCCACATGGGCCGGATGGCGCAGGGGCAAAACGATGCTGGCGGTCCCCAGGGCAATGCGATCCGTCGCGGTCGCTAGCGCACCCAGATATACGAACGGGTCAAAGATCTGGCCGGGGTCCCCGAAACTTGGAACATTGAATGGCACGTCGCGCAGCCAAAGCGCGGCAAAGCCCAGAGACTCGGCCAATTGCGCGGCCTTCATGTGGCCCTTCATCGTCGGCTCGGATCCCACCGGGTAGGCCTCAAGCGGCAATACCAGCCCGAGCGTCAGCTGATCCGGTCGAAATACCTGACCGTAGGCCTTGTTGATCGGGGCAAAGGACAGGTTTTGGTTTTTGTCCAACATGATGGTTCCTTGGTCAGTACCGCACCAAAGTGCGGGTCTCGATGCTCTTCCGGATGGTGGTGACGGTCGGGTTCTCGACCATATCGAGCGCGCTGTGCGCGACGGAAGGCAACCCCCGATTGTCGTAGATGTTGAAAATCGCGATTTCATCCGGGCTCATTCGAGACAGATAGACCCAGTCATGCCGTGCATTCCCGACAAGCCCCATGATCTGCCCTTTGCGGTCAGGATAGATCAGGTCAAGCCGGATCCAGTCTTTGGGTTCGACGGACGAAGGACGGACAAACCCCAGCGGCGCGCTGTTGATCGGGTGACCGACCGGCCGCCATAGATTGACAAAGGCATAGTGCCCTTTGCTCCACTCGGCCGCCCGCTCGGGGCCAAGCAAATCCACCAGTCGTTGCCGAGCGCCGTCCGCGCTGTAATCGCTGTGGACATTGCGCGCCGGCTTGCGTGTCGCCTTTGGGTCGTCCACGCGCAAGGTATGGTCAAAGATCACGACCTCGCGAACGCCGATCTTTTTGGTCAGCAGTTGAGTGAGCTCGTGTTCGTAGGTCCGTTTCCACTGATCCCCGGAAAAATCGCGGATGGCACTGGGCGCATTCAGAAACTCGACGCCGTCGGGGTCAAAGCGCAGGGGTTGCCCCGATGTCCGCATATCAGTCAGGTTCACCTGTGTCGGCAACAGTTCCGGCGAAATCAGGTTGCCGACAATGCCGCTGGCGTCCAGTTGGAACGCCTGCCGTTCAGGTTTGTGAACGTGATAGTTTACGATACCGGTTCGTTGCATCTGTACCCTCACTGAATTGCGGATGACGCAGCCCCTGGCTTAATCGACGTTGGCTCAGAACCAGTTCACGGTTTCGGCCATCGGGCGGCGGGTCTTGGGGAATTGCGGATCACTGGCGCGATACCCAAAGGCAAACATCACCGCGGGTTTCCATTTCGAGGTATCCACCCCGAAATGCTCGGCCAGAGTCTGGGTGGTGAGTTCCATGTCAAACCCTTCGATGGGGCAGGAATCGATACCCATCAAGGCTGCGGTCGTCATCATGTTGGCCAGAACGATATAGGCCTGTTTGCCGGACCAGTCGGTGATCTCGCGTTCAGTGGTGATGCGATGGTCGGTTGACTGGAACTTGCCATACGCACCGTTGAATAATTCGATGACGTCCTCGGGCAGTTGTTTGACCTTGCGATAGTGGTCCTGCAGATAATCAGACCCAGCGGTCATGGTTGCCGCAGTGCTGGCCAGAATGATGCCAAAATGGCTGGCTGTCCCCAATTGGCCGGAGCTGCCGTTCATCATGCCATTGGCGCCCCAGGAAAACTCGCGCAAAAGCTCCCGTTTGTCGGGCGATTGGATGACAAGAATCTTGAATGGCTCGTGCCCGAAAGAGGTGGGCGACAGGCGGCCAGCTTCAAGAATGGTTTCGAAATCGGCGTTGCTGATCTTGCGGTCGGGATCAAAGACCTTTGTCGCGTGCCGGAAATTGAAGGCTTCGAGGATCTGAGACTGAACGTTCGGGCGAACGGACATTTGTGGCTCCATTTGGTTTGTCTTCCGTGGAGCCAGAAATATCACTTGCAGAATCCGATGAAACGGCGGATATCAGGTTTCAGTTTTCGGATTTTGCGTATAATAAGCTAATGGACACACAAGCGCTTCGTCTTTTCGTGCTTGCAGCGGACAAGCTGAACATATCGGCCGCCGGGCGCGAACTGGGTTTGGTGCCCGCAGTCTCCAGCGCCCGACTTGCCAAGCTGGAGCATCATCTGGGTGTCGAGTTGCTTCACCGCTCGACCCGGAAAGTATCGTTGTCTCTGGAGGGCGCTGAGTTTCTACCTTATGCGCGCGAGATTCTGGCGCAGGAGAATGCGGCCTTGGCCGCTTTGGGGCAGGGGTCGGCCCAAGCCACCGGCACACTGCGGTTTACTGCGCCCAGCACGTTTGCACAGCTCTACATTGCTCCGATCCTTGCAAAGTTCCAGGAACAGCATCCGGGTGTGACCCTGGACCTGCGTCTGTCGGATGCTCAGTTTGATCTGATCGAAGGCAGCTATGATCTTGCTTTGCGGAACGCACCGCTGATCGATACCAGCCTCAAGGGGCGCAAGCTGGCGGATGACAAACGCATCCTCTGCTCGGCACCAGATTACCTGTCGGCCCACGGAGAGCCCAAGACGCCGGATGATCTGGCGCATCATCGGCTGATTGCATTTCGCCACACCCGGGCCCGGGCGCTGAAAACTGCCCGGGGAGCTGTCGCAAGTTTCGATCCCGGAGCCACGAAATGTCCATTGATCATGGATGACGGTCTCAGCCAGAAGCTGGCCACCGTGGCAGGGGCGGGGATCTCGATGAACTCACTGTGGAGCGTTCAGGAGGAGCTTGCCTCGGGCAAGTTGCGTCATGTCCTTCCCGAATATGAGGCGGCGGAAGACAACGTGCTTTGGCTGATCTATCCCAAGTCGAACGTATTGTCGCCAAAGGTGCGGGTCTTCATGGATTTTCTGATCACCGAGATCGGCGTGAAGCCTCCGTGGGAAAGATCATTGGACTGACTGATTGCGTCCAGTTGCTTCGGGCCAGCGCAGCAAAGGCCCGATTAGCCGTTCTGAAAGTAGAACGACAGCTTCCGGCTGACCCCGCCCGGAGGTTTCGGGAAGGGCGATGCGCGGCGGACCTGTTCCTTGGCGGCCCTGTCGACCTCGGTCGAGCCAGAACTGTCGATAATATCGACCCAGGCCAGTGTTCCGTCCGGGTTGATTTCAAAGAAAACTTTGGCAAAGCCGCGAACCGAGACATAGACCGGCGGAGTTCTGTTGAGGTGGACAAGAACCTGCCCGGCGTAATTGGTGACATTCGAGTTTCCTGGGCCTCGACCGCCGGACTGATTGGAGTTGCCTCCTCGGCTGAAGGAATCGACCCCCTGTCGGCGATAGGTCGTCAGCGGCGAGTCGATCTGCTTGTTGGGAAATCGCAGGTTGTCAAAACTGTCGAGCCGGCTGGCCCTTTGGTCGGGTACAGGGGCTGCAGCAGGGGTCCGGTCCGGAAGGCGCGGGCGGATCGATGTTGCAACCGCCAGATCCGAGACGCCGTCTTCGGTGTCGCTTTCGACCGGTTGCTGCTCCTCCGCCGGCACTGAGGGGTCCGGGATCGGCGAGGGGGCCGGCAGGGCTGCCAGTTGCTCTGGTTCCGAAACCGGGTCCTCTATGGGTTCGACCGGTGCTTCGGGCGCCGCTGCGGACTGCGTTTCGGCTTGGACGGGGGGTGTTTCATCCACCTCATCGGCGGCCTGCCGATCACCTTCGGCCGAGTCCGCCGGCTCAACTATTTCCGGAACGGGCTGATCAGGCTGCACCGGGTTGGTTTGTCCGATATCAGGCGAGTTGACCTTTTGCGGGTCCGACGAGGCGACCAGTGTTTCGCTGACGGGTATTTCGGCCCGGTCCGGCTCTGTCGGCTGTTCGACATCGGGCTCGGGCTCTTCTGCGGGGGTTGGCGGCTCGGGCGGGGTCGCGGTTTCCGCCAGATCCTCGAACGCGTTGCCCAAGGCAACCGTGTCCGGTTGCGAACCGGCCGTCGCAGGTTCCGCAGAATCCCGCGCGGCTGGCAGCAGCAGGAAAAGGTGGAGCAGCACCGAAAGCACAACGGCCAGCGCCGCGACAAACAGAGATTCCCGGATCATTCGAGCGCCCGTTCGGTCACCGCAAAGACTGCGGTGGCGCCGAGACGTCGCAAGGCGCCGGTGACTTCGATCAGGCGTGCCCCGGAAACGTTCCGGTCAGGCACGATCCGCACGGGTTCTTCCCCCCGGCCGGTCATGTAGGTCTGCGGATCCGTCGGTGTTCCACGAAAGCTGAGCGTCCCGTCAGCGTGAAGAACCAGAGCATCGGGTGGTTCGCGGCCATCCAGATCGGATGTGTTGACCAGTTCCAAGTCCGGGTCCAACGGTTGAGCAACGGTTCCGGCGATCAAAAAGAAGATCAGCATCAGAAAGACCACGTTGATCAACGGAATGGTCGAGTCGCGCTTGCGGCTTGGGCGGTCGTGGCGGATCATGGGGTCACTCCAGAACCGTTACCGACAGACCGTCGAGGCCGCGCAATTTCACCAGAAAGTCAACAAGCCGTTGGGCGTTGACGTCGCCGTCAAGACTGACCAGCACCTGCCCGGGCTGCAGTGCCTGTGCCAATTCATCCAGCGAGAGCGGTGCTCCGTTCAGCACCACGCGGTTCGCCCCCAATTGCACAAATGCGCGATCCGACGGGGCGCTGGGCTCTGATGGGCCCGCGGCTGCGCTGCTGAGTTGAATTTCTCCGAATGTCGAAAAGGTCGACGTTAGCATGAAGAACAGCAAAAGCAGAAAAATCACGTCGATGAGCGGTGTCATCGACATGGCGCGCCGAACAAATGGGGCCGCGTTACGCATGTCCCGGCGCGGCGACAAACGCGGTGCTTGTCGTTGCTGTAGGCAGCGCCTGGGTCGGTACGAGAATCGTGCGCAAGGCCTTGTCTGCGAACACCCGCTCGCGCGCGGTACGGCTTTCGAACCAGGACAGGACCATGGATGTGGGCATCGCAACCGCCAGACCCACCGCAGTCGTCACCAGCGCAACCCAGATCCCACCAGCCAGCAGCGACGGATCCACACCGGCCCCGGCCGTCTGCAGGCTTTGGAACGCTTCGATCATGCCCAGAACCGTACCGAACAACCCCAGCAACGGGGCCAACTGCGCGACCGTATCCAAAAGCCGGAAACCGCGCTCGAGCCCGGCCAACGCCAGTCCGGCTTCGGCGTCCAGCCGTTCGTCCAGCCCCGCCGTATCCTGGGCGTTCATTGCCGCACCCACGATCGGGGCAAGGTAGCTGCTGCTGGCGGCCAGACGCTCGCGCGCAGTGTCGTGGTCTCCGGCATCCCAGGCCGCCAATGCCTGGGACAGCACCCTGTGGCGGCCGACGCCACAGGCCGCAAACTGCCAGAGCTTGTAGATCGATACCGCCACGGTCAGGATCGACATCACAAGAAGGATCGCCACTACTGGCCCGCCTAGTGCAAGGATCTGGCCAAGCGCGTTGAAGATGTTCATCCCAAAAGCTCCATTTCCAAGCGGCTGGTCACCGAAAGGGCCGAATTGCAAAGATCACTCTCGGAACCGCCTGTTACGCAGGAACTGGCTCCGTTTATCAGAACGCGCCCGACCGTTGCGCATGGTCTGTCGGGCAGGTCGAACTGGCGCACACGCGGGCGCTCCTGCGGCAAATCCCGAAAATCGAACAGAGACAGTTTTATCACCGAACCCTGCGTGTCGAAGATCACGGTTTCGAAAACGGCTTTGTCGATCGCCTGTCCGGTTTCGTTGGTGATCAGAAATGACAGCCGACAGGCCTGCCCCACATCCTGCGCCGCGTTGAGTTCCAGTGACAACCCTGCGCCATCGGCGTCAGATGATTGCGCACTGGCCGCAAAGGGGAGGGCTGAACATGCGATAAGGGCGGGTAAAAGGTGACGCAGTTTCAATGATAGAACCTCATTCTGAACACGTGGTACCTGCAGCCCGCCAAACAGTGCTGGCGCCGTGTCTGTGATATCTTAGACCGGCTGTGCGGGGAAGGGTTGGCGGGGGCATTGTGATCGTTCGTCAGGCGAAACCTCGCCAATACTCTTGGAGGTTCGCGGCTGTCGCTCAGGTTTCGACAAGATATCTGTCCGACAGAGGCAGGCTGGCTGCCCCCAGGGCGCGGGCATCCGGACCCACCGACCCGGCCAGAACCGAGGGCTGCTCGAGCCCGGTAAAGTTCAACCGGGAGAGATGCGTCTCGACACGTTCGATCAAGAGCGCGGTAACGCTCTCGGGCATCCAGCCATCGATTTTCACCGTTTCAAAGTCGATCAGGCTGCAGGAAGACAGGATCGCATAGGCCAGACCTTTCGCGGCCTCGTCCATCCATGCTTCGAGAAGCGTGTCCGGCATGTCCCAATGGTCCGGGGTCTCCCACATGTGGAAGGGATCCAGCCCTGCGGCGACAAGCTTCTGCTCAAGCACGCACAGGCTGGCGACATCGATCAGGGGTTTGACTTCGCCCGAGCCGACGGGAACCGGCAACGGACCCAAGGCGCCTGCATTCCCGCGCCCGGAAAAAATGACGCCGTTCAGGACGACTCCCCCGCCAATGAAGTACCCCATGTAGAAATACAGAAAGTTCCGCGGCCTTTCGGATGGCCCGAACACCAACTCTGCCCCGCAAGCCGCGGTGGCATCATTCTGCAAATAGACGGGGATGTCTCGCGCTTGGGAAAGACTGGCTTGCAGATCGGCTGAGCGCCATGGATCCATCCTTTCTTGTGGGACATTCAGGGTCTGCGCCCAATCCCAGAGATAGAAGGGCATCGCAATGCCCAACCCGGCAACCCGGTCACGCGATGCTGCCGCCATCTGGTTTATCATCCGGTCCAATGTGCACGTGGCGAAATCCAATGTCGCACCGGGGGTGGGATAGTCATAGGTCTCGCGCGCGCGATCCCGTACTTTGCCCAGGAAATCGGTCAATACCAGCTCGGTGCTGCGGCGGCCGACCTTCAGCCCCAGAAAATAGGCCCCATCCGGATTCAGGCGCATTGGCACGGAGGGTTGCCCAACCCTGCCACGTTGTGGCTCGCCCCTCAGCAGCAACCCATCGCTTTCCAGTTGGCGCATGATCACCGAGACAGTCTGCGCCGACAATCCGGTCATGCGGGCCAGCTCCGATTTGGCGAGCGCCTGGTGCCGGCGGACCAGTGACAGCACCAGTCGTTCGTTGTGGGCGCGCATGCCACTTTGGTTCGTCCCGCGCACGGTCGAAACGCGCTCGGGCGGATTGCTTTGCGCTGATTGTTCGTCGGGCACGGGCCGCTCCTCCTTCAGTCAAGAATGTGGATGCGCCTACCCAGTGTCAATAATAAATAAGAGTGATTTATTTATTGACAGAACCCGAGAATCACCGGATGGTTTGACGCATGGGAGCCGGAAGAAATCCGTTCGGATTCCTTAGATGCCCGTCGGGTATCGGAGATATTGGGAGGAAAAGCCTTGAAGATTTCAGCATTTGCTGGCGCGACCGCGCTGGCCTTTACAGCCATGGCAGGCGCTGCCGCCGCGCAGGACACGGTCTGCCTGATCACCAAAACCGACACCAACCCCTTCTTCGTGAAGATGAAAGAGGGGGCCACCGCCAAGGCCGAAGAGCTGGGCATGACGCTCAAGGCGTTTGCCGGCAAGATCGACGGCGACCATGAGACTCAGGTGCAGGCGATCGAGACCTGCATTCTGGACGGCGCCAAGGGTATCCTGTTGACCGCATCCGATACCTCGTCGATCGTTCCGGCCGTCCAGCAGGCGCGCGACGCCGGTGTTCTGGTCATAGCGCTGGATACACCGCTCGAACCGATCGACTCGGCGGACGCGACTTTCGCAACCGACAACTTTCTGGCGGGCGAGCTGATCGGCAAATGGGCCGCGGCCACGCTGGGAGACGAAGCCCAGAATGCGAAGATCGCGATGTTGGATCTGGCAGTCAGCCAGCCCTCGGTCGGGGTGCTGCGCGATCAGGGCTTCCTGCAGGGGTTCGGCATCGACCTGGGCGACCCGAACAAATGGGGCGACGAAACCGACCCGCGCATCGTGGGCCATGACGTCACCGCCGGGAACGAAGAGGGTGGCCGCAAAGCCATGGAGAACCTTCTGGCCAAGGACCCGATGGTCAACGTGGTCTATACGATCAACGAACCCGCCGCCGCGGGTGCGTATGAGGCGCTCAAGGCCATCGGCCGCGAAAACGACGTGCTGATCGTCTCGGTCGACGGCGGCTGCCCCGGTGTGCAGAACGTGGCCGACGGTGTGATCGGTGCGACCTCGCAGCAATACCCGCTGCTGATGGCGTCGCTTGGCGTCGAGGCGGTCAAGAAATGGGCCGACGAGGGCGTGAAGCCCGAGAACACACCCGGCAAGGACTTCTATGACACCGGTGTTGCGCTGGTGACGGACAAGCCGGCCGATGGCGTCGAGTCGATCTCGGTCAAAGAGGGCATGGACCTCTGCTGGGGCTGATCTGAACCCTTCAGGGGCCGAAGCGCGCGGCCCCTGAATTGAACCACGACCTCACCCGAAATTTTGCTAGAGTCGCCCCAAGACGGGAGCTTGACGCATGGGGGAACCTCACTGATGTCCGACACATCGAGACAGTCCGACGACTTCGAAGCCGCGGCCAAAGGCAGCCCGGAACAAGTTGCCGAATTCGAAGATCACCACCGCGGTTTCATGGGGACAGTCCAACACTTTCTGCATGTGAACCCGTCGCTGGTGCCGCTGATCGTTCTGGTCGCGGCGATCCTGATTTTCGGCGCCTTGCTTGGGGCCAAGTTCTTTTCGCCATTCGCACTGACCCTGATCCTGCAACAGGTGCAGATCGTCGGCATCGTCGCCGCCGCCCAGAGTCTTGTGATCCTGACCGCCGGGATCGATCTTAGCGTGGGCGCGATCATGGTCATGTCCTCGGTGGTGATGGGTCAGTTCACCTTCCGCTATGGTCTGCCGCCCACGGTGGCGATCCTGTGCGGTCTGGCCATCGGGACCGCCATCGGCGCGGTGAACGGGTTCCTGGTCAGCCGGGTCAAGCTGCCACCCTTCATCGTGACGCTGGGCATGTGGCAGATCGTACTGGCCGCCAACTTCCTGTATTCACAGAATGAAACCATCCGGTCGCAGGAAATCGAGGCCAACGCCCCGATCCTTCAGCTGTTCGGCGCCAAGTTCAATGTCGGCGGGGCGGTGTTCACGGTCGGGGTGATCTTCATGTTGGTGCTGATCCTGGTGCTGGCCTATGCGCTGCGGCATACCGCGTGGGGGCGCCATGTCTATGCCGTGGGCGACGACCCCGAGGCGGCCGAGCTGTCGGGCGTGAATGTGCATCGCACGCTGATGTCGGTCTACATGCTGTCGGGGCTGATCTGCGCCTTTGCCGGCTGGGCGCTGATCGGGCGCATCGGCTCGGTCTCGCCCACCTCGGGGCAGTTGGCCAACATCGAAAGCATCACCGCCGTCGTGATCGGAGGCATTTCCTTGTTCGGGGGGCGCGGGTCGATCCTCGGCTCGTTGTTCGGGGCGCTGATCGTCGGCGTGTTCACCCTCGGCCTGCGGTTGTTGGGCGCGGATGCGCAGTGGACTTTCCTTCTTATCGGCATGCTGATCATCGCCGCCGTGGCCGTGGACCAGTGGATCAGAAAGGTAGCAGCGTGATGGAATCCATTCTCAAAGGGCGCAATCTGGTCAAACGCTATGGCAAGGTCACGGCGCTGGATCATTGCGATTTTGACCTGATGCCGGGCGAGATCCTGGCCGTGATCGGGGACAACGGCGCGGGTAAATCGACCTTGATCAAGGCGGTTTCCGGTGCCGTCGCCCCGGATGAGGGCGAGATCTGGCTGGAAGGCCGCAAGGTCGATTTCCACTCGCCCATCGACGCGCGCGAAGCCGGGATCGAAACGGTCTATCAGACGTTGGCCATGTCGCCCGCCCTGTCGATCACCGACAACATGTTCATGGGGCGCGAGATCCGGCGCAAGGGACCGTTGGGTTCGGTGTTCCGGATGCTCGACCGTCCGGCGATGGAGAAATTCGCGCGCGACAAGCTGAACGAACTGGGGCTGATGACGATCCAGAACATCAACCAAGCGGTCGAGACTCTGTCGGGTGGACAGCGTCAGGGTGTGGCCGTGGCCCGGGCCGCGGCGTTCGGGTCCAAAGTCATCATCCTTGATGAACCCACCGCGGCGCTTGGCGTCAAGGAAAGCCGGCGGGTTCTGGAACTGATCCAGGACGTGAAATCGCGTGGCATTCCGATCATTCTGATCAGCCACAATATGCCCCATGTGTTCGAAGTGGCCGACCGCATCCATGTGCATCGGTTGGGCAAGCGGCTCTGCGTGATCGACCCTAAGGACTACACCATGTCCGATGCCGTGGCCTTCATGACGGGTGCCAAAGAGCCCCCGGAACAGGATCGCGCGGCATGACGGCCGAAGGGTCATCGCCACAGGCGCTGGCCGAGCGGATCGCCGACGCCGCAGCCGGGCTGGCGGACGGCGAAGCGCGCCAGCTTGTTGCCGTGGCCGGGCCGCCGGGTGCGGGGAAATCCACCGTGGCCGCTCTTGCCCAACAGGCGCTGCAGGGGCGCGGCATTCCGACCGGGCTGCTGTCGATGGATGGTTTCCACTATGACAACCAGATCCTGATGGCACGCGATCTGCTACCGCGCAAGGGTGCGCCCGAGACATTCGACCTGCCGGGCTTTCACGCCTTGTTGCGCCGCCTTCAGGCCGAATACGAGGTCGCCGTGCCCGAATTCGACCGCGTGCTCGACAAGTCCATCGCAGCCTGTTCGTTCGTGACCCGCGACCAGCAGGTGGTGATCGTCGAAGGGAACTATCTCCTGCTGGACGAACCGGGATGGAACGACCTGCGCGACCACTGGGCGCTGACCGTGTTTCTGGACGTGCCCCTGCCGACACTCGAGGCGCGCCTGCTGGACCGTTGGATCGGGTTGGGCCTGCCGCGCGACGAAGCCGAGCGCCGAGCCTTTGCCAATGACATTCCCAACGCCCGACGCGTGGTGCAGAACTCGGGCGCTGCCGACCTGGTGCTGCGTTAGCCCAGCGCCTTGTACATGTAGGTGGTGGGTTCGAACACGGGTTCGAACGGGTTGCGGCAATAGCCGGGAATCTCTCCGGCAGTTTCAAAGCCCAGGCTCTGGTACAGGATGCGCGACGGGTCGGTGCTGCGCGTGTCCAGCACCAAAAGGGTTCTGCCCAGTTCGGTGGCGCGCTTTTGCAGGGCGTGCATCAAGGCACGGCCCAGCCCGCGCCGCCGTGCGTCGGGATGCACCAGCAGCTTGGCCACATCGGCGCGGTGCGGCTGGTTGGGCATCGCAGCCGGAATCAGCTGAACCGTCCCTTGGATGCGTCCGTCGCCATAGGCCACGAAAAGATCCAGCTCTCCGGCTGACAGCCCCGGGCGCACGCGCTCCTGCCAATAGGCGCGCGCGGCGTCACGGGAAAACGGCAGAATGAACCCTATGCTGGCGCCGGTGTGCACGCAGCCATGCAGGATATCCGCCAGATCCTCCACCGCCTGGTCAAAAGTCGTTTCGGTCAGGCGTGTAATCATATCAGCACCAGAATGTAGCGGGCGCCGCGGGACGCCTCGGTTTCAAAGCGGGTCGCGCCCGACAGATGATAGCGGAGGCAATCACCCCCGTTCAGCGCATGGGACGTTCCATCAACGGTTAGGGTCAGTGCGCCATCCAGCACGATCAAGTGATGTTCCTGCCCGGGACGAGGCGGTGCGTCATAGGTGATCGTTGTGCCGGGTGGGAGGTGACATTCCAGAACCTCGCCCGTCAGCCCCGCCGAGGGGGGCGACACCGACCGGCGCGTGAACCCGGTTTCGGGGTCGCGCCATTCGATCTGCCGTTCGTAAGGAACCTTGGGGTCGAAGCTGTCCTCGACCATCATCAACAGGCGCGACATAGGCAGCCCGTAGGCTGCGCATAATCGGCCAAGATTCTCGGCCGTCGGGCTGACCTCGGCCTTCTCCATGCGCGACAGGGTGGCCCGACTGACACTGCTGGCCTGCGCGAGTTGTTCAAGCGACCAGCCCCGACTGCGGCGCAGGTCGCTCAGATGGCGCGCGAGGCGGCTGGACAGGTTGTCTAGCATTTCTCATATCCGAGAATAAGTTTCGATAATGAGAAATGTAGCAGAAATAAATCAAATAAAAAGGGGCGCCTGTGCTGCGCCCCTTCAACTGCTCGATATGATGGCGGCTTACTTCCAGCCAACCTCGTTGAAGATCTTCTGGGCCTCGGGGATGTTCTTGGCGACTTCAGACAGGTTCACTTCATCGGCCTTGAATTCACCCAGAGCGGCCACGTTCTCGGCCAGCTCAACACCTTGGACGGCGGGGAATTCATCGTTGCCGTTCGAGAAGTAGACCTGTGCCTGATCGCTGGCGAGGTATTCCAGGAACTTGACCGCATTGTCCTTGTTCGGGGCATGGGCCGCGACGCCCGCACCCGACAGGTTCATGTGTGCGCCTTCGGCATCCTGCGCGGGGAACTGAATACCGATCATGTCGACGCTGTCCGACAGGCCCTTGACGTCTTTGCGCAGAGCACGTGCAAAGTAGTACGAGTTCGACACGGCGATTTCGCATTCACCGGACACGATTCCCCGCAGCTGATCGGTGTCGCCGCCCTGAGGTTCACGCGCCATGTTGGCCACGACTCCCTCGGCCCATTCTTTGGCCTTTTCGGCGCCGTGATGGGTGATGATCGAGGCCAGCAGGGTCTGGTTGTAGGTGTTGCTGGACGACCGGATGCAAACCAGCCCTTTGTATTCAGGGTCGGCCAGATCCAGGTAGGTGGCCGGAGGGTTGGTTACGTCATTCTTGTCGTAGAAGATGATGCGCGCGCGCTGCGAGAAGCCGAACCACTGGTTGTCTTCGTCCTGCAGGTTGGCGGGGATGCGCTCTTCCAGAACTTCGCTGTCGACCGCCTGCAGCAAGCCCGCGTTCTTGGCCCGTGCCAAGCGCGAGGTGTCAACGGTCAGCAGGATGTCGGCGGGCGAGTTCGCGCCTTCCGCTTCCATCCGTGCGATCAGCTCGTCGGCCTTGCCTTCGATGCGGTTGATCTTGATGCCGGTGGCTTCTTCGAAATCGGTGTAGAGACGCTCGTCGGTGTCGTAGTGGCGCGAGGAGTACAGGTTCAGCTCGCCTTCAGCGGCGGCCGATCCGGCGATCAGGGCCGACAGTGCGGCGGCGATAAAGCTCGTGGTTTTCATCTGTGGATGTCCCGGTTGTCGAATCTCATGAGCGGGGTATTTCCCGACTGATTTGCTCAATTAAACGATTTCGGGCGGGATGCAAGAAAATCCGACAAAATTACTTGGTCTAATTTGCCGCAGCGTGTTTGGGTGCGCCGGGCTGGGATGGTTAGCGCGCGCGTTGAATTGTCTCGACCGACAAAATGGTCGGCAGATGCCTGGCGATCTCGGTCCAGGTTTCGCCTTCGTCGGCGCTTGCAAACACCGAGCCGCTGTTGGTTCCGAAATAGACACCCGCAGGGTCACGACAATCTCCTGCCATCGCCTGGCGCAGAACAGTGAAAAAGCAGCTGGTCTGCGGCAGCCCTTCGCGACAAGCGGTCCAGCTTTGGCCACCATCGGTCGATTTCCAGACCGCCGCAGCCGCATCCGGCGGATACCGTCCGATGCTGTCTCCATTCAGGGGAATGGTCCAGATCGTATCGGGATCGTGGGGATGGACGTGGATTGGGAATCCAAAGGTCGACGGCAACCCGCCGGAGATATCGTCCCAGCTGCGCCCGCCATCGGACGAACGCCAGACGCCATGATGGTTCTGTTGATACAGCAGCCCTTTGGTGCCGGGCGCCCGGACCATGTTGTGTACGCAATGACCGATTTGACCGTCCCGCGGCGCGGCCGGATGGTCGTGCTGCCCGCAACTCTCGGCGTTCGACAGCCGGTTGCGCCGCTCCCACGTAGTGCCGCCGTCTTCCGAGGCGAATACTCCGGCCGCCGATATGCCCACCCACAGCTTTTGCGCATCGTCTGGTTCGGAAACGATCGTATGCAGCACCAAGCCTGCGGCCCCCGGTGACCAGTCTTCGGCTGAGGGGTGATCGGTCAGGCCATTGACCGTTTCCCAGGTCTGCCCAGCATCCGAACTGACCAACAACCGCGCCGGTTTTGCTCCCGCGTACAATGCCCCGCCCGTATGATGCAGCGACCAGATCTGCGAGAACTCATCGCCGAACGGTGCTGCTTCTCCGGTCCACCCGATCAACTCGGCAAAATCGGGATCGTTTGCGGCCCACTCGTCCTGCTGCCCCCGGGTGAGCTTGGTGACCTCCCAGCTCTGACCCCCATCCTCGGAGCGCCAGACGCCGGCTCCGTGCCAGTCGCCGCCACCGCCGGCCCAGAGTGTCCCGGTTTCGTCATCTCCGACGACGTGGTTGATGGGCCAGCCACCGCAATGCGGACCCGTAACGCGCCAAGATGCGCGCTCCCGGTCTCCGATGATCACGAAGGCACCCTTGGTGGTGCCCACCAGTATGTCGATGCAAGGGTGTTTCATCCGTTTCGCGCTCCCGGCTGTTTTCGACAGCCTAACACGAACGGTCAGTCTCGGCGCGCGGCACAAAAAAACCGCGCCCGGAGGCGCGGTTCTTTGAAACAGCGATTTGCCGTTCTCAGCCCTGACGAGCTTTGAACTTGCGCTGCGTCTTGTTGATCACATAGACGCGGCCTTTGCGACGCACAACCCGGCAGTCGCGGTGCCGGTTCTTGAGCGAGCGGAGCGAGTTCTTGACCTTCATGGTCTCTCTCCAATTCTGCGGCGCCTTCATCAAGGACGTGGCCAGCGCCTGGGTTAGCGGGTGCCCCGGGTCAGACCCGAAACAGTGAAACGATGGTGGGCGGTACAAGGATCGAACTTGTGACCCCTTCGATGTCAACGAAGTGCTCTACCGCTGAGCTAACCGCCCACTTTCCCTTTGCGTATCCTGCCCCATAACGAAACGGGGCGCGGATCTCCGCGCCGGTGGAGGGGTCTATAAAAGGAGTCGCGAAGGGGTTCAAGGGGTTTGGTCCAACAATTTTCCGGTCTATGTTATCGGCAAAGAAGGAGAGGCCATGCACAGCGCCGCATACGCTTTGGAAATGCCCGCAGAACGCACGTCGTGCGTTGTTTTTTCTTCGCCACACAGCGGTCGGAACTATTTGCCGGGCTTTCTGGATCGTTCGGTTCTGAACCGCAATGTGATTCGCTCTTCCGAAGATGCCTTTGTCGATCAACTGTTCGCTTCCGCCTCGATCCATGGCGCACCGTTGATTGCGGCGCAGATGCCGCGCGCGTTCCTTGACCTCAACCGCAGCGCCGAGGAACTGGATCCCGCGTTGATTCTGGGCGCGCGCCGTCAAGGGCACAACCCGCGCGTGGTATCGGGGTTGGGCGTGATCCCCCGTGTCGTGTCCAACGGTCGCGCAATCTACAGCGGCAAACTTACGATGGACGAAGCGCGCCTGCGCATCGACACCTATTGGCGCCCCTATCACGCCCGCCTGAAGTCTCTTTTGGCCGAATCGATCGACATGTTTGGACAGGCCATTCTGATCGACTGCCACTCGATGCCGCACGAGGCCGTTGCCATGGCCGGGAACCCCAAGGGGCGCCGTCCCGAGATCGTGCTGGGGGATCGGTTTGGTGCCTCGGCATCGGGCGTCATTGTTGATCAGATCGAAGCGGCCTTTTCGTCCGCCGGTCTGACAGTGGCCCGGAACACGCCCTTTGCAGGGGCGTACGTGACCCAGACCTACGGGCGTCCTGCCCGCCATCAGCATGCGATTCAGATCGAGATCGACCGGGCGCTCTACATGAATGAGAACACGATCGAGCCCAACGCCAATTTCCTGGCGTTCAGGGATATTCTGGAAGAAGTCATCGCGGATATCGCCCGAATTGGTTCTCAGCCGGCACGGTTGGCCGCCGAATAGGAAGAGCTACCGCAGCGCTCGGCCCTTCACGATTGCATCAGTTCCATATTTTCGCCGGATCTCGTCGGTCGCACGCTCTGCTTTCGAGCGTTGCGTGGCCCCGGGGTCCAGCAGGTCGCCCGATATGTCGGCCTGATCTTCGGCGCACAGGTCTGACAATCCGCAGCCCAGCAGACGATAGGGGCCTTGATCGCCGACCTGATCGAACAGCCCGCGGGCGGTGCGGTAGATGCGGTCGGCCATCTGTGTCGGATCCCGCAATGAGACCCGGCGGGTCAGCAGTTTGTGGTTGGCCTTCTTGAGCTTCAGCGTCACGACCCGCCCGGCCAGCCCCTTGGCCTTCGCACGGTCGGCCACCTTTTCGGCCATGCGCCAAAGGTGGCCGTCCAGAATGTCGGGGTTGGCGGTGTCCTCGAAAAACGTTGTTTCATTGCTGATCGACTTCATCGGCTCGTGGGCCGAAACGCGCCGCTTGTCCTGCCCTCTGGCCAGGTGCCACAGCCGATAGCCCATCGAGCCGAAGCGCGCCGTGAGGGCCTCTTGATCCCATCGCAGCAAGTCCGAGAATGTGCGAATGCCGGCCCGTTCCAGTGACTCCTGCGCAGCCGGTCCGATGCCCCAGATCAACCGCACCGGCTTGTCGTTCAGAAACTCGGCGGTTTCCGCCATGCCGATCACGGAAAACCCGCGCGGTTTGTCCAGGTCGGACGCCACCTTGGCCAGAAACTTGTTGTGCGAAAGCCCGATCGAGCCGGTCAGGCCCAGTTCGTCTTTCATGCGTTTGACCAGCCGTGCCAGCATCACCGCGGGCGGCGCGCCATGCAGTCGCTGGGTGCCTGACAGGTCCATGAACGCCTCGTCCAGTGACAGGGGTTCGATATCCGGTGTCAGTTCGTCCATCATCGCGCGGATCTGCCGTGAGACCTCGACGTAGACGGACATGCGCGGTTTGATCACCACTGCATCGGGGCATAGTTTCAGTGCTTGAAACATTGGCATGGCCGAGCGCACGCCGCGAATACGCGCCACATAGCAGGCCGTTGACACCACGCCACGCCGTCCCCCGCCGATGATCACCGGCTTGTCCGCCAGTTCGGGGTTGTCGCGCTTTTCGACCGAGGCATAGAACGCATCGCAATCCATATGGGCGATGGTCAGATTGAACAGCTCTGGATGCCGCAACACCCGCGGGCTGCCGCAGGAGGGGCAGCGCCGTTCGTCGTGAAGACTGGCAAGGCAATCGCGACAGAGAGCGGGCATCATTTCCTTTCCACGGGCACCGTGAATGAGCGGTCTGGCCGAGGTGCCAAAAGTACAACACCGCACGCTGCAGCGCAAAGCGATTGAACGAAAAGGTGGGGCCGACAAGAAGACCCCCCGCAGTTTCGCGGGGGGAGGTAACGGGCCTCAGGAAGACGCGGCCCGTTGGGGAGTGTCTCTTGATCAGAATCGCCCAAAAATGTCGATTTCGATAGGCCTACGAAGCAGGTCCCAAAACTCGTGTTTTTCATGTGTGTTTTGGGGCACAGAGGCAATTTGGCGCGGCCGCGGCCAAAAGTGACGCAAGGTCAACCGCTTGCGGGCCAAATCGTGCTTCTGGAATGGTGATTTGACGCGACTTGCCCTCGAAAGGTTACACCGAACGCAACTCGGCCAGTACGGCGTCGGCTGCAGCTTTGGGGTCGGCGGCCTGATAAATCGGCCGCCCGACCACGATGTGATCGGCCCCTTCATTGATTGCGGCGGCGGGTGTCGCGACGCGTTTCTGATCGCCAAGGTCCGATCCGGACGGCCGCACGCCAGGGGTGACGATCAGTCGGCCTTCGGCCTGGGGCAGGGCGCGGATCAGGGCCGCCTCTTGCGGACTGGCAATCACGCCGTCGGCGCCGGCCTCGAATGCGCGGGCCGCGCGTTCCAGAACCATGTCCTGCATGTCGCCGGACTTCATCAAACCTGCATCCAGATCGTCACGGTTCAGCGAGGTCAGGATGGTCACCGCCAGGATCTTCAGATCCTTGCCTGCCGCGCCTTCCTTGGCGGCACGCACCACGTGGGGGTCGCCATGCACGGTGAGGAAATCCAGATCGAACTGCGCCAGCCCCCGCACGGCATTCTCGACCGTGTTGCCGATGTCGAACAGCTTCATGTCCAGAAAGATGCGCTTGCCGTGCTCCTGCTTCAGCTCGTTTGCCAAGGCCAACCCGCCACCGGTCAGCATGCCCAGACCGATCTTGTAGAACGATACCGCGTCGCCCAGCGTCGCGGCCATTTTCAGCCCTTCCAGTGCGTTGGGTACGTCGAGGGCGACGATCAGGCGGTCATCTGCGGTTTGGGGCAGGGCTTTGGGCATTGTTTCGACCTTTCAGGCTTGACGGGATCGGCGCTTCTGTAGAGCGTGCGGCGCAATCAGACAAGAAAAGACGCAGGGAAGTACAGGATGATACGGTTGGGTGTGATGGCTTCGGCAGCTGTTTTGGCCGGGGCGGGCGCTGTCTGGGCCGGCGAAACCGATTGCGGCGAGGCCCGACTGGTCTGGGCGGACGTCAAGGACAGCGGGTCGGCAGCAGCCATCCAAAGCTTTGCCGAGGTCTATGCGGAGTGCCCGATTTACTCGCAGCTTGCACGCGAGCAACTGGCCGAATTCAATGGAGGCTCACCTGAACCGGAGGAGGTCAGCGCCCCCAAAGAAGAGACACGACGCCTGCTTGTGACCGACCTGCGACCCCGGCCGGAACCAGACCCCGACGATCCGCCATACGAGCCCGACTATTCGGATGGAGAATATCAGTGCCTGATGGCCGCTGCCGCTCCGGGCCAGTCGCCTTATTTCGACGGGGTGGAATGGGCGGACATGGACGCCGAGAATGCGATGGCGATCTGTGCCGATCTGCTGCTGAAAGACCAGAATGTCGATGCCGAGGTCGTCGCCGCGTTCGGCCGGGCGCTGATGAAAGGCGGCAAGCTGGAAATGGCGCTCGAATTTTCGGAGCTGGCAGCAATGGAAGGCAGCGGGCTGGCGATGAACACGCTCGCTTCGCTCTATAACGAGGGTGAGATCGTTCCCGAAAACGATGAAACGGCGTTCGGGTGGTACATGGCGGCTGCCGATGCCGGCCTGTCCATGGGGATGCACAACGTGGCATACGGCTATGAACACGGCGATGGTGTCGCGCCCGATATCGACAAGGCGCTCGAGTATTATGAACGGGCTGCGTTTTATGGGTATGGTCCTTCTATGGTCCGCCTGGGCATCTTTCATCGCGACGGCACGCATGTCGCACAGGACATGGACCGCGCGGTCGACTATCTGGAGCGGGCCGCCGATCACGGAAACGTCGATGCCGCGGTGCATCTGGGCTTGATCTACGAAACCGGCCAGAACGGATATCCCAAGGATATCGAAAAGGCGCTGGAGTATTATTTCCAGGCCGCCGAAGAGGATGACGTCGTGGCGCTGCATAATCTGGGGTCGCTGACCTATCACGGGCGAGACGGCGTGCCCCAGGACACGCAGGCGGCTTTTGTGCTCTGGGGCAGGGCGGCCGAGCTTGGCCATATGGCCTCGCAGCGCAAGTTTGGCCGTTTGCTGCACGAGGCGGGCGAGATCGAAGGCGCGTTGAAATATTACCGTCTTGCGGCCGAGCAGGGCGACGACGTTGCAAAAAAGCTGATCCGGGAAATCGAGGGCGATTGACCCCCACGGCTGGCAGGGGAGGCCCTGGTTTCCCCGCTTTGGCCCAACTGTGCTATGGTGCCGCCATTCAGGACCAAAAATTGCACCAATAGGGACAGACCATGAAGCACATATTTCCGCTGGCCGCCGTGGCCGCGCTCGCCGCTTGTGAAGACACCCCTCCACAACCCGAGACGGGCGCTGCCCCGCCGCCCACCAACGACGATTTGTACCTGGTCGGCGGCTATCGGTCCGAGGATGACTGGTGCCAGTTGACCGGCGAAACCGCCTTTGCCGTCAATTTCCTGGACCACACGGCCGACCTTGTCTCGTGCCCCACCGGCAGCGCCGCCGCGCAGTCGCTGGGCGAAATGCAGAATGCTCAGCAGGTGGCCGAAACCGGCGGCTATACCGTCTATACGATTCCCCGGGGCTGAGCGTTTTTTTCACCCGCTACCCTCTTGAAGCAGCGGGAACATTTCCCAAATTGATCCATGAGGCCCGGACCATTGCGTGCTGCCAAGCAGGCGCAAATTTAACGGGCGCTTGGAAAAGGAGAATGCCATGGACTTGAACAAGTTCACCGAGCGTGCACGAGGTTTCGTGCAGGCGGCGCAAACCATTGCGCTGCGCGAGGGACACCAGAGACTGGCTCCCGAGCATATTCTGAAAGCACTGATGGATGATGACCAGGGGCTGGCCAGCAACCTGATCAAACGTGCGGGCGGCGCGCCCGAGCGCGTGGTCGAGGCGCTGGATGTTGCCCTGGCCAAGATCCCGAAGGTCAGCGGCGACGCGGGCCAGGTCTATCTGGACGGTCAGACCGCCAAGGTTCTGGACGAGGCCGAGAAGATCGCCAAGAAAGCCGGCGACAGCTTCGTTCCGGTCGAGCGCGTGCTGATGGCGCTGTGCATCGTCAAATCCAAAGCCAAAGAGGCCCTGGAAGCCGGTGCCGTGTCCGCCCAGAAGCTGAACGAGGCGATCAACGACATCCGCAAGGGCCGCACGGCCGACAGCGCCAATGCCGAAGAAGGCTATGACGCGCTGAAGAAATACGCCCGCGACCTGACCGAGGCCGCCCGCGAGGGCAAGATCGACCCGATCATCGGCCGCGACGAGGAAATCCGCCGCGCCATGCAGGTTCTGTCGCGTCGGACCAAGAACAACCCGGTTCTGATCGGTGAGCCTGGTGTGGGTAAGACCGCCATCGCCGAAGGTCTGGCTTTGCGCATCGTGAACGGCGACGTTCCGGAATCGCTGAAGGACAAAAAGCTGCTGGCGCTGGACATGGGTGCCTTGATCGCGGGTGCGAAATACCGTGGCGAGTTCGAGGAACGCCTGAAAGCCGTTCTGAACGAGGTCACCGCCGCCGCTGGCGAGATCATCCTGTTCATCGACGAGATGCACACGCTGGTGGGTGCCGGCAAGTCCGACGGTGCGATGGATGCGGCCAACCTGATCAAGCCCGCGCTGGCGCGGGGCGAGCTGCACTGCATCGGTGCCACCACGCTGGACGAGTACCGCAAATACGTCGAGAAGGACGCGGCCCTTGCCCGCCGGTTCCAGCCCGTCTACGTGCAGGAACCCACGGTCGAGGACACGATCAGCATCCTGCGCGGCATCAAGGAGAAATACGAGCTGCACCACGGTGTGCGCATCTCGGATTCGGCGCTGGTGTCGGCTGCGACCCTGTCGCACCGCTACATCACCGACCGCTTCCTGCCCGACAAGGCGATCGACCTCGTGGACGAGGCCGCCTCGCGTCTGCGCATGGAAGTGGACAGCAAGCCCGAAGAGCTGGACCAGTTGGATCGCCAGATCCTGCAGCTCCAGATCGAGGAAGAGGCGCTGAAGCTTGAAGATGACGCGGCTTCGAAAGATCGGCTTGAAGCGCTGCAGAAGGAACTGGCCGAGCTCAAGGAGAAATCCGCCGAGCTGACCGCCCAGTGGCAGGCCGAGCGGGACAAGCTGGCCAGCGCCCGCGAGCTGAAGGAACAGCTGGACAAGGCGCGCGCCGAGCTGGAGATCGCCAAGCGCGAGGGCAACCTGGCCAAGGCCGGTGAGCTGTCCTATGGCGTGATCCCCGAACTGGAGCGCAAGCTGGCCGAGGCTGAAAGCCAGGAAAGCAACGCGGTCATGGCCAAGGAGACGGTACGCCCTGAACAGATCGCGGCCGTGGTCGAACGCTGGACCGGTATCCCGACCTCGAAGATGCTGGAAGGCGAGCGCGAAAAGCTGCTGCGCATGGAAGAAGCGCTGCATGCCCGCGTGGTCGGCCAGGACGAGGCCGTGCGCGCCGTGGCCAATGCCGTGCGTCGGGCCCGGGCCGGTCTGAACGACGAGAACCGCCCGCTGGGCTCGTTCCTGTTCCTCGGCCCGACCGGTGTGGGCAAGACCGAGCTGACCAAGGCCGTCGCCGAATACCTGTTCGACGACGAACACGCGATGGTGCGGATCGACATGTCCGAGTTCATGGAGAAACACGCCGTCGCCCGCCTGATCGGTGCCCCGCCGGGCTATGTCGGCTATGAGGAAGGCGGCGTTCTGACCGAAGCCGTCCGTCGCCGGCCGTACCAGGTGGTGCTGTTCGACGAGGTCGAGAAGGCGCATCCGGACGTGTTCAACGTGCTGTTGCAGGTGCTGGATGACGGTGTGCTGACCGACGGTCAGGGCCGCACGGTCGACTTCAAGCAGACGCTGATCGTGCTGACCTCGAACCTTGGGTCGCAGGCGCTCAGCCAGTTGCCCGAAGGGGCCGACACGGCGCAGGCCAAGCGCGACGTGATGGACGCGGTCCGGGCGCATTTCCGGCCCGAGTTCCTGAACCGTCTGGATGAGACCATCATCTTCGACCGGCTTCAGCGGTCGGACATGGATGCAATCGTCGACATCCAGCTGTCCCGCCTGCGGAAGCGGCTTGCCGGGCGCAAGATCGATCTTGTGCTGGACGATGCCGCCAAGGAGTGGCTGGCCAACGAAGGCTACGACCCGGTCTTCGGGGCGCGTCCGCTCAAGCGCGTGATCCAGCGTGCCCTGCAGAACCCGCTGGCCGAGGCTTTGCTGGCCGGCGACATCCGGGATGGCGACACCGTGCCGGTAACTGCCGGACCCGATGGTCTGATCATCGGCGACCGGTTGGGCACCAGCGACCGCCCGCGCCCGGACGAGGCCGTGGTCCACTAACCTGCGGCTTGGCTGAAACAGGAAAGGCCCGCCAGAAATGGCGGGCCTTTTTCATGCGCACCAATCAGTCGTGGTTCTGACGGCTTTTGCGCAATGCTCGCAAGTCGTCGGCACTCAGGCGCGGACCGGACTCGGGCGATGGTGGTGGTGCCGGCGGAGCCATGCGCTGGGCCGGATCCACCATATGGCGGCTGGGGCGCCCGCCCTGCAGTTTCAGATATGCCAATACCGCACCCGCGGATTGCAGGCTCAGCCCCCAAAGCCCGACCAGGATAAAGCTGAGAAACAAGGCCACTGCAGGCCAGATCGGGTTTTCGATGGCGCCACCGCGGAACAGGCCTTCGATTTCGGTAACGGACGTTGCCAACGCTGGTAGCCCCGCCACGAAGGCCACGGCCAGAAAGGCGAGGACGTAAAGCACCATCATCGATACATAGCTGATGGCCACCAAAGCAAAGAGCGGCCAGAAGGACGCACCCAGATTGCGGAAGGGTGTATAAGGTCGGTCGTCAGGATCGCTGCCCAAGGCCGCCGCAGCCAGGGGAACCAGCAGACTGGCCCGCGCAGCCGAGGCTACCGTGAATACCGCAACCGTGACGACGAGGCCCGCCACCGAAACCGACGCGCCGGCCGAGGTCAGCCAGTCCAGTGCCGGTGTTTCGGGGGTCTTGGTCAGATCGACCAGATTGGGCGCGACCTGAACAAAGGCCAACCCGACCACTGGCGCAAGGATCAGGCCGATCGCCAGGGACTCCGCCGCGCCATAGGCAATGGCGGGAACGATCAGCTTGCGATAGCCCACACCGGGTCGGATCAGTTTCGACTGGAACCCGAACCGGGCGCCGACCATGATCGGGATCACGCCGGATGAGGCGCTGATCAGGAAGGTTGCAATGAACAGTGTTCCGGGCAGGATCAACCCGATGACAAACCCGATCACGCCACCCAACGCGCCGTACAGAAAAAGGCCGATGAGCAGGATCGGGAACGTCACCGCAAAGCGCCACAGGATCGAAAGGGACAAAGGAATGGTTTTGGTCAGTAACACGGGGCGGCCTTCACACAGTCTCTGGTTGTTTCGGCGATACCTTATCGGATGTGCAGCTTCCATCCCGTTGATGCCGTTCCAAACAGGTGTTCGTCTGTGCGCGACGGGAATGCAGCGCAGGCTTCGTTACAGTCCCGTCTCTCAATCGTGACGCAAGTTGCGTTGGTCCGGTGCTAAAACGAGGCTAATTCAAGGCTGATTTTTGTAGATGAACGGAGAACGGAATGGCGCACCGCTGGATCAACACCCTGACACATGCCGATACGACCCCGCGGGCGGCGTTCCTGAACCGCCGACAGATCATGGCCGGACTCGCCGGATCGGGACTGGCGATGATCGCGGGCCGTGCCGATGCGGAAGATGCGCTGGAGCAGAACACGTGGGAAGAGATCACCTCCTACAACAACTACTATGAGTTCGGGACCCGCAAGGACGACCCTGCGAAATACGCCCATACCCTCAAGACCGAACCATGGAGCGTCACGATTGACGGGTTGGTTGACCGCCCGGGAGAGTATGATTTCCAGGACATCATGTCCGAAATGACGATCGAAGAACGCATCTACCGGTTCCGCTGTGTCGAGGCCTGGTCGATGGTCGTGCCGTGGAACGGGTTCGAGCTGGCCGATCTGCTGAACATGGCGGGTGTGCAGGAGGGGGCGAAATACGTGGCCTTCGAAACCGCGCTGCGCCCCGACGAGATGCCGGGCGTTGCATATCCGGTTCTGGACTGGCCGTATCGGGAAGGTCTAAGGCTGGATGAAGCCATGCATCCGTTGACGATCATGGCAACGGGTATCTATGGCCGCCCGATCCCCAATCAGAACGGTGCCCCGCTGCGCCTGGTGGTTCCATGGAAATATGGCTTCAAGTCGATCAAATCGATCGTACGCATCACTCTGACCGAAGAAGAGCCGCCAACCAGCTGGAACATGGCCAACCCGCGTGAATACGGGTTCTACAGCAACGTGAACCCGACCGTGGATCATCCGCGGTGGTCCCAAGCCTCGGAACGCCGCATCGGCGGCGGGTTGTTTGCCAAGCGACAACCAACACTGATGTTCAACGGTTACGAAGAAGAGGTCGCAGGGCTTTATGACGGCATGGATCTCAGGGAATACTACTGAGGTCATGCACAAGCTGAACCAGATACTGCGCTGCGTTCCTGTCTGGGCGGTCTACATCGCCGGATTGGTTCCG